>CAWCXQ010000011.1:0-536326 GCA_963799675.1 uncultured Chloroflexia bacterium
GTGACCGGGAAGGTGACGGGAATCGTGCTGTTCAAAGGCAGGGTGTCGAGGTAGCCGGAGACAGCAGTGGCCTGCGCGTGAGCGGTCATGGTCTGGCCATGCCGATGACGCCCGCCAGGAAGGTATCGAAGCCCTTGTCGGCCTTCACCTGGACGCCGGCCGCGGCGGCGGGAGGCGGCACGTTGCCGAGCGAGCCGACCACTATCGGCGCCGGGCAGCGGGTCGCCCGCGAAGTTGGTGTAGATCGCCTGCCCGACCACGATCGCGTTATCAGTGGCCTTGTCGGCGACCGCTGCGGCGACAGCCGAGTCGTTGTACGGCTGCGTCTTGCTGGCGGCGATGAAGGGCAGGTTCTGGGCGAGGCGCACGGCTCCTGCCTCGGACGCGGCATCGGCGCCGTTCTGCGCCTCACGCTGCTGGCCCCAGGCGTGGCCACCGTCGACCACGAGGGCAACCATCGCGATCATGGCCAAGAAGCCCCAACCGCAACGATGACCAGGACCTGTCCCTGCTCGCTGCGTGCTGTCGAGCGTCGAGCGAGCACGGGATTCTCCTCTGGCGCAAGCGCCTATAAATGGTCGTCATGGCGAGACGTACTTCCGCTCCATCGGCATCGATGCCGTCGAGCTGATCTGTGGGTTGAAGAGATCGCCCACGATGGGCGTCACCGGCGTGAAGTCGTAGACGACCGTCACGCTTACCGGGCACGCGAGCGTCGTGCAGACAGTCGCCGTCACATCGCTATCGGTGAGGCCCAGGCCAGCGGCCTTCTTCTTGGCCGCGTCCTTGATCGGCGCCGTGTTCTGGTCGACGATCGCGACCCGCGCGCCTGCGCGAGCCGAGTTCGAGACCGTGTTGTAGGCGTAGATGGCTCGCCCCGCGTCGAAGATGCCGATCAGGATCAGCACCAGGATGGGCAGGATCAGCGCGAACTCAACCATGCTCTGCCCCCTGGTCCGTGCGTCGCGCATCGACCTCATGGACCTACCTGCACGCTCGACGTGCAGACCACAAAGCTATCGCTGACCAGGGACTGGAAACCGATGGTGTAGGGCAGCTTGTTCACCTGCTTGAAGCTGACGGTGGTCGTGAAGCCGGCGGTCGTCCACAACGCCTGGGCGCCACCCGAGGCCGTGCTGATGAAGTTCGGGACCTTGCACGGCGGAGGAGGTGGTGGCGTTGGCGGCGGGCCATGCGTCACCGTCACCGTGGTCGTGAGCGGTCGGCAGTCGCCCGGCGATGAGGCTGGGCTTGTCGTCTGACCAAGGACGGTATCGCCGTTCTGGCCATTCGGGCTGAACGAACCGGTGAACCCATCGGCCGACCACTTGCTCCGGGCGGCCGACACCAGCAGCCCCACGAGGCTGGCAGACCTTCGCCTGACCGGCGGGGCAGGCGCCCGGCGGGGGCCGACATGATGGTCACCGAGCTGCCGGGGTCAATACAGTCTCCTGCATTCGATGCCGGGGACGTGGCCTGGGCGCTGACGACCTCCGTGTCCTTGCCTGTGGCAGGCGTAACGGCCCGTGAATCCGGCCGTGACTGCCCAGTCGTTGCGCGCCTGAGCGACGGTGCGGTTCACCATTTGAGGCACGACGTGGCACGCTGGCGGGGGAGGAGGTGGCGGGTTGCCAACCCCGCGGGTCCCGCGAAGTCTCCGGATCGAATGGCGAAGACGGCGCGGCCGTCCAGCTGGATCGGATTGCCCATGATCTGGGAGAAGAACGGCGTGATCAGGTCGAAGTTGCACGTGAAGGCCACGACGGCGTCCTCGCCGATCGCGGTGCCATTCGGGAACGTGGGCGCGGGCAGCGGATTCGGAAGGGTGCAGTTGATCCCCGCCGCATCCGCCTGGATGTTGGCGACGTACTGGGCCTTCTTGGCGGCGTCGCCCGGCGCGGCCCAGGCCTCCGGGTACATCGCGGCGTAGCTCGCACCGATACGTGCCGCGTTTTGCAGCCCGACCCAGCCGAAGAAGACGCGTCCAAAGTCGAGGGCAAGCAGCAGCAGAAGTGCCAGCAGAGGCAACACGAGTGCGAACTCGACCATTCCCTGGCCGCGCTTGGTGCGCTTGGCTCGCATACGCCAGATGAAATTCACTGCTTACCACCCATTAGGAGTCAATCTAGGCCCGGAGCGTACCGGCGCGACCTTGCAGGTCACCTTGCACAGTAGTCGGCGAAAGGGGGTTCTACTGGTACTTCCGTCAGTCCGCCGCCGCAGGTTCGGCGGGCAGAACGATTCTCAGCGTCGTGGAGGCACCTGGTATCGAGCTTGCTGAAATGCTGCCGCCCATCAGCGCGATGAGCCGGGAAGCTGTGTAGAGGCCCACACCGCTGCCGTCCGGTGCGAGGCGGCGTGCCGCCTCCGAGCGGTAAAAGCGATCGAAGGCATGGGCGGCGGTTTCTGGATCCATGCCCACCCCGTGATCGGTCACGGCGACCTCCTCGACCACGGCGCTTTTCGCTGCGCGATCCGCCGGCGTGGCCGGCCGGCACGTCAGCACGACCTCGATCGGCGAACCGTCCAGACTGTATTTGACGGCATTCTCGAGGACCGCCCACAGCGCCTGCTCGAAACGGTCGGGGTCACCCACCGCCAGGCGGTCTGGTCCCTCGATGCGAAGATCGAACCCTCGTTCGGCGCGGAGCGACGTCCACGTCCGTTGCACGATTGGTTCGAGCACGGAAGACCTCGCGGCGCGGCTCGATGGCGCCCGCCTCGAGACCGGACATCGTAAGCAGCTGAGCGACCATCCGGCGCATGCGATCGGCCTGGTAGCCAATCGCCTCGAGGTCGCCGCTGGCTTCCGGCGAGAGCGTCTCCCCGTCCCGCAGCTCGGTGGCGAGAGCCGAGATGCTCGTCAGAGGCGTCTGCAGGTCGTGGGTGACGCCACGAAGGAAGTCAGCCTGCACTCCGGCGAGACGCGTCAGCTCGTGGGCCTGCTGCCGAAGCCGCGTGTAGAGGAGCCCGTGCTCAAGGGCAGTGGCTGCATGCTGCGCGAGCAGCGTCACAAGGCTCCGTTCGACCGGGTTGGGTTCCGGCCGACCCTCCCATGGCGCCAGGAGAATGGCACGCAGCTCTCCCTCCGTGGTGACATCGACTACAACGAAGGCGCCCCAGGGCCCATCCACGAAACGCACCGGCGAGTTCGACCCGTCTGGCACCTCGGCGGTGGTCGCCCACGCATGCAGGTCCTCGAGGGGACGGGGACCATCGGTCGGACCATAGACGCCCCGTCTGAGTGCCTTCTCGGGACTGCTCAGCACCACGAGGCTCCAGGCCTCGTCCCCCGTCACCTGCTGGCACGCCTTCACAACGTGTCGGGCAACCGCGCGCAGGTCCTCGCTCACCGGGGCGGCCGCCACCTCCGTGGCGAGCTCCCGCATCTGCCGATCTCGCTCCGCAAGCAATGACGCCAGGCGTCGATACGCCTCGCCCCCGGCCGATGGGTCGCCGGCGGGGGCTGCAGTGCCGGGACCACCGCGCTCTGCGAGCTCCACCAGCGCACCGACCTCTCGTCCGAATGTTCGTGAGGCGATGATGGCAACGATGCCTGCCCAGGCCAGCCCCAAGAGGCCGATGAAGGCGAACAGCGTCCCTCGACCCATACCGGCGATCGCGTCGCCGCCGAATGCGATGACCGCGCCGAACGCGATCAGGGGCGGCAGGCTGACGATGAGCAGGAGCGCGAGGAGCCGCAGAGAGGTGCCAACGCGATCCACCGGCTCAGCCGGCGGCGACTGCGGGACCGCCGAGCGACGCGAGCCGATAGCCAATGCCCCGCTCGGTGAGCAGGTGTCGAGGCCGATCCGGGTCTTCCTCGAGCTTGCGTCGAAGTCGCCGAACAGTGACCCACACGTAGGACGGCTCGGCTCCATCCGCCTCCGACCAGACGCGGTCGAGGAGCAGATCGGTGGGTACAACACGATCGATGGAGGCGGCAAGGACGCCCAGCAGCCGCGCTTCGATGCGGGTCAGCTGCTGCGCCCCGGCGGGGCGTGACCATCCGCCGCGTGGCCAGATCGATCTCGATCTCGCCGCCGTCCAGGCGGAGCGAGGGGCTGCCGATGGGTGCTCGTCGAAGTATTCGCTGCACGCGAGCAACCAGCTCGTCCGGATCGAATGGCTTGGTGATGTAATCCTCGGCGTAGAGCTCGAGGGCGCTCACCTTCGCTTCGGACGCGTCGACGGCTGAAAGCACGATGATCGGCAGGTCGGCCAGCTGCTTGATCCGTCGGCAGAGCTCGAAGCCGTCCATGCCAGGCATCATCAGATCGACGATGACGAGCGACGGCCATGAGCCTCGCAGCAGCTGAGCGCCGCCGGCCCAGACGATGCGGTTATGACCGAATAGCCGGCGCGCGCGACCCGCCTCGAGAGGACGGACAGGAGGGTGAGATCGTCGTCGACGAGGAGGACTGCCGGCCGTAGCGCCGGCTGCATCTCAGATGCCGACGCCCTTCACGACCGTGATGATCGCGGGTCCCAGGATGACGATGAAGATAGTCGGGAAGATGCAGCCGACCATCGGGAAGAGCATCTTGATCGGGGCCTTGGCGGCAGCCTCCTCCGCGCGCTGCCTGCGCTCGATGCGAAGCTGCTGCGACTGGACCTGGAGCACGCTGCGCGATCGGCACGCCAAGCTGCTCGGCCTGGACGATGGCGCCGATGAAGTTGGTGATCGGCTGCGCATCGGCTCGCTTGGCCACGTCGCGGAGGGCATCGCGCCGGGTTCGTCCCATGCGGACCTCGGCCAGCGCCTGCCGGAACTCGTCGACGAGCGGCCCCTCCATCTTCTCGACCACCTTGGCCAGGGCCGCGTCGAACCCAGCCCGGCCTCCACCGAGATGATCAGCAGGTCCAGGGCATCCGGCAGCTGGAGCACCATCTCGAGCGAGCGCTTCGCGATGCTCTTGCCAAGCCAGTACTCGGGGATCACGTAGCCGAAGATCAGCACCGACGACGCCGAACAGGAACCCGAGCGGTGATGCCGCCCAGCAGGAGTCCGACGAGGAGCAGCACGATGCCCAGGACGATCGCGGCGAGGAGCTTGACGCCGACCCAGTCGGCGCCGCGGAGGCCGCCCGGGTAGCCGGCCCGTTCGAGCGCGCGCCTCGGTGCGTGCGATGACGCCACCCTGGTCGCCGCCTCTGCGGCCCGACCGTGGAGAGCCGCTTGATCATCGGTCGCACCGTGCGCTCGAAGAAGGGCTGCTGCAGCTCCATCTCCTCGAGCGTCTGGGGAGCGACGACCAGCTGCGCCAGTCGCTGCTGGACGGCGTCCTGCGGCGGCCGGACGGCGAGGCCGAACGTGACGAGGAGAACGGCAGCCGCCGCGATCGCGGCGATGATCATTTCGGGTGGCATCTGCACTACACCTTGATATCGACGATGCGGCGGATCAGCAGATAGCCGCCGAACATGCTGAGCCCGCCGACCGCGAAGAAGAATGACGCCCAGCGGAAGGCCGAAGCATCTCCGGCGGCTTGTCGAGCATCTTGCCCATGTAGGTTGGGGCTGATGAGGAACAGGATCGCGCCGAGGGCGACCGGCAGCAGCATGAGGACGTAGCCGCTGTAGCGCTGCATGGCGGTGAGCGTCTGGATCTCCCCAGTGATCCGGACGCGCTCGCGGATCGTGAACGCGATGGCGTCCAGGACCGTCGCGAGGTTACCGCCGACCTGCGTCTGGATCACGATGGCCGTGACCATCAGCTCGAGATCCTCGGAGGCGACGCGCCGGACGAGGTTGTTCAGGGCGCCGGTCAGCGACATGCCCAGGCTCATCTCGCGAATGACCCGGTCGAACTCGGTGGCCAGCGGCGGCCCCGACTCGCGCGTCACGAGCTCCATGCCCTGCAGGAACGAGGACCCGGCGCGGAGGGAGTTCGCGAGCAGGGTGATCGTGTCGGGCAGCTGCTTGTTGAAGTTGTCGAGCCGCTTTGCCTGCCGGCGCTTCAGGTACCAGCGCGGCGCGAAGGCGCCGAGGACGAAGAAGACCAGGAGGGCGATCGGGTTCCGGAACGCCGGGAAGATGAACCCGATGATGAACGCGACCACGACGAATGCGATGGGCGTGATCGCCCAGATGACCAGGAACTCGGCAGGCTTGAGCTTGAGGTCCGCGCGAGCGATGTCCGTGGAGAGGCGCGCGGCGAGATCCTGACCCTCGATCGCCCGGGTGAGCCCCGCGACGACCGCCGATTCCCGCTCGGCAGGCTCGCCGGTCGCACGGTCCATTCCGCCAGCGGAAGCGTACTTCTCGAGCCGCGAGGCGACGGTGCCGCCTCCGCCGCTCATGGCGACGCCGATGGTGACGAGGAGGACCGCGCCGGCGGCGACGCCGGCAATCAGGAACGGCAGCATGCCCATGGTCGTGTGACCCCTCCTAGAAGGGTGAGCCGAAGACGTTCGGCGGCAGGTGGATTCCGTGCACTTCGAACTTCTCGACGAACTTGGGGCGGATGCCGGTTGGCCGCAGCTTGCCCTGGATCTTGCCCTCGACGACCGCGGTCTGCTCGAAGACGAAGATGTCCTGCATCACGATCACGTCGCCCTCCATCCCCTGGACCTCGGTGATGTTCACGATCTTGCGCGAGCCATCCTTGAGGCGGTTCTGGTGGACGATCAGGTCGACGGCGGATGCGATCTGCTCCCGGATGGCCTTGAGTGGCAGGTCCATGCCGGCCATCAGCACCATCGTCTCGAGACGGGAGAGCATGTCGCGTGGGGTGTTCGCGTGGCCGGTCGACATCGAGCCGTCATGGCCGGTGTTCATGGCCTGGAGCATGTCGAGCGCCTCAGCGGAACGGCACTCTCCGACGACGATGCGGTCGGGGCGCATGCGCAGTGCGTTGCGCACGAGCTCGCGAATCGGGACCGCGCCCTTTCCCTCGATGTTCGAAGGACGGGCCTCGAGCGTCACGACGTGCTCCTGCCGGAGCTGGAGCTCGGCCGCGTCCTCGATCGTGACGATGCGCTCGTCGTCGGGAATGAACGACGAGAGGATGTTGAGCATGGTCGTCTTGCCGGAGCCGGTGCCGCCGGCGACGAAGATGTTCAGGCGGGCCTTCACGCAGGCCTCCAGGAACTCGAACATCTCCGGGCGTCGCGGTGCCGAAGCGGATCAGGTCCTCAACGGTGAACGGCGTGGCCGAGAACTTTCGAATGGTGATGACCGGCCCGACCAGGCTGAGCGGCGGGATGATCGCGTTCACGCGGGAGCCATCGGCCAGGCGGGCGTCGACCATCGGGCTCGACTCGTCGACGCGACGGCCGATGGGCGCGATGATGCGCTGGATGATCTTCATCACGTGCTCGTCGTTCTGGAACGTGACGTTCGTCAGCTCCAGTCGACCCTCGCGCTCGATGTAGACCTGCTGCGGCCCGTTGACCATGAGCTCGGTGATCGTGTCGTCGCGCAGGAGCGGCTCGAGCGGGCCGAGGCCCAGGATCTCGTCCGTGATCTGCTCGAGCATCCGCACGCGCTCGGCGCGGGTGAGGGCCAGGCCCTCCTCGTCCGCGATCTTGCCGAAGAGCTCCTCGATCTGACGCCGGACCTCAACCTGGTTGGAGAGGTCGAGCTTCGGGTCGAGCTCATTGATCATCCGGTTCTGAACTCGGTACTTCGCCTCGCGGAAGGACTCGCGTGCAGGCAGCGAGCCCAGGAACGGGCGAGCGACCGTCGAAGGCGGGTTGGCGGTTGGCGGCAGAGCCGGGGGCTGTCCGCCGGGGCCGGGTGCCGGCGCGGCGGGAGACGGCACGACGGCTGCGACCGGTACCTCTCCTTCAGCTGCGGGACGGGCCCGCTCGATCCTCTTCAGCAATGACATGGCTGCAGTCCTTCCATCAGCGGCGTGCGAAGAGTCCGCGCTTCGCGGGCTTCTCAGCTCTGGCGTGGCTTGGCTCACCGGCGATGGTGCGGGCGAGCTTGACGATGTCGCGAGACAGGGTGGCTTCTGGATGTGATACGACGAACGGCACTCCGCGATTCACCGCGAGGACAGCCAGCCGGCCGTCAGACACGATGGTTCCGTCGATCGGTCGCCGGATTGACGCCTCGACGTCGCCGATTCGGATCCCCTGCGCGGAGTCGGATCGGTTGATCACCAGCCGCACCTTGGAACGGTCGTACTCGAGCTGGTCGGCCACCTCGAGGAAGAGACGCACGTTCTTGATGGTCGTGATCTCGAGGGCGGCAATCACCAGGATCGTGTCTGCGGCATCCATCACTGTCAGGGAATGATCGGTCAGGCCGGACGGCAGATCAACCACAACATAGTCATGGGTCGTCCTGAGGTGGTCAACGATCTTGCGCAGGTAGGCCGGGGTGATGAGATCAGCGCCTTCCGGAGAGGGCGGAGCAAGCAGCACCCGAATGCCGGTCGAGTGATTGATGACCACCGAATCGATCAGGTCGCCATCGGGATCACCCGACTCCATCGCATCCATGACGGATCGGTTCTTGGGGTTGAGGTTCAGGAGTACGCCCACGTCGCCGAACTGCAGGTTGGCGTCGACAAGGCAGACACGGGAGCCGGTCTCCTTGTGCAGGGCGAGCGCGAGATTGGTGGCGATGGTGGTGCGACCCGACCCGCCCTTCGGCGAGAAGATGGCGATCACCTGATGATCCTCGGGGTCGCTCGCCGCAGCATCCTCGGGTGGAACCAGCACGGCGGTCTGGAACTGCGCCCGCCGGCCGGCTTCGCGCTCGTGCACCCGCTTGATGCTGGTGCTGAACTCGTCGCCGCTGAACGGCTTGACGAGGAACTCGCGCGCCCCCGCCAGCATGGCCCGCTTGAGGTCCTCCGCCTCGCCGTGGACGCTCATCATGATGATCGCCGAGGATGGGAGCCGCTCCGAGATCAGCTCGGTGGCGGCGATCCCATCCATCTCCGGCATGTTGATGTCCATCACGATGACGTCCGGGCGGAGCTCCATGGCCAGCCGGATCGCCTCCTCGCCGGAGCCTGCAAGGGCGGCCACGTCGATCTCCTGCTCATAGCTGAGCAGTCTCGAGAGATGCTCGCGCGTCTCTGCGATGTCGTCGACGATGAGGACCTTGATCACGTGGTGGCTCCTGCGGGCGGTTGGCCTGGAGAGTTGATCCGGGGGACTACTTGACCTTCTTCAGGTTCTGGACGATGTCGGGGATCGGCACCGCGTAGCGCTCGACGAGGCTGTCGATCGTCAGGCCCAGGGTCTTCTCGACGGCCTTGTCCTCTGTCGTTGCGGAGCACCACGGTCAGCGGGCCGATGACGCTCGCGTCGTTCTGGGCGAACTTGATCAGCTCCGCGTCCGCGTCGGTGCCGGCGATGACCACCACCACACGGTCGATCGGCGCTGGCTGCGCGGCAGGTTGCCCCGGAGCTCGGCGTCGGAGTGGCCTGCGCCGTTTGCGGCTGGAGCTTGGTGTCGCTGACATACAGGACGCGCTTGGCCTGCAGAACGGTCTTCACCGTCCTCGCGCTCTCGAGCCCGGCGACCACCTCAAACCGCTGTGGTGCGTCCGGATTCGCGGCAGAGTCTGCCGTCGGCTGGAGGACCGGTGATCGTCGCGCCCAAGACGACATCGACGATAGTCACCCTGCTTGATGAGGAAGTCGATACCAGTCACCGAGTCGACCTGGAAGGCGATCGCCTTCTCGCCGGACTTCAGCTGTCCAGTGATATCGATCCTGCATGTAGGCCGATCCAGCCGAAGGTCTCGGCAGTTGACCTGCGCGCCCTCGGCACCTCAACAGCGCGACCCGGTCCCGGAGCAGCGATGGGTCGCCAATCGGCGTGCCATCGACGGCGCTGGGGTCGACCTCCTTGAGGTCCACCATGGCGGGGGTCACCTTGTCGCCGATGTTGATGTCCTGCTTGGCAACGAGCACCTTCGGTCGGTGGCAGTCTTCGATCATGCGTGTCGCCGCGCGACGCGGAGTTCAGGAGAATGACCATCCCGACGAAGGCCAGTACGGCGAGCAGCACTCCGACCAGGATGACGAGGCGATTCGATCGCTTCACGGATATGTACCCCTTCGGCTCGGGTGTGGTGATTCTCGGATGAGGACGCGCAGAGCAGTATTGTGACTGCGGTCAACAGTCTAGGGGTCGCCGTCCCGCGCTTTCGACCCGACTTGTGGGCTACTCCGGGCCGGTACTACCGAATCCGTTCCGCACCGAAATGGACATAGCAGAACCCCCGCGGGAGTCCCGCGGGGGTTCGTGCTTTCAGTGAGGACCGAGACTAGAGCTGGTCGTTCACCGACTGGAAGATGCCAGAGATGGCCGGGCCGAGCAGGATGAGCACGGCGATCACGACGATCGCGATGAGGGCCAGCAGCAGGCCGTACTCGACGAGCGTCTGGCCTTCCTCGTCACGGCTTCGCAGATACGAGAAAAGATTGCTGATAAGAGAAATCATGTGCCAGTTACCTCCTTTCCTCAGGATTTGGTGCCCGCAGCGTACGGTACGCATGCGGGCGCTTCTATCAGCCGATGGTCCTATGCGGATCATCGGGCCCCGGTACGATGGGTTGGCCCCGAGCGATGTCAAGCGGCAAAGCTCAGATCTGGTCGTTGACCGACTGGAAGATCGCGCTGACCGTCGGGCCCAGAACCAGGAGCGCGGCGATGACGACGATCGCAAGGAAGAAGAGAAGAAGTGCGTATTCGACCAACGTTTGACCGCGATCCTCGGTCCGTAGCGCTCGGACGATTGCGGGCAGCCTGCTGACGAGCAGTTGGATGGCCCGAGTCATGTGTTCCTACCTCCTTTCTCAGCCGAATTTCATCGAGTCCGTTCATGGCGAGAGCAGCATGTGGTGCATGCGCCCACGCGTCAAGAGCGTATCGGGCAGCGGAATGATCCGCGATGGGACCGCCGTACCCTGAGGGCAGGTACGCGCGTTCGCGCACGAAATGAGGGAGCCGTGCCCTTGGAGGACACGGCTCCCGCACCGGAGGAGGAGGAGACCAAGGGGCCGGCCTTGCGGCGCCGACCCCTCAATGAAGGCCGTCTCGGATACCCGCGACGACTTGGCTGAACCCTAGGGCCGCCCTCGGCCAGCGGCCATGGGCTTCCCGTACCGGGTCCGAATGGGACTTTCCGGGGTCAATCCTCGGGGATCTTGATCCAGCCCTGGCGCATGGCGTAGACCACGGCCTGGGTCCGGTCGTTGACCGAGAGCTTGCGCAGGATCGAGCTCATGTGGTTCTTGACCGTCTGCTCGCTGATCGACAGCGCATAGGCGACCTGCTTGTTCGTCATGCCCTGGGCGATGTTGTCGAGGATCTCGACTTCGCGCGGTGAGAGCGGCGCGAAGATCGGCTGCGCATCGGAGCCGTAGACGGCCAGCTCGCGGAACTCCTTGAGGACGCGACTGGCGACCGCCGGCTTGCTGAACACCTTGTCGTTGATCAGGTACTCGCCCGCGCGGACGCGCCGGATGATGGCGATCAGGTCGGTCGGGTCGATGTCCTTGAGGACATAGGCCGCGGCGCCCGCCTTGATGGCATCGAAGAGCTGATCCTCGTCGTCATTGCTGGCCAGGACGATCACGCCGGTGTGCGGCAGCTCGCGCTTGATGCGCTGCGTGGTCTCGATCCCGTTGGGAGCCGGCAGGCCGAGATCCATCAGGACAACGTCCGGCGTCATCTCTTCGACCACGGCCAGTGCCTCCCGGCCGGTACCCGCTTCGCCCACGACCTCGATATCTGCTTCGAGCTCGAGGATGTTGCGGACCCCACGCCGGAAGAGGGTGTGACCATCGACGATCACGATCCGGCTCTTGGCGACCCCGCGCCGATCGGCGCCGCGGCGTCGCTCCTGCGCCTCCTCCATCGTCTCCTCCTGCTTGGCTGCTCGGTTCGTCTTGCTCAGTGTGGTCGCCATTTCTATCTCCTTGTCGTCTAGTTCGGGAGGCGAAGGAGGATGCGTGTCCCCTCGCCCTGCCTGGACTCGATCTGCAGTGGGGCGCCCATCAGCTCCGCGCGCTCGCGCATGAACTGCAGGCCGAAATTGCGGCTCGCGCCGGATGCGAGCCGCATCACGTCGAAGCCCCGTCCGTTGTCGCTGATGACCAATAGGTTTCCTTTGAGGCCGATGCTGACCTGGGTCGCGGCCGCATGCTTGCGGACGTTCTGCAGGGCTTCCTGGAGGATGCGGAGGACGGACTGCTTGCCGCTCGGGTCGAGCCGGTCATCGATCCCCTGGACCGATACCTGCACCTCTATGCCGTGGCGCACCTGAAAGTCCGCGGCCTGTGCCGCGATGGCCTGGTTGAGGCCGACATCGACGGCAGGCGGACGCAGGTTGGTGATGAAGCTGCGAACGTCGTCCAGGCCGTCGCGCAGCATGCTGCGCAGGAAGGCGAGCTCCGCGCGGGCGGCCTCCGGCGAGTCGTCGATCACCCGGTCGAGGTATTCGACCTGGAAGATCGCGTTGGTGAGGACCTGTGCGGGCCCATCGTGGACCTCTTCGGCGAGCCGCTGTCGCTCGCCCTCCTGGGCCTGGATGACGCGCAACGTCATGGCCGCGGGCGAAGAATCTGAATTCGCCAGGATCGGCTCGTCGGGCTGAGGATCGGTACTGGCGAGGTAGCCCGCGACGATGTCGAGGTGCCGTGCGGCGACATCCAGCCGCTTCAGGCGAGCCTGCAGGCCGGCCACGTCGCGCCCCAGCTGCTCGTGCTGGTTGTGAAGCGCGGTAAGCCGCGGGCTGGTTGCGCCACTCGCGTTGTGATCGAGGCTCGCCCGCAGCTGCATCCATTCCTCGAGCTTGCGTCGGTACTGCTCGCGGAACTGTGCGGTCAGGTCGTAGACGCGACGCGCTCCACGTCGGACGCCGTCTGTCGCCTGTCCGTACGTCTGCTCGAAGCTGGTGCGCGCATTCGCGGTGCTGCTCTTCGCCAAGATCGACCCTTCAGGTACGGGGCCCGGACCAGTACCGGACTGCTGCGGCGATGGTCTGCGCGTTGGTTGCCACCGATCAACAGTACTTCGAGCACCAGAAGTACTACTCGGCCAGTCGCCGCGTGCCGTAGCCTCGCCCGGTGCGACCACGCTTGTCGGTGCATTACTCGCCGATTCTGCCGCTGACGGTGGGACTCGCCGGCCTCCTGAGCAGCCTCGCGATCATCCGTGGCCTGTTCGATCCCGACTATTTCTGGCATCTCGCAACGGGGCGGTTGATCCTCGAGACCGGCCGGATCCCGAGCGTCGAGCCCTTCTCATTTACCTGGGCCGGCCGGCCGTGGGTCCCCGACCAATGGCTCGCGGACGTCCTGCTAGACCTCATGCGGCGCGGGCTCGGGGCGGGCTTGACGCTTCTCCTCTTCGGCATTCTTGCGGCCGCCGCGATCGGTATCGTGGGTGAGAGCGTCCGGCGGAGCGGCGTCCGCGGGACAGCCATCGTGGCGGTCTCGCTGCTGACGGCGGCGACGCTCGCCACCCAGGTCACGGCGCGGCCACAGGTCCTCTCGTTTCCGCTGCTGGCCCTCACGATCGCGATCCTGATCCGCGCCGGGCCCGAGAGTCCCCGCCTTCTCTGGCTGCTGCCACCGATCTTCCTGGCCTGGGCCAACCTGCACGGCTTCTTCGTGATCGGCCTGGGCATCGGGTTCGTCTACCTTGTCGCGACGTTCCTGGGGAGGACGCCGATGGCCTCGCGGCGCAGCGTCGTCTTGGGCGTCGCCGTGGCATGCCTCGTCGCGACTGCTGTCACTCCGTCCGGTCCCGCCGGGATCCCCTATGCGCTCGCATTCGGTGACCCGAACGACTGGGGTGCGCGGAACATTGCGGAATGGCAGTCGCCGAACTTCCACGACCCCCAGTTCCTGCCGTTTCTCGTTTCGGTTGTCCTGCTCTTGTTCCTGGGGCTCCGCGCCGTCCCGGGATGGCTACAAGTCGTGGCACTCGTCGGCGTGGCCGCTGGGTTGATTGCCATTCGGAGCATCGGGGTTGGCGCACTCATGCTCATGCCAGCGCTCACGATTGCCCTCGATCGCCGGCTGCCGCAGCTGCGCGCGCAGCCTGAACGCCGTGGGCGGCGCTGGGTTGAGACCTGCGCTGCCGTCCTGTTCGCCACCTCGGCCGTAACGTCTTCGCTGCTCCGTGCTCCGATCGGCGTCGGCCCAGGCCTTCCCGTTGCCGGGGTCGCCGTCCTGCGTGCGGTCGATCCCGGCGCTCGCGTGCTGGCGCGGTACGGGTGGGGCGGCTACGTGATCGACGAGCTCTATCCGCTCGGCGGACGAGTGTTCGTGGATGGCCGGATGCATAAGTACGCGCCGGATGTCCTGGCAGACTATGAGGCCATCGTGGACGCGGATCCGCGATGGGAACTGCTGGTTGCCCGGTATCGCGTCGAGGCGATCCTCCTCCGCGTCGACACCACCCTGGTCAAGGGGATCGCCCAGCGTGCCGGCTGGTGCGAGGCCTACCGGGACCGCCTCCAGGTGCTGCTCCTACGGGACTGCCGAAGCGCGAGTATCAGGACAGTCGGTCTGGTTGCTCCTGTACCCAGCGAGAGTCTGATGTACCGAAAGCAGCATCTAATGTGGTAAGGAAAATTGCGTCGCCTGCGACAATCGCGCGCCATGGATCTCAGGCCCGGCCAGGATCGCCTCCCATCAGCGGCGTAGAGGTAACTAACCTCTGACGGCGGACCGCGGGCTGCCCCGCTCGCTCGAGCTCACTCCCGGCTCGCGGCACCGCATCCGGGTGGCGCTGCTGATCGCCGTCGCGATCGTCAATGCCTACCTGGTCGCGATGGCCTTGTTCGTCGGGCCGCTTCGCGCCACGGACTGGGAGTCATGGAGCGTGCCGCCCAGCTGGCAGGATCACCCGCGCTATACGAGCTGCGCGGCATCGAAACGTTCGTATGGTCGCCCGTTTCAGCGTACGCCCTGAAAGTTGCTCGAGCCGCTCTAGGTGTCGAGGCGTGGCGCGTCGTATTTCATCGGTGCGGCATTCGCGATGCCAACATGGCGCTTACGCCTGCTCGTGCTCGTGTCATGGCCGTTCTGGATGACTGGATGGCTGGGAACCTGCTCACCTTCATCTTTCTTGGCGTCGGTGTACGCCTGGAGGGGTCGACGATCGGAACCATGGCCTTCTTCGCCTGTCGCACTGGTCATTCCGCGACCGTTGTTGGTCCCGATGGCGGCATGGATCTGTGGAAGCGTCCCGGGTGGCGATGGCCGTTCGCGGCACGATCTTCGTCGTCAACGCTTTTCTCGTGCTCTGGTGGACCGGCCTGGGAGCACCGTGGATTGACAGCCTTAATCACGTCGGGCCGGGACTGATTGATTTGCCGGTCAACCGAGGACCCACCAAGTTCCTCGGGTATTGGTGGTTCGGATCGGCATTCCCGCTCGGCAGGTGGCTGTTCCTCCGCGGCCGGGTCGGATGGCGGGGCTCGCGATCAGTCCCTAGTGTGGTCGTTCTACTTCTTCTGGCTGCTGCCAGAGGTCAATCAACGTGCCTTGACGAAACACCACGGAGCCTGGGCGGGACGAGCAGGACGCTCGCAATGCAGAATCGTCCGCGGAGGCATCGGCTTCGTGATCGGTTCGCCCCGGTCGATAGTGTCGTGCCCGCTCGCGAGCCACAACGGGCTTCCCGATGTCCGTAATTCGCTGCGATGACGACCCCCGCGCCCTCTGCGCTCTGGCTGACCCCACGTCGATGTGCTGATACCGCGGCGCTCGGAGTCGTACTGGCCATGAATTTAGTTTGGGTTGCCGTGATCGTGGGCCACTTCGGCGACCCGGCCGCGGATTGGAAGGCCATTTCCGAAGCCGGCCTCCGGATACTGCGTGGTGAGAATCCATACCTCGCTGGCGATATCCAGGGGGCGTAGGGCCATTCGCCGCTCTATGCGCTGATCGCGGGGATCACCCAGCCGCTGGGACCTTGGCCGTGCGTCTCCTGTCGGCGGCCTCGCTGCTGCTGCTGCCCCGTCGCCTCGCAGCTCATCGCCGCCATATCTTTCCCGTTCTGGTACGACGTGCAGGTGGGGAACATCACGACCGTCATGGCCGTCCTTGCCGTCCTCTCGTGCAGAGCCGTGGGTGGGCTCAGGCCGGATACCTCGCTATTGCAGCCTTGATCCCACGGCCGTTAATGCTCCCCGTGGCGTTGTGGATCGTGTGGCGACGCAGAGCATGGTGGCCATGGCTGATCTCGGAGGGATCCTCTACGTCGTCATCACCTGGGGGACCGGCTGGCTCGACGAGTGGATTGGCGTGCTACGAAGCGTCTCCAGTGGGCTGGAGGGAAAACTTTTTCGGCTGGCAGCGTTGGATCGGACCGTGGTGGTGGGTGGCTGCCGTGCCTTTGGCCGCGGTGTTGATGTGGCGCGGCCGATTAGGGCTTGCGAGCGTCGCGATCAGCCCGCACATCGTGCCGTACTACTGGCTCTTCTTGATGCTGGAAGCCAGACCAACACCAGGCACGCGGACCGAGAACACCGTGTCGATCAGGGACCAGCCAGCGACGCGTAAGTGCGCCCACGCGACGCGGGCTCGCTCGTCGCAGGAAGCACCTCGTAAATGCGGACGCGGCCGTCGTCGTAGGCGGGCACGCGCGCCAGCCATTCGGCTCGGTTCCCCTCGGGATCGACCGCATTCCCCCCTTCCCACAAGCCTTGGGGCTCGACCACCGGGCCGCGCGCCTGAAGCTGGGCCACGAACCACCGAATCCGGTAGGCGCGGGCGACCTGGCCAACGATCGGGTAGGGGTCAAACGTCGGCGCTACGACCCCGTGACCAGTCGCGACGTAGAGCAGGGTGCGTCCCTGAACATGACGCGGTCCTGGGGCGCCGCGTGCTGCTCGAGGAATGCGCCCACCGAATCGGCCGCTGCAAGGTTCGTCCGCCACTCGCGCGAGGAGCAGCGCCGACGCGACGACCGAGAAGGCGACGGCCGCTACGAGAGACGCGACGAGCAGGAAGCGATGCGTCGCCGGTCGACCGAGGAAATGCCACCATCGGGATGCAGCAGTGGCGACCGGTGCGACGGCAGTCGCGCCCATGGGAGCAGCGATCGGCAGCCATGCGGCGGCATGGTGATAGAACAGCCCGTGGGGTGCATGAAACGTGAAGACGCCCCCCATCAGGACGAACATGGCCAGCCAGTAGATCGTGAAGGGCGCGATGTCGGCCCGCCCTCGATGAATCCAGAGCCCGGCGACGAACAGGATTCCGAAGACTCCGGCCATCAGCGCGATCGTGTAGCCGCCAATCGTCAACCAGGCCCCGGCCTTGGAGCCGATGATCGGGCCTGCACCCTGCGCCAGGTAAGCCCCCAGGCTGGTGTCCGCTGTGATCGAAAACTGCTCGTTGTAGCTCTTGATCCATAGCGTGCTGCCGCCGGTCGAAGGCAGGATCGACCCGAAGGTTGCGAGGTTGCGGACAGCCCATGGCGAGACGACCAGAGCGAACGCGGCCGCCGAACCGATCCCGGTCGTCCACCCAGGTCGTGCTCCGCGAGTGCGCCATCCCGTCCAGCCCATCGAGATGAGCCAGGCGCTGGCGGGCGCAACGGCGAGCAGTACGCCATCGATGCGCGTGAGCGTGGCGACGCCGACCATCGCCCCGGAGAGGATCAGCCATGTCCGCCGATGGGAATCGTCGGCGATCGAGCGCATCGCACAGAACAGCGCAGCCGAGCCGGCGAGCCCGAAGACCGCGAAGCTCTCCACGATCGAGCCAAAGAGCAGGAGCGGGCCCGCGAAGACGACGAGGATGGCGCCGACGAGCGCGGCGGACCGGCTCTGCCAGATCGACAGAGCGGCGAGGTAGGTCAGCGGCGTGAGGGCAGTGCTGAGGAGGATCATCGGCAGCCGGGCGGCCAGCTCGGTCGGACCCAGCACGAGCATTCCGAGCGAGGCCACGAACGCGGTGAGTGGCATCCAGTGCGCATGGCTGGGGATCGGCAGCGTGGGATGGATTGGGAGGCGCCCGCCGGTGTCGAGGAAGCTCCAGATGAACGGGACAGTGAGCCCGTGGCCGGTGGCGATTTGCTGCCCGGATGCGAAGTAGTAGGCCGAATCGGTCCAGGGCGCGCCGTCGACAACAGCCGCGACGAGGAGCCGCACGACGAGCGCGCCGGCGGTGAGCCAGACGAGGTCCCTGCGGGTGTTCCCCGTCTATTCCTCGTCCGGACTGTGACTCGGCCGTCGGAACGAGCAGGAAGGTGAAGTCATACGCGAAGGTGCGTGGCAGCGCCGCGAGAGCGGCGACCGCCATCGCGAGCCACGAATACGCCGAGCGCCGCCGCGCGACGAGAGCTAAGCAACCGCAACCAGCCCGAGGGCGAGGGCCGCCCATGCGATAGGCATGCGGTTGTACAGGGAGAACGAAAGCTCGCCGGGATCCGCCGGGTAGTGGCTGAGGTCGAACAGGAACGTCGGCGCGACGAGCACAGCCGCCACCAGGGCGCTCGCCGCCGCTCGGCGCCACTCTCCGCGTGCCGCGTAGACGACCGCGAAGAGGATCGGCACGATCTTCAGCGAAGCCGTGACGCCAACCCAGATCGGTCCACTTGGTCGAGCCACCCCGAGCACGAGCGCCGCCACGAGCAGCGGATGGACATTGCCAACTGATGCGATCCGGAGGAGGAGCGAGCCCAGGAGCGCAGCCAGCGCGATCGAGGCGTGGCTGGGCCGCCGCACGAGGGGAATGAGCGCCGCTCCCACGCCCGCCACCAGCAGCGCCGACCAAGGACATGTACCAGCCCGATGGGCAGGTACGTGAGCGGAACCCAGGCGAAAGCGAACCACGGCGTGTAGCGATAGACCTCGGCGGCTGTCGGGTCTGCGTACACGGGGTAGAGCGCAGCCCCTTCTCGGAGGCGCATGCCTGCCTGCCAGTACGCATCCATGTCGACGAGCGTCCATCCGCCGATGCTGAAGACAACCTGTGCCAGCCCGTAGCCGACGGCGATTCCGACGGCGACCATGCGCAGCATCCGTATCGACCGTTCGTGCACGCGGTGCAGGGTAGCGTGCGTCCCGAGGTGCCAACCCGGGTACTTCCGGGCGGAGGCGGCGGGCGTGGCGCTCTCTAGACTGTCGGCGTGCTCGACCGGTTCGGCCAGCGGCTGCCGCAGCCCCTGACCCTCTTCCTCGTGACGCTTACCGCCGTGAGCGTGAGCCTCGCCTTCGTCAAGGGGCTCCAGGACCCGGACTACTTCTGGCATCTGCAGACCGGGGAGCTCATCGCCCGCTCAGGGCTCCCGAGCCACGATCCGTTCTCGTTCACCTACGGCGGACCCTGGACCCTGCACGAATGGCTGGGGGAGCTCCTCATCTTTCGCATGGTCGACGGCGTGGGTCCCGTCGCCACGCTCGCCGCGTTCGCACTGCTCCCGCCCGCGACGCTGGCCATCCTCGCGGTCGCACTCCGGCGGGATGGAGTGCCCATCCGCGCCGTCGTTGCGGCGACGCTGATCTGCGGCACGGTCCTCATTCCCTATGTCACCGTGCGACCGCAGCTCATTTCGTGGCTGCTGCTGGCCGTCGTCCTCGCCACGCTGATCCGGCTGAAGCCGACCTCGGCTCGGATGCTCGTCGCCCTGCCCCCACTCTTCCTGCTCGTGGGCCAACCTCCACGGCCTGTACGTGATCGGCCTGGGGGTAATCGCCGTGTACGTGCTGTTCACGTTGTTCGGGGCAACGGAAATGGCGACGCGGAAGGGCCAGGTGGCGCTCGCCGGCGTGGCGTCTCTCCTGGCGTCCGCCGTCACACCGGCGGGTCCGGCCGGGCTCCTCTACCCGCTTCGATACATTGACAGCGGCGACTGGGGCCTGGCCCACATTCCCGAATGGCAGTCACCCAACTTTCACGACCTCGTCCAGATTCCGCTCCTTGCCCTGATCCTCGGCCTGGCGGTCGTGGGTCAGCGTGGCCCGACATGGGTTCGCGCGGTCGCGTACCTCGCCATCATCGGGGCCCTGCTGGCGAACCGGAACGCGCCGGTGGCTGCGGTCAGCTGCCTTCCGGCCCTCGCGATTGGCCTGGGAAGGTGGCTTCCCGATCGACCCTCGCCGCGCGAAGGTCAAGGCTCACGGCGCCTGGTCGAGACGGTCGCCGCTGCCCTCCTGGTGGTCGGATCGCTGGCTGCCATCCCTGCTACACCGGGATTCGCAGGCGTCCTCCTCGGCCGCTATCCAGCAGCAGGAGTGGGGCACCTCCGGCAGCTGCAGCCTGTCAGCCGCGTCGTGGCGGAGTATGGGTGGGGTGGATACGTCATCCAGTCTCTCTATAAGGATGGCGCGCGAGTCTTCGTCGACGGTCGCAACGACATGTATCCCGAGACGATCCTCCGCGACTACTCGACAATCAGAGCGGCCGATCCAGGCTGGCAGGCGATCGTCGACCGCTTCAAGGCCGATGCGATGCTTTTCCCGCCGGAGGCTCCGATCGTCAAGGGCATCGCCCAGTCCGCGGGTTGGTGCGAAGCCTATCGCGACGCCCGGCAGGTCCTGCTGCTCCGGAGCTGCGCGGGGGTCACGGCGGGAAGCTCGCCCAGCGGATAGCCCCGATCACGAGAACTGCCTGGCTCGCCGCGCATAGTGCGATGAGGACCCGGCCTCTCCGCCCCTTCGGAAGCCATTGCCCAAGGATGGCGAATGCTGGGACGGCCACGAGCGCATGACGGGGCATATTGACCCAGTTGGCGAGCAGCAAGGTCGCCGCAACGGTGGCACACGCATACGCGCCCATGGCGGTATCTGTTCGGAGCAGCCTGATGCAGGCAGCCATGACTACAAGCACCCAGCCAATCGAGACGATCGAGTAAGCGGACGGCACCGTCGAGCCCATGGAGCATTGAAAGAAGCCCAACCTCCGTCCCGCTCTGCTCGTACCAATCCGGGGAGCCTCGCAGGTAACCAAGGGGCTCTCCGGTCAACCACCAGACGAAGCCGATCCAGGCGACAAAAGCCGCCGGCCCGGCGATCATGGTCAGCAATCCCTGGACAGACCGGCGCCTCGCGTGCACCGAGGCGGCGAGCACCGCAAAGGAGAGGGCCGACCCGGTCAGCCGGGTGAGCTGCGCCCCGATCGTCAGCAGCGGGCCCCTGATCGGATGACCGAGCTGCACGAGTGCCATCGACGCGATCAAGACGAAGAGCGCCTCGGAGTAGACCAGCGAACCGACGTATGCCGCAGGACCAAGCGCAAGAAGCAGAAGGCCACGACGCGCTGAGCCTTCGTCATGCGTAATGCGTCGCAGAACCGCCAGCGCCGGGACCATCGCCGCGATCCACAGCACATTGCTGAGGATGCCGCCAGCAAGCTCCATCGGCAGAAACCCAAGACTCGCAAGCCGAATCGCGATGGGCCAGATGGGAAAGAACGCAAAATCCTGGTAATGCGCGCTGCCACTGAAAAGCACCGGATCCGCGTGGTAGCCGGTGGCCGCGATGTGGAGAGAACCATTGCCCGTCCCAAGCAGCGAACGGTGAGTTCGCCGCAACGAGGTGCGGCCACCGGCTCGTGGAGGACAGGCCGGCAACCGCAATAAGGAGGCTCGAGAAGACCCGCGAAGCGATTCCCACGCCAAGCGGAAAGGCAGCCTCGCGCAAAATCGCGGCGGCCCTCGCCATGGAGATGCGTCCGGGAGCGGCGAAGCTAGTCGCCTGGTCGCTGGACAACGAAGAGCACGTTGAATCGAAGCGCCGAGTACCAGATCCGCTGAATCTCGAAGCCGGAGAGCAGTTCGCGCACTTCTTCGGCGCGGTATTCGTTGTGGAAAGGCTCGTCTCCGGGGCATGTGCTCGACAGGAAGCGGAGCCGCCAGATCGCCGATCGCGCTGGAACCGAACCAATCAGGACACCGCCGGGCATCAGTACTCGTCTGATCTCACGAAGCGCGAGCGCGCGGATCGGGCACGTGTTCGAGCACCTCCGTGCAGATGACGGTGGCAAAGCTGGCATCGGCGAATGGCATCGCCTCCAGGTCCCCCTCAACCGCTGCCTGGTGGGGTAGACGCTCTCGCACAAGCGCGAGGTTGCGAGGATTGAGATCCAAGCCGGTGCTGCCGGCGGGGAGCGCCTCCAGGTTCAGTCCGGTCCCGCATCCCGCATCGAGCATCGGCTCGCCAGCCGAGAACCGCTTGACGAGGTCGCGGACCACGCGACGCCTGTTTCGGTGGAAGAAGGACTCCAGGCCCCGAAGGTTATCGGCGACGTCGACCCAGTCGTACGTCTCCTCTTCGCGGTAGTAGTCCTTGACCCACTCGGCCCACTCGCGTCTCGGTTGCGAACTGGCGCGCATGATCGTCGGCGTGGCTATCTACGTTCATCAAAGCCTCCGCGGCGAGCCTACCTCACAGAGAGGGCCGGGCGACTGGCGCAATAGTCCTCGCCCAGGGTCCCGGTTCGGGAGCAGGCATTCGAGGGAATCGCCCCGACCGGGAAGGGAGCTCGTCGAGCACGACGAGACTCAGCACTGTAAGGATCAGGTCCGCCAATGGCCGTAGGCTGGTCGCGAGTCGGCACCGTGCGGTCCGGGCCGCCGCTTCGGGCGTCCGATTGGCCAGTGGCTGAAGGGGGCGCCGCTGCCGCAGCGGGGATGGGGCGTTCAGACGGCCGGCTGAAGTCCGCAGTCGGAGTTTCGCTACTGACTGTGCGGGCCTCGCCGGCCGTTTCGGCTTGGTGCGTTTAGTCTTTGGATTCCGTCTTGTCGGGGACCGCAGCTTGCTGGCGGCGCTTGACGTAGAAGTACGCGGCGATGATCGCGGTGCCC
This sequence comes from uncultured Chloroflexia bacterium, assembly GCA_963799675.1. Taxonomy (GTDB): domain Bacteria; phylum Chloroflexota; class Limnocylindria; order QHBO01; family QHBO01; genus JALYSK01. Next base: position 22,743 of record CAWCXQ010000011.1, read on the forward strand.
ATAAGCAGAATCAGCCAGCCAAAGGGTTCCATGACGTGAGGTCCTCGTTCGAAGGCTCGAGTGAGCCTCGAGCGGTAGGAATGGCAACGCCCCCGGGCGGTATCGAGTCGAAGCCCGATGCCCCCCGAGGGCGTGCCTTGAATGGATGCGCTTACAGCTGGTCGTTGACCGACTGGAAGATGCCGCTGACGGCCGGACCCAGAAGAATCAGCACGGCGATCACGACGATCGCGATGAGTGCCAGGAGGAGTCCGTACTCCACGAGGGTCTGGCCTCGCTCGTCGCGCTGAGTCCAGCGATCGACGACAAGACGAATGAGTTCCCGCATCTATGTCTCCCTGTGAGGTGGATTGAAAGATCCTGTCGTGAAACTACGGGGCCGACCCGCCACGTGAAAGGGCCCATTTGGATATGCGGTCTGGGACGTTCGGCGAGGAAGGTCAAGGGCGTCCGATGGAGGATGCGCCGACGGCTATGGCCACAAGGAGAAGCGCCCTTCCAGTCTCCGCGCTCTGCGGGCCGGAAGGGCGCCTCTCGGTGCGACGAGGTATCTGCGCTACAGCTGGTCGTTGACTGACTGGAAGATGCCACTGACAGTCGGGCCCAAGATGATCAGCACGGCGATCACGACGATCGCGATGAGTGCCAGGAGCAGCCCGTACTCGACCAACGTCTGGCCTTCCTCGTCTCGCTGGAGCCAGCGGTCGAGTGCTAACTGAACAAGATCCCGCATGCGACTTCACCCTCTACAAGACGCCCAAATCCCGAGGGCAGCACGCTACGGCCAGCGACGTCCGAAACCTATTGCCTAATCGGCATCGGAGCTGGGTACTTTCGCTGAAGGGTCGGAACGAGGCTCAGGGCATCTCGTCGAAGAACGACTGATAGAGGCCGCTGACGCCCGGTCCGAAGAGCAGCAGAATGCCGATCACGGCCAGCGCGACGAACGAGAGCAGCAGTCCGTACTCCACAAGCGTCTGTCCGCGCTGGGAGTCGTCGATCCGCCGAATGATGAGTGCAACCAGGTGACGAAGCATCGATAAGTCCTTCCCGTGCCCTTCCGGGAACATACGCTCCGAGGCAGAGCACGGAAAGAATGCGTTCGTCCTATTTATTGGTGTCGCAGGGGTACTTTCTGCAGGAGATCAGGGAAGCGGATCCTCCCGCCGGGGTGCGACATCCTCGTTCGGGGGCGGGGTGTAGGTCGAGGCCCGCACCTCGTCTTCCCGTGTGCTGGAGGCGTGTCGGGGGTGGGGTGTACGTCGACGCCCGTAGCTCGTCTTCACGTGTGTTGGAAGCGTTGATCTGCTGCTGTCGTCGCCTCAGGTAAAAGTAGGCGGCGACGATTGCGACCGCCATCAGCAGGAGCAGCCAGGCCAATGGTTGCACGGTGACCCTCCAATCTCGAGCGCGGATGCGCCCGTCGGGGAGTCTAGGCGGTTGGCCGCACAGCCCGACCGTCTTTGGCGCATGCGGTGGCGAGCGGCGAACAGGCGTTGCGCTGCAGGGCTGAAGTCAGTTCCGTCGAGCCACGAAGAGCCACTGGAAGGCAAAGAGCGTGGGGGCCACGCGGGCCGCGGCGGTCTGGCCCTGCATGGCGAGCTCCCGAAGCGCCGGGGCCCAGCGCCGGCGGCCAGACGTCTTCCAGCGGCACGGGCGTGGCATTCATCGTGGTCACCGAGAGTCCCGCGGAGGCCATCAGCTCGAGCGCGGTGTCCCGCGTGTAGAAGTGGAGATGGGTGCGATCGAAGATGCCGCGGTCATGGCGGGGAAAGCGTCCGGAGAGGACCAGCAGCCGCGCCGCCAGGTGCCCGATATTCGGCAGCGAGACGACGAATACCGCGTCTTCCGTTGATGCGGCCACGAGCTTCTTCAGCACGCTCGTGGGATCCGGCGTGTGCTCCAGGACGTCGGCCGCGACGATGACCCGGTAGGGCGCACCGGCCAGGTCGGCGGCCTCGACCGTGCTGACGCTGAAGGACCGGTAATGCGGACGAGCGACGGCCGCGGAAGCCGCGTCCGGCTCGATGCCATCGAGCGTGAGGCCGCTTCCTGCCAACAGCTGCCCGAGCTGCCCGGAGGACGCGCCGACATCCAGGATCGGGTCGCGACCAAGCGCTACGCAGGAACCTGGCAATGCGCTGGTGGCTGCTCCTTGGGTCGCTATGAAGGCTGTACGGCACGGATCGGGCTCAGCGTTCTCTGCAGCCCGGGGCCGGGTGGCGGCGACGTCGGAGGGAGCGCATCGCGCACGACGGTACGGTGCGTCCGGCAGGGAGTCAATGCCGGCGACCCGAATCGATGCAGCCCGCGCCGAACCCGGCAGGTGCAAATCACGGAGCCGGTGCCTGGACCTGGACGAGCCAGTAGGTGCCGGGCTTGTACGCGAGCGGCACCACGCGGAGCTTCCCCAGGGGCTTCTCCTTGGTGACCTCCAGCCCTGAGAACCACTCTCGCGGCACGTCCACGTTGATGTCGTGATAGACGTACTGACCGGCCACGAGGAGCCGCTCGGGACGCGCGATCAGCGCCGCGGCTGTCGGGTCCGCCAGCATTGTGAGCGCCACATCGAGCTCGATGGCGATCCGGCGCTGGAGCGCCCTTGGTACGTAGGCGGTCGCCCGCTTTGGATCGACCACGGTGAAGCCCTTCTTGGCCGGTGCCGCCGACGGAGCGGGCTTCCGGACCGCCCCCATGATCTGGCGGAGCCGTGGCATCACCGCCTCGAGATCGGCGCTGGCGCTCTGCTGGATGCTGAAGCGGCTTTCGAGCTGGGACGTGAATGGCCCGGGGAGCGAGATCACGACGCCCAGGAGAACCGCGACGATCAGCCCGGCGAGGCGGGCGCCTACAACGAGGGAGGCCCGAGGCAACACCCCGGCGATCAGAGAGACGATCGCGCCGATCCCCACGCCAGCCAGCAGGATCAGCCCGAGGCCCGGTTCCTCGTAGTAACGCGCGGAGATGAAGGTTCCGCGAAGGGCGAACCCGCCGAGCAGCACGAGCACCCCGCCAATGAGGCCGGCGATGCCGACAAGCACGGCCCAGCGCCTGGTCGTCAGGAGGTAGGCGACCCCCACGACGGCGAGCAGGATCAGCGGCAGCATGGCGCCGTATCGGGTCACCAGGCCGTGCATGTACGTCAGGGCGCTTGTGGGCTGCAGGCCCGGCCTGGCAAGCACCGTGTACGCATCGGCAACCGTCAGCCAGTAGAACGGGTTGCCCGTGAGCAGGTAGTCATGGAGGAGCACGGCTGGGATTGCCAGCAGGGCGGCCGTCAACGGGAGCACGGAGCGGACGGGCGGCCACCCAGGCGCTCGGGAACGTACCGCGGGAACAGCGAGCATGACGAGCACACCCATGGCGGCTCCCACGATCAGCCAAGTCTCCAGTCTTGCCATCCCCGCGAGGAGCAGGGCAGCGCCCGCGATCCCGAAACGTCGCGGCCGTGAGCTCACGGCCAGGCCGGCTGCCGCCCAGCCTGCGAATGCCCAGGGCAGCGAGTTGGCCTGTGCGACCTCGGCGAGCTCCGGGGCCGAGGCGATGAGCGCTGCCGCAACGAAGATCCCCGCCGAAAGGCCACCAACCCGGCTCGCCAGGCGGGCCGCCAGGGCAACGCCGATTCCGTGGATGGCGATCGTCTCCCACACGACCGCCCGCCAGTCATGGACGAGATTCCAGGTCACGCCGAAGACCAGCGTCAGCAATGGCTTGGGAGCGGTCAGCACCGTGACCTCGAGGTGCTTGCCCGCGGCGATCCGCTGGAAGTAGAGGACGCTCGACATGGAGTCCGGATCGTTGGTTCCCGGCAGCCACGCACGCATCGCGACGAACGCGACCGCCGCGGCGATCAGGCCGAGCCCCACGGCGGGCACCCATCCGAGGCCGTCCGCGGCCACGGGCCGATCGTCTCCGAGCTCGCGTGCTGCGCGGTGGGCGCTCACCGCCGCATCGTAGTCGGGGCCGACCTGCCGACGAGCCCTCGCACCACTTCGTATGCTCTCGGCATGCGCGGTCCGATCTCATAGCCACTCGATCGCCTGACTTCGGGCGACGCCTCGCAATCAGCCTGCTGGGATCGTTGATCAGCCTTGGAGCGATCGTTATCGTCCTGCGCTCCGTCGACCTCGACCAGACTGCAGCAGCGCTCAGCCATACCAACGTCCTGCTGCTCGGGCCATGCATCCTCCTGCTTGGCGCCGGGATCGCACTCCGCGCATGGCGATGGCAGCGACTGCTGCCGATGCCCGGCGGGCGCGCTGTGCCCGTGCGCCGCATCGTGCCGATCCTCCTCATCGGCTACCTGGGGAACACCGTCCTCCCCGCCCGGCTGGGAGAGCCGATCCGCGCCTACCTCCTGGCGCGCCGGCAAGGACTGAGCTCGTTCGAGGTCCTCGGGACCGCCCTGATCGAGCGAGTCGTTGACCTCTGCGTGCTCTCCGTCATGGCCTTCGTCGCAGCCTGGGCGATTGCCGCTCCATCCTGGGTCGTGCAGCTCACCGGCGTGGCGGCCGCGGGCTCGCTCCTCGTCATTCTCGCGTTGACACTCGTGGGGCTGGGGCCGGTGGTGGCGTTCCTGGAACGCGCAACGCGTCGGGTCCATGCTCCGGGGGCGGCCACGATTGTCGTGAGGCTGGAGCGTTTTGCCCGCGGCCTCGGCGGGCAGTCCCAGCGGATCCCGGTTGCGCAGGCGGCCGGCCTGAGCATCCCCATCTGGCTCGTCGATACGACGACCTGCTGGCTCGTCGCCCAGAGTCTTGGAGCGGATCTGAGCCCCGCCTCCGCACTGCTGGTGATCGCCGTGGGAGCACTCGGCACATCAGTGCCGTCAGCGCCGGGCTACATCGGTACCTACGAGCTGGCGGCGTCCGCCGCGGCACGCGCGGTCGGCCTCGCCGCACCCGCTGCGCTGAGCCTCGCCATCGTCATCCACGTGGTGACGCTCCTGCCCGTCGCTCTGGCAGGGGCGGCTTCGATGCTCGTCATCGGCTCGGGCAGCCTCCTCGACCTGGCGCAGGCGGCCGGGGAGACGGAGGCGACGGCGGAGGGCGAAGGCTAGTCTCCGCGGACCCGCGACTTGCGCCGCGATCGCGCGCGCTGTGACGCGCGGCGGAGGATGTGATCGGCGACGACGACGAGCGTCGAGAGGCCGTACACCACGCTGCGACGGAATCCGACCGAGCTCGCCTCCTCGAAGTACCTCGTCGGGATCGCGATCTCCTCGATGCGGAACCCGCCACGCACCGCCTGCGCGATGAACTGCTGGTCGAACACGAAGTCGTCGCTGTTCTCGTGGTACGGCAGCGATTCGACGAGCTCGCGGCTGTAGGCGCGGAATCCGCTGTGGTACTCGGCCAGGTGCAGCCCAAAGGCCAGGTTCTCGATACCGGTCAGGAACCGGTTGCTGATGTACTTCCAGCGCGGCATCCCGCCCGCGAGCGGGTCGCCCAGGAATCGGCTGCCGATGGTCAGGTCTGCACGGCCGCTGAGAATGGGCTCGATGAGCGCACCGATGCGTGTGCCGTCGTACTGGTAGTCGGGGTGCAGCATGATGATGATCTCTGCGCCGATCTCGAGCGCCCGGTCGTAGCAGGTCTTCTGGTTGCCGCCGTACCCGCGGTTCTCGCTGTGCATGAGGACGTCGAGGCCAAGCTCCTGTGCGATCTCGACGGTCCTGTCCTGCGAGACGTCGTCCACGAGGATGATGTGATCGACGATCTCACGGGGAATGTCACGGCAGGTTCGCTCGAGCGTCAGCTCGGCGTTGTAGGCGGGCATGACCACGACGACGGACGGATGGGTGGTTTGGGCGGGCGCCTCATCGGTCACGTCGGTCGCGAGCGTGTCAACCATCGGTCGATGCTAACCCAAGCCGTCGTGGACGGGCTGCCCTTTCGGCCCTTCGCGTCATGAAGCCACTATCCTGATCCCCATGCCTCTGAAGGGAGTGGTCCTGGCCGGCGGGAGCGGGACGCGCCTCTTCCCGATGACGCTGGTCACCAACAAGCACCTCCTGCCGGTGTACGACCGGCCGATGATCTACTACCCGCTGCACGCCCTGCGGGAGATGGGCGTCACCGAGGCGATGGTGGTCGTCGGCGGCCGCTCGGTGGGGGACATCCTGGAGCTGCTGCACGACGGCTCGGACCTGGGGATGGGGCTGACCTATCGGTACCAGAGGGGCGCGCTCGGGATCGCCCACGCGATTGGCCTGGCCCGCGGCTTTGCCGGCGACGATCCGATCGCGATCGTGCTGGGCGACAACCTGCTCCACGGGTCGCTGAGGGAGTTCGCCGACGCATTCGCTGCGGGCACGGCGCAGGCCGGCGCAGTGCTCAAGCAGGTGCCGGATCCCGAGCGCTTCGGCGTCGCCGAGCTGGATGCCGACGGCCAAGTGGTGCATTTCGAGGAGAAGCCGGCCCACCCAAAGAGCGACCTGATCCCGATCGGGGTCTACTTCTTCCGGCCCTCGGTCTTCGCCGCGTTGCGTGCGCTGCGCCCCTCGGCCCGCGGGGAGTTCGAAATCACCGATCTGCTCAACCACTTCCTGGACCGGGGAGAGCTCATCACCCACACCTTCGAGGGCGAATGGATGGATGCGGGCACGGTCGAATCGCTTCTTCGCTCCACCAATCTCGTCTCGACCTTCGACATCGCCATGCCGCCGGCCATCCGGCAGAGCATCGAGGCGGTTGAAGCGGAGCGGGTCGAGCCGGACCAGGCGGTCCCCTAGATGGCTAACAGCGGACCTGGGTCCGCGCCTCGGCGGCTGCTGGTCACCGGCGGCGCGGGGTTCATCGGCTCGGCCTTCGTCAGGCGCCTTCTCCGCGAGGACCCCGACCGCCCGCTGATCGTCCTCGACAAGCTGACCTACGCGGGCAATCGGGCGAACCTCGAGCCGGTGGCGGATAGCCCCGGGTTCCGCTTCGTCGTCGGAGATATCGCCGATGCCCAGGTGGTCGAGCCCCTCGCCGGGGAGGTGGACGCCATCGTCAACTTCGCCGCGGAATCGCACGTCGATCGCAGCATCGAATCTCCCGACGCCTTCATCCGCACCGACGTGTACGGGACCTACGTGCTTCTCGACGCAGCCCGCCGCCACGGCCACCGCCGCTACGTCCAGGTGAGCACCGACGAGGTCTACGGCAGCCTTGCCACCGGCTCCGCCGGCGAGAGCGACCGCCTCGAGCCTCGAAGCCCGTACGCGGCGAGCAAGGCGGCCGGTGACATGCTCGCGCTTGCCTATGGCACGACGTACGGGCTGCCGGTCGGCGTCACCCGGGCGAGCAACACGTTCGGCCCGTACCAGTATCCCGAGAAGATCCTGCCCCTGTTCACCACCAACGCGATCGACGGTCAGCCGCTGCCGCTCTACGGCGACGGGCTGCATGTGCGGGATTGGCTGTACGTGGACGACCACTGCGCGGCGGTCGAGCTCGTCCTGAGCGATGGGGCCGCAGGCGAGGTGTACAACGTCGCCGGCGGGAACGAGCTCACGAATCTCGATCTCACCCACCTGATCCTCGACGAGCTCGGCCTGCCCCGATCGCTCATTCGTTCGGTGCCGGATCGGCCGGGCCACGATCGCCGCTACTCCGTCGATGCAGGCAAGATCCGTGAGCTCGGCTGGCGGCCCCAGGCAAGCTTCCCCGACGCCCTCTCCGAGACGATTCGCTGGTACGTCGACCATCCCGAGTGGTGGCGACCCCTCAAAGATGGCGAGTACCTCGGGTACTACCGGCGGCAATACGCCGAACGCCTCGAGGAAAGCAGCTCCCTGCCATGACGCCGGGCAAGGTTGTGGTCACCGGCGCGGGCGGCCAGCTCGGTCGGCAGCTCGTCACGGTCTTCCGCCAGGATGGCTGGGAGGTCGCAGAGCACGGGCACGCCGAACTCGACATCGCCGACGGTGGCGCCGGGCGCCGGCTTGCGGGCGATGGGGCGCAGGTCATCATCAACGCCGCCGCCTGGACCGACGTGGACGGCTGCGCGCGCGATCCCGAACGGGCGATGCTGATCAACGGCGTCGCGGCAGGTCGGATCGCCGAGGCCGCCGCCGCCGCAGGTGCGCTTTCGGTGCAGATCAGCACGAACGAGATCTTCGACGGCAGCGCGCCGCGCCCGTATCGGGAGGACGACGCGCCCAACCCGATCAATCCGTACGGCGCCTCGAAGCTTGCCGGTGAGCGCGCGGTGATCGGCGCCAATCCCCGGCACCTCATCGTTCGGACGGCCTGGATCTTTGGCCCGGGTGGGCGGAACTTTCCCAGCAAGATCCTCGAGATCGCCGCGCGGCAGCGGGCCGAGGGGAAGCCGCTGCGCGTCGTCGCGGACGAGGTTGGCAACCCGACCTGGGCCCCCGACCTCGCAACCGGAATTCGCCTGGCGGTTGCCGCCTCGCTCGAAGGACGGCTCGATTCCGGGGTGCTGCACATCTGCGGCGAACCGCCCGTCTCCAGGTTCGGCTGGGCGGAGCGCATCCTGGAAGCCATGCCCGATGTGACGCTCGCGCGGATCAGCGCCGCCGAGTTTCCGCGTGCCTCCCGAGTTCCCTTGCGCGCCGTGCTGGCAACCGAAAGGGCGAGCGCTCTCGGCATCGGACCGTTGGACTGGAGCGCACCCACTCGCCAGTACGCCTCGGAGCTCGCGGCGGTCGCACGCTGATGCTCCGACGCGAGGAGACTCGGCTCGTGGGGCTTGCGCTCCTCCAGCCGGAGAGCTTTCCGGACGAGCGCGGATTCTTCCTGGAGTGCATACAGCAACCGCGACATGGAGCGGATTGGCATCACGACGGAATTCCTCCAGGACAACCATTCCCGCTCGGTCCGCGACACCGTGCGCGGCCTCCATTTCCAGACCGGTCGCGGCCAGGCCAAGCTCGTTCGTGCTGCACGTGGCCGGATCTGGGACGTGGTGGTGGATATTCGCCGCGAGTCCCCGACCTTCGGCGAGTGGGAGGCCTTCGAGCTCGATGACGTGGAGCACAGGCAGCTCTACGTGCCGGTGGGATTCGCGCACGGCTTCTGTGCGATGAGCGACATTGCCGACGTCTGCTACAAGGTCAGCGCGTACTACGACCCCGAGACGGAGCGCGGCGATCGCCTGGGATGACCCCGCCATCGGGATCGAGTGGCCGACGGCCCAGCCGAAGCTGTCGGATCGCGATCGACGCAATCCCACGCTCGCCGAAGCGGCCCTCTGATCCACGTGACGACCGAGCGCCGGCGCCCACGCGCCGTACCGGACCACGAAGGCGCCATCGGGGGAGCGGCGTATTCGCGCAACCGGCGCATCCATCGGTCCCGGAGCCATCCCCGGCCGCGCACCCTGCAGCTGCTGGCAACCGGCGGCAACGGCGGCGCGCAGGAGAGCTACACCGGGCTGCTGCTTCGCCTGGACCGCTCGAAATACGAGGTGCGCGCCCTCTCCCTGAGCAAGGGCAGCGCGGTGCAGCGCCTCGAGCGGCTGGGGATCGCCGTCGACGTTCTCGACTGCCCCGACGACCGCGCCGCCGTCCGCGACCTGACCGCGTACCTGCGCCGGAATGAGATCGACCTCGTGCACGCGCACATGTTTCGTGCCGAGGTGATCGGTACCCGCGCCGCGGTCTCGGCGGGCACGCCGGTGATCATGGCCACCGTCCACTCGAGCCGTGTCCGATCCCCCGAAGATATCGCGGAGCTGGCCGCGCTGACGCCGCACATGGACCGCCTGATCGTGCCCTCTGCAAGCATCGAGAGGAAGGTGCGACGCGAGGGTCGCGGCGAGGCGCGCTTCAGTGTCATCCCGAACGGAGTCGATCTCTCGCGGTTTGCCGCGGAGGCGACGCCCTGCACCCTGCGCAACGAGGCTGAGATCCCAGGCAGCGCTCTGCTGATCGGGGTCGTGGCGCGCCTGGAGCCGGAGAAGGGGCACCGGTTTCTGATCGAGGCGATGCCTGCCGTTCTCGATGCCGCCCCCGATGCCTGGCTGGCCATCGTGGGCGAAGGCTCCCTGGCCGATCAGCTCCGCGCCCAGGCGGCCGCCCTTCCCGCACCGGCGCGCGACCGGGTCATCTTCACCGGCCGCCGCGAGGATGTCAGCGCCGTCACCGCAGACCTCGACATCGCGGTTCTCCCCTCCTTGCGCGAGGCACAGGGAATCTCGATCCTCGAAGCCATGGCCCGGCACAAGCCGGTGGTCGCCTCCGCCGTCGGCGGCGTCCCCGAGGTTGTTACCGATGGAGTCGACGGCATCCTCGTCCCGCCCGCCGACCCGGGTGCCCTGGCGAGCGCCATCGCCCGTCTCGCGCGCGACGAGGAGCTGCGACGTCGTCTCGGAGAGGCCGGTTACCGGACCGTGGTCGAGCGGTTCAGCATCGACTCGATGGTGCGGCGGATCGAGCAGGCCTATGACGAGGAGCTGACGCGCTCCGGCGCACTCGCCCGCATTGCCGCCGGGGAGCAGCAGGACGTTTCGCCCGCGGAAGATTCACCGCACGATCGCGGGGCTCTCGAGATGCCCCCGCCGTGACCCGCTGGGCCGTCCTTGGCGGCGGCGCGCTTGGGCTGACCGCTGCGCTCCGCCTCTCGCAGCGCGGCCACAGCGTCACGGTCATCGAGCGCGAGCCGCTCCCCGGCGGGCTGGCGGCGGGGTTCGAGATCGAGCCGGGGATCTGGCTCGAGAAGTTCTACCACCACCTCTTCCGGAGCGATACGACCGCCGTCCGGCTGATCACCGAGATGGGCCTCGGGGACCGGCTCGAGTGGCATCGGCCCGTCACGGCGACCCTGCGCGATGGCGTCTTCCACCAGCTGGACTCGCCCAGTCAGCCTCCTCCGCTTCGGCCCGCTCCCCCTGCGAGACCGGGTGCGGATGGGAGCCGCCCTCGCCACGCTGAAGGCGATGCCAAACGCGAGGCTGCTCGAGGGCCAGACGGCAGCAATCCTGGATCCGCCGCTGGATGGGCGACGAGGCCTACCGCATCGTGTGGGGCCCTCTCCTGACCGGCAAGTTCGGGGAGACCGCCGGTGAGATCGCGATGCCCTGGTTCTGGGCCCGCATCCACGACCGCACCGCGCAGCTGGGCTACCTGCGCGGCGGCTTCCAGCAGCTCTATGACACGCTCGCGGAGCGGATTCGCGATGCGGGTGGCGAGACGCGGTTCGGCACCGCGGTCGAATCGGTCCGGCGCGAGGATGACGGGCTCACCGTGCAGACCAATGCCGGCTCCGAGCGCTACGACGCGGTCATCTCGACCCTGGCGACTCGCCTCACCTGCCGCCTGGTGGAGGGCTTGCCGCAGGGATATCGGGACCGATACGAGTGGGGACCGGGCCTACGGCGCGCATTGCCTGGTCCTGGCGCTGGACCGGCCGCTGACATCGGCCTACTGGACGAACATGAACGACCCGGGCTTCCCGTTCATGGCCCTGGTGGAGCACACCAACTACCTGCCCGCCGCGGACTACGGTGGCCGGCACCTGGTCTACCTCGGCAACTATCGGCCGATGGATGACCCGCTCCTGCGTGCCTCCCGTGACGAGCTGCTGGACCAGTTCCTCCCGCAGCTGGCGCGCGTCAACCCGGCGTTCGAGCGCTCATGGCTGACCGATGCCTGGTCGTTCGCGGCGCCCTTCGCCCAGCCCATCGTGACCGTCGATTACCGCCACCACATCCCGCCGTTCGAGACGCCGATCGCCGGCCTCTACGTGGCGAGCATGTTCCAGGTCTACCCGCACGACCGCGGGCAGAACTACTCGGTGGCGCTCGCTGAGCGCCTCGTCAACCGGGTCGCCTGAGGGTCAGCGGCTCAGACCGTCGACGTGCTGGTGCGGTCGCCCAGGTTGAGGATGGCCATGATCAGCAGGTAGATCAGCGCCCAGCCGATCAACGCCACCAGTGCGCCGATGTCGAGCGTGCTTCCTCCGCCCGGCGAGACGAGGTCGAAGTTGAAGATCCCGCGGAAGGGGGCCACGAACGGCTCTGTCACGTTGTAGATGAAATCGACCAGCCCGTTCGTCTGGTTGGCCACCAGCAGCAGCAGGACGATGCGAAGGGCGATCAGCACCGCCAGGATGCCGAAGAGCAGCGAGACGACCCGTCGCGCGTAGTAGAGCGGTCCGGGACCGGCCGCCACATACTCGCGCCGGCCACCGCTGGCGACGTTGACATTGCTGCTCGAGGGCGCGACAGGAGCCGGCTCCTCTACGACGCGCTCCCGCTCGACGACCCGCGTGTCGTCGACCGGCGGGTCATAGCGCGGGTCGGGGTCGTTCTGGTAGGTCATCTCGGTTCACCTCCTCGGGTTGCTCCGAGCCCGTTGCACGTGCCGTGCCGTGGGCTTGCTCACTCGGCAGGAAAGCCGAACTCCCCGATGAGGGGCACGAAGACGACCGGATCCAGCACGCGACTGGTCGCGTCGCTGCCGTGGCGCTCCACGAGCGTCAACAGCTGGTGCTCGCGGGCGCCAATCGGCATCACCAGGCGTCCCCCATCGGTCGAGAGCTGCTGGAGGAGGGGCTCGGGGATGGATGGCCCCGCGGCCGTGACGAGGATGGCGGCGTACGGTGCGCCGGCAGCCCAGCCTCGCGAGCCGTCGCCGACCACCACCTGGACGTCGGGATAGCCGGCTGTCGAGAGCCGGGCCGCCGCTTCCGCGGCGAGCTCCGGATGGCGTTCCACCGAGATCAGGTCGGCACCCATCTCGGCCAGCAGGGCGGCCTGGTAGCCGCTGCCCGTGCCGATCTCGAGCACCCTGGCGCCCTGCCACCCGCTGGGCGGCCGAGCCGCTGCGGTCATCCGCGCCACCACGTACGGCTGCGAGATCGTCTGCCCCGATCCGACGGGCAGCGCCCGGTCCCCGTACGCCTCGTCCGACTCCACGAAGCGGTGGCGGGGCACGGCGCGGAACGCGCTCAGCAGCTCCTCGTCGTGGAGGCCGCGCGATTCGAGCTGCTCGGCCACCATCCGCTCCCGATCGCGAGTCGCCGACTCCTCGCTGCTCGGTGCGCGATTCGGGCGGAGGCGTCGCCAGCGCATCGGTAGGTCAAACGAAAGCGGCCGCGTCGCGAGGACGGGGCCGCTGGGTGAGCTCGGCGGAGATGGCGGTCAGGTCACGCTTGCGCGGCACTTGGGGTCGCGCTTGGGCTCCCCGCCCGTGTCCGTGACCGGCCGTTGCGCGGACCGGGCTTCGACGCGTCGTCACCGAGCTCGTCGGCCACGTCTGCGCCCGACTCATAGGTGCCCAGGGTGGCTGCGTCGAGGACGTCATTCAGCAGCCGATCCGCGCGGGCGCGGAGCAGCCGGCGCGTCTCGCTGCCTCGGCGCGGCGCCAGCAGGACGCCGACCGCGAGGCCGACGAAGAAGAAGCGGATTGCGATCCGTACGCGACTGAACATGCGCGTCGACCCTCGTGTCTTTGCTGCCAGAAGTGGCAAGAAGGATACCACCGGGCCCCGGGCTACTCCCCCAGCCCGTATTCCTTCATCTTGGCGTAGAGCAGGCGCCGATAGATTCCCAGCTCCTCTGCGGCCTTCGACCGATTGCCGCCGCTCCGCTCCAGCGCCTCGAGGATCAGCCGCTTCTCCAGCGTGGCCACTTCGTCCTTGAAGGATCCGCCGCCAAGGGCCGCCGCTTCGTTGCGATCTGCATCAGCCCCGGCACCGTTGCCGTTGAGCTCCCCGTCGTCGGCAAGCCGCTCGGCCGAGGCCTCGGCATCGCCGCGTGCCCGGCGGGCGGAAAGCAGCTCGCGGTTGCGCGTCTCGCGCTTGTCGACGAAGGGCAGGTGGTCGACCCGGATCGGGTTGCCTCGCGAGAGCACCACGGCTCGCTCGATCGCGTTCTCGAGCTCACGCACGTTGCCCGGCCAGTCGTACGCGGTCAGGCGCGCCAGCGCCTCCTCCGTGATCGAGGTGGGGATCTCCCCGGGACCGAATCGGTACTTGACCAGGAAGTGCTCGACCAGCTGGGGGATGTCCTCCATCCGCTCGCGCAGCGGCGGCATGTCGATATGGATGACGTTGAGCCGGTAGTAGAGGTCCTCGCGGAACCGGCTGGCGTTGACCTCGTCGGCAAGGTTGCGGTTGGTGGCGGCGATGACCCGGATGTCGATCTTGATCGCGGTGTTGGCGCCGATCCGCTCGAACTCCCGCTCCTGCAGGATGCGGAGGAGCTTCGTCTGGGTGCCGAGCGTCATCGTCGCCGATCTCGTCGAGGAAGATCGTCCCCTTGTTCGCGGTCTCGAATCGGCCCTTGCGCATGGTCGATCGCGCCGGTGAACGAGCCCTTCTCATGGCCGAACAGCTCGGTCTCGAGCAGGCTCTCGGGCAGCGCCGCGCAGTTGACCTTGACGAGCGGGAACGGGTTGCGCTTGCTCGCCTTGTGGAGCGCCTCGCGCGACCAGCTCCTTGCCGGTGCCGGACTCCCCGGTGATGAGCACGGTGGCGTCGGAGGAGGCCACCTTGCCGATGAGCTTGTAGACCTCCATCATCGGCTTCGAGTTGCCAACGATCCGCTCGCGCGTCGCGGTGCTCTTTCCGAGCTCCAGGCGCAGCGTGCGACCTCGTTGGCCATGTCCTGGTGCTCGAAGACGCGCTTCAGCGTTGCGAGGAGGTCGTCGATCTCGAACGGCTTGGTGACGTAGTCGTACGCGCCCTGCTCCATGGCCTTGATGGCGGTCGAGCTGCCGCCGAAGGCCGTCATCACGATGACTTCCAGCTCGGCGTGGGCCTGCTTGAGCCGTTTCAGCACTGCAAGCCCGTCCTCGTCGGGGAGCTTGACGTCCATCATGACGAGATCCGGGCGCTCGGCCTCGACGGCCTCGAGCGCCTCCGCCCCGGTCGGCGCGTGACGGACGCGGTAGCCCTCGCCCTTCGAGCAGGTCCTCGAGCAGGGAGCGAAGGTCCGCGTCGTCGTCGACGACCAGCACCGAGCGTTTGTCAGGCAAGCGTGTTTCTCATGGAGTACCGCGTTTGGGAGCCGTCACTATAGCCCAGGCGTCCGCTTAGCGTACAAATGCCGGGAGCCCGCGAGCCGCTCAGCCAGACCCCGAGGGTGCGGCCGATTCCGACGGGGCGGGAACGCTGGGCAGCGGCACGCCGGACGGCTGCGGGATCAGGCGCGATGGGATTCCCGCGAGGGCCAGCACGAAGATCAGGATGAACATGGCGAGGACGGTCAGCACCCAGGGTCGCGCAAGGCGGTCGACCCGGGGAGGCAGCGACCCGCGATACCCAGGGTCGCGCGGCTTGTCGGTCATCGGTCTCCTTGCACGCGGGCCAGGGCGGCTGTGGATCGCAGCGGATCTCGCAGCCACTCGCGCCTCAGCGTCAGCGAGCGCGCCCGTGCCGCATTCACCTCTCGGCGCGCTCGCGCGATGGTCGCCTCCGAGCCAACGCCAAGCGTCCAGGCAAGCAGGCCGAGCGACCCGCAGACGCCGACGGCGAGCACGACGACAGCAACGTCAAACACTCCCACGGCGCGGCGAAGGGTACCAGATCGCTCAGCGAGCCTGGCGCATGGCCGGCAGGGCCATCCCGATAGGCCAGCCAGGGCGCAGATTGCCCCGCCGATGGCCAGCACCGGCGCCGGACCGATGATCCCCGCCAGCCAGCCGGAGACCGCCATCGAGGCCGCCATCACGCCGAAGACGAGCGCCTGGCGGCTCGACACTACCCTTCCCATCAGCCGCTGCGGGGTGCGCTGCTGGAACAGGGTGATGGTCGGGATCAGGAAGAGCATGTTCGTCGCGCCGGTGAGGAAGAAGAGGCCGATCGCGACGTACGGATCCTGGACGAAGCCGACGGCGACCAGGCACACGCCCATGCCGACCAGGCCGGCGATGGTGAGCGGGCCCTTCGGCAGGCGATCGCCGATCCAGCCCATCGCCACGCCGCCAACGACGCTGCCGAGGCCCACCGCCGCCAGCAGCAGGCCGTAGTTCTGCGGATAGCCGATCCGGCTGGTGTCGAGCACCTTCTCCGCGTACAGGATCGCGAGCACGATCTCTGCCCCGAACGCGATCTGCGCCAGCGTGGTGATCACGGTGTTGGCGAACAGCTCGGCCTGCCGATGGAGGAAATTCCAGCCCTCGGCCATCTCGCTCCAGATGGCGCGGACGCTGAACGGCGTCAACGTCTCCTCCTGGCGCGCCACGACCATCAGGCCGATGAGGATCGCGGATACCAGGTAGGTGGCGCTGTCGAGCACGAATGCCGCCTCGATGATTCCGCTCAGCGAGGCCACGATCACCGCCGCCAGCGGCAGGCCGAACAGGTCCGCCGCGGTCTCGGCGACCGAGATCGCAGAGTTGGCCGTCACGAGATCGCCCTCGCCCACGATCTGGGGCACGACCGCGGTCTTGGCCGGGCGGAAGAGGAGGGTCACCGTGGCGATCGCAAAGGCGGCCAGGTAGACGAGCAGGATGTTGATCTCGATCGCGAACGGCACGCTGAGCACGATGGCGGCGCGCAGCGAGGTCGCAGACGATCATCGTGCGGCGACGGTCCCAACGGTCGACCAGCGCACCGGCGAGCGGGCCCAGGAGGACGTTCGGCACCGCCGTCGCGGCGAACGTGATCCCGAGCTCGAGCGGCGTGCCGCGGGATGTCACGAGAAACGCGAGCGCGACATAGTGAATCCGGTCCCCGAAGAGGCTGACCGCCTGCCCCACCCAGAGCAACGCGAAATGGCGATTGCGGGCCAGGCGCAGGTACAGCGAGGGGCCGTGCGGTGCTCGCTCTGCACCGCTTCTCCTTCCGGCCCGGGAGCGCGTAGGGGATGCCTGAACCGAAGGCGCCCGAGGTCAGGAACGCGGGTCGGCTGGCCGCGCCGCCGAAGACGAGCGCCGCGTGCCGGTAGGCGCCCGGACGGGTCATCGAATAGACGATCGCCCAGAAGATCCCGAGGGAGAGGAGGACGTCGCCGAGGCTGACGACGTCGCGGATGACCGGGAGCGGGAATCGGGATCACGTCGCCGAAGAGGCCGCCGTGCGCCACGAAGTCGGCCAGCCGCTCGGTCGGCAGCAGCGATGAAAGGAATCGGCGGAAATCGCATCGGGCGAGAATCCCGCGGCGCTGAAGGCGGCGCCACCAGATCGGCATCTGACCGCCGTTGAGAACCACCGCCAGCGTGTTCAGCCGCAATGCCGACCGATGCGATCTGGAGGCCCGGCACCGTCCAGTTGCGCCACAGCCAGACGAAGATCAGGACGTAGGCCAGGATAAATGCCGAGCCCAGCGGGATCGGCATGCTGTCCGGACGAATCAGGCAAGTCCCGCCCAAGCGGAGCGCGAGCGCGACGCCCAGGAGCGCAGCCAGCGCAGTCGCAGCTCGGCGAGGCGGGGGAAACCGCCCCCGGCAAGCGCTCCCGACGATCAGCGCCAGGACGACGGCGCTAAGAAACATCGTCGGAGGCGAGCGTTGGCCTCGGCGTGGTGTGGTGCGCGGTCGGTCGCGCGGCTCCTCGACGGTCGCGGCGATACCGGCGGTCGTCCGCGCCGCCCTCGTCGCGCGGGTCCGGCGTGCAGCATGGTCGGCAGCTCGTCGTCGCGCTCCGGCCGGCGGTCGAGGATGCTCGCGGTCGAGGCCGATCAGGATCGGCACGATCTCCGGGTCGAACTGGATCCCGCGAGTACTTCTCAGCTCGCCGATCGCATCTCGTGGCTGAGCGGCGTCTTGCGGTACGGACGCGAGGAGGTCATCGCCTCGTAGGCATCGGCCACGCCCAGGATCCGCGCGCCGCAGGGGGATGTCGAGCGCTTCCACGCCGTCGGGATAGCCGGAGCCGTTGAACCACTCGTGGTGCAGTCGGATCAGCGGCGCCTCTTCGTGGAGCTGACGGGCCGGCGCCACGATCTCCGCACCGATCGTCGGGTGCTGGTTCATGAGCATCCGCTCCTCGCGGTCGAGCGGTCCGTCCTTGAGCAGGATGCTGTCGCGGATGCCGATCTTGCCGACGTCATGAAGCAGCCCGGCCCACTTGATCTTCTCGATCTGCGGCTCGGGCACGCGCATGACCCGGCACATCGCCTCCGCGATGCGGCTCACCCGCGTCGAGTGGCCTCGCGTGTACCGATCCCGCGCGTCGACCGCGTTGGCCAGCGCCCCGATGGTCTGCTCGAAGAGCTCCCTGGTCTCGACGATAGCGGTGGTAGGCCAGCCGCGTCGTGAACAGCGGGACCAGGAACAGCGTCGTCGCCCACCAGCCCACGCCGTCGGGGAGCATGAAGATCTGCGCCATGAGCCAGCCCAGTGGTGCCAGGCCGACGAGGCTCGACCGCAACCGCCGCTAAGGTCCTGTGCCCAGATTGTTCGCAGAGCCGAGCCGGTACGAACGCTGACGGCCACGACCGCAAGCGTCCAGTTCAGAAGGTAAAAGACGCCGCTCGCCAGCGATCAGCCCGATGAATGCAATGATTCGCCTTGGCATGGCGCGGTGTCGGGACTAGCCGCTCGAACACCACTCATAGACAAGCACCCGACCAGAATCAGCGACCCGACAGCCGACGAATGGTTGAACGAGAGTCCCGTACCAAGGGACTTGACCGCGGACCTCGCGCGAGTCGGATGAGCCAATCGCAGTCGACGATCGCGGCCGCGAGCGGCCCGCCAAGTACGATCGCTGCGAGCATCGGGGCGCAGCTCACCGAGACGACCGTCCCCTGCGGCAGCCGAACCGGCAGGGCGCCGCCGATCAGCGTAAGGCCGTCCAGAAGAGCGAAGGCCAAGAGCCCGGATTTCTGGTCGACGGGGAACCGAAAAGTAGCCGCCGCGATGGCGACGATCGCGGCGGCTACAGTTAAGACGATCAGGCGTCGGACGCTAGCATTCACCGGTCACGATCACCCTACTGCGGGTGAGGACCGGGAGTCTACCATGGCCTCGCCTACCAGCCCCTGAAGCTTGCGCCCCCAGCAATTGCCAGGGTAACGAGCCCTCAAAGGGCCGCTAGCACAGCCGCGTAACGCTTCAAAAGGTCGCGCATGTGCTCTTCTCTGAGCTGTTTACCAGCCCTTAACCAAATCTCTTGCCATCAGAAGGTGCCCTCTTCCGTACCAACCTAACAACCGACTCTCCCGATCGGGATGGTCGGTTGCACTAACTGCTCCTCGCCTGCCTAAGTGCCCACATTCGGCCGACGACTCAACGCACCCACGGATCTGCTTGCAGGACCGGAGTAGTACTTCGGTACTGCCGAGGACCCACCTTAACTTGCCTTAACCCGATAAGTCAAGCCCTTGCAGGATTTCGGTCTGCCGTAGTCAACTCTTTATGGACAGACGACTTGACGCCTACCCTTTTCATCGCCGCTGCCAACGCGTCCGATGGCTCCTCATCGAGTTCTTCCCTCGCACGGCGGGCGAACTGGATCAGGGACTCGCGGCCGGCAGCGCGCCGGCCCGTCGCCGATAGTCGCTCGGCCACGGCTATTTGCGCGGTCTCGTCGAGTGGATCGAGACTCACTAGCGCGCATGCAGCCCGCACACCTAACTCTGGCCGGTCAGCGCGGACGAATCCGGCCGCGATTGGCATGAGGACCGCTCTAACTTCGTTGTGGACCACTGTCGCGAGATTCCATGCCCAGTCCTCATAGCGCACGTCGCTTAGGAACTCACCACGGATCAGATCTAGGACGCCCTCCGCTGCCGGAGTCCCCTCGGGAGAGGCCGCCAAGCGAGCCGCGAGGCGACGAAACTCGCTCAGATCGGTTCGCACCAGGTCCGAGTTGAATTGCACCGCCTCGGAGTTGGAGATCAGATAGAGCGGACTCCGGCCATCTCTGTAGGCGGGATCCAGAAGTCGTCGCAGCTGGAATACGGTCTGGTTGAGGCTATTTATGGCAGCTGCCGGATCGGCATCCGGCCAGAGGAGATCAAGGACCATGTCGCGGGTGAGAGTTTGGCCGGTGTGGGCCACCAGGACCGCGAGAAGCGATCGCAAACGCCGCTTCCGCACGTGCACAAGTGGACCGTGCCAGCCGCCTCGGTGAATGGCCAACGAGCCGAAAGATCGAACAAAGAGGCGCGGAGCCTGCTGGTGGACGAGTTGCCGGTAGGCGTCTGCTATGTCCTCTCCGGGGATAGTGCGCAGGCGTTCGGTGAGCTCTCGGTTGCCGTTTCGCAGTAGGGCCCCAAGCAGCATCGTTCGCGGTTTTGATGGCAAATGCTCCAGGACCTCCGTTAGCGGGCGCCGCCAGTGGTCTGGCTCATCCTCCAGAAGGGCGATCAGAACCTCAATTCCGCCAACCGAATTCGCGAGTGCGCGCGCATGGCGCGAATACCGACGGAACCAGGGTCGCAATGTTCGCGCCAGTCCGAAGTCGGCCGCCCGCGATAGAATTTGGACGGCCGTGCGTCCGGCGCCCGCTCGGCGGTGGTCTAGCTCCAGAACTCCTAGCTTCACATACCCGGTGAGAGCGGCCGCGATCGCCCCGCGCCGGTCCCATTCAGTTAGCCTAAGTCGCGCCTCAGCCGCGCAGTCCTTGCCACATTCTTGCGCAGCGTGAGCAGCGAGTGAGAGGGCTGTGAGCGACTGACCGCCCATGCGCGGATCCAAGTGTCGCGCTTGCATGAGCTTCGCGATTGCCCGCAGCTCGTGCGGTGGTCGATCCAAAAGGATCATGAGTTCGAGCAACAGCGATGAGCAGAACTCGGACGCGTGACCATAATCCTGCTCTGATTCAACGAATGGCCGGAGGAGGTCGACAGCCTCCTGATAGTGCTCCCTATTCACGTGGACGAGCGCCTGTCCGTAGAGAGCCTCGAGATGCGGCCGCGGCCACGGAGCAGTCATCGCCATCCCTGCCTGCGCGACTTGCTGGGCTCGGTCAACATCCCCGATCATAGTAGGGTCGCTACAAGCTCGCATGTTGTCTGCGAAGGGGCTGCTGGGACTGCTCAGCTGCCAGATGCGCCATGCGCGCTCAAGGACCGCGAGGCTCTCTGTCAGGCGTCCTGACTCGCGATGGAGTATTCCGAGGTTATGCAGGCCGATGGCCGCGAAGTGATCAAGGCCCATCGACGCAGCCTCCGCAACGATTCGGTTGCACGTCACCTTGAGCTCGTCGACCGACTCGCGTTGCCAGCGCGAGCTGATGAGAAGGTTGCCCTCAAGGCGCAGCCGCGTGACCCGATCGTCGTCTGGAACGAGACTCAAACCCTCCGTTGCCATTGCACTCGCCGTGTCGGGATCTCCCTTCACGTGGTGGACGGTGCTGAGCTTCAAACAGGCCAGCGCCATGAGCCTTCGGTCGCCTTTCCGTGAGAAATATTCGCGCGACCGTTGCAGGGCCGCGAGCGCCGCGCTCCATTCGCCGCGCATGCCGAGCGCCTCGCCGCTCAGCAGGCTAAGCCGTGCGTTCTCCTTGACAGCCTGCCCTGGCAGCTGCTCGATCCACTCATCGATGAGGCCGATCTGGCCACCGGCGACGACATCTTCGCCATAGCGAGCGATCAGCCGGGCGGCCTGCCGCTTCAGCCCAGCCTTCAAGTAGTGGTGGATGGCCTCCGGCCAGCGCTCCGTCGTTTCGAAATAGGAGGCCGCGTGGATGTGGAGCCCGAGCACCTCCGCCTCGCTGCGCTCCAGCCGCAGCCGGCGCTCCAGGAAGTCTCGGAAGAGGCCGTGGTACCGATATCGCGCTCTCGTCAAGCCGATACGTGAACAGCCCGCTGTGCTCGAGCTCGAGCAGGCGTCGCGCGCCCTCATGGATGCCGGCGAGGCGCTCCGCGAGGTCTGGGGTGATCTGCTGCAGGATCGAGGTGGTGAGCAGGAAATTGCGCGTTTCATCCGTCTGCTGATCGAGGACCTCCTCTGCCAGGAAGGCGAAGAGGTCGCTGTCAGTCGTCGCTGTGATCGATCGGATGAATGTGCTTCGATCGTCGGCGTTCAGGCGCTCACGGAGTGATACCTCGATCAGCTGGAGGCTCGCAGCCCAGCCCTCGGTCCGTCGTTCAAGCTCCGCAAGCTCGTTCGCATCGAGCGGATCGTTGTAGACGTCTCGGAAGAGCTCACTCGATCTCTCCGTCGGTCATGCGCAGCGCATCGGTCCCGAGCTGTGCGTAGCCGCTGTGCGTCTTGAAGCGAGCGAACTGGAGGCGCGGCCGTACGCGCGATGCGAAGACGAAGCGGCATGTCGGCGGTGCGTCCCGCAGGATCTGGTTCCAGAGGCCGCGGACCTCGGTGACGCTGTTGACGAACTGCCAATCATCGACGATGAACGTGCATGGCTCCCTCAGCCGCTCGTGCATCTCGCCGAGGAGGAACGCCGCAACGCCTGGCCGGCTTGACGCCGGACCACCGAGCTGGCGGAGCATGCTGCTCGTCTTGGCCCCGAAGCCGGGATGCCTCTGGCTGATCGCCTCGATCAGATACCTGACATGCAGCGTCCAGTCGCGGTCGTTCCGGTCGAGCTTGTACCAGTAGCACGGGAATGCGGCCTCGCGCTCCCATTGCCAGAGGAGCGTCG
The DNA here is from genome assembly GCA_963799675.1 of uncultured Chloroflexia bacterium. Taxonomy (GTDB): domain Bacteria; phylum Chloroflexota; class Limnocylindria; order QHBO01; family QHBO01; genus JALYSK01. The sequence continues at coordinate 45,188 of CAWCXQ010000011.1, forward strand.
TCTTCCCATAGCCCGCGTCCGCAGCGAGCACCAGCGCCCGGCACGTCGAGTGAGAGATGAGCCAGTCGAGGAGCCGCGCGCGGCGAAGAGTGGGCGTGACGTAGTGAGGCGACGTGACCTTGTTATGGATCAGCGGGTAGCTGTTCTGGTTATCCGACATCGGGTGGGCGCGGCTCCGCAGTGCAACCCAGGAACGCCGCTGAGCTGACCTGCTTCACCGAGGGCAGCGGCGAACGCACACTCTACCGCCCCACTGCTTACCGGACCATTACCAACCGAGCCGGTCCGATGCTCTACAGTCGGGATCGCATGCGCGCCTTCATCGGCCTTGGTGGGAATCTCGGGGACCCGGCCGCTTCGTTTGCCGCGGTCGCGGCCGAGATGCGCCAGATTGGCCACGTGGTGCGCACCTCGTCCCTTTACGAAACAGCTCCGCGGGACATGCTTGACCAGCCGCGGTTTCTGAACGCAGCAATGGAGCTTGAGACCGATCTCGAGCCGGTCGAGCTGCTGTTCGAGCTGAAGCGCGTCGAGCTGTCGATGGGCCGCGACCCGCACGGCGCTCGCTACGGTCCCCGCATCATCGACTTGGACCTGTTGGCCATCGATGGTCGCTGTGTCGAGGATCCTGAGCTCGACCTGATCGTTCCGCACCCCCGCCTGCCGGAGCGACGCTTCGTCCTCGAGCCGCTGGCCGAGATCGACCCCGGGCTCCTTCCGTGGCGCGACTGCGCGGATCTCCGCCAGGACGTGACCGTCGCCGATCTGCTCGCCACCGTGGCGCAGCAGGAGGTTGAGCGCGTCGGGGATGCCAGCTGGGCGGATAGGATTCACTAGAGAGCGAGAGCCCGCGCACGCCGCCGGGTTCCATCAGCCCGGCTCGAGGCGCGACATCAGGGCCAGCACGTTGCCCTCGCCGTCCTCGAAGAACGCCATCCATTCCTGGGCTTTGGTGTCGTCGTCCTCGAAGATCATGTGTGGCGCGCCCTGGAAGCTGACGCCCCTGGCGAGCAGCGCCTCGTGCGCGGCCCGAATCTCTGGCACGGCAAAGTAGAGGATTGAGCCGGCGCGCCATTTCTCCTCGTCGACGCGGTGCAGGTAGATCCGCGTTCCGCCGCAGTCGAAGAAGGCGAGATCTCCGAAGGTGAATACGTGCCGCAGGCCCAGCACTTCGCCGTAGAAGGCCTCCGCGCGCGCCACGTCTCGGATGTAGAGCGACACCTGGCCGATTCGCTCGAGCTCGAGGCGTTGCGTCTCGGTGGTCATCGGTTGCCCCTTTCGTTCGTTCAGCCGGCTGGTTGCGGGAAAGCCGGGCCATTGCGCAGCTCCGCGACTCCTGGCACTCCGAGTTTGCCGGCGATGTTCTGCACGTGGTACTTGACCGCGTCGAGGCTCACGCCCCGCCGCTGAGCGATCGTCCGGCGACTCATCCCGTGCCTCACCAGGTCGAGCACCGTCCATTCGGTTGGCGTCAGGACGTCGGGGTGAGGTGGCGGCCGCGACGACGTCGGTGTACCACGCCGGGCAGCCTACCGTGCCAGACCGGGAATTACCCTCCCCCCGCCTGGCTACAGGCGGACCTTGGGCGGGTTGTGGTAGTCCCACATGTGGACGGTGTCGATGAATCGGACGATGCCACGGCGAGTGGCTCATCAGCAGCGAGTGGGTGCGCGCGCCGCCGCCGAAGAAGCGGACGCCGCGGAGGAGCTCGCCGTCGGTCACGCCGGTGGCGGCGAAGACGACGTTCTCGCCGGGTGCGAGGTCATCGGTCATGTAGACGCGCTCGGTGTCGTCGACGTCGACGCCCATCCTCCGCGCGCGCTCCTTCTCCTCGTCGCAGCGCCAGCGGAACTGCGCCTGGATCTCGCCGCCCAGGCATTTGAGCGCGGCCGCGGTCAGCACGCCCTCCGGCGCGCCGCCGGTGCCCATCACCGCATGCACGCCGGTGCCCGAGACCGCGACGCGAGATGCCGGCAGTCAGGTCGCCGTCGCCGATGAGCTTGATCCGGGCACCGGCCTGCGCGGACCTCGCTGGATCAGCGTCCTCGTGGCGCGTCGCGGTCGAGGATCACGACGGTGATGTCGAAGGGTCGCGCCCCAGGCGCTCGCGCGATGGTCGCCATGGTCTTGTCGATCGGGTCGTCGATGCGAGACCTGCCCGCCGACCTGCGGCCCGACGATCAGCTTCTCGGAGGTAGGTGTCGGGCGCGTGCATCAGGCCGCCCGGCTCGGCGGCGGCCAGCACGGCGGTGGCGTTCGGCGATCCGGTGGCGACCAGGTTGGTCCCCTCCAGCGGGTCGACCGCGATGTCGACCGATGGTCGCGGCGTCCGGGTTGCCGACCTGCTCACCGATGTAGAGCATCGGCGCCTCGTCGCGCTCGCCCTCGCCGATGACGATCGTGCCGCTGATGTCGGCCTCGTCCATGGCCTTGCGCATCGCCTCGACGGCGGCCCGGTCGGCGCCCATCCGGTCGCCGCGTCCCATGAGCCGCGCCGCGGCGATGGCGCCGGCCTCCGTGGCCGCGACCGCATCGACGGTGATCAGCTTGTCCATCGGTCAATGCTTGAAGTGACGGCGCCCGGTGAAGACCATCGCCATGTGATGCCGATCCGCGACCTCGATCGCCATCTCGTCGCGAATGCTGCCGCCGGGCTGGATGATGGCCGTCACCCCGGCCTGGGCCGCGATCTGGATTCCATCCGGGAAGGGGAAGTAGGCGTCGCTGGCCATCACGGACAGGGGCGCTCGCTCGCCGGCCTTGCGCAGGGCGACCTCGACGCTCACGACCCGTGACGGCTGGCCGGCGCCCATGCCGACCATGGCGTGGCTTCTTGGCGAGCACGATCGAGTTGCTCTTCACATGCCGCACCGCCCGCCACGCGAACAGGAGGTCGGTCAGCTCGTCGAGGGTTGGCCTGCGCTGGGTCACCACCTGGAGCTTGTTGCGGTCCTCCTCCAGGTTGTCGAAGGTCTGGACCAGCAGCCCGCCGCCGATCCGCTTGAAGTCGAAGTTGCCGATCCCGAGCTCCTGGCCCTCTTCCTCGGCCTGGCGGCACCTCGATGATCTCGAAGCCCTTCTTGGTGCGCAGGATCTCGAGGGCCTCGGGCGTGAAGCCCGGTGCCACGATCGCCTCGAAGAATCCCGGCCGGATGGCTCGTGCGGTCGCGTCGTCCACGATCCGGTTGGCGCCGATGATCCCGCCATACGCCGAGACGCTGTCGCCCTCGAGCGCAAGGCGGAACGCCTCGGCCAGGTCGACGACGCTCGCCAGGCCACAGGGATTGCCGTGCTTGACGATGAGTCACGGTCGGGGTCTTGAAGTCGCTGGCGATCGACCAGGCGGCGTCGAGGTCGAGCAGGTTGTTGAAGCACAGGTCCTTGCCGGCGATCTGCCGGGCGCTGGCGATGGAGTGCGCCGCGGTAGCCCGGATCGGCATAGAAGGCGCCCAGCTGGTGTGGGTTCTCGCCGTAGCGCAGATCCGCCTTCTTCTCGACGACCAGGGTGAGCCTGCTCGGGAAGAGGCTGCCGGCCTGCTGGTTCAGGTAGCTGGCGATCTGCGCGTCATACGCGGCGGTCAGAGCGAACGCCTCGCCGCCCAGCTTCTGGCGGGTCTCGGGGCTGACCGAGCCGAGCGACTTGATGTCTCGCAGGACCGATGCGTACTGGGTCGGGCTGCTCACCGCCGCGACGCCGGGGAAGTTCTTGGCGGCCGCCCGCAGGAGGGCGACGCCGCCGATGTCGATCTGGTCGAGCGCCTGGTCCAGCGTCGTCCCGGCTTCTGGACGGTCTGGGCGAACGGGTAGAGGTTGACCACGACGATGTCGATCTGCTCGATCCCGTGCTCGGCCAGCTGGGCGAGGTGGTCGGGCTGATCGCGGCGGGCAAGGAGCCCGGCAAAGATCTTGGGGTGAAGCGTCTTCACCCGCCCGCCAAGGATCTCGGCGGCCTCGGTCACCTCGGCGATGGCCTTGACCTCGATTCCGGCCTCGGCCAGGTGCGCGCGAGTGCCGTCGGTGGCGAAGCACTCGATCCCCGCCTCGATCAGGCCGCGTGCGAGCTCTACGATCCCCTCGCGGTCACTGACTGAGAGCAGGGCGCGCAATAGACGACCTCTTCTGGGTGGGCGGGGGCTGGGCGCCTTCCGGGCGTCCGATTATACCGATGCCTTTGTGCATCACGCCCACGCTCTCGCGATTGTCTTCTCGCTCTCGTGCATTGTCTTCGCGCTCGGCCGTGGCCATACTCCGCCGCATGGCTGGTCGCCGATCCGAGCGGCGTCTGGCGACGGTCCTCTTCCTGGACATCGTCGATTCGACCCACGTCGCCGGCGAGGTGGGGGATCGCCGCTGGCGTGAGCTCCTCGGCGCGTTTCGCCGCCGGGTGCGGGAGCAGCTGCGGCGGTATCGCGGCCACGAGCAGGACACCGCCGGCGATGGCTTCTTTGCCACCTTCGATCGGCCCGCGGACGCGGTCCGCGCCGCCGCCGCGATCCTTGTGGCCGCCCACGGCGTCGGGCTCGACGTGCGGTCCGGGCTGCACACCGGCGAGCTGGAGCGGATCGACGGCCGCCCGGAGGCATTGCGGCCCATATCGGGGCGCGGGTCATGGCACGAGCGGCAGCCGCAGAGGTGCTCGTCACCGCCACGGTCCGAGAGCTGGTGATCGGTGGAGGAATGGAGTTCGGCACCTCGGACGAGACGGAGTTGAGGGGCGTTCCGGGTCTCTTCCGCCTCTACCGCCTGCGCGAGGTCGACGGTGAGCCGCTTCCCCCGCCGCTGACTCGCGAACAGGCGGCCGCGCGCCTGACACCCGAGGGGCCGGGCAAGCGCCGGATCGCGCCACTGCTGGCCGGTGCGGGAGCGCTTGCGTTGGTAACGCTGGCGGGCCTGGCGGCGCTCGTCGTGAGGCCGCTGATTGCGGGACCGGCCTCCCCGGCGCCGAGCGCGAGCCCAGAGGCCCTGGTCACCATGCTGAAGATCGATCCGGAGACCACCAAGGTGGTGGCCGAGGTCCGCGACCGATACGTCAGCGTCGGTGGCGACGCGCCCGTCACCGTCGTCGACGGCACGCTCTGGCAGGTCACCCCGATCTCGATCGTTCGCCGCGACATCCAGACCGGCGCAGCGACCGCGGTCTTCCCCCGGCCACCGGAGACACAGAGCGTTCGGTTTGCGTTCGGCTCGATCTGGGTCTCTCGGGTCGACGAGTCCTTCCTGCACGACCTGATCGAGCGGAGAAGTGCGATCAACGGTCGGCTCATCGCCACCATCAAGCCTCCAGGCAGGTTCGACAACTGGGCGATCAGCCGCACGGCAATCTGGATCCTGACCAACGACGGTGAGCTGCTCCAGGTCGACCCGAACACGAACACCGTGGTCGACCAGGACCTGATTCCGCATGACGTGACTCTTGGCGGCCTGACGCCGGTGGGCGATAAGCTCTGGATCTGCGAGTGCGGTGCGGGCCGGCTCATCGAGTTCGACCCGAGCGTGGACAAGGTGCTGCGCAAGGTGACGTTCACGCAGTCTGGCTTCGTCATCCCGAACGATGGCCTTGCGAGCCAGGGCGACGCGGTTACGACACGAGGAGAACGTGATGTGGCTCCTCGATGCGGTGGGAGGCACGATCACCCCGGTGGATCCGCGGACGGGTGAAGCCGGATCCGCGCTTGGCATTCCGCGGCCGGTGGCAGGGCACGCGTTTGGATTCGGAGATCTCTGGTCTGGCGGCCGACGGAAACATCAATCGCGTCAGCCTGAAAAGCGAGCGCCCACCGCAGACGATCGAGATGCGAGAAGGGCTCGTCGCGGGCAGCGTGGGCCTCGACGAGCCGGCAGACGTCGTCTGGGTATCCACCTGCGTGCCCGCGGAGGCGCAGTTCCCCGACCGGACCGATCCGTGCCGCGTGCCACCCGGATCCTGATGCTAGACTCGGCGACCGATGTCCCAGCTGCTCGACCCGTTTACCCCGATCAACTTCCCCGACCTGTTCACGCTCATGTGGGTTGGCGGCCTTCTCATCGCGCTGGGCTCGATTGGCGTCTATAACGCGGCCCAGCGGCGCTATCGCCGCTACCCGGCGATCCTGGCCCTCCACGAGTGGATCTTCTGGGCGATCATCGTCACCTGGGGGATCGTTCCGCTCCTGGTCGTGATCCACGTGCCGCTGCTGCTCCTGCTGCTCATCGTCCTGCCCGGTATGGCGGTCGCGGCGTGGGCAAGCTTCGTGAAATTCCCGCCCCTCATCGCTGCCGCGAACAACGAGATCCGCCGCCAACGCTTCGTGCCCCCACCGCGACGGGACGTGCGCGAGCGACCAAAGCCGACGCCTGCCGGGCGTCGCCGCCGGCACCGCTAGCTCGTCCCGTCAGGCGGTGGCGACAGGCTCCGCGGTTTCGCCCGGGGCCACCGGCTCGCTCTCTAACGCAGCCTTCTCGAAGACGATCTGACCGTCGCGCGCATCGATGCGCACCCTGTCGCCGGGGAGGAAGTCGCCGGCCAGGATCTGGCGTGCGAGCGGGTTCTCGACCAGCCGCTGGAGCGCGCGCCTGAGAGGACGGGCGCCGTACGCCGGCTCGTAGCCCTCGCGCGCGACGAGCTCGCGGGCGGCATCGGTCATCTCCAGGGAGAGGCCGGCATCGGCGAGGCGCTTCTCGAACGTCTTGACGAGCATCCCGACGATCTCCGCGAGCTGCTCGGCGTCAAGCGGGCGGAAGACGATGATCTCGTCGACCCGGTTCAGAAACTCGGGGCGGAAATGGTCGCGCAGCGAGCTGCGGACCTGTTCCGCGGCGCCCTCGAAGGCATGCGGGCCGGCCTCGGCGGCCTCGACCAGCAGGGCTGAGCCGATGTTCGAGGTCATGATCGAGGACCGTGTTCTTGAAGTCGACCGTGCGACCCTGGGAATCGGTCAGCCGCCCATCGTCGAGGAGCTGGAGCAGAACGTTAAAGACGTCCGGGTGCGCCTTCTCGATCTCGTCGAAGAGGACCACCTGGTACGGGCGGCGGCGGACGGCTTCGGTCAGCTGGCCGCCCTCCTCGTAGCCCACGTAGCCCGGCGGCGCGCCAACCAGGCGCGACACGGCGAACTTCTCCATGTACTCGCTCATGTCGATCCGCACCATCGCGTTCTCGTCGTCGAACAGGAACTCGGCGAGCGCGCGGGCCAGCTCCGTCTTGCCCACCCCGGTCGGCCCAAGGAAGATGAATGAGCCGATCGGCCGCCTCGCATCCTTGAGACCAGCTCGTGCCCTGCGGATCGCATCGGAGACGGCGACGACCGCCTCTTCCTGGCCGACCAGGCGCCGATGCAGGCGCTCCTCCATCTTCAGCAGCTTCTCGGTCTCGCCTTCCATCAGCCGCGTGACCGGGATCCCGGTCCAGCGGGCGACCACCTCGGCGATGTCGTCCGCCTCGACCTCTTCCTTGAGCAGCAGCGTCCCGCCCGCCTTCAGCTCGTGCAGCCGCTTCTCGTCGGCCTCGAGCTTCTGCTGCAGCTCGGTGGCGCGGCCGTACTTCAGCTCCGCCGCGCGAGCGAAGTCCGCGGCGCGCTCCGCCGCCTCGATCTCCGGCGTGAGCCGCTCGAGCTCTTCGCGCGTCGTGCGAATGCCCTGGACGGCCTCCTTCTCTTTCTCCCAGGCAGCCTTCATCGCGTCGCCGCGCTCTCGAAGGTCAGCGAGCTCCCGCTCGAGTGCCTCGAGGCGCGCACGGGATGCGTCGTCCTTCTCCTTGCGGAGTGCCTCACGCTCAATCTCGAGCTGGGTCCGGCGCCGCTCGATCTCATCGAGCTCGGCGGGCATCGAGTCCATCTCCATCCGCAGGCGGGCGGCGGCCTCGTCGACGAGATCGATCGCCTTGTCCGGCAGGAATCGCCGCGAGATGTAGCGGTCCGAGAGGACCGCAGCGGCGACCAGCGCAGAGTCGGTGATCCGGACCCCGTGATGGACCTCGTAGCGCTCCCGCAGGCCGCGAAGGATGCTGATCGTGTCCTCGACGCTCGGCTGGCTCGACGATGACTGGCTGGAAGCGGCGCTCCAGCGCGGCGTCCTTCTCGATGTGCTTGCGGTACTCGTCGAGCGTGGTGGCGCCAATGGTGTGCAGCTCCCCGCGCGCCAGCATCGGCTTCAGCAGGTTCGAGGCGTCCATCGAACCCTCTGCCGCCCCGGCGCCGACGACGGTGTGCAGCTCGTCAATGAACAGGATGATCTGGCCCTCGGAGTCCGCGATCTCCTTGAGCACCGCCTTGAGGCGCTCCTCGAACTCGCCGCGGTACTTCGCGCCCGCCACCAGCGCCCCGAGATCGAGCGCCACGACCCGCTTGTCGCGAAGCCCCTCGGGCACGTCGCCGCGGACGATGCGCTGCGCCAGCCCCTCGGCAATCGCCGTCTTGCCGACGCCGGGCTCACCAATCAGGACCGGGTTGTTCTTCGTCCGCCGGCTCAGCACCTGGATGACGCGCCGAATCTCCTCGTCGCGGCCGATCACCGGGTCGAGGATGCCCGCGGCGCGCCGCATCGGTGAGGTCGCGGCCGTACTTCTCCAGCGCCTCGTAGGTCGCCTCCGGATTCTCGCTCGTCACGCGTTGCGAACCCCTGATCGTCGTCAGTGCTTCCAGGACCGATGCAGCCGTCAGGCCGGCCTGCTGCAGGACGCGTTGTGCGCTGCTCCCTGCGGGGTCCTCGAGGATCGCCAGCAGGAGGTGCTCCGTGCTGACGTAGTCATCATGCATCCGCTCCGCGATCGGATGCGAGTCCGACAGGATCCGCCTTGCCTCGTTCGACAGCGTCAGCTGCGCCGATGCGCCCTGCACTTTGGGAAGGCGCTCGAGCTCGTCGCGGAGCTGTCCCGCGACTGCTGCCGGGTCGGCGCCGCCGCGCTCGAGGACGGATGGCACGACTCCATCGGGCTGCTCTACCAGGGTGAGCAGCAGATGCGCCGCCTCCAGCTGCGAATGGCCCTCCGCCTCGGCGAGCTGCTGCGCCTCGAGGATCGCCTGCTGGGCGCGCTGCGTGAAGCGCTCGATCCGCATGTCGCCTCAGTGGACCTTTGTGCGGGGGTCCGGCTGTGGGTGCGCCTTGACGAACGCCGCGAAGTCCTCGCGCGAGGCCTCGTCGAGCTTTGGCAGGACGACCCGCGCCCGCACGAGGAGGTCGCCCTTCTCGCCGCCGCGCTTGGGCAACCCGCGCCCGGCGAGCCGGATCTCCTGCCCGTTCTGCGTGTTGGGGCGGACGCGCAGCTTCACCTTGCCGGTGGGGGTGGGAACGGCGACGTCGCCGCCCAGCAGTGCTTCCTCCAGCGAGATCGGAAGCTCAGTCCGAATGTCCGCCCCGACGCGCTCGAAGCGCGGATCCGGCTTCACCCTCACGGTGAGGTACAGGTCGCCGCTCGTCCCGTTGCCGCTCATCCCGCCGCCACGCAGCTTGATTCGCGCGCCATCCGCCACACCGGCAGGGATCTTCACCTGCAGGCGCCGGCCGCCGATGTCGACCATTCGCTCCGTGCCGCGGGCCACTTCGGCGAGCGTCAGCTCGGCCTCGGCCCGGACGTCCGCCGCCGGCGCCCGAGATTGCTGCCGGCCCCCGAGACTGCCGAGGTCCCCGAAGTCAAAGATCGCTTCCTGGCCACCGGCGCCCCCGAATCCCTGGCCGCCTGCCCCGCCGAAGAACTCACGGAAGAAGTCGCTGAAGCCACCGACCTCATCCGCGTTCACCCGCCGGTAGGTCCAGCGCGTGCCGCCGGGGGCGCCACCGAAGTTGGCCCAGTCGCTGGCGCCGGCACCCGAGAAGTCGGCGTTGTGCATAGGCCTGCCAGTTAGCCCCCAGCTCGTCGTAGCGCTTGCGCTTCTCCGGGTCGAGCAGGACCGCCTGGGCCTCGTTGACATCCTTGAATCGCTTCTCGGCTGAGGCGTCGGCAGGGTTGCGGTCGGGATGGAGCTCCCGCGCCAGGCGTCGGTAGGCCTTCTTGATCTCGCCCGCCGACGCCGTCTTCGGAACGCCAAGGACCTCGTAGTAGTCCTTGTACTCCATCTCGACTGCGGCTCAGGCGGTGCCGGCCGCCGGCTGATCCACGTCCGCCGGCTTGTTGGTCGCCGCGATGGGCGCCTCCTGCTTCGGCGCACGCCGCCGGGTCGCCCGGCGTCCGACGCGCTGCTGGCGCTCCGCGCGCTCGGCCTTGATCCGGGTGGCCGGCCTCGCGCTGTCGATCAGCGCTTCGGCGAGCACCTCGTCCATCGTCTCGACCGGCACGATGCGCAGCTGGGTGCGCACCTCCTCTGGCACATCGACGAGATCCTTCTCGTTGCGCCGCGGGATGAGCACCGTCTTGACGCCCGCCAGGTGCGCGGCCAGCAGCTTCGACTTCAGGCCCCCGATCGGCAGGACACGTCCGCGCAGCGTGATCTCGCCGGTCATCGCCAGGTCGCGGCGCACGGGTCGTTCCGTCAGCAGTGACGCCATGGCGGTGGCCATCGTGACACCGGCTGACGGACCGTCCTTTGGCGTGGCACCCGCGGGGACATGGATGTGGAGGGTCTGCTTCTCGAAGACGGACGGGTCGATCCCGAGCTCCTTCGTCCGCGCTCGGATGTACGACATCCCGGCACGCGCCGACTCCTTCATGACGTCGCCCAGCTGGCCGGTGAGGATGAACTCGTCCTTGCCGTCCATCTTCGTCGCCTCGACCTGGACGATGTCACCGCCCGCGTCGCTGACGACCAATCCGGTGGCCATGCCGACCTGGTCCTCGGCGTCCAGCTCCCCGTAATCGAAGCGAGCCGGACCCAGGTAGGTCTCAAGGTCCTCCGGCTTGACGACAACCTTGACCGACGCGTCGGCGGCGACCCGTCGCGCCACCTTGCGCGCTACGTTGGCGATCTCGCGCTCCATATTGCGGACCCCGGCCTCATGGGTGAAGGCCTGGATGAGGCGGACGAGCGCTTCCTCGCTGATCTCGAGCTGCTCGGCAGTAAGGCCGTGGTTCTCGAGCTGCTTGGGCATCAGGAAACGCTGGGCGATGCGCAGCCGCTCGAGCTGCGTGTAGCCAGGCAGCTGGATGATCTCCATCCGGTCGCGCAGGGCGGGTGGGATCGTGTCGACCATGTTCGCCGTGGCGATAAAGAGAACCCGCGACAGGTCGAACGGTACCTCAAGGTAGTTGTCCTGGAAGCTGTTGTTCTGCTCCGGGTCGAGCACCTCCAGCAGCGCCGATGACGGATCGCCGCGGAAGTCCATGCCGACCTTGTCGATCTCATCGAGCATGAAGACCGGATTCGCGCTTCCCGCCGTCTTGATGCTCTGGATGACGCGGCCGGGGAGCGCGCCGATGTAGGTGCGCCGGTGCCCGCGGATCTCGGCCTCGTCGTGGATGCCGCCGAGGCTCATCCGCACGAACTTGCGGCCCATCGCACGGGCGATGCTCTTTCCGAGGCTCGTCTTGCCAACGCCGGGCGGTCCGACGAAGAGGAGGATCGGTGAGCGGATCTTCTCGGCAAGCTTGCGCACCGCCATGTACTCAAGGATCCGCTCCTTGGGCTTCTCCAGTCCGTAGTGGTCCTCGTTGAGGACCTTCTCCGACTCGTCGAGGTCCAGGTTGTCATCGGTCTGGACGCCCCATGGCAGGCTCACCAGCCAATCGACGTAGGTGCGAATGACACCCTGCTCCGGGCTGGCGCTTGGAATCCGGGACAGACGGTCGACCTCTTTGAGGGCCTTCTCCTTGACCTCGTCCGGCATGGCCGACGCCTCGACTCGCTCGCGCAGCTCGCTCGCCTCCGCCACCGCGGGATCGTCCTCGCCGAGCTCCTTCTGAATGGCCTTCATCTGCTCGCGCAGGATGTACTCGCGCTGGGTCTTGTCCATCTCGGACTTGACCTCGCTCTGGATACGGCCCTTGAGCTCAAGCACTTCGATCTGCTTGGCCAGGAACTGGCTCACCAGGCGCAGCCGCTCCGGGACGTTGACCGTCTCGAGCAGCTCCTGTCGCTGCTCGGTCGTCATGTCCGGGCTGTAGGCCACCATGTCGGCGAGCAACCCGCCGTCGCTGATGTTCCGCGCGGCGACGGCCACTTCCGGCGGCACTGAAGCGCCCGACGTGACGTACTGCTCGATCTGCCCTTGGACCGATGCCATCAGGGCCTCGACCTCGAGGGTCTTGGCATCGTCATCGTCGACCAGCTCGATGCGGGCCTCGAGATGCGGGTCGGTCTGGACAAGGTCGAGCAGCCGAACGCGACGCTGGCCCTGCACGATGGCTCGAATGGTTCCGTCCTGCAGGCGGATCACCTGGGCGATCTTGGCGAGGGTGCCGATCGTGTACAGCTCGTCGACGTGCTGTACCTCCTCGGTCTCGTTCGAGCGCTGGGTGATCAGCGCGACCGGCTGGGACGTGCGGACCGCCCGGTCGAGCGCTCGTACGCTGCGGTCCCGTCCAACCTGCAACGGAACGATCATCTCGGGGAAGATCACCGTGTCTCGCAGGGCAACGAGCGGCAGCACCTGGACACGCTCCAGGTTCTCGCTCGGGGTTTCGTTCTCGTTGTTGGTCTCGTCTTCCACTTGGTTCACGTGCTCCTTAGATCGAGGTCGTCGGCGGTTGCCTGCACGTCGTCCTCTGCGTCGGGTTCGACATCAGCTTCATCAAACAGCTCGTAGACCTGGATCTTGCCGAGCGCTTCCAATTGAAAGATGACTTTGACGCCCGCCAGGTTCACCCCCTGGCGTCGGGTGAGAAAGCGGATGACGCGCACCCGCTCGATATCGGCCTCCGAGTAGAGGCGCAGATTGTTGCGACGATGGGGGCACAGGAGCCCCTCTTCTTCATAGATCCTCAGCGTCCGCGGATGGACGCTCGCCAGCTCAGCCGCGATGCTGATGAAATACCGGGGGCGCTCGAGATCCCGGCGGTCGGCATCGCGCACCAGCCGCCGAGTGCCGGTGACCTCACGCACTCGACGTGCCATCCCGGTTGGATGCCACGGTGCGCCGGCCGACCGGGTTCACGAACGAGTCTTCGAAAGGCCGATCCATCGCATGACCATAATCATTGACAGTATCGTTGTCAAGAGATGTGACAGAGCAACGGGAGGTCTAGGGCGTTTTCGCCTCGCGGATGACCTCGTCGATCCGCCACTGGCGCGCTCCGAGGTCGATTCCGAGAAGCGTCGGCGCACGGACGCTGGCGATCCGGATGTTGAGCAGATCACCCATGGAGACAGGCACCAGCTCGCTGCCTTCGAAGATCCCCAGGAACCGTGACTGGCGCGGGACGTAACGGACCCGTTCCGCGAGCGCCACTGCATCCGTGGCGTCCTGGCTGATCAGCCTGACACGCACGCCCGGAACGTTGGACGACGCTGCGCAGGTGGCGGACGCAGAGAGCGCGGCGCACAGGCCGCCGTCTCGGACGAAGCGGTCCACCGCCGCAGCGGGCGACGCCGAGGTGGCAGCAACCAGCCAGAAGCCGGTCCCCCAGAGCAGCAGCGGCGCGCCGAGCCACGCGATCGCGGCCGCCGGCGAGCGGGCCGGGGTCGGCGCGATCGCGCTGTGGGTGCGCTGCGCGCGGCGGTAGGCCCAGATCGCCTGGACCGCCCAGATCGCGATGAAGCCGAGCCCCGCGAGGTACGGGACCAGGTACAGCGTCGTGTCCGCCAGGCTCACCGTGAGGCCCGCGACGATGAGCACGCCGATCGCCTCCGCCAGCAGCCAGCCGATCCCCGCCGCGCGTCGACCGAGCGCGAGGTCCCCGAGCCCCCAGCCCGCGAGCGCGAGCCCGAACACGCGGCCGGGCGGCGCGGGGCTCACTCGCCGATGAGGAGGGCTCGCAGCTCCGCCTCGCGCTCCGCGGAGGTCACCGCCAGCAGCTTGTCACCGCTTCGCAGGCGGGTATCCGGCCGGGTGGTCACCGCGTGCTCGTCGCGGATCAGGACCGCAATCGTGCTTCCCTCGGGGAGCTCCAGCTCGCGCAGCTCCTTCCCAACCGCCGGTGAGTCCGCGTCGATCTGGGCCTCGACGATCTGCAGCTCACCGCCCTCCAGCTCCGCGAGATGGAGCAGGTCGTGAATCGGGATATCGTGCTCGATCACGCCCAGGATGCTGCGCGTCGGACTGACCGTCTCGTCGATCGCCAGCTGCCGGAACAGCTTCTCGTTCTTCGGATCGTTGACGCGGGCGATGGCACGCGGGACGTTGAAACGCATCTTGGCGACCTGGCAGGCGGCAAGGTTCACCGCGTCGTCGCCGGTGACGGCGGCCACCACGTCCGCGCGCCCCATGCCGGCCTCCGCCTGGTAGCGCCCCTCGCAGCCGTCGTTCGCGACCACGATGCTGCCCAGCTCGTCGGCGATCTGCCGCGCGCGGCGCGGCTCCTCCTCGATCATCACCACCTCGTGCCCTGCGACCAGCAGCTCCTTGGTGAGGTAGTAGCCGACGTTGCCTCCGCCGATGACGACGACGTACACGACTACTCTGCCGCCGGAGTCTGATCGCGCTCCGCGGCGATCGCTGCCTGCGCGTGGTCCTCGGCCTGGGTGCCGGCCGGTGGCGCGCCGCGCAGGGGTTCCGCCGTGGCAGCCTGCACGAAGCTGTCGGCGGTCGCCTCGAAGCCGTGCTCGGCCGCCTCGACGAGCGCATCAGCCAGGATCACGGTGCGGCAGATCGTCTCCAGGCCAAGGGCGCGGTACGCCTCGGCGCGAAGCGGATCATTGATCTTGGCGATCACCCGGGGGACTCCGAAGCTGTGCTTCCCCAGCTGCGCCGCCAATGCGTTGCGGTTGTCGCCCTCGGTCATGGCCATGAGCAAGTCCGCCTGTTCTGTGCGCGCGCCTCGGAGCACGTCCTCATCGGTCCCGTTGCCGCGCACCGTCTCGCCACCGAAGCTGGCGGGAAGCCGGTTGAAGGCGTGAGGGTTCACGTCGACGACCGTGACCTCGTGGCCGCGTGCGTCGAGCTCGACCGCCGTCCGGGCTCCGACGCGGCCGCAGCCGATGATGAGCACTCTGGTCATGGTGTCTGAGCCAGCTCCTTCGTCTCCGCCCGCAAGCACCACACCGGTGCGGTCGAGTTGCGCATCACGTAGGGGACCGTCCGTCCGGCGTCCCACTGGCCGCCGAAACGCTTCTTGTAGCGTAGCCCCATCAGGATCAGGTCGGCGTCAAACTCGTTCGCGTCGTCGACGATCGCCGCTCCGGCGGCTCGCGCCTGCACGGTCGAGGTCCGCACAGCGATCTTCTGCTCCTCCAGGAACTGCTCCGCGGTTCGGAGAATCTGCTCTGCGCGTGCCAGGGACGTGTCGTCCTGCATGTCCAGCTGACGGTCGAAGGGCACCTCGATGACATGCAGCAGCGATGCCTCGCCGACGTGGCCGCCGAGGAGCATGGCGGCAAGCTTCAGCGCCGGGGTATCGACGTCGCCGCCGGAGAGCGGCAGCAGGATCCGGTCGAAGGCGAGCAGCCCGCCCGGCTTCTCTGGGCGACGGCGAAAGACCATAGCGGCGGTATCCTAACCCGCCGTCATCGGCCGTAGGCCAGGCGCTCAGCGAGCCGCGGCGGCAGGTCCGCGTCCTGGATCAGGCGCTGTGTGCGCTCGACCTCGTACGCGACGCGACCGGAACTCGACGCTGCCACTCTCCGGATCCAGGAGGAGATACGACGCCGCGGGATTCCCATCGCGTGGCTGCCCGACGCTGCCGGGGTTGATGAGGCACCGCTGGCCGTCGAGCATGATCGGCTCGCGGGGCGCTGCCCGGACCGTCTCGACCTCTCCCTCGCCGGCGCGAAACACGATCGGCAGGTGCGTATGTCCGAAGAGGCAGAGCTTCGTCTCGAACGCGCCGAGATTCTCGGCGGCCACCGAGGCCGAGACGATGTACTCCCAGACCGGGTCGCGCGGGGAGCCGTGCACTGCGGTCAGCTCCCCGTCGCAGCGGACCTCGGGCAGCGTCGCCAGGTAGGCGCGCGAGTTGTCGTCGATCACGGTGGCGGTCCAGGCGATCGCCTTCGCGGCCTCCGGATTGAAGTCACGCGGGTCGACCGTGCCGATTGCGGCTCCGTCGTGGTTGCCCAGCACGGAACGAGCCCCCATCGCCTGGAGGCTGCGAATCACCTCGTTGGGTTGCGGGCCATAGCCGACGATGTCGCCGAGCGCCCACACCTCGTCGATGGCCGGGAGGTCGTTCTGGACCGCTTCGAGCGCGGCGAGATTGCTATGGATGTCCGACAGGACAGCGATGCGCATGGGCTGCCGAGTATACCGATGCGCCCCGGCCTCAACCGAGCGGACGGCGGGCCGGCTCGCCCGCTCGCCGGGGGAAGCGTGGCGGCGTGGGAGTGAGCTTGTCGATCGTCACGAAGCGGTGGCCGCCCAATGCCGCATGTCCCGCGTCGACCAGGCGCGGCTCTCCGCCACCGAGCAGCCGCGAAACACCGTTGCCCGCACGCACCTCTGGGTCGTCCTCAGCCAGTGGCCCCTTCCAGGCGAGCAGCTGGCCGCCCGGCTTCAGCAGCGGCAGAGCCAGCTCGACAAGCACGGGGAGCGGGGCGCATGCACGGGCAGTGACGACGTCGTAGCGCTCGCGATGGGCCGCATCTCGTCCGAGCGTCTCCACGCGCTCGGCGCGGACGCTCACGTTCTCGAGGCTCAGCCGATCGGCGAATCCCGACAGAATCGCGGCCTTCTTGCCCACCGAGTCGACGAGGGTCCAGGCGATCCCCGGCCGCGCGATCGCCAGCGCCAGCCCCGGAACCCCGCCGCCGGAGCCCAGGTCGACGGCGCGCGTCGGCCCGAGCGCATCGAGCAGGGGAAGCGCGGCCAGCGCGTCGAGCAGGTGGAGGCGAGCGATCGCCTCCGGCTCGACCACGCGTGTCAGGTTGATCCGCGCGTTTGCCTCGAGAAGCAGCGCGACGTACTGCTCGAGGACGTCGAAGAAGGCCTCTCTGGGCCAGAGGCGTTCCAGCGCCAGGCGCGCGGCGTGCGCGGCATCGGCGGATGACAAGAAAATGCTCCCGCGGCGGCCTTTCGGTCTTCCCGGTGACGGGCGGTGTCGCGGCCGGCTCTCGCATCGGCCCCGCGCAGTCAGCAGTTACCGTACTCGGTCGCCGCCAGAAGCAGGAAGACCACCGTAGCAGGATGGCTTGGACGGGGCCAAGGCCCTTTATCCACCAAGTCTGCGGAAAGCGTCCGACCTGTGGATAAGTCCCGAGTCTATACTCGTTTTCCATGGGACCGACCGCCCCACCCGGGCGTACGATCGAGGGCACGTGGCGACGGTCATGATGCAATTGCCACGCCGTTTCGCTCACGAGAGCGAGGCGGAGCTGGCAAGGATCCTCGACTACTACGGGGTCCCATGGCAATACGAACCCGACCTCTTCCCCATCTCCTGGAACGTCAGCGGCGCGGTCGTCGAGTCGTTCGCGCCCGATTTTTTCCTGCCCGAGGTGGGCCTCTACATCGAGCTGACGACGCTCAAGCAGTCCCTCGTCCGGAAGAAGAACCGCAAGCTCCGGCTTCTCCGTCAGCTCTATCCGGAGATCCGCGTGAAGCTCTTCTACGCGCGTGACTTCAAGGCGCTGATGCTCAAATACGGACGCCTCGACTTCCTGACCGATGTCGCCGCCGCCAACGGCGCCGGCGCGGTCCGATGACCGGCACGGCGGGCGCGGTGGCACGCTCGATCCACGAGGACGTGGAGGAGATCCTGCTGACCGGAGATGAGATCTCGGCCCGGGTTGGCGACCTCGGGGCACAGCTCGCAGCGGACTACGCCGGCCGCACGCCGGTGCTCGTGAGCGTGCTGAAGGGCTCGATCGTCTTCCTCGCAGACCTGATCCGCGCCATGGACGTCCCGCTCAACGTCGACCTGATGGAGGTGAGCAGCTACGGCTCCGCCACGGAGTCGAGCGGACAGGTCCGGATCCTGAAGGATCTGAGCAGCTCGATCGAGGGTCGTGACGTCGTCGTGGTCGAGGACATCATCGACACCGGCCTCACCCTCAACTACCTGCTTCGCTATCTCGCCGAACGGCACCCGGCATCTGTGCGCGTCTGCTGCCTGCTCGACAAGCCAGCGCGTCGGTTGGCGGAGATCGAGATCGACTACCGCGGGTTCACCATTCCGGACCGTTTCGTGATCGGCTACGGGCTCGACTACGACGAGCGCTACCGGAACCTGCCGTACGTCGGGGTGCTGCGGCCCTCGATCTACGGAGCGGGCCCGACCGAGTAGCGCGTCGTGGGCGAGCGGTCGGGCCGCTTCCGACTGCTGATCCTGCTGGGCAGCCTGGCGATGATCGGCGCCGGTTTCCTGCCGTGGTGGCGCGCTGGAGGCGAGTCAGTGGCTGGCGTGACCGTCCCGGCCGCGAGCGGGATCGGGCTCGAGGGCCCCGGCGTGGTGATCTACGGCGCCGCCCTGGCCGCGCTGGTCCTGCTCGACATCGGCTATATGCGGGGGCAGTGGGGATTCCTGCTCGACGCTCCTGCCGTCTACCTGCTGATCGGCCTGATCGCGGGCGCCGCCCTTGCCTACCGTGCCTGGGAGCTGTGGTCGGTGAACTACCTGCCGGTCCCGGATCGGTCGCCGGGCCTGGCGCTCGCCGCCGTCGGCGTCGCCCTCGTCCTGTATGGGGCGGGGACCGGATTCGGGGAGCCGCGTCGGAGCTGACCTCGCGCGCGTCGCTAGCGGACGGGCGGCAGCAGGACCGGCGAGAGCAGGAGCCAGCCCACCAGGACGGCCAGCAGCAGCAGGCCAAGGATCAGCATCGGTCGCAGGTCCGGGCGATAGTCACGGGGCGGTCGCGGTGGCTCGCCGGGCACGGGCGGCTAGATCTCGCCGAGGTAGGCCTGGCGCACCTGCTCGTTGGCGGCGAGGTTCGCGGCGGAGTCCGCGAGGATGATCCGGCCGGTCTGCATGACGTACCCGCGATTGGCAACGTTGAGGGCCTGCAGCGCGTTCTGCTCGACCAGCAGGATCGTGATCCCCTGTCGGTTGATCTCGCGGATGATCTCGAAGATCTGCTGCACCAGGATCGGCGACAGGCCGAGCGACGGCTCGTCGAGGAGCAGCAGCGTGGGACGCGACATCATCGCGCGGCCGATCGCGAGCATCTGCTGCTCGCCGCCCGACAGGCTGCCGCCGCGCTGCTGGCGCCGCTCCGCCAGCCGGGGAAACAGGTCACAGACCTCGACGACGGTCTCCTCGATTTCAGCTCGGGTACGGGTGAAGCCGCCCATGTGCAGGTTCTCGAGGACCGTGAGACGCGAGAAGATGCGGCGTCCTTCGGGGGCGTGGCCGATCCCGAGCTTTGCCAGCTTGTAGGCGTCCACCTTCGTGATGTCCTGGCCATCGAAGAGGATGCGGCCGCTGCGAGCGGGCACGAGCCGGCTGATCGTTTTCAGGGTGGTGGTCTTGCCGGCACCGTTTGCGCCGATGAGCGTGACGATCTCGCCGCGGCCGACCCTGATGCTCAGGTCGCGGAGCGCCTGGATGCGGCCGTAGAACGCATCGATATTCTCCAGGCGCAGGATGTCGCCGTCACTGGGCTCCGACGGACCCTCGTCCACGCGTGGCTCGACATCGGTCGTCACCCCGCCGGCGCTCCGAGGTAGGCCTCGATCACCTTCGGGTTTCGCCTGACCTCGTCCGGGGTACCCTCCGCGATCCGCTCACCGTGGTCGAGCACCGTGATCCAGTCGGAGATCCCCATGACCACGCGCATGTCGTGCTCGATGAGCAGGACGGTGAGCCCGAGGTCGTGCCGGAGGCGATTGATGAGAGCCGTCATATCCGCGGTCTCGCGGGGATTCATCCCGGCGGTCGGTTCGTCCAGGAGCAGCAGGGCCGGTTTGCAGGCGAGGGCCCGGGCCAGCTCGAGCCGCCGCTGATCGCCGTAGGGCAGGTTGCGAGCCAGCTCGTCGTCCCTGCCGTTGAGCCCCACCAGGCGGAGATACTCGCGAGCTTGCTTCCGCGCGAGCTCTTCCTCCTGCCTCTGCCTGCGGCTGCTGAGCAGGGCATCGACCGGTGACGACTTCAGCTGCAGATGCATGCCGACCAGCACGTTTTCCAGCGTGGTCATGTACTGGAAGAGCCTGATGTTCTGGAAGGTGCGGCCGACGCCGGCGCGGACCATATCGTTCGGGCGGGCGGTACGGAAGATGCCCATGGCTGCCATCGCTCGCTCGTACCAGGGCGGTCGTGCCAGGCCAGTCGGCAGGATCAGGGTGGCGAGCAGCAGGCT
This sequence comes from uncultured Chloroflexia bacterium, assembly GCA_963799675.1. Classification (GTDB taxonomy): domain Bacteria; phylum Chloroflexota; class Limnocylindria; order QHBO01; family QHBO01; genus JALYSK01. The sequence goes on from CAWCXQ010000011.1 coordinate 65,416, forward strand.
GACCATGGCCCAGAGCGCGATCGCCTGGATGTTTCCCCCGGAAACGGCGATGCCCAGGGCGACCACCAGCAGCGGCGGCACGAACCAGACCAGCGGCTCCACCCACGCGCGCGCCGGCGGAGCGATCATCCGTTGGCCGCCGAGCTCGATCGAGCCATGCGTGGGCGGCAGGATCCCGGCGATCACGTTGAAAAAGGTCGTCTTTCCGGCGCCGTTCGGGCCGATCAGGCTGAAGATCGAGCCGCGCGGAATGTCGACGGTGATATTGCGCAGCGCGCTGAGACCGCCGAACTGCTTCGTGATCTCATGCGCGGACAGGATGACTTCGGGCTTATGCGGCTCCCACGCCCTCGGTTGTCGTGGCCACCGGCTGATCGCTCATGCGAGCGGCTCCGCGGCCTCACCGGGGGCTGTGAGCTCCTCCATTTCGCCTTCGGTGTGCAGCTCGCGCCGTCGTCGTCCGCTGGGGAAGAGCCCTTCGGGGCGCAGCAGCATCATCGACACCAGGGCGAGGCCGTAGATCAGGAACTGGTACTTCAGGAAATCGATGTCGCTGATGAACGGGATTCCGAGCGGATGGAGGAAGTTGGTGAGCTGCCTCAGGAACACGCTCTGGATCAGGAAAATGATGAAGGCGCCTGCCGCCACACCCCAGATATTTCCCATCCCGCCCAGGACGACCATCGCCAGGACCGTGAACGATACGGTGAACAGGAACTGATCGGGGCTGACGAAGACGAGGCGCGAGGCGCTGAAGACGCCCGCCAGGCCAGCGGTCGAAGCGCCCAGCGCGAACGCCAGCAGCTTGGTGGTGACCGTGTTCACACCGCTGCTCGCCGCCGCCAGCTCGTCCTCGCGGATCGCCATCCAGGCTCTCCCCAGCCGCGAGTCCTCGAGCCGATAGAGGAGGATGAGCGTGATGGTGAGAATGACGACGATCGTCACGTAGAAGGGGATGGGGTTCGCCGCGCCGAATGTGATTCCCGGCAGCGACGGCCGATCGATCCCGGCGATGCCGTTCGTCCCGTTGGTCAGGTCGTCTGAGTTCGTGAAGAAGACCGGCACGATCTCCCCGAACCCAAGGGTCACGATGGCCAGGTAGTCGCCGCGCAGACGCAGGGTGGGGGCGCCGAGGGCGACCCCGAACAGCGCGGCCACGAAGGCCCCCAGGATGAGCATCGGCCAGAACGGCAGATGCAGGCCCGTGAAGGACGAGGCAACCAGCGCGTAGAAGTAGGCCCCAATGGCGAAGAACGCGGCGTAGCCGAGATCGAGCAGCCCGGAGAAACCGACCACCACGTTCAAGCCCAGCGCCAGCAGCACGAAGATGCCGGCGCCGTTGAAGTTGTTGATCCAGACTCCCTGCCTGTTGAAGCCGCTCAACGGCGGCAGCAGCACCAGGAGGGGAAGGACGACCGCGAAGAGCGCCATCGCCACGATCACCGAGATCGAGCGATGTCTCGAGAACCACGACACCACGCGATCGATCGTGTCACTCGGCACGCGTCGCTCCTCCTTTGGCGGTAGGTCGTTGGGTGCTGTCATGCGCGTTCTCCCAAGGGCTGGCCGAGCAGCCCGGACGGGCGGAAGACGAGGACGAGGATGAGGACAGTGAAGACGAGCGCCTCGGACCAGCGGCTGAGCCCGACCACGATGGCACCGACCTCGATGAAGCCGATGATGAAGCCACCCAGCGCGGCACCAACGGTGTTGCCGATCCCGCCGAGCACGGCGGCGGTGAAGGCCTTGAGACCGGCGAAGAAGCCGATGTTGAACTGGATGTTGCCGAAGTAGAGGCCGTACACGATCCCTGCCGCACCGGCCAGCGCCGATCCGATGAAGAAGGTCACCGCGATGGTGAGATTGATGTCAACACCCATCAGCTGAGCCGCCTCGCGGTCCTGCGCGGTCGACCGCATGGCACGCCCGAGCCGCGTCCCGGTGACAAAGAGCTGCAGGCCAACCATGAGAACGACCGCGATCAGGAAGATGAGGACATTGAGGTACGCGATCGAGGCGCCAAGGAAGTCGAAGCGGTTGCTCAAGCTGATCAGCTGCGGAGATGGAACCTGCGAGTTCGTGAACACCTGGATGAAGTTCTGGAGGATGAATGAGACCCCGATCGCCGTGATGAGGGGTGCGAGACGGGGCGCGTTCCGAAGGGGACGATACGCAAAGCGCTCGATGCCGACCCCCAGCAGGCCCATCAGGATCATGGTGACTACGAAAACGAGGACCAGGACGCCGACCAGCAGCAGTGGATTGGAGATCGCTCCGTGGAAGCCGAGCGACGTCATTACAAACAGGCTCAGGAACGCGCCGACCATGAAGACGTCGCCGTGGGCGAAGTTGATGAGCTCGATGATGCCGTAGACCATCGTGTAGCCCAGGGCGATGAGCGCGTAGACGGCGCCGATCGTCAGGGCGTTCAAGTACTGCTGCGTACCGGTGGCCACGATTGGCGTGATGTCCTTGCTTGCCGCGCCGATCCAGACGAGGGCGAGCATGAGGACCCAGCCGACGATGAGCGCCGCGATCGCAATGCCCAGGACCCGTAGCTGGCTCAGCATCCTGATCGTCCAGTCGTGCTGACGAAGGATTTGTGAGAAGGCCGGCGGGGATTACCCGCCGGCCTTCCTATCGGCTGGTCTAGAGACCCGCTGCGAAGTCTTGCTGCTTGACGAAGACCCAGTTGCCCTTGCCATCCGCTCCGGCCGGATCGACCTTGTAGAACGAGATGAACTTCTGGCTCGAGTCGCCGTTCTCGTCGAAGTTGATCGAGCCCAGGACGGTCTCGAACTTGTTCGAGGTGGTGAACACGTACGCGCGCACAGCCTCGCGAAGGGCCGCCATGTCGCTGGCGCCGCCCGCTGACTTGTCGATCGCCTGCAACAGAACCTGGGTGCATGCATACGCAAGCGCACTGTACGCGCCCGGGTCCTTCGAATACTCCGCCTTGTACTGAGAGGCGAAGGCTTCCGGATCGGGGATGTCGTGGATGCCCGCGACCGATCCGTACACATCGTGCGAGTTCTCGACGCCGGCCAGGGTGATGAAGGCACCCTCCGAGCCGCCGGTCCCGAGATCCGCGATGCCGTCAGGCCCGGTGAACGGGATGTCGCCCATCCCCGCCTGCACCATCTGCTTGCGGGCCAGGCCCCCGCCGGTCACCTGGGTGCCGCCGAAGTAGACGACCTCCGGGTTGAGCGCCTTGGCGGCGGTGAAGAACGGCGTGTAATCGGTGGTCGACTTCGGCGCGCCGTCGCGCTTGAGGACCTTGCCGCCGAGCTTCTCGAACTCGGCAGACAACGAGTCCGCAACGCCCTTGCCGAACGCCTCGGTGTCGTCCATGACATAGGCCGTCTTCTTGCCGAGATCGTTGTAGTCGTACTGCGCCATGGCCGGACCCTGGATGTCGTCAGGGGTCGCGACGCGGAAGTAGTTGCGCTGGTCCGGCTTGCTCGGGCGGTACTGCTCGGATCCGGCCTTGGTCAGGTCGGTACCGGTATTTGCCGGGCTGCACTGCGCCAGGCCGGCCTCGTTGGTGACCGGGATCTCGGCGCGGGCGACGTTCGAGTTGAACGGTCCGACCATTCCGACCACGGCCTCGTCCGCCACCAGGGTGCCGGCGTTCGTGGCGCCCTGATCCGGGTTGTGGACGCCGTCCTTGGCGTCGTCCTGGATATTTACGTCAACGGTGTATCCACCGACTCCGCCCTTGTCATTGGCCTGCTTGACGGCGAGCTTTACACCGTTGAGGGTCGGCTCGCCGTTGGCGACCTCGCCTCCCGAGAGCGGCAGATCGACACCGATCTTGACGGTGCCCTTCGAGCCGCCTCCCCCGCTCGCATTGGCCGATGAGCTGGCCTGGCCAGCACCCTGGCACGCCGCGAGCAGGAGCAGCATGACGACCGGGATGGCCGTCATCCGCAAGTACTTTTGCATCCGGTTCTTCCTCCAATGGTTTGCGCGGGAGAGATCCGGCGCAGCGCGCGGCCCGCGTCGAGTGGCGCGCATCATACCGGCGCCTACCTTATAGGCGCAATACTTTGGGGGAGTTCAGAGCGTTGCCGGCCCGAGGTGCTATCCTTGGCCGGGTCGTCATGCAGCCGGAGTGCGCTGCGTCTCGCTCCCGAGAGGCACACGTGGAGTTTCACGTCCGCAGCGCCAGCCTCACCGACCTCGACGCTTCGATCCGCCTTGTGCGGCGCGATCCGCCGGATCCAGGGTCTGGACGCCAGGACGCCGACTTCCTGCGCAATATGCTGTACGTCCCCGCTGCGACGGTCGTCGTCGCGGAGGCGGAACGGCGAATCGTGGGAGCCGGAGTGCTCTGCATCAGGCCATCGGTGGGCTCCGGGCCGTTCGTCGGTACGATCGACGAGCTCGGCACCGCGCATATCGGTCTTGACGACCCCGGTCGCCTGGCGGTTGGCTGCTCGCTCGTCGAGCACCTCGTCAGATCGGCAAGAAACAAGGGTTGTACGCGCGTGGAGGTAGCCGAGCCGCTGGCATCCGCCGAACCGACGCTCTGGGAGCAGACCGGGTTCGCGAGCCGCGGAGCCCTCTTGAGCCGCCCCGTCAGCTGACGAGGCGCCAGGGCCAGGCACCCGCGCAACGACCAATCAATCAGAAACTTTGGAGATTCTCTTGAGCAAGAACGTGGCGATGTTTGTTGACGTCGCCAACATGTACTACGCGGCGCGAGGCCAGGATGTCGACGTCGATTACGTCGCCCTGCTGAAGCACGCGACCAAGGGGCGCGACCTCATTCGCGCCTACGCCTACACCGGGCTCGACCCGGAGAACGAAAATCAACGCAAATTCATCGATTTCCTGGCGAAGAACGGCTACAAGCCGGTCGTCAAGGATATCCGCAAGTTCGGCGACGGCCGTGTCAAGGCCAATCTCGACATCGAGCTCGTCGTCGATCTCTTCCGGCTCCAGGACCGCATGGACGTGGCCGTCATCGTCTCCGGCGACGGGGACTTCGCGCCCGCGATCCGGGCACTGCAGGACGTCGGGGTCCGCTGCGAGGTGATCAGCTTCCGGCCGAACACGAGCTCGGACCTGATCGCGGTCGCGGACGAATTCTTCGACATCATGAAGGTCGCCAGCATCAGCCGGAAGCGTGACGAAAAGGCGCCGGTCATGCCCGAGATGCCGGCCAAGGAGAGCGCGCCGGAGTTCGGCTTCCGCGATGCCTCGCCGGCCGTGGCGGCCGCGGCGCTCGCCGCCCTCAAGTCGGGCAACGGGGCCGCGCGCACCTCGCGCGGTGGCAGACCGGCGCGCCGGCCGGCCGAACCGCCGGCGGAGAGTTCGGAGGCCGAGGCTCCAATCGCTGCGATCGCCATCGAGGACGGCAGCGCAACGGAGGCCGGGGAGGTCCGTAGACGCCGACGACGTCGGGGCGGACGGGGGCGTGGCCGCGGCCGAGGTCGAGAGGGCGGTGCGGACGAGGGAACGGCGCAGGAGGCCGCGTCCGAGGCCGCTCCCGAGATCGGATGGCAGGAGTTTGACGATCTGTCCCAGCTGGAGGGCCTTGAGGAGGAGCGGGAATACACGTTCGAGGAGGCCGATCCGGAGACGCTGGCCGAGCTCGGCCTGATCGACGAGCCTGCGATCTCGGAGCCCGCCGCGGAGACGGCCGGGGAGCCGGAGGCGAAGGCCGCGAGGCCCCGTGGCCGCGGTCGCGCCGCGTCGACTCCACGGTCGCGCGCACCCGCGGCCACCACCAGCGACGAGCCCAAGCCGCGCCGCCGTCGGCCTGCAGCGACGAAGGAGCCGACCGCCGAGGGGTCAGCCGAACCGCCCAAGGCTCGCCGACGGAGCCGTTCAGCCGCTGCACGCCGCGGCGGAGGCCGAGCCTGCCGACGCGCCCGATCAGGAGGCGCCCGCAAAGCCACGACGGCGAACGCGGTCTGCGGCTGCGGGCGATACCGCGTCCCCCTCCTCAGAGGAGCAGCCTCAGGGGATCTGGCAGCGCTTCCGCTCCGCCCGGGAGAACACGCCGGGGAGCTGAGCCAGCCGAGAGCCTGATGGCAACGAAAGAGGCCGGTCGTCGACCGGCCTCTCGTCGTCTGCGCAGCAGGTCAGATCTGCGGCTCTGATGCCTCGTCCCCGATGGCCTCGTTCACGATGGGCTCGTCCACGATGAGGTCGTCCACGATGGGGTCGGGGACGATGGGCTCGGGCACCTCGGCGACGACGGGGACCTCCGCGGCGCCCGCCCCGTTGGTCTTCTCGGCCTCGCGCTCAAAGAGCGGAGCCCAATCCGTCTCTCGGGCGCGGTTTGCGATCTGCTGGCCGACCTCCTCGGCGCGCGACTGAACCTCGCTCGCCTTGGTCGCGAGCTCCGCGCGCATCTGGCGCCCGGCCTTCGGGGTCGTCAGAAGCGCCACCACGGCGCCGGCCGCCGCACCGATCAGGAGTCCGAGGAAGAACGCACCCCAGTGCCGCTGCTCGCGACGCTGCTGTCGTCGCAGCCGCGCCGCGGCGCTCTCAACGAGCTCACGCCCCACCGGGACCGCGGCACCCGCAGCACCGATCGCCACCGACCGGCGCTTCCAGAGGTCGCGGATGGTCGGACGGATCTCGCGGCGCCATGTGCGGTCGACCGTCTTCAGTGCATCCCGTCGGGCAGGCGCGCTGTCGCGCCACATTTCATGGGCCCGGTCGGCGGCGGCGCTCGTCCCGTCGGCGACGAGCGAAGCGAGGTCCTGGCCGCGCTCGGAGATCTGCTTGCGGATATCGGCCTCGAGCACTCGGTCGATCATCGTGCGGATATTGTCGGGAAGCTCTTCGGCCACCTTTGCCGGTCCGCTGGCCATCGTGTTACTCCTCATCGTGCGGCCCTGCGTGGGGTGCACGAAGTATGCCACTCGGGTGTCATGGCGCTCCGCGGGCCGCCTCACATCCAGGGGATCCGGTAGCCGGCCGGCCGCCTGCGCGACGTGCCCGCGGCGACCCGGCGGAGCATGCTGAGGCAACCTGCAGGATGCGACCCCAGGCCTGATCGAGGGCTTACCCGCGGCTTACCGACCTATACTCGGCCGGCGATGACCACGGATCTCGAACCGGGCTTTCAGAGCCTGGGCCAGGCGACAGCGCGCGCCATCGCCACCCGGGCCGCCCGCGATGGCAGGCTCCAGCGCAGCCTCCTGGTCCATGGAGCTGCGGGTTCTGGCAAGGACGCTTTCGTGGACGACCTCCTTGCCCTGCTCTTCTGCATGGACCCCGATCCGGAACGGCGACCGTGCAACGCGTGCCGAGGGTGTCGGGACGCGCGTGGGCGGGCCCACCCGGACCTCGTGATCGGCTCGCCGGAGCGCTGGCGCGAAGAGCGCTCCTCTGCCGAGAGCATCGTGTCTGCGGCCCGTCGCTGGCTGCTGGAGGCGGCCGGTGCGCCGGTGGTTGCCGAGCGCCGCATCCTCCTCATCGAGCATGCCGACGCCGCGAACGAGCAGATTCAGAATGCCCTCCTGAAGGTGCTCGAGGAACCGAGCGCGCGGCACATGTTCATCCTCGTGGCTGACGAGCCGAGCCGGCTGCTGCCAACCGTTCGCTCCCGCTGCCAGCCGTTGCGCATCGGGCCGGTGCCGCGCCGTGAGCTGGCCGGGTGGCTGATGGACCGCCACCGCGTTGCCGCCGACCAGGCCGATACGCTCGCGCGGCTCTCAGGTGGCCTGAGCGGCGTTGCAGCGGCCTACGCGCTGGAGCCCGATCGGATCGCGTGGCGCCGGCGCGCACAGGCTGAGCTATTGGGCCTGCTGGGACGAGGGGTCGCCGATCGCTTCGGATCTGTCCGCGACCTTCTCGACGACGCGAGCCGCCAGGGCTCGCCCGTGCCCGAGGTGACGGGCGCAGGCGACGAGGAATCGGAATCGGTCAGGGCGCTGCCGGCCGTCCAACGGCACGGCGCCCAGCGCCTGACGGCGGCCTGGCTGGAGCTGAGTCGCGACCTGCTGATGGTCTCGCTTGGCCGCCCCGACCTCGCCTCCGCAGCGGAGCTGGTGCCCGGACTCCCCGAGCTGGCGCGCCGGATCGCGCCGACCGCGTGGGTGCGGTTCATCCGGCACCTTGAACGCGTCCACGAGGGCCTCCGAGAGAACGGTGCACCCCGCCTGGCGATCGAGGTTGCCATGCTCGAGTGGCCCTCGCTCGACCCGCGGTGAGCCCGACCACGAATGAACGGCTCACCGCGCGGGTGGTCGGCCGCGTCCAGGGGGTCGGATTCCGCTGGTGGACCCTGCACCAGGCACGGGAGCTGGGGCTCACAGGGTGGGTGATGAATGACCACGACGAGCGAACCGTGGAGGTCGTGGCCGAGGGCCGAACGGAAAGCCTGGATGAGCTCGAACGCCGCCTTCGAGACGGCGCGCCCGGCTCCCATGTCGATGCCGTCGAGGTGCGGCGCTCGCCGGCGAGTGGCGAGTTCACGCGCTTCGGGATCATGCGTTCGTGAATGGGCGCGCCATCGGCTGCGCCGTCCTCGGCGTCGTTCTCTTCGTGGGCATCGGTCTTCTCGGGCTGTCAATGGCCACCACCCGCGCGGGCTGCCCCGCACGCCTGCAATGGGACGCGCAGGGCTACCAGGCGGTGGGCACCCCGGCACCGTCGCCGTTTGCAGGATCGGAGTCGATCGGCTCGACCTTCGTCGGACTTACCACGCGGCGCACGTATGCGATTCCGTCGGGCTCCGCCAGGCCCGACCGACTCGCGTTCGAGTGCGGTGACGGCAGCTACCAGACCTACCGGCAGGCCCCGTGACCCGGCGCCCGATCCTGCTCCTCGTCAATCCCATCGCGGGCGGCAAGCCCGGGTCGGGCCCACAGCTCTCCGAGGATGCGACCCGCCTCGAACCGGATGCCCTGGCCCAGGCCCTGGTCGATCGCGACCTCAAGGTTGAGCTCCATGTGCTGCGCGAGACCGACAATGCCGCCGCGCTGGCGCTCGCCGGTGCGGAAGGCGGGTCCGACGTGGTCGTTGCCGGTGGGGACGGAACGGTCGCGGCGGTCGCCGCGGCGCTCGTCGAGCGAGAGGCGACGCTCGGCATCCTTCCCCTCGGCAGCTTCAACAACATGGCCACCGGGTACCGCGTCCCACTCACGCTCGACCCCGCGCTGGAGGTCATCGCCCGTGGTGAAGCGAGCCGGGTCGATGCGGGCTGGGCCTATCACGATGATCCGGCTGAGGGCCGTCTCTTCTTCGAGGCCGGAGGCGTCGGGCTCGACGCGTTCGGATTCATCGCTGTCGAGGTCGCGGAGCGCAGGGGGTGGTGGCGGGCGGCCCGCCTTCTCTGGCGCGGTCTGCGTCGGCGCAGGACCGCGATCGAGCTGACTCTCGACGGGGAGAGGCGACGGACTCGGTCTCCCGCGGTGACGATCTGCAACTGCCCGTACCTCGGGCTGGGCTTCGCCCTGGCTCCGGACTCGGACCCCACGGACGGCATCCTCAACGTCGCCGTCTTCAGCGGCATGGGCCAGCTCCAGGTGGTGCGCTATTTCCTTTCGGTCGCGCGCCATCGCCCGCGGCCCGAGCCGCGCGTCGAGCTGCGAACGGCAAAGCGGGTGACCGTCAGCGGGGTCCGGCACGCGCTGCCGGCGCATGCGGATGGCGAGGCAATCGGCGTCACGCCCGTCACCTTCGAAGTGCGACCCGGCGTGCTGCGGCTCTTTCGCTGACCTCTTTCGCCGATCTATCCGCCACCCGGGAAGAGGCGATCGTGCAGGGCGAGCGCGAAGCGATCGGTCATGCCGGCGACGTAGTCGCTGACCTGGACCACCACCGCGGCATCCGCCTCGCGGTAGCTGACCGGGATCTCATCGGGATGCTCGAGGTGATGATCGGCAAGTCGCCGAATGATGGCCACCGCGCGCTGCTGCTCACGCTGCAGATCGGCCGATTCGTAGACCCGCTCGAACATGAAGTCGCGCAGCTGGTTCATGACCGCGAGCGTCGAGGTGTCCATCGTGACGCTGCCCACCAGCAGGGAGTTGTCGATGACGGCCTCGATCATCTTGCCGATCCAGCTGCGGCCGGGCTCTCCGAAGCGCTCACGCACTTCTGGCGGGAAGGAATCGGCCTCGAGCACGCCGGCGCGCAGCGCATCGAGGGCGTCGTGCGAAAGGTAGGCGATCCGATCGCCGTAGCGCACGCACAGCGCTTCCTGGGTGGCCGGCGGCGGCGTGATCTTCCACGAGTGGGCCCGAATCCCGTCGAGCACCTCCCAGGTCAGGTTGAGGTCCTCGAGCACCTCGAGGATGCGGACGCTCTGCGCCGCGTGATGCCAGCCGGAGGGCGGAAAGTACGGTGACAGCGCATCCTCGCCGGTGTGCCCGAAGGGTGAGTGACCGACGTCGTGGCCCAGCGCGATCGCCTCTGCCAGCGGCTCATTGAGGCTGAGCGCTGCGGCGAGTGCTCGGGAGATCTGCGTCACCTGCAGGGTATGGGTCAGCCGCGTGACGAAGTGATCGCCCTCGGGGTTCAGGAAGACCTGCGTCTTGTGCTTGAGCCGGCGGAACGCCTTCGAGTGGATGATCCGATCGCGGTCGCGCTCGAATGCCGTCCGAAACGTATCCGGAATCTCAGAGCGGCCACGCCCGCGGCTTTTCGCCGACCTGGCCGCCGCGGGGGCGAGCAGCTCCTCGGCCGCCTCCCGCGCGAGACGATCGCGCCTGATGAGCTCCGGCATGGACCGATGATGACCGATGCACCTCGGTGGCGTCCCGACGGTCAGTCAGACCGATCTGTGCAGTCCGCTCGTCTCGGTCGAGTAGCGGTCCAGGATTCCGGCGAGCTCCAGAGGGCGGCTCAGCGCCGGGCAGTGACCACTGTCGATCTCGGCGGGCTCGATGCCAAGCCGTTCCCGAACCAGGGGTCGCAGCCAACGCGCCGGAAAGAACCTGTCGTTGCGGCAGAGGACGAAGCGGGTCGCGATGCTGGGCCACTCCGCGAGCGGCCAGGGATCCCGGCCGGGGGTATCCGATTGCTCCCGGCCGCGGCTGAGGGCCTCGGCAGCGAGCTCCTTCGGAACGTCGTGATAGAAGACCGACTGCGCGCTGGAGTCCTCGAGCTGCTCGGGTTCCCAATGAGTGTTTGCGAACATCTCGTCGGCCGATTCACCGCGCGATGGGACCATTGCGGCGACGAGAACGATGAGCCGGGCATCGACTCGAGCGGCCACGAGCGGGGCGGTGTAGCCGCCGAACGATTGGGCGACGACGACCACGTCACGTCGATCACGGATCGCATCGACCACCGTCGTGGCGTACTCGGCCAGACCGGCATTGTCGTCGTCGATCGGGAGGTCGGGCGCGACGGTGTCGTGCCCGAGGGTTCGAAGCTCAGCCTCGACGAGATGCCAGTACCAGCCAACATCGCCCGCTCCGTGAATGAACGCGAAGCTCGCCATGTGTCACCTCGTCCCGGTGATGAGCCGCTCGCGGTCGAACATGCGCGAGGTGATCCGCCAGCCGAGCCCGTCGAGTGCGAGCAGAACCGCCGCAAGGCCGATCGCCAGCCCGAGTTTCGCCTGGATGATGTTGAGCGCGATCAGGACGATCACGACGACAGCCGGGAGGCTCGCCAGGAGGCCCAGCTGCTGTGCGACCCTGGCGTCGCTGGACCTGGCCGAGATTGCGATGCCGACCCAGATCGACCAGGTGGCAAGCAGCGGCGTGAAGATCACCTGGGCGAGCAAGTCCGGCCCCTGGATCAATGCCGACGCCACGCCCGGTTGTGCGAACAACACGACGAGTCCCAGAAAGATCGCGAACACGGCATACGCAATCCCAAGCGACGGCATGAGGGCCGCCAGCGCCTTGCCCAGCAGGAACTCCTCGGGACGGATGGGCGTGGTCAGCGCCGGTTCGAGGGTGCCCTGCTGGCGTTCACCAACCACTGCGTACGCGGCAACAAAGACCGGAACGAGCGCCGGGATGCCCAGCATGTACACCAGGACGTGCTCGTGCCGCAGCGAGCTCGACGCCGACGCGGCCAGGGCAAAGACCGCGACGAGCGGTTGGATGCTGTAGACCAGTGGGAGGATTGCCATCCCGGCGACGAGCGAGCGGTTGCGCCGGTACTCCCGCAGCTCCTTTCGGAAAATGGCGCCGACCCGCCGGGTGCTCAGCCTCATCGCCGGCCCTCGGTCTCCTCGTCGATCAGCTCCAGATAAACCTCTTCGAGCGTGTGATGCACCTCGCCGATTGAGAGGACGTCGGCGCTCGCCGCCACCAGAGCTCGGGTCAACGCTGGTGCCGCGATGGCCGCGTCGGACACGGCAACGACATAGGAGGCTGAGCCATCCTGGCGCCAGCCGGTGACGGCGGGCAGAGCGGCGAAGACATCTTCGGGCTCCGGGAGGGCAGCGACCGTCCTGACCGTGAGCGCGCTGCTGAACAGCTGCGCGCGCAGCTCCTTGGGCGGGCCGATCGTGCGAAGCGTCGTGTTCAGGATCGCTACGCGGTCGCAGAGGCGTTCCGCCTCCTCGAGGCGATGGGTGGTGAGGAAGATCGTGACGCCACCTCGGCGCAGGCCCTCGATCAGCTCGTGGACGTCGCGCGCGGCGACCGGATCGAGGCCGGCAGTCGGCTCGTCGAGAAACAGGACTTCCGGATCGCTGAGCAGAGCCCGGGCCAGGGCGACCCGCTGGCGCAAGCCCTTGGACAGGCTGCCGCAGGCGTCATCGGCCCGGTCGACCAGGTCGACGGCGCCAAGAGCGCGCTGCATGCGCTCGCTCGAGCCGGGCACCTCGTAGAGGTCGGCGAAGCATTCGAGGTTCTCCATCACGCTCAAGCGCAGGTAGAGGCCCGGTGACTCGGGCATGATCGCGATTCGACGACGGATCTCCCCGCCGTTCTCGGGCGTGAGCGGGACTCCCGCGATGGTGGCGGCGCCGCCAGTCGGAGCCAGCAGGGTGCCGAGCGTCCGGACGATCGTCGTCTTCCCGGCTCCATTGGGTCCGAGGAACCCGAGCACCTCACCGCGTCCCACCTCGAACGAGACATCCTCGAACGCGACGCGGTCGCCGAATCGCTTCGACAGGTGTTCGACCGAGAGCGCCGGAGCGCTGGTGTCAGTGACAGCCGGAGACACCGGAGACCGGATGCTGGTACGGGGGGCAGGTCACGGCAAACTGGCTCGGGCCGTGGCCTTCGCGTCCGCCCGCAGGGCATAGACCTCGAGGCCCGCTTCGCGGCCTCGTACATCCACGGTTCGGCGCTCCAGGTCCGTCGGATCGAGACCGGCGCGCTCGCTCGTCGCGACGGAGACGAGGAGCTCACCGGCGTCGGCAAGCGAAGCCAATCGGGCAGTCATGTTCACCGAATCCCCGAGAGCGGTGAAATCCGAAATCTGCTCGCTCGACCCGAGGCTGCCGACGTAGGCGATCCCCGTGTGGACGCCGCCACCGACGGGGATCGGTCCGCTGGGTGATGCGTCCGTGCGGCCCGCTGCCGCAAGGAGCGCGCGGCCCGCGGCGATCGCCTTGCGAGGATGATCGGCTCCCGAGAATCCCGTGATGAACAACCCGATCGCCTCGTCGCCGACGAACTTGTCCACCACGCCATCGTTCGCCACGATCGCCGCCGCCGCTAACCCATAGAACGCGGAAAGGATCGCCGAGAACTCGGCGGGCCGGAGCTTCTCGCCGAGGCCGGTCGAGCCACGGATGTCGGCGAACAACAGCGAAAGCTCGACCTCGGCTCCGGCAACTCCCTGCTTGGTAAGGGACCGCATGCAGTTCTTGCACAGCTGCGCGTTGCGCTCCCACGGTCCGAACCATGGCCCGAGCATGAGGCCGCCGATCCCACCGAATGGCGCGTGGCACATCTTGCAATGCGGCGCCGAGGGCGTGTGAGCGAACATGCGGCGCAGCGCGAGCATGCCCTTGTGCTCGCCCGTCAGAAGCGCTCGCCACTCCTCTTCGGCATTCGGGTTGGCCACGCCCAGAGTGTAGATTGGGATCGGGGCCGGCGGGCGTAGCTCAAGATCCGCTCTCGCCAGAGAGATCCTTGTCCTCCATCTCCCACGCATGGTCGAGCATGTGGTCGGCCGAGTGCCGGATGAGATACGGCAGCGTCCACGACCGCATGCGCCTCTCGACCTCCCCAGCGTTGTAGGCCCGCATCGCCGCGACGTAGCCCTCCCGATGCTGCCGCAGTCCATCCGGGGAAAGCGCCGCCTCCTCGGGGATCCGCAACCCAACCTGCTTTGCGAACTCCTCGCTTTCGGTGCGAATCGTGTGGCGGATGATCCGGTTGCGGTCGCGTCCTCCCCCGCGCGGCCCTTTGCGCATCTCCGGCGAAACCCGCGCCGCGACGTCATCGAAGAACGCCCAGCAGGCCCGCAACAGGGTGATCCCGCGCGCGAGCTCCGCCTCGCCCATCGGCCCCTGCTCGGTCGCAGAGGGCGCGAAGGACATCCCATAGAAGTCGACCGAACCCGTACCCACCTTGTCCTCCACGATCTCGAGGGCGCCGGCGGCATCGAATTCGCGCGCCATCCCGGCAAGGGTTGCGACGGCCGGTAGCGCTGCCGGTAGGCCTCCAGCGTCTCAAGGGCGAGCTCAGCGGTCTTCGCGCCCCGACTCCATCCTTGCCAGTCGATGCTGAAGGCCACCGACCGCTTGTCCTTCGGGCCGCGTTCGACAACGGTGCGGACGGGCATGCCTCCATCATTGCAGGGGGCGCGCCAGCGTCAACAAGGCGTCACGCGAAGGACTGCCTTCGTCGTCAAATCTTGGAGGACTGAGCCATGAGTGAGCTTCTTGGTATCGCACGATTCAAGTTTCACGAGGGCAAGCGCGAGGAGTACCTGCGCTTGTCCGATCAGGCCAGGGACATCGTGCGGGCGAAGGACTCCGGCACGCTGGCATACGACCTGTACCTCAACGGCGACCAGTCGGAATGCATGTTCATTGAGCGGTACCGGGACTCCGAGGCGGCAATCGAGCACGCCGCGAATCTCGGTCACTTGTTCGCAGCAGTCCTTGAAACGGTCTCCGTGCTTCACGGCGAACTGCTCGGTGAGCCGAGCGCAGAGCTGAGAGCGAAGCTGGCTGGCAGCGACGTGCCGGTTCTCTTCACTCCCTACCGGTCCAGGTAGACATCGCTCGCCCGGCTTGGATGCTGTTGGCGCGCCCGACAGGATTCGAACCTGCGACCTTCGGCTCCGGAGGCCGACGCTCTATCCACTGAGCTACAGGCGCAGGCCCGAATCATACCGGCTCACGCTCGGATAGAGGTTCGGCTCTTTGTTTCACGCTCTATCTCGCGACGCTTCCTCGCTCGGAGACTCACGCCTGATCGCCGAAGATACCTTGCGGAGGTCACCCTCGAACGATCTGAGGGGTCTGGGCATTGTGTCCTGGCTGAATCAGCGGTCTCGCTGTGCCACCAGGTCGGGATCGGCATCCGCGTGCCGCAGGCCAGACACCGCGTAGGCGGGGATCGGTCTGTTGAATCCCTTGAGGGTCAATGGACCGACCGGCTCGGCGTCGACCAGCTCCTCGACCGCCGCGTAGGCCGCGGGGGCCAGCAGGAGCTGTCCGCCCGCTGCCTCACTGCACAGTCGCGCCGCCAGGTTGACGACGCTCCCTACCGCGCCGTAGTCGAATCGTCCCCTCGAATCCGATGCGGCCGAGGGTTGCGTAGCCGACCGCAATACCGATCCCGAGCGCCAGATCGTGGCCGCGCTTCCGCCAGCCCGCGCTGAGCTCCCCGATTCGCTCCTGCATCTCGAGCCCCATCCGCACTGCCCGGAGCGTCGGGTCAGGGCAGGGGAACGGATCGTTGAAGAAGATCATCAGCGCGTCGCCCGCGAAGCGTTCCAGCGTCCCTTCGAACTGGAACACCAGCTGGCCGAGCTCGCGATGGAACTCGCCGAGGACCGCCATCACCTCTTCGGGCTCGGCGGTTTCGGAGAACGCCGTAAAGCCCCGGAGATCGCAGAAGACGACCGTGATCTCGCGTCGATGGCTAGCCAGCATCGACTCATCGTCGCGGTTGACGACCATCTCCGCCAGCTGCGGCGAAAGGAAACGGCGCAACCGGCTCAGTCGATCCAGCTCCTCCACCTGGGCATTGACGCGCCCCTCCAGCGACCGATTCCACTCGGCGAGCTCGGCCGCCTGCGCCTGGATGGTGTCGTGATACTCCTTGATGCGCAGCAGCGATCTGACACGCGCCAGGAGCTCCGCCTGGTTGACCGGGCGCGCGATGAAATCATCCGCTCCGGCCTCGATGGCGCTGACCTTGTCCTGCTCGCCGCTCGAGGTGAGCATGATGATGGGAAGCAGCTGGGTCGCTGGGTCGGCTCGCAGCGAGCGACAGACCTCGTAGCCAGTCATCTCGGGCATGACGATGTCCAGCAGGACCAGGTCTGGCTGCTCGGCGGCGATGCAGCTCCAGTGCCTCGCGGCCCGAGCGAGGCGCCCGAAACGGCATAGCCGCGCGGCGACAGGACCGCGTCCATCAGCTTGCGGTTCTGGTCGGTGTCGTCGACCACCAGGATGCGGGGCGGGACGGCCACCTACGCTCCGTCCGCCGTTGCGCAATACGCCAGGACCTGGTCCGGGAAGGTCAGCACGTCGATCGGCTTGGCGATGAGCCCTGCGAAACCCGCTACTCCAAACCGGGCCCGGTCGGCCTCCATCACCGAGGCGGTCAGCGCGACGATCGGGATGGGCGCGGTCGAGGGCTCGGCTTTCAGCCGCTGGGCCGCCTCGACGCCGTCGATCCCCGGCAGCGCGATGTCCATCAGGATCAGGTCGGGCAGATGTGTGCCGGCCAGGGTGACGCCATCCTCGCCGGTGGTGGCTTCCACGGTCCGGAACCCGCGAAACTGCAGGACATCGCGGGTCAGCTTCATGTTCTTGTCGTTGTCTTCGACGATGAGGATCAACCGGCCGCCGCCCACGTCGCTCATGACAGCACCGGCTCGTCGGAGGTCCGGGCCGCCACATCGGGCTGCGGTGGCTGCAGGCGGAGCGGCAGAACCACCGTGAAGGTGCTGCCGGCACCCGGCGCGCTTTCGACGTGCAGCTCGCCGTGATGGAGCTCGACCAACCGTTTCGTCAGCGCCAGGCCGAGACCGGTGCCCTCCTGCGTCTTGGCCCGCCCGACCTGGTAGAACTCATCGAAGATCCGCGTCTGGTCGTCGGCACCGATCCCGATGCCGGTATCGGTCACGGCGATCTCCACCGCGTCGGCGGTGCAGCGGGCCGCCAGGGTGATCCGGCCGCCCTGCGGCGTGAACTTCACCGCGTTCGAGAGCAGGTTGAAGACGACCTGCTTGATCTTGCGTTCGTCGGCCTCCACGACCCCGACCGCCGGGTCGATGTCGGTGATCAGATCGACCCCCTGCCGCGTGGCGCGCTCTCGCACCATGACCATGGAGCCTTCCAGCAGGTCGGCCAGCGGGAAGACGCTCGGCTGCAGCTCCATGCGGCCCGCCTCCACCTTGGACAGATCGAGGATGTCGTTGATGAGGTTCAGCAGGTGCTGACCGGAGCTCAGGATGTCGTCGAGGTACTCGGCCTGCTTCTCATTGAGCTCGCCGAACATCTGCTCGCGCAGGACCTGCGAGAAGCCGATGATCGCGTTCAGCGGCGTCCGCAGCTCGTGCGACATGTTGGCCAGGAACTCAGACTTGTGGCGGCTGGCCGCCTCGAGCTCCTTGTAGAGCCGTCCCAGCTCGTCGTTCATGGCGTTGATATTCGAAGCGAGGGATCCGAGCTCATCGCGGTTGGGGACCTCGACGCGGCCCGAGAAGTCCCCCGAAGCGATCCCCGCGAGCCGCGTCTCCATGCGCCGGATCGGTCCGACCAGCGACCAGGACAGGATGTAGCCGAGCAGCAGGGCCAGCACGACGCTCGCGGCGGCCACGGCAATGAACAGCCTCTGCGAATCGTCGAACGCGCTCCGATTCTCCGCGATGAGATCGTTCGTCTGCGCGAGGGTCGAGCTGGCCAGGCCTGTGGTGAGACCGTCGAGGTGGAAGACCAGCGGCTCAGCGCTGTCGCCGGCGAGCTGGAATGCCTTGCTTGCCTGGCCAGCGCTGTCGAGTGCCGCGATCTCCCTCATCACGTCGGAGAGCTGGGTGTAGTCCTGCCGGATCTGCTCGAGCGCGGCATGTTCGTCGGCGGACGGGACAAACCCGAATTGCGCCTCATTGGTGGCTGGGCCGATGCGCGCAAGCGTGGTCGTGATCGTTCCGTCGATGGCGCTCAGGACCTCCTTTGGCGCCGCCGAGGGCGGGCCGGAGAACCAGGCGCTCAGGTCGGGGCCCCCCGCGCGCAGGGCCAGCAGGCCCCGAAGCTGCGCCGAATCGGTCTGCAGCTCCCGGAACGCGGTTGTTCGCAGCTGGAGCGTTCCGAGCCTGTCGACCCGATCGTTCGATTCGCCCAGGACTCGCAGTCCGAGGACCATCACGATGACCAGGAGGACGACGGTCCCAACGAAGGCGACAAGCAGCTTGGTGTGAACTCTCGCGGGCAGGCGCCCCACGGCTCCCACCAGCGGATCGGTCGCCCTCGTCAGCATCCGACGCTTCTCAACGGCCCGCCCAGTTGCACCCGGCCCTGCCCCCGACGGCCGAGCTCACGAGCTCAGAGTGGGTGATGTCGAGGTCATCTCCTTGATCAGCCATTTGCCGCCGATGCGGGCGACCTGCTGCTGTGCGCCCACGGCTACCACCACCACCTTGTTCTGGACGTCGATGTAATGGCACTCGAAGTAGAGCGTCCCGACATCGCCAGTGACCGTGGACTTGAGCTTGTAGGCGGGGGTATCCGAGAGCCAATGATTCTCCGGCCTGAACGGCGCGGCCTTGTTCGCGAACAGGTTTCGGATCTCGTCCTTCCCCGAGTACGTCTGGCCACCGATGGTGGCCACGGCGTCATCCGCGAAGAGCGACATCATCATGTCGACGTCGTGGGTCGAGGCCGCTTTGTGAAACGTGACCTCGATCTGGTCGATGTTGTAGAGGTCCACTTGCTTCTGGAGCTCCGCCGTCGCGGAGGCCGTGCTGCCGCTTCCACCGCATGCGCTGAGCGTTGCCGCCAGCACCAGGCACCCAACGAGGATCCGCGCCATTACCAGCCTCCTCCGTATTCCAGCTCCGCACCCATTGCTGCCGCCCAGAAGGTCGGAGCCGGGCGAATCGGTAGCGTCGCGTCGCTCGGGCGGCCGGTGGCAGAACCATCGGCGGGCACGCCGCGGCGGGCTCATCGCTGCCCTTCCTTCAGGCGCCCATCATCGTCATCCAGACGCCGAATGCAATATCGGCCAGGTGACATCTAGCCTGTCTGCTGGAGCGCCCCCGCTCGGAGCCTGTGCGGACTGGCACCGCCATTGCTTATCTCATCGACGTTCCAGCTGTGTCCACCAGGAGAGGAGAACGCCGTGTACATCGGTGGCGGAATCGTCGGGCTGATCCTGCTCATCCTGCTGATCCTGTGGCTGACCGGGAACCTCTAGCCCGACCGCTCAGCACATCTCGAGCGCATAGAGAAGGCCCCGCCGAAGCGGGGCCTTCATTGCTGCCGGATTCGCTCATCGCAAGGGCATCTTTCACGCACGGTTTCCCGTACTACCCTTACCCAAACCTACCCATGACCTTGCGACCAGTGGTGAATCGCTGCGTAACAGCCACCATAGGGTAAATCTTTGTTTCCGCGATGTCTACGCTCTGGAAACTAAGATTCCTTTACATTTCATAGCGCCCTAGCCCGATGGACTGGCGGCCGGACTCGCCTGGATCCGGATGGTGGTGATGATCACCGGATCGAGCGGGAGGCCCCTCGGCCCGTTGGTCGGGACCTTGGCGATCGTGTCGATCACGTCGGTCCCCGCGACGACCTTGCCGAAGATCGTATAGAGGCGTTGGAGGGGCCCGTTCAGGTCCGCAAGGTCGATGAAGAACTGGCTCCCGTTGGCGTGCGTGTCGTTTGCCATGGCGACGACGTAGGGGTCGTAGTTGAGGCCCTCGGCCGGCGGTTCGATCGCGAACTCGTACCCTGGACCGCCCCCGCCCAGGCCTGTCGAAATCGCCGCGATTCTGCCTCGTCTGCGGATCGCCGGCCTGGGCCACGAAGCCGGCGATGATGCGGTGAAAGCTGATCCCGTCGTAGAAGCCGCAACGGGCCAGCGCGACGAAGTTGGCGGTCGCCAGTGGAGCCTCCTCCGGGTACAGCTCGATCGTGAAGCTGCCCTTGTTCGTGTCGACCACCGCACGGCCCGCACCCTGGAGCGTGGCCTGCGCATCGACGGCCGTCGGCCCCTGGGTCGGACACGGGGGCCTGGGTGCGGGCGTGGGCGAGGCGCACGCGGCGAGTGCGAACAGCGCGGCGACGAGGCCTGCCAGCTTCACGTGTCGGGCGAGAAGCGGGCGTCGAACAGTCGGCGGGCATAGCTGACCGGCATCGTGCCGCCGTAGAGCAGCGTGTCGTGAAAGAACTTGAGGTTGAAGGCAGGGACCCATCCGTGCCAGCACCTCGCCTTTCAGGCGCTCGATCATGTGGCGTCCGTAGAGGTAGCTGAGCTGGTAGGTGGGGGTGCTGGTGTAGCGCTTCACCTCGGCGAGTGCCGCGGGTCGCTCGAAACCCGTCTGGGCGATGAGGAAGTCGATCGCCTCGTCGAACCCGATCTGGCCGCGGTGGAGCTTCACGTCGAGGACGATCCGGGTTGCGCGCCAGATGGCATCGGTGTGGACCACATACCAATTTGTCGGGGTATCGTCGAACCCCTGCTCCTTCATCATCCGCTCGCAGTAGAAGGCCCAACCCTCGGCGAACTCCGGAGCGAAGCTGAAGAGACGGACGAGCGAGGGATTCGTGATCGCCGCGCTGAGCTGGAGATGATGGCCGGGATACGCCTCGTGAACCCCGGTGTTGCTGATCGACGCGTAGTTGTGCTCGCGCATCATCTCGGGCGTCTGGGGCGGCGTGACGATATAGACGCCCAGCGGCACCTCGTCGAACTTCGCCGGCTCGTAGTACGCGGCGAAGGGGATCAGGTGGCGGATGAACGAGGGCGTCTCGATCACGACCAGGTGATCCTCATCGGGAAGGGTCGCAAGGTCATGCTCGGCGATGAAGCGTCGCGCGCGGTCCATGCCACTGCGGTAGTCGTCGAGCGCCTGGGCGAAAGTCTCGGGATGGTTGTTCTTGACGAGGTCGCCCACCTCGGCAGGCGAAAGGGTTGGGTCGATCTCGGCACAGACCGCATCACGCGCGGCCTTGGAATCGGCGAGCATCTCCTCCCCAACCGCAAGGATCTCGTCGCCGCTGGCCTCGAGCTCGCGTAGATCGACTAACCGCTCGAAGCGCTCGGGACCCGCGGCCCAGCCTTCCTCGGCGCGCGGGAGCGCGTCGCCGCGCAGCCACGCCGCGTGCTCGACGAGCGCGGCTTTCGCGCCCTCCACCGCCCGCTCGAGCCGCATCCCCAGGCCCGCATCGCGGCTCTCGGTCCGGGCCGCGGCGACGATCGTGTCGAGAAAGCCCGGCAGCGAAGCGGTGCTCTCCAGGTCGATCTCGACCCACAGCCGAACGGGATCGGTCAGTCGCTCGCGCGTCTCGGCGAGGTACCGAGGAGCCGCCTCAAGGCGGCCCGCCATGCTTGCGAGGCGCTCGTCGAGCGGGGCGAAGTCGCGCGTGAAGAGCGGGAAGAGGGCGCTGCCGATGTGCTCGGCTGCGTCCGTGCTCCGCGCCCACGGCCGAAGCTCGGTGAGCTGGAACAGGTCGAGCTGCGACTCGTGGATCACCAGGTCGCGATCGAGCGCCCGCTCCGCGGAGAGCTGGTCCCCGCCGAACGGCTCCATCTCGGCCACGCTGGCGCGGAGATGATCGATCTCGCGCTCAATCTGCTCGCGTGACCCGGACCTCAGCTCGCCGTCATGCTCGTGCATGCCGAGGAAGGTGGCGTACTCGGGATGGAGGGCCAGCCGCTCACGGAACCAGCGCTCGATGGTGCGGTCAAACCGCGCGTCGGCGTCGGTCATCACGGACATCGGGTGCTCCTGGGACGGCGCTGGCTGCGGTGCCGGGGATGGGTCAGGCGGGAGATGCGGGCAGCGCGCGCGCAAGGAAGCCTAGCACCCATCCGGGCGCGGTGGTCGCGCACGCCTCGAGGACCTGGTCCTGGCCGGCGGGAGCGCACTCCTGGAGCTGCGCATCGGTCCCCGCCGCCTTGGCGGCCGCGAGAAGGTCCTGGGCGTCGCGCGGACCGACAGAGTCGTCCTTGCCGCCGGAGAGGACGAGCACCGGCCGCCCGTCGAGCCGCCCAATCGCCTGGACGGGATCCACCGCGCTCATGTCCTGGCCGGTGCGGATGAGACCTCCCAGCAGGACGGCCCATGCGCCGGCGACGGAGAGCGGGTAGCCAGCCCTGTCGAGCCGCGCCTCGGCGGCCTTCGCCATGGTGGCGTGCATCGAGCTGACCACGATTGCATCGACCCGCTCGTCCGTCGTTGCCTCGTTGATCGCGGTCGCTGCCGCCGAGGGAGAGGCCGAGCACCGCCACCTGCGTGGGTTGCTTTGTCGCCGACAGCCAGTCGAGGACGGCTTTCAGGTCGAGCTGTTCGAGCGCGCCCTGCGTGGTCTGCTCTCCGGAGCTCTGCCCGTGATTTCGCAGGTCGAACGCAACCACGTTATAGGTTTCGTGGAGCACCGCGGCCCAGCCGAGCATCTCGCTCTTGTTCCCGTCCGAGCCGTGCAGCAGCACGACCGTTGCGCCCTTCGGGCCGAGGTCGCCGGCTGCAGGGATGTACCAGCCGGCAATCCGGATCCCATCGTCCGTCGTGAGGTCACTGCCGGCGGGCGCGCTGCGAACGGTGCAGTGCTCGGGATCGGGGACGTCGGAGACCGCCTTGTCGGCCGCGACGTCGTAGTTGATCGCCTCGTAGCCCCAGCCCATCGCCGCAGGGGTGCGGCAGTCGGCCGCTCCCCGACCCGGTCGACCAGCTCACCCGAGCCGCGGTAGCCGAGGTAGCCGAAGTAGGCGAGCAGCCCGACCAGGATCAGGGCAAGACCGAGGCCCAGCCAGCGCGACGTCCGTGCGCGGCGCGCGGCACGCGGGTCGGGCGGCAGCGGGAACGACATGGCGGGGGCGAGTATAGGTGGTGGTCTCGGGCCGTTTGCTCCCGTACAATCGGCCTCCGTGACCACCAAACGGACCACTCTGCGCACTGGCGCGCAGCCGATTCCACGCCACCGCGGGCACTCGCTCGCGCCCGAGCACGTCGGCGAGGGGGGCAGCGTCGCCATCTTGGCGCTTGCCGTTGGCGGCGCGGCGATCTTCATCACTTCCCTGTCGCTGCTGGTGGGAGGCTTCACCATGGGCGCCCGCTACGCGACTGATCCGCCGCCGAACGTGGGTCAGCTCGGGATCGGGCTGATCGTCGGTGGCATCGGCCTGCTTGTGCTGGCTGCGGCGATGATCGGCTCCTCCGCGGCGGTGCTGGCGGATCTGCGAGGGTCACGGCTTGCCGCGGCCCTCATCTCTGGCCTGGTGGCACTGCTGGCCGCCGGCGGGGCGGTCGTTGCGATGGGCGGCGTGGTGACCGAGCCCGTGCTGGCGACGATCCTGGCGATCGCCACCCTCGTGTACGGCGTATCCGCGATCCTGCTCTCCCGTCGCCCGTCCTGAGGGCCGCGCCGTGGCGCGGCTGATCCTGTTGGTTGGCGGTCTAGCCTTCGCCCTGGCCGGCCTCGTCGGGCTCGGGCTCGGCTCCCTCGCGGCTGACTGGCTGCTCACGCGCTTGCCGGGGCTCTCCGCCGGACCGGCGGCGGTGGGTGGGGCGGCGGTGGCCATCGGCGTCGCTCTGCTGGCGGTCGCCGCCGTTCACCTGTCAGTCGTGGCGGGCCTCGCGCGCGGCGTGCGGGTCGCGGGAGCGGCCGGTGTGCTCCTCGGCGCAGCCATGGGTGCGGTCTGTGCCGCCAGTGCGGCGGCCGCCGCGGTGCAGGGCCTGCCGGCGGCGGCCGTCGGTCTCGGGGTGAGTGCACTTGCCTACGCGGTCAGCGCGTTCCGGCTCCTCGACCTCCGACCGCGGGTCTGATCCGCGGTCGCCTTGCTATACTCGGCCGACCGTCGCGTCCCACGGGCCCGTGGTGTAGCGGCCCAACATGCCAGCCTGTCACGCTGGAGATCGCCGGTTCGAATCCGGTCGGGCCCGCCATTCCGATCCAGACGCGCTACGGCGCGGGGCCGAAGTCCTGCTGCTTGGCGACCACCCAGTCTCCCTTTCCGTTACCTGCGGAGGCTTCGACGCGATACAGGCTCACGACCTGCTGGGTCGAGTCGCCATTCCCATCGAATCCGATCGTGCCCAGGGCGGTCTGGTATTTGTGCGCCGGATCTACGGCGTAGGAGCGGAGCGCCTCGCGTAGCTCCTGGGCGCTGGGCCTGTCTTCGCGACCTCGCGAAGTGCAGCGACGATCACCTCCGCGCAGGCGTACGCCGCGCCGGCGTACTCATCGGGAGCCACCTTGTACTTGTTCCTGAAGCGCTGCTCGAAGTCCGCTCGCAGCGGACCGATCGTTGCGTGCGAGAGGTACGAGCCAGTGGCCGCTGCTCCGAGCTGCTGGATGCATATGAGCCCTTGTCCGCCCCGGAGCCATCCCAGATCCCGTCCCAGCTGAGCAAGGGGATCGTCCGCATCGTCGAGGTCGACCATCGCCCGGCGGAGCTCAAGAGCGCCGGTGTCGGTGAAGCCCCCGAAGAAGACGAGCGTTGGCGTTTCCGAGGTTGACGCGAGCGGCTGCAGGACTGGCTTCGGATCGCTGCCAGGGTTCAGAGCCCGCCGGACGGTGGTGCCCCCGAGCTTCTTGAATGCCGCCTCGAAGGCGTCAGCGATCTCGCGTCCGTCACCCGCGTCATCCACGACCAGCGCCGCGTGCGCCCCGAGGTCGTTGAAGGCAAACGATGCGGAGGCCGGGCCCTGAATGTCGTCCACGGGCGCCAGCCGGACATAGTTGATGCGCGTGGGGTAGGCGGATCGCAGGTCAAGCGCGCCAGAGCGCGGCTTGGTCAGACCAGACCGCGTGTTCGCCGGGCTGCATTGCAGCAAACCTGCCCGGTTCGTGATGGGAATCTGTTTGGCCGCGACGGAGGAGCCGCTGGGGCCAATCATCGCTACGACCTTCGGATCTGCGGCGAATGCCACGACGTTGGTGGCGCCCCGTCGGGATCCTGCGTCTGCCGGCGGCGTCGCCGCGGCATCGTCGCGCGCGTCGAGCAGGAGCTTTACTCCGCCGATTCCGCCGCCTGCATTCACTTCGTCGATGGCAAGCTGGACCGCGTCCCGCATCGGGCCGCCCCGGAACGCTGCGTCCCCGGTGAGCGGCATGTCGAGCCCGATTGTCCACGGCCCCGGCGGAAGTTCGGCCGTCGGGCGGCTGACCCACCAACCGAGCGCGGCGAGGGCGATCACGGCCGCAGCACCTGCACCGATGAGCAACCGCCGACGGGTTGAGCGAACGGGTCCGCCGCCCCACGCCGCCGTTGCCGCCGTCGGCTCGACGGCGTAAAGCGCGACCTGGTCTGCAAGCCCCTTGAGCTGGCGCCGTCCCCGAGGCACGAATCGGACCGGGAGAAGGGTCTGGGTGAGCGCCCGTACCGTGTCACTCACCAGGACCTCGCCGGACTGGGCAATCGCGCAGATTCGGGCGGCGATGTTGACCGCCGATCCGACGTAGCCCTCCGGAGTTTCAACGGTCTCGCCGGCGTGGATCCCGATCCCGACCCGGATCGGTTCCGCCGGCTGGTCAGGGGATGCGAGCCGCGCCGCCTCGGCGATGCCCAGGCCGGCGCGCACGGCATCGCTGACCGAGCCGAAGACGACGTAGAAGCTGTCGCCCTCGGTCCGGATCTCGGCGCCGTGGAAGTGGTCGATCTGCTCGCGAACGATGAACCGAAATCGGGTCAGGAGCTCGACCGCCGAGGCGGCGCCATGCGTCTCGACGAAGCTGGTATATCCGCGCAGGTCGGCGAAGAGGAATCCACGGGTGATGGAGCCGACGGCCGGACGGTCAGGCTTCGAATCAGGAGCCTCGGCGGGAGGGTCGCTCCTCATCGGCGCATTGTCGGGTCGCCCCGGATGCTCCACAAGCCCCAGGCCGATCCCCTAGAGCGTCGGCGGCGGCGCGTGGTGGACGACGAGGCCTGCGCGGCCTTCTGCGCCTTCTCGGTCGCCTGCTGGCTCGCCATCTCCTCCGCATGCTTTTCGTGGCGATCGACGATCACGCGCACCGCTTCGTCGATGTCATCGGTCAGGGTGAAGAGTGCCAGGTCCTCGAGGGCGATCTTGCCTTCTCCCAGGGGCGCGCCTTCATCCAGTCGAGCAGCCCGCCCCAGTACGCGGTCCCGAACAGCACCACCGGGAAATGCTCGACCTTGCCGGTCTGGATCAGCGTCAGCGACTCGAACAGCTCGTCGAGCGTGCCGAAGCCGCCGGGAAAGATGCAGAACGCCTCCGCGTACTTGACGAACATCATCTTGCGCACGAAGAAGTAGCGGAACTCGATCCCGAGGTCGACGTAGGCGTTCAGTCCCTGCTCGAACGGCAGCTCGATGTTGCAGCCGATCGACAGGCCGCCCGCCATCGCGCGCGCCGCGGTTGGCGGCCTCCATGATCCCCGGCCCGCCGCCGGTGATGATCGCGAAGCCCGCCGCGGCAAGCTCGCGGGCCAGCGTGCGCGCAGCCTTGTAGTACGCGGATCCGTCGGGCTCGATGCGCGCCGAGCCGAAGATCGCTCACCGCCGGGCCGATCCCGGCGAGGGCATCGAAGCCCTCGACGAACTCGCCCAGGATCCGCAGGGCACGCCAGGTATCGGTCTGCAGGAACTCCGGTGTGCGGATGCGCCTGCAGCAGGCGCTGGTCTTCCGTCGCGCGGTGCTCGGCGCCCGTTCGCACCACCGGTCCGCTGCGATGATGCGGCTCTTCTGCGGGCATCTTGCCTCCTCGATCCCTGAGCTCAACGCCGTCGCGCCGGGAGCTTCGTACGCTCGACACGTCCCCGGTCGGATGGTAGGGTGGCCCCTCGTCCCGGAACGCCGCATGCTGATCATCCGTGCGGCTCGGGGCTGACGAAGCACGTAACGTACCGAGGATTCTATTGCGGGACCTACTGCGGCGCGTCGCCGCCCTCACGATGATCAGCGGCGTGGGAATCGGCCTGCTGGCCCCCCTCGCGGCTCGATCCGCCACCGCCATTGCGCCGCAGGCCCAGCGTCTGCTCGCCGCGGCATCGGAGGCTACCGTCACGCTTGACCGCGGCTCGCTCGCAGGTCGCGGACCATCCTCCGCACGAACGGTGGCGCTCACTGCGCGATCTATCGTCCCCGAGGCGATCAGCGCCCGATCCTCGACCCCGACCTCCGCCCACCCCAACGTGACCCTTGAGGCGACCCTCTACTACCTGCCGACGTCTGCCGCACCGAAGGCCCCAGTCCGCGCTGCCGCGGCGGCAACCTCCGCCGCGCCGTTCGTGGTTGATGCCAGCGTGTGGGATCGACTCGCACGCTGCGAGTCAGGCGGGAACTGGGCGATCAACAGCGGCAACGGCTACTACGGCGGCCTCCAGTTCGACGTCGCGACGTGGTCGGCGTACGGAGGCAACAAGTACGCCGCGCGTCCCGACCTGGCCACCCGGGCGGAGCAGATCATTGTCGGCGACGCCCTCTACGCGAAGCGCGGGTTCCAGCCGTGGCCCACCTGCCGCGTCAAGCTCGGATTGCCCTGAGGCTCGCCGCTCCCGCCCAAGCGTCGCCGCGGCCTGCGTGAGTCGCTAGGACTCTGACTGAGCGGCCGACCGTCCCTCACGGCGGCACTCCCCTTGCTTCGAGGTCCGGTGTGCCGTTCCTGCCGCTCGTCCTCCTGCTCGCCGGACAGGCCATCAGCCGCTCAGCGTCGTTCGCGTTTGGCTGGGCCACGGCGCTCTTCTTCGGGCAGATCCCCGGGAACAAGGGACGCATGGTATCGGTGATATCGCTCATCTCGGTCGCCTGGGTGATCCTGGTGGTTGGCTTCGGGATCCCGCTTGTCGCCGGCGCGGTCGCCGATGGGCTTGGCGTGGTCTCGCGGAACTTCGACGTCGAATCGGTCCACGGGCTCGGGCTCACGCTCGCGATCCTGCTCGCGCCGCCGATCGTCGCGGGCATCGCCGAGCTCGCCGGCTTCGAAGATGGGCGATCGTGGCTCCGCTGGCTGCGGCGAGTCCCGGTCAGCTACCCGGCAACTGCCTCGCTGGGCGTCTCCGTGCTCCAGATGCTGCTGATCGCTCCGGTGATCACGATCCAGCGCATTCGTCGCGGCCGCGTCCTGCTCCAGGTCCCGCTCCTGATGCGCCCGGGCAGCTCAGAGGAGAAGCTGAGCGAGGCAGTCGCCGACGCCCTTCGGGGGCTCGACCTCGGCAAGGTCGCGCGGGGCCATGTCGAAGGTCCGCTCAGCTGGCCGCTGCGCACCGTCGGGTACGCCGCGAGACACCTGCTCGGTGCGTCGGTCCGCGGAGACCCGGTTCACCTCCGGGTCGGTGAGCTGGAGCTGTTTGCCTATGCGACCGATGTCGCCGTGCTGGGGAAGGAAGGACTCGCACACCGCGCGCGTGCCGCGCTCGAACGGGAGCTCGCACTGGGCGAGGTGTACCTGACCTGGAGCGAGGGGTCGCAGGCGCTCGAGGATGAGCTGATCCGCGTTCACGAGGCGGCACATTCGGATCGCGGAGCGCTCGTGGCTGAGCTCGACCGTCTGCAGGAACGGATCGACGCTGCGTCGCTCCCCAGCGACGAATGGGACGTCCTGTATCGGCTCCGGCTGCAGATGGAGCAGGAGGCCATTCGACTCGACCCGGCGCTAGCATGCGCCGATGTCCCGGCTGGCCCGAATCGGTCTCGTGCTGGTGGTCGTGGTCGCCGCACTGGTGGCGTGGGAGCCCTCGCGCGTTGCGATCCAGACCGCGATCATGCTGCCCAACCTCCTCGGGGCCCCGGTCAGACCGCTCGATCTGTTCAGCTCCTCCCCGGTGCGCGCGACCGTGCCCTACGGCTCGACCGGGGGAGAGCCCGAATTCAGCTGAGCTGTGGCTGCCGTCCGGAGCCACGAGGGAGCATCGAGCCGGGGCAATGCTCCTCGTGTTTGGCGTCAACAATCTCGGGCGCAACCATCCGGCGATCGTGCGCGTCGCCGATGGGCTGGCACGGACAGGGGTGGCGGTGCTGGTGCCCGACGTGCGCTCGATGCTCGACGGGCGCCTGCGAGCGGACGACCTCGACAAGGTGGTCGAAGCTTTCGACCTGCTGGCCGCACGGCCGGAGGTCGACCCCGCGCGCGTCGGGATGGTCGGGTTCAGCGTCGGCGGCTCGCTGGCGCTGATCGCCGCGGCCGACCCGCGCATCGCCCGGCGCGTGGCGTGGGTCAATGCCTTCGGAGCCTACGGCGATGCGGAGGCGTACCTCGCCAGCGTCGCGGCGCATGCGTACGTGGATTCCTCCGGGGCGGTCGTCGCCTGGGAGCCGACCACGCTCGCCCGCGAGGTCTTCCTGCGCCTGCTGCTCGATGCGGTCGCTGATCCCGGCGATCGGGGACTGCTGGAGGCGCGCTATGCCACGCAGATCGTCTCCAGCGACCGGGTCACATCGGACGCCACGCTGAAAGCTGGCCTCGCCACCGATGCGGGACGCGCCGTGTACCACCTCCTGACCGCTGGCTCGCTCGCGGATGCGCACCGCGCCATTGGGTCCCTGCCGGCGGCGACCCGGGCCCTCATTCGGGCCATCTCGCCAATCGAGCACCTGGACGCGCTGCGAACCCGCGTCTATCTCATGCACGAGATCTCCGACCATCACGTTCCGTTCGTCGAGTCGCGCGTCCTGTCCGATGCCCTGCGGGCACGCGGGCGCCTCGTCACGCTCACGGAGTTCCGCCTCTTCGACCATGTGCAGCCCGACAAGCTCGACCTGCTCGCGGCGGCCCCGGAGGTCTGGAAGCTGCTCTGGCATGTCGATCAGCTGATGGTGGAGACGCTGTGATCGCGGCGGCAGACCGCGGCGAACGGCGGTCGTGGCTCTGGCTCCTCTCGCTCTTCAGCCTCGCCGGACTGATCGAGGCGGCCTTCTGGAGCCAGATGGTCGCGTTCACGCCGCTCTTTCTGCGCGAGCTGGGGATCAGCGGGCAGGGCGATATCGAGACGCTGACCGGGGCCATCGCGTCGATCTCGATGCTGGTCGGGCTGCCGCTCCTCCCGTTCTGGGGCGCGCTGGCGGACCGCTACTCGCGACAGCCGGTCATCGTGCGGTCGTTCGTCGCCCACTTCCTGGCGGGCGGCCTTGCCATGCTCTCCGGAAACGTGTGGGTCTTCCTCGCCGCCCGCTCGATCAGCAGCTTCTCGTTGGGCAACAGCGGCCTGATGATGACCACGCTGCAGGAGCGCGTGCCGCCGGGCCGAACGGGGCTGGCGTTCGCGGTGATGGCGGGCGCGTCGCCGCTGGGGGCCGTGTTCGGACCACTGGTCGGTGGGCCCATCGTCGACGCCCTCGGATTCCGGGCGCTGATGGGGATCGATGCGGGCGTGATGCTGCTGGTGATCGTCGGCATGACGTTCGGCTACCGCGACACGTTCCGCGGCACCGCGCGCGGCCCGCTGCTCGGAATGGCCGCTGAGTCGGTCCGGCTCGTTCTGCGCTCGCCGCGACTGAGGCTCCTCTTTCCAGCGCTCTTCCTCCTGTTCGCCGGCTGGATGCTGGCCTACACGTACACGTCCTGGTGGTCGAGTCGCTCTACCGCGGGGATCCGGATCAGCTGGGCACGACCATCGGCTGGGTCTTCGGCGCGCAGCGGTCTCGTCACGCTGCTGCTGGGGCCGGCGCTGGGCGCGACGGCCGATCGGTTCGGGCACTGGCGCATCCTCTTCATCGTCGCGGCGGTCGCCGTGGTGCTCTGGCCCCTGCCGGCGCTGACCCGCGACCTGCTCACCTTCACCGTGCTCTGGGCCGTCCTGAACGGCGTCACCTCGACCGTCTTCTCGCTCTCCTTCAACGTCCTGTCCAGCTCTGCGCTCGACGAGGCGCGCGGCAGGGTGATGACCTTCGCCTTCCTGCCGGTCAACGTCGGCTTCGCGCTGGGTCCGGCGCTCGGCAGTCTCGTGGCACGGACGCCGATGGGCCTCGCAGCGATCTACCCGGTCGCCGGGATCGTGACGGCCGTCGGGATCGGGGTGCTGGCGCTCGCCTACCGGCGCCCGCTGGCTGCGAGCAGCGGATAGCCCTCAGCGGCCGATGGCCAGCGCCAGCGCGCCGAGCAGCAGGAACAGGCCGACGGCGAGGATGAGGAGGCGCGCCACCCAGTGGCTGCGGCGTGGCGGGAGTGGCTGGTAGGGACGGCCGCGGCGCCCGCCCCGTCGGCGGGTCATCCCTTCACCACTGGCGTCGGAACAGGAAGGGCGTGGTCAGCGCCTCTCGATTGCTGACCGATCGCAGCTGCTTCCGGGTCCGCTTCAGCAGCTTGCCGTGGTACGAGCCGTCGCCATAGGGTTCCAGCAGCCGTGCGACGTCCCAGTCGTGGGTGCCGGCGATCACCGAGGACGGGAGGTATCGGTCGAGGACCGTCTTGGCCTCGTCGATTGCCACGAAGCGGCGCGCCCGCACACCGTTATCGACGAGGGTCAGCAGGTCGGCGAACGCGACGTCGACCTCCGCCACCAGGGTGCTGAGCCGCTCCATGGTGCCCGGGATTCGCTCGGGCTTGAAGAGGCCGGTCAGCAGTGCCTTGCGGTCGGCGGTCGGGAGCTCCGCCAGGGCCGCGCGCAGGTCCGAAATGCCGGCCTCCGGATCGGCGGCGGGCACGGCATAGTCGTAGAGGTGAACCATCATGGCGGTCTGCTAGGGTAGACCGATCCCGACCCGGCCGCTCCGCCGACGCATGGAGGTTCGCGCGTGCTGCTCGAAGGCAAGAAGCTGCTTATCACCGGTGTTCTCACCGATGACAGCATCGCCTTCGCGGTCGCACGGGTGGCCCAGGAGGAGGGAGCCGAGATCCTGCTGACGGGCGTCGGCCGCGGCATGAGCCTGACGCAACGGGTCGCGAAGCGGCTGCCGACGACGCCGGACGTGCTCGAGATGGACGTGAACGATCCCGCCGCGGTGGAGACCGTGCGCGCGTCGGTGATGGACCGATGGGGCCGACTGGATGGGCTGGTGCACGCCATCGCCTTCGCCCCGTCCGATGCGCTGGGCGGCAACTTCCTGAACACGCCGTGGGAGAGCGTTGCGACGGCCTTTCAGACCTCGGCCTACTCGCTCAAGGCGCTCAGCGTCGGCATGCTGGAGCCCATGAAGGCGGCCGGCGCGGCCTCGGTCGTGAGCCTCGACTTCGACGGCCGGTATGCGTGGCCGATCTACGACTGGATGGGGGTCTCGAAGGCCGGCCTGGAGTCGGTGACGCGCTACCTGGCCCGTGACCTCGGCGAGTTCGGGATCCGCGTCAACACCGTCTCGGCAGGACCGATTCGCACCATGGCGGGCAAGTCGATCCCCGGCTTCGACCAGATCGCCGACAAGTGGCTGAACCGCGCGCCGCTGGGCTGGTCGTTCACCGATGCAACCCCGGTCGGCCAGATGGTCTGCTTCCTTTGAGCGACTGGGCGCCGATGACGTCGGGCGAGCTCATCCACGTCGACGGCGGCTACCACGCCATGGGGACCGACATCCGCCCTGGTTGACCGCTAGGCAGCGGTCGCCCGCTCGAGCGCGAGCAGACGGGCCTTGCGCCAGATCTTGCCGCCGTAGCCGCCCAGGCCTCCGCCCTTCTCGATGACGCGGTGGCAGGGGATGGCGATCGCGATCCGATTTCGACCGTTCGCGCTGCCGACCGCGCGAGCGGCGCCGCTGCGGCCGACTCGGTGGGCGAGCTCCTCGTAGCTGGTCGTCTCGCCGTACGGGATCCGCCTCAGCTCGGCCCAGACAAGCTCATCGAGCGTCCCACCAGGTGCGACGATCGGCACCGTGAACTCGCGGAGCGCTCCGGCGAAGTAGTCACCCAGCTCCCGCTGCAGCTGGTCAAGGAGGCGGTGATGCCCGGGGACCAGCGTTCCGAGGCGGCGGCCGACGATCGCCCGCTGCGTGGGCAGCATGCGGCGATCCGTGAACTCCAGCAGGCAGATGCCCCCGTCCGTCGCTCCCGCGAGCATCGGTCCAAGAGGAGTGGACAGCTCGGCAGTGACGACGATGGGAGCCGGCCGGCAGCGCAGGCAGGGCCGGTAGCCGGCCGCGAGCGCCGTGGCGGCGGATTCATATCGCTGAATGTTGCGGGCGAGCGGCGTGCGGGCGGGGCAGCCGGGTTGGCAGAAGATGCCGGTCGTGCGGACCGCGATGTAGGGAGCGTCGAGGGCAGGCGCTTCAATCATGCAGATGGAACGTCTGGGGCCACCGGAGCGTGAGGCGGCGGATCGGGGACTCAGGCGTTGCCGGCCTGCTGGGACTGCATCACCAGGTTGATCGTGAACGGAGCGCTGCCCAGCAGGCGGTCGCCGGCACGCAGCTCGATCCGATGGCGGCCGAGCTCCTCCAGCCGCATCCCCTTGAGGTCGGCCACGATGTTCGCCGAGGTCGCATTCTGCGGAACCTCGATGCGGAGCTGCGGCGGGTTATCCAGGATCCCGGTTCCCCTTGGCGACACCACCTGGAGCGTGAGGTCGTGCTCACCCGGCTCTGCCTCGAGCACCGCAACGATGAAGCAACGGCCGTGCACCGCCGGCAGGCTCCCGACGTTGATCTGGCTGAAGATGCCGACCGCGCTGATCTTCCCGTCCTGCGCAGTGAGGGCGTAGTCACACAGGAGCAGGGTGTGCAGCTCGATCCGCCGGTCGACCATGGTCACCGAGTATATGTCGCGCCCGCGGGCCCCTCAGGCGTCAGCCTCGCCGTACAGGTCGGGATCGAGCAGCCAGGCGATCTCGCCGGAACCAGGTTCGGGCACACCTGGGAACTCGAGGCAGGCCAGCCCACCGGGCCGCAGCCTTACCGAGGCAGCGCCGCTCAGCAGCGCCGCCGTTGAGGAAAGGTCTGGCTCGTGGCCGACGAAGAGCACCCGGCGCGCGTCGCGAGCGCCGGCCATGGCGCGGGCGAAGCTCGCCCAATCGGCGCCGGGGCGCAGCGTCTCGTCGACCACCGGCGCGGCCAGCCCGAGAGCGGTGCAGAACAGCTCGGCGGTCTGGCGCGCGCGAACCAGCGGAGACGACAGGACGAGATCGGGGCGGAGGTTCAGCCGGCGCCAGAGTGGTATCGCCCGGTGCAGGGCCGCGGCACCCTCGGCGGTCAGCTCGCGTCCGTCATCGTCGACGGCACGTTGCTCGCCCGCCTTGCCATGCCTCAGAAAGTAGAGGATCACCTAGCCCGAGCGAACCCCGCCGCGCTCGCCCGGATGCCCGAGCGCCATGCCGCGGGTATGCCCCGTCCGGTCGACCTCGAGGCGCGACGGTGCGGTGGCATCGGCCTTGGGGAGGGTCACCGAGAGGACCCCGTTGCCGTACGACAGGTTCGCGCGGCCGGCGTCGACGGCGCACGGCAGCTCCACGGTCCGCTCGTAGGGGCCGTACGACCATTCGCGGGCCAGGTACGTGATGCGCTCCTGCCCGGCGCCGTGCTGGCGAGCACGCAGCGTCAGGGCGCCATCGGCGGTGACGTCGACGCTGATGTCCTCCGGCGACACGCCCGGCATGGGCGCCACGATCATCAGCTCGCGGTCGTTCTCGAAGAGGTTGATCGGGATGGCGACTGGGTCGGTCATGGCATCGGCTCCTAGTCGGGGAACGCCTCAGGCCCGCGCTCGGAAAGCTCGCGTGCGTGGGCGGCGCCATCGGTCGGTGGGATCCAGGAGTAGGGGTAGCGGTCATCCTCCAGCTCCGACGCCTGCCGCGTGAGGTGCAGCGGGTGGAAGGTGTCGATCATGACCGCCAGCTCCTCCGTCGCCTCCTTGCCGATGCTCGCCTCGACCGTGCCCGGGTGCGGCCCGTGCGGGATCCCCGCCGGATGGACGGTGAACGAGGCGATATCGACCCCGCGGCGGCTCATGAAGTTGCCGGCGACGTAGTAGATCACCTCGTCGCTGTTGATGTTGCTGTGGTTGTAGGGCGCCGGGATGGAGAGCGGGTGATAGTCGAACTTGCGCGGGACGAAGCTGCAGATGACGAAGTTGCGCGGCTGGAAGGTGAGGTGCACCGGCGGCGGCTGGTGGACGCGCCCGGTGATCGGCTCGAAGTCCGCGATATTGAAGGCGAACGGCTACAGGTGGCCGTCCCAGCCGACCACGTCGAACGGATGGTGCCGGTAGTGGTAGGCGGTCACGCGACCGCGCGTCTTGACCTCGATCACGAAGTCGCCCCTCGTCCAGGGTCGGCGTCATCTCGGCCGGGGGGCGGATATCGCGCTCGCAGTAGGGCGAGTGCTCGAGCAGCTGGCCGTACTCGTTCCGGTAGCGCTTCGGCGGCTCGATGCTCGACGGGCGACTCGAGCCACAGCATGCGCTGATCGACGCCGTCCTCGGGGCGCAGCCGGAAGGTCGTGCCGATCGGGTAGCACGAGATAGTCGCCGGGGCCGTAGTCGATGGGCCCGAAGACGGTCTCGAGGGTGCCGCTCCCCTCGTGGACGAAGTACATCTCGTCCGCCTCGCCGTTGCGGTAGTAGTGCTCCATGCCCTTGGCTGGCCGGACGACGCCGAAGGTGACGTCCGCGTTGTAGAAGAGTGGGATGCGCCCCGTCACGCCGTCCCCGCGCGGCTCCACGGGCGGCGGTGTTCACCAGCCGGTGCCGATGCGGCCCAGACGCTTCGTCCGGGCTCTGCTCGATGGCGACGTCCCGTACCTTCTCGATCTGGTGCGTCTGGGTCGGCGGCGTGTTGTGGTAGAGGAGCGAAGCCCTGCCGGTGAAGCCCTCCACCCCGAACAGCTCCTCCGCGTAGAGCCCGCCGTCGTGCTTCCGGAACTGCGTGTGCCGCTTGTGCGGGACGGTCGCCGCGCTGGAGGTAGAACATCGCCTGCCATTCTATCGGCCGCTGGGTGTGATCAGTCGCGGCGCGTCAGCTCCGAATGCCCGCCGCGGGGGTAGACGATGAGCAGCCGGACCGGCTCGTCGCCGATCGCCTCCGCATCGTGCGGCAGGGTCCCGTCCAGCAGCACATAGTCGCCCGGTCCAGCCTCGACGACCGACTCACCCTGCGTGATGCGAAGCCGCCCGGAGAGCACGACGTGGTGCTCGTCACCCGGGTGTGCGTGAAAGCCGGTGCGGATGCCGCTGGGGATGATCCCCTCGAAGATCGCGATCTCCCTCGCGATGCCGCCATCGACCTGGGTCATGCCGCCGGATGAGGCGGGTAGCTGTCGCTTAGGTCGCTCGGAAGCTCGAACCAGCCTCGGGCCGATGCTCGAGTCGAGCAGAAACCACGCGATCGGCACATCAAGCGCGGCAGCAAGCGACGAGAGTGTCTCGAGCGAGGGTGACGCCTTGTCGTTCTCGACCTGGCTGAGGTAGCCGATGTTGAGGCCTGTCAGATCGGCGACGGCCGCCAGTGTCAGGCCACGGTCGCGTCGGCGGCGGCGGATCTGGCCCCCGACGAGCGGACGCTTTCGCGAAACAGCGGCTGGTTCGGTCATCAACGCATTATGCCTTCACCCAACAGGTATTGACAAGGGCCAACCGATATGCGAGCATTTGGTCGTCAACAAATTCCGCTTGGCGTCGGCCAAGTCCTCGATCGAAAGGAGCAGAACGACCATGAAGGTCGCCATCATCGGAGCCGGCAACGTCGGCAAGGCACTCGGCACGTCCCTGACGCGTGCCGGACACGACGTGACGCTGGCAGCACAAAGCCCGGAGACGGCACGCGCGGCGGCAGATGAGATCGGCGCAGGCTCGGCCGAGGATGCCGCCACCGCCGTGCGGGATGCAAAGGTCGTGATCCTCGCCGTCCCGTACGGAGCCGAGGAGGCTGTTGCTGCAGAGATCGCCGGCATCACGGTGGGTCGCACCGTGATCGACGTGAGCAACCCGCTCAAGCCGGATTTCTCCGGGCTTGCCACGAAGTCCTCGGCGGCCGAGGAGCTACAGCAACGACTCCCCAGAGCTCATGTCGTGAAGGCCTTCAACACGATCTTCGCCTCGAACCAGGCCGATCCAACGGCTGGCGGCGCGATGATCGACGGCTATATCGCCGGCGACGACGCCGATGCCAAGCGCGAGGTGCTCGAGCTGGTAGAGTCGATCGGCCTTAACCCGCTCGACGTCGGACCACTGGCTTCCGCCCGGTACCTGGAGGGGATGGCCTACCTGAACATGGGCCTCAATGCCGCGAACGGGTGGTCGTGGACTTCGACCTGGCACCTGGAGCGCTAGACCGATGGGCATCACACGTCTCAACCATGCAGTCCTCTTCGTGCGTGACGCCGATGCGGCGGCGGACTTCTACCGCCGCGTTTTCGGCTTCGAGGAGCTCAAGCGGCCGGAGGGCATGCGCGCAGCCTTCATGCGCTCGCCTGATGGCGGTAACCACCATGATCTCGGCCTGTTCGAGGTGGGCGCCGCCGCGCCGCGCCCGCCGCGCGGCTCAACGGGCCTCTACCACCTCGCCTGGGAGGTTGCCACCATCGAGGACCTCGCCACGATGGCGAAGACGCTCTCCGAGGCCGGTGCCATGACCGGCGCGAGCGACCATGGGGTGAGCAAGTCGCTCTACGGCCGCGATCCTGACGGCAACGAGTTCGAGGTGATGTGGAGCGTGCCAAGCGAGGCGTGGGGCGAGTACGCCGACCAGGCGGTCATCCTGCCGCTCGACATCGAGCGCGAGCTCGCGCGCTGGGGCGCCGGAGCAGCCAGCATCCAGTAGGCGTCAGCTGGCGAGGCCGTCGAGCTGGTCGGCGTGCTCCTCGAGGTGGCCGATCTCGAACCACTCGAGGATCCGCGCAAGTGGCATCTCGCCCACTGTCGGGTGCAGACCGCGCGACGACCACGAGTCGGCGGGCAGTGCCTCCAGCGTCGCGCGGAGATCGGCGATCCCTGCGCGAACACGGCCCAGGAGCTCCTGTGGCGCCGTCCGCCTGTCGCGCTCGATGGCAGCGATCCGCTCCGGCGAGCCCTTGGTGCGCCCGAACGGGACCGGCTCCCCCGGGGGCTGTGCGAGCACCTTTGTGATCTGGGCATGCCAGTAGGGGACGAACTCCGCGAGGTGGGCCCATACCTGCCCCGCTTCCCAGCGCTCGCTGGCGCCGGGGTCCGGATCGGTCAGGCCAGAGGGAAGCGGAGCAGCTGCGTGGGTGACCAGGCGAGCTTCGACGTCGGCGAGGCGCTTGAGGATCGCGTCGACGTCGGTCATGGTCGTTCGATCACAGGCGAGCTGAGCGTACCCAGTCGCTCGACCGTGAGCGTCACCGAGTCCCCCGGCCCGAGGTAGCGTCCGAGCGTCTCGTCGCGAATCTCGAGCAGGCAGCCGGTCCCCACCGTGCCCGATCCCAGCAGGTCGCCGGGCAGCAGCCGGACATCCGCGGACGCCCGCTCGATCATCTGGCCGAAGCTGAACTGGGCGGTCGCCCAGCTCCCGCGCGACAGCTCCTGACCGTTCACCGATGCCGTCATCGCCAGATCGTAGCCGTTCCCGGAGCGCGCATCGGCCAGTTCGTCGGGCGTGACCAGCCAGGGACCGATGGAGCTGGCGAAATCCTTGCCCTTGGCCGGACCCAGCCGGACCGTGGTCTCCTCGCGCTGCAGGTCGCGAGCGGACCAGTCGTTGAAGACGAGATAGCCGCCGATCGCCTCCTCGCCGCGAGTCGCGTCGAGGTCGCGGATGGCGGTGTCGACCAGGGCAGCCACCTCCAGCTCGTAGTCGAGCTCCGACGAGCCGCGCGGCGCCCAGACGGAGTCGCCGGGCCCGCGGATCTCCGACACGTTGGAGAAGTAGAAGATCGGCAGCCGATACCACGCTTCGGGCACCTCGCCACCGCGCCGATGCCACATCGTGGCGACGTGCTGCTCGAAGGCGTAGAAGTCCCGGAGCGACGGCGGCCGCAGGATCGGCGGGCCGAAGACGAGCTCGTCGGCAGACAGGATCGCCTCGTCATCTTCGCTCGCGGCAGCGTATCCGTCGACGATCTCCGCCAGGGACTCGACGCGCAACGCACGCGCGAGGTGATCGTCGAGGGTCGTGATCGGCTGCCGGAAGAGGGCCGAGTT
Source organism: uncultured Chloroflexia bacterium (assembly GCA_963799675.1). Taxonomy (GTDB): domain Bacteria; phylum Chloroflexota; class Limnocylindria; order QHBO01; family QHBO01; genus JALYSK01. The sequence goes on from CAWCXQ010000011.1 coordinate 104,627, forward strand.
GTGCGCGCGGCGCGGGTCCTCGACCACGAGCCCCTGGCGCGCCTCGTCGAGATCGAGCCAGCGTTCGCCGGCGCCATCGCGGGCCGCGGCCAGTCGCCATGGCGAGCCCGCCGGGGCGTGGCGGGCTCGGACGTGGGCGATCTTCATACGTCCTTCGGATTCTACCGACCGGCCGACGGCAGCCGTGCGCGCAGCGCCCGCCAGCGCTGGAGCGCGCGCTGGTGCTCGTGGCGCGTCAGCGCGCGCCAGCCATAGCGCGCCAGCGCGTAATCGACGGCGAGGAGAGAGAGCCGGCGGTCGCCTACCCGCTGTGCGTGAGCACGCGGCGACTCCGCTTCCCGGCGTCCGAGATCGCCGGGGCCCAGAAGCTGCAGCGCTGCCAGGTAGGCGGTCACGGCGTCATGCGGCACCGGCGCGCCGTGCAGACGCGGCAGGCGGAGACGGGGAATCCCGAGCCGCACGCGTGTCTCCGGCAGATGGATGAACCGTTCCTCGCTGGGGGCGCGCAGGGTACGCCGCGCTCGGCGTCGCAGCCAGGTGCGGGCGACGATCACTGCGAGCAGCAGGACCCCGACCCAGAAGATCCCCACCGCCAGCAGCCCGCCCCGCACCTGCTCGAAGTCGTACGTCTCCGGGAAGCCAAAGGGCGCCCCCGGGGTCGCCGGCGTTGCCGGAGGGGGCAGGCGAAGCCCGAGGCCGAGGAGCGCCTGGGTCAGCAACCCGGCCACCCAGGCCATCGGAAGGAGAACGATGAGCAGCGCGAGCCCGAGGAGCGTCCCGAGGGGGCCGAGGAGACCGCGCGCCACGCTGTCGATCGGCAGCCCGAGCAGATATGCCGCGGGCACCCCAACCGCCAGGACCATGGCGAGCACGCCAACCAGGAGTCCAAGCCAGGACCGATTCGCGCGCCAGTCGACGCCGGTCTCCTGGCCGATCACCTGCAGGCGGGCGAGACCCGCGGCCATGAACCCTGCGGAAACGAAGGTGAGGCTCGCCACGAACGCCTGCTCGATGAACACGCCACGGAGCGGCTGGGCCGTGAGCTGACCGGCGACCCACGGCAGGGCAAGTCCCGGGGTGCCCCACAGGACGAGGCGGCTCGCAGCACGGTCGTCGACCTCGAACGCTCGACCGATGCCTCGCAGGAATGCGACGGCCGCCAGCCAGCCGCCGGGATGCTGGCCGATCGCGCCGAGCAGGTCGCCTGCCGCCAGCAGCTCGCGCGCGGCCGGGGAGACGAGCCACCCGATGGCGCCCGCCGCCACGGTGGCGGCGAAGAAGGTGAGCGGGCGCTCATCAGGGTCGAGCAGGCCGCGCCGCGCGAGCAGGGCGGCGGCCGCGGCGGCGATCGCCAGCTCGAAGGTGCCGAGCAGCGGAGCCTGCTCGCCGATCACGACCTGGACCGCCGCGTAGACGACGGCCAGCCAGGCGCCCTCTGCCACCAGGGCAAGGACGGTGACCGGACCCTCAGTCCGCCAGGACCAGCGCATCGGCGCGCCTCCAGTCGGGATCGAGCTGCCCGACCCGGGAACGCAGGCCAAGCTTCCGGAGCAGGGTGGCGTGCTCCTCGGCGGACGCCCCCAGCGCCACATGCTCGGTGCGGAAGCCCAGCTGCTGCAGACGCCGCAGCCTGCCGGCCCAGGCCGATGGGTCGCGGACGCCGAGCGTCACCACCGTGCCGCCCGGGCGAAGGCGTCGCGGCACCGCATCCAGCAGGGTCTCGAACGGAGCGGCGATGATCGGCCGCATCCGGGCCAGCGCGTCGTCGATCCGGCCCAGCTGCCCGCGCGAGGTCTCCGGCGCCAGGTAGGTCCACTGCCCGCCGCCGCTGAGCTGCGCACCGGCGAGCATCCCGCAGGCCGCCCCATCGCGCAGGAGCCGGCGGGCAAGCGAGGCCGCGGCCACGCACAGGCCTTCGACCATCTCGTCATCGTAGAGCATCAGCCAGTGCGGCCCCTCAACCGTCTGCAGGTCGAGGGCGAGGAGAACCTGGCGCTCGTGGACCGGCTCGAAGCGCTTGCTGACGGGCCGATCCAGGCGGGCCGACGCGCGCCAATGGAGCTGCCGCAGCGGATCGCCGGCAGCGTAGGGCCGGACGCCGGCGAAGAGCGCCGGATCGTGGAAGAGGCTGGTGCGCGACCGCGTGCTGCCGAGCGGCGCGCGCGCGGGCTCCCGGGAACGAACCGGGACGCTGCGCGGGCGGACGATCAGCGTCGCCGGCAGATCGCGCTCCTCGCTGTTCGTCCCACGCTCGAAGAGGTCGCTCACCGTGAGGCGCACGGGACCGAAGCTGAACGCGCCGCGACGCCGGGCCTCGATCCGCAGGTGGCGGATCACGCGCTCGAACCAGAGGAGGGACCAGCTGTTCTGCAGGCTCCCACGGCCGGGAAGGTCGCTCGCCGCCATCCGGCGGCCCTGGACCGCGAGGCCCTCGGTCGCGAAGTCATCTGCCAGCAGCCAGGGAAGTGGCAGGAGCTTGCCGTTCCAGACGTCCACGTCGAGGGCGACTTCGTCCCCCCACACCGCCCGGTCGCTGCCCAGGCGTCGCTGATATGAGACCGCGCGGAGGCCATAGCGTGACCACAGGGTGGTGAGCCAGCGCGAGAGGAGGGTCAACCCGCCGAGCAGGATCAGTCCCGGCGCGGCCAGCAGAGCGCCGAGGATCGCCAGCGCCAGGCCGAGGACGCTCCAGGCGCTCACGACCTAGGCCGCTGGGTCGCCGACCCCGACCGGCACCTCTGCCAGCAGCTCTGCGACGACGGAATCTGGCCGTGCGCCGCGCAGCTCGCGGTCGATGTCGAGCAGGAGCCGGTGCGTGAGCACGGCCGGCGCGAGCGCCGCCACATCGTCTGGCAGCACGAAGTCTCGCCCCTCGAGCAACGCCCACGCCTGCGAGGCGCGGTACAGCGCGACGCTGGAGCGCGGCGATCCGCCGAGGCGCAGATCCGCATGGTCGCGGGTGGCGCGCACGATCCGGACCGCGTAGCGCTCCACCTCGTCGCTGACCGTTACCGCGCGGGTTGCCGCGCGCAGCCCGGCGAGCGCCTCCGGCTGCAGAACGACCGGCACCGCGTCGAGTGGCTCGTGCGCGTCCCGGTACCGACGCGCAATCGCCCGCTCGCCGACCTCATCGGGGTAGCCGATCGCGATCCGCACCAGGAAGCGGTCGAGCTGCGCCTCCGGCAGGGCGAAGGTTCCCTCGAGCTCGATCGGGTTCTGCGTGGCGAGCACCAGGAACGGGTCGGGGAGCGGCCTCGTGGTGCCGTCGACCGAGACCTGGTGCTCCTGCATCGCCTCGAGGAGCGCCGACTGCGTGCGTGGCGTGGCACGATTGATCTCGTCAACGAGCAGGACATTGGTGAAGATCGGCCCCGGGATGAACTCGAAGCGCCCGTCACGCAGGATGCTGCTGCCGGTCACGTCGGTGGGGAGCAGATCGGGGGTTCCCTGCACACGCCCGAAGCTGAGGCCCAGTGCGCGTGCGAACGCGTGGGCGAGGAGCGTCTTGCCCACGCCCGGGACGTCCTCGACCAGCGCATGACCCTCCGCCAGGAGGGCGATCGTCAGCAGTCGCAGCGGCTGGTCGCCACCAACCACGGCTCGCCCGACGGCGTCGCGCAAAGTGCTCCACAGCCGCGCGCCGTCGTGAGGATCGGTCATGGGTCTCCTTCGGGGACAATACGCCGCCGCTGGCTATTCTCGTTCACGCCCGGGATTCGATCTGCAGGAGCCCGCCCGTGCCCACCCCGGTCATCGCCTCCGACGCGCACCTCGCCCACGATGGGCTGATCGAGCTCGTCCGCGGCGCACCAGTGGCGTGCTACGAGTCTCCTGCCCGCGCCGTCGAGATCGAGCGCGCTCTGCGCGCCGCCGAAGGCTATGCGTTCGAGCCACCCGTCGAGCACGGCACGGCAGCCATCACCGCCGTGCATGACACCGACCTGGTCGACCTCCTGGAGCACGTCTGGACCGATGCCCTGGCCGCAGGCCACGATCGGCGGCGCCCGCTCATCCCCGATACCTTCGCCACCGAGGCGTTCACGACCCGGCACGAGCCTCGCGGGACTCCTCTTTCGCGCTTCGACCGGCTCGGCGGATACTGCTTCGACACCGCCACCCCGATCGTGGAGGGCACGTATGCGGCGGCGCGCGCGGCCGTCGACGTGGCGCTGACCGCCGCGGCTCGGGTGCTCGAGGGTGCGCCGCTTGCGTACGGGCTCTGCCGGCCACCCGGTCATCACGCCGGGACGCGGCTGCTTTGGCGGCTACTGCTACTTCAACAACGCCGCCATCGTCGCCCAGTCCCTCGTCGACGGGGGCGCCGCGCGGGTCGCGATCCTGGACGTCGACTACCACCACGGCAACGGCACCCAGCAGATCTTCTGGGACCGACCGGACGTCCTGTACGTCTCGATGCATGGCGACCCGAGCGGCGCATATCCCTATTTCTCGGGTTACGCCTCCGAGCTCGGAGGCGGGGAGGGGGTCGGCCGCAACCGCAACTTCCCGCTCGCGCCCGGCACCCAGATGGCCGCCTACGCAGCGGCGCTTCGGCGAGGCGCTGCAGCTGATCGCCGAGTTCGACCCCGACGCGCCGCTGGTGCTCTCGCTCGGCTTCGACACGTTCGAACGCGATCCGATCAGCGATCTCGCGCTGCGGACGGCCGATTACCAGCGTTCGGGGGCGATGATCGGCGAGCCCGGGCGGCCGATCATCGCCCTGCAGGAGGGCGGCTATGCGATCGACGCGATCGGCGCGAATGCGGTGAGCTTCCTCACCGGGCTGCGAGGATGAGGGAGGCGCCGCCGCATGCGCCGCCGCTCTGGCCGGCATACGTCGCGACCTATCTCTTCATGGTCGGACAGTGGGCGAGCGGCGTTGCCGTGCCGCTGCAGGTCGGCCTGCTCGGCGGTTCGTTCGCCGTGGCGGGCACGATCGCGGCGATTCGCTTTGGGCTGGGGGCCCTGTTTCAGCTCCCATTCGGCGCGGTAGCGGACGCGTGGGGCACGCGCCGGACCCTCTTCGTTGCGATCGCCGGCAATGCCCTCGTCAACCTGGTCCCGCTCATCGCCGCCGCGACGGGAAGCATCTGGATCCTCTATCTCTGGGCCGTCCTCTCCGGCCTCACCGCGTCGCTCTTCCTGCCCGCGATGAGCGCCTTCGTGGCCGGCAACGCGCCGGATCGCTCCCGGGGGAGCGCGTTTGGCTGGCTGACGCTGGGGACCCATACCGGCATCGCCTCCGGGCCGGCGATCGGGGGAGTGGTCTGGGAGCACTTCGGCGTCGCGCCCACCTACCTGCTCTCGGCCGCGATCGGCGTGACCGCGCTCATTGGTCCGCTGCTGATGGCCGGCGCTGCCCGCGCGCAGCTGCGGTTCGCCGGCCTGCCCAGCATGGTCGCCGCGGTGGCTCGCGACCGTGCGATCGTGGGCGTCTGGATCGCGGCGCTCGCCATCGGCCTGCCATGGGGAGCGGTCAGCGGCCTCTTCCCGCTGTTCGGCAGCTCGCTCGGCCTGGCGGCGGGGAGCATCGGCCTGCTGCTGGCGCTCCAGTCGGCAGCGAACGGCGCGTCGCGCGTTCCGCTCGGGCGCCTCATCGACCGCCGCGCGGTCCCACCGATGACGGCGGCCGGCACGGCGCTGGGGTATGCCCTGATCACCTCGCTCCTGGGACTGCAGACCGGGCCGATCGGGATCGCGCTGATCTTCGTGAGCGGAATCGTTGCGCTGGCGTTCACGCTGATGCTCGTGCAGGTCGTGATCTCGGAGCGTGCGCCGCCGCAGCTGCGCGCGACGGGGCTCGGCGGGTACGGCACGACCCTCTCGGCGGGGCTCGGATTCGGCCCGTTCCTCGCCGGGGCGGTGGCCGACACGCATGGGTTCGCGGCTGCGTTCGGCCTGGTCGCCGGCATCGGAGCGGTTGTCGCCATTGTCTCGGGGGTCGTCCTGTTGGGGACGCGGCGTGCCGACCGGGTCAAGATGCCGGCATGAGCCCCGAGGAGACGAGCTGGGACCGCGTCGCGACCTGGTACGACGGCTGGGTGGGCGATCGAGGCAGCGCCTACCACCGTCAGGTCGCGATTCCCGCAGTGCTCGAGCTGCTGCGGCCGGCGCCCGGCGAGGCGATCCTCGACGTCGGCGCTGGGCAGGGCGTCCTCGCGCCGGGGATCGTCGAGGCCGGGGCGCGCTATACCGGGGTCGACGGCAGTCCGCGCCTGATCGCCGCGGCGAAGCGCCGTCACCGGGGCATCGGCCAGTTCGTGGTCGCCGATGCGCGCAGGCTCCAGGCGGCCACCGCGCTGAGCCAGGCCTCCTACGACGCCGCCGTCTTCCTCCTCTCGATCCAGGACATGGACCCGCTCGAGGCAGTCTTTGCCGGCGTCGACTGGGCACTGCGCCCGCAGGGGCGCGTGATCCTGCTGATGACCCACCCGGCGTTCCGCCAGCCGCGCCACTCGGGCTGGGGTCTCGACGAGTCGCGCAACCTCCAGTTCCGCCGCGTGGATGCCTACCTCGGCGAGATGGCGGTACCCATGAAGTCGCTCGGCGGCGGGCAGCCCACCCGGTCGTTCCACCGTCCGATCGGCGCCTACGTCAACGCCCTCGGCATCCACGGTTTCGCAGTCGATCGCATGCTCGAGCTCCCGGACCTGCCTCCGGAGCGGCGACCGGGCAGGACGGCGCGCGCCGGCGCACGTGCCAGCGAGGAGATCCCGCTCTTCCTCGGGCTGCGCGCGGTTCGCTGAGCGCGGGGCGCTCAGCCGCCGGAGAGGATCTCCAGGAAGCGCTCCGGGTCGAGGTTGCCACCGCTGAGGATGACCACCCGCGCGTCATCGCCGGCGTCGGGCTCGGCGCGGCCGGAGAGATGCGCCGCCATCGCCGCGGCGCCTGAGGGCTCGATCACCAGGCGGGCGCGGTGTGCCAGCTCCCGCATCGCATCTGCGATCTGGTTCTCGCTCACCGTCACCACCGCGTCGAGGTATCGCCGGAGGTGCTCGAACGGCAGCGGCCCGAGTGACTGCGTGCGGAGGCCATCGGCCATCGTCCGGTTCGTCTGCTCGCCCGGCCAGCTGACGAGCTCGCCTCGCTCGAGCGATTCCTTGGCGTCTGCGGCGAGCTCGGGCTCGACCCCGATCACGCGGGCCGCTGGCCGCAGCAGCTTCACCGCGGTCGCGACGCCCGCCGAGAGCCCGCCGCCGCTCACCGGCACGAGGACCGAGGTGACCCCCGGCAGGTCCTCAACGATCTCCAGGCCGATCGTGCCCTGTCCGGCGATGATCGCCGGGTCGTCGTACGGCTCGACCATCGTGTAGCCGCGCTCGGCCACCAGCTGCAGCGCGATCGCATGACGCTCCTCGGACCCGGGCCCGGTGAAGACGATCTCCGCGCCGTCGCGCCGAACTCCGTCGACCTTGACTCGAGGCGCATCGTCGGGCATCACGATCACGGCGCTCGTGTCGAGCAGGCGAGCGGCGCGCGCCACCGCCTGGGCGTGGTTGCCCGAGGAGTACGTGATCACACCGCGCGCTCGTTGGGCATCGGTCAGTGACGCCAGCTTGTTGTAGGCGCCACGCATCTTGAAGGCGCCGACCGGCTGAAGCGACTCGGGCTTGAGCCAGGTGCGCTCGTCCCATGGCAGGAGGGGTGTCCGGACCGCGACTCCGCGAATGCGTTCCGCGGCCGCGCGAATGTCATCGAGCTCGACCAGCATGCTCCGCGATCCTACCGGTCCGCGATCCGATAGATGTAGCCGGCCTTGTCATCGCTCACGTAGAGCGCGCCGTCGGCGCCGACTGCCAGGCCTGCCGGACGGCCGAGCGCATCGTCCGAGCCGGGCAGCAGGAACCCGGTGGCCAGGTCCTGCGGGTCGCCGGCGGGCGCTCCGTCCCACGGCAGCCAGATCACCTTATAGCCGACCTTGCTCGATCGGTTCCATGAGCCATGGAAGGCGATCACCAGGTGGTCGTGCCAGCCGACGAGGGCGAGCGGCGCCATGTGCGCGGGAAACGTGGCGGCCGGCTGCGCGACCCCGGCGCACGCGTCCGCGGACCCGAACTGCGGGTCGACGATCGAGCCGGCATGGCAGCGCGGCCAGCCGGCGTCGGCCCCATCGACCAGCTCGTAGAGGGTCTCCGGCGGCCGATCGTCACCGAGTGTGTCGCGTCCCATATCCGTGGCCCAGGCGCGCCCGGTCTGCGGGTCGACCCACAGCCCGACGGCGTTCCGCAGGCCGGTCATGTAGAGACGCTCCTTCTCGCGCTCCCCGGGCGATGAGCGAGACCGCGGCCCGCCGTGGATCCTCCTCCTCGCAGGCGTCGCAGCTCGATCCGACCGAGAGCAGCAGATCGCCGCTCGGCAGCACCGCCACCGTCCTCGTGCCGTGGGCGCCGTCTCCCGGCAGCCCGTCGACCAAGACCGTGCGGTCGCGCTCCCGCAGGTCGTCGCCCAGCGTCACCTCGAAGAGCTTGGTCTCGCCAGCGACGAGCAGCGTCCCGGCATCGGTGAAGGCGACGGCAGTGCGCCCGCTCGTAGCCGCGCCCGACCTCGATCGGTCTCGTCTGCGCTTCCGTCACCGTCGCGATCCGGCAGGGCTACCACGCGGTCCGCGCCGCGCTCCGCCACGAACAGGACGCCGCCAGGCGAGACGGCCATGAAGCGTGGCCCCTTCAGGCCCGGACACGAAGACGCTCGCCTTCAGTCCGTCCGACACGGTGAGCTCGGCACGGCCGCCCAGCCCCGTATCGAAGCTGACGCCGGCGAGAGGCAGCAGCTTGCCTCGGAAGATCCACGCCACACCGATGACCACGACGAGCCCCAGCACTCGCGAAGAGTGCCAGGTTGGCGGAGCGCCTCATCGGCGCGGACTACAGGTTGCCGCGCTTCGCCTGCTCGAGCTCGATCGCCTCGAAGAGCGCCTTGAAGTTGCCGACCCCGAAGCCCCGGGATCCGTGACGCTCGATGATCTCGAAGAAGAACGTGGGCCGGTCCTGGACGGGCTTCGTGAAGATCTGGAGCAGGTAGCCCTCTTCGTCGCGGTCGGCCTCGATCCCGAGCTCCTCGAGCGTCTGCATCGGGACACCCACGTCGCCGACACGGCCCGGCAGCGCCTCGTAGTAGGTGTGCGGCATGCCCAGGAACTCGACTCCTCGGTCGCGGAGCGCGCGCACCGTGCCGACGATGTCGGTCGTGCGCAGCGCGATGTGCTGCGTGCCGGCGTCGAGGTACCAGTCGAGGAACTCCTGGATCTGGCTCTTCTTCTTGCCGCTCGCCGGCTCGTTGATCGGGAACTTGATGCGCCCGTTCCCGTTCTGCATGACCTTGCTCATGAGCGCCGAGTACTCGGTGTGGATCACCTTGTCGTCGTAATGGATCAGCTGGCTGAAGCCCATGACTGAGCGGTAGAACTCGACGAAGCGATCCATCTCGCCCAGCGCGACGTTCCCGACACAGTGATCCACCTCGAGCAGCGTCTGCCCGGTGGCCGCGGGCGCGGGCCTGGTGACCCGGTGATAGCCCGGCGCGAAGGTGCCTCGGTACTCGGATCGATCCACGAACGAATGGAGCACTTCGCCGTAGGTATGAATCGCGCTGCGACGCAGCACACCCTTCTTGCCCTCGAGCTCGACGGGCTCGAGCGCGGACCGGGCCCCGCGCTTCGTCGTCTCCTCCCATGCGCTGCGCACGTCGTCGACGGCGAACGCGATGTCGTGCACGCCGTCACCGTGCGTGCGGACGTGATCGGCGACCTCGCCATCGGGGGTCAGCGGCGCCGTGAAGACGAAGCGAATGTCGTTCTGCACCAGCACGTAGCTGGCGCGATCTCGAACGCCTGTCTCGAGACCCGCGTAGGCAATGGGCGTGAATCCCCACAGCGCCCGGTAATAGGCGGCCGCCTGCTTTGCATTGCCGACCCAGAACTCGACGTGGTCGATCCCCTTGAGGGGCAGGAAGTCCTGTGCCTCGGCAGCGGCGTTCGGGTTGACGACGGCGCCCGAGGGGCGGGCGAGGGTATCGGTCATGGTCAGGGCATCCTCGATCTGGCCTGCGAGTCTACACCGAGCCCGCAGCAGGACCGATGCCCGCGCTCAGCGGAGGCCCACCCCCAGGGCGACCGCTGTCATGCGCTCCACCGCGGCCGCCAGCTCATCGGGCGACAGGTAGCTCTCCTCCGAGGTGACCTCGTCGTCCGAGCACGTCGCTCACGACCAGCAGGCAGGCCGCCTGCACGCCGGCGCGTGCCGCGAGGTAGAAGAGGGCGGAGGCCTCCATCTCGAAGGCCAGCACGCCTCGGTCGCGCCAGCGCTGGGCGTAGTCGGCATCGGGGTTGTAGAAGACATCGACCGATGCGACCTGCCCCACCCTGGCCGGGATGCCGGCCTCTTCGGCAGCGTGATGGAGCGAGTGGGTCAGGGCGAAATCGGCGGTCGGCGCGTAGGGCTCGCCATGCAGGTAGGTACGGGTGGTCCCGTCCGCCGGCGCCGCCGACGAGGCGATCACGAGGTCGCCGGTCTTCAGGCCGGGTGCAATCCCGCCGCACGTTCCCACGCGCAGGAGACGCTTGGCGCCGAGCCGCAGCAGCTCTTCGACCACGATGCTGATGCTGGGCGTGCCCATCCCGGTCGATTGGACGCTGATCGGCCTGCCCTCGTAGGTGCCGGTGTAGCCGAGCATGCCGCGGTTGTCGTTCACAAGGCGCGTCACGCCGCCATCGATCCCGCCGTCGAAGCGGCCGGCGATCTTCTTCGCCCGGTTCGGATCGCCGGGCAGCAGGACGAGCGGGGCGTAGTCGCCGACCTCGGCGTGGAGGTGGAGCTGGGGCATGCCGGTAGCCTAGCGGCAAGGGCATGGCGAATGCATGATGCTCGGCCGCCATGCCCGAGTGCTCGAAGCAGAACCGTGGGCAGAATCGCCTGTCGCGGAACGTCGCGGCCGACAGCCGTGAGCGAGTCGCGGCAGGCTCGCAGAGACAGCGCCGAGAAAGAGAAGCGGACGCGGGTTCGGCGCGTGGTTCGCACATGCTGCGACGCGCGTCTCCGAGACGCTCGGCTCGGTATGGGCCTTCGTGGTGGCCCTCTCGATCATCATCGCCTGGGCCACCAGCGGACCAATCTTCGGCTTCAGCGATACGTGGCAGCTGGTGATCAACACCAGCACCACGATCGTCACCTTCCTCATGGTGTTCGTCATCCAGAACACGCAGAACCGCGACGCCAAGGCGACCCAGATCAAGCTCGACGAGCTGATCAGGGCGGTGCGCGACGCGCGCAACCAGTTCATTGGCGAGGAGTCCGAGGATGAGGAGGAGCTCGAGCGCGACAGGGAGGAGCTCGAGCGCGACAAGGAGGCGATCGAGCAGGCGAGGGGCGATCCAGAGGATCTGACGCAGGAGGAGGGCCGCAGCCGCTAGCATCGTGTGGCGATGTCCTCCGAGACTGCCGACGACCTTGCCTTCGCCATCGACCTGGCGCGGCGCGCCGGAGCGATCCTGACTGCCAGCTACGGGCGGCTGGAGCGGATCGACTACAAGAGCAAGCGCGACGTGGTGACCGATGCGGACTACGCGAGCGAGGCGCTCGTCCTCGACGCGATCCGCAAGCGCTATCCCGACGACGCCATCCTCGCCGAGGAATCGGGGCACCACGAGCGGCGCGGCAAGCGGGGCGCCGGCCGCCGCTGGGTGATCGATCCGCTCGACGGGACGGTGAACTATGCCAACGGGATCCCCTACTACTGTGTCTCGATTGGCCTGGTGACCGATGCCGGGCCGACGGTCGGCGTGATCTTCGACCCCGCGCGCGATGACCTCTTCAGCGCCACCATCGACGGCCCAGCCTGCCTGAATGGCAAGGAGGTCGCGGCCAGCCAGAAGGAGGCGCTCTCCGACTTCGTCGTCGCGCTCGCGATCATCGGACGCGGCGGCATTGCTCGCGAGCGACGGGTGGCGAGAGAGATCCGCATCTCGCGACGGATGGGAAGCGCGGCGCTCTCGCTCGCGTACGTGGCCAATGGCCGCTTCGATGCATTCGTCCAGAACGGCGGCCTCTCGCGCTGGGACGTCGCCGCCGCAGGGCTCATTGCCGAGCGCGCCGGCGCACGCGTGACCGATCTCACCGGCGGGCCCTGGTGGGACGTCGCCAAGAAGGGACCGACGGTGACGATCGTCGCCGCTCCGGAGCCGCAGCACGGGCAGCTGCTCGCCCTGCTCGCGGCGGCGGGAACCAGGCCCGGGGTTAGGAGCTGAGTCTTCCGAGGGCGGCGCGGATCACAGCGCGGTTACGCGCTGACGCCCGCCTCCGCCAGGACCGCCGCGAACATGGCCAGCGTTCGGGCGGTGGCTCCCCAGATCCGATGTCCGGCGTGGCGGTAGACCGCGGCGCGCAGGACCCAGGTTGCGCCGGAGATCTCCTCCTCGCCGACGATGGCATCGGTCAGGATCAGGCGCAGGGGGAGCTCGACAATCTCGGCCACCTCATCGATCTGCGGGACGAGGATGGGGCGCACCGTCGCGGTGCCGACAAACGGCCGCAGCTCGAAATTGCTGACCGGGATCCAGATGTCGTCGAGCGCGCCGGCGATGCGGACGGTGGCAGGCTCGACCCCAACCTCCTCGTGGGCTTCGCGCAGCGCGGCCGCCTCCCGGCTGGCATCTCCGGGATCGACCGCACCGCCGGGCAGCGAGACCTCGCCCGGGTGCGCCGGCAGCCCCGCGTGGCGCAGCGTCAGGGGCATGGTGAGCTCGCCGTCTTCACCGGGATAGACGAGGAGCAGCGTCGACGCCGGGCGTGCTGCGGGAAAGGCGGACCGGTCCCAGCGCTGGTAGTTCATGCGTCCGGAGGCATCGCGCGGAGAGAACCGCTCATCCGCGGCAATCGGTCGCGATGCCGCGGCGACCGCCCCGTCGATCGCGTCCTGCCAGCCGCGCTCAGCGCGTAAGATTCGGGTCATGACCTCCCTCGTCGGCACCGACCGCGACGACCGCGTCCGCGCCGCCCTCTACCGTGCGCGCATTCTGGCGAACCGGACGCCGCATTTCAGGCCGCAGACCCGCGACGAGGTGAACCGCGCGCTCGAGATCCTGGAGCGCCAGCTGGGCCTCAACCGCACCTCTCCCGCGGAAGCCTCATGGGCGATCGAGCTCCTGATGCGGGCGCACGCCTCGATCGCCTTCGGCCTGCTGAGCGAGCCCGCCTTCGCGGATCGCTTCGCTGGCGCGCTTCGGCACCTCGGCCTGCGCGGCATCGGCGATCGTCTCGACGAGGTGCCTGGATCGATCATGGCCCTCCCGATTCCCGGTCCGACCGGCACGCGGCGCCACCGCGACGAGCTCCCGCCCGAGGATCGGATCGATGCCGAGGGCGAGCCGCTGCCACCTCCGCCCGGCTATTACTGAGATGACGGAGCCGACCTACCTGACGGCGGAAGGGCTCGCCAAGCTGCAGGCCGACCTCGAGCACCTCGTGAACGTCGAGCGGCCGCGCATCGCCCGCGCCATTGGCGAGGCAAAGTCCCTCGGGGATATCACCGATAACGCCGACTACGAACAGGCGAAGAACGACCAGGCCTTCCTCGAGGGGCGAATCGCGACCCTGACCCAGCAGCTCCGCACGGCCGAGCTGATCGACGCCGCCGGCTCGCTGGAGGTGGCGGTCGGCTCCCGTGTGAAGATTCGCGCGGAGGATGGCGAGGAGATGAGCTTCACGATCGTGGGTGCTCCGGAGGCATCGCCCCGCGAGGGCCGCATCAGCAACCTCTCCCCGTTGGCGAAGGCGTTGCTCGGCCACAGGGCGGGGGAGCAGATCCGGGTCGACACGCCCGGCGGGCTCGACACCTACCAGCTGCTGGAGATCGCCTAGACCGATACATGGAGGCCGCACCGATGTCCTGGCTCTCGCGTCAGTTCAGCACCCGGGTGATCGCGCTGATCCCGGTTGCCATCGCGATCAACATCGTGCTCGGCTACACCGTCCAGACGGTCCTCAAGCTGCCGATCTACCTCGACTCGATCGGCACGATCCTGGTCGGCGTCCTGGCCGGTCCGATCGCGGGGGCGCGTCACCGGCGCCGCGTCGAACCTGATCTGGCAGTACGCCCCGGGCATCGGCGGCGGCACGATCGGCCCGTTCGCGGTCGTCGCCGGCGGTGATCGGCATCCTCGCCGGCCTGTGGGGCTACCTCGGCGTCTACCGCTCGCGGCCGGCGACGGGGAGCCGGCTCTGGCTCGCGGTCGTCGTCGGCGTGGCGATCGTCGTGCTGCTCGCCTCGCGCATCTATCAACAACCCGGCCTACACCGACCCGAACATCGGCGGCTATCCCGACTGGGTCTTCACCGCGGCGATCGTCATCGCGGTCGTCGCCTCGCTGGCCGTGGCGGCCTTCATCCTCGTCCGACGCGACACCGCCGGCGCTATGGGTCGCCGCGGCCGGCGCGCTGACCGGGATCGTCGCGGCGATCCTCTCGGCGCCGATCGCCGCCTACGTCTTCGGCGGCGTGACCGGGAGCGGGACCGACCTCATCGTTGCCGCGCTGCGGCAGGGCGGCGCGGACGTCTTCAACGCCTCGCTCGGCCAGGGGCTCTTCAGCGATCCGATCGACAAGACGATCACCAGCTTCGTCGTCTTCATCATCCTCGCCAGCCTGTCGCATCGCGGTCGTCGCCCGCTTCCCGCTGGGCGAGCGCATCGTCGAACCGCGGCTCCCGACGCCGGACGCCTGAGCCGGGGCAGCGCGGAGATCGAGCCGGTCCTCGGGCGCCTGCCGGACTTCGTCCAGTCGCCGCCCACCGGAGCCGTACCGCTCGCTCAACCCGACGACGAAGCTCGTCGATCGCGTTCGCCGAGGCGCTCGTCGCCTTCGTCGTGCGCGGCTGGACCGGCCCGATCGTCGTCCTCGCCGTCGTGCTCGCGACGGCCTCGTGGCCGGCGTCGGGCGTGCCTTGCGTGCCGTTTCTCCTGGCCACGCTGCCCGCTGATCGCCTCGATCCTGCTCGTCAACACCTTTCTCTATCCCGGGCGCGACCGACCTGATCGCCCGCGTCGGGCCGCTCGCGCCCACCTGGACCGGGCTCGCCTTCGCCGCTGCAGGCGACCCTGCGCGTCGTCGCCTTCGCCATGTCGGTGGCGCTGCTCGGGCTGACGACGCGTCCCGACACCTGATCGCCGACCTCGAGCGGCGCGGGATGGGGCGACGGGCCGGGTTCGTGCATCGGCGCGACCCTGCGCACCGTGCCCCGGATCGGCGAGCGGGCGCGCGAGATCACCGACGCGCAGCGCGCGCGTGGCCTCGACACCGAAGGCAGCCCCTGGCGAAGGGTGCGCGGGCTCGTCCCGCTGGCCGGGCCGCTGGTCTTCGGCGCCCTCTCCGAGGTCGAGGAGCGTGACGATGGCGCTCGAGGCGAGGGCATTCTCGGCGCCGGCGCGCCGCACCCCGCTGCGCTCGTTCCCCGACGCCGGCTGGCAGCGCGGCCTGCGCTGGACGCTCGCTGGTGCTGAGCCTGCTCGCGATCGCCGGCTCGGTCAGCGGCGCGCTGGCCTTCCTGCCATGACGCTCCGAGCTCGCGGCGGCGACGTATCGATATGCCGGGGCCGCGCGGCCCTGCCCTTCACGAGATCGACCTCGAGCTTGCGCCCGGCGACCTGATCGGGGTGGTTGGCGCCGAACGACGCGGGCAAGTCGACCCTCTGCCTCGTCGCGGCGGGCCTCGCGCCGGCCACGATCCAGGGCGAGCTCAGCGGGAGCGTGACCGATCGACGGGCTCGACACGCGCTCCGCGCGCCCGCACGAGCTCGCCCAGCGCTGCGGGCATCCTGTTTCAGAACCCCGTGACCCAGCTCTCCGGGACCAGCGCCACGGTCTGGGAGGAGATCGCGTTCGGGCCGCGCAATCTCGGGCTGGCGCTTTCCGAGGTGATCGAGCGCGTGGACGAGGCCGCTGGATCGCCTCGCCATCGCGGACCTCTGCGCCCGCGACCCGCAGCGGCTCTCCGGCGGTCAGGCGCAGCTCGTCGCGCTCGCCTCCGTCCTCGCCATGCGGCCCGCCTACCTCCTCCTCGACGAGCCGACGAGCCAGCTCGACCCGCAGGGGACGCGCCTGGTTGGCGAGGCACTGGCCGGCCTCGCGGCGGGGGGCGAGACAGGGATCCTGATCGTCGAGCACAAGACCGACCTCCTCGATCGGCTCTGCGCGTCTGTCCTGGTCATCGAGCGGGGCCGGATCGCGCGGCGTGGAGGCGCTGCGGAGATCCTCGCCGATCCGGCGCTCCCCGCTGCCGGCGTCGAGCCGCCCGCGCGGGTCCGGCTGATGGTCGCCGCCCGTGCTGCCGGCGTCGACCTCGACCCTGGGCCGGCATGACGGCGCAGGATCGAGACCGCGGGCCTCGGGATTCGTCTACCCCGATGGAACGCGTGCGCTGGAAGGGGTCGACCTGCGCGATCGAGTCCGGCGAGCTGGTGGCCATCATCGGGCAGAACGGGTCGGGCAAGTCGACGCTGGTCAGGCATTTCAACGGCCTGCTGCGAGCGACCGAGGGTGCGGTATCGATCGGCGGCATGCCCGTCGCGCGGCGCCATGTCGCGGAGCTGGCGCGGACGGTCGGGGTCGTCTTCCAGAACCCGGACCGGCAGATCTTCGCCGGGTCCGTACGGCGCGAGGTGGAGTTCGGGGCCGCGCAACCTCGGCTACGGCGGCGCCGACCTGGCGACGGCGCGTCGCCGACGCCCTGGGGCTGGTTGGCCTGGGCGACGCGCTCCGGCACAACCCGTACGACCTGGGCTTCTCGCGGCGCAAGCTGCTGGCGATGGCTTCCGTCCTCGCCATGGGCACCAGCACCGTGGTGCTCGACGAGCCGACCACCGGCCAGGATGCCCGCGGAGTCGATCGGGTGCGCGCGATCGTCCGAGCTCTCGCGGCCGAGGGACGCACCGTGATCGCGATCAGCCACGACATGCGCTTCGTGGTCGAGGCCTTTCGACGGCTCGTCGTCATGCGGGCCGGGCGGATCGTCCTCGACGGCACGCCTGAGGAGGTCTTTGCCGAATCGGAGTGGCCGGTCCTGGCCTCGACCTTCCTGGAGCCGACCCTGGCGGCACGCGTGGGCGCGCAGCGCGGATTGGGCTCGACGCCGACGGAGGCCTCGCTGATCGCCGCGCTCCAGGTGCGCGGGCGGGTCAGCCTAGCTGTAGGGAACCGACACGGCGCGGACGAGGCGCTCGAGCAGCTCCGCCTTCATCCCCTCCGCGTCAATCGCCGTCGCAATCCGGACGCGCGGCCGATCCGACGACTCGTCACGGAACAGGCTGCCCGCCGCGAACACGTCGGCGCTCGTGTCACATGCCAGCTGCTCGGTCACCGTCTCGGTCACCAGCGACGGGCGGAGGACGCCGCCGATCAGGGTGACCGGGTCGTGGAGGTAGGCCCCCGAGATTCCATCGGCCTTCTCATGAAAGCCGACGTAGAAGCGCACCGCATCGCGCACGATGCCGGCGAGGTGGGTGTCCGGCAGGACCCGGAGGTCGTCCATCGTGAAGATGACGTCCTGCGTCGCATCGAGCGGAAAGATCGTGTGCAGCGCGCCGGAGTGCAGGCAGACCTCGGCCGCCTCCGGGTCCACGCAGGCATTCCACTCGCCGGTTTCGGTGGTGTTGCCACGCTCCTCGAGCGTCCCGCCCATCCAGATCACCTCCCGGGCCTTGCCGCCGAGGTCGATCCCATGCTGGACCGCCGCGGCGAGGTTGGTGAGCGGCCCGAGTGCCACGATCGTCATCTCGCCTGGGTGGCGGTTGACGTGCGCGCCGAGGTAGCGGCTGGCGGGGATCGCGGTGTACTCGGTCGTGCCCAGCTGCCGGTCCTCGCCGCGGAGCTCGACGTAGCCGGTCCCGGTGGGTCCATGGGTCTCGGGAGCGGTGCGCAGCCGTCGCTGCAGCGGCCTCGCCGCGCCGATGCTGACCGGCACGTCGCCACGTCCTGCCATGCGCAGCAGCTTGCCGGTGTTGCGTGCGACATGCTGGATCTCGACGTTGCCGGCCACGCAGGTGACGCCGCGCAGGTTCAGCTCGGGAGCGGTGGCCGCGATCAGCAGGGCGACCATGTCGTCGATCCCCGTGTCGACGTCCAGGATGAGCGGGCGGAGATCGGACTCCATCGGCTGCATGGTAGCGCTCGCTCAGGCGGTCCAGCCGCCGGCCTGGCCGACCTTGGTGGCGAGCGGGCGGCCGATCGCCTCGCTGATGAATCGGGCCGCGGCGAGCACCCCCTCCAGCGCCACGCCGTGGGCGAGACCCTCGCGCTCGAGGAGGTAGACGAGGTCTTCGGTGGCAAGGTTGCCGGCCGCGCCGGGCGCATACGGGCAGCCGCCGGTCCCACCACTGGATGCGTCGAAGGCAGCGGATCCCCAGCTCGAGGGCGGCCGTCACGTTCGCCAGCGCGGTTCCCCGCGTGTCGTGAAAGTGCATCGCCAGCCGCTGCGGCGGGATCCCGGCGTGCAGCAGGGCGCCCACGACCCGGCGCACATCCGCGGGCCCTGCCACCCCGATGGTGTCGCCGATGCTCACCTCCTCGACGCCGAGCTGCATCAGCTCCTCCGCGACGCCGACCACCGCCGCCTCGGAGACTTCGCCCTGGTACGGGCAGCCGAATGCGGTCGAGACGTAGGCGCGCGACCAGAGCCCCCCTTCACGGACCCGGGCCATCACGGGGGCGAAGGCGGTCATCGAGTCCGCGATCGACATGCCGATGTTGTGCTGCACGAAGGGCTCGGACGCGGCGGTGAAGAGGCAGATGGCGTCCGCCCCCGCGTCGAGCGCGCGTGCCATGCCGCGCTCGTTGGGGACCAGCACCGGGTAGCGGACACCGGGCCGGCGCTCGAGTGCGCGCATCAGCTCGTCGGCATCAGCGAGCTGCGGGACCGCCTTCGGCGATACGAAGGAGGTCGCCTCGATCTCTCGCAGGCCGGCATCGGCCAGGAGGGCGATGAAGTGGAGCTTCGCCTCGGTCGGGATCGTCCGCTGCTCGTTCTGCAGGCCGTCTCGCGGGCCGACCTCGTAGATCCGCACCTCTCGCTCTGGCATGGGCGGATTATGGCGGGTCGCTTCCGGCACCCTCCTTCGCCGATACCTCCGCCAGCTCGTCGCCTCGCTGCACCTGCTCTCCGACCCGCACGGCAAGCCGTGTCACCGTCCCGCTCAACGGCGCCACGACGGCGTGCTCCATCTTCATTGCCTCGATGACCACCACCGGCTCGTGCTCCCGGACCGATGCGCCCTCAGCGCGGGGGATCCCGATCACGCGCCCGGGCATCGGCGCGCGGAGCAGCGCCGAGCCACTCTCCGCCGCGGCGTGGCGCGCCGCCTCCTCGATGGTCGGGGGGAGCGCGAGGCTGAACTCGACCGATTGGCCTTCGACGTCGACGAAGGCTGTCACGCCGTCACGCGGCGACCCCGGCCGCTTCCCCGGCGGGGCTGATCCGCCGCAGCTCCTCGCCGCTGCGCAACAGGACCGCCGGCTCCGCGTTCAGGCGCCAGCCGCCGGCCCAGATCCCGCCCTCCGGGAGGAGCGCACGTGCCGCGGCCCGCCAATCATCGTCGCTGGCCGTCGGCGGCCCGGGGAGCTCGACCCGTGCGAGCGTATCGGTCCGGGTCTCGCCCTCGACGAAGAATGGCTGGGCGAGGAGCCAGCGCAGGAAGCGCAGATTGGTGCGGACGCCGAGCAGGGTGGTGCTCGCGAGCGCGTCGCGCAGCCGGGCGAGCGCGTCGGATCGCGTCGGGCCGTGGGCGATCAGCTTCGCGAGCAACGGGTCGAATCGGTCGGAGACCAGCTCGCCTTCCCGCACGCCGGCGTCGATGCGGATCCCGTCCGGCCAGACCAGGCGCGCCACTCGGCCCGTGGCGGGCAGAAAGCCGGACTCCGGGTCCTCCGCGTACAGGCGCGCCTCGATGGCGTGGCCATTGAGCCGGATCTCGCGCTGCCGAACCCCGAGCGGCTCGCCCGCCGCGATCCGCAGCTGGTCGGCCACGAGGTCGCGCCCGGTGACCGCCTCTGTCACCGCGTGCTCGACCTGGAGCCGGGTGTTCATCTCCAGGAAATGGAACTGCCCGTCATCGGTGACGAGGAACTCGACGGTTCCCGCGTTGACGTAGCCGACGCCCGCCGCGACGCTGAGCGCCGCCGAGCCCATCCGGTCCCGCAGCTCGGCCCCGACGCTTGGAGCCGGGGATTCCTCCACGATCTTCTGGTTGCGCCGCTGGCTGCTGCAGTCGCGCTCGCCGAGATGCACACCGTCGCCGTGCGCGTCGCACAGGATCTGCACCTCCACGTGACGCGGACCCGCGCAGGAAGCGCTCGAGGATGAGGCGCTCGTCCCCGAAGGCCGCCTTCGCCTCGCGACGCGCGGCCGCGAATGCGCGGTTCGAGGTCGGCCGCTTCGCGGACCACGCGCATCCCCTTGCCTCCGCCGCCGGCCGATGGCTTGACCAGGATCGGCAGGCCGATGCGGAGTGCCTCACCCCGCAACGTCTCGTTCGACTGGCCGGCGCCGTCGTAGCCGGAGACGGTGGGCACGCCCTGCTCGGCCGCCGTTCGGCGAGCCGCGGCCTTGTCGCCCATCGCCGCGATGGCTGCCGGCGGCGGGCCGACCCAGACGAGCCCGGCGTCGATCACCGCCTGCGCGAACGCCGCGTTCTCTGCCAGGAAGCCGTAGCCGGGGTGAATCGCGTCGGCGCCGGTGCTGCGCGCGGCGCGCACGAGCGCGTCGGCGTCCAGGTAGCTCCCGATCTCGACCATCGTCTCGCTTCCGGTCGGCGTCGGCTCGTCGTCGGTACGGACCGCGATCGTCTGCATCCCGAGCGCCCGGGCGGTGCGTGCGATCCGGGCCGCGATCTCGCCACGGTTCGCGATCAGGAGCGTCCGAATCGGGCGGCCCGCCGGCTCGCCGAGCGACGAGGGCGACACCCGGAACCGAGCCGCCAACGCGATGGGCGGGCAGGCGGCCATTGCTGATCCAGCGCTGAACGGTCCGGACGGTGACACCCAGGCGTTCCGCGACCTGCCGTGGGGTGAGATCGTCGGCTGGCATGTCGCGATTGTCGCAGCAGTGAGGCGGCTCAGCTTCTCCAGGACGGTGGGCGCTTTTCGAGGAAAGCGCTGAGCCCTTCCTGGCCCTCCGCCGACGTGCGCTGCTCCGCGATGTGCTGGACGGTGTGCGCGCGAGCGTCAGATGCGGTGAGCGTTCGCAGGTCGCGCACCAGCGCCTTGGCGGCCCGCGTGGCGGTGGGGCCCGCGCCGAGCAGCTCGTCGATCACCGCGTCGACTCGTGCGTCGAGCGCCGGTTCGTCCGCCAGGACCTCGTGCACCAGGCCGATCTGGCGCGCTCGTTCCGCCCCGAAGCGCTCCCCCGTCGGAAAGAGCGCGCGCGCATGGCTCTCGCCGATCTTGGCGAGCACGAAGGGGCTGATCACGGCCGGCAGCAGCCCAAGCTTCGTCTCGGTGAAGCCGAACGTGGCGTCGGCCGTGGCCAGGACGAGATCGGCGACGGCGCAGAGCCCCATTCCGCCACCCAGGGCCGCCCCCTGCACCCGCGGCGATCACGGGGACCGGGCACGCGTCGACGGCTGAGAACATGGCCTGCATCCGGGCCGCGTCGGCAGCATTCTCTTCGCGGCCCAGGGCCAGCGAGCCGCGCATCCACTCCACGTCCGCGCCGGCGCTGAATGCCTCGCCGTCGCCGCCCAGCACGACCGCGCGAAGCGCCTCGGCGGTTTCCACGCCGAGCGCGTTGAAGGTCGAGGTCAGGTCGCGAATCAGCTCGGCGTCGAACGCGTTGCGGACCTCGGGGCGCGAGAGCCAGACGCGCGCCACCGCCCCGTCGCGCTCGACGCGCAGCTTGTCGCTCATCGTCCCCGGCGGCGGTAGAAGGGATCTGCCACCGCGCGCACCTGCGCCAGGAGCGGCTCCTCCAGCCACACGACGTCGGTGCCCTCCGGGACGTCGACGGTCGCCGCGGCACCGGGAGCTCCGGTGAGGCCCAGGAGGAGATGTGGTGCCCCGTCGGTATCGGTCTCCACGAGATAAGCCGATTCGACGCCGGTGGCGGCAAGCGACTGAGCCAGCGCCGCCTCGAGCGCCTCCGCCTCGCGGCCCGGGAGCCGTACGCTCAGCGAGTGGCGAACGGTCGGCGCGACGAGCGGCTCGCCGCTGCCGGGGTCGCGGCCCTCGGCGAGTGCCGCGATCTCGTCGGGCTCGAACCGGTACGGGATCGGCCCGGCCGGATCCATCACGGCGGGAAGTCCCGATGCGGCGAGGTTGCCGAAGACGATCCTCGCCGGAAGCGGCAGGCTGCTGGTGCCGATCGGCGCCCAGGCGGAGAGTGCACCGGGCGAGGCGAAGAGGACGTTGACCGTCGAGCCGTCGCCGTCGCGCGCCAGCATTACCGCGATCTCGACCTCCTCGCTGTCGGTCACCGCTCGCTCGAGCGCCGCACGCGCCTCGCCATCCGTGCCCGGCGGGACCGGGAGCAGGAGGGTGGATTCCATCAGGGCGCGGTGAAAGGCCTCGAGCGGTCGGGGGTCCGCTCCGCCCTGCGCGTCCCGCGCGGCGACCATCGCCTCGAAGAGGGTCGCGGCGCTGACCTCGAGCGAGCCGGTCGGCGTCGAGCGGTCGTGGGATCCCGGAGCGGGGGCGTCGGCCTGGCTCGTCATCGGCCGCAGCCTACCCGATGCCGCCAGGACGTGGCGCAGTGCTAGCATCGATCCATGATCCGCGGTATCGACCACCTCGTGATCGCCTGTCCGGATCCCGACTCGGCGGCGGCTGAGCTCGAGCGCGCGGTCGGCCTGACGGCCTCCGGTGGCGGGCGGCACGAGGACGCGGGGACGTTCAATCGGATCGTGTGGCTGGCGGATGCCTACCTGGAGCTGGTGGGCGTGGAGGACCGTGAGCTCGCGCTGGCCAGGCCGTTCGGACGTGCGGTGGTGCAGGCCATCGATGAACGCGGCGGGGGGCTGGTCACCTACGCGCTCGCGGACGACGATGTCGAGCTGACGGCTGCCGCACTTCGCGCAGCGGGCAGCGCCATCGGCCCCGTCGTCCGCGGCTCGCGGCGGCGCGCCGACGGCGAGCTCGTCGAATGGTGGACCGCTCAGCCGGACGAGATCGGCCCGGAGCAGGTGCCCCTTCTGATCCAGCACGCCGCCACCGGCGAGGAATGGAATCGCGAGGCGCTCGAGGCGCGGGCGGCGTTCGCCCACCCGCTCGGCTCGCCAGCGATCATGGTGCGCCTGGACCTCGCCACCAACGACCCGCCGGGCCTTGCCGGGACCTATGCCGAGCAGCTGGGCATGGAATTCTGGGCTGTCGCCGACCTCGCGGTCTGCACCGTCGGGCGGCACACGATCCGCCTCGTCCCGCGACGCGAGATGCAGGTTCCCGCGGTGGTGACGCTCGGCGCGGAGGTCGAGCTGCCGCGCTCGGCGCCTGCCCTCGGGATGCGCTTCGACGTCGAGCACGTGGAGCTGCCCCTGCCCGCCCCGAACCGCGCGTAGCGCTACCGCGCCGCCGCCAGCGCGCGGAGACCGACCCGGTCCAGCTCTGCCCGCGCTAGCCGTTCGTGGCGCCCGGCGACCCAATCGCCAAAGGGATCCGGCGTAAATTCCAGGAGCTCGTCGTACTCGAGCCGATGCAGCGCGCGCGAGGCGAGGATGCGCTCGAGCTCGGCCTCCGCGATGGGACGGAGCGCGCGAACCGACGTCGCCGGATGACGCGCGCTCCGGCGTTGAGGCGCCGCCAGGCGGCGATCCGCCACGGCAGGTACCGATTGAGCCAGGGGACGAGCGCCGCGGCGGCGAGCAGGAGCCCCAGCAGCGCGGCAATGAGGATGAGGAGCCGCTCCAGGTCCCCGCCGAATCGGATCATCGGGTCGGCCGCGGCTGCGAAGCCGGTACGGATGCCATCGGCGGCACCCTTCCCGACGAGGGGCACTCCCTGGAGGGCGCCGGCGAGTCGCACGCCGATCCCATCGAGCCCGTTGCCGCTGTCGCTGATGAATCTGCCGGCACCCGCGAGCTGCGCCAGGAAGCGATACAGCCCAACCCCGATCGAGATCCAGATGGCCACCCAGGTCAGCGTGGCGATGTCCGCGACAATCTGTCGGATCCGCGCCCCCGGGCGCTCGCTCCACAGGTGCATCGGTCCCTCCAGGTTCAGATGGGGTCAAGCAGGCGAGGTCCCCCATGATCGCCGGCCGGGCAACCCGGCTCACATCCGGAAGATGCCGAATCGCGTCTCGGCGATCTCGGCGTTCAGGGCTGCGCTGATCCCCATCGCCAGGACGCGCCGGGTGTCGAGCGGATCGATGACGCCGTCGTCCCACAGCCCGGCGGTCGAGTAGTAGGGCGAGCCCTGGCGCTCGTACTCGGCCAGGATCGGCGCCTCGAAGGCGTCGCGCTCCGCGTCCGGTCGCGCAGGCCGCCGCTCACCGTGGACAGGACCCGGGCCGCCTGCGCGCCGCCCATCACGCTGATCCGCGCGTTCGGCCACATCCACAGCTGTCGCGGCGAATAGGCGCGGCCGGCCATCCCGTAGTTGCCGGCGCCGAAGCTGCCACCGATGATGACCGTGAACTTCGGCACCGCGGTGGTCGCCACCGCCGTGACCAGCTTCGCGCCGTCCTTGGCGATGCCGCCCGCCTCGTACTCGCGCCCGACCATGAAGCCGGTGATGTTCTGCAGGAAGACGAGCGGGATCCGCCGCTGCGAGGCGCAGCTCGATGAAATGCGCGCCCTTCAGCGCTGACTCGCTGAAGAGGATCCCGTTGTTGGCGAGGATCCCGACCGGGTAGCCCTCCATGCGGGCGAAGCCGCGAGACCAGCGTCTCGCCATAGCGCGCCTTGAACTCGTGGAACTCCAGCCGTCGACCAGCCGCGCGATCACCTCGCGAACGTCGTAGCGACTGCGCGGCGTCGGCGCGGGATGACGCCGTAGAGCTCATCCGGATCGACCGATGGCGGATGCGCGGCCGCTCGCGCTCCCACGGCGGCGGCGGCTTGCGCCAGGCGAGGTTTCGCACGATCGATCGCACCGATGGCCAGCGCGTGCTCGTCATCCAGGGCGTAGTGGTCGGCCACGCCGAGGTCACGGTGTGAACCTCCGCCCCGCCGAGCTCCTCCGCGCTCACCTCCTCGCCGGTCGCAGCCTTCACCAGCGGCGGGCCGCCCAGGAAGATCGTGCCGGTGCCCTTGACGATCACCGTCTCGTCGGACATCGCCGGGACGTACGCGCCGCCGGCGGTGCACGAGCCCATGACCAGCGCGATCTGCGGGATCCCGCGCGCCGAGAGCTGCGCCTGGTTGTAGAAGATCCGACCGAAGTGCTCGCGATCGGGGAAGACTTCGTCCTGCATCGGCAGGAAGGCGCCGCCCTGAATCGACCAGGTAGAGGCACGGCAGCCGGTTCTCGAGCGCCACCTCCTGGGCGCGGAGGTGCTTCTTCACGGTGATCGGGTAGTACGTGCCGCCCTTCACCGTGGCGTCATTGGCGACAAGGACGCATTCCACCCCTCGACGACACCGATGCCGGTAACGATGCCGGCGCTCGGGCGCCTCGTCGTCGTAGATGCCGACCGCCGCCAGGGCGCGACAGCTCGAGGAAGGCGCTGCCCGGGTCGATGAGGCGCTCGATCCGTTCGCGGACCGGAAGCTTTCCGCGCTGGCGGTGGCGGGCGACGGAGGCCTCGTCACCCCCGGCGCCTCGAGCGGTCAGGCTCGTCGTCCGCTGACGCAGCTCCTCGACCTGCGTGCGCATGGCTTCGGCATTGGCGCGGAAGGGCTGGGACGCCAGGATCGAGGGAGGAGCGGAGGACCGCCATCGGCGGATTATGGTCGGGCGAGGGCTCCCCGGCTAGGCGAGCGTGACGAGCGGGACGAGCTGCGCGACATGGGCCCCGTTCACGATCACCACGCTGACCACGTGCTCGAAGGGTGGCTCTCCGTTGTGGAGGATGTAGGCATCGGTCAGCGGCAGGAAGCGATGGGTGCGCAGCAGGTGGAAGCCGGGCTCGACGCCGGGCGGGAGGTGGATATTGCCGGTCACCGAGAACGGCCCGGCGGTGATCGCGACGCGACGCAGGCGGCGGTGGAGGCGGAGCTGCCGGCTGGCGCGCCACTCGGGCGGCATCGCGAGAATGACGCTCGCCGTCGTGAGGGACTGCCATTCGCCGCCATCGTCCGGCGCGAGATCGGGCCGCAGGTCACGGCCGACGGCGTCGAGCGGCCCCGGGCTGGGCCGCCACAGGTGGAGCTCATCGGTCTCGGTCAGGAGATCCGTGACGCGCCGCCCGTTTGGCGCAATCCAGCCACGATCCGCGTATCGGCCGTATAGAGCTCGATCGGCGCCAGCTCGGCGGCCATGGCCACCGCACTGCTGCCGTTCGTCATCGTCGCGGCCGAGCCACGACGCCAGTTCCAGAACGTCACATTGCCTCCTGCTGGTCTCGGCACAGGACACTTGCGACCGAGGAGCCCACACTACGGGCGGCGACGGAGATGACCAACCGACCGAGAGTCGCCTCTCGGCCGACCGAGAGTACTAGCGCCACCCGGTGCGTACCGTCACCGGCGGAGCGCGCGCACCGGGGTGATTGCCGGCCGCCGCGTTGGGTAGGCTGCCGTCCATGATCGAGTTCGATGACTTCACGCGGGTCGAGATGCGGGTCGGCCGCATCATCGAAGCACGTCTCTTTCCCGAGGCACGCAAGCCCTCGTACCGGCTCCGGATCGACTTCGGCGCCGAGCTCGGAGAGCGCAGCAGCTCGGCGCAGCTGACCGTCACCTACCCCGACCCCGCGGCGCTCGTCGGGCGCGATGTAGTCGCGGTGGTCAACCTGCCGCCGCGACGAATTGCCGGATTCGCGAGCGAGGTGCTCGTGCTCGGAGCGATGGGCGAGGAGGGAGAGGTGCATCTCCTCCGGCCCGATCCGCCCGCGGCGCTCGGGCTGCGCATCGGCTGAACGGCCGGGGCGCTCGATGCGGCCTGCGGCCACGCGCGGTACTCCGAGTAGTCTTCACCGATGAGCGATCAGGCCGCCCCGCTGGCGCTGGCTCCGGCACCCGAGGGGATGCCGGACCCCGATCTCGTGCCGCCGCAGATCGCCCGGGCCGGCGACCCGTTCGCCGCGCTGCGGGTGGTGCACTTCCTCGCGCGCCTGCCGCCGGAATCACACGCTTCAGCTGCGCGACGTGGTGGTCTCCCTGAACGCGGCGTATCTCGACTGGGCCTTCGCCGAGAAGGTCGTGCTCGCGGAGCTGGTCCAGCTGCAGGCCAACTGGGCGATCAGCTTCCACGGCGAGGACCGGATCATCCTCGACCGCAACGAGCGCGGCCACACGCTGCTCATCACCGACTCCCAGAAGATGAGCGCCTTCCTGGTGAGCGAAGCGAAGCGGCTCGTCACGGTGTGCGAGCAGCTGCAGCGTGAGTTCGTGCTGGGCGACGGAGTCAGTCCCGACTGGTAGCCACCGGACCGTCAGACCCGGTCGGAGCTCCCGGCCTGGCCGATGGCAGCCCCGGCTGACGCGACGTCAGGGCGGCGCGCGAGATCTGCGCCCGAGACGGGGAGCGGCACGCGACGCGTCTTGGGCCGGAAGGGCGAGGTCTCAGGCACGATCGGCCCGTCGGTCTCGTCGAGCCGGCCGCCGCGGTATGCCTCCCAGACGGCCATCACGGTGTCGCGGTGGGGCCGGATGCGGCAGTGCTCGTCGCGATTGCCCATCTCGTCGCAGTAGCCGAGTGGCACGCATTTCGGCGCCAGGAACGAGCCGAAGAACGGGCTGACCCGGAAGATCTCGTGCCGGATCTGCTTGAAGAGCTGGCGGATCTCCCACTGGGCCATGGTGCAGAGCCGGAGCCCGGACATGTGAATCAGCTGCCGCAGGTTGACGGTCATGACCAGGTTCGTCTGCATCGCATTCGGGAAGATGAAGCGGGCATCCTCCGCGGGAACCTCGGCCTGCAGGAGCTGTCCGTAGAGCTCCAGGTTCTCGTCGATCGCGCGCTGGAAGCGCTCGCCGAGCTCGTCGGGCAGGTCGCCCTTGGCGATCGTATCGGGCACCGTGTAGTTGTCGCGCTTCTTGAAGCTGACGTAGCGCTGCGACTGCTGGTCGAACGCTGTTCCCGCGCGATGCCTGACCAGCTGATGGGAGAGGGTGCGGGTCACCCCGCTGATGGCGAACGTGAAATTCACGTGCTCGATGGTCGATCCGTGGCCCGACTCCATCACCTTGCGGACAAGGCTCTGCTGCTTCTCGTCCGCGACCTGCCGAGCGACCGCCTTGTCCCAGATCTGGTCGGGCACCTGCTCCGAGTAGCAGCGTGCGGCAGGCCGTGTAGATGATCGGGAGGTAATACTCCTCGACGATCTCTTTGGTGGGGAAGATGAGCTTGGCGGAGAGGTCGGTCGAGGATGGCATCAGCGCGCTCGAGCGGGTGCGTTTTGGACCACGAACGATACCACGCCGCGACCCGCCTGGGCCGGCATTATCCACAACATGTAGTGGAGTCACGGCTCCGCAGGTGCACATGTTGTGCATAACCGTTCAGTGCGCCGGGGCCGATATGTCGCCCTGTGCAGGCGTGGCATCTTCGGCGGACTACCGGTGCGTGCAGGCCTTGCTCCGCCGAGGGGTCCCTCTCTGGCACTCTGGGTGGCCGAGCTCACCGCTGAACGGGCACGCGTTGTGCTGTCAGCCGATTGGTACCAATGTCCTAGAGCGTACGCCTCGGTGTATTCTCCTCAAGCTCGTAGTACTACCCATCTGTCGCGCGGGGAGGCGTTGCGGGTGCGCACCGGAATCGCCGCAACAAGTACGGCACCTTTTCTCATCCAAACACACCCAGACCTGCCCTTTCCGCCCATCACCAGAGGCATGAGGTCCTTGTTCCAGCCAGTACTTATCTCGTATTAATGACGAAGCGTGCACCATCGACGCCTGGCGCTGGGTCCTATCAGCGGGCCTGTCTCGGCGCGGACCACTAAAAGGAGTTTGACCAGTGTCACCAAGCCCATCCGTGCGTAACGCACGCGTGCCCGGCTCCGGCAACGTGCTCGCGCTGCTGGCGACCGCATCGATCACGGGAATACAGAGCGTACGTCGCACGGCCGTCGCCGCCGGCAAGGCAGCGGCGTTGGCCACTGCCGCAACGCTCGTGCTGGCGGGCCTTGCCGCTCCTGCACTCGCTCAGGACGCGGAGGGCTGCCCCGGAAACACGACGCTCGCGGCCGGATTCGACTGGAGCGCGAGTGGCTGGGTGTCGAGTGGCAGCGCAACCACCATTTCTGTGGCCGGGGATCAGACGCTCGCTCGATGGTGGACGTCCGGGTCTCCAATCTCGGCGGTCGTCATCACCGCGGGCACGACGACGATCAATTACACCTACGACCCGGTGTCGACCCAGGGAGCGGTCGCGGCAAGCGACGTCGAGAGCGCGGCCGGAGCTCCGTTGCAGCACCTCGGATTCTGCACGGGACCAGGCGCTTCTCCGACGAGCGGAAGCACAATCAGCGTGGGGCTGAGCAAGACCGCCAGCTGCGCGACGCTGAACGAGGATCAGACGGCCACTGTGCAGGGAACGATCACGGTCGTCCGGCATCGGCCCGCTGATCCGAACGCGCCGTCGGTAAGAATCCGCGTGCGAACGACGCGCGACACGATCTTCGCCGGCGACGGTTCGATGCTTGGAGAGACCACCTCGATCGCCGGGTTGACCGGTGTCGTGATGGAGCCGGGCACGGACACGCTGACAATTCCGTACGCGGTCACCTTCTCTCCCGGGACGGCTACAGCGTTCTCCAACAAGATCGAGATCACGATCGAGGAGGCAGCCGGCTTGGACCGCCACAAGTATTACGCTGCTCAGGCTCCGTTCACCCTGTGCCAGGCAGCCCTGACGCCCACCCTGCTGATCGAGAAGGCCGCCGATGTCGAGCTGATCAGCCTCAGCGGTCCTCCCAACGCCCAGATCGCCTCGCCCTCGAGCGTGACCTGGACGCTGACCTACACCCTGACCAACGGCCCGGTGACCAACGCGGTCATCACCGATCCGATCCCCACCGGCTTCACCTTCGTGAGCGCCACGAACGGTGGCACCCTGGGGGCGGACGGCAAGACGATCACCTGGAACCTGGGGACCCTCAGCGCGAGCGGCTCGGTCAGCTTCGTGACCGCCGTCAACGTGGCGACCATCTCCCGAACCGGGCCGACGGTCAACGTCGCGACCATCGTCTCCGACCAGACGGCGCCTGACAGCGGTCAGGACTCCGTGGCGGTCAGGGTCATCGCCGTGCCGCTGGCCGGCAACCCGACCCCGACGCCCAAGGTCCCGAACACGGCGCTCGCCTTCGGGCCGGCTGGCCAGCCGACAACGGTGCCGATCGAGCTCCTGGTGGCGCTCTTCCTCGGCTCCTTCGGTGGCCTGGTCTTCGCTAACGTGCGGGCGGTGCAGCGCCGCCGACGCTAGACCCACGCGGGAGGGCGGGCCACGCACGGCCGACCCTCCCGCCATTCATCCAGCCCCCCTGGCAGGGACGGGGTAGCACGTTGGTGCTACCCCGTCTTCTGTTGTGTCGGGGGTTCAGTCCCCGGATGCGGCGCTGTCTCGCTCGGCGTCCGGCTCCGGTGCAGCCTGGTCGGCGTCGGTCCGCCGCGACGGCTCGATGCGGGCCAGGCCATGCAGCCGATCGAATGCAATGCAGTTGCCGCCGGCCTTCCGCGCTGAGTTGAGCGCCTCGTCGGCGCGGCCCAGCAGGTCGTCGGCGGACAGCTCCATGGCGGGCCTCATCATGGCAACGCCGATTGACACCGTCACCGCGAGCGCGCCGGCCCGCGTGACGATCGGCCGCTGTGCGAGCCGCTCGCGCAACGCCTCGGCGAAGACGATGATCCCTGACTCGTCGCTGTGGGGAAGAATCGCGAGGAACGAGTCGCCATCACTGCGGCCGAGCGCGTCGGCGCGCCGAACGCGGAGCCGGATTCGCAGGGCGACCTCGCGCAGAATCTCGTCACCGACCTCGACGCCGTGCTGCTGATTGAGCCCAGCGAAGCTGTCGACGTCGACGATGAGGATCGCGAATGGGTGCGTGTAGCGTCGCGCCTGCGCTACTTCGACGCGTACGCGCTCGATAATCGCCCCCCGGCTTGCCACGCCCGTGAGCGCATCGACAGTGGCCGCGCGCTCGAGCTCCGCGCGCTGGAGGGTTATCGTGCGCCGCGCGAGCATGAGCTCCTCGATGGTGGCGCGGAGCTCGCGGCCCAGGCGGGCGGCCTCGTCGAAGATCGGCTCGTCGGCCGTTCGCTCCAACGTCTCGTCCGAATCGACCGCGGCTGGCAGCCCGCGCTCGAAGCCGATCGCGGACCGATTCGCCTGCGGAGCACCGAGTACGACGGCGATGGAGCCTGCGAGGAGGCCTCCAAGCCCGACGACCAGCTCCACGCTGCCCGGGCGTGCGGCCGCCAATGCGGCCAGGCCCGCGGCCTGCAGGGCAAAGCCGACGGCCAGTCGTGGGCGCGTGCCGAGGATGATGGCTGCCGCGCTGAAGGTGGCGGCGGCGGCGAGGAGCAGCAGGCCGTTGGCGGCCAGGCTGACCGAATCGCTGAGCAGGAGTGCCCCCAGGACGACCTCGACCGCCACGAAAAGGACCGCAGCCAGGACGAGGGCAGGCCCTCGTCGGAGGCGCCAGTCGATCCGCTCCGAGACCGATCCGGCGAGCAGCAGTAAGGCAACGATCACCAATCCGGCGGCGATCGTCCCTCCCGCAAGGCGATCGACGCCGTCAGCACCGGCGAGCGCGATGACGCCGATCAGCCCCGCCAGCAGCGCTTCGCCCGCCGCGACCACCAGAGGGCCAGGCCCGGCGCGCTGCAGGCCGCTGACGAGCAGGAGCAGGGCTGCCATGGCGGTCGTCAGGGCCGCGAGCGCGGCTCCGCCGGCGACCAGCCAGACGCCTGGGGCATTGTCGAGGGCCAGGACGGGAAAGAGGCGCAGCCCCCCAATGATGGCCAGGGGCGTGCCGGCAGCGCCGACGAGGGCGGCGCCGAACGCGAAGCGATCGAAGGTCGTCGTATGGTCCATTCGGCCGAGGCGGTGCGGAGAAGCACCGGCAGTCTGGCCACGGGGAGGAGGCCGAACAATAGTACGTCCGCCAGCGCGCTCGCCCCTATACTCCCGGCCGTGGCTGAGCATCGTGGCGGGGCGGTCATGTCGCGCGCCGCATTCCTGGAGGCCACGGATCGCCTCATCGAAGAGGGAGACCGCCTTCTCGGGGATCCGGCCTGGGAGCCGTTCCGGGAGTGGCTAATCGAGTCGGATCGGCTCCTCGAGCGGGTCTGGGGCCGGATGGACCGATATCACCTCGCCTGGCTGAACGTTGGCCGTGACCACCAGCCGCCCGGCTCCACGCTCGACGAGGCCGGGACTCGGCGCTTCATCGCCGATGTCTCGGGCGCGAAGCTCGCCGTCCTGCGTACGATGCGGACGTCGGTCGAGCTTCGCGGTTCGCCCACCCTGACCGATGACACGAAGGAGAACGAGTGATCGCTGGCGTTCGCGCCCTCGGAGGTGGCCTGGCCGCGGTGTTCGCGCATCCAGACGACGAGAGCTTCGGCTGCGCGGGAGCGTTGGCCCTGGCGCACGACCGTGGCGACACGACCCGGCTCCTGGTGGTGACCCGCGGCGAGGCAGCCGACTCCGCGATCGACCTGGGCGATGACGAGCTGGCGGACGTGCGCGAGCGGGAGCTGATCTGCGCGGCCGAGAAGATCGGTCTCGACGAGGTCTCCGTTCTCGACGGCTTCCCCGATGGAGCGGTCGCCGACGAGTCGTTCGAGCGGCTGGTCGACGAGATCGCCGACTGGCTTGCCGCGCGCCGTCCTGCGGCCGTGATCACCTTCGGGAGCCACGGCGTGACCGGCCATCCGGACCACATGGTCGTGGGCAGCGCGACGCGCTGGGCAGTCGAACGCCTCGATGCGCTCGGCATCGCACCCAACGCCGTGTACGTCATCTCGCCCATCTTTGGTCCATCGGGCAGCCGGTACGACCTGTCGCCCGAGGAGCAGGCAGCCACGCATCGCATCGAGATCACGGCAGTCGCGGGGAGGAAGCTCGCCGCCCTCGAATGCCACGCCAGCCAGGCCGACGCCGCGGACGAGCTGACGGCGCTTCGGACGGTGCTCGACGTGGAGGGCGTCATCTACGAGGGCTTTCACCGCGTCCGTCCCCAGGTGCCCCCGCCGCATCCCAAGTTCGACGTAGCCCTGCTGTAGCGGAAGCCGCGACTCGGGGTCGGTGGTAGGCTGAAGCCATGACGATCGACTCCAACCTGAGCAAGGTCGACGAGGTGATGACTGCCCTCTACGACATCACCGATCCCGAGATCGGGATGAGCATCGTCGACCTCGACCTGATCAAGCACATCGAGATCGGCTCCGAGGGGACGCCCACGGAGATCAAGATGGTCCTGACCACGCCCTTCTGCCCCTGGGCGGGAGAGCTGATCCAGACGGTGAAGCAGAAGGCTGAGGAGGTCGTCGGGCCGCCCGTCAAGGTCACGCTGCTGGCCGACCGCTGGGAGCCGCCGCCGGGCCTCTTCTAGAGCGGCGCCGACTACCATGAAGCCGCCATGCGCATCTACACCAAGAAAGGCGACGGCGGCACCACCGGGCTCCTGTTCGGTGGCCCGCGCGTCAGCAAGGCCGATCTTCGAACCGACGCCTACGGCACAACCGATGAGGCGGTATCGGCGCTCGGCCTGGCACGAGCCGGCCTTCGTGATGGACCGCTCACCGAGCTCATCCTGCGGCTTCAGCGCGAGCTCTTCGTGGTCGGCGCGGAGCTCGCCACCCACCTCGACCGTCGCCCGCGCCTGACCCCGGGGACGACACGGGTGACGTCGGAGATGGTGAGCGGCCTGGAGCATGAGATCGACGCGATCGAGGCCGATCATCCGATGCCGGCAGAGTTCGTCCTCCCCGGAGAGTCGATGGGCGGTGCGGCGCTCGATCTTGCCCGCACCACGGTGCGCCGCGCAGAGCGGCGGGCGGTCGCGCTCTCGTCCGCTGGTGAGCTCCCTGACTCGCAGGTCGTTCCGTACCTGAACCGTCTCGCCGATCTCCTGTTCGTGATGGCCCGCGCTGCCGACGGTGGCTTTCGAGCGGTCCGCGGATCGTGAAGGGCTTCGAGGGCACGCGACGGACCGTGCTGGCCCTCCTGCCGACGATCGGCGGTGCCGACGCGGAGCGTTTTCTGGACGATCTGGCGTTCCGGCTCAAGGCCGCTCCTGCCCTCTCCGCCGTGCGGGCGCGCAAGACGACTGATCCCGGCCGGCGCTTCGAGGTGAGCTGCCGCTTTTGGGGCACACCGCAGAATGCGGCGCGCGTGCTGCGCACGGCATGGGACGACCTGGCCGGCCCCGAGGAGGCACATCAGCTCGGGACGGCGGACGGCATCGTGCGACTCGAGTTCATCACGTGGACGCCCACCGCCTGGCAGGCGACGGGGGTGATCGTGGCGACACAGGCGACCGACGCGGGTGCTGGCGGAATCGCGCGTTGAGCCAGGGCATCGGCAGGGAATCCGTTGCCGTGGTGGGTAGAATCGGTGGAAATCGGTACAACGAAATCGGGTAGAGGTGGTCCGAGTGACGATCGCGGCGACGCGCAACCAGATGTTCATCGACGGCGAGTGGGCTGACGCCGCCAGCGGAGAGACGGTCGAGGTGGTCAACCCGGCGACCGAGGCGGTGATCGGCGAGGTCCCGAAGGGCAGCGAGGCTGACGTCGACCGCGCAGCCGCTGCCGCCCGCAGAGCCTTCGAGGACTGGTCTCAGACGACGCCCGGTGAGCGCAGCACGATGCTGTATCGGTTCGCCGACGCGGTCGAGAGCCACGCCGCGGAGCTGTCGAAGGTCGAGAGCGAGAACGTCGGAAAGCCGAAGGGCGTCGCCGACTTCGACGTCGAGTTCAGCGTCGACAACATCCGGTTTTTCGCCGGCGCGGCCCGCGTCGTCGAGGGCAAGGCAGCCGGGGAGTACACCAAGGGCTTTACGAGCATGATCCGGCGCGAGCCCGTCGGCGTCGTCGGGCAGGTGGCCCCGTGGAACTACCCCCTGATGATGGCGATCTGGAAGCTTGGCCCCGCGCTGGCGGCCGGCAACACGGTCGTCCTCAAGCCCTCGTCGGCAGACCCCGCTCTCGGCCATCCGGCTGGCGGAGCTGGCCGCGGATATCTTTCCCAAGGGCGTGCTGAACGTGATCACCGGCCCCGGCGCAACGGTTGGCCTTCGCCTGGTCACCCACCCCGAGATCGACATGGTCAGCCTCACCGGTGACACCGCGACCGGCAAGGAGATTGCCGCCGCGGCGGCCCAGACCGTGAAGCGGGTTCACCTCGAGCTGGGCGGCAAGGCACCGGTCGTCGTCTTCGACGATGCCGACCTCGGCGCCCTGGCGGCGAGCGTCAAGTTCTCGGGCTTCTTCAACTCCGGGCAGGACTGCACCGCAGCGACGCGGGTCATCGCCAGCGGCCGGATCTACGACAATCTGCTCGCCGAGCTGGTGCCGGCGGTGCAGTCGCTCAAGGTCGGCAACCCGGCCGATGACGAGGAGCTCGACATGGGACCGCTGGTGAGCCGCAGCCAGCAGGAGCGCGTCGCCGGCTTCGTCGACCGCGCTCGCAATGACGGGGCAAAGCTGGCGACGGGTGGCGCCGCGATCGATGGGCGCGGGTTCTTCTACCAGCCGAGCGTGGTGACCGACGTGAAGCAGGATTCGGAGATCATCCAGCGCGAGGTCTTTGGCCCGGTCGTCACTCTCCAGCGCTTCGCGGACGACGAGGAGGCGATCAGGTGGGCGAACGGGGTGCCATTCGGGCTTGCCGCATCGGTCTGGACCTCGAACGTCAAGCGCGCCCTGAATGCCGCGCGTCGCCTGCGGTACGGCACGGTCTGGATCAATGACCACCTCACCCTGGCGTCGGAGATGCCGCACGGTGGCTTTGGCCAATCCGGGTACGGCAAGGACATGAGCAGCTACAGCATCGAGGACTACACGGTCGTCAAGCACGTGATGGCCAAGCTCACCTAGCGCACGACGGGTCACGACCGATCGAGCTGAGCTTGCGCGGGCCGGCCCGGCTGGTCGGTGGCATGTTCGCCCGCTGGTACGGCGGGAGCTGGGAACATGGCCTCGCCAACCTCAAGGCGATGATGGAGGCCGGCGAGCTGTAGGCAGCGCGACCGCGTGGCCGTCATCGGGCCTGCTACGATCGCGGCGATGCCCAAGCAGACCGCCAAGCCGTCCGTCCGCCCGGCCGCTTCGGCCAGCGGTCCGATGGTCCAGGCGGCGACCCCGCCTCGCAAACGGACGAAGCGCGCAGCGCCAGCTCCCGCGGAGCCGGCCGCTGCGGCAGCTGCGGCGCTGAGCGACGCCTCGCGGACGGACGCCGCCACTCCCCGCGGCGGAGGCGGACCGCCTCTTCAACGAGGGCGTGGCGCTCTTCAACGGGGTGCGCTACTGGCATGCGCACGAGGCCTGGGAGACGCTCTGGCGGGCAGCTCCCGACGATGAGCGCGACTTCTACCAGGGACTGATCCAGCTCGCGGCCGGGCTCCTCCACCTCCAGCGTCGCAACCAGCGAGGGGCGCGGAACAAGCTGCGAGACGGAGTCGCGCGGCTGCAGCGCTACCAGCCAGTCCACCGCGGCGTCATGCTCGACGAGCTGGTCAGCAGCTCGAAGCGCTATCTCGAGGACCTCGACGCGGGCGGCATCCCCTACCTGATCCCACCGATCATCCGCTCCGTCGAGGTCGACACCTTCGACCCCAGCCGATGAGCGGCGGACGGCAGCCAGACGAGGAGTTCCGCGTGGAGCGCGACTCGATGGGCGAGGTCCGAGTCCCGGACCATGCAAAATGGGGCGCCCAGACGCAGCGCGCGGTCGAGAACTTCCCGATCTCGGGCGAGACCCTGCCACGACGCCAGATCGCGCGCGCTCGGACGGATCAAGGCGGCGGTCGCCAAGGTCAAGCTCGACCGCGGAATGGCGGAGCCCGACCTGCGCGCGCGCGATCGTCCAGGCGGCAGAGGCGGTAGCCACCGGCGGCCACGACGAGCAGTTCCCGATCGACGTCTTCCAGACCGGGTCGGGCACCAGCAGCAACATGAACGTGAACGAGGTGATCGCCAGCATCGCCGCGGAGCGTCTTGGGCGGGCGGTGCATCCCAACGACGACGTCAATCATCCGCCTCGAGCAACGACATCTTTCCCGCCTCCATTCACCTGGCCGCCACGCAGGCGGTGGTGGACGAGCTGATTCCCGCGCTCGCCCACCTGGCCGATGCGCTTGCCGCGAAGGCGACTGCAGTTCGCCGGTCTCGTGAAGTCCGGACGGACGCACCTGATGGATGCCACACCCGTCACCCTCGGGCAGGAGTTCGGGGGCTATGCCGCCGCGGTTCGGATAGGGGATCGAGCGGCTCGAGGCGACCCTGCCGCGCGTGGCTGAGCTGCCCCTCGGCGGCACGGCGGTGGGCACCGGGATCAACGCGCCGGCGGGGTTCGGCGCCGCGGTCATCGCGGAGCTGGCGCGCGAGTCCGGGCTGCCGCTCACCGAGGCGCGGGACCACTTCGAGGCGCAGGGCGGGCAGGACGCCCTGGTCGAGCTGTCCGGCCAGCTGCGGACCATCGCGGTCAGCCTCACCAAGATCGCCAACGACCTGCGCTGGATGGGGTCCGGGCCACGGGCGGGGCTCGGTGAGATCAACATCCCGGACCTCCAGCCCGGCTCCTCGATCATGCCGGGAAAGGTGAACCCGGTGATGGCGGAGGCGCTCCTCATGGTCTGCGCCCAGGTGATCGGCAACGACGCGGCAATCGCGTGGGGCGGCGCGGCCGGCAGCTTCGAGCTGAACATCATGCTGCCGATGCTCGGCCGCAACCTCCTGGAGTCGATCCGGCTGCTGGCCAGCTCCGGCCGCCTGTTTGCGGACCGATGCGTCGCGGGCATCACCGCCAACCGGATCGGCTGCGGGAGTACGCGGAGAGCAGCCCGGCGATCGTGACCCCGCTCAACCGGTACATCGGCTACGAGGAGGCGGCGAGGGTCGCCAAGCAGGCGCTGGCCGAGCGCAAGACGATCCGGCAGGTCGTCCTGGAGGGTGGCTACGTCGACGCCGGGAAGCTGACCCTGGAGCAGCTCGATGAGGCGCTGGACGTGGATGCCATGACCCGACCCTCGCCGGGCTAGGCGACCTCGCCTTGCCGGAGCGCGACGTACAATCGTCGCCCGCACCAGCCCCTGATGGAGACCGAGACCTCGTGTACCGCAACCTGATCGGCGGAGAGTGGGTCGATGCCCGCTCCGGCGCCACGTTCACGTCCCTCAGCCCCGCCAACCGCGAGGACGTCGTTGGCGAGTTTCCCGCCTCCGGCGCGGCCGACGTCGACGCCGCGGTCGAAGCTGCCCGCCGCGCCTTTCCCGCATGGTCGCTGCTGCCAGCCCCGAAGCGCGGCGAGATCCTGTTCCGCATCGCGCGGCTGGTGGCAGAGCACAAGGAGGAGCTCTCGCGGTTGATGACCCGCGAGATGGGGAAGGTCCTGCCCGAGGCTCGCGGGGACGTCCAGGAGGCGATCGACGTCGCCTACTACATGGCCGGCGAGGGCCGACGGCTGTTCGGCCAGACCGTGCCATCCGAGATGCCCGACAAGTTTGCGATGAGCATCCGGCGGCCGATCGGGGTGGTCGGGATCATCACGCCGTGGAACTTCCCGGTCGCGATCCCCGGCTGGAAGCTCTTCCCGGCGCTGATCTGCGGCAACACGGTGGTCATGAAGCCCGCCTCCGACACGCCCGCCTGCATGGTCCGCTTCGTCGAGCTGCTGATGGAGGGCGGCCTGCCCGACGGGGTCGTCAACGTCGTGACCGGCTCCGGGACCGATGTGGGCAACGCGATCGTCGATCACCCAGACGTGCGGGTCATCAGCTTCACCGGGCACACCTCGACCGGGATCGAGATCTCGCGGCGCGCCGCAGAGACCCTGAAGCGCGTTCCCTGGAGCTGGGCGGCAAGAACCCGATCGTGATCTGGGAGGACGCGGACCTCGACCTGGCCCTCGATCGGTCGTCTGGTCGGCTTCGGGACCTCCGGCCAGCGCTGCACGGCGGCCTCGCGCCTGGTCGTGCATCGTGCGGTCCACGACGAGTTCGTCGGTCGCCTGCGCGATCGCGTCGGGCGCCTCGTG
Source organism: uncultured Chloroflexia bacterium (assembly GCA_963799675.1). Lineage (GTDB taxonomy): Bacteria > Chloroflexota > Limnocylindria > QHBO01 > QHBO01 > JALYSK01. The sequence goes on from CAWCXQ010000011.1 coordinate 143,902, forward strand.
CTGGGCGACGGGCTGCTCGAGACAGACCGACGTCGGGCCGGTCATCAACGAAACGGCGGTCGAGCGGATCGCCGGCTATGCCGCGATCGGCCGACAGGAGGCGCCAGCTGGTGATCGGGGGCGAGCCCGCCCGCGACGGCGACCTCGCCAAAGGGTCCTTCTTCCAGCCGACGATCTTCACCGAGGTCAAGCCCGATGCGCGCATCGCCCTGGAGGAGATCTTCGGGCCGGTGGCATCGGTCATTCCGGTCGATTCGTGGGAGGAGGCCGTGCGGATCGTGAACAGCGTCAAGTACGGGCTCTCCGTCGTCGCTCTTCACCCGCGACATCAACCTCGCGTTCCGCTCCATCCGCGACTTCGAGTCCGGGCTGGGGTACGTGAACCACGGCACCATCGGCGCCGAGGCGCATCTGCCCTTCGGCGGCACGAAGGCGACCGGAAACGGGCACCGCGAGGTGGGACAGGCCGCGCTCGACTTCTTCAGCGAGTGGAAGAGCGTCTATATCGACTACTCCGGCAAGCTGCAGCGGGCGCAGATCGACATGGAGTTCGTCGACCAGGAGTAGCGAGAGAAGCGCCTTTGCGCAATGGCCGGATGCGTGCCAGCATCACGCGCGTGCAGCTTCCGTACTTCCCGCTCCACGTCGTCGCCTTCCCGCACCTGCCGCTGCCGCTGCAGATCTTTGAGCCGCGCTACCGCGCCATGGCGCGCGACATCCTTGCCGAGCAGAGCCCGTACGAGGGCCGATTCGTCGTCAGCATGATCACGTCCGGCCGGGAGGCTGGCGACGCCGAGACGCGGACGCAGCCGATCGGCACGATCTGCGAGGTCCGCACCGCCGAGCAGCTGGCCGATGGCCGCTACATCCTGCTCACGGTGGGCGTGGCCCGGGCGCGCCTGGGTGGCGTCGATCGGAGCGGCGAATACGCGCTCGTCGAGGCGACCCCGCTCGAGGAGTCGACCGGCAGCGCGGAGGCGAGGACCCTCCTTCCCACCGTGCAGGCACGCGCTCGACGCGTACATGGAGGCGGTGAAACGTTTCGTGGCCGCCACCGCGTCTGTAGGCCACGAATCCGGAGAGATCAACGACGTGGCCGCCTCGCTCGACGAAGTCCTGAAGCCAATCCGGCTCCCCGATGACCCCCTCGCCGCCAGCTATGCGGTCGGAGGCGTCCTGCAGATCGAGCTCAGCCGCAAGCAACACCTGCTGGAGCTCCCTGACGCGGAGAGCCGCCTTCGCGCCGAGCTCGATCTCCTGCGCCGCGAATCGCGACTGCTGGCCGACGGGGCGATGCCGCCAATCGCCAGCGCTGACCTCACCTACCACCCCAACTAGGCCGATGCATCCGCTGCGCCTCCGCGCCTCCGGCGCCCTGGTCGCGCTGCTCGTCCTCACCGCCTGCGCCGATCCGTCATCGCGCCGGTCGCGACGAGCGCGGCAGCTCCAACGGGCTCCGCACCGTCCTCGCCGAGTGCGAGTCCGAGCGCGAGCGCAGAGGCCACCCAGAGCGCGACTCCCACCGCGGACCCTGGCTCTGCGGCCATCTACACCGTGCTCAGTGGCGATACGCTGTTTGCGATCGCGACCGGCCACGGCACCACGGTCGAGCAGCTGCAGGCCTGGAATGCCGAGCGCTACCCCTCGCTGGTCGCCGATCCGAACGGGCTCGAGCCCGGCTGGGAGCTGATCGTGAGCGGCGATCCCCGCGTCACGCCGCAGCCGACCGCCAGGCCCAGCGCGCCGCAAGCCAGCTCGCCGCCGTCGGCGTGCGGCCTGCCGCGCCGGCAACCGGGTCGCGGCGGGTGGGGAGCAGACCTTCTATGCCGTTCCGAACGCCGGGCACAACGTCGCCCTCACCTTCGACATGGGCGGCCGCCTCGATCCCGCGCTGGCGATCATGGCCTTCCTGGTCGACAACCACGTATGCGCCACGCTCTTCCCGACAGGGGCCATGAGCCAGACGCCGATCGGCCAGCAGGTGCTGGCCGTGGTGCGGGCGCACCCGGAGCTGTTCGAGATCGGCAATCACACGATGCATCACTGCGACCTCGTCCGCGGTGGCGCGGGCTCGCCCACCACCGCTCCCTGCGCCGGCGGCCCCCCGACCGCCGACTTCGTCCGCGGCGAGCTTACCGACGCGGCCGCGATCCTGCAGGCCGGCAGCGGCCAGAACCCGAAACCCTATTGGCGGCCACCGTACGGATCGGTCAACCAGGCCGTGCTCGACGCCGCCGCATCGGTCGGCTACACGAAGACGTTCATGTGGGATATCGACACGATCGACTGGAAGCCGCTCGCCGACGGCGGGCCGACCGCCGAGCAGATCGGCTCGAAGGTGATCACCCAGGCGCAGGACGGCTCGACCGTCCTGATGCACATCGGAGGCTACGAGACGCTCGACGCGCTGAGGATCATGGTGCCGGGGCTCCGTGAGCGTGGGTTCGGCCTGACCTCGCTCTCCGACCTGCTGAACTAGCCTTCCCGGCTCACCCGCCGCTCACCGCAACCGCGGGCTCTGGCTGGCGTGCGGCGGGGAGGGCCTCGGCGAAGAGATGGACCGCCATGTCCACCGCAGCTGGATCGACGATCAGCGGCGGGCTGAAGCGCAGCGATGCCTGGCCACACTCGAGGGTGAGCAGGCCGAGCTCGAAGGCAGCCTGCTGCACCGCATTGGCCGCCTCGTGGTTCGCGAACTCCACGCCGATCATGAGCCCGCTCGCCACGGATGTCTCGGACGTCGGGCGTGATTCCGCCGCGACGCGCTCGAGCCCGGACCGCAGCCGCTCGCCCATGAGCGCCGCATTGGCCATCAGGTCCGATTCGATGAGATCCATGGTGGCGAGGCCGGCGGCCACGCAGACCGGGTTGCCGGCGAAGGTCGAGCCGTGCGCGCCGGCCGGCCAGGTCCAGACCGCGTCGCGCGCGATGAAGGCGCCGAGCGGCATGTCCGCTCGCGATCCCCTTGGCCGTGGTGACGATGTCCGGCTCGATGCCGGCATGCTCGATCGCCCACCAACGACCGGTGCGACCCATTCCCGACTGGATCTCGTCGGCGATCAGCAGGATCCCGTGCTCGTCGCAGATCTCGCGCAGGGCCGCCAGGAAGGAAGCCGGGGCCGGGAAGTAGCCGCCCTCGCCCTGGATCGGCTCGATCACGATGGCTGCGACGTCGGAGGGCGCGATCAGCCGTCCGAAGATGCTCGTCCGCAGGACCTCGAGCTCGGCGCTGCCATCTCCCCCGCTGCCCTCGCGCCAGGCGCGGACATGGGGGAACGGCGCGTGGTGGACCATCGGCAGGAGGGGCCCGAAGCCGGCCCGCTGCTTCACCTTTGAGTTGGTGAGGGAGAGCGCGCCCATCGTGCGGCCGTGAAAGCCACCTTCGAACGCGATGATCCCGGCGCGGTGCGTGTGATACCGGGCCAGCTTGATCGCGCCCTCGACCGCCTCGGTCCCTGAATTGGTGAGGAACACGCGAGCGCGCTCTCTGGAACGGGGCGATCGCGGCCAGGCGCTCCATGAACTCGGTGTAGCGGGGCTCGTAGAAATCGGTCGCCGCGATATGGATCAGGCGATCGGCCTGCTGCTTGATGGCAGCCACCACCGCGGGGTGGCTGTGGCCAGTGCTCGCAGACTGCGATCCCGGCGGCGAAGTCCAGAAAGCGGTTGCCATCGACATCGGTCACGAAGTAGCCCGAGCCCGGACTCGGCGACCAGCGGGTAGGCGCGCGTCAGGCTCGGACTGGCGACGGCATCGTCGCGGGCGATGAGCGCCCGGCCGCGAGGGCCGGGCAGCTCGGTATAAATGCGGCGGGGCAGCGGCAGCCAGGGCGGACTCTTCGATGGTGGTCATCGGACCAAGAACTCCGGATCGGAGCGGCGCGTCCTGCCCGCGCCTCTGGCTAGACGGGCCCATCCTAGCAGGCGCGCCCGGGATCTCCGCTCAATCGGTCTGGCGGAGCATCTCGCCGATGAGCCCGGGTCCGTGGTACACGAGGGCGGTCCACACCTGCAGCAGGTCGGCTCCCGGCACCCGCGCACCGGGCGCGATGCCGCCCGAGGCCATGATCGCCAGCCGATCCCCGGCCAGCTCACGCGCCCTCGCGACCAGCTCCAGCGTGCGTGGCAGGAGCGGGGCGCCGGAGAGCCCGCCCGCCTCGGCGAGCGGGGAGCGGAGGGCCGGCCGCGCGACGGTGGTGTTGGCGAGGACGAGGCCGCGCGCCGGCGAGGGCGCCAGGGCGCTCACGATCCCATCGAATGCCTCCCCAGTGAGGTCCGGTGCGAGCTTGACGACCAGCGGGGGCTCCGGGCGCTGCGCCGCCAGGGCCTCCAGCAGGGCCACCAGCCGTACTGGCTCCTGGAGCTCACGCAGGCCGGGCGTGTTCGGCGAGCTGACGTTGACCGCGACGTAATCGGCGACCGGTGCCACGGCGCGATGGGCCGCCAGGTAGTCGTCCTCTGCTCGCTCGTCGGGGGTCTCGCGGTTGCGTCCGATGTTCACGCCGATCACGAAGCTGTCCGGCAGCCGAGGGCGGGCGACCGCCACGCTCTCCGCAATGGCAGCGGCACCCGAGTTGTTGAAGCCCATGCGGTTGATGAGCGCGCTGTCCCGACCGAGCCGGAAGAGGCGCGGCAGGGGGTTGCCGGGTTGGGCGAGGGGCGTCGCGGTCCCGACCTCGACGAATCCGAAGCCCAGCGCAGCCCATGCCCTCAGCGCAACCGCGTCCTTGTCGAATCCCGCGCCGAGGCCGATGGGGTTGCGGAACTGGATGCCCATCACCTCCAGCGGCGCAGCGGCTGCCGCGCCCGCCCCGGAGGCGAGACGGAGCAGCCAGGCCGGCGCCGCCCGCAGCGCCGAAAGGGTGAGGTGGTGGATCGCCTCGGGGTCAATCGCGAAGAGGACGGGCCGGATCGCGCGGTATGCGGCGATCCGCAGGCTTGTCAACGAGCAGCCAGGGTCAGTCGTCGGTCGCGCGGGGGAAGGCCATCTCCTGCGGCCGGAGGGGTGGGAGCGGCTCCCCGTCGCCGTCCACCGCGGCGCCCTGGTCCGGAGACATGAACTCGTGCCACACTTCGGTGCCATTCCGCGGGTCGTCGTCCAGCTCCTTGATCGCCACGATGCCCTGGAAGCGGATCACCCCGGAAGCCGCGTCATCGGTCTCGAAATCGTCCTCGTATTCGGGCGCGCGCTCCACGGCGTGGCCCAGCGCGGCCTCTTCATCCGTGGCCTCGACCAGGATCACCCGATCCTCGACGAGCGAGGCGGCCGCCGGGTCGCCGACCATGTACGCGTAGCGAAGCTGAACGCTGAACCAGCCGGATGGCTCGACGACCGCCTCCTCGCGACCCGGCGCCTGGCGGATCACGAGGCGGGAGGCTCGTCGCCGACCACGGTCTGCGACTGCTCGCGGAGGAATTGCTGGACGTAGTACGGACCGAGCCCGCTCTTTCCCGATGATCCGGAGCCCTTCCAGCCGCCGAAGGATTGGATCCCCGGCCACGCCCCGGTCGTCGCCCCTGCTCTGCGGTTCACGTAGACCACGCCGGCCTGGATGGCGTCGAGGAATCGGCGAATCTCTTCGGGGTCGCGGCTGAAGATGCCCGCCGTCAGACCGTATTCCGTCTCGTTGGAGAGGGCCAGCGCCTCGTCGAGCGACTCAACCTCCCCGACGACGATCAGTGGCACGAAGAGCTCGTCCCGGAAGAGCCGGTGATCGGTCGGAAGCCCTGTGACGACAGTGGGGGCAGGGAAGTAGCCGCGACTGCTTGCCTCGTCGCGCAGGACCTCGCCGCCAACGGCGATCGTGCCGCCATCGCGACGCGCCTCCTCGACCGCCCGCTGGAAGGTCTCGACCGCCCGCTCGTTGATGACCGGACCCATCCAGTTCTCGCGCTCGGTCGGGTCGCCGACCGCGATCGCCCGCGTCAGCTCGACCAGCTTCTTCACGAACTCGCCGCTCACGGCGCGGTCGACGTAGACGCGCGAGTTGGCAGAGCACTTCTGGCCGTCGAAGCCAAATGCTGAGCGCATCACGCCCTCCGCCGCGAGATCGAGATCGGCGTTGGCGGTCACGATGGCCGGGGTTCTTGCCGCCCATCTCCGCGATGATCGGCCGCGGGTAGTCGCGCGTGAAGCTCTTGTACAGCTTCATCCCGACCTCGAACGAGCCGGTAAAGACCATGCCACCGATATCGGGGTTCTCCTCCAGCTCGGCGCCGACCGTCTCGCCCGGCCCGGTGACGAGGTTGAAGACGCCGGCGGGCAGCCCTGCCTCGCGGAGCGCCTCGCCGAACTTCCAGCCCATCAACGGTGCATCGCTCGAGGGCTTGAGCACGACGCTGTTGCCGGCGATCAGGGCGCCCGCGCTCGGGCCTCCGGCAAGGGCCATCGGAAAGTTGAACGGGCTGATCACGGCCCATACGCCATGCGGCTTCAGCACGCTGCGCGTGCGCTCCGCGGCGGAGAGCGAGCCCATCGGCCGCACGAAGCCGTCGTTGCGCTCCATCTCATCGCTGTAGTACCGCAGCAGGTCTGCGGTCTCCTCCACGTCACCCAGCGACTCGAGCCGATTCTTGCCAACCTCCAGCGTCATGAGGGCGGCGTACTCGAACTGCCGCTCACTGATGATGTCGGCCGCCCGGCGCATGATCTCGACGCGCTTGCGCCAGCCGAGGTCACGCCAGCCCGGATACGCCGCCCGTGCAGCCGCGACCGCGTCCCGCACGTCCTGGCGCGTGCCGACCGGGAATCGGCTCACCACGACGCTGCGATCGATCGGCGAGCGGTCTTCGAACTCTTCGCTTCCGCGCCGCTCCTCTGCACCGATCAGCATCGGGTACGAGCGCCCGAGCTCAGCGCGCGCCCTGCTCGAGCGCGCCGTCGAACGCCGTCTGCAGCTCCTCGTTCTGTGCGGAGAGCGTGGCGTAGGTGATCTTCATGCGAGGAGTGGTGGTGGCCATCCGTGCGCGACCTCATCTCGTCGGGGAAGGACGATTATCGCACTGGCCGATCCAGCACGCCGCGCTCCGTCCATGCCAAAGGCCAGGCTCCGGGGGAGAAGAGCCTGGCCTCTGACGCGCTGCATCATAGATGTCGCGATTCGCGCCCGCAAGGTAGATTTCGTCCGGATTCCGCCGCGATACGGTCCGCTGAGGCCGGAATCGGTTCCCGGCAGGCGTTCACGCCTTCGCAAGATGGTAGAGGCCGAGCTTGAGCTCGAGGCTCAGTCGATGCGGCCGATCGAGGAAGGTCTGCCCGCGTTCGCCATAGAGCCGCGGCAGGAGGTCCCGCGCCGTCGCCTCGTCGGGCAGGTCCACGCGCGTGTGGACCACCTTCATCTTGAAGCCGTGCGCGATCCACCATCCGACCCGTCGCTGCGTCGCCTCCAGGGCCCGGGCGACGACCTCGGGCTCCAGCAGGGCCGCGACGTCGTCACGCCCGTAGTACCCGATCACGACCAGGCGGCCGCCGCGGCGCAGCACGCGCAGGGCCTCGGCGATCGCCGGCAGCGATCGATCGTGCGGCTCGATCCCGCCGGAGAGGACGATGTCGACCGCTTCGTCGCGGAGCGGCAGAGCGGTCGGCTCGCCATGCACGATCCGCAGGTTCGGCTGGTGTGAGCTTCCCGCGCGCCGTCGAGCCTCCGTCAGCAGGACCGGATCCGACTCGATCCCGTACGTGCGCCCCGTCCGGCGCGCGAGCAGCATCGGATAGTGGCCGATCCCGGTTCCCACGTCCGCGATTCGCTTTCCTGAGACCGGAACGATCCGCTCGAGTGCCGCGAGGACCTTGCGATCGGGGTCGATGGCGTTCCCCAAGCGGCGGTGGAGCTCTGGATCCGAGTCGGTGAGCTCCGGCAGGATGGCATCCATCAGGGGACCGTCACGCGCGTCACGGCCGGCTTTCCGCCCGCGATCGTGAGGATCTTCTCCCCGGCCAGGAACTGGACGTCGAACGCGATCGGCCCTGGCGCAGTGCGGTCGACGTACAGCGGGATCGTGAGCGTGACCCCTGCGTCGATCGGCCCGTAGCCGAGCGACGTGGTCCCGGCGGGCTCGCCGAGCGCGCCAGGGCCCTCGACCCATTTCGTCCATTCCTGGCGGAGCGGCGGGCCGCCGTCAACGATCCGCTCCTTGCTTGGCACGAATGGATGGAGGAAGAGGACCTCCCGGATCGGAGTGGCCCAGCGCAGGACGATCTCATCGATCCGCGTCGCGGAGCGGTTTGTGACCCCCACCGTGATCCGACCGCCCGCATTCGCGGGCACCGCAACGGCGACCTTGACGCCGATCAGCCGGGCATCGGCCGTCTGGGGAAGCTCGAGCGAGAAGGAGGGCTCAGGTGTCGGCGAAGGGGTGCCGGCCGGGCTTGGAGTCGGGCTGGCGCTCGTGGCCACCGTTGGCGTCGGTCGGGTGGTGGGGGAGGGTGAAGCCGACGGCGTCGAGCAGGCGGCGACCGCGAGCCCCACGACGACGATGAGCGGGGCGCGGAGGATGGAATGTCGGGATGAGGTCTGCGTGGGTCGTCGTCTCCTGCGCTCGCGGGCCGGGGTGGGCCCGGGCATGGTAGTTGAGACGACCCGTCGCAGCGATGCCGGCGCCCCGCTGCTAGGATCGGCCGCGACCGATGACCCCCGAAGCGACACCCACCCCCCTCGCTGTGCGCCTCTGGTTCGCCTGGGCGTTCCTGCTCCTGGCCATCACCGGTCTCCTGCTGCCACGAATCGTGGAGTTCGTCGACTTCTCGGAGCGCGCGCCGTTCTCGTTGCTCGGCATCTTCATGATGCTCGAGCTCGCGGTGCTCCTCTTCGGGATCACGGTGGCACTCCAGCGAAAGCGGATCGCTCACCGGTTCGCGATCGTCATCGCGGCGCTGGCCGCGCCAATCCTCGCCGGCCTGCCCCCCGCGCTCATCGAGATGCCGCGCTCTGCCGCGAATGGCTGGTATCTCATCTTTGCGCCGATCGGCCTGCTCATCAGCGCGGTCCTCATCGTCGGCCTCCTGCGGGCCTCCTCACGCGCCTACTTCAGCGAGGCCTGAGTGCGGCTCCTCGGCTTCGCGCTCGCCGGCGACCCGCAGCGGCGCCGCCTGGGACGACGCAGCGCCGAGGGCGTCCATGACCTGAGCGATGCGTTCGGCTCCGACCTTGGAGCGCTGATCGCCAGCGGCGCGGACCTTGGCGGCGCGGCGGGACCGCTCGTCGACCCGGCCGAGATGGCGCCGCTGGCGCCCCTCCCTCGGCCCGGCAAGATCATCTGCGTCGGGCTCAACTACCACGATCACTGCCGGGAGCAGGGGATCGAACCGCCGGCCTATCCGATGCTGTTCAGCAAGTTCGCGAATGCGGTGGCGCATCCCGGCCAGGTCGTTGTCCGCCCGCGGGCGACCGACAAGCTCGATCTCGAGTGCGAGCTCGGGGTGGTGATCGGCCGCCGCGCGAAGTCGATCGGTCGCGAAGCCGCGATGGAGCACGTCTTCGGCTACACCGTCGTCAACGACGTCACGATGCGCGACCTCCAGCGCGAGGACAAGCAGTGGCTCCGGGCGAAGGGAAGCGATGGCTTCGCGCCGATGGGGCCCGAGGTCGTGACCCGAGACGAGATCGCGGACCCTCAGCGGCTCGGCCTCCGATCGAGCGTGAACGGGGAGACGTGGCAGGACTCGAGCACCGCCGAGATGGTCTTCGACGTGGCGACCCTGGTCGCCTTCGCATCGCGAACGATCACCCTGGAGCCTGGCGACCTCATCGCGACGGGAACACCCGCGGGGGTCGGGCACTTCCAGGATCCACCCAGGTACCTGCACCACGGCGACCTGATGCGCTGCGAGATCGACGGCATCGGCGCGATCGAGAACCTCGTGGCGGACGAGCAGCCGCGCACGAGCGACCACGCAGCCGCGGCCGGCCTGGACTGAGGGTCCGGGCTCCGCGCCGGGGCTACCTATAATCGGCTCTCCATGACTGCCACCGCCGTCCGGACCATGCGCGCGCTAGCCAAGACGCGCCCGGCTCGAGGCGCCGAGCTCGTTCGCAGGCCCGTCCCCAGGCCCCGCTCCGGGGAGGTGCTGCTGAAGATGGAGGCAGCCAGCATCTGCGGCACGGACCTGCACCTCTTCGAGTGGGACTCCTGGGCCCAGGACGTGCTCACCCCGCCGACGATCCTGGGGCACGAGCTCGCAGGCACCGTGGTCGAGACCGGCTCGGGTGTCACGCGGGTCCGCGAGGGCGACCTGGTTGGCGTCGAGAGCCACCTGGTCGACTGGACCTGCACGCAATGCCGAGCGGGGAGCCCGCACCTGTGCCGCAACCTGCGGGTGATCGGCGCCCACGTCGACGGCGGCTTCGCCGAGTACGTGGTCATCCCCGAGACGAACGCGATCGAGAGCAATGGCCTCGACCCTGCCGTCGTCGCCCTCCAGGAGCCGATGGGCAACGCGGTGCATGCCGCGTTCGTGGAGCCGATCGAGGGTCGTACCGTCGCGGTCACCGGGTGCGGGCCGATCGGCCTCTGTGCGGTGGGCATCGCGCGGGCCGCGGGCGCGGCACTGGTGATCGCCACCGATACGGAGCCCTACCGCCTGGAGCTGGCGCGGACGATGGGTGCCGACCTGGCGCTCGACGGGCTCGATCCCGAGACACCGGATCGCATCAGCGTCGCGACCGGTGGCGACGGCGTCGAGGTGGTCCTGGAGATGAGCGGAGCGGCCCCCGCCCTCGGGCAGGCGCTCGAGATGGTGACCCGCGGCGGCAGGATCAGCCTGCTGGGGATCTTCGGCGAGCCGGTGACGATCGACCTCTCCGAGCAGGTGATCCAGAAGGGCCTGCGGGTGTACGGGATCTATGGTCGCCGCATCTATGACACCTGGGAGCGGACGCAGACGCTCCTCCGCTCGGGCGCGCTGGACGTCAGCCCGATCATCACCCATCGCTTCGACCTCGCCGACTGGGAGCCGGCCTTCGAGCTGATCGCCTCCCGGCATGCTGGAAAGGTGGTCCTCCTCCCATGACCGATGCCGTCGCCGCACGCCGGCGCAATCCGCTCGCCTTCCTCGATGCCGAGATCGAGGAGCTCAAGGCGAAGGGCCTCTATCGGCGCCTGCGCGTGATCGAGAGCGAGCAGAAGAGCCGATGCATCATCGACGGGCGCGAGGTGATCACCCTGTCGAGCAACAACTACCTCGGGCTGAACACGCACCCGCGGCTGCGTGAGGCGGCGGAGGCTGCCGTCCGCGAGTACGGCGCCGGATCCGGAGCGGTGCGCACCATCGCCGGCACGATGTCGCTGCACGAGGAGCTCGAGCGGCGGCTGGCGGAGTTCAAGCACGTCGAGGCGGTCCTCACCTTCCAGTCGGGCTTCACCTGCAACACCGGGGTGATCCCGATCGTGGCGCCCGAGGGGGCGACGATCGTCTCGGACGCCCTCAATCACGCCAGCATCATCGACGGCATCCGCCTGACGAAGGCGGATCGCAAGATCTTCCCGCACGCGGACATGGCGGCGCTGCGAAGCGCCCTGCGCGAGGTCAGGGCGGCGCCGGGCGGTGCGGAGCGGACCGTGCTCGTCATCACCGATGGCGTCTTCTCGATGGACGGGGACATCGCGCGGCTGCCGGAGATCGTCGACGCGGCCGAGGAGGCCGAGGCGATCGTCATGGTCGACGACGCGCACGCATCCGGGGTCCTGGGTCGCAACGGGCGAGGCTCGATCGACCATTTCGACCTGCATGGCCGCGTGCACGTGCAGGTCGGCACCCTGAGCAAGGCGATCGGTGTGCTCGGCGGCTACGTGGCTGGTCCCGCCGCGCTCCGCACGGTGCTCGAGCACCGTGCCCGGCCATTCCTCTTCTCCACGTCGCACCCGCCCGCCGTGGCAGCCGCCTGCATTGCGGCAATCGACGTGCTGGAGAGCGAACCCGAGCTGATCGAGCGCCTGTGGGAGAACAGCCGGTTCTTCAAGGCCGGCCTGGGGAGGCTTGGCTTCGACATCGGCGAGTCGGAAACGCCGATCACGCCGGTGATCGTGGGCGCCGGCGCGCTCGCCATGCGGCTCTCGGACCGTCTCTTCGAGGAGGGCGTCTTCGCGATGGGAATCGGATTCCCAACGGTTCCCGAGGAGCGCTCGCGGGTGCGCACGATCGTGACCGCCGAGCACTCGCGCGAGGAGCTCGAGACCTGCCTCGCCGCATTCGAGAAGGTCGGTCGCGAGCTCGCCATCATCTGAAGGGGTCGCCCTTGCCGACGAACGGCGGATCCACGCATCCCGCGCATCGAGACAGCAGAGAACGGGGTAGCGGTGAACCGCTACCCCGTCTCCCCCCAGAGGCTGGATCATTTGGCCAGAGGAGGCCCTTCCGGACCTCCTCTGCCCGGCTGTCGAACCCTAGCGTGCGACCCGACTGCGCCCTCGCGCGCTGCGGCGACTCAGGTAACCGAGGCTCGCCAGTGAAACAAACATGGTGAGCGCGAGCAGGCCAACGGGCGTGCTATCCGGCTGACGGAGAGCGGTGTTGGGCAGCTGTCCGCCCCGAGGCCCGCCACTACCAGCGTGCGTTCCCTCGCGCGAGGTGGGAGTCGGCGATCCGCCGCCGCCTGGCTGTACCCCACCCGGGGTATCGCAATCGACGGTGACGACTACACGCTCGCTCTGGTTGTTGTCGGTATTCGCCTCAGGCTCGTTGCCGGCGGAGACGTCAGCAGTGTTGTCGATGTCGTCGCAGGCATCCACGCCGGCGGTCACATTGACTGTGAGGCTTGCCGACTTGCCGGCTGCAATCTCGCCCAGAGCACAGGTAATCTGGTTGCCGGCCGCCATGCTGCAGGTCCCCTGCGACGGGTTCCAGCTGTTGACGGTCAGGTCGTCGTCGAGATTGTCGGAGAGGACAACCCCGTTTGCTGCGGCGTCACCGGTGTTGCTCACCTCGAATGTGTAGTCCCAGGTGCCCTTGACATTGACCTGCGACTCGGACGCCGCCTTGTGCACGATCACGTCAGGCTGCCCCTCGACAGGGGGCGGCACCTCCTCGCAGAGAGCGCCCTCGTTCGCGGACCAGTCGATGAGCTTATCGGGTGGATGGCCGGTGGCGGCGTCGAGCGTCTCGATGGCCTCGCCGACGTAGAGGTCGGCCTGCCAGCGGCAGGGAGGAAGGTTCACGCTGACCGGCCAGGTGCCCGGTAGATAGGTAGCGGTCACGTTGTCGAAGAGGACCTGGTCCTCGAACGGATGCATGGACCCGCCGGGGAGCGAGTAGGAGCTGAAGCTCAGCTGCGCACTGCACAGCTCGTCGGGCACGACGATGGTGGCGCTCCAGGTGGTCGCGCTCGACCCGTTCGCGTTCTGAGGGTCTGTCACGCTGCTGCCCGACTCAGTCAGCAGGTCGCGCAGGTCAGCATCTGAGAGGTCGGACGATGGAATGCACTGGCCGGTGCCGGTCTCGCCGGCGGCGCAGTGGTTCTCCAAGAGGGTCGTCTGGCCTTCGGAGGTCCAGTTCAGGCCGGCGGGCAGCCAGTCGCCCGCTGGGATGATGTCGCCCCAATCGACATTGTCGCCCTTGGCACCGGAGTACCAGATCGGCCCGGTGTGGTGCGAGTGGTCGTTGTTGCCGAGGCCGTCGACCGCGCTGGTGCTCACGGTGATCTCGACGTACGGGTTGCTCTCACTGTGTGTGGCGTGACAGATCGTCACCTTGTCATTCGCGGCAAGGGCCGGCCGGACGAACGCAAATAGGGAGAAGATGAGAGAGATGATGGCCATGCTCGCGAGCATCACCCAGAGAGGCGAGGTGCGCGCCGGCCGGAGAACGGATGAGTACACAGGACCCCCTGTCCTTTCTGATTATCGCCGCGGCGCCTTAGTGGACCGGGCATTGCGCCGACGAGCGAATTCGCACCCTCGGCGGTCGCCAGCATAGGGACCTTAGTACCAGACGGGCTAGTAGGAAACGGGTGCCCCTTAGGGCCAGAAACCCACACTCCGGGGTACTTCCGAGCAGTACCCTTGGGGCGTCTGGTGCCAAGACGCAACAGTATTCCGGGGTTCCAAAGGTCTTTAAGGCTTGACACCGAGCTTTCAGGCGGTGCGGCCGCGCGCCTCGAGGAGGACCACCTGGGTCTCGTCCGGCAGCGAGGAGGGGGTCACGATGGCCTTCGGCTGGCGGATCGGCTCGACCGACATCTCGTGCAGGAAGGTCTCCGGGCTCATCAGGTCGCCTGACGCGCCATCGATCGCGAAGTGCATCGGGATCACCAGCTTCGGGCTCAGCTGCGAGACAACCTCGGTCGCCTCGGCGGGCGTCACGGTCGTGGTGCCGCCCACCGGGACCAGCAGCACATCGATTGGTCCGAGCTCCGCGACCTGCTCCTCGGTGAGGAGATGGCCGAGATCGCCGAGGTGGCAGATGTGCACGCCGTCGACCTCGACCGCGAAGATCATGTTCTCCCCGCGCTCCGCTCCGCGAGCCCCGTCATGATAGGTGCGGACACCCGTGACCAGCAGATCGTGGAACTCGTACTCCCCCGGCCGGGTCAGGGTCAGGCCCGCGGTGATCGACCGGGTGTAGCTGTGGTCGGGATGCGCGTGGCTGACCGTCAGCAGGTCGACGTCGTGCTTGCCGGCGACGAAGCCCGTCGCGGGCGGGCAGGGATCGGTGATGGCGGTCGCCTCCTTGCCCTTCAGTCGGAAACAGGCGCGCCCGTACCAGGTGATCTCCATCGGTTGCCGGATGGTACCGGACAGCACGAGCGCCGGTGCCCGCCCAATGACACCGGCGCTCGAAGGAGGGAGGGTGGAGGCGGAAACCCGTTGGTCTCCAACTCGCAGCCTGAAGGCTAGAGAGCCCGCGTGAAACGGAGGCTTTGGCTGTCTTAAGAAACCTGAACGTTGCCCGCCCCAGGGTCCGCATACGCGAGAATGGCTGGCCAATGAACCCCATCCAGCGGCTAGCCGCCGCAGCAGCCGCGGTCCTCACGCTGCTCATGGTGCTGGTGCTGGTGCTGCACGCGACCGGCGCCCTAGTCGTGGCGCGGCCGTCGACAAGCGCGTCGCCGAGCCCGCGCGCGTCGCCGGTCACCAGCCCCGCCACCAGCCCCTCGGCCAGTGGCGAGCCGTCGCCGGCGTCGACCCAGGAGCAGGAGGCCGCCTTCGCCGCGATCGAGCGCCAGGTCCAGCAGATCCGGGGTCTTCCCGCCGCCAAGATCGGTCCCGCGCAGATCATCGACCGCAGCCACCTTGCGGTCGAGCTGCGGACCCTCTTCGACGCGGAGTATCCGCAGGCGCGTCGCGACGCGGACAACCTCACCCTGCGCTCGCTCGGGCTGCTGACCGCCGACCAGGACGTGGCGCAGCTTCAGCTCAGGCTCCTGGGCGACCAGGTTCTCGGCTTCTACGACGATCGCGAGAAGCGAATGGTGGTCGTCAGTGACAGCGGCCTCTCGCCAGAAGCCAAGATCACGTACGCCCACGAGTACACGCACGCCCTCCAGGACGCCGCCTTCACCCTCAAGACGCTGCAGACCGATGCCGTCGGCGAGGACGACCGGTCACTCGCCCGCACCTCGCTCATCGAGGGCGACGCGACGCAGTCGATGTTCCTCTGGGCGCTCGCGGGCAACCTCAGCCCGGGCGAGCTCGCACAGATCGGCAATACCCCGGTCCCGGATACCGGCGACGCGCCGTCCTGGATGGTCGGTCTGCTCGACTTCCCCTACACCGCCGGACTGCAATGGGTCGGCCAGGTCTACCAGGAAGGCGGCTTCGCGGCCGTCGATGCGGCGTTCTCGACGCCGCCGGATTCGACCGAGCAGGTGATCCACTACGACAAGTGGACCGCGCGCGAGAAGCCGATTCCTGTCTCCGTCGCCGGACATCGGGCCGGCGCTGGGGACGGGCTGGAAGCGCGTCGCGTCCTCGCCGCAGGGCGAGGCGATGCTCGGGGTCATGCTCCAGTTCTTCGATGTCTCGAAGGCCGATGCCGCCCGCGCGGTCGCCGGCTGGGGCGGCGACCGGGCCACGGTCTACTCGGGACCTGACGGCGCATTCAGCCTCGCCTGGCGCATCGCGTGGGACACCGCCGCCGACGCCCGCGAGTTCGCCGCTGCCTACGCCAGCGTGATCGCTGCCCTCCCCTTTCCTGCGCGCCTCGTCTCGCTGTCGGATACCGAGCAGCTGATCGTCCACGCCTCGACCGATGCCGCTGCTGGAGAAGACGCTCGCCGCAGCGCGCTGACCGGCCTACATGGACTCGGCGCCGAGACCCCGAGCAGGCCAAGGAGATTGGCGAGCACCTGGCGCGTGGCGTCGACCAGGGCCAGCCGAGCACTGGAGATCGCCGCCTCGGCGGGCTCGTCCGAGAGGACGTGGCAGTCGCGATAGAACTGGCTGAAGAGCGATGCGACCTCCATTGCATAGCGCGGCAGCTCGTGGGTCGCATGACGCTCGGCGGCATCCGCAATCACGTCGGGCAGCGCAATGAGGCGGCGAATGAGCGCCTGCTCCGCGGGATGACGCAGGAGCTCAGCCGCCTGGCTCTCCTCGGCGGCGACCCCGCGCTCGGCGGCGAGCCGCAGGATCGAGCAGCAGCGCGCGTGGGCGTACTGCACGTAGTAGACGGGGTTCTCGCTCGACTGGCTCTTGGCAAGCTCCAGGTCGAAGTCGAGGTGCTGGCTGGCGGACCGCATGACGAAGAAGAAGCGCGTGGCATCCGGCCCGACCTCCGAGACGAGCTCATCGAGTGTCGACGAACGTTCCGGCCCGCTTGCTCATCTTGGCTCCGCCCGCCAGGCGCACATGCTGATAGATGATGATCTCCATGGCCTCCGGGTCGTGCCCGAGCGCCGCGGTCGCCCCCTTCAGACGCGCCATGTCCCCGTGGTGGTCGGGGCCCAGGATGTAGATCAGGTGGTCGAAGCCGCGCTCGAACTTGTCGAGCAGGTAGGCGACATCGGCGGCGAAATAGGTGGGCGCGCCGTTGGAGCGGATGAGCACACGGTCCTTGTCATCGCCGAAGGTCGTGGCGCGAAACCAGATCGCGCCGTCCGCCTCGTACACGTGCCCCGCGGCACGCAGGCGCTCGATCCCCTCCGCCACCTCCCCGGCGTCGTGCAGCTGGCGCTCACTCTTGTACACGTCGAAGCGCATCCCGAGCCGCTCGAGCGTGGCCTTGATATCGTCGAAGACCCGGTTCCAGGCCCATGCGCCGATCGCCGGCAGCGGATTCACGGCGGCGAGAACCTCGTCGGGCACCTCCGCCGCGATCCGCTCGATGTACTCACCCTTGTAGCCCGCTTCGCCCGATTGACCGGTGCGTGCGAGATAGACCGACTCTCCGAAGTCGCGGACCTGGCTGCCGAAGTCGTTGACGTAGTACTCGCGCGTGACGCGACGGCCGGTCGCCTCCAGCGCGGATGCGAGCACATCGCCGATGAAGCCGCCGCGCGCATTGCCGATATGCAGTGGGCCGGTGGGGTTGGCGCTGATGTACTCGACGTTGATCCGCTGCCCGCGGCCAATCTCGGAGCGCCCGAACGCGGCGCCGGCCTGCCGGATGGTGCCCACCTGGGAGCCGACCCAGCCGGGATCCAGCCGGAAGTTCAGAAAGCCGGGGCGCTCGATGATCGCCTCGGCGACTCCGGTGGGCAGCGTCAGGGCACGCCGCAGTGTCTCGGCGATCTCGAGGGGCGCCGCGCGGACGATCGGCGCGAGCTGCATGGCGACGTTGGTCGCGTAATCCCCGTGCTCGGGGCGCGCCGGCTCGGCGATGACGATGGTTGGCGGCGGGCTGTCACCGATCGGGAGCTCACCGGCGGCGACCGCTCGGCCTCGCGCAGCTGCCACCGCGTCGCGCAGCTCCGTGCGGATCGTCGTCATGGGCCGTGGAGTCTAGCGCCTCCACGGCGGCTTACGAACGCCGGACGACGACCCGCTGCGCCACCGGGACCAGCCGCCGAACTCGGACAGGGAAAGCCACTCCGCGCCGAAGCGTGGCAACGCTCAACCCCGCGGCGGCGAGGACCGCCGCGATGGCGAGGGTCAGGCTGGGCGACTCTTCGGTGTCGGCCCTAGCCGACGTGCGCCGTGACCGGCTGGGTGGCTGCGACCGGCGCATCGGTCGTGGTGGATGGCGCGCTCCCCGCGCGGACCTGGCTCGTGGCAGCGACGATGACGACCGCGACCAGCCAGACCACGATCAGCGCGATGGCGCGTCCACCGGGTCGAAGGCTGCTGCCCGCTTGCATCTGTTGGTTCACTCCCCGAACGGCCCCAATCGCCGCCCGGAAATGCAAGAGCAGGGCCAGATGCTCCGGCCGGTGACGAAACGCACCGGGCCGGGGCCGAGCGGCGCTCAGCGATCGCGAGCGAGGCGAAGCTCGAGCGCCTGGTCGGGGGTGAAGTCACGGAGGCCCAGCGCATCGGCCGCGACATCCAGCAGGGCGCCCGCGGGAGCCAGCCCGATGAGCTCGCAATGGTCGATTTCGGTGCCCGCTTCCTGCGCCATGCGACGGATGACGCGGACAACGTCGACGATGCCGGTCCGCTGCCAGTCGACCAGGTTCATGCTCACCTGGGCCAGGCGCGGCTCGTCGAGGAGCACCGCCATGGCCTGCACCGCGGGGAGGCCGCCGGAGGACTCGCGAATGGCGTGCGCGATCTTCTTTGCGAGCACGAGGTCGTCGGTCGCGAGGTTGACGTTGAAGGCGATCAGCGGCTTGCGGGCGCCGACCGCGACGGCGCCGCCGCGCGGGTGAAGGCGGCTGGGGCCGAAGTCCGGATCGCGCTCGGGGTTGATGCCGAGCTCCTCGCGGAGGGTCTCGTACTCGCCGCGCCGCACGTCGGCGAGCCGTCGCCGCTCAGGGCGCAGCGCAGCCTCGCCGTACAGGTAGACCGGCAGCTCGAAGCGCTGCGCGATCTGCTCGGCGAAGCGCCGCGCCAGGTCCACGCACTCCTCGATCCGCGTCGTGCCGAGGGGGACGAATGGGATCACGTCGACGGCTCCGATCCGCGGATGGGCGCCGGCATGGTGCTCCATGTCGATCAGCTCGAGCGCGCGGCCGACGGCCGCGGTGGCCGCGCGCACAACCGGCTCCGCGCTGCCCGCGAACGTCACCACGCTCCGGTTGTGGGTCTCGTCTCGCGACCGGTCGAGCAGGGTGACGCCATCGATCTGGCTGATCGCACGGCAGATCTCCTCGAGGACCTCCGGCCGGCGGCCTTCGCTGAAGTTGGGGACGCACTCGATCAGGCTGGGCACCAACCGATGATACGCGGCACCCCTCCCGGGCAAGCCTGGCCGGGCTAGCCGGCCGCGGCCACCTGGCGCGGATCCTCGCGGCCTAGCGTGTCAGGGTTCACGCCGCGAGCCCGTGCCAGCCGCTCGGCGAGGAGCTGGAGCGGAATCGCGGCGCCGGCCAGCGCCTCCAGCACAGGATGCATGCACCGGGTGCTGGGGATGCTCAGCCGCCCGGCAGGCGTCAGCTCCAGCGGCACCCGCGGGCCGTTCACGACGTCGAGGATCGCAGCCGCCGGCATGGTGAGCGCCGCGGCGGCCTCGAGGAGCCCAATGTGCCGGCGGGCGACGCTCGCCGGCAGCTGCTCGGCATCGGACCAGACCAGCACGAGGGCGGTTCGCCGATCGGCGGCGGCGAGGTGCCCATGGCGCACCGTCTCCACCTGGTGCGCGACGGCGGGGAGCCGAGCCCCCTCCTCGATCTTCAGCGCGAGCTCCCGTGCCGTCGCGTAATCGACCCCGAAGCCGGCAACAATCAGCCGCTCGCAGGGCAGCAGGTTCGTGGCGAGCTCCTCGGCAACGAGTCCCTGCTCGGCAGCGTCGAGCAGCGCCCGGAGGGCGAGCGCGTCGAGCGGCTCGTTCGCGACCGCCGCTCCGATGGCTCCGAACGCCACGACCGGCGAGAGATAGCCGACGGTGTGGCACCACGAGCGGTCCTGCTCGGCGGTCTCGATGACCACGTCGGCGAGCGCGGCGGCAGGGGAGCGGCCGCTCACCGTGACCAGCGCCGACCCGGACACCGGAGGCCTGCGCCACGCGCATGGCCTCGATCGTCGCCTCGGTTCCTCCTTCATGGGAGACCGCGATCTGGAGACCGGCGGGCTCCGGGTGGCGGAGCGTCTCGAATGCCTGGAGCGCACGGACGACGGGGCGCTTCCCGACGCGCGTCAGCGCCGCGTTCAGGATCTCGGCCCCGCCGATGGCGGCGTGCTCGCTGGTGCCGCATCCGGTGATCGTGATGGCGGCTCCAGCGTCGGCGGCCGCCCGGACGGTGGAGGCGAGGTCGGTGACGGCGGCGTCGGCGGCCAGGCGGCGAGCGAGCCGCTCGGCGAGCGCCGGCTCAGCGGCGATCATCTCGGTCATGGCGTACGGCGGCCCGGCCCGCCACGGCGGGATCGTGGACGAGGCCCACGGATCGGGCGCGCCGGCCAGCGGTTCGCTCACGGCCACCCGGCTCGGGTCACCGGAATCAGTCCTCGAGCATCGGGATGCGGACGCCGCGGTCGCGGGCAACCTCGATCGCGCGCTCGTACCCCGCGTCCGCGTGGCGGACGACCCCCATCCCCGGGTCGGCGGTCAGGACGCGCTCGAGCCGCGCGGCGGCTTCCGGCGTGCCGTCGGCGACGATCACCATGCCCGCGTGCATCGAGTAGCCGATCCCCACGCCGCCCCCATGGTGCACACTCACCCAGGTCGCGCCCGCCGCGGTGTTGAGCAGCGCATTGAGAACGGGCCAGTCGGCGATCGCGTCGCTGCCGTCGCGCATCCCCTCCGTCTCCCGATACGGACTGGCGACCGATCCGGCGTCGAGGTGATCGCGACCGATCACGATCGGCGCCGCGAGCTCGCCGGACGCGACCATCTCGTTGATACGCAGGCCGGCGCGGCTGCGCTCGCCGTAGCCGAGCCAGCAGATGCGGGCCGGCAACCCCTGGAAGGGCACCTTCTCCTCGGCCAGGCGCAGCCATCGGTGCAGTGATTCGTCCTCCGGGAAGAGGGCCATCAGGGCCGCATCGGTCTTCAGGATGTCGTTCGGATCGCCCGACAGCGCCGCCCAGCGGAATGGGCCCTTGCCCTCGCAGAAGAGTGGACGGATGAACGCGGGCACGAAGCCGGGGAAGTCGAACGCGTCGGCCACGCCGGCCTCCATGGCAGCGCTGCGGATGTTGTTGCCGTAGTCGAAGACGACCGCGCCGCGCCTCTGGAAGTCGAGCATGGCGCGGACGTGATCGGCAATGGAGTTGCCCGCCCGTCGGAGATAGTCCTCCGGATCAGTCTCGCGCAGGGCGAGCGCCTCTTCGAGGCCGATGCCGCCCGGCACGTAGCCGCCCAGCGGATCGTGGGCAGAGGTCTGGTCGGTGGCCACGTCCGGCTGCCAGTTACGGCGCACCAGCTCGGGCTCGACGTCCGCCGCGTTGGCGATCAGCGCCAGGCTCCGCGCCTCGCCCGCGTCGCGCCAGCGTTCGACGGTCGCAAGCGCGCCATCCAGGTCGTCGGTCACCTCGTCGACGTAGCCAACCTCGCGGCGGCGTTCCGCACGCCTGGGGTCGACCTCGATGACCAGCGCCACCCCCTCGTTCATGGTGATCGCCAATGGCTGAGCGCCGCCCATTCCGCCCAGGCCGGCGGTAAGGGTCACCCTGCCGCGCAGCGATCCGCCGAAGCGCTGGCGGGCGAGCTCCGCGAAGGTCTCGTACGTTCCCTGGATGATCCCCTGGGTGGCGATGTAGATCCAGCTCCCGGCCGTCATCTGGCCGTACATCGTCAGACCCTTGCGCTCGAGCTCCCGGAACTGCTCCCAGGTCGCCCAGTGCGGGACGAGCAGGGCATTGGCGATCAGCACCCGTGGGCTGTCAAGGGTCGTTCGAAAGACGCCCACCGGCTTGCCGCTCTGCACGATCAGGGTTTCGTCGTTCTCGAGGCGGCGGAGCTCGTGGACGATGGCGTCGAATGCCTCCCATGAGCGGGCGGCGCGGCCCGTGCCGCCATACACGATGAGGTGGTCCGGGTCCTCGGCAACCTCCGGATCGAGGTTGTTCATGAGCATCCGCAACGCGGCTTCCTGCTGCCAGCCCTTCGTCGAGAGCTCGATTCCGCGTGGCGCCTGGACGGTGCGTGGGCCGCTCTTGGGGGCGACGCTGGTCATGGACCGATGATAGCCCGCCTCGCGAAGGCTCTCGGCTCAGGCGGTCGTGGAGAGCAGGAATGCCGCAGCGAAGCCGAGCGCCGTGGCAAGACCGGCGAGGTCGCCGCCGTTTTCGAACGCCTCGGGGATCATCGTGTCGGCGAGCATGGTGAGGATCGCGCCGGCAGCGAAGGCCTGAACCAGCGCCACGGCAGCCTGGTTCATCCCGCCGAGCAACCCGAAGCCGAGCCCCGACGCCAGGCCCGACGCCAGCGCGACTCCGACCCATAGCAGCACGATCCAACGGCGGGCATGGCCCTCCTCGCTCAGGTCGCGTGTGCCGGCCGCGCCCTCCGGGATGTTCGAGAGGAAGACCGCTGCGAGGAAGGACGCGCTGACGCTCGCGCCGCCGAGCAGCGTTGCGCCAAGGACGATCGACTCCGGCAGCCCGTCGAGGAGCGTGCCGAGCACGATTGCCGGGCCGTTGCTCGAGGTCGCGGCTGGCTTCGCGCGCGGCTGACGCCGACGTGCACGCCCCTGGGCGCCGAACCGGATCACCAGCCGGTTGCCGACGAAGAAGGCCAGCGCGCCGGCGGCCAGGCCCGCGGCGAAGATCCCCGTGCCACCGCGACGGAAGGCCTCCTCCGTCAGGTCGAAGGCGAGCGCGCTGATGAGCGCCCCTGCGCCAAAGGCCATGATCAGCGCGGTGATGCGGCGGGAGATGTGCAGGCCGATCTCGGCCACGGAGCCGATCACCAGCGCGGAGGCGGCGGCCAGCCCCCAGAGGCCGGCGGCGAGCATCGGTCAGTCCTCGCCGAACGGGTTCGTTCGCTTGGGCTTCTCCGGAAGCCGAAACAGGTCGTCCTCGCTCGCCCGTCGCGGGAGGGGCAGCGGCCACGCGTCGTCCTCGTCGGCGACGGGCTGCGTGCGTTCCAGCAGATCGGCCCAGCCGACCTCCGCGCCCTCGCTCAGCTCGCGACGATAGACCGGGTACCGCTCGTCGCCCGCGACGAGCTCGAAGCCGGCCGCGCCGTAGATCGACGGCGGGCCGGGGGACGCGAGCCACGAGTCCGCCCCGACCTCCGGGTAGGCTTCCACCGCGCCGATGCCGCGCCGATCGAGCTCCTGGCGGAGCGCATCCAGGAGAGCGGCTCCGACCGAGACGCGATCCCCGCCCAGGGTCTCGACGACCTGCAGGCAGGTCACGACCCACGGGGCGGGCGAGTCGGGCAGCTGCGGGTACCGCTCGCGGATGCTCTGAGCGCGCGGGTAGACGCTTATCGGGCCGAACTGGGCATACCCAACGGCCGTGCCGTCGCGGTGGGCCAGCATCGCGTAGGCGCCCGCGAGCTTTGCTCCGGCGAGCAGCCGGGCGCGCTTGAGTGCCATGCGTGGCTCCGGCGCCTCATCGCCTGCGCGCGTGCCGTCCAGCCGCTCCCAGTAGTCGCACGTTTGGCAACGCGCGCCCGGTTGGGCGGGATCGGGGATCGCGTCGAAGCTGGCCGCGTCGACGAGCGCGAAGCTCAGGTCACTCATCGCCAGCCAGCCCTCCCGCCCAGAGCAGCCCGCGGACCGCCGCGATCTCGAGGGCTGGCGGCCGGTCCGCGTCACGGTGCCCGGCCACTGAGCGAACCGCGGCCTGGCCCGCCGCGACCCCCTCGCCCGGACGCAATGGGGCGCGGAAGTCGAGACCCTGTGCGGCGCAGAGCGCCTCGATGGCGAGCACGGAGGCGGCACGATCGACAACCTCGCGCAGATGGAGGGCCCCGGTCGCGCCCATGGAGACGTGGTCTTCCTGGTTCGCGCTCGTCGGAACGCTGTCCACCGACGAGGGGTGGGTCAGGGTCTGGAGCTCGTTCACGAGCGCCGCGGCGGTGTACTGGGCGATCATCAGGCCGCTCTCGAGCCCCGGCCGCTCCGCGAGGAAGGCGGGCAGGCCGGAGAGATGGGCGTCGACCAGGCGGGCGGTGCGCCGCTCCGAGATCGAGGCGAGCTCGGCGACCGCGATCTTGGCGTAGTCGAGCGCCATGGCGACCGGCTCGCCGTGGAAGTTGCCGCCGCTGATCACCTCGCCGGAGGGGAAGACGAGCGGGTTGTCGGTCGCTGCGTTGATCTCGACGTCGAGCACGCGGGCCAGCGTTTCGAGCGCGTCGCGGACCGCGCCATGGACCTGGGGGATGCACCGCAGGGAGTAGGCATCCTGCACCCGATGCTCGCTTGACCGATGGCTCTCGCCGATCTCGCTTCCGCGCAGAAGGTGGCGCAGGTGCGCGGCGACGGCCAGCTGGCCGGGGTGGGGCCTGGCAGCGACGAGTGGCTCGGCGTAGGCGGCGGCCGTCCCCAGCATCGCCTCCAGGCTCATCGCGGCGATCCGATCGGCGCTCACCGCCAGCAGCCGCGCGTCCCGCAGGGCCAGAGCGCCGATGCCGGCCATGAGCTGCGTCCCGTTGAGAAGAGCGAGCCCCTCCTTGGCGCCGAGCTCGATCGGCTCCAGGCCCGCCGCGGCAAGCGCCTCGCCGCCGGGCATCGGTCTGCCGCCGACGGTCGCCTCTCCCTCGCCGATGAGAACGAGCGCGAGGTGGGCCAGCGGGGCGAGGTCGCCGCTGGCGCCCACGCTGCCGCGCGATGGAATGATGGGCGTCACGGCAGCATTCAGCATCGCGCAGAGCAGGTCCGCGACATCGACTCGCACGCCGGAGAGCCCGATCGCGAGCGTGTTGGTGCGCAGGAGCAGCATCGCGCGCACCACGTCCTCGGGCAGTGGCTCACCGACCCCGGCCGCGTGCGAGCGGATCAGGTTGCGCTGCAGCTCGGCGGTCTGCGCGGCGTCGATGCGCACATCCGCCAGGTCACCGAAGCCAGTCGTGACGCCGTAGACCGTTGCGCCCTCGGCCACCAGGCGCTCGATCGTGGCGCGCGACGCCTGCATCCGCTCGCGTGCCTCGTCGGCGACACCCACCTCGCGCGCGTCGCGCGCAACGGCGACGACGTCGACGAGGCTGAGGTCGCGGCCGGTCAGGGGGAGCGGCGGCATCGGTCCTTATACTACGGGCGTGCGCAGGATCCCGGACATCACCAGCCGGCTGCAGGTCAGCGAAGACGCAGAGCACCGGCTGGGAGGCGCGGTCCCAAGTCCCGCGGTCGCCTTCCTGCTGGCGCATCATCACGCTCCCCAGCCTCTTCTGGCTGGTGACGCTCAAGCGCACCACGGTCTACACCGGCCCGGAGGAGTGGCTGATGGCGAACGTCGTGCCTGCCATGCAACGCTGGGTCGAGGGCAACGTGCCCGTCCTGCACAGCGTGCTGCTCGGGATCAGCGGTCTGGGTTCCGGCTGGTTCGTGGCGCTGGCGTTCGCCGGGCTCGGACTGGTCGCCCTCGCGCAGCGGCGCCGAGACCTCGCGCTGCTGCTCGCCCGCGGGACGCTCGCCTTCCCGATCGAGTGGGCATTGAAGTACTTCACCTCGACCAATCCCGAGATCAGCCTCGGCCGCTCTGCGCAGCCCTGTTCGACGTCAATGGCATCGGGCTCGACGACATCGCCGACTTCCCGGCCGGCCACGCCCTGCGCGCGACGGTCCTGTATGGGCTCGCCGCATTCTGCGTGGCGCGCCTCGCCCACGATCGGCGGCAGGGGATGATCGCGTACACCGTCGCCATCGGCCTGATCCTCGCCATCAGCGCGACCCGAATCTACCTCGGCGCGCATTACCCGATGGACGTCCTGGGTGGCTGGATGGCCGGCGCAGCGCTGGTCTCGATTCTCATCGCCATCCATGTGCTGCAGGTCGATGCGCGGGAGAGCGAGCTCGCCGAATCCGCCCCGACGGCGCCCGTACGCCGACGGGTCGCCGTGCCGCGGCGCGCTCCGCCTGCCACGGCACCCGCGATCAGCGCGACGGCGGTCTCCGATCCCCCCGCGGCGAGGCGTAGCTCCTGCTCGACTTCATCGACCGCACGGTGCTGCCATGGTTCCTGGCGCTCTACGACGCGATCGGTTACCTGGGGATCGGCATCGGCGTAGCGCTCGAGACCTTCATCCCGATCATCCCCTCCGAGGTGATCGTGCCGATGGCCGGCTGGAAGGTCAGCCAGTCGGCAGCTGACCCGGCTGTCGTCGAGCGGCTCACCGGCGCCCCATGGAGCTTCGTGATCGCGCTGCTCGTGGCGACCGTTGGCGCCGTGGGGGGCTCGCTCGCCGGCTACCTGATCGGTGCCTGGGGAGGACGTCCGCTCCTCGATCGCTACGGACGCTACGTCCACATCCACGCCGCGGAGCTCGATCGTGCCGATGCCTGGTTCGCCCGCTACGGCGACTGGGCCGTGCTTCTCGGCCGTCTCGTGCCGCTGGTCCGGGCGCTGATCAACTACCCGGCCGGCGTCGCCCGCATGCCGATCGGTCGCTTCCTGCTCTTCAGCGCGCTCGGGTCCCTCCCGTGGAACGCCGCGCTGCTCCTTGGCGGCTATGCGCTCGGCGCGAACTATGAGCGCCTCTACCAGGCGGTGCGACCGTTCGAGTACGTGATCTACGTCATCGTCGCCCTCGGGGTCATCTTCATCTTTTACCGATGGACCCGTCGATCGCCAGGGGCGCAGTCCGAGGGCTGAGCGGGCAGCGGGATCGAACTGTTTGACCCCGCCCCGGGGCGCGTGTCACGATCGCGGCCGAACGAATAGCAATCGCCTTCGGGGCGGGGTGAAACTCCCCACCGGCGGTCGGCTCGCGCGACGGGCCAGCCCGCGAACCTCACGGCCGCATGACCGATGAGGCTGACCCGACCTCGGCTCTCGCCGAGCAGACGGGGCCGACGGTGAAAGTCCGGATGGGAGAAGGCGTCAGCGGGCGCTGCGTGCTGTGCAGCGGCGGTCGCTGGAGATGCCCCGATCGGCAGAAATCGGGAGCATCGTTGCAGTCGACGGCAAGCCAGACGGCGGATCCGGCCTTTGGCCTCGACGTGCATGCGGAGCGGGTGGGCGTGCAGTTCTCGGCGCGAGGCGCAAGCGTCGAGGCGCTGCGGGATCTCAGCCTGGAAGCGCCTGCGGGCAGCTTCACCGTCCTGATCGGGCCGAACGGATGCGGGAAGAGCACGTTCCTGCGCCTCGTTGCCGGGCTGCTGCGCCCGCGCGGCGGGCTCGATTGCCGTGGGGGGAACGCCTCCCCGCGCCGGCGATCGGCGCGTCGGCCTCGGTTACCAGCAGCCCCGGCTGCTTCCCTGGCGGTCGACGCTCGAGAATGTCGCGCTCCCGCTCGAGCTGCGCGGCGTCTCGACTGTGGAGAGCCGCGCTCGGGCGCTCGAGGCGCTCGCGCGCGTTGGCCTGGCTGCTGCGGCGCAGCTGCGACCCGGGGGAGCTGTCGGGCGGCATGCAGCAACGCGCCGCCCTTGCTCGAGCGCTGATCGACGATCCCCCCGTGCTCCTCCTCGACGAGCCGTTCAGCGCGCTCGACGCCCTGACGCGCGAGACCTTCGACGCCGAGCTGCAGCGCGTCTGGCTGGAGCGTCCGCGCACGGTGCTGCTCGTGACCCACTCGGTCGCCGAGGCGATCCAGCTCGGCGATCGGATCGCCGTGATGAGCGCCGCGCCGGGGAGGGTGGTGCGCAGCGTGGAGGTCGACCTGCCGCGCCCGCGACCGGCCGACCTGCTGGGCGAGCGACGGGCGGCCGAGATCGCTTCGGAGGTGCGGTCGCAGCTGGCCGCCGTGCATCCTGCTGAGCTCCGCCCGTGGGGCGAGGGCGCGGCATGAGGCGCATCGCCGCGGCGCTGGCGAGCCTCGCGGCGTTCGTCGCGCTCTGGAAGATCGTGACCCTGATCGGCGGCTATCCGGACTACATCCTGCCGGCCCCCGAGGTGGTGGCCGCGCGCGGCGCGCGGGCCATCGGCAGCGGAGTCCTGTGGCAGCACACCGCCGCGACCCTCCTCGAGGTCGTGCTCGGCTTCACCGTGGGCGCGGTCACCGCGGTGCTCGCGGGCATTGCGCTCGCCAAGAGCCTGCTGATCGAGCGTGTCCTGTCGCCCTACATCGTCGCGGCACAGGCGGTCCCGATTCTCGCCCTGGCGCCTCTCCTCGATATCTGGTTCGGCGGGGGTCTGCTGGCGAGGGTAATCATCTGCGCGCTGATCGTCTTCTTCCCGATCGCGATTGCCACGATGGTCGGCATGCGATCCGCGGACCCCCTCCTGGCGGAGATGCTGCGCAGCCTCGGGGCGGGGCCGGGCCAGATCACCGCTCGGCTCGAGATCCCCTCGGCGCTGCCGGTCATCTTCGGCGGGCTGCGCGTCGGGGTCACCCTGGCCGTCATCGGCGCCGTGGTCGCCGAATGGGCCGGCGCCAGCCTCGGGCTGGGCGTGCTCATCAATATCGCCAACCAGGGCCTGTTCGACACCGCGCTCATGTTCGTTGCGCTCGCCACGCTGGCGGTCATTGGGCTCGTCTTCTACGGGCTGGTGCTGCTTGTCGAGCGTCGCGTGCTCCCCCAATCGTGAAGGAGAGACCGATGTCTCCGCGTCTCGCCCTGCTGCTGCTCGCCCTGCTCGTCACCGCCTGCTCACCGGGCACGACGACGACGCAGCCATCGCCCAGCGCCGAGCTGCGACATGTCACGCTCCTGCTCGGATTCCGCCCGGATGTCCAGTTCGCGCCGTTCTATGTCGGCCAGCGGGACGGGTACTACGCCGACGTCGGCCTCGACGTGACGATCGAGTTCAAGCAGGCGCCTGACGTGCAGCGCCTCGTCGCCGACGGCCAGGCCGAGTTCGGCGTTGCCGATGCCACCGACGTCATGATCGCGCGCACGAGCGGCATCCCGGTGGTGTACGTCTCCACCCTGTACGAGCGGTTCCCGGTGGCGATCATCGGCCGCAAGGGTGAGGTGCCATCCAAAGCGAAGGGGCTGGCCGGCAAGACGATCGGGACGCCTGGCAAGTTCGGCTCTTCCTGGCACGCCCTGCTCGCCCTCCTCTCCGCGGGCGGGCTCACTCCGAATGACGTCACGATCCGGGAGTATCCCCAGTTCAACCAGGCCGATGGGCTGGCGAACGGCGACGTGCAGCTCATCACCGGCTTCCGGAACAACGAGCCTCTGCGCCTCGACGCGCAGGGAATCGCGGTCGACACGCTCACCATCGACAAGATCGCGCCGCTGCCCGGCCCGGGCACCATCGTCGGCCAGATGCTGCTCGACAGCGACGCCGACCTGGTCCGGCGCTTTGCGCAGGCGACCGCCCGGGCCCAGCAGGCCGTGATCGACGATCCGGAGGCGGGACTCGACGCCGCGAAGGCCTCGGTCCCCGCGATCGCCGATGATCTCGCCACCGCGCGGGCCGTTCTGAAGGCGACGACCGAGCTATGGGCTGGTGACGGTGGCTTTGCCGGCGGCGCCATCGACGTCTCGCGCTGGCGCGAGGCCTACGCGATCATGAAGCGCCTCGGCTTCATCGACGGATCGGTCCCCGTCGAGCAGATGATCGCGCCGACGATCGTGGGCACTGGCTGAGGCGGGCTGACAGCGATTGACCGCACCTCTACGGCACGGTCAATCGCTCACTGGAGGGAGTGTTCAGCGCGGGCTCGGGCCGGGTCGCTCCGGTGGCACGTAGGTGGCCGGCGCGCCGTCCGCCGTCGCGGGTCGACCGCTGGCGTCCATCAGGCCGATGTCGCTGTCAGGTTCGACGGCGTTCTGCGCGGCCAACGCCTGGGCCGCGACCTCGCTCGCGGAATCGACCAGCCCGACGTCGGCGTTCGCGCGCCTGGCGGCCGCTTCCTGCGCGGCCAGCGCCTCTGCCGCGGCCGCGTTGGCCGTGTCCATCATTCCGATGTCGGCATCCGGTCCCGCCGCGCGCTGCCCCGCGACGTCCTGGCCGCCGGCTCCGGGCTGGAAGCCCGGCAGCGCCGTCGCGCCGAGGGCGCCGATCGTCACGGTTCCGACGATCAGGCCGGTGGCGAGCAGTCGACGCCGGAAGGCATCTGCCTCCGCGGAGGTCGGAAAGTGCAGGCTGACGGCATGGCCCTCGGTATCGTCGCCGTCCCCTGAGGGCCGCACGATGACGCTCATGGCGAACCCGGCCGCGTGGCCCTGGGTGTCCGCCTCGTGCGCCGGCGCGATCTCGATATGGGTTGAGCCCGGCTCGCCGCGCCGCTTCCGCAGGGCCTGGAGGAACCCGTCCTCGTCCTTCAGGTCCACAAAGAAGCGGACGTGGCCGGTGGCGTCGCTCGGCCGATCGTCGGGCCGCAGCACGTACTCGCGGCCGTTGCCGAGTGGTGCGCTGGCGGTGGGGGGCATGCCTCTCTCCTTCTGTGAGCCGGACGCTGATCAGCGGCTGCGCGTGACGCCGCCGCCGCTCAGCTGATGGCTGGCGGTCCGGGGACTCTCGAGCGCCAGCGCGCCCGCCGCGACCGTGGCGGCGAGGGCAACTGCGGTGGCTGCGGCGGTCAGGCGTCGAACGGTGATGCGACGGTGTGCCTCCCGATCGAAGTGGCGCTCCTCGGGTCCGCGGGCCCGGGCCACCATCTGCAGGCGTGCCGCGTGCGTGAGGCGTTCCTGGTGCTTCAGATCCGCAAGAGTCTCGAGTGCGAACATCGATCGATTCCTCCGCTCCGGCCGCCTCGTGAAGGGCGGCCTCGTTGAGGGAATCGTGACGCGGTCCGCCGGAACATTCGATCACGTCGGCGACGCGTCGTGCGTCGATGATGTGCGAGCCGCGTGTCGCGCGCCGGACACCAGACGACCGGGCCAGCCGGCCCGGTCGTGGTGGGTAAGGCTCAGGTCAGCGCCCGCGCCGCTGGCTCTCCTTCGCGTCGCGCCGGAAGAAGCCTCCGCGCGCCGCCCGTTGCACATCCGCCTCGCGGCTGCGAGCGAGCTGATCGGCCATGGTGGGATTCATCGAGAGATTGTGGCCCTCGGTGTCGTCCTCGTCCGACAGCCGCCTCACCGCGGCATGGCCCTCGGTGTCGTCCTCGTCCGACAGCCGCCTCACCGCGGCATGGCCCTCGGTGTCGTCGTCGGGTTGCTGGTCGCGGTCCTGGTCGTCCACGATCGGATGCCTCCTGCGTCACGCACAATGTTCTGGGCAGCGGTATCACCGGCTGCAGCCAGTGATCAGGGTGCGCCTGCCGGAACGCATCGGTCAACGAGCAATCGGACAGCCCTCGGGTCAAGTGGGTGACAGAATCGAGAGTCTTGACGCGAGCGTGTGCGTGGCATCATCGTGGCGATCCACCACGACGGTGCGGAACGGGGTTTCAGCAGTGCCCGACGACGAGTTCGCGATCGAGAGCTTGCGGCGCTGTGCGCTCTTCGCGCACGTCGACGACGCGTCCCTTCGCAGGCTCGCCCGTTCCCTGCGAAGACGGCGGTTTCGACGCAACGAGGTGATCTTCCACCAGGGCGATATGGGTTCGTCGCTCCAGATCGTGATCAGCGGAGCGGTCAAGATCGTCCTGCCATCTGCGGCGGGTGAGGAGGCGATCATCGCCACCCTGCGCCCCGGCGACTTCTTCGGGGAGCTTGCGCTCCTGGATGGGGCGCCCCGCTCCGCCACCGCGACCTCGCTCGAAGTGACCGAGACGCTGGACCTGCCGCGAGACGCGTTCCAGCTCGTCCTCGACGAGGACGCCAGTCTGCAGCGGGCGCTGCTGACCAGCCTTTCGGCGGAGCTGCGACGCCTGACCGGTCACGTCGAGGAGCTGCACTTCCTGGATCTCGCCGGCCGGCTGGCGATGCGTCTCGTACGCCTGGCGCGCGATCGCGATCCCCAGGTGCGCGGACGCGTCGAGCTCGATTGGCCGTTCACCCAGTCCGACCTGGCTGCCATGATCGGCGGCACGCGCCAGAGCGTGAACAAGCTCCTCACCGGGCTCGTCGACGATGACCTGCTGCACATCGACCACGAGACCCTCATCATCAACGACCTCGAGCGGCTCGAGGCGCATGGCGCCCGATGACCTGGCCGAGGATGTCCGCAAGCCGACAGCGGCGCTGTCCGAGATCGGCTTCCGGCGCGACGAGCCTGACCGATAGGGTGGTCCCCGTAAAGCCAGCGGCGGCATAGGAGAATAGACGTGGACAGGTTCAAGCGGCCGCCAACAGGCGAAGGCTTCCGCGACATCGGTCGCGGTGGCGAACTAGCAGAAGACGACTCAGTGGAGGGTCACATCATGGGCGACGAGATCAGGGATCAGGGTCAGGACGTTGAAGGCCATATGCGCAAGCGCGTGTCCGACGACGATGTCGAGGGTCATGTGCGCAGTCGCCTGACCGACGACGAGGATGTCGAGGGGCATGTGGCTCGACGGAACAGCACGGACGAGGACACCGAGGGGCATATGCGGAAGCGCGCGATGCCTGACGACGAGGATGTCGAGGGGCACACGTGGAAGCGCGCGACGCCTGACGACGAGGATGTCGAAGGCCACGCCAAGAAGTTCTAGGAATTCGTGCCTGAAGCTGAGCTGGACGCCGCGCTCGCAGCACTGATCGCTGCGGCGCGGCGTGCCGCTGTCGCGAAGCAAATCCAGGGCGACGTCGAGCAGCGCCTGCTGCAGTCGATCGTCGACGCGACCACCAGCCTCTTCGACGCGGAGGCCTCCTCGATTGCGCTCTTCGAGCGCGATCCGGATCGGCTCGAGTATCGGCGTCGCATCGGGGGCCCAGGGCGCCGGGGCCATCGGCCTGTCCGTCAAGCCTTCCCAGGGAATCGCGGGCTACGTGTTTTCGACCGGCCAGGCGCTCGCACTCTCCGACGTGGCGCACGATCCGCGGTTCGACCGGTCCGTGGCCGAGCGCACGGGGTACGTCCCCCGCTCGATCGCCGCGGTTCCGCTCTTCGACGAGCAGGGCACCGTCGGGGTGCTGCAGGTGCTCGACAAGCGCGACTCGGCCTCCTTCTCACTGCGCGACATGGAGCTGCTCGGCGTCTTCGCGACGCAGGCGACTTCGGCGATCAGCGCCGCTCGGGTGCAGCGCGATACCGGACGACTGCTCGACGAGGTGTTGCGGCAGATCGGCCCCGGCCTGACCGATGCCCAGGTCGACGCCCTCGTCGGCGCGGCGACACGGGATCTCGATGCCGACTCCGAGTCGCCGTTCTGGCACCTGGCCGAGAACGTCGCGCGCCTGCGGACTCTGACTGACCGTGAGCTTGACCTCGTGGCCGACATCCTGGAGGTCGTGGCCAAGCACGCCGAGCGGACCACGCGCAGGGCGTGACCGACCTCGATCTCCCCGCCTGGTCCGAGCCGTTCGTCGACGTCGACCCGCTGCGGCTCGCGCGCCGTATGCGGATCCGCGGCCTCAACCGGAGCTGGGCGTGGGGAGGCTCGACCGGGGCCGGCATCCGCGTCGGGATCATCGACAGCGGGCTCGAGAGCGATCATCCGGCGTTGCGCGGCCGGGTCACGGAGAAGGTCGCGGTCGAGATGGTCGACGGCGAGCCTCGAGTCGTCCCCGACGAGCTCGGGGACCTGTTCGGTCATGCCACGGCCTGCGGGGGCATCATCCTGGGTCTCGCCCCCGACGTCGATCTCGTCTCCATCCGCGTGCTGGGCGCCGATCTGCGGGGTAAGGGCACCGCGTTCGCCGCCGGCCTCGAGTGGGCGATCGAGCAGCGCCTCGACGTCGTCAACCTGAGCCTCTCGTCCAAGAGCGAGGCGCTCTATCCCGTGTTCCACGGCCTCGTCGACGAGGCGTACTTTCGGAACGTGGTGCTGGTCAGCGCCGCCAACAACGTTCCCGCACCCAGCTATCCGTCGCTCTTCAGCTCGGTCTTCAGCGTGGCCGCTCACGCTCAGCCGGATCCGTTGCGCTTCTACTACAACCCTGACCCGCCGGTCGAGTTCGGTGCGTGGGGCGTTGACGTGCCAATCGCCTGGAAGGATGGCGGCAGCACGGTGGCGACCGGCAACAGCTTCGCCGCGCCGCATATTGCCGGCCTCGCGGCGCTGATCCTGGCCAAACACCGCGGGCTCACGCCATTCGAGCTCAAAGCGATCCTTGCCGCCGTCGCGGACAACCCGCGCCGCGGCCGGCCGGCGCGCTAGCGTGTTCACGGCATACCGACGCCTGCTCCGCAACCGCAACCTGGCGCGGCTGCTCCTCGGCGAGTTCGTGTCGGGAATCGGGGACTGGCTCTACCTGGTCGCCATCCTGATCGTGATCTATGCCGAGACCAGGTCCGCCGTTCTGCTCGGCATCATGGGTGCGGCGCGGATCCTCCCATACGTGATCCTCTCCGTTCCCGCGGGATTCGTGGTGGACCATTTCGACCGCCGAATGGTCCTGCTGGTGACGGATATCGCGCGGGGCCTGCTGATGCTCCTCCTGGCTGGCCTGGTGGTGGTCGACGCGCCGGTCATCTACGTGGTCGCCATCTCGATTCTCGCGGCGTGCTTCTCGACCTTCTTCGGTCCGGCGCTGGCGGCGCTCCTGCCCAGCCTGGTCGACGAGAGCGAGCTGGGCCCGGCGAACAGCGCCTGGGCAACGCTCGACAACTTGGCCTTCGTCGTCGGACCGGCGCTGGCCGCGGTGCTGATCGCGGTTGGCGGCCTCGCGATCGCCTTCCTCCTCAATGCGCTGTCCTTCGCGTTCGTGGCGGTGATCCTGTCGAGGCTCCCGCGCGCGGTGCCGGCAGCGGGCTCCGACGAAGCGGAGTCGGATCGACTCTCCCCGGTGACCGGCTGGCGCGACCTCGTGGGTCCGCTGGCGGGCCCGTTCCTCCTCGACTCGGTGACGAGCGTGGTCGGTGGCGGTCTGGGCGTGCTCACCGTGGTGATCGCGATCGATGTCCTGGGTGCCGGGGAAGCGGGCACCGGACTCCTGAATGCGGCGACCGGCATCGGCGGAGTTCTCGCTGGGTTTGCCGCCGGGTCGCTTGTCGCGCGCCGGCTCAGCGTGCCGCTGCTGATCGGCGGGCTGGCGGGCGGCATCGGCCTCATCTGGCTCGGCTTCAGCAACAGCCTCGTGCCGGCGATGCTCGCGATTGGAGTCGGCGTGGCGGGCGCTCTGCTGCTCGACGTCGTCAACACCACGCTCATCCAGCGGATCGTGCCCGACACGCTCCGCGGCCGCGCCCTTGGTGTGATCCAGATGACGTCGGCGCTCTTCTACGCCGGCGGGTCCCTCGCCTTCCCGCTCCTCGCCTCCACGTTCGGCCTCACGCCGCTGCTGATCGGCTCGGGCATAGCGACGGCGATCGCCGCGGTTGGGGCGCTGTGGCTGAGCGCACGTGCGCGCCCGCGGGCGCTCGACCTCGAGCGGAGACGCATCCTTGAGCTGCCGATCTTTGCCGGCCTGCCCTCGAACCGCCTCGAAGCAGCCGCGCAGGCCTTCTCGCCTGTCGAAGTGGGCGCCGGGGAGGTGGTCGTGCGGCAGGGTGAACCGGCGGACCGCTTCTATGTGATCAGCGCCGGCACCTTCGCTGTCACGCAGGTCTCGGCCAAGGGCTCCGATCCCGTTGCCCTCCGCCAGCTCGGCCCCGACGATGTCTTCGGCGAGATTGGTCTGCTGCAGCACTCCCAACGCACCGCGACGGTCACTGCCGAAACCGACGGGCGTCTCCTGGCGCTGGCTGGCGATCGGTTCCTCGAGCTCGTCGGCTCCGGGCCGGGGCTCAGCTCCCGGCTGCTCGACCTCTACCGTGGCGCCCTGACCCGAGCCTAGCGTCGCTGGCCGCTCTGTCCGCAGCATGACCCCTCGCATGTCCGTCCACTGATTGCGGGAGGGCTCGTGTGCGATCGACGATCGCCGAGAAGGACGACACTCAGGTAACGACCGATGCAGACCCAGGATCGCAGCGACCAGCTCTTTGAGCGGCTGTGCCTGTACCGCGCGATCTACGAACGGCGTGGGCCGCTCGACAGCACGAGCGTGATCTCGATCGAGGACGCGATTCGCTGGGCCGTTGAGCTGATGTCCGACGTGGAGCTGCTCGCCACCGTCCTCAGCCGTCGCGACTGACCGGCCTCGCTCCCTCCGGCACGACAAAGCGGTCGAGCTCCTCGGCCGGCGGGGTCGCCTCTGCGACCTCGATCGTCTGCCGCAGAAGCATCATCGCCGTCACCGGCCCCACTCCTCCGGGCACGGGCGTGATCCCGGAGACGACCGGTCGCACCGCTTCGAAGTCCACGTCGCCGACGAGCCCATCCGGGGTCGCGTTGATGCCGCAGTCGATCACGACGGCGGAGCGGTTCACCATCTCGGCCCGCACCAGGTGCGGCTCGCCCGCGGCGACCACCAGGATCTCGGCACGCCGCGACTCACGGGCGAGATTGCGCGTCCGGCGATGGCAGATCACGACGGTTGCGTCTGCGGCCAGCAGGAGCGAGGCCACAGGTCGACCCACCACGGCGGAGCGGCCGATCACGACCGCTCTCCTGCCGGCGATCGGAATCTCGTACGCCCGCAGCAGGGCCATGACGGCCAACGCCGTCGCAGGGACGAGCGCCGGCTCGCCGCGTGCCAGGCGCCCGGCATTGACCGGGGTGGCGCCGTCGACGTCCTTGGCCGGATCGATCAGGGCGACGACCGCTCCCGGCACGAGGTGAGCGGGCACCGGCAGCGCGACCACGATCCCTGCCACGCCCGGATCGCGGTTGAGCGCGCCGATCCGGGCAGCCAGGTCCGAGAGCGCCACGCCACTCGGCGGCGTGACCTCGATCACGTCGATCCCAACGCCCCGCGCGGATCGCGCCACGCTGCCGGCGTAGACAGCCGATGGGCCGTCGTCGTCGAAGCGGATGATCGCAAGGCGGGGCGGGCCTCCGGTGCGGGCGGTGAGCGCCGCGCTCCGCTCGGAGAGCTCCCGCCACAGGTGCGACGCGAGCGCGCGGCCATCAAGGATCCGGGCGGTCATTTCGAATGCCTCACCCCATCACCGCGGCCACGGCGGCAAGCACCTGCTCCTCAGACTGGCTGGCCTCCGCGCCGAGCTCTTCTGCGCGCGATCCGGCCGCGGCGCGGAGCGGGTCGTCAGCCGCAAGGGATGGCAGGTTGATCCGAACGTTCAGCAGGGCGCCGTGGATGCTCGCCGCCGCCAAGCGAGCCGCGACGCCGGCATCGCTCACGGCGTGCGGGTTGCCCAGCGGTGCGATGCGGCCGGCCAGGCGGAGCACGTCGGCGGCAGCCTCAGCCACCCGCAGCGGGATCTCGGTCGCCTCGCGGGTCGCGTCCGCGACGCGCAGGGAGCGAGCGGCGCGCTCGGCGTCAGTCTGGCGCGAAAGACGGCGCGCGGCGATCACCGCGTCGTACGCCTGGGCGTCCAGCTCGGCGAGCTCGATGAGCTCGTGGCGCCGAGCCGATGCCGAGCTGCGGATCTCGCGAAGCGTTGCGTCGTCTGCGCCTGCTCCGTCCTTTCCGACCGTCAACTCGCCCACCATCTCGACCAGGGCCGCTGCCATCGCCCCCGCCAACGCGGCGGCGCTGCCGCCTCCGGGAGCGGGAGCCGCGCTTGCGAGCCGACCGATCAGCTCTCGCGCGGGCAGCTCTGCGAGTCTGTCCGGATCGCGCATTGGCGACGCCTCGTCTGCGGCGTCGCCGAGATGGATCGGGCCTAACGCCGCGCCGATTGTAGCGACCGGGTCAGGCGGCTCGGTCGAGTGCCTCCACGAACCACCGGCCGCGACGCCCGTCGAACGCGACCGCCGCCTGGCCGCCGTCATCGGTCTGGAGGAGGTAGGTGACGCGGGGACCACGGTCGGCCGGGTAGGCCGAGCGCTCGTCGCGGACGGCCGAGAGGCCAACGACGTGGACGAAGTGATCGCCCCACGCGACGCTGGTGGGACGCGCCAGGCGCCGGTCCCAGCGGACGCGAGCCTCGATGGGTGTGATCTTGGTCAAGGCCATGCTGTGCTCCTGCTGCAGGCCTGCCCAGGACACAGAACAGGCGTTCTAGTGAAAGGTCAATATACGAACAACCGTTCTATTCGTCAAGAGGCTCCTCGGGGAGGGCCGGCCGCTCCCCGAAGTCGAAGCGCCGCTGCGGGGCATCGCCGAGCAGCCGCGCCCGGGTGATCGCCCGCTCCCCGAAGCGCTGCCGGACGGCATCGATCGAGCGCGATGATCCGCTCGGTGCGGGCAGCGTCGAACAGGGTCAGCTGCTGAACTTCGCTCAGGCTGATCGCGGTCACGCCGATCAGGCGCACGCCTCGGCCGGCGCACGAGCGTTCGCCGCAGGAGGGTGACTGCCGCCTCGTAGAGCGGCTCCGACTCGCGCGTCTGGCGCGGAAGCGGCATCTGCCGGGTGAGCGTCTCGAAGCCTTCGTACCGGAGCTTCAGCTGGACCGCCCCTGCGGCCATCTCGTGGGCTCGAAGCCGTGATGCGACCGACTCGGCGAGATCGAGCAGCGTCGCCTCGAGCTGCTCTCGGGAGACGGTGTCGACGGACGAAGGTGTGCTCATGCCCGATGCTCTTCGGAGCTCCAAGCGACTCGACCGGGCTCGCGTCAATCCCCCTGGCGCGGTGTGCCAGGTCCGCGCCATGCTGGCCGAAGCGACGCCGGAGGGTCGCGTCCGGCAGGGCGGCGAGGTCGCCGATCTTCGTGACACCGTAGTCGGCGAGCGCCTGCTGAACCTGCGGCCCGACTCCCCATAGGCGCCGAATCGGAAGGGGCGCCAGGAAGTCGGCCTCGCCGCCGGGCGGGACGACGACGAGCGCGTCCGGCTTGCGGAGGTCCGAGGCGACCTTCGCACACAGCTTGTTCGTCGCCACGCCGACGCTCACGACGAGCCCCACCTCGTCGAGCACCCGCGCCTTGATTCGACGGGCGATCGTCTCGCCGTCGCCGAATGCGGCGACGGCTGGCGGTCACGTCGAGGAAGGCCTCGTCGAGGCTGATCGGCTCGACCAGTGGGCGTGTACGAAGAGAAGATCGTCATCACCTGGCGGCTACAGCTCCCGATAGCGATCGGGGTGACCACGAGAAAGACGCCGTGCGGGCAGAGCCGCGCCGCGGTCCGCAGCGGCATCGCCGATTGCACGCCGAAACTTCCGTGCCTCGTATGACGCCGCACTGACCACGCCGCGCTCGTCACGGCGGCCGCCGACGATGACCGGCTTGCCGACGAGCGACGGGTCGTCGAGCACCTCGACCGACGCGTAGAACGCGTCGAGGTCGCCATGCAGGATGCTTCGCGCGCTCAGGCTCGAACCTCCGTGGCAGGCGGGCAGCGCCCGCGACGGTGCCGCGAGCTAGAGCTTGCGGATGACGCCGACGACCTTGCCCTGGATCTGAACCTCGGCCGCGTAGATGGGCTCCATTTCAGCGTTCGCGGGCTGCAGCCGGATTCGGTCCTTCTCGCGGTAGAAGCGTTTGAGGGTGACCCCATTGTCCTCGAGCAGCGCCACCACGATGTCGCCGTCTCGGCAGTCGCCTGCGGCTGGACCACGACGTAGTCCCCGTCATCGATCAGCGCGTCGATCATGCTCTTCCCGCGCACGCGGAGCACGTAGGAGTCCTCTCCTGCCGGCATAGAGCGAGGCACCTCGAGCGACTCGGCTCCATCCTCGTACGCCTCGATCGGCTGGCCGGCGGCGATCTCGCCGAGCACCGGCAGCGCCAGCACGTCGCGGTCGACCGGCATGCGGAACGGGGTCACCCGAGCCGCGTGATCGCGACGCGGCACCAGGCATCGGCTCTGCGCGTGCGGTAAGGCGGAGCGCCCGTGAGGCGTGCGATCCGCGCTCGAGCAGCCCGTCGCGCTCGAGGCTGATGAGGTGATGGTGTACCGCCGAGGTCGACGCGAGACCGACCGCCTCCGCGATCTCGCGGACGGACGGCGGATAGCCGCGCTCCTCGACCGTGCGGGCGATGCACTCGAGGATGCGGTGCCGTCGTTCGGCGTCGTGCCTGGTCAATCGTTCCTCCGCGCTGGTGGCTCGTCCGACGAGGCTAGCAGAACAGGTGTTCTAATGTCAATTGCTCTGCTATCATCGGACCCCAGCCCCGTATGGAGCGGCCCACCGCTGTGAAGATCACCGGCCGCTGGCGCTATCTGCGCCTCGCCCGCCTCGTCGTCAAGCTGCCGACCTATGCCCGTCTCGTGTGGGGAATGGTCCGCGATCCCCGTACACCGGTCGGTCTCAAGGCCATCCTGGCCGCCGCCCTCGCATACGTCATCCTGCCGGTCGACCTGATCCCGGATGCGATCCCGATCCTTGGCCAGGCGGATGACCTGACGGTCCTGCTGCTCGTGCTCGACCTCTTCATTCAGAACGCGCCGGCAGAGGTTCGGGCAGAGCACATGGCGCGCGCGAAGAATGGCACCGCCGACCTCGACCGCGACATGGAGAAGCTGCGCGGCCTCCTCGGCGACCGCTACGACCAGATTCGCGACAGCCTGCCCGAGCTGCTGGAGCGCTACGGTCGGCTTCGCGAGCCGGCCGCCGTCAAGGCCACGATCGCCGCCTGGCGCCGGGAGCGCACAGGCGCCCCGAACGGAGACGAAACGTGAAGGTGATCCTCAAGCGCGACGTGAAGGGCCTCGGCCGCGAAGGCGACATGAAAGAGGTCAAGGACGGCTACGGCCGGAACTACCTGCTCCCCACCGGCGCGGCGGCCATTGCCGACAAGGGGTCCGTGGCGAACTGGGAGCGTCATCGCGACCAGCGCGAGGAGCGTGATCGACAGGTCCGGACCGATGCCGAGGCGACGGCCTCGCGCCTGCGCGAGCTGAAGGTCGAGGTCCCGGTCAAAGCCGGGGAGAAGGGGCGCCTGTTCGGCGCGGTCACGAACCGGGAGATCGCACAGCAGATCCACGCACAGGGCATCGAGCTCGACCGCCATCTGATCCACCTCCGCGAGCCGATCAAGACGCTCGGCGATCACAAGGTCGACGTCCGGCTCATGGCGGGCGTGGAAGCTGCCGTATCGGTGACCGTCGTCCCGCTCGAATAGCCCTTCCGGCAGCATCGCGAGCCAGCGCTGGTCGCGTCGCGCTGGGCCGTCGTTCCGCCGTTCCCAGAGCCGGTCGGTCGGAACTGCGGGCAAATGGTTGTGGATAGATCGCGGGGGTATCAACACGCCTGCGCGATGCGGCGGGCCGTGACGGGTACGTGCTCGCGCTGACAATGCGACCTGCAAGCTGTCGCGAACACCTGTTCTCTTTTGGGCGTCGGGCGAAGGGCGGAATCCACACCGTGTCCGCATCTCTCCACCGTCGGAGCCGACCTGATCCCCGAATCGTCAACAGAGCCTGTGAATGAGCGCCAGACGAACCTTCACGATGATCGAGATGTTGCTTCGCCCTCGGACCTCTGCGCGGTGACCGTCTCGGAGTACGCCGCGCGGCCGGCCTCCCCGGATCGGTCGCCGGTCTCCGCGGACCTCGAAAAGCTTGCGCCCCGCGCGTTGGAGGCGGAGCAGAGCGTCCTCGGGTCGATCCTCATCGACTCCGAGGCGATTCTGAAGGTAGCGGACTTCCTGCGGCCGCGCCGACTTCTATCGATCGGCCCACGGCGACGTGTACGAGGCGATGCTGGCCCTTCACGGGCAGCGCGAGCCGATCGACCTCGTGACCCTCGGGGACGAGCTCGCTCGGCGGGAGCGGCTGGACGCGGTCGGCGGGCCAGGCTACCTGGCCAGCCTGATGAACATGGTGCCGACCGCGGTCCACGTGGAGCATTACGGTCGGATCGTCGAGCGCAAGGCGGTGCTTCGCAACCTGATCGGGGCCGCGGGACGGATCGCCGCAGTCGGCTACGAGGAGGCGAACGATGCCGAGATCGCCATCGATCGTGCAGAGTCGATCCTGTTCGAGATCAGCCAGCACCGGACGGTCGGTGGCTTCGAATCGCTCGCGACGCTGCTCGGCCAGGCCTATGACCGTCTCGAGTACCTGCACGAGCACCGTGGGCAGATCCTCGGGATCCCCTCCGGGCTCAGCCAGCTGGACGCGCTCCTCGGAGGATTCCAGCCGTCGGACCTGATCATCCTGGCCGCGCGCCCATCCGTCGGCAAGACGTCGCTGGCGCTGAACATCGCGCAGCACGCCGCGGTCCGCGAGCGAAAGCGGGTCGGGGTCTTCAGTCTCGAGATGAGCAAGGAGCAGCTCGCCCTGCGACTCCTGAGCGCGGAGTCGGGGATCAACCCGCGCCCGCTGCAGACCGGCTTCGTCGACGAGACGGACTGGTCAAAGATCGCCCAGGTCATGAACGAGATGGCCGGCGCGCCCGATGTGGATCGACGATTCGCCGGTTCTCTCGGTCATGGAGCTGCGGACGAAGGCACGGCGCCTCGAGGCGGAGCAGCACGGCCTCGATCTCCTGATCGTCGACTACCTGCAGCTGATGCAGGCCTCGACGCCGAGCCGTGATGCGAACCGCGTGCAGGAGGTGAGCGAGATCAGCCGTGGCCTGAAGCAGCTCGCGCGCGAGCTGAAGGTCCCGGTCATCGCGCTCAGCCAGCTGTCGCGCGGCGTCGAGCAGCGGGGAACCGCCGAGCCGCGCCTCTCGGACCTTCGCGAGAGTGGATCGATCGAGCAGGACTCCGATGTCGTGGTGTTTCTCTATCGCGCGGAGGACCAGAACCCGGACGCGGAGGTCGAGCTGATCAAGGCCAAGGTGGCGAAGCATCGCAACGGCCCGATCGGCGAGGTTCCGCTCCAGTTCCGCAAGGCCAACACCCGCTTCTATACCGTCGCGCCGCGCGACACGGAGGTGCCGGCCTACTGATCATCCGGTTGCCCAGGACCCCTTTGGGGGCGGTGTACACTCGGGCGCTGAACGTCCGGTCAGCGCCTGACCCGAGTCCGTCCAACTGCGGCACGTGCCGCAGGCGATCGAAAGGCCCGTGGCGCGGCACAAACGTCCATGGGCCGGGCGGGCGAGACAGGAGGTCGAGGGAACGGTGTACAGCGACAAGACCATCCGCTGCCGAGATTGCGGCATGGACTTCGTCTTTTCGGCCGGCGAGCAGGAGTTCTACGCCGCCAAGGGCCTCGTCAACGAGCCCCAGCGCTGCCAGACATGCCGTGCGGTCGCCAAGCAGAACCGGGCGCTCGGCGTCAGCAGCGGACGGGGAACGGTGGGCAGCGGGAGATGCACGCCGCGGTCTGCGCCGAATGCGGCGGGCAGGCTCTCGTACCCTTCCTGCCTCGCAACGATCGACCGGTCTACTGCAGCAGCTGCTTCGACAAGGTGCGCGCCCAGGCCTAGCCACCCTGTTTCGCATGACCGATGCGAGGGCCGTCGGCCGCCGCCGACGTGCTCTAGGATGAGCTGACCAGCCACCGCGTCGAGGTCCCTGCTCGCCCATGTCCGTCATCGCCGTCGTCGGCGCCCAGTGGGGCGACGAGGGCAAGGGTCGCGTCGTCGACTACCTCGCCCACGAGGCCGACCTCGTGATCCGCTACGGCGGTGGCAACAACGCCGGCCATACGGTGGTCAACCCGCAGGGCCAATTCAAGCTCCACCTGATCCCGTCGGGCATCTTTCATTCGCGCACGAAGAACCTGCTCGGCAACGGTGTCGTCATCAATCCGCCGGCGCTCGTTGCGGAGCTGGAAGGGCTTGGCGCCGCCGGCATCGGCTGCGAGAACCTGTACATCAGCGACCGTGCCCACCTGGTGATGCCGTATCACGTGCTGATCGACCAGCTCGAGGAGCGCGAGCGCGGGGCCGCGAGGTTGGGCACGACGTCGCGCGGCATCGGCCCGGCGTTCGTGGACAAGGTCGCCCGCCGCGGGATCCGGGTGGTCGACCTGATGGATGCCGATCACTTTCGCCTGCGGCTGGACGACGCGCTGGCTCGCGTTCGCCGCCTGGTCACCGGCTATTTCCGCGCGGGCGGGCCCGACGACGAGCTGCGCGAGGCGATCGAGGAGTCGACCGACGCCGCCACGATCGCCGCCGCCTACCTGGGTGCGGGAGAGCGGCTGCGGCCCCACGTGGTCGACGGCCAGGAGATGGTCGATCAGGCCCTGCAGGCGGGCGAGCGGATCCTGCTCGAGGGCCAGCTCGGCACGATGCGGGACATCGACTGGGGCGTCTATCCGTACGTGACCAGCTCCTCGCCGATCCCCGGCGGGGCGAGCCTTGGGGCGGGCCTGCCCGCCGTGGCAATCGATCGTGTGCTGGGCGTGGCCAAGGCCTACACCACGGCAGTCGGCGCCGGCCCACTGCCAACGGAGCTC
Organism: uncultured Chloroflexia bacterium; assembly: GCA_963799675.1. Classification (GTDB taxonomy): domain Bacteria; phylum Chloroflexota; class Limnocylindria; order QHBO01; family QHBO01; genus JALYSK01. Next base: position 188,142 of record CAWCXQ010000011.1, read on the forward strand.
TCCGACGCCGACGGCGAGCGCCTGCGGGAGCGCGGCGCGGAGTACGGGACCTCGACGGGTCGTGCCCGACGATGCGGCTGGTACGACGCGATCGCGGTTCGCTTCAGCGTGCGGCTGGCGGGCTACAGCTCGATCGCGCTGACCAAGCTCGACGTGCTCGACACCTTCGAGCGGATCCCGATCGCACATGCCTACCGCGATCCGACCGACGGTCGGGAGTGGCAGACGGTCCCGGCTTCGGAGGTGGTCTACGGACGCCTCGAACCGGTCTACGAGGAGCTTCCGGGGTGGGGAAGCGACACGACCGCGTGCCGCTCATGGGAGTCGCTGCCGGGCGCCGCCCGCACGTATGTCGAGCGGCTCGAGTCGCTCGCGGGGGTCCGCATCAGCCATATCAGCGTCGGCCCCGAGCGAGCGCAGATGATCGTGCGCTGAGCAAGAAGGAGTCTTCGGATGAAGGTCGGTGTGATCGTCCCGCAGGGCTGGACCGGCGAATACGACGGCTGGGAGCCCGCACGTGCCTGGGCGCGCACGGTGGCGGTCGCCACGCAGGCGGAGCAGCTGGGCTTCGAGTCGATCTGGCTCTTCGATCACTTCCACACCGTCCCGAAGCCGACCGACGAGCTGACATTCGAGTCGTTCACTGCGCTGACCGCCCTTGCGGCGCTTACCAGGCGGGTGCTGCTCGGCCACATCGTGATCTGCAACGGCTTCCGCAACCCGGCCCTGGTCGCGAAGATGGCGAGCACCATCGACGCCATCAGCGCAGGTCGGATGCAGCTCGGAATCGGCGCGGGCTGGAAGCGCGAGGAATGGCTTGCCTACGGCTACGGGTTCCCGCCCACCGCAGCAGCGCCTGGCGATGCTGCATGACGCGCTCGAGGTGGTCACCCGCATGCTGGAGCCCGGCCGCACGACGCGCGCAACCTACGAGGGCGCGCACGCGAGCGTCCGCGGGGCGATCAACCTGCCGAAGCCGATCCAGGCGACGGGCATGCCGATCATGGTCGGCGGCAACGGACCGCAGGTCACGTGGCGGCTCGCGGCGCGCTACGCCGACGAGCTCAACCTCGACGGGCTCTCCCCCGACGAGGTGCGCGACGCGCTGCCGATCATCCGCTCGCGCTGCGAGGAGATCGGCCGCGATCCGAGCGGCCTGAGCGTGTCGGTCCATGTCTGGTGGGGCACCGAGCAGTGGGCGGAATCCGGCGAATCGCGCCGCCGGCTGCTGACGGACTACGCTGGGCTCGGGGTGTCGCGGGTGATCGGGCTGCTCCAGCGCTCGGCCGAGTCGGACGATGCCCTCGAGACGCTCGCGGCGGACGCCCGCGCCGCGGGGCTCGAGCTCGCCTGACGCGGCGGCGGGCGAGCCGATATACTCCTCAAAAGCCACGTCACAGGTTCGTGCATCGGATTCGAGCCGTTCTAACCCGCGACCACCTGAAGCCCGCGAGCCGAGAGCGCCGTCCGCGGGCGTTTTCATACCCTGACCGATGAGGAGGCCGCAGTGATCGACCTGGAAGGCGCATCGGCGATCGCCGCCGGCCAGCGCCTGCGCCGCGCCTACGGCTTCGAGGAGGTGGCGCTCGTCCCCGGCGCCGTCACCGCAGACCCGGCAGAGGTCGACCTCGTCGACCGAGATCGGTGGCCGTCTGCTCGACATTCCGTTCCTGGCAGCCGCAATGGATGCGGTCGCCGACGCGGCCTTCGCCGCGCGAATGACCCGTGCCGGGGGCATCGCGTTCGTCAACCTCGAGGGTCTCTACACCCGATACGAGGACGCGACCTCGATCGTCCAGCGGGTCGCGGACGCGGATTCCGGGACGGCGGCCGGACACGTCCTCAGCGAGGCATACGCGCAGCCGGTCCGCGACGAGCTGATCGCGGCCCTCATCGACCGCATCAAGGCCAACGGCGGAATTGCCGCCGTCGCGACCACTCCCGCAAGCGCATGGCATCACGCCGAGGTGGCCGCCGAGGCCGGCGCCGACCTGTTCCTGGTCCAGTCGCAGGTCAGCAGCGCCCGCCACATCTCGACCTCCGGCCGGGTCCTCTCGTTGTCGGATCTCACCGGTGCGCTGAAGATCCCGGTCCTGGTTGGCAACACGGTGAGCGGCGAGGCGGCCTACCAGCTGATGCACCAGGGCGCGGCCGCGATCCTGGTGGGCGTCGGCCCCGGCGCGGCGTGCACGACGCGCGAGGTGCTCGGGATCGGCGTTCCGCAGGTCTCCGCCACGCTCGAGGTGGCCGCTGCACGGGATCGATACTTCGACGAGACGGGTCGTTTCGTGCCGGTCGTCACTGACGGCGGGATGAGGACCGGGGGAGATATCGCCAAGGCCGTGGCCTCGGGCGCGGACGCGGTCATGCTCGGCTCTTCGTTCGCGGCGGCCGTGGAGGCGCCGGGCCTTGGCTTCAACTGGGGCATGGCCGCCCCCTCGCCGACCCTGCCGCGTGGCACCCGCATTCGCCTCAAGGAGCGGCTGCCGCTCGAGCAGATCCTGTTCGGGCCCTCGACCACCAGCCACGGGACCCAGAACCTGGTCGGCGCCCTGCGTCAGTCGATGGCCGCGCTCGGCGCGCGCACGATTCGAGAGATGCACGAGGTGGAGATGGTGATCGCGCCATCGATCGCCACCGAGGGCAAGTCCTGGCAGCTCTCCGAGCGGGATTGACGGAGCAGGTCCTCACCGCCCGCCACTCCAACCTGGCATGTCGCCTCGCCCCTTTCACGCTGTATGACGCACCGGAGCGCCGCGCGCTGGCAGGAGATCGGAGAGCGCATCTTCGTGCGTCGCTACGAGCTCTTCGACCAGACGATCGGGGTGGTCATCGGGACGGAGGGCACGGTGGTGATCGACACGCGCACGTCCCACCGGCGCGCGGACGAGCTGATCGGAGATATGCGCGCGCTGACCCGCGTTCCGGTCCGCTTCGTCGTGAACACCCACATGCACTATGACCACACCTTCGGCAACGCCCGCTTTAGGCCCGCGCCGATCTGGGGCCACGTCCGCTGCGCGGAGCGCATGCGCGAGGAGGGCGAGGCAAGGCGCGAACGGGTGATCCGGCAATCGCCCGAGCTCGCGGAGGAGCTCCGCGAGGTCGAGATCGTGCCGCCTGATCGGACGCTCGAGGAGTCGGCGCTCCTCGACCTCGGCGACCGGCAGGTCGAGCTGCGCTACCTGGGGCGCGGGCATACCGACAATGACATCGTCGCGCTCGTGCCCGACGCGTCGGTCCTGTTTGCCGGCGACCTGCTGGAGAACGGCGCTCCTCCATCCTTCGGCGATGCGTTCCCCATGCACTGGGCGACCACCGGCGCACGGCTCCTCGAGCTCGTGGACGGCGTGGTCGCGCCCGGGCACGGCGAGGTCGCCGACCGCCGTTTCGCAGCGCGGCAGGTGACCGAGCTGGCCGACCTGGCAGAGCTCTGCCGCGCGGTCGTCGACCAGCGGCTCGGCCCGGACGACGCGGTGCGGCGCTCGCCATTCCCCGCGGCCACCACGCAGCTCGCCCTGGAGCGTGCCCGGCAGGAGCTGGCCCCGTCTACGCATCAAGTTGAGTAAGTTTGCTCAGCGTGTTGAGTAATCCCTGACCGATGCCACCCAAACGGCTGGCCTCCCCGTACCGGCGTCCGGTCTATGCGGCGATCCTCGCCCGCGCCCACGAGCCGCGGCGCTTTCTCCAGGTGCTGGCCGGGCCGCGGCAGGTCGGCAAGACGACGCTCGCTCGGCAGGTGATGGACGCGGTGGGCGTCCCAGCCCATTTCGCCAGCGCCGACGATCCAGCGCTGCGCGCGCACGGATGGCTGGAGACCCAGTGGGAGATCGGCCGCCTCCGCGCGCGCAACGGAGGACGCGCCGGGGGTCTGGTGGTCATCGATGAGATCCAGAAGGTCCCCGGCTGGGCGGAATCGGTCAAGCGCCTGTGGGACGAGGACACGGCAGCCGGGCTGCCGCTGCGCGTGATGCTCCTCGGTTCCGCGCCGCTGCTTGTGCAGAAGGGGCTCACGGAGAGCCTGGCCGGACGGTTCGAGCTGATCGGCGTCTCGCACTGGAGCTATGCCGAGATGCGCGACGCGTTCGGCTGGTCGCTCGCGCAATACCTCTTCTTCGGCGGCTACCCCGGCTCCGCTGACCTGATCGGCGACGAGGAGCGGTGGGCGCGCTACATCCTCGACTCGCTCGTCGAGACGACCCTTTCGCGCGACATCCTCCTGCTCACGCGCGTCGACAAGCCGGTCCTGCTGCGGGAGCTCTTCCGCCTCGGTTGCGACCGATCTGGCGAGGTCGTCTCCTACACCCAGATGCTGGGCCAGCTCGCCGGCGCCGGCAACACGACCACCCTTGCGCACTACGTAGACCTGCTTTCAGCATCCGGGCTGCTCACCGGGCTGCCGAAGTTCGCCGGCGAGGTCGTCCGTCAGCGCGGCTCGAGTCCGAAGCTGCTGATTCTCAACACCGCGCTCATCGGGGCGTCATCGGGGCTCTCGTTCGCTGCGGCGCGTGCGGATGGCGCGCTATGGGCGCGCCTGGCCGAGACGGCCGTCGGCGCGCACCTGGCGAACGGGCGGGGGAGGGGCGTCGAGCTCGGCTACTGGCGCCAGGGCCACCTCGAGGTCGACTACGTGGCGGCGAGCCGTGCGGGCGCGCCCCTCGTCTTCGACGTCGAGCGTCGCCCGGCGGCGACGAGCGCCGCGTTCTCGGCGTTCGAGCGGCACAATCCCGGGGCCCGCCGGCTCGTCGTGGGCGGACGCGGGATCGACCTCGAGGAGTTCCTCTCAGAGCCCGCGACGCACTGGCTGAGCCGATGAAGGTCAGCCCGCCGCGCGTACACTGAGCGGGAGCGAGGCATGACGGAGCGGCCATTGAGCGACAGCTCGGAGCAGCAGCCCGACACCCACGAGTCGGGGCCGGCCGGGCGCGGGCGCACGGTCCACGGGGAGGCGGCGAATGCCGGTCACCGCGTCCTGGCGCCGGACGACGCGGAAGTCGAGGCCTACCTGGAGACGGCCCTCAAGGCGCCACCCTCGCGGCGCGCAGACGAGACGAGCCATCCGCAGACGATCGTGGTCCTCGACTTCGGCAGCCAGTACGCCCAGCTGATCGCCCGACGCGTCCGGGAGCTCAACGTGTACTCGGAGCTGCTGCCCCACGATGCGGGGTGGGACGAGATCATCAGCCGCAACCCGATCGGCATCATCCTCTCGGGCGGTCCGGCTTCGGTCCACGACGAGGGAAGCCCGCGCCCTGACCCTCGAGTCTGGAGCGGAGAGCTCCCGGTCCTCGGCATCTGCTATGGCATGCAGCTCATGGCCCACGAGCTCGGCGGCCGGGTCGAGCCCGCCAGCAGGCGCGAGTACGGTCCTGCGCTGGTCACCGCCGCCGGAGAGAGCCGCTTGCTGGCCGGGGTCGGAAGCTCGGCAGCAGTCTGGATGAGCCACGGCGACTCGATTCTCGAGCCACCGCCGGGGTTCCGGGCGATCGCCCACAGCAACTCTTCCACGGTGGCCGGCATGGCCAACGGCGATGGTCTGATGGGCCTCCAATTTCACCCCGAGGTGGTGCACACCCCGGCGGGCCGCCAGATCCTGAGGAACTTCGTGCTCGGGATCGCGGGCGCCCGCGCCGACTGGACCGCGGCCAGCTTCGTGGAGACCACCATCGACGAGATTCGCGCTCGCGTCGGGGAGGGCCGGGTCATCTGCGCGCTCTCCGGAGGCGTCGACTCAGCGGTGGCGGCGACGCTCGTGCACCGCGCGGTGGGCGATCAGCTGACCTGCATCTACGTCGACCATGGGTTGATGCGCAAGCGCGAATCCGAGCTCCTGCGCGTCACCTTCGAGGAGCATTTCGGGATGCGGCTGCGGATGGTCGACGCCCGCGAGCGCTTCCTCCGGCGGCTGGCCGGCGTGACGGATCCGGAGGAGAAGCGCCGAATCATCGGAGACGAGTTCATCCGCGTCTTCGAAGAGGAGGCGTCGTCGCTCGGGGAGATCGATTTCCTGACGCAGGGAACGCTCTATCCAGACGTGATCGAGTCGAAGACGTCGGAATCGAAGGCATCGGTCAAGATCAAGACGCACCATAACGTCGGCGGGCTCCCGGCCGACCTGCGCTTCAGCCTGATCGAGCCGCTGCGCCACCTCTTCAAGGACGAGGTGCGACGGGTCGGACAGGAGCTGGGCCTGCCCGATGCGATGATCCTGCGGCAGCCGTTCCCGGGGCCGGGGCTCGCCATCCGGATCATCGGCGAGGTGACGCCATCCCGCCTCGAGACCCTCCGCGAGGCGGACTGGATCGTGATCGACGAGATCAAGGCCGCAGGCCTCTACCGCGAGCTCTGGCAGAGCTTCGCCATCCTGACCCCCATCGACACGGTGGGCGTGATGGGCGACGGGCGCACCTATGCCAACGTGGTGGCGGTGCGCGCAGTGACCAGCGACGACGGCATGACGGCGGACTGGGCGCGGCTACCGTACGAGGTCCTGGCGAAGATCAGCTCACGGATCGTGAACGAGGTCTCGGGGGTCAATCGCGTCGTGTACGACATCAGCAGCAAGCCACCGGCGACGATCGAGTGGGAGTGATCGGCCCGCCCTAGATCAGGGCGAGCCGATCCAGTGGGAACGGCGGCTGCGCCAACGGCTTGACGGCGAGTCGCACGAGCAGCAGGGGATTGTCGTCCCCTGCCGTCCGATTGCTGTGCAGCACGCCACACCCAGCGCAGCGGTGGATCAGGACCCACTCGCCGTCGCGGCGGACGGTGATGGCGATCGGCTCCATCGACGAGCCGCAGTCCGCGGCTCGATCGCCGGGCTCGTCGTCGACGTGCCGGCTCCACAGACAGCTCGGACAATGGTTGCGGTGGGCGGTTCCGGGCGCGTCGGTCGGCACGTCGAGCCGGCAGTGGGCGCATCGGAACGAACGGGGATGTTTCACGCAGGGGCCTCCGGGAGAAGGGGTGACGTCGCAAACGCTTCGTCACGCCGCGGCTCCTGCTGACAAACAAAAGAGCCGTCCCAGCGGACGGCTCGTGCGGCAGCTTCGGCTGCGGCTAGCGCGGGCGCCCCTGGAGGCGTGACGAACGGTTCACGACCGCATCGGCTGGCATTGCTCGCCTCCATTTCGACGGGGTCCGGCTCCGGCGGCCGGCTCGTGGGTAAGTATCGTCACGCGCGCGGTCGCGTCAAGGCCGAATTTCTCAGGGGGCGCGGGGCCGCGGTCGGCAGGCGCTACGATGGGGTCGGATGTCAAGCTGGTTCGACCGACTCCTCGAGGACCTGCAGCGCCGGCAGATGGAGCAGGACGCTCGACGCGAGGGGCGGCCGCTCCCGCCGCACGAACCGCGTGCGCGATCGCGGAGCTCTCGGGGAAACGGCGCGCCGCCATTCGGCGGGCCAACAATGGGCGGCCCCGGCTGGGGAACCTTTCGCCGCTGGATCATTTTCGGCGCGCTCGGAATCGGCGCGCTACTGGCCCTGGGTCTCGTGGGTGGGCTGGTCAACCTGGTCACCGACCTCATGTGGTACGGGGCGCTTGGCCGTCGGGACGTGCTCACCACCCGGCTTTTCGCCCAGCTCGGCCTCTTTCTCGGCGGCTTCCTCTCGTTCGCCCTGGTCGCGCTGCTGAGCATCGTCGCGGCCCGCCGGATCGCCCCGCAGGTCCCGGTCCGGCGCCTCGGAGGGCTCGAGCTCCCGGACGCGTCGCGCGCGATCACCCTGGGGCTCGCCGCGATGGCGGTGCTGCTGGCGCTCGGATCGGGAGGCGCATGGGCAGCGAACTGGGAGACGATCCTGCTCTTCGTCAACGGTGGGAGCTGGGGCCGGGTTGACCCGACCCTCGGTCGCGACATCGGCTTCTACATCTTCGACCTGCCGTTCCTGAGATTCGTGCAGGGCTGGGCGATGAGCTCGCTGATCGCCATCGGCGTGCTGACCCTTGGCGCGTACGCGGCCGGGGCGATGCGATGGCAGTTCCGCCTGACGGCTCCGGTGCGAGCGCACCTCTCGATCATCGGGGCGCTCGTGCTCGTGACGATCGCGTCCGGATATCAGCTCGATATCGCCAGCCTGGCCTATTCGACCCGCGGGATCGCCGGAACGATCCAGGCCGCCACGTACACCGACATGAACGCGCAGCTCCCTGCCTACGTGATCCTCACCGTGGTCGCCCTCGCATCGGCGGCGCTGCTCGTGCTGAACATCTGGTTCCGCACCCTGTGGTTGCTGGTCCTCGGTGGTCTCGCCTGGTTCGTGCTCTCGATCCTGGTCGGCGGCCTGTATCCCTTCTTCGTCCAGCGCTTCCAGGTCGAGCCGAACGAGCGGACCGTCGAGCGGCCGTACATCGCGCGCCACATCGCGGCCACGCGCGCCGCATTTGACCTCGACGCGGTGCAGGTCCGGACCTTCACCGGCGAGCAGCCCTTGAGCCGGACCGTCTTCGACGAGAACCAGCCGACGCTGCAGAACGTGCGGCTGTGGGACTACCGGCCGCTGCTCACCACCTTCGGCCAGCAGCAGATCCTGCGGCAGTACTACGACTTCCGCGATGTCGACATCGATCGCTACCAGGTCGGCGGCAAGCAGCGCCAGATCATGCTGAGCGCCCGTGAGCTCGACGTGGCGAAGCTCGCCGACGCCGCACGCACCTGGACCAACGAGCGGCTCGTCTTCACGCACGGCTACGGGATCACGGCCGTTCCGGTCGACGCCGTCACGCCGGAGGGCCAGCCGGACTACCTCGTCTCCGGCATCAACCGCGAGCCGCAGCTCCCGGTGGGCCAGCCGCGCATCTATTTCGGGGAAGCGACCGACACGTACGTGGTGACCAGCACCCAGACCGATGAGTTCGACTATCCCCTCGAGAGCGGCGACGCCAACGCGGTGACCTCCTGGAAGGGCTCGACCGGCGTGGGGATCGGCAACCCGCTCACGCGCCTCCTGTTCGCCCTGCGCTTCGGCGACCTCAACCTGCTCATCAGCAACCAGCTGACCGATTCCTCCCAGATCCTGTTCCGACGCACCATCGCAGAGCGCGTCCAGGAGCTGGCTCCCTTCCTCTCGTACGATCGCGACCCATACCTCGTCAGCGCCGACAACCGCCTCGTCTGGATGTGGGACGCCTACACCACCAGCGCCCGCTACCCGAACGCGCAGCCGCTGCCGTCAGGCGGATTCTCGGGCGCCAACTACGTGCGCAACTCGGTGAAGGTGGTGATCGACGCCTACGACGGCTCCGTCCACTTCTACGTCGTCGACGGGAGCGAGCCGATCATCGCGGCCTATGCGCGGATCTTCCCGTCGCTCTTCGAGCCGCTGAGCGCCATGCCCGAGGGGCTGCGCGCCCACCTCCGCTATCCGGAGGATCTCTTCAGCGCCCAGAACGAGGCCTACCTGCTCTACCACGTTCCGGCGACCGATGCGGGTGCCACGACCTTCTACAACCAGGAGGACAGGTGGGCGTTCCCGACCCAGCAGACCGACGTCGAAGGACAGGGCCGCCAGATCGCGCCGTACTACGTGATCATGAAGATCCCCGGCGAGCAGTCCGCCGAGTTCACCCTGATCCAGCCGCTGGTGGCCGCTTCCCGGCCGAACATGGTCGCCTGGGTCGCTGCGCGGATGGATCCAGGCCTCTACGGCCAGCGGATCAGCTTCCGCTTCCCGAATGACTCGACAACGTTCGGGCCTGCGCAGATCCAGGCGCGCATCAACCAGGACTCGACGGTCAGCGCGCAGTTCACGCTCTGGTCACGCGCTGGATCCTCGGTGGTGCGCGGCGACCTGCTGGTGCTGCCGATGGGCGACTCGATCCTGTACGTGGAGCCGATCTTCCTGCGCTCGACGGAGTCGTCGTTCCCGGAGTTCAAGCGGGTCATCCTGGCGAGCCAGAACCGGATCGCATTTGCGGAGACGATCGACGAGGGGCTGCGGCAGATCCTCGGCGAGGCGCCGATCCCGCCACCGGTCGAGGAGCCGGGAGGAGGCGGGGGTGGCCAGCTGCCCGGCGACGTGGCCGGGCTGGTGGCGGAGGCCCAGCGGCTGTACGACGCGGCGCAGGCGGCGCTCGCCGCCGGCGATCTCGGCACCTACCAGGCCCGGATCGACGAGCTCGCCTCGGTCATCGCTCGGCTCGGGGAGCTGACGGGCGCCTCGCCCGCACCCTCCCCGTAGGATGCCGGCGCTCGATCTCCTGGTTCTCGGCACCGGAGCGCGGGAGCACGCGCTGGCCTGGAGGCTGGCTCGCGACGAGAGCGTCGGGCGCGTCTCGATCGCGCCGGGAAATGGGGGCACCGCGGCGTGCGGTCGCAACATCACCGACCTCGACATCCTCGACCCGGCGGCCGTCGCCCGGCACGCGGCCCGCGAACGCTACGGCCTGGTCGTCGTCGGGCCCGAGGCTCCGCTGGCGGCCGGCGTGGCGGACGCGCTCGAGCAGGCGCGGGTGCCCGTCTTCGGGCCGGGCCGTCAGGCCGGCGCGTCTCGAATCGTCGAAGGCGTTCGCCAAGGAGCAGATGGCCCGTGCCGACGTGCCGACCGCTCGCGGCGCCATCTTCCGCGACGCGGAGGCGGCCGTGGATCACGCGCACCGGGCAGATCGGCCGCCCGTCGTCAAGGCCGACTGGCTGGCGGCGGGAAAGGGGTCGTGGTGCCCGAGACCGACGAGGAGGCGGAGCTCGCGATCCGATCGCTCTTCGACGGCGCGGCACCCGGCGCGACGCTCATCCTGGAGGAGCGGCTCGAGGGCCGGGAGGTATCGGCCTTCGCGCTGGTCAGTGGCGAGGCGGTCGTTCCGGTCGGCGCGGCGTGCGACTACAAGCGGCTGGGCGACGGCGACGTCGGTCCGAACACCGGCGGGATGGGGTCCTACGCGCCGGTCCCGTGGTTCGGAGCGGCGCAGATGGAGGAGGCGGTGGCCACCATCTTCGAGCCGATCGCGTGGCGCATGGCCCGCGATGGGATCCCGTACCGGGGCGTCCTCTACGCCGGCCTCATGCTGACCGCTGCCGGACCGATGGTGCTCGAGTTCAACGCGCGCTTCGGCGACCCGGAGGCGCAGGTCCTGCTGCCGATGCTCGACGGCGATCTGTCGGCTGCGCTCCTCGGTGCGGCCATCGGCGACCGCACGCTGATGGAGGATGCCCTCGGCTGGCGTGCCGGCGCCGCGGTCGGAGTGGTGCTCGCCAGCGGCGGGTATCCGGATCGGCCATCAGGCGGCAGCGATCTCGGAGCGGCCGACCCGTCGGGACCGGGCGACGACGGGCCTCTCCTCTCCTTCCACGGCGCCACGAGGCGGCGCGTCGACGGTGGCTACGAAACGACCGGTGGTCGCGTCGTCACCTTCGTCGGACGGGGGAACGACCTGGCCACCGCGCGCGAGGCCGCCTATCGCGGCATCGACGGCGCCGCCCTGGAGGGCGCGCAGCATCGCAGCGACATCGGCCTTCGGGAGCTCGGCTAGCCGGGGCTTCGAGGGCCTTCACGATCCGCTCCTCGAGCTGCAGGATCTGCTTCTCGAGGGCCTCGACGTGATGGAGGATCTCGGTGTTGCCGTCCAGCAGGCGCTCGTTCTGCTTCTCCTCGACGTCCGCCTCGGTGGCGGCGTGCTCGAGGGTCATGCGGTCGCGGATGGCGGCCCGGTTGCCGGCGAGCAGGATCAGCGGCGCGGCGTAGGCGGCCTGGGTCGAGAACGCGAGATTGAGCAGGATGAACGGGTAGGGATCGAAGCCCAGGTTGAGCAGGTGGTACACGTTGCTGCCGACCCACGCGATCACCAGCACGGTCTGCAGAACGATGAAGCGCCAGCTGCCCATGAACCCCGTGACGTGGTCCGCGATCCGCGCTCCGGCCGGCGCGTCCTCGACGATTGCCCTGTTGACCGGGTGGCGAAGGGTTCGGCTGGTCATCGGCTCTGCTCCTCCTGCTGCCGGCTCTCTGGACGGCCCGTGGGGCTATCCTACTCAGCCATGACGCGCTCTCCCGCGGTCGCGGTGATCTGCGGCTCCCGGTCCGATCTCCCGTCGCTGAAGGGCTGCTTCGACGCCCTCGATTCGTACGGGATCGCGTGGGAGGCCTCGGTCATCAGCGCGCACCGTCAGCCGGCTGAGCTCGCCTCCTACGTGCGTGGTGCCGAGGAGGGCGGGACCCTGGTCTTCATCGGTGCCGCCGGCCTGGCCGCCCATCTGCCGGGGGTGCTGGCCTCGATGACGGCCCGGCCGGTGATCGGCGTTCCGCTCGACGGCGGGGCGCTCGGTGGCGCAGATGCGCTCTACAGCGTCGTCCAGATGCCGCCGGGCGTGCCGGTTGCCTCGGTCGCCATCGGGAGCGCCGGCGCGAGGAACGCGGCCCACCTCGCGGCCCGCATCCTGGCGCTCGCAGATCCCGCGCTGGCCGAGCGCGTGACGGCGTTCCGCGCCGAGCAGGCCTCCGGCGCGGAGCTCCGCATCGATCCGCGCAGCGCGCCGTGATCGACCGCTACGCGCTGCCGGAGCTGCGCGAGATCTTCAGCGAGCGGCGCAAGCTCGAGCTCTGGCTGCGGATCGAGCTGCTTGCCGTCGAGGCGCTCAATCGCGACGGGATCGTGCCGGACGCCGATTGGGAGCGGATCCGAGGCTCGGCGGGCTCAGTCGATGCCGAGCGGATGCGCGAGATCGAGCAGGAGAGCCAGCACGACGTGATCGCCTTTGTGCGCTCGGTCAGCGAGCGCCTCGGGAGCGAGGGGCGATGGCTGCACTTCGGGCTGACGAGCTCCGACCTGCTCGATACCGCGACGGCCGTGCAGCTCCGGGACGCAACCGCGATCGTCGAGCGCGAGCTGCGTCGCCTGCTCGAGATCGTGCGGCGGCTCGCGATCCAGCATCGGTCGACGGCGATGGTTGGACGCACCCACGGCATCCATGCCGAGCCGACCACCTTTGGCTTCAAGGCGCTCGGCTGGTACGCCGAGCTGCAGCGAGATGAGCGCCGACTCGCGCTGGCGCGTGAGACGGTCGCGGTCGGCAAGGTCAGCGGGGCGGTGGGGACCCACGCCAATGTCGGCGAGGCGGTCGAGCGCTTCGTCTGCGAGGCGCTGGGCCTGGGCGTCGATCCGGCCGCGACGCAGGTGGTGAGCCGGGATCGGCACGCCCAGCTGCTCACCGTCGCTCGCGATCCTGGGCGGCAGCCTCGAACGGATTGCAACCGAGGTCCGCCACCTGCAGCGCACCGAGGTGGGCGAGGCATTCGAGCCGTTCGGGTCAGGCCAGCAGGGAAGCTCAGCCATGCCCCACAAGCGCAACCCGATCCTCGCGGAGCGGGTGACCGGCATGGCCCGGCTGCTGCGCGGCGATGCCCTCATCGGCCTCGAGAACATGGCGCTCTGGCACGAGCGCGATATCAGCCATTCGAGCGCCGAGCGCTTCGTCTTCGAACGCGCGCTCGGGGTCGCCGCCTACGCGACCCGGACCCTCGCCGACGTGCTGGACGGCCTGGAGGTCGACGCGGAGCGGATGGCAGGGAACCTTGCCCTCCTCGACGGGATGGTCTACTCCGAGGCGCTGCTGCTGGCGATGATCGCGAAGGGGGCGGGCCGCCAGGAGGCGTACCGCGTGGTGCAGCGCGCCGCGAAAGGGGCGTCGGACGGCGGGGGCAGCTTCGTCGATGAGCTGCTCCACGGCGACCAGGGCTGGCTGAGCGCCGACGAGGTCCACCACGCCATGGATCTCGAGCGCCATCTCGCGGGCATCGCCGCCGAGCTACCGGGCACTCGGAGTCGGCGACGAGCCCCCGAGGCCTGACGCAGCGGCCGATGCATGCCTGGCTCAGCCGCGCGGCCCTCGCCGCGCGGCTCTCTGCCGATCACGGCGAGCTCTGGCTGCCGGCGGCCCTGGCGTGGGTCGCGTTCCTGGGCTGGGTTCCGTTCGTGCTGGCCGTCGGGCGACCGCCCGACGAGGGCGACCTGACGGTCTTTGGGGCGGCCCTGGCGACGAGCGGCGACTGGCCGCTCAACGCCGTCCGGCTCGGAGCCGCCCTCGTCCTCGTCGCGCTCGTTGCGAATGGGCTGGTCGCCCTCGGCGAGGCCGGCTTGCTCTGGCTGCTGGAGGGGCCTGCCGACCGGAGCCGAACCGCCCTGCTCGTCGCGGCTCGCCGCCTGTGGATCGCCCAGCTCCTCGGGGCGCTGCCTGCCGTGGCTGCCTTCGTGGCGCTGAGCGCCGCCGCCGCTGCCGCGGCGATCGGTGAGCTGCAGTCGCCCGATATCGGTGGCAGCTGCCTGGATGCGGGTCGCGGGAAGGGTCGCCCCGTACGCCGTCGCGCTGCTGCTGGCGATCCTCGCCGGCCAGGCATTCGTGGCTGCGGCCGCGCGGCGCCTCGCGCCGGATCGCGCGGTCCCCTTCGGAGATGCCGTCGTCGGCGCGCTGCGTGATCTCGGGCATCGGCCTTTGCGGCGGATCGGCCTGGCGGCGGCCTCGTTCGTGCTCCAGGCAGCGTATCTGCTCTTCTGCGCGCTGCTGCTGCGGGTTCTCTGGGCACCCATCGAGGAGGCGCTGGTCGAAGGACGGGCGATGACCTCGGGCGCCCCGCTGCTGCTGGTAGGCTTCGTGGCGATCTGGCTCTGCCTCGTCCTGGCCGGCGGCGCCGTGCACACCTTCGTCGCGGCATGGTGGTCGCTCGAGCTTGGCGCCGGGAGGACGCGAGAGCCCGCGGCGCGCGAGGAGGCGGCGGCGACGTGAACCCGGACCTGTCGGTCGAGACCGAGCTCAACCTGGCGCTGCGGCTGACGATCGGCCTGGTCCTGGGGGCGATCATCGGCTTCGAGCGCGAGCTTCACCGCCAGCCCGCCGGCTTCCGCACCCACAGCCTCGTGGCGCTGGGAGCTGCGCTCTTCACCGTGGTGAGCGCCTTCGGCTTCAGCGGCTCGAACGTTGATCCCACGCGCATCGCCGCCCAGATCGTGTCGGGCATCGGATTCATCGGTGCGGGCACGATTCTCCAGTACCGGGGCCATATCAGGGGCCTGACGACCGCCGCGTCGCTCTGGTCCGTGGCAGCCATCGGCACCGCCGCCGGCGCGGGCCTGTTCGTGGTCGCAGCCACCGGCACCGTCCTGATCCTGGTCATCCTTTCCCTCCTTGACCAGGTCGAGGAGATCACGCGACGGCGCTTCCGCGTCGAGCCGTCGCCCTATCAACCACCCCCCGACGAGCCCGACGAGGGCAGCAGCGAGGACCTGCCATGACCCTGCTGACGAGCACGATCCCCGAGCTTCGCCTGATCCATCGCGGCAAGGTTCGCGAGACATACGAGGTCGACCCCGATCATCTGCTGCTGGTGGCGACGGATCGGCTCTCCGCGTTCGACGTCGTGTTCGAGCAGCCGATCCCGGACAAGGGACGGATCCTGACGCAGCTGTCGGCCTGGTGGTTCGAGGCGCTCGCGGGCCTCGGGCCGACCCATTTCCTGTCGGTCGACGAGGCGGACCTGCCTGATGCGGTGCGGCTGCCGGAGCTCGCGGGCCGCGTGACGCTCGCCCGTCGAGCGGAGCGGATCGACGCCGAATGCGTGGTGCGCGGCTACCTGGCGGGGTCGGGCTGGAGCGAGTACCAGCGCACGGGGGAAGTCTGCGGCCATGCCCTGCCGCCCGGCCTGCGAGAGGCGGAGCGCCTTCCCGAGCCGATATTCACCCCGTCGACCAAGGCGGAGGTGGGGCACGACGAGAACATCAGCCGCTCGCAGCTGGCCGCGCTGGTCGGTGACGGATCTTGCCGCCGAGCTCGAGCAGCGCTCGCTGGCCCTCTACCGGGCCGGGGTCCAGCGCGCCGAGGCTTCCGGCCTCATCCTCGCCGACACGAAGTTCGAGTTTGGATGGATCGACGGCGAGCTTGCCCTCATCGATGAGGTCCTGACGCCGGACTCGTCGCGCTTCTGGGATGGCGCAGCGTACGCGGTCGGTGCGTCGCCCGCGTCGTTCGACAAGCAGTACGTGCGCGACTTCGTGGCCGGCTCGGGATGGGACAGGGAGCCTCCCGCCCCGCAGCTCCCCGAGGAGGTGATCCGCGGCACGCGGGACCGCTATGCGACCGCCTTCGAGCGGCTCACCGGCCGCGCGTGGCGATGAGCGTCCTCGTGGCCGCGGCATAGATGCGCTGGCTGGCCGAGGTCCGCGTGACGCTGCGCCCCGGGATCGCCGATCCGCAGGGCGAGACCATCGCCTCGGGGCTGCGGTCGCTCGGCTACGAGACGGTGACCGACGTGCGCGCGGGCAAGCTGCTTCGGATCGCGTTCGAGATCGACGACGCGGCGGGTGCCGAAGCGGCGGTCGAAGAGATGTGCCGCCGCCTGCTCGCCAACCCGGTGATGGAGACGGCAACCTGGGAGCTGCGCGCCGACGAGCAGCAGGACGCGGATGGCGCGCTCCCGTGACCATTGCTGCCGCTCCGCGGATCGTGGTCGTCGTCTTTCCGGGGACGTGGAGCGAGCGTGACTTCGTTGACGTGGCGGACGCGCTTGGCTGGCACGCGCGGCTCGCGTGGCACACGGAGGCTGACCTCGGCCCTGCCGACGCGGTCGTTCTGCCCGGAGGATTCGCTCACGGCGATCATCTGCGCACCGGTGCCCTTGCGCGGTTCAGCCCGATCATGTCGGCGGTCGAGGCCTTCGCCCGCGCGGGTGGCGCCGTGCTGGGCTCTTGCAACGGCTTCCAGGTCCTGACCGAGGCGGGGATCCTGCCCGGCGCGCTCCTGCGAAACGACCACCTCGAGTTCCGCTGCGACTGGCAATGGCTGCGCTGCGATGCGAGCGTCGGGCCGTGGCTCGGCGGCCTTGCCGCAGGCGATCTGCTCCGGCTCCCGATCAGCCATGGCGAGGGCAGGTACTTCGCCGACGAGGCGACCCTGGACCAGCTCGAGAGCTCGAACCGGGTCGTGCTCCGCTACGCCGATTCCTCCGGTGCCGTGACGGAAGGGGCCAACCCGAATGGATCGCTTCGCGGGATTGCCGGTATCGTCAACGAGCGGGGCAACGTCCTGGGCCTGATGCCGCATCCGGAACGCGCGTCGGATCCGGAGCTCGGCGGTGACCATGGACTGCGCCTCTTCGGATCGCTGGCCCGTTGGCTGCAGGAGCAACCGGCAGCCGCGGAGCGTCGGCTATGATCGGGCCGTTCCGGCCGGTCTGGCCGATCGAGCCCACCACCGGCCGCAAGGGAGGCTGACCGATGCAGGACGACGAGCGCGACGCCCACGACCCGGAGCAGGCTTCCGGGCCCCAGGAGCGCCCCGCCGACCCGCCGCTTGCCGACGAGCCCTTCCCGGCGGAGCCGAGCGAGGGCGAGCAGGTCCAGGAGCCATCGGCGGGCGGCGCCGGTATGGAGCCGCCGCTGGTCGACGAGCCTCGATCCGAGGAGCCCATGGCCGATGAGGCTCGATCGGAGGAGCCGGTGCCCGAAGGGCCTCGATCCGAGCAGCCGATCGCCGAACCTGCCGCCGCAGAGGAGCCGCGAGGCGAGGCAAGCGCGCCGTCCTGGCCAACGGCGGAGTACGAGAGCGCCCCGCCTCCCGCGGAGGAGGCACCCATCGGCGAGCCTGCGCCCCGGCTCGACGAGGATGGCGGCTGGTCCTCCACGCCGCCGAGCGAGGCGGAGGCATTCGATGCGGCGCCGCCCACCACGTGGGCTAACGCGGGAGCGGCCGACGAGGCGGTTGCTTCCGAGGCCTCTGCGCACAGCGTGCCGGCCACCGAGGTGGGGGAGAGCACGCAATGCCCGCGGTGCGGGACCGAAAACCGTCCTGGAATCGCGTTCTGCCGCAACTGTGGCCAGCGCCTCATCGCTGCCGGAGTGGCTGCCACCGTTGAGCGACCCGGCACGCCAGAAGGCACGCAGAGCTGCCCGCGCTGCGGGACGCACAACCGCGCGGGAGTCGCCTTCTGCCAGAACTGCGGCGCCAACCTGCGGACCTCCAGCGCCGGCTACGTCCCGCCGGCAGTGGCCGGATCCGAGGAGGCGCAGCCGGCGCGTTCCGCTCGGCGGGCCGCGATCCTCGGACCGATCGTGCTGCTCATCGGGGCGATCGGGATCGCGACCGCGTACGTGCTCCCGTTTGCGATCGGCGGCGACTCCCTCTTCACGCAGGCCTTCGGCAGCGGTGGCTATGGCGCCGCCTTCTGGTCGGCCTACCCCGGGGACAGCAGCACGCTCGCGCAGCAGGCGTACTTCGGCTTCGGAGCAGGAGCGCCGATCCTGGTCGCCCTGCTCGTGCTGCTCGCGATCGGGGGTGCTGTTCGTGCGGCGCCGCGCGCGCTCCAGACGATCGGGCTCATGGTCGGGCTCCTCTGGGCGGTCGCGCTGATCGTCCTCTTCGCGATGATCGAGGTAGCCGGCAGCTGGCAGGGCGACCTGGTTGGCATGCTCCGCGACCTCTCGCCAGCGGGGATCATCTTCTTCCTCGCCAGCCTGATCGTGCTGATCGGGACGCTGACCCGCTTTGCCAGGGCCTAGGCCATGATCCACTACTGTCCCAACTGCGGGACGGAGGTCGATGAGACCGCGGCCTTCTGCCCCACCTGCGGCCAGCCGCTCGACGAGGTGCGCGAGGCAGGCGGTGCCGCCCCTTCCGGAAAGGCGGCTGCCCCCGAGCCTGTCGCCTCCGCTGTCGCGCCGGCACCGCCCACGCGAGCCCAGCCGCAGGAAGCCCCGCCAGCAACCGCGCCCGAGGCCGGGCCGCGGACCTCCTCCCTGCCGCGGGTCGACCTGCCGATTACCTGGCCAGTGATGCTGTCCGGGTGGCTGATCGGCATCGGCGCAGTCGTCGCCATCGTCGGCCTGGTCGTGATCTTCTTCAGCTACCTCAACCCGATCGACCTGGTCCTGCTCGTCCTGCTGATCCTGATCGCCGCCACGGTCTTCGTCTCGGCCAGCCTGCCGGCAGTGCCGCACCTGCGCATCGCGACCATGGCGGTTGGCCTCATCGGCCTGGGCGTCGCGCTCGATCGGATCGGATTCGGTAGCGCGGGGCTCGGCGCGCTGCTCCTCTTCCTGGGTACCGCAGCCGTGAGCGCCGGCGCGCTGCTGGCAGAGATCGGCCGCGACTCGCCGATGGCCAGCCCGGGCCGCAGCACGTGACCCCCTCCGCCGGCCGGGCGTGACCGTTGCCGCCCCGGTCGAGCGCCATGGGCTGACCGAGTCCGAGTACGCCGCGGTCGTCGCGCGTCTCGATCGCGCGCCGAACGCCGTCGAACTCGGCATGTTCGGGGCGATGTGGAGCGAGCACTGCGCGTACAAGCATTCGCGCCCGCTGCTCGGCAGTCTCCCAACCCGCGGTGCGCGTGTCCTCGTCGGTCCCGGAGAGAACGCCGGAGCGATCGACATCGGTGACGGCTGGGCCGCCGTGTTCAAGGTCGAGTCGCACAATCACCCGAGCGCGGTCGAGCCGTACCAGGGTGCGGCGACCGGGGTTGGGGGCATCATCCGGGACATTTTCACCATGGGGGCGCGCCCGATCGCCCTCCTGAATTCGCTGCGATTCGGTCCGCCCGAACCGGACGCCGCGACCGACCCCGCAGCCGCCGCCCGCAACCGCTATCTGATGGGCGGGCGTCGTCGCCGGAATCGCCGGCTACGGCAACTGCATCGGCGATCCCCGACGTCGGAGGAGAGATCTTCTTCGACGAGATGTTCAGCGGCAAACCGGTGGTCAACGCAATGTGCGTCGGCCTCGCGCGCCATGACGAGATCACCCTGGCGCGCGCGGTCGGCGCCGGCAACGTCCTGCTCCTGGTCGGCGCCACTACCGGCCGAGATGGGATCCAGGGTGCGTCGTTCGCCTCGGCGACCCTCGGGGCCGATCGCGAGGAACGCCGGCCGGCGGTCCAGGTCGGCAATCCATTCCTCGAGAAGCTGCTCATGGAGGCCTGCCTCGAGCTCGCCAGGCTGGACGCGGTGCTGGGCATGCAGGATCTCGGCGCCGCCGGCCTGACCTGCGCGCTTGCCGAGCTCTCCTCGCGCGGCGAGAGTGGCGCAGAGGTCAACCTCGACCTCGTCCCGCGACGCGAACCGGGGATGACGCCGTACGAGGTCCTCCTCTCCGAGTCGCAGGAGCGGATGCTGATCGTGGTCCGTGCCGGCCGCGAGGCCGAGGTCCAGGCGGTCTTCGCGCGCTACGACCTCCACGCCGAGGCGATCGGACAGGTCACCGATGAGCCTGTCCTGCGCTGCTATTCGCGCGGCGAGCTCGTCTGCGAGGTGCCCGGACGAGCCCTGGCGGATGACGCGCCACAGTACGTTCTGCCGGCCGCTCCGACCGCGGACCTGGAGGCGCGCCGCGCCGAGGACCTCGGGCCGCTGGCGGCGGAGACGCCGTCGTTGTCGACGCTGCTCGAGCTGCTCGCGGCCCTGAACGTTCGCAGCCGCCAACCGATCTGGCGCCAGTACGACCACATGAACGGGACGAACACGATTGTCGGGCCGGGAGAGGGCGACGCCGCGCTGCTTCGCGTGAAGGGGACCTCCCGCGGGCTGGCCATCAGCATCGACGGACCGGGCCGCCTCGGCGCGCTCGACCCGAAGCTCGCGGGCGCCGCGGCGGTGGTCGAGGGGGCGCTGAACGTGGCCTGCACCGGCGCGACGCCGATCGGCATCACCGACTGTCTCAACCTCGGCTCGCCGGAGGAGCCGCACGGCTACTGGCAGCTCTCCGAGACCGTGGCCGGGATCGCACGCGCGTGTGAGGTGCTCGGGATCCCGGTCGTGTCGGGAAACGTGTCGCTCTACAACGAGACCTCCGATGGACCGATCCTCCCCACACCGGTGATCGGCACGGTCGGTCTGCTCGAGGATCGCAGCCTGGCCCTGCCCATGCGCTGGCACGAAGCCGACGAGCTCTGGTTGCTGGGATCGCCCGGCTTCGAGCCGGGCAGCCTGGCCGCCTCCGAGCTCGCCTGGCGCCGCGGGCTGCACGGCGGCCGCCCGTCGCTGGACCTGCCCGCCGCGGGGCGCCTGGTGAGGCTGCTCCCCGAGCTCGCTGCCCGGGGGCTCGTCGCCGGCGCACACGACCTGTCAGTGGGCGGTCTTGCCGTCGCCCTGGCGCGCATGGCGATCGCATCGGGTATCGGCGCAGCGGTCGCCCTGCCGGATGGCGTCCCGGGCAGCGCGGCCCTGTTCGGAGAATGCACTGGCCGCGTGATCGTCGCCGTGACGGCCTCGAGGGTGCCGGCGATGCGGGCCGCGGCGGCGACGGCAGGCGTCGAGAGCCTGCGGCTCGGCGATGCCGGCGGAGCGGAGCTACGGCTGGGCTCCGGGCTCCGGGCGAAGCTCGCCGACCTGGAGGCGGCCTACCGCACCGGGTTCTAGGGCTTCCGCCCTGGGCGGCGGCGCTCCTCGAGCGCCATGCTGGCCACGATCGGATCCTCGGTGACGCGCAGATGCGCACGACTGTGCGCGCGATGATCGGCGATCTCCCTAGCATCGGCTCGCCCGCGTCGCTCATCGTCACGGCGGCGCGCGGCCCGCACGACGAGCCCGCCAACCAGCGCCACCGCGACCACGACGGCAAGGCCGATGGCCAGCACCGCGGTCAGCAGGTCGGGCCCTTGCGGCAGGGTTGCCGCGCCCGCGAGCGACGATCCGCGTGCCATGGCGAGAGGCGGCGCCCACAGGACCGCCGCCCCCGCGGCAACCAGGACGATCCTGCCGCGGGCCATCAGCCGGCGGCCTCGCGAATCGAGCTCGTCCGCTTGCGCGGCCGCGCGCGGGGAGCCCCACGGGCACCCCTGATCGGCTCAAGGCGTTCGACACCGTCGCGTGCGCGCTCGTGGAGGCGGTAGACCTCCTCGAGCCCGTCGGGCGGAACGCCGTCGGCGTAGACGTCGCAGAAGACCTTCACGACGGCCGGGTCGAACTGCGTCCCGGCGTGCTCGCGCAGCTCCTCGAGCGCTTTCGCGTGGCTCACGCGCGCCCTTGTATGGCCGCTCGTGGACCATCGCGTGGTAGGCGTCCGCCACCGCCACGATGCGGGCGCCGAGCGGAATCTCGTTCCCCTTCAGGCCGTGCGGGTAGCCGCCGCCGTTGAACCGCTCGTGGTGATGCAGGACGACGGGGATCGCGTCGCGCAGGCGACGGAGGCCTGCTCGAGGATCACCTGCCCGATGCGCGGGTGCTCGCCGATCGCCTGCCACTCGCCGTCGGAGAGGGTCGACGGCTTGTCGAGGATCTCGGACGGCACGGCCAGCTTGCCGAGGTCGTGCAGCAGGCTCGCGATCCGAATTCGCTCGATCTCCTCCTGCGGCAGGCCGAGCTCGAGCGCGATGCCGGTCGCCAGCGACGGCGATCATGTCCGAGGGTCGGCCTCGATGATGCGGCTGCGGGGCGAGGACCGAGGCCAGTGCCTGGGCGGCGGTGTCGTTCGCCCACTGACCGATGGCGTTCGCCGCTGCCCGGTGCTCGGACGAGATGGGCGCGCGCCGGACCGGCGCACCCTCGTCAAGGTCGCGGAAGAGATAGGTGCGATTGCGGCCGAGCGACTTCGCGGCGTACATCGCCGCGTCGGCACGGTCGACCAGGCGTATCGAGCTGCAGCTCGCTGCCTCGGCCGCCGGCGATGCCGATGCTGATCGTCACGCCGAGCCGCTGGCCATCGGCGATCTGCAGCGGGTCGGCCATCACGATCGCCCGCAGCTTCTCCGCGAGGACGACGGCCTCCTCGGACGTGGTCTCGGGCAGGATCAGCATGAACTCTTCGCCGCCGTAGCGGCCGCACATGTCGCTGGTGCGGATGTTGTCCGCGATGAGCCCGGCCACCTGGTGGAGCACGGCATCGCCGGAGTTGTGGCCGTAGGTGTCGTTGACCGGCTTGAAACGGTCGATGTCGATGAACGCGACCGAGAGCGGCTTGTAGTGGCGCGTGGCGCGCTCGATCTCGGCGCCAAGCGCGATCAGGAGCGTCTCGCGGTTGGCAATCCCGGTCAGCCGGTCGTGCGTGGCGCGAGCCTCCACCTGCAGGAACGCCCCGGCGGCGGCGTTGAAGGCCTGCGCGAGGCGCCGCTCCGCGGGTACCCCGGATTCCCGGAGGTGAATCGGGGCGTCGAGCTCGAGCGTGGTCTCCAGCGCCCGTGCGATGCGATTGAGACGCCAGCCGAAATAGCTCCACGCGATCAGGGCCGTGGTCGTCATCCCGGCGACCACGGACAGCGCGACCAGGGTGAGGAGGACGGTGCGCTCGCGGTCCGATGCCTCGGTCACAAGCGACACGACCACCGAAAGGCAGAGCGCCACGGCTATCGGAGCCAGGAACCCGAGCGCGCGTGCGAAGCGGAGCATGAACCTCTCGATGATGGCTGGACGACTGCCTGCAGGATGGGGCCGGTGCGGCCGATCGGCCATGGCCTGTTGGTCACCCGGTGCCGACGTGCACCCGCCGTCACGGCAGCGCTTTGGGGGGAAGTGGGGTCGGGTGCAGTACCCTCGCCCGTACTCTCGGCCGCGGATCGCGAAGAGAGCGCCGCCCGGCCGCGTCCCGGGCTGTAGACTGGCCGGCGTGCCCGCTTGCGAGCCACGCGACGCGTGATCGGTCCCCGCCCACCGGCTGAGCTGCCTCTCTACGAGCCCCACGGTCCGCGCGAGGAGTGCGGCGTGATCGGCATCTACGCCCCGGGCCTGCCGGTCGCCCGCCTCGCCTATTTCGGCCTCCACGCCCTGCAGCATCGTGGGCAGGAGTCGGCCGGGATCGCGGTCAGTGACGGCGCCGCGCTGAAGCTCCATAAGCGAATCGGCCTCGTGACACAGGTCTTCGACGAGGAGACCCTGGGTCGCCTCGAGGGCGGGGAGGGCGGCGGCGAGGCGCGCCTGGGCGATCGGTCATACGCGCTACAGCACGACCGGCTCGAACACGCTTCCCAACGTGCAGCCGGTCTACGCCCAGAGCGACCTGGGCGAGCTGATGCTCGGCCACAACGGAAACCTGGTGAACGCCACCTGGTTGCGCGACGAGATGGTCGAGCAGGGGGTCGAGTTCGTCACGGCCAGCGATACGGAAGTGCTCGCCAAGCTGATCGCACATGCCCCGGGGCGCAGCTGGGGACAGCGGGTCGAGCATGCCTTCCACCGGGCCATGGGCGCCTTCACCTTCACGATGCTCACCGAGCGTGCGCTGATCGCTGCTCGGGACCCGATCGGCTTCCGACCGCTTGCGCTCGGGCGGCTGCACGGCGCCGATGGGCGCCCCGCCGGCTGGGCGGTAGCGTCGGAGAGCGCCGGCCTCGACGCGATGGGCGCGCAGTTCGTGCGCGACGTGGAGGCCGGCGAGATCCTGACCATCGACGACGCCGGCGTTCACTCGCTGCGCCCGACGGTCCAGGGGCCGGGCGAGCGTCTCTGCGTCTTCGAGTACGTGTATCTCGCCCGGCCGGACAGCGTGATCAACGGGCGTCTCCTGTACGAGGCGCGGCTGCGGATGGGTCGGCAGCTGGCCATCGAGCATCCGGCGGACGCCGACCTCGTCATCCCCGTGCCCGACTCCGCGATCCCCGCCGCGATCGGGTACGCGGAGCAGTCGGGCCTTCCGTTCCGCGAGGGACTGATCAAGTCCCGCTACGTGGGTCGCACGTTCATCCAGCCCGCGCAGAGCGGCCGCGACCAGGCGGTCCGCATGAAGTTCAACCCGCTCCCCGAGGTGCTCGCCGGAAAGCGCGTGGTGGTCGTCGACGACTCGATCGTGCGCGGCACCACGACCGGGCCGATCGTGGGCATGCTGCGGCGCGCCGGAGCTGCAGAGGTTCACGTGCGGATCCACTCCCCGCAGATGCGCTTCCCGTGCTACATGGGCGTGGACACCGGTCGGCGCAGCGAGCTGATCGCGGCGACCCACTCGACCGAGGAGATCCGCATCGCCATCGCCGCCGATACGCTCGGCTACCTGTCCGAGGAGGGGCTTCTGGCCGCGGTCGGAAGGGGGAGCGGCGGCGGCCATTGCACTGCCTGCTTCAACGGCGACTACCCGACCGACGTGCCGCTCGACGTCGACAAGTTCGCGCTCGAGCGCGGCTGACCATCGTGGCACGCAGCTACCGCGAGGCGGGCGTCGACATCGACGAGGCACAGCGCGCCCTGCAGCTGATCGCCCGCTCCGCGGCGACCACCACCACGCCGGCGGTGCTCGGCGGGGTCGGCGGCTTCGGCTCGCTCTTCCGTTTCGACCCGTCGACGCATCCGGATCCGGTGCTGGTGGCGAGCACCGACGGCGTGGGAACGAAGCTGAAGGTTGCGATCGCACTCGCCCGCCACGACACGATCGGCATCGACGTGGTCAACCACTGCGTGAATGACATCGCGGTGACCGGCGCCGATCCGCTCTTCTTCCTCGACTACGTGGGAATCGGGAAGCTGCGGGCCGAAGTGGTGGCGGAGATCGTGGCGGGCGTGGCGAACGCCTGCGCCGCGGTCGGGATCCCGCTCGTCGGCGGCGAGACCGCCGAGCTGCCGGACCTCTACCGCGACGACGACTTTGACCTCGCCGGCTTCATCGTCGGGGTGGTGGCGCGCGCCGACCTGATCGACGGGGCGCAGGTCCGGGCCGGCGACGTCGTCTTCGGGTTGGCGTCGAATGGCCTGCATACGAACGGCTACTCGCTCGCCCGGCGCATCCTTCCCGAGGACGAGTGGGGGCGGACCCTGCCCGGGCTGGACGGGACCGTCGGGGACGAGCTGCTCGAGGCCGCATCGGTCGTACCTCGACGAGATCCGGATCCTGCGCCGCTCCCTGCGCGAGGCGGGCGGGGACCTGCTCACCCTCGCGCACCTGACCGGCGGCGGATGGATCGACAACATCCCGCGCACGCTGCCGGGTGGCATGGGAGTCGAGATCGAGACCGGCTCGTGGCAGGTCCCGCGCATCTTCAGCCTGCTCCAGGAGCGCGGTGACATCCCGGACGACGAGATGGTGCGGACCTTCAACCTGGGGATCGGCCTCACCTTCGTCGTGCGCCCCGATCTCGTTTCCACGGCACAGGGCGCGGTTCCCGAGGCGGTGGAGCTCGGACGCGTGGTCCCGACGAGTGCGGATGGCCCGCGCGTCGCATTCCTGTAGCCCAGCTGAGCATCCCAACGCGCTCCTCGTGAAGCTCGGCATCCTGGTTTCGGGACGGGGTTCGAACCTGGAGGCGGTCCTCGCGGCCCACATCCGCGGTCTCCAGCCGGTGATCGTGATCAGCAACCGGCCAGGGATCCCGGCGCTCGCGGTCGCCGCCCGGTTCGGCATTCCGTCGAGCGACGCTCCGGCGCGCCGACTTTGCCGATGCGGAGGCGCGCGACGCGGCCATCGGCCGAGCTCTTACCGAGGCGTCGTGCGAGCTGGCTCTGCTGGCCGGCTACGACCAGCTCCTGGCGAAGAGCTATTTCGATGCCTTCGCGGGTCCGACCATCAACGTCCATCCATCGCTGCTGCCGGCGCACGGCGGCCGGGGGATGGTGGGCCTCGCGGTGCACGCGGCGGTGCTTGCCGCAGGCGAGACGGAGACGGGGGTCACCATCCACGAGGTCACCCCCGAGCTCGACGCTGGACCGATCCTCGCGCAGGCGCCGGTGCCGGTCGATCTCGCGGACGATGCCGCCGCGCTCGCCGACCGCGTGCTCGCTGCCGAGCATCAGCCTGCTCGTGGAAACACTCGCCCGCCTGGCCGCGGACCGGACGGTCGGTATGTCACGTGCTAGGATGGCCGACGGGTCGGCCGAGCTGGTCGACGCTCACGAGACGTACAAGAGGCCCCTACCTCATGCCTGACGGCCTGCCGGATCCCGGAAAGATCTGGAGTGACTTCATCAACAACCCGATCGTCGGGCTGGTTGGTGACATGGTCAAGGTCTACGTCCTGCTCCTCTGGCTCGGCACCGCCTACTGGGCGTTCCGCGACATGCAGGCGCGCACGGAGAACCCGATCCTGCCCTACTTCGCGGCAGGGCTGATCATCTTCTTCACCCCGGTGCTCTTCATCTTCGCCGTCGTCCTCTATCTGATCGTCCGGCCGCGCGAGACGCTGGCGGAGGTCTACGAGCGCTCTCTCGCCGAGGAGACGCTCCTCGCAGAGGTGGAGAAGAACCAGCTCTGCCCGGTCTGTCGCGATCGCGTCGAGAGCGACTGGCTGGTCTGCCCGAACTGCCGCACGCGCCTGCATCGGGTCTGTCCGTCCTGCAATCGGCTGGCGGAGCCGAGCTGGTCGCTGTGCGCGTACTGCGGCAGCGAGTTCGACTGGGCCGAGCGTGGGGCCGCCCGGACCCATGCACCCGCTGCCGTGGAGCTGGAGCGCGAGGAGCGCCGACCGTCCGACCTGACCGCCGAGCAGGCGCGGTTGCGCGGCATCGCCAACACCTGACCCCGGTCGTCCGGTGACCGAGGAGGAGACGGCGCCGCCGTCTCCCAGCCCCGCCCCGATGGGCCCATCCAACGGATGGGTGTTGCCGCCCGCTTCCGATCCGCGCTGGCCGTCGTGGCCAGGGTGGCTGGCGATCGTCCTCGGCGCGCTGGCGCTGGTGATCGGCCTCGGTGCGCTCGCCGCGACGCAGGCGGGCCAGCTGCGCTTACCGCGGTCGGAGATCTTCGCGTGGGGCGCCCTCGCCGGCGGGATCGTCCTAGGGTGCGGCCTCGTCTGGCTCGCGCTCCGCGGCGTGATGGTGCGGCGCGGGCTGCCGTCGGCGCGATATCGTGGCCCGTCGATCTTCGTCCTCCTCTTTCTCGCGGTGTTTGCCTCGACTGCCACCGTCCTGCCATTCAGCGCGGATGCGAGCGTGCTCGTGCTCGGCCACGGCCAGATGACCGAGCTTGGCGCACTGGTGCTCCTCACTTCGACGCAGGTCGCATTGCTCGTGGTCACTGGGCTCTTCGTCCTGCTACCCGATGCCCTGCATGGTCTCTCCCTGGTCGGTCGCTCGACCCTGGCCCGATCGGTGGGCATGGGCCTGGGCTTCGGGCTGATGGCGTGGGTCGGCGCCTCGCTGGCATCGATCCTGGCGGCCTGGCTCCTCACCTCGGCAGGCATCGCCCCGGAACCCCAGGCCGCGGAGCAGGCGCTCTCGATCGTCGATCCGGTGATCGCCGTGCCGGCGGTCGTCATCGTGGCGCCGGTCGCGGAGGAGCTCTTCTTTCGGGGGGTCGTTTTCAACGCATGGCTCCGCGAGCACGGCTACCGATGGGCGCTGTTCGGCTCGGCCGGCCTCTTCGCCCTCATCCACGGCTCGCTGCTCGCGCTGCTCCCGATCTTCCTGCTCGGGATCGGTCTGGCTCTCGTCTACGAGCGGACGCGGAGCCTGCTGGCGACGATGGTCATGCACGCCACCGTCAACGGGATCTCGGTCGCGCTCGCTCTCGCATTTCGCTACGACCTGCTGAAGCTTCCGGTCTGACCTGCGGCCCAGCCGTAAGCCGGCAGTAAGCCTGTAGTGAGCGATGCTCGGTAAGCTCGCTTCCATGCGCCCGGCACCGATCCGGCTTCGCCCAGGCGACCATGCGGAGACTGCTCCAGCCGCCCGCCTTGCCCTCCTCGGCTCGGCGGCGCTCGCCAGCGACGAGCTGCTTGCGATCCTGCTCGGCGGCCGGACGGGGTCGCTGACGCGAGCCCGCGCCCTGCTCGACACCCACGATGGGCTGACGGGTCTCGCTGACGCGCATCCCGAGGAGCTCCACTGCGGCGAGGCGGCCACCATCGTCGCCGCATTCGAGCTCGGACGCCGCTGGGCTGCGGCGTGGCCGCGAGCGGGCTGGCAGATCCGGACGCCGGCGGACCTGGCCGAGCGACTGGTGCCGGCGATGGGCCACCTCGAGCGAGAGGAGCTGCGGGTCATCCTGCTGAACACGAAGAACACGGTCACGGCTGTCGAGACCGTCTACCACGGCAACCTCGCCGGCTCATCGGTGCGGGTCGGGGAGGTGTACCGCTCAGCCGTTCGCCGCCAGGCGGCAGCTGCGGTGGTCGTCCACAACCACCCGTCGGGTGACCCCGCCCCCTCGAGCGAGGATCTGCGCATCACCGGCGAGCTGGCCGCTGCGGGCCGCCTGCTTGACATCGACCTGCTCGATCACCTGGTGATCGGGCACGGACGCTGGGTCAGCCTGCGGGCGCTTGGGGCGCTGTGATGCGATAGATGGCTCCCCCGGAGAGGTCGGCGAGGTAGAGCTCTCCGGCCGCATCCAGGCCGAACGAGCTGATCGCCAGCCCGGTTGCGAGGACGAGCTGGGGCGCCTTCGTGCCGCCCCGCGGCGCGGCCGCGTCGGCCCGGATCGCCCACAGGTTCCCGCTGCAATAGTCGCCGAACAGGTAGAACCCGCGGAGGGCGACCTCCGCCTCGCCACGGTAGACATACCCGCCCGTCACCGAGCACCCGTCCGCGTGGGTGTACTCGGTCACAGGCGGCTGGTAGTCCGCTGGCGCCTTGCAGGGATCCGATGCGTAGCAGTGGCCCCCCTCCAGGATCGGCCAGCCGTAGTTCACGGCGCGGCTCTCGATCGGCGCGCGGTCCACCTCCTCGTACGCACCCTGGCCGACGTCGCCGATCCAGAGCGACGACCCGGGGACGTCGAAGCTGAAGCGCCACGGGTTGCGGAGTCCCTTGGCCCACACCTCCGGCGCGCCACCACCCCCCACGAAGGGATTGTCGGGCGGGATGGCGTAGGGCTTTCCATCGGCAGGCGCGGCGTCCACGTCGATGCGCAGGATCGAGCCGAGGAGCGCGTCGGTCCGCTGCGCGTTGCCGAACCGGTCCCCCGCGCCGCCGCCATCGCCGAACCCGATGTACAGGTAGCCATCCGGACCGAATGCGAGCTGGCCGCCATTGTGATTTGCGGCGGGCTGATCGACGGTGAGCAGGACTCGTTCGCTGGCCGGATCGACCGTGCTGCCATCCGCCGATGCGCGGAGCTCGGCGATCACGGTGTCGCCCTCGTCGCCTCCCGCGCCCGCCCGGGTGTAGTCGACGAAGAGCCGCCGGTTGTGCTGATAGTCCGGATGAAAGGCGAGCCCCAGGAGGCCTCGCTCCCCGCCGGCAACGACCCGGTCGCTCAGGTCCCCGAACAGGTGGGTGCTCCCATCGGGATCGACTGCCATCACGCGGCCCTCGCGCTCGTTCACGTACAGGCGCCGGTCGCCGGCGCTCGTCACGCCTACAGGGTCGGTGAGGCCGGACGCCACCATGGCCAGGACAACCCTGGGCGCCGCGGCGGGAACGGTCGGCGACGGCGGGGGTGCCGTCGCCACCTCTGAAGCGCTCGCCTCGGGCGCGCGCGATGCTGCCGAGCCGGACGCCGCCGAGCCGGACGCTGATGGTTGTGGGCTCGGCCCGCACGCGGCAAGCACGATGAGCCCGACCAGGCACACCACGGCCGAGCGGCGTTTGGGCAGCATCTGGGGAGGGTACCGCGGGCCGGGGCTGGACGGTTCGAACGTGGTCGTGGCTGGTCACGACGCGCATGCAATCGGGTAGGGTTGCCTTCAAGAGATGACAACACTTCGATCCAGCGTCAAGCAGGTCGCCGCTGCGGTGCTGGCCAACCGGGCGGGCGACGAGCCGAGCGGCCGCGAGCCCGGGGCCGACGCGGTCGGCACGCGCCGCAGCGTGGTCATCGAGCGCCTGTGGCCGCAGCTCGACGGCGGGCGGCACCCGGTGAAGCGGATCGTCGGCGACGAGCTCTTGGTCACCGCCGACATCTTTGCCGACAACCACGACCTGCTCGACGCGGAGCTCATGATCCGGGCGGACGACGAAGCCGACTGGCGGCGCTCGCCGATGCGCCTGATCGACAACGACCGCTGGTCGGCGAGCGCGGATCTGACCCGCAATCGATGGCATCTCTACACGGTCGAGGCGTGGCGGGACCAGTTCGGCACGTGGCGCCAGGGCCTGAGCCGGAAGGTTGCCGCCGGTGTCCCGGTCCCATCCGAGCTCGAGGAGGGCTGGCTGCTGCTGGAAGCCGCATCGCATCGCGCCGAGGCCGCTGGTGCGAGCAACGACGCACGGCTGCTGGCCGAGGCCGTCGCCCGCTCCCGTCGCGCGCGCAGCGAGGCGAACCGGGTCGCTGCCCTCGTCTCCGACGAGATCCACGCCGCGGCGCGGCGCCATGCCGATCGCAGCTACGCGACCCGCCACCCCGAGCTGCAGCTGGTGGTCGATCGTGAACGGGCGCGCTACGGCGCCTGGTACGAGCTCTTCCCCCGCTCCCAGGGCAGACGCCCCGGCCAGTCAACCACCCTCGTCGAGGCTGAGTGGCGGCTCCCCGAGATCGCGGCGCTTGGCTTCCAGGTCGTGTATCTGCCGCCCATCCACCCCATCGGCCGCACGAACCGCAAGGGCCGCAACAACGCGGTGACCGCCGGATCGACCGACGTCGGCAGCCCGTACGCGATCGGGTCGGACGATGGTGGGCACAGAAGCGTCGCTCCCGAGCTGGGTGGGATCGAGCAGTTCAGCCACTTCCGCGAGGCGGTCGAGACGCACGGCATGGAGCTGGCGCTCGATCTCGCGCTGCAGGTGTCGCCCGATCACCCCTACGTCAAGGAGCATCCTGGCTGGTTCCGCCGCGGCCCAGATGGAACCATCAAGTACGCGGAGAATCCGCCGAAGAAGTACGAGGACATCTACCCGATCGACTTCTACGGACCCGACGCGGAGGTCCGCGAGGAGCTGTGGCGCGAGGTGCTCGACGTCGTGCTCACGTGGGTTCGGCGCGGGGTGCGCATCTTCCGGATCGACAATCCGCACACCAAGCCGATCCCGTTCTGGTCGTGGCTCATTCGCGAGGTCCAGCGGGAGCATCCCGAGGTGATCTTCCTGAGCGAGGCCTTCACCCGGCCGAAGATGATGCAGCTTCTGGCGAAGGCGGGCTTCACCCAGTCCTACACCTACTTCACCTGGCGGGAGACGGCGGCGGAGCTGCGCGAGTACATGACCGAGCTGACCCAGGGCGAGATGCGGGAGTATTTCCGCGGCAACCTGTTCACGAACACGCCGGATATCAACCCGCACCACCTCGACGCGGGGCGGGCGGCGTTCGTGATCCGGAGCGTGCTGGCGGCGACGCTCTCCAGCGCGTACGGGATCTACTCGGGGTGGGAGCTGTGCGAGTCCGAGCGCCTGTCCGATCGGGAGGAGTACCTCGACTCCGAAAAGTACGAGGTCCGGGTCCGAGACTGGGACGCGCCGGGCAACATCAAGCCCCTCCTCGCCGCACTCAACGGGCTTCGCGCCACCCGGCCGGCCCTGCAGCTCTACGACAACCTGCGCTTCGAGCCGGTGAGCGGCGAGCGCACCCTCTTCTATCGCAAGGCTCTGCCGGACGGGGCCAGGGACCCGCTGACCGGGCATCCCTACGCCTGGCGGGACCCCGTCTACGTGGCGGTGAACTGCGATCCCGCCCGCGCCGAGCGGGCGGTGCTCCATCCCGACCTTCCGGCGATCGGGATCGGCTGGAGGGACCGCTACCGGTACACCGACCTGATGACCGGCCGCTCTCACGCGGAGCGTGGCGCCGACCTGGCACTCGACCTCGACCCGGCGGCTGAGCCATTCCGCATCTTCACGCTGGCCCGGCTCGAGCCGTGAGGGTTCTCCCGCGGTGAGCGTCCGTCGCGCGACGCGCCGGCCGGAGGGCGGCGCACCGCAGCTGCTCCGTGACGATCCGCTCTGGTACAAGGACGCGGTCGTCTACCAGCTGCACGTGAAGGCGTTCTACGACGCCAGCGGTGACGGAATCGGAGATTTCGGGGGACTGACCGCGAAGCTCGACTACGTGGCCGAGCTCGGCGTGACCGCGATCTGGCTCCTCCCCTTCTATCCCTCGCCGCTGCGCGACGACGGCTATGACATCGCGGATTACACGAACGTGCACCCCGACTACGGCACGCTCGCCCAATTCCGCACGTTCGTGCGCGAAGCACACCGCCGCGGACTGCGGGTCATCACCGAGCTCGTCATCAACCACAGCAGCGATCAGCACCCGTGGTTCGTCGAGGCTCGCTCGGACCGCCGCAGCCCGAAGCGCGACTGGTACGTGTGGTCCGACACCGACCAGCGCTACACCGACGCCCGGATCATCTTCACAGACACCGAGACCAGCAACTGGGCCTGGGACAACGAGTCGCGGCAGTACTACTGGCACCGCTTCTTCAGCCACCAGCCGGATCTGAACTACGACAACCCTGCGGTGATTCGCGCCATGCTGCGGGTCATGCGCTTCTGGCTCGACCTGGGCGTCGACGGGCTGCGCCTCGATGCCGTGCCCTACCTCGTCGAGCGCGAAGGTACGAGCTGCGAGAACCTGCCCGAGACGCACGCGGTCCTCAAGCGCTTGCGGGCCGAGATGGACGCACGCCACCCCGGGCGCATGCTCCTGGCGGAGGCAAACCAATGGCCGCCCGACGTCAGGCCGTACTTCGGCGAGGGCGACGAATGCCAGATGGCCTTTCACTTTCCGCTCATGCCGCGGATCTGGATCGCGCTGCGCCGGGAGGATCGCTTTCCGATCGTCGAGATCATGCAGCAGACCCCAGAGATCCCGGACGACTGCCAGTGGGCGATCTTCCTCCGCAACCACGACGAGCTGACGCTCGAGATGGTGACCGACGAAGAGCGGGACTACATGTACAGCGAGTACGCCGCCGACACCCGGGCCCGCATCAACCTCGGCATCCGCCGCAGGCTCGCGCCGCTCGTCGAGAACAGCCGCCGCCGGCTGGAGCTGCTCAACTCGCTTCTCTTCTCGCTCAAGGGCACCCCGGTCGTGTACTACGGTGACGAGATCGGGATGGGCGACAACGTCTACCTCGGCGATCGCAACGGAGTGCGCACCCCGATGCAATGGACCCCCGACCGCAACGCGGGGTTCAGCACCGCGGATGCCGCAGCCCTCTACTCGCCACCGGTGGTCGACCCGGTGTACGGCTATCAGGCGGTCAACGTCGAGGCCCAGCGGCGTCTTCCGGGCTCGCTGCTCAACTGGATGAAACGCATCATCCGCGTCCGCAAGGAGCATCCGGTCTTCGGGCGCGGCGAGCTCGAGTTCGTGCACCCCGACAATCGGCGCGTGCTGGCGTACCTGCGCAAGGGAGAGGATGCGACGATCCTGTGCGTCGCCAACCTCTCGCGCTTCGCCCAGTTCGTCGAGCTCGACCTGAGCCGCTACGAGGGCAAGGTGCCTCGTGAGCTGATCGGGAGGGTCCCGTTCCCGCGGATCGGCGAGCTCCCCTACCTGCTCACCCTTGGCCCGCACGACTTCCTCTGGTTCGAATTGACCGATGCCACCGCCTGACCGCGGGCGCCGGTGAGCCCGGTCCCTCCCACGTCGGCCTTCACTCCGGAGTGGCTCGTCCGCCAGCGCTGGTTCCGAGCCAAGCATCGGCCCATCGCCTCGGTGGTGGAGGCCGATCGCGCTCCGCTCCTCGGCAATGCCTGGCTTCTGATCCTGGCCGCTCGCTACGCCGATGGGGGAGAAGACCGCTACCTCGTCCCCGCCATCGATGACGGCGCGCGTTGGCGGGAGCCGCGCGATGGCGAGGGGGCGTGGGCGGCGATCGTCCAGCGCATGGCGACTGGCGCCCAGCTTCCGGCGGGCTCCGGCCAGTTCCGCTTCGACGCCACTCCGGCGCTCCCGCGGCTCATGACCGACGGGCTCGAGGAGCGGCGGCTCGGAGTCGAGCAGACGAACACGTCGGTCGTCCTCGGTGAGCGCCTCATCCTGAAGATCTATCGCCAGCTCGAGGCCGGCGAGAACCCCGATCTCGAGATGAGCGCGTTCCTGACCGAGGTCGGCTTCGCCGCGACCCCGACGCTCGCAGGAGCGGTACATTTCGCGCCGGCCGATGGATCAGCGCCCTCCGCGGTGGGCATGCTGCAGGCGTTTGTTCGGTCGCGGGGCGACGGATGGAGCGAGATGCTCGCCCTGCTCGCGACCGACCTCCACGCCTCGATCCGGTCGGTGGCACGTATCGGCGCGGTCACGAGCGACCTTCATCGCGCGCTTGCCTCGCGACCCGAGGATGCGTCGTTTCCGGCGCGAGCGGCCACTGTGCGGGAGCTGGCGGCGTGGCGTGCCGACGGGGAGCGTGAGCTCGTCGACGCCATTGCGGCCCTGAGCGGAGCGCAGCACGAGCGCCTGCTGCGCCTCGGGCCGTCGATCCGTGCCACCTTCGCCGAGGCATTCGGCTCGGCCGGGGCTACCGCGCAGGTCACGCGAATCCACGGCGACTATCACCTCGGGCAGCTGCTGGTGACCGATGACGGGAGCCTCGCGGTGATCGACTTCGAGGGGGAGCCGGCCCGGCCGCTCGCCGATCGCCGTCGACCGGCCTCGCCGCTCCGGGACGTGGCCGGCATGCTGCGCAGCCTCGACTACGCCGGCCGCACGGCGGAGGGGGGTGCCCACGCCGCGGACTTCAACGTCGATACGTGGCTCGCCGCATCGCGAGCGGCGCTGCTCGCGGCCTACGACGCGACCCGTGCCGACGAGGGGCTGCTGCGCGCTTTCGAGCTGCAAAAGGCCTGCTACGAGGTGCGCTACGAGGCGAGCAACCGGCCCGACTGGACCTGGCTGCCGCTCGCGGCGCTGGAACGCCTGAGCGGCTGAACTCGCCCTGACCTGAACCAAGCGCCGCCACGACGGGTAGTCTCGTGGGAGGGATCCGCCAGGGGTTGCCAGTTGCTACAGGTCTTTCGCGCTGCCTGGGGCATCGTCGTTCAGCGAAGCAGCGCCGACTGGCTGATGGTCGAGGCCGCCTGGCTGGTGATCCTCTCCGCCACCACCCTCCTCTCGGCGGGCGTCATCTACGGCGACGCGGCGTCGGTGAGCGGCCTCCAGCGAGCGCTGCTCGACGCTCCGCCGACCGAGGCGAATATCCAGGTCCGCACGCGCCGCGAGCCGGGTGCGGCGGCTTCGGCGATCGAGGCGGCGATCGGCTCGGACCTGCAATCCGCGCTCGGACACACCGGAGGAGAGGTCCTCAGGCTCGCCCGGTCGGAATCGTTCGGGTTGCCCGGCCAGCGGCAGGCGAACAGGCTGGTGGTGTTCGGCAGCTACGACGCGATCGAGCGCCACGCTGAGCTGAGTGGCGGCACGTGGCCGCTCAGCGCGGCCCATGGGCCGGTCCAGGCCGCGCTCTCCGAGCCCGCAGCCGCCCAACTTGGGCTCGCCGTCGGCGACCGGCTGCAGGTCGCCAGCAGCACCGACGCGACACACCGCGTCGACGCCGAGGTCGTCGGCCTTTACCGCGTCGCGCGCCGCGACGATCCGTATTGGTGGGGCGACCAGCTCGAGCTCGATGGCATTGCGACGAGTGGATCGTTCACCACCATAGGGCCGCTGGTGGTCACGCGGGACGACCTGATGCATCGCGTGATCGGCGGCAAGGCGGAGCTGACGTGGCGTGTCTTCCCGGCATTCAATCGGATCAGCCTGGCGGACGCGACCGGGCTGCGCGAGGCGGTCGACGGCCTGGGCGGGCGGCTGGCAGGCGAGGTTGGTGACTTCCGCGGCATCCGGGTCGAGACGAGGCTGGGGGCGATCCTCGCGGGCCTCGAGCGCTCCCTGCTCGTGAGCCGGACCGCGGTGCTGGTGCTCACCGCGCAGCTCGCGGTCCTGGCGGGCTACGCCCTGGTCCTGGTCGCGGGCCTGATCGTCGAGCGGCGGCGAATCGAGACCGCGCTGCTGCGCTCGCGCGGCGCCGGTGCCTTTCACGTGGCGGCGATGGGCCTGATGGAGGCCAGTCTGCTCGCCGTTCCGGCCGCCCTCGTCGGCCCCTGGCTGGCCGCCGGCGTGCTCCGCGCGTTCAACGTGGTGGGACCGCTCGCCGCGGTTGGCCTCAGCCTCGAGCCGCGCGTCGGCGACCCCGCGATGCTGGCGGCGGCGGCCGCCGGCCTCGGCTGTCTGCTCGCTCTCGTCGTCCCGTTGCTCGTATCGGTGAGCCCCCTGGCTGACGTCCGGCGCGCGGTCGGACGACAGGGCCGGCGCGGGCTCGCGCAACGCATCGGCCTCGACCTCGCCCTCGTCGTGCTGGCCGGAATCGGGATCTGGCAGCTGCGCCAGTACGCCGCGCCGCTCACTCGATCGCTGCAGGGGAGCCTCGGGCTCGACCCGCTGCTCGTCGCCGCTCCGGCGATCGGCCTGCTGGCCGGTGCCCTCATCGCCCTGCGCATCGTTCCGCTCCTGGCGGAGCTGGTCGAGTCGCTCCTCAGCCGGCGCCGCGGGCTGGTCGGCGCGCTGGGGTCGCGGCAGCTCGCCCGGCGTCCCCTGCGCTACTCGCGCTCCGCGCTCCTCCTCATGCTCGCCGCCTCGCTCGCCGTGTTCGCCGCCGCCTATTCGGGGACGTGGCTGCAGTCGCAGCAGGACCAGGCCGCCTACCGGGTCGGGGCGGACCTGCGGGTGGAGCCCTGGAGCCACGGCCAGCTGCCCGGCTGGGGGCTCGGTGACGCGTACCGGCGGCTACCGGGCGTGGGTAATGCGATGGGCGTCGTGCGCCAGTCATTCGATGTCAGCGGGGCGCCCGGCAGCGGCCAGCTGCTCGCCTTCGCGCCCGACCTGGCCCGGCAGGTGGTCACCTTCCGATCGGACCTCGCCGACGAGCCGTTCGGCGATCTGCTCGGCCGGCTGAAGGGCGCCGCGGCGGCACCGCACCTCGCGGAGCTGGACGGAGATCCGCAGCGCCTCGCGATTGACCTCGACGTCTCCCTGCGGGGGGTAGAGGACGAGGCGTTTCCGACCCCGATTCCGCCCCGCTGGCCCGGCGTCGGTGCGGCGGTCGTCGCGCGCGACGCCACTGGGCTCCTGCAGCGGTTCGTCGGTACGCCCGCCACGTTCGATGGCGGACGCCAGCGATCGGTGGTCAACCTGACCGCGAAGCTGGCCGACGGCACGCTCGTTCGGCCCGCCTACCCACTCCAGCTGGTGGCCGTCGAGCTCGCTGCCACGCTGCCGGCCGACGCGGCCGCGCTCGGCTCCGTCGAGCTCGAACGCGTCGCCACGAGCGCACAGCCCGGCGGTGAGGATTGGCGGCCGCTGACGCTGGCGACCGGCGAGGGAGCTCAGTTCCTGCGGCGCTCCAGCCAGGGGCTCGAGGCCGGCCGGGTCATTCCGTTGCGACCCGGCGCCGCGCCGCGCATCGACGTCTCGCAGTCCGGTGACCTGCAGGGGCCGGGCAAGGTCACCTTCTCCCTGCAGCCGGCCGGGCTCGCGGCCCTGGCCAAGGCCCCGCTGCCAGCGATCGTCTCCGACCGCTTCCTCGAGCGGACCGGCTCGCACGTCGGCGACACCCTCGCCGTCGGCTCGCTCAGCCGCCGATGGCCGATCGAGATCGTCGGCTCCCTCCACGCGTTCCCGACGGTCGATCCCGGCCGGCCGGTGGTGATCGTCGATGCCGGCGCCCTCGCGCTCGAGGCATACGCCATCGCCGAGACCTCGTTCGTCGGCGAGTGGTGGCTGACCGTGGCCGAGGGTCGCTCGGCGGAAGTGGCAAGCGCGCTGCGCGGCGACCCCTACGACAGCCAGCAGGTCGACTCGCGCCGCGAGATCGCTCGCTCCAGCGTGACCGATCCGGTCGCGGTCGGCATCATCGGGGCCCTCTCGCTGGGCGCCGTCGCGGCAATCGGTCTTCGCGACGATCGGCTTCGTGGTCAGCGCCGCGGCGGGCGCGCGGGAGCGGCTCTCGGAGTTCGCCCTGCTTCGGGCGCTCGGCCTCTCCCCGCGCCAGCTGACAGCCTGGCTCTCGCTCGAGAACGCGTTCCTGCTCACCGTTGGGGTGCTGTGCGGGATCGGCCTCGGCCTGCTCCTCGCCTGGCTCGTCCTGCCGTTCGTGACGCTGACCTCGAACGCCGCGGTCGTGAACCCGCCCCTGCGCGTGATTGTGCCGTGGGGCGTCATTGGTGTGCTCCTCGCGTTAGCCGCCGGAGCGGTCGTGGTCAGCGTGCTGGCGCTCGGGGGCCTGCTCCGTCGCGTCGGCCTGGGCTCGACGTTGCGCCTGGGAGACGAGTGAATGGCCGCGCCGGCGGGCGTCTCGCTCATCCTGCGCCGCCTCGCCGCGGAACGGGCCGCCGGCGCGCTGCTCTTCGCGCTGGTGCTCGTCACGGCGTTCGTCTTCGCGGCCACTCCTCGCCTCTTCAACCGGCTCGCGGACGATGGGCTGCGGCACGAGGTAGCGGCCGCCTCGTCGGTCGAGCGCGACATCGAGCTGGGCGAGGTGAGCCGCCTCGACCCCGGACCGGAGGGGCCGTTGGACGCGGTGGAGGCCCGTGGTGAAGAGCTGCAGTCCACGCTGCCTGCATCGGTCGATCGCCTGGTCGCGGATCGCAGCTACGTCGTCGAATCGGTCCAGTACGTCGTCCTTCAGCCACCCGACCAGCCGACCTTTCTCACACTGCGCTACCAGAGCGGCATCGACGCGCAGGTGCGCTACGTGGGCGGACGCGCACCGGGGGGTGCGGTCATCCGATCCGAGATTCCCGGCATCGGCACACCGGACGGGCATCCCGTCGCGGGTGACGTGTTCGAGGTCGCCCTCTCGAGGGTGAGTGCCGAAGCGATCGGGGTGAGCGTGGGCGACCGGCTCTTCATGACGCCCGACCGGACGCAGCAGGGCGCATCGAGCGGGCTCGGCGGGGTCGACGCTGGGGTCGAGATCGTGGGCATCTTCGAGCCGATCGAACCGCAGGCGGAGTACTGGCTGAACGACACGTCGCTCCAGGGGCCGAGCATCGAGCCGGTCTCGATCGACACCAGGCTCGGTGTTCGCCACTGCCCTCTTCGCCGCCGATGCCTACCCCGCCGTGCTCCGCTCCACGTTCGGCATGCACTACACCTGGCGCTACTTCGTGGACCCGCAGCGCTGGGACGCCGGCGACCTCGACTCGCTGCTCGGCGATCTGCGACGCATGCAGACGACGCGCTCAGCGGTCGGCGCAAGCCAGCTCGGGCAGGATCCCACGCTGCGAACGGGGCTGACGGCAATCGCGGAGCGCTACCTCGCTCAACGCCGCAGCTCGGAGACGCTGCTGACGCTCGCGGCGGTTGGCCCCGCCAGCGTGGCCGCCGGAGCGCTGGCCCTGGTCGGGATGATGCTCGTGCGACGCAGGCGTGCGCAGCTCGTCCTCGCCCGCGGGCGGGGAGCCTCGCCCTCCCAGATCCTCCGCGCGCAGCTCGCTGAGTCGCTGGTCCTGGCAGTCGTGCCAGCGCTGCTCGGGTACGTCGCAGCGACCAGCCTGATCCCCGCCCGGGCGAGCCAGCTGTCGATCCTGGTCGCCGTCAGCGTCGCCGTGCTCACGATCGTCCTCCTCCTTGCGGCCACGCTGCCATCGGCGTTGGCGGCCGGCGGCGCCGGCGAGCGCGAGGAGGCCGGCGCCACGCGGCTCAGTCCGCGCCGCCTTGTCTTCGAGGGCCTTGTGCTCGTGCTCGCCGTGGCCGGCACGGTGCTGCTCCGCGGGCGCGGGCTCGCCGCGCGGACTGCAGCCGGCGGCGAGGTGGGCATCGATCCATTCCTGACCGCGGTGCCGCTGCTGCTCGGCCTCGTCGTGGGCCTGGCCACCCTGCGCCTCTACCCGCTCCCCGTCCGCGTGCTCGCCTGGGTCGCGGCCCTCCGCCGAGACCTGGTTCCCGTCTTCGCGCTGCGGAGGCTCGGGAGGCAGTCGGCGCTCGCGCATCTCCCGCTCCTCATCCTTCTCGCCACGGTCGCGATCGCCGGGTTCTCGTCCGTCATGGTCGTCACCATCGAGCGCGGACAGACCGATGCGAGCTGGCAGCGCATCGGCGCCAACTTCCGTGTTCCGGCCGACCTGAGCGGCAGCCTGGGTGGGATCGGGGTGGAGCGTGCTCCGGGCGTTCAGGCCGTCGCGCGCTGGTACGAGGACCGCAAGCCCGAGTTCACCCTCTACGCGATAGAGACCGCTGCCTACACTGGGGTGAGCGGCGGCACTCCGGCCGACCCGCACTGGCCCGCCCCCTTCCTCGCCGGGCCGCCGGCAGGCGAGGCGGGACCGATTCCGGCCATCGTCTCGCGGGACCGCGGGCGCAGCCGCGGCGATCGATTCGAGCTCGCCGTGGGTGGCAAGCCGGTCAAGCTCGAGGCTGTCGAGGTGCGCAGCACCTTTCCCGGGCTTGCGTCTGGCGCGAGCTTCGTGATCGTCCCGTTCGAGGCGCTCGCGGACGCGCTCGGCCGAGTGCTCCCCGCCACGGCGCTTCTCATCCGCGCCCCCGACGCCGACGGCCCCGCCTTGCGGGCATTCCTGGCGCAGCGAGCCCCCGGCGTCCGGCTCGACTCGCGCCCGGACCTCTTCGCCCGAATGCACGACGCACCGCTGATTGCCGCGGTGAGCAGCGGGTTCGCACTCGCCGTGGGCCTGGCGATCGGCTACGCCGGCACTCGCCCTGGCCGTCGCCCTGGCGCTCACCGCCCTCGCCCGCCGGCGACAGCTCGCTCAGCTGCGGACCATGGGCCTCGGGCGGCGACAGGCGCTGGGGCTCGACGCTCGCCGAGCATCTTCCCGAGCTCGTTGTCGCCTTCCTGGTCGGTACCGGGCTGGGGGTTGCGGCTGCGTGGCTGGTGCTCCCCGGCCTCAGCCTGCCGACCTTCGTCGGCTCGGATCGCCCGGTGCCGCTGCACGTCGACTGGGTTCGGATCGGCCTGTACGCGGCGGTGCCGCTCGTCGTCGCCGCGGCGGGGATTCTGATCGGCGCCTGGATCGGCTGGCGAGGGAACCTTGGCGCGGTGACCCGGGTCGACATCGAATGAGGGAGGATGGGCGGAGTGAGCGAGCGATGATGGATCGGAGTGCTGAGATCGTCGACCTGCCGGCCGCGGGCCGTGCTGCCGACCGGCCGCGCTATGGGGCGGGTCACCAGGTCGCCTGCGACAATCTGGTAAAGATCTACAAGGTTGCCGAACTCGAGGTCGTCGCGCTGCAGGGGCTCGATCTGCTCGTCGAGCGCGGCGAGATGATCGCGATCGTGGGCGCGTCGGGCAGCGGCAAGTCGACCCTGCTCAACATCCTCGGCGGGCTTGACGTGCCGTCGGCTGGGCGGGCCGTGGTCGCCGGCCACGACCTCGGCCAGCATGGACGGCCGCGAGCGGACCCGCTACCGGCGGCGGGTCGTCGGCTTCGTCTGGCAGCAGACGGCGCGCAACCTGCTGCCGTACCTGACGCGCGCTCGAGAACGTCGAGCTGCCGATGATCCTCGACGGCGCGCCAGCGCGCGGCGACGAGCGCGCGCCGCGAGCTCCTCGGCCTGGTCGGGCTTGGCCGACCGCGCCGACCATCGGCCCGGCAGCTCTCCGGCGGCGAGCAGCAGCGGGTCGCGATCGCGGTGGCCATGGCGAACGACCCGCAGCGTGCTGCTCGCCGACGAGCCGACCGGCGAGCTCGACAGCGTGACCTCGCATGACGTGTTCGAGCTGCTGCGGCGGCTGAACGCCGAGCTCGGGGTGACGATCGTGGTGGTCACCCACGACCCGCTCGTCTCGGAGCAGGTGCAGCGCACGGTCGCCATTCGCGACGGCCGCACGAGCAGCGAGACGCTGCGGCGCACCAGCCAGTCGCTCGAGGGAGACCACCAGGTCATCTCCGAGGAGTTCGCGGTGCTCGACCGTGCCGGGCGCCTCCAGCTCCCGCGCGCCCATGTGGAGGCACTGGACCTGGAGCACCGGGTGCGCCTGGCGCTGGAGGCCGACCAATCGATCTGGCCGTCTGCCGCCGGCACCGGGCCAC
Source organism: uncultured Chloroflexia bacterium (assembly GCA_963799675.1). Classification (GTDB taxonomy): domain Bacteria; phylum Chloroflexota; class Limnocylindria; order QHBO01; family QHBO01; genus JALYSK01. Next base: position 230,831 of record CAWCXQ010000011.1, read on the forward strand.
GATGCGGGATCGCAAGCCATGAGCCGGCGCTGATGGTCGAGGCTCCAGGCCCTGAGCCGCGACTATCCCTCCGGCAGCGACGTCGTGCACGCGCTGCGGGCGGTTGACCTGCGGGTTGCGCGCGGCGAGCTGGTCGCCATCCAAGGGCGCTCCGGGTCGGGAAAGACGACGCTGCTCAACCTCATCGGCGGCCTGGACCGCCCGACCAGCGGCCGCGTGACGGTCGACGGGGAGGAGGTATCGGCCATGCGCGAGGACGCGCTGGTGCGCCTGCGCAGGCACAAGGTCGCATTCATCTTCCAGGCGTTCGGCCTGATCCCGATCCTGTCGGCCGCGGAGAACGTCGAGGTGCCGCTGCGCCTGGTTTCCGCGGATCCGAGCCGAGCGCGACGACCGCGTCTAGCGGCTGCTGGAGCTGGTGGGCCTCGGAGAGCGGGCCGACCATCGGCCGCATGAGCTCTCCGGTGGCGAGCAGCAGCGGGTCGCGATTGCCCGGGCGCTCGCGAACCGACCCGGCCTGCTCCTGGCGGACGAGCCAACCGGTCAGCTCGACTCGGGGACCGGGCGCACGATCATGGCGCTGCTGCGCTCGATCGTGCGCAGCGAGGGCGTGACGGCGGTCGTCGCCACCCACGATCCCCTCCTGCTCGACCTCGCCGACCGCGTCGTCGAGATCGCCGACGGGCGTATCGAGGCCGGGCATATCCCGGTAGGCTAGGCGGCCATGAAGCAGCCATCGCTGCGCTGCCCGTGAGGGTCTGGCGCGGTCACCCCTACCCGCTGGGTGCGACGTGGGATGGGGCCGGTGTCAACTTCGCGATCTTCACCGAGAACGCCAGCGAGGTCGAGCTGTGCCTCTTCGACGACGAAGGCGGGAACGAGCGGCGCGTGCGCATGGTCGAGCAGACCGACCTCGTATGGCACTCCTACCTTCCTGACCTCCGGCCGGGGCAGCGCTACGGGTACCGGGTCCACGGCCCGTATCGGCCGGACGAGGGGCACCGCTTCAACCCCCACAAGCTCCTGATCGACCCCTATGCCAAGCGGATCGACGGACCGATGCGATGGAGCGACGCGCTCTTCGGCTACCGGATCGGGGCCGACGATGCTGCCGACCTGCCCGATGAGCGCGACTCCGCCCGGACGTGCCGAAGTCGGTGGTCGTCAACCCGGCGTTCGTGTGGGGCCGCGACACGCAGCTGCGCACCCCGTGGAGCAGGACGCTCATCTACGAGGTCCATGTCAAGGGCTTCACGATTCGGCATCCGGACGTCCCGCCCGAGCAGCGGGGAACGTACGACGGGCTCGCTTCCTTTCCGGCGATCGAGTATCTGCAGCGCCTGGGAGTGACCGCCGTCGAGCTCCTGCCGGTGCACCATCACGTCGACGATCGACGGCTCGTCGAGCGAGGGCTGTCCAACTATTGGGGCTACAACACGATCGGCTTCTTCGCCCCCGACGCGCGATACTCCGCCACCGGCGAGCCGGTGAGCGAGTTCAAGTCGATGGTCAAGCGGCTCCACGACGCGGGGATCGAGGTGATCCTCGACGTGGTCTACAACCACACCGGCGAGGGGAACCATCAGGGTCCGACGGTCAGCTTCCGCGGGATCGACAACGCGGCCTACTACCGTCTCGACCCCAACGACCGGCGCCGCTACGTCGACTACACCGGGACGGGCAACACGCTCGACGCCACCCATCCCCGCGTCCTGCAGCTGATCACCGATAGCCTTCGCTACTGGATCGAGGAGATGCACGTCGACGGCTTCCGCTTCGACCTGGCGTCGACGCTCGCCCGCGAGCTGCACGACGTCAACAAGCTCGGCTCGTTCTTCGACATCATCCACCAGGACCCGGTGATCAGCCAGGTGAAGCTCATCGCCGAGCCGTGGGACCTCGGCGCCGGCGGCTACCAGGTCGGCAACTTCCCGGTCGGCTGGGCAGAGTGGAACGGCAAGTATCGCGACACCGTGCGGCGCTTCTGGCGCGGCGACGGGAGCCAGACCGCGGAGCTCGCTTACCGTCTCACGGGCTCCTCCGACCTGTATGCCCAGGGTGGGCGCCAGCCGCACGCCAGCATCAATTTCGTGACCGCGCACGACGGCTTCACGCTCCATGACCTCGTCAGCTACGAGCACAAGCACAACGAGGCGAACGGGGAGAGCAATGGAGACGGCGACTCCGACAACGCGAGCATGAACTTCGGCGTCGAGGGACCGACCGACGATCCCGAGATCGTGCGTGCCCGCGAACGCCAGAAGCGCAACCTGCTCGCCACGCTGCTCCTCAGCCAGGGAGTGCCGATGCTGCTCGGCGGCGACGAGGTGGGCCGCAGCCAGGGCGGCAACAACAACGCCTACTGCCAGGACAACGAGATCAGCTGGTTCGACTGGCGGCTCGATGCCATCGATCGGCGTCTCCTCGAGTTCACCCAGGCGCTCATCGGCCTGTGGCAGGCGCACCCCGTGCTGCGACGACGCCGGTTCTTCCAGGGCCGCCGCATCCGCGGCTCGTCGATCAAGGACCTCACCTGGTTCGGGCCATACGGCCACGAGATGAGCGATGAGGAGTGGCGCGCCGGAACCGTCCGCACGGTCGGGCTGCGACTGGCAGGAGACGCAATCGGGGAGGAGGGCGAGCGGGGCGAGCGCATCGTCGACGATACGCTGCTGCTGATCCTCAACGCGGCCGAAGAGCCGGTCGACTTCCCGCTCCCGAATCACGACGGCAGACGCTGGCAGCTCGTCTTCGACACCGCGTCGGGCCAGGTGGCGGAGGCCGGCCAGCGCCGCGAGCTCGAGAGCGGCTCGACCCTCGTCGTGGCGGCGCGCTCGACCGTGCTCGTGCTGCTGCCGCGACCCTGAGCCCGGAGCAGGCGTGACGGCGCCTCGCGCGGGGTCGATCGATACCTCGTTTACCGACGCCTTCGGGGTCCGGCGGGAGGTTCCCGCGGAGGTCCGCGCAGCGGTGCTAAGAGCGCTGCGTGTGGGTGAGGAGCCTGGCGAACTGGAGCCGGTGGCGATCGGCCGACGTGGCGGTCCGCTCGCGGATACCGGCGAACTGACGCTCGAGGACGGGACCAGCCTCGGTGTGGTGGATCGGCTGCCACCCGATCTGCCGTACGGCTATCACCGGCTGCGTCGCGGGGATGGCGAGCAGCTGCTCATCACCGGACCGGGACGCTGCCACCTGCCCGAGCCGCTGCGCGCCTGGGGGTGGGCCGCCCAGCTGTACGCGATCCGTTCGCAGGCGAGCTGGGGCATTGGTGACCTGGCCGACCTCGCCGGCCTGGCCGCCTGGTCGCGCCGCGTTGGGGCGGAGTACCTGGTCGTCAATCCGCTGCTCGCGCCGCAGCCCGGGCTTCCGCAGGAGGCGAGCCCCTATTTCCCGAGCACCCGTCGCTTTCGCAGCATGCTCTACCTGCATCTCGAGGAGGTGCCGGGAGCCTCAGCCGCCGAGCTCCGGCCGCTGGCCGCCCAGGCGCGCGCGCTTGACGCGGAGCGCCTCATCGATCGCGATCGGATCCATACCCTCAAGCTGGAAGCGCTCGACGCCATCTGGGCCAGTGGCCCACCCCTCGACGGGCTCGCGGACTACCGCGCCCAGCAGGGCGCAGCGCTGCGCGAATGGGCGGTCTTCTCGGCCATCGCCGAGCGCCACGGGCCGGCGTGGCGACGCTGGCCGGAGGCATGCCGCCGTCCCGACTCCCCTGCGGTGGCTCGCTTTGCGGCAGACCGTCCCGACCGCGTGGCGTTCCACGAATGGCTGCAGTGGATCCTCGACCTGCAGCTCCAGCGGGCGTCGGCGAGCGGCGCTCGGCTGGTTCACGACATACCGATCGGCTTCGCCCCTGACGGAGCCGATGCGTGGGCCTGGCAGGAGCTCCTGGCCGACGGCGCGAGCATGGGCGTGCCTCCTGATCGCTTCAACGATGCGGGCCAGGACTGGGGGCTCCCGCCATTCATCCCCGACCGGTTGCGGCGTACGGGCTACCGGCCCTTCATCGAGACCCTGCGGGCATCGTTTCGCCACGCCGGCGGCCTGCGTATCGATCACGTCCTCGGGCTGTTTCGACAATGGTGGGTGCCGACCGGGAACGCGCCGACGGCGGGCGCCTACGTCAGGTATCCGGCCGATGAGCTGCTCGAGATCGTGGCGCTCGAGAGCCAACGGGCCGGCGCTCTGGTCATTGGCGAGGATCTCGGCACGGTCGAGCCCGGCGTCCGTCGCGAGCTTCGGCGCCGGCGGCTCCTCTCGTCCCGGCTCGTCCAGTTCGAGCGGCGACCGCCGGCGGCGTACCCACCGCTCGCGCTGGCGGCGGTCGGCACCCACGATCTGCCCACGGTTGCCGGCGCGTGGCTCGGCACCGACCTTGACGACCAGGAGCGCGCCGGCCTGGTGCCAGATGCGGCCGGGCTGAACGCCGTGCGCCGACGGCTGGCGCGCGTCGCGCAGGCGGCGCCCGACGCGACCGTCGGGGACGTGATCGAGCGCATCCATGCCGCGCTGGCGGGCTCGCCGGCGGCCCTGGTGACCGCGGCGCTCGAAGACGCGTTGCGGGTCGAGCAGCGAGTCAACAATCCGCGCACGGTGCGCCAGCGCCCGAACTGGTCGATCGCCCTTCCCCGATCCCTCGAGGGCCTGATGCGGGACCCACGCGTCAAGCGGCTGGCCCGGGTCATGCGTCGGGGCGGCTGACTATCCCCGCCCGAGGATCACCGCTCCGAGCGGCGGCAGCGTGATCTCGGCCGACGCCTCCTGACCGTGCCAGGGGCGCTCGTCGGCGACCACCCCGCCGAGGTTACCGACGTTCGAGCCCCCGTAATGCTCCGAATCGGAGTTCAGCAGCTCCACCCAGCGGCCCGCGTGCGGCAGCCCGAGCCGATATCCGTGCCGCGCGACCGGGGTCAGGTTGAGGACGACGGCGACCGTCTCGTCGGTGTTCGGGACGCGCCGCAACCAGGAGTAGACCGATCCTTCGACGTCTCCGGCATCGATCCATGCGAACCCGGACGGGTCCGGGTCGCCGACCCAGAGGGCCGGGGTCCGCCCGTACAGGGCGCCGAGGTCCGCCAGGTATCGGCCGAGCGCGGCGTGCAACCCCTCGTTGGCGAGCCTCCACGGCAGGCCCTGGTCATGGTTCCACTCCTGCCACGGAGCGAGCTCGATCCCCATAAAGAGCAGCTTCTTGCCGGGCTGGGCGTACATGTCCGCCAGGAGGGCGCGCAGGTTCGCGAAGCGCTGCCATTCGTCCCCGGGCATCTTCCCGAGGAGGGAGCCCTTGCCGTGTACGACCTCGTCGTGAGAGATCGGCAGCAGGTAGTGCTCGGTTCCCATGTAGAGCGCCCGGAAGGTGATCCGGTCGTGGTGGAAGCGCCGATGGACCGGGTCGTGGCTGAAGTAGTCGAGCGTGTCGTGCATCCAGCCTAGATCCCACTTGAAGCCGAAGCCCAGGCCTCCGAGGTAGGTCGGCCGGGTAACCCCTGGGAAGGCGGTCGACTCCTCGGCGATCGTCATGATCCCGCCGAACCTGGCGTAGCAGCGCTCGTTGACCTCCCGGATGAAGGCGATCGCCTCCAGGTTCTCGTTGCCTCCGTGGCGGTTCGGCACCCACTCGCCCGCCTTGCGCGAATAGTCGAGGTACAGCATCGAGGCGACCGCGTCCACCCGCAGTCCGTCGACGTGGTACTGGTCGAGCCAGAACATGGCGTTGGCGACCAGGAAGTTTCGCACCTCGCTGCGCCCGAAGTTGAAGATCAGGGTGCCCCAGTCGGGGTGCTCCCCCAGGCGAGGGTCCGCATGCTCATACAGGGCGGTGCCATCGAAGCGCGGGAGCGCGAAATCGTCGCGCGGAAAATGGGCCGGCACCCAGTCCAGGATGACGCCGATTCCCGCCTGGTGCAGCGCGTCGATCATGGCCCGCAGGTCGTCGGGCGTGCCGAAGCGCGCCGTGGGGGCGTAGTAGCCGGTGACCTGGTAGCCCCACGAGCCATCGAACGGATGCTCCGCGAGGGGCAGGAACTCCAGGTGGCTGAATCCGAATCGCCGGCAATGCTCGATCAGGCGCGGCGCCGCCTCGCGGTAGCCGAGCCAGGAGCCGTCGGGGTGCCGCATCCAGGAGCCCAGGTGGACCTCGTAGATGCTGATCGGCGAACGATAGGGATCGCGCTCGGCGCGCTCCGTCATCCACCCCTCGTCCTGCCAGGTATAGCTGCTGAGGTCCCAGACCCGCGAGGCTGTCTGCGGGCGCAGCTCTGCCGCGAACCCCACCGGGTCACCCTTGCTGCGCAGCACCCCGTCGGCCCCGAGCACCTCGTACTTGTAGAGCTCGCCCGGACCGATCCCCGGCACGAACAGCTCCCAGATGCCTGATGCGCCGAGCGAGCGCATAGGAAAGATGAGGCCGTCCCAGCGGTCGAAGTCTCCGGCCACGCGAACGCCACGCGCAGCCGGCGCCCAGACGGCGAACGCGACGCCATCGACGCCGTCGACCCTCCGCGGATGAGCCCCGAGCACGTCATACAGGCGCTCGTGCGTGCCCTCGGCGATGAGGTGGAGGTCGACTTCGCCCAGGGTCGGCAGGAACCGATACGGGTCGTGGCGCAGCCAGGTCGTGCCGTCGGGAAACTCGAAGCGCAGGCGATACCGAAGCGGGAGCTCCGCCCCCGGGATGACGACGGCCCAGATGCCGTCGTCGAGCCGCTGCATGGGCTGCAACCGCTCCCCGGCCTCGATCGCGACCGCGCTCGCCCCGGGGTGGAACGCACGCACCACGACGCCGCCCTCGGCGGGATGGGCACCCAGAACTGCGTGGGGATCGTGGTGCTCGCCACGCGCCAGGCGGGGCGCGTCCTCGGGCCGCGGATCGAGGCCCGACAGGGCCTGGGCCCCTGCGGGAGAGTCGGTCATCGGCTAACCATAGCGGCCGGTGTCAGCCCCCGGACGCTGCCCGTCACCGGTCCTCGGGTTGCGGGCGTGGCGGCCAGAGCCCTGTGCTACGGTTGCCGGCACCTTGGGACTCTTCGACGGCCTGCTCGGCTTCCTCAGTCACGACGTCGGGATCGATCTCGGGACAGCCAACACGCTCGTCATCGTGCGCCACCGCGGGATCGTCATCAGCGAGCCCTCAGTGGTTGCCATGGACACCCGCAGCAAGCGGGTGCTGGCGATCGGCGCCGAGGCGAAACGGATGGTCGGCCGCACGCCGGCCAACATCGTTGCCATCCGGCCGCTGCGCGACGGTGTGATCAGCGACTTCGACGTGACCGAGCAGATGATCCGCTACTTCATCAAGAAGGTCCACGACCGATACGCACGCATCCCGCGTCCGCGGGTGCTGGTCGGCATCCCGTCCGGGGTGACCGAGGTCGAGAAGCGCGCGGTGCGCGACGCCACGATGAATGCCGGCGCGCGCTGGGCGCGCCTGATCGAGGAGCCGATGGCCGCCGCGATCGGCGCCGGCCTCCCGGTGGCCGAGCCCTCGGGATCGCTGATCGTCGACATCGGCGGGGGAACCACCGAGGTGGCCGTCATCAGCCTGGGCGGGATCGTCGTCAGCCGCTCGATCCGCATCGGCGGCGACGAGATGGATGTCGACATCGTCGGCTTCGCCCGGCGCGAGTACAACCTGCTCATGGGCGAGCGGACCGCAGAAGAGATCAAGATCGCGGTGGGCTCGGCCTACCCGAACGCCAACGATCGCACCGTGACCTTCCGCGGGCGCGACCTGCTCACCGGTCTGCCGCGCAGCATCGAAGTCGGCAGCGACCAGATCCGGGAGGCGCTCGAGCCATCGGTGGCCCAGATCATCGAGGCGATCAAGGAGACGATCGAGGAGACGCCGCCGGAGCTCGTGGCAGACATCATGGACCAGGGGATCGTGCTCGCCGGCGGGGGGGCGCTGCTGGCCGGCCTCGACAAGCGCGTCGCCGAGTCAACGCAGATGCCGGTCCACATCGCGGACGACCCGCTCACCTGCGTCGTGCGCGGGACCGGCCGCGTGCTCGAGGACCTCGACAGCCTCGAGCGGGTGCTGGTCACCGAGCAGTTCACGCGCGCTCCACGGTAGGCCGATGTTCGGCGGCAGCCCGCATCGCCGAACGCACGCCGGGCTGTGGTTCGCGGCGTTCACGATTTTCTCGCTCCTGATGCTGCTCGCATCGCGCACGCAGCAGTCGGTTGCGCTTCAGCAGGTGACGGCCAGGGCGCTCGATCCAGTGCGCGGCGCCGTGGCGGGGATCGGAGACAGCGTGGCCGGCCTGGCGGGCGCGATCGGCGAGATCGATCGGCTGCGCAGCGAGAACGATCGACTCCGCGATCAGCTCGCCGGCGTGGAGGGAAAGGTCGCCGCACTCTCGGAGGCCGCCCGCGAGAATGCGGAGCTGCGTGACCTCCTGAAGATCAGCAAGGCGCTCGACATGAAGCTGCTGCCCGCGCGCATCACCGGCCGCGACCCGTCGAACTTCGCCTGGGAGGTGGGAATCGACGCCGGGACGCGCGAGGGGGTTCGGGTCGGGATGCCGGTCGTCGCCAGTGCCAACGGGACGGGTGCGCTGGCGGGCACGATCGTGCAGGTCGGGGAGGACTCGGCACTGCTGCGGTTCATCGTGGACACCCGGTCGAGCGTAATCGCGGTGGACCAGCAGACACGTGCGCTGGGCGAGGTCACCGGTCAGCTCGGGGGCCAGCTCCTGTTCGTCAAGGTACCTGTCACCGAGCGCCTGGCCGAGGGGGACACGGTCGTGAGCGCGGGCCTCTCGCTCGCTCCCGATGCCAAGAGCTCCTACCCGCGGGGTCTGCTGATCGGCCAGGTCGGGGCGGTCGAGACCGACGCCAACGCGCTGACCCAGACGGGCTTCGTGCGCCCGGCGATCGACCCGCGCGCCATCGAGCGCGTGATGGTCGTGCTCGAGTTCACCCAGGGCTGAGTCCGCAGCTCACGCGGTTCGATGGCTCGGTGCGCCTGCGCACATGGCCCCTTCGGCCGAGCGACCGTGCGGACCATCGCGCCATATGCCCGCCGAGCTGGCGGCCCTAGGCTGAAGCCGTCAACCACGTGCCCCACCTGGAGTTCTCATTGCCCGTTTTCAAGCGCGCCGCGCTCGCCGTCGCCCTGCTCGTCTCCTCAGCGGCCTTCCTTGCCACTCCGTCCCCCTCCGCGGCCGCCACCCAGAAAGTCGCGATCATCGTCGGGCCGACCGCCATCAGCATGAGCAACTACGTGCCATCTGCGGACCAGATCGCGGCCACCGCCAGCGCTGCCGGCGCCACCGTGGTGAAGGCGTACTGTGCGAACGCGACTCCGGCCAAGGTCCTGGCCGCGGTACAGGGGGCGAACATCATCGTCTACCTGGGGCATGGAAACGGCTTCCCGAACCCGTACAGCGCGACGCTCGATCCGAACTCGGTAAACGGCTGGGGGCTGGCGAAGGGCCTCACCGGCTGCACGGACACGAATCTCAAGTACTACGGGGAGGCCTGGATCAAGACCAACGCGCATCCGGCGCCCGGCTTCAAGATGATCTACTCCAATGCCTGCTACACACCTGGCGCCGGCGAGACGCGCGGAGCGACCGAGGCGACGGCAAAGGCGCGGGTCGGCTACTACTCGCGCACGGTGCTGGGGATGGGCGCTGGCGCCTACTTCGCCAGCGACATGTGGCAGGGATCCGCGAAGCTCGTCGATCTCATCCTGCGGAACCCGGGCATGACCTACGGCAACATCTTCAGGGCCGGCAACGGGTTCAGCGCCACGGCCCTCCGGACCTTCACGCACCCTAACCTGGGGGCCCCGGACCAGGTCTGGATCCAGAAGACCACGGCCAGCTCGATGGGCACTGACTACTGGTACGCGTTCGCCGGCAATCCGGCCGAGGCGCCCGGCACCCCGCAGTACGGGCTCCCCACCTGGCCGGCGTACGCCCGGAGCTCGCTGACCGCGGCGCAGGACTACGCCTACCGCATCTATCGGGCTCGCTACCTCGCGGACTGGCGCACCGGGCCGCCGCGCTGGGGACGCAAGGCGTGGGGCGATGACTACCGATCGGTCAGCTATCTCGCCGCGGCCAGCTACTCGCTGCGCGTAATCCTCGCGGAGGCGCGGGCGGCCGGGATGGCCGTCTAGCGCTCCCCTGGCTGGCGCGCCGCGGGCGGAATCCACCCAGGGATCGCGAGCGGGTGACGGCCCGACCCCGTTCGTACTATGTGGCTCTCGGTGCTGGATGGGTACGGTGCGGATGCATGCATTTGCGGCCGGTGCTCGCTGGCCTCACCTCGGAGGGAGATCCCGCTCGTGAAGACCCGTCGCCTCGCCACCACCATCCTCGTGGCCCTCGTCGCGACGTACGCCCTGGCCGGGCCATCGTTCGGCGCCGACCCGCAGAAAGGATCTGTCACGCTCGCGAACGGGAAGGTCCTGCCACCACCACCGGCCCCATTCGGCGAGTCGATCCAGTCCGAGATGCTGTCCGAGGCGCCCAAGGCGCCGGCGTTCCAGCAGGGTGGCAAGCCGTCTGTCGAGCTGGCGCCGCCCGCGGGGGGCCGGACCACCGCAGACGCCACCGGCTCAGTCCTGTCGGTCGGGCCGGGCGGAAGCCTGCCGAACAACCTGCGCAAGGAGGTCCTTGGCTTCCTGCCCTACTGGATGCTCGACGCCAATACCCTGAGCGGCATGCGATACGACCTCGTTTCGACGATCGCTTACTTCGGGATCGCCGCGCGCTCGGACGGCTATCTCACGAAGAGCGGAGCAACCTGGAGCGGCTGGACTTCGTCAGCGCTGACCGGCGTCGTCAACGTCGCGCACACGCGGGGCGTCCGCGTCGTGGCGACGGTGACCTTCATGGCCTGGGACGGCAACTACGCGCCCATGACCACCCTGCTGAACAGCGCCGCGTTGCGCGCGCGGCTCGTCGGCGAGATCGCCACCCTCGTGAAATCGCGTGGCGCCGATGGCGTCAATATCGACTTCGAGCCGGTCCCCACCGCGCTGCGTGCAAGCTTCAGCGCGTTCATTCGTGAGCTGAAGGCGGGACTCGTCCGAGCGGGCGCGCGCTCTTACCTGACCGTCGACACGATGGCCGGCGCCGCCACCTGGGCCACCGGCTACGACGTCACGGCATTGACCGCGAGCGGCGCAGCGGACGCCCTAATGGTGATGGCCTACGACTTCAGTTGGTCCGGCTCGTCGCGAGCCGGAGGCGTCGCCCCCTTCGACAGCAAGTACATCTTCGACGCGACCGATGCGCTCGCCGACTACCTGCTCGCAGCTCCCGCCTCGAAGCTGATCTGGGGGATCCCGTACTACGGCCGCACCTGGCCAACGGTCAACAACGCGCTCAATTCGATCACCTGCCGCAAGGTCACGCCGGATCCCTGTCCCAAATCCAAGATCGACGCGCCCAGCTGGTCTGCCGCCTACGTCTATACCGCCCACCGCGACCAGGCCGCCAAGTACGGACGCCTCTGGGATCCCCTCGGAGCGGTCCCGTGGTACAGGTGGTATGACAGCGTGAATCTCACGTGGCGGCAGGGCTACTACGACGATCCGGCCTCGCTGCGCGTGAAGTACGACCTGGTCAACAACCGGGGGCTGGCGGGCATCGGAATCTGGTCATTCGGGATGGATACGGGGACCAGCGACCTGTGGAACGTGATCGCGGCCAAGCTCCTTGGCCCGCTCTACGGCCTCCCCGGCTGGCCGGCCTATGCCCGCAGCTCGCTGACCGCGGCACAGGACTACGCCTACCGCATCTACAAGGCCCGCTACCTGTCCGACTGGCGCACCGGCCCGCCGCGCTGGGGACGCCGGGCATGGGGCGATGACTACCGCTCGGTGAGCTACACCGCCGCCGCCAGCTACTGTCTGCGGATCCTGATCGCCGAGGCGCGGGCGGCCGGGGTCATCGTCTAGCGCTCAGCTGGTGGCCGAGGCTGTCGGGCCCGGGGCGGTGCGGCTCCAGATCGCGGCCATCGAGGCCCGGTGAGCCTCGATCGAGAAGCGCGCAGCAGTGGCGGCCACGGCGAGCGGGTCGTAGTCGGGCACTGCGGCGAGCGCTTTCGCAAAGTCGCCGTCACGTACCAGCGTGCCGTTGACACCGTCCTCGACCACCTCCGGCAGGCCTCCGACGGCTCGCGCAACCACCCAGCGACCTGCCGCGATCGCCTCCGCGGCCACGAGCCCGAATGCCTCCTCGTGCGACGGGACGAGCACGACGTCGTGCTCGGCCAGCAGCGCGGGCAGATCGTCGTGCGCCACCATCTGGAGACCGGGCCCGAGCAGGGTATCGGCGAGCGCTCGGGCGACGTCGTATCCCTTTGCCGGCGCCGCGCCGCCCAGGTAGAGGACGCGCCGTCGCTCTCGGCCGTGGGCTCGGTCGAAAGCGCGATAGATCGACGCCCTGCGGCACGATCTCGGCCTCTGCCCCCAGGCGCCGGACCTCGGCCGCGCCGGCAAGCGAGTTCGTGACCACCACTGCCGCGCCGCGTACCACCCGCCTGGCCAGCCAGCCGGCGAGCGGATTTGCGTGCGCCTGCTCGCGCACGTCGCCTCCATGCGCGTACACGACGAGCGGGATGCGTCGCAGGCGGGCGGCGAGAAGGGCGATCGGCCCGCTCGGCAGTACGAAGTGGCCCTCCACACCGGCGAACGAGCCGGGCGCAGCGGCAGCCTTCCAGAGCAGGCGGAGGTAGCGCAGCCACGCCGGGCCGTCGTACCGATCCGGCGCAACCACCGCGACATCGCGCAGTCCCTCGAGTCGTCGCGCCACGAAGGCTCCCGCCGCGGGACGATCCGCGGTCGGGTATCGGGCGGTGACGACGAGCAGGCGCATGACCAGCGACGGTAGCGCATGGCGCCGCTGAGCAGGCACTAGAATCGGCCTCCAGATGACCAGCATCGCCGCCCCCCATCGGCCCGACGGACGGGTCCCCAACCAGCTGCGCCCGGTCAAGATCGTTCCCGATTACCTGAAGTTCGCGGAAGGATCGGTGCTGATCAGGGTGGGAGACACCCGGGTCATCTGCGCCGCCACGATCGAGGACCGCGTGCCCGGCTGGATGCGCGGGAAGGGGAGCGGATGGGTCACCGCCGAGTACAGCATGCTGCCGCGCGCCGGCACGGAGCGCAGCCAGCGCGAGGCCGCTCGCGGGCAGATTGGCGGGCGCACGCACGAGATCCAGCGCCTGATCGGACGGTCGCTGCGGGGGGTGATCGACCTGTCCCGCCTCGGCGAGCGCACGATCACCCTCGACTGTGACGTGATCCAGGCCGACGGCGGCACCCGCACGGCCAGCATCACGGGCGCGTACGTTGCCCTGGCGCGCGCCCTGAAACGATACGGGATGCGCCAGCTCCTCACCGGCAAGGTCGCGGCGGTGAGCGTCGGGATGGTCGGCGGGCAGCTCTGCTCGACCTCAACTACGCGGAGGATTCGGCTGCCGAGGTCGACTTCAACGTGGTGATGACCGATGACGACCGCTTCGTCGAACTCCAGGCCACGGCAGAGCATCGGTCCTTCAGCAGGGAGCAGATGCGGCAGATGGTGGACCTCGGAGCGGCCGGCATCAGGCAGCTCTTCGAGCTCCAGGCGCAGGCGATCGAGGCCGTCCCGGGCGAGTGAGGCAGCTCCTCATCGCGACGAACAACGCCGGCAAGCTCCGCGAGTTCGAGCGGCTGCTGGTGGGCCTGCCGGCCGAGGTGGTGAGCCCGGAGCAGATCGGCCTGCGGCTCGACGTGCCGGAGCCGTACCACACCTATGCCGAGAACGCGGCCGCCAAGGCGGACGCGTTCTGTCGCGCCTCGGGCTTGCTGGTGCTGGCGGATGACTCCGGGCTCGAGGCCGCGGCCCTCGACTGGGGCCCCGGCGTGCGCACCGGGAGGTTCGGCGGGCCGCAGGTGAAGGATCGAGTCGCCGCCCTGCTGGAGCTGCTCGACGGCGCCGTGGACCGCCGAGCTCGGATGGTCTGCTGGCTGGCCATCGGCGTACCGGGCGATTCCGACCCGGCGATCGAGCTCTTCAGCGGGACCATGGAAGGGAGCGTGACCCGGGCGCCGCGTGGAGGCGGCGGATTCGGGTACGACCCGGTCTTCGAGCTTCCCTCGGGACGGACCAACGCCGAGCTCCCCGAGGCGGAGAAGGATCGCCTCTCGCACCGCGGGCATGGCCGTGGCCGCGGCGGCTCCGCGCCTGCGAGACCTGCTCGCCGCCCGATTGGTACCATCGAGCCGGAATTCGGGACGATAGGCCGGCTTCTGCTTCGAGGAGCGGCGCGGCTACCGTCGAAGCGCGACGTCTGGACGGTGCCGGAACGGTACCGCGGCGCCGTCCGACGGAGTCGAGAAGCCCAGTGTCGCGTCCCGCTGCCCCCCTGCTCAGCCTGCTCCTCGTCGTTTCCGGGATGCTCGTCGTGGCGCAGCCGCTGGCTGCCGCGCCGCCCGTCGAAGGGAAGCGCTCTCCCGCGTCGGTGGCGACGTTCGCGCCGGATCGCGTCGTGGTGGGTTTTCGCGACAGCCGCAAGGCCGATGCCGTGCAGCGCGCACACGGCCTGGCCCGCGCGGCCGAGGTGGGAGCGGCGGTGCCCGACCAGGCGATCCTCAAGACCAACGGACGGCCGGTCGATCAGGTGATCGCCGAGCTGCAGGCCGATCCGGGGGTCGCCTTCGCGGAGCCCGACTATGGAGTCGAGCTCGCCGGCGACGGGGAGGTTGCGGCGGTGGCGGTCAACGACCCGAACTCCGCGAACCAGTATTCACTCGACCGTATGCGGGTACGGGATGCGTGGTCGTTCACGCGCGGCGGCGCAAATCTCGTGGCGGTGCTCGACACGGGCGTTTCGTTCGTCCACGCCGATCTCGCCGGGCGCATCTACGTGAACCCCGGTGAATCCGGCTCGGGGCGCGAGACGAATGGCCGCGACGATGACGCGAACGGGTTTATCGACGATGTGAACGGCTGGGACTTCGTCAATGGCGATCGGAAGCCGGCGGACGACAACGAGCACGGCACCTGGGTCTCGGGCGTGATCGCGGCCAACCCGAACAATGCGCAGGGGGTTGCCGGCATCAGCTGGACCGACAAGGTCCTCCCCGTCAAGGTCATGGATTCGGCCGGCAGCGGCTATACCTCGGACCTCGCGCGTGGCATCCGCTACGCCGCGGATCGAGGAGCGAAGGTGATCAACATGAGCGTCGGCGGCTTCCCTTACGACGTCGCGGTCAAGTCTGCGGTCGACTACGCGTGGAGCAAGGGCGCGGTTCTGGTCGGTGCGGCGGGCAACAACCGGCGCGAGGAGACCTACTACCCGGCCAGCTACCCGAACGTCATCTCGGTCTCCGCGACCCAGGCCGACGACGAGTTCACGAACTGGTCGAGCTACGGCACCGCGGTCGACGTGAGCGCTCCCGGCGGCGATATCCAGACCACCGACTGTGCGGGCTGCTCGCCCACGAGCGCGGGCGGAAGCGCCTACATGTACGTCAGCGGCACCTCGTTCGCCACCCCCAACACGGCGGGGGTGGTGGCCCTGATCCGCGCCCGGTATCCGACCTGGACCAACCAGCAGGTCGTCGCGCGCCTGCTGTCGACCGTCGATGACCTCGGCTATCCCGGCTGGGACAACCGATACGGCTCAGGGCGCGTGAACGCGATGCGTGCCGTGGGCGGAACGACCGCCGCGGTTGTCTCGGCCACCGGCGACACCTTCGAGCCGAACAACACGATCGGCACCGCCCGAGCCGTGGGCCTGGACACCGCCTGGCAGCCGACCATCCATCCGGCCTCGGATCCCGATCATTTCCGGTTCAACGTTCCGCGTGCCGGCAGGCTCGAGGTGACCGTCACCCCGGTCGTCGACGCCGTGCGATGGCCGATGAGCTCCCTTCCCGTGGATCCGGTGGTCGATGTCTGGGACGCCACGGGCGCGGCGATTGGCCATTCCGATGATCCGGCCGACTCGTCCGCCATCGAGTCGCTCGCGCTGCGCGCGACCGCGGCGACGAGCTTCGTGGTGAGGGTGACCAACTGGTACCCGAACGGGAGCCCGGGCGCGTACACCGTCCGCGGCGTCTACGTCGACGACGTTGCCCCGACGATCAGCTCATGGAGCCCCGCGCCGGGATCGAGCGTGCCGGCGAACGCTGCACGAGTCGACCTCCTCTTCAGCGAGCCGGTCACCGGCGTCGACGCCAGCAGCGTCATGCTGGCCGATGCTGCGAACCTCGCGGTTCCGGCGAGCGTCAGCTACGCGCTGGGTCGGGCCACGCTCACGCCGCTGGCGGCGCTTCGCGTGAACGCGCAGTACCGGATCGTGGTCGGCACCGGCATCCGCGATCAGGCCGGAAATGCCCTCGCCGCCGCATCCTCGACCTTCACGACCATCGCCCAGCTCTACGGCCTCCCCGGCTGGCCGGCCTATGCCCGCAGCTCGCTGACCGCGGCACAGGACTACGCCTACCGCATCTACAAGGCCCGCTACCTGTCCGACTGGCGCACCGGCCCGCCGCGCTGGGGACGCCGGGCATGGGGCGATGACTACCGCTCGGTGAGCTACACCGCCGCCGCCAGCTACTGTCTGCGGATCCTGATCGCCGAGGCGCGGGCGGCCGGGGTCATCGTCTAGCGCTCAGCCCCAGCGCGGCCGCGCTCTGCCCGCAGCGAAGCTCGGCTAGAATCGGCGGCGACCAAGGAGGTCGCATGCACGAGCGCTCGTCCGTGCGCATCCATCCCACCGCAGAGGTCTCGCCTGACGCGGTGATCGGTCCGGGCACCAGCATCTGGAACCAGGCCCAGGTGCGCGAGGGAGCTCGGATTGGAGCCGGCTGCGTCATCGGCAAGAACACCTACGTCGACGCCGAGGTCGTCGTCGGCGAAAACGTCAAGATCCAGAACAACTGCAGCCTCTTCCGCGGCGTGACGATCGAAGACGGCGTCTTCATCGGCCCGCACGTGTGCTTCACCAACGATCGGATGCCCCGTGCCGTGAACGTGGACGGCACGCTCAAGGCGATCGACGACTGGGAGGTCTCGCCGATCCTCGTCCGCCGCGGGGCCGCGCTCGGCGCGGCGAGCGTGATCCTTCCCGGCGTCACGCTGGGAGCGTGGGCGATGGTCGGTGCCGGAAGCGTCGTCACCCACGACGTGGAGGACTACGCCCTGGTGGTAGGGAATCCGGCACGACGGATCGGGGCTGCGTGCCCGTGCGGGCAGCCGCTTCGCGACGCGGCGGACGGTCCGTTCCGCGGGAGATGCCCAGGGTGCGGAGCGTCCTTTCCGCCGGACGGCGCTGCGTGAGGATCCTCACCGTCGTCGGGGCACGCCCGCAGTTCGTGAAGGCCGCCCCCGTCAGCCGGGCGCTGCGGCTCCGCCACGAAGAGGTCCTGGTGCATACCGGCCAGCACTACGACGACGCCATGAGCGCCTCGTTCTTCCGGGAGCTCGAGATCCCCGAGCCGGACCTGAACCTGGAGGTCGGCAGCGGCACCCATGCGGTGATGACCGCCGAGATGCTGCGCCGCCTGGAGCCCGTCCTGCTCGAGCATCGGCCAGAGGGCGTGCTCATCTACGGCGACACCAACTCGACCATGGCCGCCGCCATCGTCACCTCGAAAGCCACGTACGACGACGGGCCGCGACCCTGGCTCGCCCACGTCGAGGCGGGTCTCCGCTCCTTCAACCTCGCCATGCCGGAGGAGCGAAACCGGGTGGTCGCCGATCACCTCGCCGACCTGCTCCTGGCGCCCACCGACACCGCCATGCAGCACCTCGTGCGCGAAGGGCTGGGCGATCGAGCCGAGCTGGTGGGCGACGTGATGGTCGATGCCTTTGGGTGGGCGGCCGAGCGGGCAGAGGGCCAGCTTCCCACCGTCGCCAAGGAGCATCCGGGATATGTCCTGCTGACGCTCCATCGCCCGGAGAACGTCGATGACCCGCGCCAGCTGGCGGCCTGGGTCGGCGCTCTCGCCGGGGATCGGCCGGTGCTCTTCCCGGTCCATCCGCGGACCCGCAGCGCGCTGGAGCGAGGCGGCGTCTCCCTGCCCGCGAACGTCATCCCCCTCGAGCCCGCGGGGTACCTGCAGATGATCGCCCTCGAGCGCGGCGCGGCAGCGGTGGCCACCGATTCGGGGGGTGTGCAGAAGGAGGCGTACCTGGCGGCCGTGCCGTGTGTCACGCTTCGCACCGAGACCGAGTGGGTCGAGATGATCGAAGCCGGGTGGAATCGGCTCGCACCATCCCCTGAGCTGGTCCCGGCTGCGATCGCGGCCGCACTGTCCGGGACGCCGGCAGCCAGGCCGCCGCTCTACGGCGATGGGCTGGCCGCTGGCCGGATCGTTGCCGCAATGGAGCAGTACGTGGAACGGCGCGCCGCACTCGGGCGGCGCGCAATGGAGGCGACCGTCAGGTGATACCAATCGCACGTCCGCAGATGGGAGCGGAGGAGAAGGAGCTCGTCTGGAGCGCGATGGAGGCGGGAGCCCTGGCCCAGGGCCCGCGCGTCGCGGAGCTCGAGAGCCGGTTCGCAGACTTCATCGGGGTCGGGCAGGCGGTGGCCACCAGCTCCGGCACCACCGCGCTGCACCTTGCGCTGCTCGGGTACGGGATCGGGCCCGGCGACGAGGTGATCACCGTGCCCTTCACCTTCATCGCCAGCGCGAACAGCATCCTCTTCACCGGGGCGCGCCCGGTGTTCGTCGACATCGAGGCCGACAGCTACACGATCGACGTCGGGCAGATCGAGGCGGCGATCACGCCCCGCACGCGAGCCATCATGCCGGTGAGCCTCTACGGCAACCCGGCCGACATGAACGCCATCGCGGAGATCGCGGAGCGACACGGGCTGGCGGTCGTGGAAGACGCAGCGCAGGCGCACGGCGCCGCCATCGGCGACCGGCGCAGCGGGAGCTGGGGGGCCGGCTGCTTCAGCTTCTACCCGACGAAGAACATGACCACGGGCGAGGGCGGCATGGTCACCACCGACGACCTCGAGCTGGCAGACCGGCTCCGGCTGCTGCGCGAGCACGGGATGAAGGTGCGCTACCACCACGACGTGCTCGGCTACAACTTCCGGATGACCGATCTGCACGCAAGCATCGGTCTCGCGCAGCTGACCAAGCTGCCGGCATACAACGAGCGGCGCATCGCGATCGCGGACCGCTATGGCGCGGAGCTCTCCGGGGTCATCACCCCGCGCGTCCGGCCGAGCACGCGCCACGTCTTTCACCAGTACACGATCCGGGTCCCCGCGCGCGATGCATTCGCGGACCGGCTGCGGGAGCGTGGCGTGGGCAGCGCTATCTACTACCCGGTTCCGGTCCACCGCCAGAAGCCCTTCCTGGCGCTCGGCTACGGTGACCAGCACTTCCCGATCACCGAGCAGCTCACCGGCGAGGTGCTCTCGATCCCGGTCCACCCATCCCTGACCGATGACGAGGTGAGGACCGTCATCGCGGCCGTGAACAGCACCGCGGCCGAGCTTGGACCGATCGGCGTCGGGTCCGTCCCGGCGTGACTGCCGGTCCGGGTGCGATCCCAGCGGACCAGGAGCCCCTCGCGGCCGCGGTCGTGGGCCTCGGGACGATGGGGCGCAACCACGTCCGGGTCTACGACGAGCTGCCGGAGGTCGACCTGGCGGCGGTCGCCGATCCGGATGCCGAGGCGATGCGACGCGCGACGACTGGCCGCGCGGCGCGCCGCTACCCGGATTCAGACGCGATGCTTGCGGAGGAGCGGCTCGACCTGGTGAGCATCGTGGCGCCCACCTCGCTCCACCTCGCCACCACCCTCGCCGCCCTTGCCGCGGGGGCGAACGTGCTTGTCGAAAAGCCGATCGCCTCGAACCGCGACGAGGCCGAGAAGATGATCGCTGCCGCGGAGCAGGCCGGCCGAATCCTGACGGTTGGCCACATCGAGCGATTCAACCCGGCCGTCCGGGAGCTGCGCAGGCGCCTCGAGGACGGCGAGCTGGGGCGCATCTTCCAGATCAAGGCGACGCGGCTGGGCCCGTTTCCGGCCCGGATCCGCGACGTGGGGGTCGTCGTCGACCTCGCGCCGCACGATCTCGACATCATGCGCTACCTCCTTGGGAGCGAGCCCGTGCGGCTGTATGCCGAGACCGAGCAGCGGATCCACACCGACCACGAGGACCTCTTCAACGGCATGATCAAGTTCGCGAACGGCGTGGTCGGCATCCTCGACATCAACTGGCTAACGCCCACGAAGCGCCGGACCCTGACCGTCACGGGCGAGCGCGGCATGTACGTCGTCAACTACATCAACCAGGACCTGATCTTCTATGCCAACCCGGATGCGACGCTCACGTGGGAGGATCGCGGCGCGGACGAGACGGGCCCACCGATCACCTCGGTCGCCGAGGGCGAGATGACGCGGCGCCAGATTCGGCGCCAGGAGCCGCTTGCCGTCGAGCTGGCCGAGTTTGCGGCCGCGGTACGCAGCGGTGGGCCGCCCCCGGTCGACCCGCATGACGCGATGATCGCGCTGCTGCTCGCCCGGAAGATGGTGGAGGCGGCGTCGAGCGGCCGGGTCATCTCCGGAGACGAGCTGCAGGAGGTGCTCGCGTGAGAATCGCCATCGTGGGGCTCGGCCACATCGGGCTGCCGCTCGCGGTCCAGTACGCGCATCGGGGTCACGAGGTGATCGGCTGCGACACGGCTGCCTGGATCGTCGAGGCCATCAACCGCGGCGAGTCGCCACATCGCGACGAGCAGGCGCTCATCGAGCGGGTGCCCGAGCTCGTGCGCGCCGGCCGCCTACGCGCCACCACGGACGACGCGGAAGGGGTTCGCGGCGCCGAAGCTGTCGTCGTGATCGTCCCGGTGGTGGTCGACGACCAGCGAGAGATCGACTTCGGACCAATCGACGCCGCCACGCGGGAGATCGCAAAGGGCCTGCAGCCGGGCACCCTGGTGGTGTACGAGACGACGCTTCCGGTGGGCACGACGCGCGACCGCTTCGGGCCGATGCTGGCGGAGGGCAGCGGTCTGGTCATCGACCGCGACGTGCACCTGGCCTTCAGTCCGGAGCGTGTGCTGGTCGGTCGCGTCTTCCTGGACCTGGAGCGCTATCCCAAGATCGTGGGGGGAACCAGCGAGGCCTCGACCACCCGCGCGGTCGAGTTCTATCGGTCCGTGCTCGAACCCGAGACCGAGGTCCGAGCAGTGACCAACGCCGAAACGGCCGAGATGACGAAGCTCGCGGAGACGACCTATCGCGACGTGAACATCGCGCTCGCCAACGAGTACGCTCGCTATGCCGCGCAACGCGGGATCGACGTGCTCGAGGTGATCGGCGCGGCGAACTCGCAGCCCTACAGCCATATCCACCAGCCCGGCGTCGGGGTGGGCGGGCACTGCATCCCGGTCTACCCGCACTTCCTGTTCAACACTGCCCCGGACCTGCGCATTCCCCCGATGGCGCGACAGATCAACGAGGAGATGTCGCGCTACACGATCGACCTGGTCGAGGACCGCGTCGGCTCCCTCGACGGCCAGGCGGTCCTGGTGCTCGGGATCGCATACCGCGGAGACGTTCGCGAGGACGCGTTCAGCAGTGCCTTCCGCCTGCGCGACGAGCTCCGCGCCGCGGGCGCCCAGGTCTACGCGCACGATCCGTTCTTCGAGGCCGAGCATCTTCGCGAGGCCGGCTTCGAGCCGTATGACCTGGATCGACCGATCCCGATCAAGGTCGCCATCCTCCAGGCCGCGCACAGCGCCTACGCCAGGCTCGACCCGGGCGTGCTCCCCGGCCTCGAGCTCTTCGTGGATGGTCGCAACGCGCTCGAGCGGGACCGGTTCACCGCAGCCGGGATCGAATACGTCGGGATCGGCCGCTAGCGCACATGAGCGAGGAGGGTGCGCTCCCACGCGTCGGCCTGGCGGCGGGGCGCGGCGTGTGGGTCGTTCTGCCGACCTACAACGAGCGGGAAAACGTCGAACGGATCGCGGGCGCCATTTTGGCCGCATTGCCGGAGGCTCGGCTGCTGATCGTGGACGACAGCTCGCCGGATGGCACCGGGCAGCTGGCCGACACGCTGGCCGCCGGGGAGCCGCGGCTGAGCGTCCTGCATCGGCCGGGGAAGCAGGGGCTTGGAGTGGCCTACCGCGAGGGCTTCCGCTGGGTGCTCGAGCGCCCGGAGACCGCTGCGGTGGTCCAGATGGATGCCGACTTCAGCCACGACCCGCGCGACCTGCCGCGCCTCCTCGCGCCACTCATGCACGAGGCCGACCTCGTCCTCGGCACGCGATACATCCGCGGCGGGGGGACGATCGGCTGGCCCCTGCGCCGCCAGCTGATCAGCCGGGCGGGAACCCTCTTCGCCAGGACGCTGCTCGTCCTCCCGTACCGCGATCTGACCGGCGGTTTCAAGGCCTGGCGGCGCGAGCTGCTCGAGTCGATCCGGATGCGCCAGGCGGCCGCCAGCGGCTACGGATTCCAGGTCGAGACCACCTGGTGGGCGCATCGACGCGGCGCAAAGATCGTGCAGATCCCGATCATCTTCCGGGAGCGGGTCGCCGGGTCTTCGAAGATGACGGGATCGATCGTCGGCGAGGCCGTCGTGATGGTGCTTCGCCTCCGCTGGGAAGCGCTCCGCGATGGGCTGCGCCCCCGCTCGGCCGCGAAGTGATTCCCGCTGCACGGCGCGCTCGCGGCGTTGGCAGTCCGACGCCTCTTCGGCTAGCATGGCGCCCCGCCCCCGCCTCGGCTCCCTGCTGAGTCCTGCCTGGAGTACGTCCCACCGCGCATGTCGTTCCGCAATCGCCCGGTCCTCGACCGCAAGCATCGCCCGCGCTGGCAGGATGAGCTGCGAACGCAGCGGCTCATCGTCGCGGGGTTCGCGATCGCGATCGCACTGGCGCTCGGAATCTTCGGTGCGACGGCGTGGAGCAGCTTCTGGGAGGCCAATCTCCGGCCGGTTGCGAGCGTGGGCGGGACCGAGTTCGACCGGGAGCAGCTCGCGGCTCGCGAGCGGGTCATCACCGCGGAACGCACTGCGCAGATCGCGGACCTGCAGAGCCAGCTTGGCGGTGCGCGCGACCAGATTATCCAGCAGCAGGTCCAGCAGCTCCAGGCGGGGCTCGCAAGCGTCACCGGGGCCGCGACGAACTCGCTGGTGGAGGGACAGGTGCTCCGGAGCCAGGCACCAGGGCTCGGCATCACGATCGCTGACAGCCAGGTCGACGCCGAGATCGCCAAGCGTCGCGCGCGGCCACAGCGAGTGGATCTCAGCCTCATTCTCATCCTGGCCAAGGCGGCCGACGCGGGCTCCGGTCAGCCCGCGGCCAAGCTGACCGAGGCGGATTTCAAGGTCGCGCAGCAGGCGGCGGCGGCCGCCCTGAAGCGGGTGAATGCCGGCGAGGACTTTGCGAAGGTGGCGCGTGACGTGAGCGGCGATGCGACGGCGCAGACGGGCGGCAAGATCGGATTGGTGGCCGATGCCGACGCGACCTATGGCGCCTACGCGAAGGACGTTGCCAAGGCCGCGAAGGGTGCGGTGGTCGGCCCGGTGCGGACCGATCAGGGGTACGCGCTGCTGAAGGTCGACGATCGCGTCCCGGGGGGGACTGACGAGACCCTCGTCCAGCTGCTCACCACCAACGGCGTCGCCGGGGATGCGTATCGAGCCTATATCCGAGACCAGGTGCTGCGGACGGCGTACCAGGATCACTTCTCGAAGAAGGTGGTCGCCGCCACGCAGCCGCAGCGCCGGGTCGCCGAGATCTTCATCGCGGCGGGTCCCGCCGCGCCGGTCCGCGAGGTGCGCGTGCGTCACGTCCTCATTCAGCCTCTCCCCGGCCAGCAGGACCAGACCCCCGCCAGCGACGCGCAGTGGGCCGCTGCGCTCGAGAAGGCGACCGCCGTGCGCGCATCGCTGGCCGCTCCCGGTGCCGATTGGTTTGCGATCGCAGCCAAGGAGAGCTCCGATCCCGGCTCCAAGGATCGTGGCGGCGACCTAGGCTGGCAGGATCCGAACTCCACCGGGTTCGTGCCCGAGTTCGGCGACGCGCTGAAGAAGCTCAGGGTGGGCGAGCTGAGCAAGCCGGTGCGAACGCAGTTCGGCTATCACCTGATCGAGGTCAGCGCGGAACGGAACAGCCCCGACCAGGAGGCCGCCGACCTCGTGATCCAGCTGCGCAAGGATCCGGGCAGCTTTGGAAAGGTCGCGCGCGAGGTGAGCGAAGATGCAACCACTGCGGCAAAAGACGGCGAGCTGGGCTGGGTGGCGCGCTATGAGCTGGATCCCGCGCTGGAGAGCGCCATCTTTGCACTCGACAAGGTGGGCGACATCAGCGAGCCGATCGCACTCTCGGGCGGCGGGACATACATCTACAAGCTGCTCGAAGTGAGCGAGAGCCGGGCCGTGCCGGACGACCGTCTGAAGTCGATTCGAAGCTCCGGCTTCGACCGATGGCTGACCGACATCAAGCGTCCGGCCAAGATCTGGATCGATCCGCAGTTCGCTTCGTCGACCACCAGCTGAGTGGCGGGCGAGTGAGCGCGCGCCGATCCATCGACGACCTGCTCGCCGCTGCCGGTGTCGCGCCCGCGGATGGCGTGCAGCTGGTCTCGGTCGCTCGTCTCCCCGCCGTGGCATTCGATCCGAGCCTCCCCCTGCTGGTCCTGCGGTCGAGTCCCTCGGCCGATCCGGTTTCTTCGCTTCCCGGGCGTCACGCCCGCAGCGGGGGGCACGCAGTCCTCGCGGCTCTCTACCCGCGGCACCACGAGCTGCGTGACCTGGCGACCGGCACGACGACCTCGCTCCACGAGCTCGACGAGGCGGCCCTGGCCGCGGCCGATTGGTTCGTGCCGCCCCTTCCTGCTCTGGAAAATCTCGCATCACCACACGGCATGGCCGCCATCAGCGCTCGCCTGCGGGCCCCGGACGGCTGTCCATGGGACCGCCGCCAGACCCACGCCAGCCTGCGCAGCTATCTGCTCGAGGAGGCCTACGAGACCGTCGACGCGATCGAGCGCGGCACCCCGGCGGATCTTGCGCAGGAGCTTGGTGACGTGCTCCTGCAGGTCATCCTGCACGCCCAGTTCGCGGCCGAAGCGGGCGAGTTCGACCTGACGGACGTGTACCGCGGAATCGGCGCCAAGATCGTCCGGCGCCACCCGCACGTATTCGGCGACATGGTCGTCTCAGGCCCGGACGAGGTGCTGGTCAACTGGGAGACGATCAAGGCCGCAGAGCGGGACGAGACGGGCGAGGATGCCGGCCCCTTCGCCAGCGTCGCGCGCGCCCTTCCCGGCGCTGCCGGCGAGCCGCGAGATCCAGGATCGCGCAAGCGTCCTTGGCTGGGATTGGCCGAACGTGGAGGGGGTCTGGGCCAAGGTCGCCGAAGAGCTCGACGAGCTCCGTGCGGCTGGCGACCACGACGCTCGCCTCCATGAGCTTGGCGATCTCCTCTTCGTCCTCGTCCGCCTGGGCCACTGGCTGGGGCTCGACCCGGAGGAGGCGCTGCGGGCGGCCAACCGCCGCTTTGTCCTTCGGCACGGCGCGGTGGAGGAGATGGCGGCCGCCCGGGGAATCGACCTGAAGGCGATCGATCCCGAGGCGAGGGATGAGCTCTGGAACGAGGCGAAGCACCGGTGATGGGCGGTGGGCCGATCGCCATCGTGGTGCACGCCTCGGTGCCCGCTGACCCACGGATCCGTCGGCAGGTGGATGCGCTGCTGTCCGCGGGCTACGCGGTCGACGTGTTCGCCCTCCGCGATGCCGGGCAGCTGCCGGTCGAGGTCGACGGCGCCTTGCGCGTCATTCGGCTGCCGGTCCGACGCCAGTTCAGCGGGTTCGCGGGGCACCTCGCCGAGTACCTGGCCTTCGCCGGCCACGTGGCCGCGCGGCTGACAGCGGAGCATCGGCGGCGTCGGTATCGTTTGGTGCAGGTCGCGACCCTACCGGACTTCCTCGTCTTCGCGGTCGGTCCCCTGAAGCTCGCCGGCGTGCCGCTCCTGCTCGATCTGCACGAGGATATGCCCGCCTTCTTCGAGGACCGTTTTGCGGGAATCTCCGGAGGGCTCCTGCGCCCGATCGTGCGCGGCGTGGCTCGGGGTTCTTCGGCGATGGCCGATGAGCTGCTGACGGTCCATGAGCCGCTCCGCGCGCTGGCGGTGGCCCGTGGCGTCGCCCCCGAGAAGATCACGGTTGTCATGAACGGGGCCGATGAGCGGCTCTTCGATCCGACTCGCCATCCGCGACACGCGTTCATGGAGGACGGGCAGCTACGGATCATTCATCACTCCTCGCTGCAGCGGATCTACGGACTCGAGGTCGCCGTCGAGGCGATCGCGCGCCTGTCGCCCGCGAGAGGGGATCCGAGCGTGCGGCTTGACGTCTACGGCGACGGGCCGTACCGGCCCCAGATCGAGGCGGCCATGGCTCGCACCGGGACAGGGGAGCGGGTGCATCTTCACGGTCCAGTACCGCTCGACCGGCTCCCCGCGCTGCTGGCCGGTGCGGATCTCGGGATCGTTCCTTCGCTGCCCGAGTCGTATCTGCAGCTCTCGCTGTCGACCAAGCTGCTCGAATACGTTGCGATGGGGATCCCGGTCATCGCCAGCGACCTCGCCACGTTCCGCGCGCATTTCGATGCCACGGCGCTCACGTACGTGCCCGGTGGGGACCCGGACGCACTTGCGGACGCGATCCGCCGGGTTGCGGCAGATCCACGGGCCGCCGAGCTCCAGGCCGCCGCCGCACAACGCCAGGGGAAGCCCTATGGCTGGGCGCGCCAGGCGCCGGCATACCTCGCGGTGGTGGAGCGGCTCATTCGCTGATTCGCCGGTCCCATCGGCCGACAGCCCCGGACCCGGTCAGTTGGCGCCACGGCGGGGCGGTATCCTAGGCACGAGTCGGGGCGTGGCGCAGTTTGGCAGCGTGCCTGCTTTGGGAGCAGGAGGTCGCCGGTTCGAATCCGGCCGCCCCGACCACCTCGGGGCCACTCGACGCGGCGACGGAGCGTGACCTTGCGAAAAATGCGGATAATGGTCCGCGGTTGAATACCTCGCGACCGCTGCGCACGTTCCTGGCCGGCACCCCTGCCATCGCGGTGGCCGTCGGGCTCCTCGCCGTGGGCGCGGTCGTGGCCGCCATCCTGCTGGCCCGCGCGTCGAGCGCCGCCTACCTGCTCTTCGTCGCCGAGCTCTTCGCGCTCGTCGCGCTCGCGACGTGGCGTTGGCCGCGGGCCATGCTGGTGGTGATCGTGCTGGCGCCGATCCTCGACCGCTTCATCATCGCGCCGCTCATCTCCGCGCAGGTCGGATCCGTGGCCCAGTACCTTTCCGAAGCCCTGCTGGCGGTGATCGGGCTGGTGCTGCTGGTCATGGCCTGGCGGGATGGCCGCCTGATACCGGCCGTGCAGCATCCGGCGACTCTCGGCCTCGTGGCATTTGTCGGCCTTGGTCTCATCTCGGCGCTGCTCAACGGCGTGCCCGCCGCGACCGTTGCGGCCGGATTCTTCTATACCCTCGACGCGATCGCGATCTTCTACCTGTGCCGGATGGTGGGGTTCACCCACCGGCAGGCGGTGATTGCTCTCGGCGCGGTGGGCGTGGCAGTGGTGCTGATGGCCGTGATCGGAATCGGTCAGGCCGTGCTGGCCCCGAACATCCTTGGCCTGGATGTGGTGAAGGGGCGCTCGGGGGAGGCGGCCCGCATCGGCTCGATCGTCCAGAACCCGAACGCGCTCGGCTCCCTGATCGCGCTCATCCTGCCGCTCACCCTCTTCGGCTCGATCCGCCTGCCGACGCCGCGCATGCGCTGGGCGATGGCGGCAGCCGCGCTCGTGCTCGCCATGGCGCTGCTGCTGAGCTACTCGCGCGGCTCGTGGCTGGGCATCATCTTCGCCACCGTCGCGATCACGATCTTTCTCGACCGCAAGGTGCTGCTGGCCGCGATCGGGATCGCGGCCCTTGCCTTCATCCTCGTCAACGTCATGCCGCGCAACCTGCTGGTGGCCCGGGCGCCCGGGACGGTGGCGCCGCCGCCTGACTTCAACATCATCGACACCACGACCGAGCGGGCCGGCAAGGTCAGCACCGGCCGCGACCTCCGCACCCAGCTGATCCTGAACGCCATCCCGATCCTGCGCGACCATCCTCTCCTGGGAGTGGGGCCGGGGCGGTACGGCGGCGCCGCGGCTGACCACTTCGCCTCGCCGGTGCACCGGGAGTACGGCACCGACAAGCTGCTCCGGTTCCAGCAGACGGTCGATAACTTCTGGCTGCACCTCCTGGTCGAGGCCGGGATCCTTGGAGCGGCCGCGTTCGTGGCATTGATCGGCGTGGTCGCGGTCGGGCTGCTGAGGCGCGTGCGGCACGTTGCGGCCGGGAGCCGCTACGTGATGACCGCTGGGATCCTGCTGGCCACCTGCGCCGGTGTGATCATCACCGGGACGACCATGGGCCTGGAAGGCAACACCGTGGCCTTCATGTTCTGGTTCGTGGTGGGAATCGGTTCGCTCTACGCCGCAAATCCCGAGCCGGCGTAAGCCGCGCACGAGCGACGATCACCGTCAGATGAGCTCCGTCCCCGACGTGCTTGATTCCGCGCGATCGACGGTCACGATTCCGATCGCTCCCACCTCGCCGCGCTACCGCGCCGCGAAACGGGTGCTCGACCTCACCGCGGCGGGGGTCGGTCTCGTGGTGGCCTCGCCGCTGATGGCTGGCATCGCGGCCGCCGTGAAAGTCGAGTCGCCGGGGCCGGTCTTCTTCCGCCAGCAACGCCTGGGGCTCGGGGGACGTCCCTTCACGATCCTGAAGTTCCGCAGCATGCATCTCCGCGCCGACGAGCGGGAGCATCGCGTCCACATCAGCCGTCTCATCCGGCAGGGTCCCCCGACCAGCACCGATCCGACCTGGCTCCCCATCGAGGCCGATGCCCGGGTGACCCGCGTCGGAGCCTTCCTCCGCCGCTCGCACCTGGACGAGCTGCCGCAGCTCCTCAACATCCTGCGCGGCGAGATCAGCCTCGTCGGGCCGCGCCCCCCGATCCCGTACGAGGTCGAGCTCTACGAGCCCTGGCATCTGCGGCGCCTCGCCGTCCTCCCCGGGCTGACCGGGCTCTGGCAGGCAAGGGGCTGGGGCGCGTTGAGCTTCGACGAGGGGGTCGCCCTAGACGTCGAGTACGTCGAGCGGCGGTCCTTCATGCTCGACCTTCGGATCATTCTGCGGACCGTGTGGCAGGTGATCACCGGCCGCCAGTTCTGAGTCGGAGCCCTGCCCTCGCGCGGTCCCTGGGCGGAATCGCGTCCAAGCAGGAGCTCGATCACCTGGCGCGCGCGCTCGTCCCAGGAGTTCCGCCCGGCTGCCCGGCGCGCCGCCGCTCCCCAGGCGGCTCGCTGTTCCGCGGATGCGTTGGCCACCGCAAGAATTCCCGATGCGAGCCCCTCGACGGTGTCGGGAACGATGACCCCGCACCCCGCCTCGCCGACGATCGCCGCCGTCTCCTCGGTGTCGGTGACGATCAGCGGGCGACCATAGCCGAGGTACTCGAGCACCTTGATCGGGACGGCGAGGTCGTTGTAGGGCGTCTTCCGGCGCGGCGTGATCGTGGCCATCACCTTCGGCAGGAAGCGGTCGATCTCGGGCCCATCGGCTCGCTCGCGCCGCAGCCACGCCGGCGCTTCGCCGGGCCACTCCTGTCCCGCACGTGAGACCGAGATGACGTCCACCTCCGCGCCACGCCGCCTGGCCTCGGCGACGGCCGCGACCAGGAGGTCGGCCCCATGGGCCGGCCGGTTCATCGGTCCGACGAAGAGGAGGGCATGCGCGCCCGCCTCCGGCGGGATGTCTGCAGCGAGACGGGCGCCCGGGGGCAGCAGGAGCGCCTCGCGATCGTCTCCGTTGATCGCCCGCGCAAGGCCACGCGACGGGAACGCCACCCGCGTCGAGAGGCGCATGAGCACGCGCAGCGCCGGCATGAAGGCGCGCCGGCTGAGGCGCTGCTTGAGGGTGGAGGCGCTGTCGTACTCCGTGAAAAGCTGCTGCGCGTCGCGGACGTAGGTCAGGACAGGCAGATGCCGGGCACGGGCCAGGCCGAGAAAGGCCAGGTCTGCCGGTCCCGGCAGGGTCGTCGAATTCTCCACGTAGATCCCGTCGAGGCGCGGCAGGGAGCGGATGCTGCGCGCCAGCTGTGCCGCGCGCGCCGAGCGGCCGCCGGAGATGATCTGGAGGTCGGCGATGCGTGCGAGGGCATCGCGCAGCTGCGTGATGCGGGTCGTGGCGCCCCACATCCCGCGGTCGAGTGGATACATGGAGAGGAGAAGAATTCGAGGTCGCCGATTCGTCACGAGGCGGACGGGCTCGGCTGCGGACTGTCGGCCGGCGGGCCGAGCGCTTCGCTGCCGACATACCACCCGCGCAGCGGCCCGTTCGAGCCAAAGAGGCGTTCCATCTCGGCTCGAATGGCGTCCCGCCGCGGGATCAGGAGATAGTTGACGTCAGGGTTGACGGGAGGATCGACGAATTTCGGCAGCCCGAGGACGGTGCGCTCGATCTCCGGGCCCGCGATGAGGGGGATCAGGGTGGCGAGGTCGCCCGCCTTTGAGCGGGGAAAGTCCGTCTTGACGGTACGCCCGACCGCATCGAGGATGCCGGGCAGGTCGAAGAGGAGGTCGGCCTTGGCGAGCTGTTGGCGCAGGGCGAGGAGGACCTCCTGCTGGCGCTCCGACCGCTTGAAGTCGTCCTGGGCTTCTGTGGAGCCGTCCGGCAGCACCAGGGTGCCCTTGCGGATCCGCGCGAAGGCGAGCGCCTCCGCGCCGTCGTAATGCCGGCAGCCGGCTGGCAGCTCGATCCCGGTCTTCGGCCATCCCGGCCCCGTGTAGGCAGGATCCGTGAGCCGGCCCGGAAGGCAGAGCTGGAGCCCGCCGAGGGAGTCAATCAGCTCTGCGAACCCCTTCAGATCGATCAGCGCGTAGTAATGGATCGGGATACCGAGATACAGCGAGACGGACCGCTCCAGGGTGCGGACGCCGCAGTTCCCTGCCGTGCGCAGGTCCGGGCACCAGCGTGCCGGAGCCTTGTCGGCGGTCGCGGCAAGCGCGTTGATCTTGTCGGGGAAGAGGCCATCGGCATAGACGCGGGTGTCGGGGAGCGGCATGAGCCCGGTGTCGCGGGGGACGGAGACCATGACCGCGTGGTGCGAGACCGGATCGACGCTGACGACGAGGATCGTGTCGGTGTTCGCCTGGTCGCGCCCGGGACCGGTATCCAGGCCGAGGAGGAGGAAGTTGATCGGCTCCGTCCCGTCCCAGCGATATTCCGGCTCATTGAGCGGGCCGCCCTGCACCTTGCCGGTTCCGACCACCCCGCTGCGCTCCTCGCCAAAGACCCGGTTGAGGACGCTGTCCAGGCGACCGACGACGAAGGCCATATAGGCGTGCATGGCCAGCGTCAGCAGCACGAGCCCCGCGAGCGCAGCGAGCGTGCGGCTCGACGGCCGCATCCTGAGGCCCGCCTGAAGGATGGCGAAGAGCCGCCAGTTGAGAAGGGTCACGTCGAGCGCGAGCAGCCCGGTCAGGAAGGGCGCCGACAGGAGCTGGTTGCGCATCTGGGCGCCGAAGAGGAGCGCGATCAGCAGGGTCGCCAGGATGAGGAGAACGATCGGCCCGGCGAGCAGCAGCGCGAGGCGTCGTTGGCCGGCGTACGCCTGTCCGAGCCCTGGAAAGAGGAACGAGAGGGCGGCGGCCGCGGCGGGATGTCGGGGGTGATACGAAACCGTCAATGCGCACCCTCGGCAAAGGCTCGGCACAGGGAGTTTCGGAGTATAGCATCGGCAGGATTTCGTCCCGAACGGGCGCAAATCGGGCAGTACGGATGGGTTAGTACCTTTGCACCATGCCCGGCCCCGACCCTAGACTAGGCCGGTGCCGATCGAAGCTGCCTACGTCGTCGTCGCCGCCTCGGTAGCGGCACTGCTGCTGATCGGCGCCTGGTCCGCGTACCGCGACCGCGGGCCCGATGGGGCGGAAATGAGCCGCGCCAGGGCTCGGGCGGTGCCCGAAGCCGCCCCCCTCGAGCCGTACGCGCCTGGCGAGATCGAGGACGAGGCCGGGACGGAGGTCGCTGAGCATCCGCACGATCGCGTGCTGCGGGTGACGTGGTGGCTCACGATCGCTGGTGTGCTCGTGGGAATCGGCCTCTCGGGCGCGTTCAGCGCCAACCAGCAGCTGATCTATGCGCTCGGAGGGGCGGCCGTTGCGACGGTCCTCGTCTTCCACGAGCTGATGCCAGCGGACTGGCTCCGGCCAGTCCGCTTCTGGCTTGAGGGCGGCATTGCCCTCGTCCTCGTGAGCCTGTTGCTGATGCTGACCGGCTACGGGATGTCTCCGTTCTTCTTCGTCTATCTTCTGGTGGCAGTTGCGGTCGCCCTGGCGCGCGGAGGGAGGGCGGCATTCCTCTCCGTGGTCGCCGCCGCGCTGGCCTATGTCGGGGTACTGCTGGTCGACCCTCTGCGTGCCTCGTTCACCGCGGGAGATCTGCTCCAGTTCGGCGTCAACTTCGGCTCCATCTGGCTGCTCGCCTACCTCGCCGGCTTCTTCGCGGCGCACGAGCGCCGGGCGCGCTCGGCGATCCTCACCCTCTCGCTTTCCGACCCGCTGACGGGTCTCTACAACCGCGCGCAGATCTTTGGCACGCTCGACCAGGAGATCCGCCGTACGCGCCGCAGCGAGCGCGGCTTCTGCCTGCTCATGATCGACCTGGACGGCCTGAAGGCGGTGAATGACTCGCTCGGTCATCATCGCGGCGACGAGGTGCTGCGACAGCTGGGCGCGGTCATCCGCCGTTCGATTCGAACCGTCGACACCGCGTACCGCTACGGCGGTGACGAGTTCGTCGTCCTGCTTCCCGAGACGGAGATCGTCGGGGCGTTCGTGGTCGCCGAAAAGATTCGTACCGGCGCCGAGGAGCTCGGCATGCTGATCGGGTCAGAGGGGATCCAGACGAGCGTCAGCATCGGCCTGGTCTCGCACCCGGAGGACGGCATGGGCGTCGAGGAGCTCATGGTTGCCGCGGACCGCGCGATGTACCAGGCGAAATCGCTGGGGAAGAACCAGATCAGCGGCTATCCGCGCCCGCGGCGCCTGCCTCCGCTGCCTGCTCCCAGCGTCCAGCCTGCCGAACCGCCTCCAGCGGCCGCCGCGACCGAGCCGCAGCCTGAGATCACGCCCGAGGCGGCGCCCGATCCGCTGCCCGCCGCCGCTTCCGCACCGGTCACCAGGACGTCGCTCGAAGCGGTCGAGATGTCGACGAACGGCTCGCACGCGAACCGGCCCACGGTCCTTCCGATGCCTGCTGCCCACGAGCCCTCGAACGAGGACGAGCCAGATCCGACTGAGGTCCGTCGACAGATCGCTGCCGCCTCGCGCAGCTTCGATCCCGACCACCAGATCCGTCGCGCCATGGATGCCTTCCTGGGACCGACGCATCCGCGAAGCGAGCGCGACGACTAGACTCCTCTGCGATGCCTGGCTTCGCCACCCGCGCCATTCGCGCCGCCAGCCGCGTGCCGGCCGCTCCACAGCCGCCCATCAACGTGCCGATCTACCAGACCAGCACGTTCGAGGTGTCGAGCGCGGGCGAGCTCGCGGAGCTGCTCGAGTTCCAGCGGCCCGGCCACTCCTATTCGCGCTACTCGAACCCAACCCACGAGGCCCTGGAGCTCGCGCTTTCTGAGCTCGAGGGGGCAGAGGCCTGC
Organism: uncultured Chloroflexia bacterium; assembly: GCA_963799675.1. Taxonomy (GTDB): domain Bacteria; phylum Chloroflexota; class Limnocylindria; order QHBO01; family QHBO01; genus JALYSK01. The sequence continues at coordinate 264,545 of CAWCXQ010000011.1, forward strand.
CATGTTACCGCCTCGGGGATGGCGGCCATTCACGCAGCCATCCTCTCGACCGCCCGCTCGGGCGACCACGTGATCGCCCCCCGTGCGATGTACGGCGGCACATTCGCGCTGATCACCGGGCTCCTCGCGCGGTATGGGATCGAGCACACCTTCGCCGACCAGGCCGATGCATCCGCGGTCGAGGCTGCCATCACCGATCGCACGCGCATCATCTGGCTTGAGACCATCGCCAACCCCACCACCGACGTGCCGGATATCGCGGCAATCAGCGCGCTCGCCCGGCCGCGTGGCATCGCGGTCATGATCGACAACACCTTCGCATCGCCATACCTGTGCAACCCCCTCGCACTCGGGGCCGATCTCGTGGTGCACTCCGTTACGAAATATGTCGGTGGGCACTCCGACCTGACCGGCGGCGCGATCCTGGGGACGGCCGAGCGGGTCGGCCACGCGCGTCACGTGGTCATCAACGCGGGTGGCAATGCGCAGCCGCTCGAGGCGTTCCTGGCGCTGCGTGGCCTGAAGACGCTCGCCCTTCGCATGGAGCGGCATTCGGCAACCGCGCTCGCGGTGGCGACGGCCATGGAAGAAGCGCCGGGAGTCGCGCGAGTGCGCTACCCGGGACTCGCCTCCCACCCGCAACGCTCCGTCGCGGAGCGGCAGCTGAGGGACGGGCGTGGCGGGGGGATGATGGCGATCGAGCTGTCGGGCGGCCGAGCCGCCGGAGAAGGATTCCTTGACAGGCTGCGCGTGGCGGTCCACGCCACGAGCCTCGGCAGCGCTGAAACGCTGTGCAGCCACCCGGCGTCATCCTCGCACCGGCAGTTCGACGATGTGCAGCTCGCAGCCTCCGGCCTGACGCCCGGAATGGTCCGGGTCTCGATCGGGCTGGAGGATGCCGCGGACCTGATCGAGGACTTCACGTCCGCGGCCGCCTGATCACCATCAGGAGGGCAATGAATCCCGCGCCAGCGCTCGCCACCACGGCGACCGGGCTCGATCGGCTCGCTCGGGTGGCGGAGCGTGCGCTCCGCATCGGCGCCGATCCCCGCGTCGGTCTGGGGCTGCTGCTGGTCGCCGCGGCCTGGAATGCGGCCGCGGCGGCCGTGCCGGGCGGCGGCGCCCTGCTCGACAGCTCCGCCTACCTGGTCCTCCTTGGCGCGATCCTGCTGAGCGGCCTCGCGGCGGTCGCCGTCCGGTGGCCGGCGGCCTGGCGCGAATGGCGCCGCCCCTCGGCCCTGAGGCCCGGCGGGGGGACGCTCGAGGTGGTCGTCTCGTGCGCGGCGCCGCTCGCTGAGCCGGCTCGGGCCAATCTCGCTGCGGCCCTGGGGCACGCCGGCTATCGGATCCGCCGCAGCGGGTCGGGCGCTCGCTGGACCCTGGCCGGCGTGCGGCGCGGCTGGTCGCGCTTCGCGGCCATCGGGAGCCACGCGGCGCTCGTGCTGCTGGTCGTGGGAGCGGCGATCGGTGCTGCCTTTGGCAGCGAGACGACCTTCAGCCTGGTCCCCGGCGACCAGGCCCTGCTCGACAGCGCACGCCCCGGCTTCACCGATGCGGTGCGGCTGGAGCGATTCGACGCCGAGTTCGGGAGCGATGGACGGCCACGCCGGCTGGACACCGAAGTCACCTTCCTCCGCGATGGCCAGCCCATCAGCCGGCAGGTGCTCCAGGTCAATCGTCCGGGCTCGTTCGGCGGATACCTGGTTCACGGCTGGACCTACGGTCCGGCGGTCCGCCTGCACGTGACGACCCTGGGCGGTCGTGTGCTGCTCGCGGGCGGAGTCCCGCTTGACGGAACGCGCGATGGCCTCCCCTCGGCATTCGTCGAGCTGCCCGCCGCGGCGGCGACGCTGGGGCTCAGCCTGGTCGATCCCGCGGCGAACCTGCTCGAGATCGCCGCCGCCACAGGCGCGGGTCGCCAGGACGCGGCGCGCTTCCGGCCGGGTGACGAGCGCCGCGTCGGGGACCTGATCGTGCGGCTCGACGGCTTCGAGGCCTACGTCACGTTTCTCGCTCGCCGCGATCCGGGGATGGCGCTCCTGTTCGCCGGGGCCGCGCTGCTGAGCGCGTGCCTGGCGGTCAGCTTCTGGCTGCCACGGCGTCGGATGACCCTGCGTGCAGAGGACGGGGCGCTGCGGCTCCTGCTTCGCGGCGAGCGCTTCGATCGGTTGGTGGCCCGCGACCTCCAGCGCCTGGGCACGATCATCGGAGACGCGGTCCGGTGAGCAGCGTGGTTGACCTCTGGCGCGCCGTCGACCCTGAGGCGCGCCTGGCCTCGGGTGACCTCGAGGCCCTGCGACGTCCCGTCCGCGGGATCGTGCGGAGCCGGTCCGCACCACCCCACCTGCCCACGGCCGCCGATGGCGAGCTGCTGGTGATCGACGCCACGATCTTTGGGCGCCGGCTCGACGTGCTGGCGGCGGGGTTGCACGACGCCGAGCTGCTGCCCGCCGCGGTGCTCCTCGGGGGAGCGGCACCCGACTCGAGCTTCGAGGCGGCGAGCGGCGAGCTGCCGATCCTCGTCAGCGGTCGAGGCGTAGGCCTGCTCGTCGAGGCCGCGCGCGGGTACCTCGAGGACGAGATCGGGATCTTGAGCCGGCTCGCCGGCCAGCTGCGACTCGCGGCCGCGGAAGCTGCCCTTGCTGATCCCCGCCCGGCCGCACCATGCGGCCTGCTCGCCGCCCGGATCAGGCGCGGGGTGGCGGTCGCGGCCGATGGCGAGCTGGCGGCCCTCACCCCGCGCCCAGCGGGGCGCGCCCTTGCCGCGCGCTTCGCCGCGACCTATGCGCGGCTCCTGGCGGGCGGCTCCGGGACCGTCGCCGGCCCGCGCCGCCCGCGCGACGGGCTCTGGCTGCTCGAGCACCGTATCCGCAGCGGCGCATCGGTCTGGCTCTTCGACGACATGCCGTTCGCCCGGGTCGACGAGGTCGCCGCAGAAGCGCTGGGCATCACGCTGCGCGCGCTGCTGCGCAGGGCACCGCTCCCTCCGCCAGCCCAGGCGGCGCCGGGTCCGCGCGAGCCGACCGACATCTGGAGCGCCACGCTGCTGGCGGTCGCTCGCTCCAACGGGCGCATCGCGCCGGCCGCGAGGGCGCTCGGGGTGCATCGCAACACCGTGCTGTACCGGCTCAGGGCGGCCAGCGCGGCGCTCGGGATCGATCCCCGACGCCCTGAGGACGCGCTGCGCATCCTGCGAGAGTCCGAGCGCTAGGCGCGCGACTCGACCCAGGTGGCGACCTCGTCGAGGCTCGTGACCCACAGCTCGGGGTCGGCGGCGAGCCGCTCGAGGATCGCAAGGTAGGCCTCTCCCCACGAGCGGAACTCGCGGTTGGCGGGTATCGATGCGCGGACGTGCCAATCGATCGAGCCGAAGCCGCCAACAGCCTTGATGGCGGACAGGTGGCGGTCGACCTGCTCGACCGCATCGGCCACCGAAGAGCCTCCGTAGAAGAGGTTGCCGTCCATGCAGAAGGTCGGGAGCTGCACGGTTCGCAACGCACGCTGCTCGAGCGGATCCCACGGGCGAAACGGAAGCGCGACGTTGCGCCGAAAGCCAAGGTGGTCGTTGAAGGCGAGCGAGGCGTCGAAGACGAAGCCGGCCTGCTCATGCAGGCGCAGGGTTGCGGCCTCGTCGGGACCGAGATGCCACAGATGATGGCGGAGGCCACGCGGCTCGATGCCCGAGAGATCGCCGAGCCGCTCGCGCTCGAGCGCCAGTCGGTCGAGGCCGCGATGGGCGCCGTAGCTGGCATGCAGCCCGATGCCGAAGCCGCCGTCGCGCAGCTGCGCGAGGACGGGACCGAAGCGGGGCCACGCAAGGTCGTAGTAGACATCCTCGAACGCGCCCCATTCGCCGAATGCAGGCATCGCGGCGAACAGGAACGTCGACCGGAAGCCGTGGCGCTGCTCCGCCGCCACGATCCGGTCGAAGAGCCAGAAGTCGTCCGCTGGCCGGCGCGCGCGCTGGAGAGCGGTGTAGGCCGCCTTGGCGGCGAAACGGGGCAGCGCGGTCAGGTTCGGCGGGTGGCGTCCATCACGCACGGCGCGCAGGATTCCCCACTTGTAGGGGCGGTCGACGTCGTGCGACAGGCCGATCGCGGCCCGCCTGCCGTGCGGCCAGCGCGGCCGTGCCGGTGCGTCCCCCAGCTCGCGTTGGATGAGCGGCCGCAGGGCCTCGACGTAGCGATCGACGAGCGGCGCTTCGCCGAGGGCATGGTCGGCCTGGAAGCTCGCCGCGAACGGCAGCCTGCCGTGCCGATCCCTCGGGCGTCCCGCATTCACGGCATCGGTCAGCAGCGCACCAATCGCCGCGATCGGGTCGAACCCAAGCCGAGGGCCGATCGTCGCCCGATCGAGCGAGCCGTCGAGCAGCTCGCGCCAGAGCAGATCGCCCGGACGGCGCCGGATGACCACGCCCTGCACGTCATGCGGCGGCTCGTCTCCGTAGTAGAGGAGGGGGCGGCCGGGGCTCGCCTCCGTCTCGACGGCACGCAGGCCAAGGGCGTCTGCGAGGAAGCCGATCACGTAGCGGTCGAGGGCCGACTCGCGCTCGAGCGCGAACGCCAGCCTACCGATGCCCGTCGAACCCGACACGGCTGCGGACTCGCTTGACGAGCTGGCTGTAGCGCCGCAGGTTGCGGTGGCTGGGTCGCGTCATCAGACGACGCGGCGCGCCGAGCAGGCGCTCCCGCAACGGCCCCTCCCCACCGAGCTCCACCAGGGTCCCGCCGCGGAGCAGCTCCCAGGCGGTGTGGATATCTGCACCGGCGGTGGCGGGCTTATGGAGGCGCTCCGCGTCCGCCTGCGCGGCTTCGTTCGATGGATCGCTGGAACGGGCGTTGAAGGCCTCGACCAGGTCGACCGCCGCGTAGCGGGCGGGATCGGTCACCCGGCCGCGGTAGGGATGGGGAAGCAGGGCGAGGCCGCCCTGGGCGTGGATCTCGGCGGCGGCCTCCTCGAACACTCGCGAGCGGACCTCCTCGCGCAGGAAGAGGCCGATCAGGTCGCCGCGATCGGTCGCGTACTCCGCCCCGATGACAACCTCCAGGCCCGGATCCCGGTTGCGGCGGGCAACGTCGAGCGAGCCCGCGAGGCTGTTGTGATCGGTGACGCACAGGAAGTCGAGCTGCGTACGACGCGCGTAGGCCAGGTAAGCCGCGGGCGGCAGGAAGCTGTCGAACGAGTGCCAGGTGTGGACGTGGATGAGGCCGCGCAGCTCGCTCATCCGCGGGCCATCCTGCCGAGCGTGCCGGCCAGCTCGACCAGGTGGGGGAGCGGGTCCGAGGCCCGCAGGTTCGTCCGCGCGCCGCCGAACCAGTCGGCGAGGACGCGCCGCCAGCTGCTCGGACGCGCCACCAGGTAGCGCAGGTCGTTGCCGAGCGGCCAGCAGAAGCGCAGCGGCCCGCCGGGCCGCGGCTGATCGCCCAGCTCCTCACCCGCGGCGATGCGCGCCAGGTCGCCCGGGAAATCGGCTCCGGCCGCGAGTGCGAGGTCGAGCGAGCCCCAGAACTTCGGGTTGATCTCCATCAGGTAGAGGCGGCCGTCCGCCTCGTGACGCTTCAGCTCGACCATGGCCACCCCGTGCCAGCCAAGCGTGTCCAGGAGCCGGCGGCCAGCGTCGATCGCTTCGGCATCCGTGCTGAGCTCGCAGCAGGTGCTCTCGCCCCCGCTCGGCGGGAACTCGCGGATGCGGCGGTGCGCCATGATCCGCCGACACTGGCCCCGCTGGTAGGTTGCGAACACGCCCAGGCCGGGTCCCACGATCCGCTGCTGAAGCAGAGGCGGATCCGTGGACCGATTCTTTGTCATCCAAGCCACGACCGTCGCCCGCAGGTCCTCCGCCCGGTCGACGTACGCCACGCCCGAGGGACCTTCGAGCGGGGCCTTCAGGATGAGCGGGAAGCCGACCTCGTCCGCCGCCCGGTCGAGCCCATCCAGCGACTCGAGCTCGGCGGTCCGCGGGACCGCGATGCCGATCGAGGCGGCGACCGCCATCGTCGAGCGCTTGTCGAGCGCCACCGCCATCTGTTCGGCGCGCGGCAGCACGATCGCCGTCCCCGGCCAGCGATCCGCGTGGCTGGCCAGGAGCTCGCAGGCAGCTGCGCTGACGGGCATCACCTGCTCGATGCGACGCCGGGGAATCTCGCGATCGAGCCATCCGAGGAGTCGCGCCTGTTCGGCGCTCGGTGGCGCGACGAGCCGCGTCGCCGCGTGGCGCGAGACCGCCGCCATTGCCAGCCGCCGGGGGGCCGCCACCAGCACCTCGTGCTCCGGCGCCAGCGCGCGCACGATGCCGAGCGCGTGCTTGTAGTGCCCGTCGGTGACCAGGATCCGCATCGGGCGCACCGTAGCAGAGCGATGCTGGGATCGTGCAATCGGTTGTGCAGGTTGCACAACGAATCGGAGCGCGGCCCGGTCGCCTGCAAGGGCGCGGGTCGATCGCTGACCGCTACCCTCGACGGTGCCCACACAGAGCAGCCGACAGGAGTCTGACCCCATGCCCAACAAGGATCTCGCCGCCGCCCTGAAGGTGGCGGAAGAGAAGAACCTCCGCTTCGTCAGCCTGCAGTTCACCGACATCGTGGGCGCGGTGAAATCGGTCCAGGTGCCCATGCATCAGCTCGAGCCGGCTGTCGAGCACGGCAAGTGGTTCGACGGCAGCAGCATCGAGGGCTTTGCGCGCATCGCCGAATCGGACATGTTCCTGGTCCCGGACCTGTCGACCTTCGCGCCAATCCCCTGGGAGCAGGGAGTCGACCCGAGCGGCCGGCCGACCGAGTCGGGAAGCGCGCGCGTCATCTGCGACGTCTTCACGCCGAACGGCGACCCGTTTCCCGGCGATCCCCGCCACGTGCTTCGTCGCCAGCTCGACCGCGCCAAGGAGCGCGGCTGGGTCTTCAACACGGGGCCGGAGCTCGAGTTCTTCCTGCTCACCCGCGCGAACGGCGGGGTGGAGACCCTGCCCCACGACTCGGCCGGCTACTTCGACCTCTCCGAGGACCTCGGGACCGAGGTGCGCAAGGAGATGATGAACGACCTCGAGGAGATCGGAATCAAGGTCGAGACGGCGCATCACGAGGTCGCCACCGGGCAGCATGAGATCGACTTCGAGTACGCCGATGCGCTGCGCACCGCTGACAACGCGGTCAGCTTCAAGACCACCCTCAAGGCCGCAGCCGCGCGGCATGGGCTGTATGCCACCTTCATGCCCAAGCCCTTCTTCGGCATCAACGGGTCGGGGATGCACACGCATCAGAGCCTGTGGGACACAAAGAAGGGCCGGAACGTCTTCTCGGACCCGAAGGACTCGTACGGCCTCTCGACCATCGCGCGCAGCTACATCGCGGGAACGCTCGAGCACGCGCGGGGGATGATCGCGGTGCTCGCACCGCTGGTGAACTCCTACAAGCGGCTGGTCCCCGGCTACGAGGCGCCGGTCTACATCGGCTGGGCGCGCATCAACCGATCCGCGCTGATCCGCATCCCGCAGATCAGCGCCGGGCAGACGAACTCGACGCGGATCGAGCTGCGCTGTCCGGATCCCTCGTCGAATCCGTACCTCGCCTTCGCCTGCATGCTGGCCGCGGGGATGGATGGGATCGACCGCGGGCTCACTCCGCCTGAGCCGGTCGAGGAGAACCTCTACCACTTCGACGCGGCGAAGCTGGAGTCGCGTCGCATTCGCCAGCTGCCGGGCACGCTGCGCGAGGCGCTCGACGAGCTGAGCGCCGACACGGTGATCGGAGAGGCCCTTGGCGAGCATGTCCTCGAGCGCTTTGTCGAGGCCAAGACCGAGGAGTGGGACGAGTACCGGATGCAGGTCTCCGGCTGGGAGGTTGACCGCTACCTCGAGACGTTCTGAGGCTCCGGCACCGCGGTCAGCGGCTCCTTCGCGGCGCGGCCATTGCTGCGAGGCCGTCGACGAGGGCGTCCAGCTCGCCATCGAGCACCTCGCGAGAATGGTGCTCCACGACGTAGGCCCTTCCGAGGCGGGCGGCTGACGCGCGCGCTTCCGGCGCACCGAGATAGAAGCTGATCGCGTCGACCATGGCCTGACGATCCTCGGGCGGAATCGCGATCCCTCGACCTGCGGCCAGGATCTCGACGTGCGCGATCGGCTCCGTGGTGCCGACGACCGGCAACCCGGACGCCATTGCCTCGAGGACCGCCACCGGGACGTTCGAGCCCTGCCGCGCGGCGTACACGAAGAGGTCGGCAGTCCGGAGCAGGCCGGGCAGATCCTCCGCGCTCACCGGGCCCGTGAAGCGGGCGGGCACGCCGCTCGCGGCCGCGCGTTCCTCCAATGCTGGTCGCAGCGCGCCATCCCCGGCGATCACCAGCAGAGCCGTCTCGCGGTCGGCCATGGGCAGCGCTGCTACGGCGTCGACGAGCAGGTCGATGCCCTTCTCGGGCGTCAACCGGCTGACGCTCAAGATCACGGTCGCCTCCGGCGGCAGGTCGAGCTGGCGACGCAGGCCGGCGCGCTCATCGCCCTCGGCGGGCTGAAATCGATCCGTGTCGATCGGCACGTGGTACCGAACGATGCGTCGCGCATCGATACCGCGGGCGAGGTAGAGGTCGACCGATTCCTGGCTGGGGACGAGAGCGACGTCGAGCAGCCGGACAACGCCACGATGCATCAATCCGAGGGTCCGCCGAAGGAGGGGGCGAGTGATGCGGTCCCGCAGCGTGCGCGCCGGCATCCGGACATTCCAGAAGAAGTCGGTCTCGATCGTTCGCGCCGCGCCATGCTCCATCACCACGACGGTGCTGCCGGTCAACCGGCCGGCGATGGCTGCCCCGAGGCCGGTCCCCAGCGCGTCCTGGACGAGCAGGATCGCGGGTCGCGGCCCGCGACGGATCGCTTGCAGGCATGCGAGGCAGATGCGGACGGTGTAGACGAGCACGTGCGGGAAGCGATACGGAGAGCTCAAACGGCGCAGACCGATCTCGCGCGACGGGATCTCCACAGTCGCGCTGTTCGGACCGTGGGAGATGACCTCGACGATGCCGTGCCGGCGCAGCCGCTGCCAGAACTGCTGCATCACGCTCAGCATCCCGCCGCTCGCGAGGGCGGTGATGACGAACACGAAGCGGCGCGGGCGATCCGCCGAGGGCGACCGATCGATGCGACGTACTCCTTTGCGCAATCAGGACCGGCTCGCGCCGGGGCCGCCCATAATATGGCCGCTCGAGTTCTTCCTCGTGGTTCCGGAGGTGATTACCTGTCCACGCTCGCGGCCGTCACGGGCGCCGAGGGCTTCATCGGCTCGCACTTGGTCGAGGCTCTCGTCGCTTCGGGGGCGCGGGTGCGCGCCATGGTTCTCTACAACTCCTTCGGCTCGTGGGGCTGGCTCGAGTCGCTCCCGGCCGACGTCCTCGAGCAGGTCGAGGTGGTCGCCGGCGACGTCCGCGACATGCGATCGGTGCTCGAGTTCGCCGCGGACGTAGAGGTGATCTATCACCTTGCGGCGCTGATCGCGATTCCGTACTCGTACCGCGTGCCGCATTCCTATCTCGCCACCAATGCGACCGGAACGCTGAACGTGCTCGAGGCGGCGAGAACGCTCGAGACGCCGCGGGTCGTGCACACCTCGACCAGCGAGGTGTACGGCACCGCGCAGCGGGTGCCCATCGACGAGAGCCATCCGCTCCAGGCGCAGTCGCCCTACGCGGCTTCGAAGGTCGCCGCCGACAAGCTCGCCGAGAGCTATCACCTGAGCTTCGATCTGCCGGTCGTCACCCTAAGGCCCTTCAATACGTTCGGGCCGCGCCAGTCGGCTCGCGCCGTGATCCCGACCATCGTGAGCCAGATCGCGGCAGGCACCTCGCCCCTGCGGCTGGGTGCGCTGGAGCCGACCCGCGACTTCACCTTCGTCCGAGACACCGCAGCCGCCTTCCTCGCCGTCGGCAGCGCGCCGTCGAGCGCAGTCGCTGGCAGGGTCTTCAACGCGGGCACCGGCCAGGAGATCTCGATTGGCGACCTGGCAGCGGAGATCGGCCGGCTGATGGATCGGCCCATCGAGATCAGGCGCGAGGACGTCCGGCTGCGACCCGCGTCGTCCGAGGTGATGCGCCTGGTCTGCGACAGCGACAGCCTGCGCGAGCGTGACCGGGTGGTCGCCGGAGCACGATCTCGAGGCCGGCCTGCGGCTCACGATCGAGTGGTTCAGCGACCCCGGCAACCTCGCCCGCTACAAGACCGGCCTCTTCAACCTGTGAGCGAGATGCACGCGGTGATCCTCGCCGGAGGGAAGGGGAGCCGGCTGCGGCCGTACACCACCACGCTGCCGAAGCCGCTGGTGCCCATCGGTGACGATTGCTCGATCCTCGAGATCGTCCTGCGGCAGCTGGCGCGGCAGGGCTTCGTCTCGGTGACGGTTGCGATCGGCCACCTCGGACAGCTCATCCGGGCTCTGGTGGGGGACGGCTCGCCAGTGGGGCCTGGAGGTCGACTACGCGACCGAGGACCAGCCGCTGGGAACGATCGGGCCGGTGCTGCAGGTGCTCGATCGGCTGCCCGAGCAGTTCCTGGTCATGAACGGCGATATCCTCACCGACCTCGACTATGCGCAGCTGCTCGAGTCGCATCGTGAGAGCCGGGCGCCGATCACCGTGGCGACCTACGCGCGCGAGGTGAACATCGACTTCGGCGTGCTCGAAACGGCCGATCGGCACGATCGTCGGCTTCACGGAGAAGCCAACCCTCAGCTACACGGTCAGCATGGGCGTGTACGCGATCTCCAAGGCGACGCTGCGGCGGTATCCCGCGGGCCAGGCTTTCGGCTTCGACGACCTGATGGTGGACCTCCTGGAGCGGGGCGAAGCCCGCCGGCAGCTTTCCGTTCGACGGCTACTGGCTCGACATCGGTCGACCCGACGACTACGACCGTGCCAACGCGGAATTCGAGAGGATGCGCCCGCAGCTGCTCCCGGGCGGCTGAGCCGATGCGACTGCTGCTGCTCGGTGCGTCCGGCTTCCTGGGCAGCCATGTCGTGCGTGCAGCCGATCCGCTCCGCGACGTCGAGCTGATCCAGCACAGACGGCGTGATGACACCGGGTCTGGCGTGGAGCTCGACCTGGCGGCGGCCGGCTCCGACCAGCTCCGGCAGCTGCTCCAGCACGTCCAGCCCGACGTGGTGGTCAACGCCGTCGGAGCAACCGGCTCCGATCCGGAGATGCTCGCCGCGCTGAACGTCGGCGTCGTCGAGCTGCTCCTCGCAGCGTTGCAGGGCACGCTCCCCAGCGCTCGCCTGGTCACCTTGGGATCAGCGGCCGAGTACGGGCCGACCCCCGCAGGAGAGCCGATCGATGAGATGCACCCCGCCCGGCCGGTCAGCGCGTATGGCCGCACGAAGCTCGCCGGCACGCGCCTCGTCGTCAAAGCCCGCGACGACGGGCGGGTCGATGGCGTCGTGCTGCGCGTCTTCAATCCGCTCGGCGCCGGCATGCCTGCCACGTCCCTTGCCGGCAGCGCCGTCCGCCAGCTGCGGTCGGCGGTGGCCACCGGCGAAGCCGCGATCCGGCTCGGACCGCTGGGCGATTATCGCGACTTCGTCGACGCCCGCGACGTTGCCGATGCCGTCCTCGCTGTCGCACGCACGGGAGGCCTCGACGATCCGATCCTGAACGTCGGCTCCGGCGTGGCGGTGCGCAGCCGCGACCTGGTGGAACAGCTCGCGGATATCGCCGGGTTCCGGGGCACGGTGCTCGAGGAGGAGCCGGTCCCCGAGCGCTCGCGCGCCGTTCCCTGGCAGCAGGCAGCGACGGATCGGCTGCGCAGGGTCGGCTGGGAGCCGCGCCGCACCCTGCGCGACTCGCTCATGCGCCTCTGGGAAGGCGGCGCCGGAACCTGACCCGCTGCGGCTATCCTTCGGCCATGTCTCCTGCTGCTCTGGGCGGCGATGCGCCGCGCGTCACGATGCTGGTGCGCAACAGCTTCACCCATGACTCGCGCGTCGAGAAGGAGGCCACGACGCTGGTCGGCGCCGGCTACGTGGTGACGGTCGTGGCCGAGGCGGCTCCTGGCCTGCCGCTCCACGAGGATCGGGACGGCTATGCCGTTCGGCGCGTCGAGCGGCCGCTGAGAAAGGTCCCCGGGCTGCGCTTCCTGGCCTACCTGCAACGCTTCGAGGCGGCGCTGCTCGAGACTGCGCCGGATATCCTCCATGCTCACGACAGCGACGCCGTGCAGCCGGTCGCGCGCGCCGCGCGGAAGCTGGATGCGCCGTTCGTCTATGACGCGCACGAGCTCTGGCTGGGCAAGCGAAACCGCGGCCGTTCGTCGCTCTACTTCGGCCTCTACCTCGGCTACTACGGGGCCATCGAGCTCCGCTACCTGCACCGCGCCGCGGCGCGCCTCGCCGCAACCGGCATGGTGGGGCGTCATCTCGAGCGCATGTACGGTCTCGGGGAGGTCCATGCGCTGCGCAACTACCCGGCCATTCGCGGGCCTGCCACGCCGCGCGATCTCCGGTCGCTGCCGGGCGCGGCGAAGATCCCGGCAGGCGCGCCGATCGTGCTGCACCTCGGTGGCGTGATGGCCGGTCGCGGCGTCGAGTATCTGATCGCGGCAATGCGCGAGGTCCCCGGCGCTCAGCTGGTGCTGCTCGGCTCTGGAGACGCCAACCTGGTCGAGCGAGCGCTGGCAGGGGACGGGGCGCTGGGCCAGCGCGTGCATTTCCTGCCGCCGGTCCCGCCCCAGGAGGTCGTCGACTATGCCGCCTCGGCGACCGTCGGCGTCGCGCCCGGCCCGCCGTCCTGCTTGAGCTACCGCTATTCGCTGCCGAACAAGCTCTTCGAGTCCATGGCGGCCAGCCTGCCGGTGATCGGCAACGCCGCGCTCCCCGAGCTGCGGGCGGTCGTCGAGCACAGTGGAGCCGGCCTCACCGTCGACACGACGCAGCCCGCGGAGATTGCCGCGGGCGTGCGATTCCTGCTCGACCACCCCGAGGATGCCGCTGCGATGGGCCGTGCCGGCCGGGCAGCGATCGAGGAACGCTACAACTGGTCGGTATCGGCCAGGGTGCTGCTGGACGTCTACGAGGAGGTGCGCCGCAGCAGCGCGTCGCGCGCCGCGATCAGCTCATCGAAGCGCACCAGCCGCAGGACAAGCAGCAGCGGCACGTAGACCACAACGCACCCCAGGCGCCAGAGCACGTTGTCAGGCCCGCCGAGCGCGGCCGCCGCCAGGCCAAGCCCAAGGGCGACGCTGCTGACGACCGGCACGAGCGGCCAGGGCACCGGGTAGTAGCGCTGGCCAACGTACCCGGTGAGCACCGCCAGGACCGCGTACGTCACGAGCGTGCTGATGGCCGCGCCGATATAGCCGAACGGCGGGACGAGGGCGAGATTGAGCCCGACCGCCAGCGCGGCCGCCACGCCGATCGTGATTGGCAGCCAACGGGTCTGCGACTCGAGGTTCAGCCCCGTCGCCGCGATCGTATACACCCCGTACGCGACGTATGCGAAGGCGGCGAAGGGGACGACGAAGTCGCGCGGGATCGAAATCCGGGGGCAGGAGCAGGCGGATCGCATCGGTCCCCAGCGCGCGACAGCCCCAGCGCCACGGTGGAGGCCAGGACCGTGAAGCCGGCCATCACCCTGCCGAAGATGCGCGGCGCGTCCTCCTGGCGCGCGATCTCCCAGAATGCGGCGCCCCAGGCCGAGCGAGAACGGCTGGATCACGAGCGCGTTGATCACGAGGCCGACGGTGTAGCCGGCGGCGTAGATGCCCACTGCCACTCGGCCGTCGAAGAGCTGGACGATGTAGCGATCCGAGAGGTTGAGCACCCAGCCGCCCACCGCCGCAGGCACGATCGGCAGGCTGAAGGCCAGCATGTGGCGCATCAGCTTCGGGTCCCAGCTCACCTTCAGGGCGTTGGAGCGCGAGAGGATGGCGAGTCCGACGGTGGTCGCCACCACCGACGAGCCAAGGGAACCGAGGACCACCCCCAGCACCCCGAGCCGGAAGACGACCACCATCACGATGATGAGCACGCTGCCCAGCACGGCGCGCGCGAACGCGAGCACCGCGTAGGGCCGCGGCCGCCGGTTCGCGCGCAGGAACGAGAGCGGCACGAGGTTGAGCGAGTCGAAGAAGATGATCGGTCCGATCACCAGCAGAACCGGCAGCTCGGCCGCAGAGCCGAACAGGACCGCGGTGAGCGGCACCGCCAGGAGGGCGAAGACCGCGAGGCCTCCCGCCGAAGCCAGCAGCCGCAGGCCAAGCGAGGCGCGCAGGACCCGAACCCGGTCGGCCTCGGTCTCGGATTCCTTCAGGTAGGAGCGGAAGAAGGCCTGCGGCAGGGCCAGGGTGGTGACCATCAGGCCAAGGGAGAGGGTCGTATTGACGATCGCGAGCACGCCGTAGTTGGCGACGCCAAGCTGGCGGGCGTAGATCGGTACCAGGACGATGGCGAGGGCCTGGTTGGCGACCCCCCCGAGCCCGTAGATTGCGGACTCGGAGACGAGGCGCCGCAGGAGGGGCGGTCGCCCGGGTCGCACCATCCGCGGAGTATGCACCGCCGCCGAGCGCGAGCTTCCGGGGATAATGCCGGCGACCGCTGGAGGACGGAGACCTGTTTGAGCTGGGGAGGCGAGCACTCGTGCTCGGCGCGCACACCGACGACGAGTTCGGGTGCGCCGGCACGATCGCGCGCATGGTCGAGGCGGGGGCGGAGGTCCACTACGCCTGCTTCTCCTCCTGCGAGGAGTCGGTGCCCGATGGCTTCGATCGCGACGTGCTGCAAGGACGAGGTCAAGGCTGCCGTCGACGTGCTCGGCATCCCGCGCGAGCGGTTCTACCTCGCACGATTTCCGCGTTCGCCACTTTCCGGCGCACCGGCAGGAGATCCTCGAGCAGCTCGTCGCGCTGCGTCGCCGGGTCGAGCCGGAGATCGTCTTCGTTCCGGCCTTTTCGGACATGCACCAGGATCACGGCGTGATTGCCGCGGAGGGCTTCCGCGCGTTCAAGCACTCCACCATGCTCGGCTACGAGCTGCCCATGAACACCATCTCGTTCGACCACGCGTGCTTCGTGCGGCTCGAGGAGCGACACGTCGACGTCAAGATCCGTCACGCCGGCGTCTACGCCTCGCAGGCCAGCCGCCCGTACCTGCGCCCGGAGTTCATCCGATCCCTCGCGCTCGTCCGCGGCCTCCAGATCAACCAGCCTGCCGCGGAGGCCTTCGAGGTCATCCGCATGGCGCTCCTGTAGGGCGATGCCGGTCCCCAGCCTGCAGGTTCGCCGAGCGGAGATCGCGCCGGACGTCGAGTTCGGCGAGGACGTCGTCATCGAGGCGGATGAGCTCGAGGTGGGGCCCGGCAGCCGGATCGGGTGGTCGCGGTCCAGGACGACTTTCGAACCCCGCCGGGGGTCCGCATCTCAGGCGAAGCGGGTGGTGCTGGGGTCGGGCGTGCAGATCGGTCGCTCGGTCCGCATCGAGGGAGGCGAGATCCGCCTCGATGCGGGCGTGCGGGTGCTTCGGCACTCGACGGTCAAGGTCCTCGACGAGCTGCACATCGGGGCTTCGGGAACGGTGGGCGAACGCTGCGAGATCTCGGGCCGGCGGGTTCGGATTGGCCAGGAGCTGTGGATGCTGCCCGACGCGAAGATCGGTGGAGGGTCAGCCTTCGAGAACGCCTCGCGGCTCGATGCCGGCCATTACCTTCACCTCGGGACGCAGACCCTCGTGAATACCGCCCGCCCGGTGGTGATCGGTCACGAGGTCGGCCTGGGCGACGCGGACGAGCATCTATACCCACGGCGCCTACCCGTCCCGCCTGATGGGATTCCCCGTCGCGTTCGATGGGGTCGAGATCGGGGATTTCACCTGGGTGCCGGGGGCGATCATCAACCCCGGTGTTCACATCGGTCGTAACTGCGTGATCGGCGTCAACTCACTGGTCACCTCCAATATTCCCGACGGATCGCTCGCCGCCGGGTCGCCCGCGAAGGTGATCCGCGAGGCCGCCTATCCGCGGCCGATGAGCCAGGAGGCCCGCACCGCATTCTTCGAGGCATTCCTCCGGGATTACGCCGCCGTGCTCGGGACCGATGCGGAGCCGCGTGTCGTCGATGGCGGCCTAGTGCTGGAGACGCCGGAGGCTGCCTACCTGGTGGGCTCGCCGCGCTCCGATGCTGGCCGCGTGCTCGCCGTGGCCGAAGCCAGCGACGAACAGCCCGACGGATGGACCATGTTCGATACCGAGACCCGTCACATCCGGGGCACGGCCGATCCGCTCGCGGACCGGTTCGCCAATGAGCTGCGGCGGTACGGGATCCGCTTCTACTCGCGCGGTGACGCGGGCCGTTACGTCGACTGGGAGGCCAACCCGCCGCGCTTCGCGCCCGAAGAGGACTAGCGCCAGGTCCCCGGCTTCTGCCCCGCCGGATCCGGATCTACGCCGGCGGCCATCGCGCCGTCGATGATCCGCCAGGCGTCCTCGACGCCGAGCCAGCCGGAGACCTCGGTCGGACGCTTCTCGAGCTGCTTGTAGGTGTTGAAGAACTGCTCGATCTCGAGGAGCCGATGCGGCGACAGGCCTTCGAGGCTGTTCGTCTCGTCCCAGCGTGGATCGTCGTGCGCCACGGCCAGGATCTTGTGGTCGTGCCCCTTCTCGTCGGCCATGTCCAGCACTCCCACCGGCCGCGCGCGCACGACGCAGCCGGGGAATGTGGCTTCGCTGATGACGACCAGGACGTCGAGCGGGTCGCCGTCCTCGGCCGAGGCTCCCCTCGATGAACCCGTAGTCGCACGGGTAGTGGACGCTGCTGAAGAGCACCCGGTCGAGCACGAATCGGTGACGAGCGTGGTCGTACTCGTATTTCATCCGGCTTCCGCGCGGGATCTCGACGACGACCTCGATCGGGCCGCGCTCCGCATCAACCATTGGCCGATAGTATGCGCGGGCGGGTCGCTACACTCGTCATTCCACATTCCTCGAGGTCCAGGTCATTGCCCATTGAGGCGCGTCTCACCGGCTACCCGCGCATCGGTCCGCACCGTGAGCTGAAGCGGGCGCTGGAGCGTGCGTGGAGCGGCCGCCTGCAGCGGCGCGGAGCTCGACGAGCAGGTCGCAGCCCTGCGGGACGCCCACCTCGAGGTGCAGCGCGGGCTGGTCGGGAGCGCCGTCGACGACTTCTTCCTCTACGACGAGGTGCTCGAGACGGCAATGATGCTCGGCCTCGTGCCGGACGAGCTGGCGAGCGCCCACCGGGACGATCCGTTCGGGCTCCTGACGGCGCTGGCGCGCGGCACACCGCAGCGCGAGGCGTGGGAGATGACGAAGTGGTTCGACACGAACTATCACTTCGTGGTGCCGGTCGTCGACCGCCTGCCGCAGCGAGCTGCGTCCCCTCCCGTGGCGCGAGCCGACCGGCGCAGCCGATACCGCCTGGGCGATCCTCGGCCCCTACAGCCTCGTGAAGCTGAGCAAGCTCACCGCAGGGACCGATGCCGTCCGCCCTCGCCTCGGCGGTTGGTGCGGCCCTCTGGGCCTGGGCACGCGACCGAGCCGCCGCGTCTCCGGGCTTCCGCCTGCAGCTCGACGAGCCGGCGCTCGGGCTGGCGCTGACCGACGCGGACCGCGCCCTGCGCGATGCAGCCTACCAGGGTGCCGGCGCGATCGGCCTCGAGGAGCCGCCGACGGTGACGGTCCAGTTCGGCGCCGCATCCGAGGAGACGCTCGGTGCGCTCGGGGCCAGCGGGCTTGGCCGTCCAGGTGCCGGTCGATCGAGCCGCCGACCTCGCGCAGACCGATGCGTGGCGCGCGCAGCCCGCGCACGTCATCTCGGTCATGGACGGCAGGAGCGTATGGCCGGACGACTTCGCGGCCGCGCGATCCGTGCTGCAGCAGCTGCCCGATGACGGCAAGCCGATGCGCATCGTGCCAAGCGCCAGCCTCATGTTCCTGCCCTACAGCGTCGAGGGCGAGGAGCTGCCGCCGGGCTTCCAGTTCGCGCGCGAGAAGGCCGCGGCGCTCGCCGAATGGGCACGCGCGCTGGAGAGCGGGGGATCGGTGACCGTCCAGCGGCCGCCGGAGGCCGAGTGGCCGGCGGTCGGCGAGCTGAGCTCGCGCGGGCCACGCGACGCGCGCAAGGCGGCGCAGGCGGACCTCGATCTGCCGCGCTACCCCACGACGACCACGGGCTCACTGCCGCAGACCACCGAGGTCCGTCAGCTGCGGGTCAAGCTCGGGCGCGGGCGAGATGGACCGTGGCGCATACCAGGCGGCGATCGACCGGATGATCACCGACGCCATGCGCTGGCAGGAGGCGAAGGGGCTCGACGTGCTCGTCCACGGCGAGTTCGAGCGGACCGACATGGTCGAGTACTTCGCCGAGAAGCTCGATGGATTCCTCACCACCCGCAACGGTTGGGTGCTCTCCTACGGCAGCCGCTGCACCCGACCGCCGATCCTGGCTGCCCCGCCGTCGACCGACGAGCCGATGACCGTGCGCGAGTGGCGGATCGCGCAGGATGCCGCCAGCAAGCCGGTGAAGGGGATGCTCACCGGCCCGGTGACGATCGTGAACTGGAGCTTCCGCCCGCCGGGCGTGGCGGACGATCAGCTCTTCTGGGCGGTCGCCCAGCCGATCGCCACCGAGGTGGGGCGCCTGGTCGACGCCGGTGCCCGCGTCGTGCAGGTCGACGAGCCCGCGGTCCGCGAGCGCTGGCCACTGCCAACCGAGGATGCCGAGGAGCGACGCGCGGTGTACGCGCGCGGCGTCCGGGCGGCGCTGAACCACGTCTTCAACCAGCCGGCGCAGGTCCAGATGCATACCCACATGTGCTACGGCGACTTCGGCGAGATCGTCCCGCTCTGGTCTGACGCCGGCGTGGACGTGGCCTCGATCGAGTTCAGCCGCTCGAAGGACGACAGCTACATTCGCCAGTTCTACGAGCTCTTCGACGACGGCCACCTGCAGATCGGTCCGGGAGTCTTCGACGTGCATTCGCCGCACACGCCGGGCGTCGCCGGTGATGACCGATCGGCTCGACCACTTCCGCGGCTTCATGGCCGAGAGCGACCTGTGGGTCAACCCCGACTGCGGTCTGAAGACGCGCGGATGGGAGGAGATCGAGCGCCAGCTCGGCGACATGGTGGCCGCCGCCCGGCAGATGCGGGAGCCGCAGCCCAGTTGATGATGCTGTCGGCGCCCGACGAATGGGTGGAGATGGTCGAGATCAACCCCCCACGGCTCCCGAGCATGACCCACCTGGAGCTGCAGGGACGATGGCGCAACGTCCTCATCACCGACAACCCCTTCAAGCAGGTCCGGGTCTCGCCCTACGCGTTCGCGGCGCGGATCACGCACGACGTGCCGGATGCCCGGCCGACGGTCGTCTGCTCGACGCGCGACCGCAACATCCTCGCCATCGAGTCGGAGGTCCGCGGCGCGCTCGGGAACGGGGTCTCCTCGTTCCTGGTGGTGCAGGGCGACATGCTCCCCGAGGTCGAGCACTGGAGCAACAGCTACGAGATCGTCGAGCACCTGCGCAAGCTCCAGGAGCATGTCCCGTTGTTCGAGGTCGGGATGAGCACGCGCTCGCGGCGCTGGATGTTCCGCCGCCGGCTCCAGATCGGCGGGCAGTTCTTCACCACCGGGCCGGTCCTCGACCCCGCGACCGTGCAGGGTGTCGCCGATCGCCTGGAGCTGCGGCCGGAGGATCCGCCCGTCTATCTCGAGCTCGCGCCGCCCTTCACCCTCGCCTGGGTGCGGCGTCTCGAGTCGCGTGGGAGCGGTCCCGATCAGCGAGGCGCTCCGCGCCCACCTCGGCGAGCTCTCGGATGCCGAGCAGCGGGCGGAGGGTTGGCGGCTCGCCCGGGAGGCCGCGGTCGCCGCGCGGGGGGCGGGGTTCGCGGGCGTGGTGCTGATGGGCCTTCGCTTCGATACGGTCGTCGGTGAGGCGTACGACGAGTGGCATTCCGCAACGGCGACGGCCCAGTAGCATCCCCGAATGGCCCGCATCCTGGTCGTTGAGCCCGTCGCCCAGCCGGGCGTGGCGCTGCTGACCGCCGCCCACCAGACAGAGGTGCGCCTCGACCTGTCGCGCGAAGCGCTCCTGAGCACGCTGGCCGAGGGCTACGACGCCGTCGTCGTCCGCTCCCAGACGCGGGTCGACGACGAGCTGCTCGCCGCTGCGGCGCCCAAGCTCAGCGTCGTGGGCGTCGCCAGCGTGGGGACCGACCGGATCGATATCGGCGCGGCCACGCGGGCCGGGGTGATGGTCGTCAACGCGCCGACCGGCAATACGATCGCGGCTGCCGAGCACACCGTCGCGCTCATGCTCGCGATGCTGCGACGGGTGCCGAGCGCGGACGCATCGGTCCGGCGGGGGGAGTGGGAGCGGAGCGGCCATACCGGCAGCGAGCTGCGCAACCGGACCGTCGGGATCATCGGGCTGGGGAAGATCGGCAAGGCGGTCGCCAGGCGCCTGGCGGCGTTCGAGGCGCGGATCCTCGCCTACGACCCGTATCTCACCGCGGAGCAGGCGCTCGAGGCGAACGCGAAGCTGGTCGGGCTGTCAGAGCTGCTGCTGCGCTCGGACGTGGTGACCGTGCACACGCCGCTCACCGCGCAGACGAAGGGCATGATCGCGCTGCCGCAGATCGAGGCGATGAAGCCGGGCGCCCACCTCCTCAACGTCGCGCGCGGCGGAATCCTGGACGAGGCGGCCGTTGCGGCGGCGCTGACCTCGGGCCACCTCGCCGGCGCGGCGATCGACGTCTACTCCATGGAGCCGATGAGCCCCGACAACCCGCTGCGCGGCGCGCCGAACACCGTCCTCACCCCGCATCTCGGAGCCTCCACCGCCGAAGCCCAGGAGCGGGTCGGGGTCGAGATGGCCGAGCAGGTGCTGCTCGCCCTGTCGGGGATCACGCCGCCGTACGCCGTCAATGCGCCCGCCATCTCGCTCGCCGTCGCACCGCGCCTGCGCCCGTACGTCGAGCTCGCGCGCCGCCTCGCGATCCTCGCCCGTCAGCTCTGCCCGGGGCCGTTTCCGGGCATCGGCCTCACCTACGCCGGCGAGATCGCGGCCTGGGACTGCTCTCCGGTTCGCACCGCCGCGCTCGCCGGAATCCTGGAGCCGGTCACCGACCAGCGTGTCAACGCGGTGAATGCGGACCTCGTCGCCCGCGAGCGCGGGCTCACCGTCAACGAGACCAAGACCGATGCCGCCGACCCGTGGTCCTCGCTCGTCACCCTCACCCTCGGCGACCTGCGCCTGGCCGGGTCGACCGCCCACGGCCGTCCCCATCTCGCCGGCCTCGACGACTTCCAGCTCGATGCCGAGCTGGCCGGGACCATCCTCGTCACGCGGCACCAGGATCGCCCGGGGATCGTTGGCGCGGTCGGCACCGCCCTCGCCGATGCGCGCATCAATATCTCGTCGCTCGAGCTGTCGCGCCTCTCCGCCGCAGGAGAGGCACGCATGTTCGTCTCGGTCGACGATCCGATCCCGGAGGCTGCGCTCGCGCGGGTTGCCGGGGTCGACGGCATGCTCGAGGCGCGCGTGGTCGAGCTGCCACCCCTGTAACACGAGGGGCGACATCCGCGCCTGCGTATACTCGGCCGGATGCCAGGGGTGCGCGACCGCTGGGCTCGGGTCGCCATCATGGCGGCGGTCTTCCTCGCGTCAGTCGCGGTCGCTGGGTACGTGATTCGCCCATGGGTCGCCGCGCCGCTTGCCTTCGACACTGCGGCACCGGTCCTCCACTTCGACCGGATCGTGAGCGGCCACTACCTCGAGCGTCCGCTCTCGACGACCCCCAAGCCCCTCCTCACGCTCCTCTACGGGCTCATCTACTCGGCGACGCACGACTGGCGGGCCATCTCATTCGCGGCGCTCGGTGCCTGGGGTCTGTGCGTGGTGTTGGCCGGCAAGCTGGCGTGGCGGCTGGGCGGCGCGTTGGCTGCGGCCTTCCTCGCGACGAGCCTCATCCTGTCGTCGCGCCTGCTGCTGGAGACAAGCTCGGCGCTCGGCAGTGTATGGGGCCTGCTCCTCTGGATCGTGGCTGGACTGGCCGTGACGGCCAGGCCCATCCGATGGGGCGTCGCCGGCATCGCGCTCGGCCTGGCCGCTCTTGCGCGGCTCGAGACGTTCCTCGTGATCGGCCTCGCCCTCGCGGTGCTGGCGGCGGTCCGCTTCGCTCCGGGGCGGTGGAGGCGAGCTGTGCCGCGCCGAGCGTGGCTCATCTCGATCGGGCTCCTCGCCCTCCCGCTGATGAGCCTCCACGACATCCTGCTCATCGGCAACCCCTTCTTCTGGATGAGCGTCGCCGCGTCGTATTCCGCGGCCGCGGAAAGCGCAGGGCGGGTCCCGAGCCTGGATGTGATCGCGCGGCAGCTGGATGCGCTGGTCACCGGACAGCTGGCGCTCAGCATCCTGGTCATCGCTGGTGGGGCGATCCTTGCGGCTCGCGCCCAGTGGGCGGTCCTGGCGGGCCTGCTGGCCCTCGGACCGGGCGTGGCTGCCTTCCTCCTGTTCCTGGCGGCCCGGCACACGTTCGTCGACGCCCGGTACTTCGTGCCGATCTCCGTCGCCCTGATCTTCGCCGCGGCGATTGGCGTGAGTGGGCTCCGAGCCCCTCTCGCAGCCCTCCTCGGCAGGCTGAGAACCGGGAGCTGGTACGCCGTCTCCGACGGATCGGGCGTGCTGACGGGCGTGCTGACGGTGGTCGTGGCAGTCATCGCCATCGCGCTGTCGCCGAACATTGCGCCGCTCGACCGATCGACTCGGGCAAAAGTCAACTCCGCCCGGCATCTCGCTCGAACTGTGGATCTCGCAGTGCCAGAGATCCGGAAAGCGCTGGTGGATGCAACGACAACCGGGTCGATCCTTCAGCTCTCGGTTCCGGTCCCGGTCCGGCCCCGCGTCGCGGCGGAGCTCGACCTGCCGCTGACCCAGGTCGCGTCATACGGTGACCCCCGAGCCTGGCTCGCCGCGGGCCCGACGCCGGGACAGATGATTCTCATCGACCTCGACCCCTCCGCATCGGCCAGGACACCTGCCGCGTTCCGCCTGCCTGCACCCGCCACCCTCGGCGGAGTGCGATTGGTACCCCTGCTCTCCGATCCAACCGACGGAGCCTGGCTGCTGCAGGTCGCCGCTCCCTGACCGGCCTTATCATCGGAACGGCATGCCGAAGCCCTTCGCCTCCTCCGCCGACCTCGCCGAGAAGACAGCGACCCTCGAGCAGCTCGCCGACGGGGTCTGCGCATACACGGCCGAGGGCGATCCGAACGTCGGCTGCATCGTCGGCAGCGATGCCATCCTGGCGATCGAGGCCCGCGCGACGCCGTTCATGGCGCAGCTCTGGATCGACGTGATTCGCACGATCAGCGACCTGCCCTTCGGCGACCTGGTGCTGACCCACTACCACGCGGTCCGCACGCTGGGCGCATCGGCGTTCAACGCCCGGCGGATCGTGGCACATACGAAGACGAGCGAATGGATCGAGGAGCGAGGCCTCGCCGACTGGGCGAGCGAGCAGGGTCGCATGCCGCGCCTATTCGCCGGCGCCGAGACGATCCCCGGCCTCACCCGCCCCACCGACACCTTCGACCAGACGCTCACCCTGGACCTCGGCAACCGAACCGTCGAGTTGCGCTACCTCGGTCGCGGGCACACGGCGGGCGACCTCGTGGTCTGGCTGCCGGACGAGCGCATCTGCTTTGCCGGCGACCTGGTCGAGGCGCAGGCGGCGCCATACATGGGCGACGCGCATATCTCGGACTGGCGGGGCTCGACCCTGGACCGCGTCGCTGAGCTCGATGCAAACCAGCTCGTCGGCGGCCGCGGACCGGTCGTGCGCGGACCTGACGTCGCGCAGGCCATCGCGGACACGCGCGCCTTCCTCTCGACCACGCTGGATCGGACGCGCGTAGTGCGGGACGAGAACGGCACCCTGAAGGACGCCTTCGATACCATCCACGAGCAGCTCGCGCCGCGCTACGCCTCGTCGGCGATCTTCGAGCACTGCATGCCCTTCAACGTGCAGCGCGCCTGGGATGAGCTCGAGGGGATCGACCATCCGCGCATCTGGACCGCGCAGCGCGATCGCGAGGTCTGGGACGCCCTCCAGGGCTGAGGGCTCGGTCGCTGTCATCGGCGCCGGCCCGGTCGGCCTCACCCTCGCTGGCCGCCTCGCGCAGCACGGGGTCGACGTGGTCCTCTTCGAGGCGGAGCCGGCGCACCTCAACGTCGGCTCGCGCGCCCTCTGCATGCAGCGCGAGACGCTCGAGATCTGGGCGCGGCTGGGGATCGGCGAGGACGTCGCCGCGCGGGGCGTGCAGTGGCAGCTGGGGCGCACCTACTTCCGAGACCGCGAGCTCTTCCAGACGCGGCTGCCGGCCGAACCCGACGACCACTTTCCGCCCTTCGTGAACATCAGCCAGACCGAGGTCGAGGAGCTCCTCCTCGAGCGCCTGGCGGAGCTGCGGGTGCGACCACGCGGTGGGCATCGGCTGATTGGCCTGGAGCAGGGGGACGGCGGCGTCGAGCTCACCTTCGAGACCGATGCGGGCCAGACGACCTTCCACGCGGCGTACGCGGTCGGCGCCGACGGCGCCCACTCCGGCGTGCGCCATGCCCTCGGGCTCGAGTTCCGCGGCCACTCGTTCGAGGATCTCTTCCTGATCACCGACATCCGGGCCGATCTTCCATTCCCCGCCGAGCGGCGCTTCTTCTTCGATCCGCCGTGGAATCCCGGGCGCCAGGTCCTCATTCATCCCCAGCCGGACGGCATCTGGCGCATCGACTGGCAGCTGCCTCCCGGGGCCGATGCGGAGGCGATCGACGGACGGGTGCGGGCGGTCATCGGTCCCGATGCCGACTTCCAGATCGTGTGGTCGACCACCTACCGATTCAGCCAGCGGCTGGTCGACGGGTTCCGCGTGGGGCGCGTCTTCCTGGCGGGCGATGCCGCGCACCTCATGGCGCCGTTCGGCGCGCGCGGCCTGAACTCGGGCGTCGCCGATGCCGAGAACCTCGCCTGGAAGCTCGCCTGGGTGCTCCAGGGCCGAGCCTCCGCGCCGCTGCTCGACTCCTACGACGCCGACCGCCGGCCGGCCGCGGTCGAGAACCTGGCGGTGACCGAGGCATCGATGCGCTTCATGGTCCCCCACGGCTGGTGGCGCCGCGCGTGGCGCAACCTCGTGCTGCGCGCCAGCGTCCGCTCGCGCTGGTTCCGCCGCCGCGTGAATTCCGGCCGCCTGGCGCAGCCATTCACGTATGCCGTCGCGCACGGACCGGCGGACCGCTCCCTGCCACGCCATGGCGCGGTGGCGCCCGACGGGCCGCTCGAGGAGGGGCGTCTCCGTGACCGGCTCGGGCGCGACTTCGTCCTCCTGCTGGTCGGCTCGGGAGCGCCCTCACTCGACGTCGGGTGCGAGGTGGTCGCCGCCGGCGAGGAGCTGGCGCGACGCTACGGTTCGCAGGCCCGGGCCTGGCTCATCCGGCCCGACGGCCACATCGCCGACAGCCTGCCGCTCCCCTCCGACGCGGCCCTGGCCGAGCTGCCCGCCTTCGTCGCACGGTCCGCCGCCCCGCGCTGATACCGCCCCGCTCTCGGGCCTGGGTGTGGATAACTCGCGTCCCATCGTGAAATCGTGTTGAAAAGTGGGCTTGCGCTCGACCGCGCCAAGCCCGCATTCTCTTGGTGTCCCGGAGGGGCAGCTGGACGACCTGAGATGACATCAAAGGTCTCCGCGGTTCCTTCGGGATTTTGCTGTCCCCGGCGTCAGAACGCCCATTGGCCGGCGGCGAATCGGCCCGCGAAGTAGGCCAGTCCCAGCACGGATCCCGCGCCGAGGGCCAGCGCCACCGGGCGCGAGCGGGTGAGCAGCGCGAACCAGGCGAAGAGCGGGAACAGGACGAGCGTGTAGCGCGGCACGCTCATCACGAAGCCCGTGCTGGTGATCAGCAGCCAGTTGCCCGCCATCCAGACCGCCCACGAGGCCCGGAATCGCAGCGCAGCGACCACGCTGGCGACGAATCCCAGCGCGGTGAACGCCAGCTCCATCCAGCCGAGCATGAAGGCCTCGTCCGGCGACCGGCTCAGGATCGAGTCGATCATTCCGCCGATTCCGACCCACGGCGGGCTGAGCGACTTGAACCAGTGATCTTCCTGGATGGCGAGGAACGCGAGCGGGTCGCCGTAGACCGCCTGGTTGAGCGCGAGGTAGCCCAGGAAGCCGATCGGCACTATCGCGATTCCCAGCCATCGCCACTGCCAGCGGCGCTCCGGCCACCACTGGACCAGCGCCTCGGCGGCGAGGGCGGGCACGAGGACGAGCCCGTTCACCCGGGTCAGCGTCGCCAGCGCGCCCAGGACGCCGGCGAGCCACCATCGGTCCGTGCGAGCGGCAAGGAAGGAGCCCAGGACAAGCGCCAGGAAGAGGCTCTCGGTGTAGCCGATGTGCAGGAAATAGGCGGTCGGGAAGATGAGCAGGAAGATCGCCGCCCGCCGCCCGATCGCCGGGTCGAAGTCGAGCGCCACCAGCCGGGCGAGGAGCGGCGCGACGAACAGCGAGGTCACGGTGCTCACCACGATCGCGGCCACCATCGCGTCGTGGATGACCCACGCGACCACGGCCACCGCCCACGGGAAGAGGGGGTAGAAGACGATGTAGAGCGGCAGGTCGCCGGGATAGATGGACCGATACCCATCGACCACCAGGTTCCCCGGATCGACGGCGCGATAGCCGAAGACCGCCAGGTCGGTGTAATGCGGCGCGTCCCAGCGGTCCCAGATCTCAAGGAGCGCGCGTGGCCCGTGCAAGGTCTCGGCGGTGAACGTCGTGAAGGCAAGCGCTCCGCCGATCAGCAGGAGCGGCTTCAGGAGGAGCGTCAGGCCGATCAGCTGGGCATCGGTCCGGCTCAGGCGCATCCGACGGACTATACGACCGATGCCGCCGTCACCTTGGCCGGCGGTAGACCCTCCGGGGTGGGGCTGTTACCATGACGCCTCGATCGGTCGGGGCGTGGCGCAGGCGGTAGCGCGCAGCGTTCGGGACGCTGAGGTCGGAGGTTCGAGTCCTCTCGCCCCGACCATTCCCAAGCGGCCGCTCTTCATGGCCTGCATTCCGAGCAGCCAGGCGTGCTCTCCGCGCGGATGCACCGCGACACTGCCCATTACCGCACGCCGAGCGCGGGCAACTCGACTCCGTTGTTGAGGCGAATCGACCGCCGCTCAGCCGCGTTCCCCTTTTTTTTTTTTTTTTTTTTTTTTTTTTTTTTTTTTTTTTTTTTTTTTTTTTTTTTTTTTTTTTTTTTTTTTTTTTTTTTTTTTTTTTTTTTTTTTTTTTTTTTTTTTTTTTTTTTTTTTTTTTTTTTTTTTTTTTTTTTTTTTTTTTTTTTTTTTTTTTTTTTTTTTTTTTTTTTTTTTTTTTTTTTTTTTTTTTTTTTTTTTTTTTTTTTTTTTTTTTTTTTTTTTTTTTTTTTTTTTTTTTTTTTTTTTTTTTTTTTTTTTTTTTTTTTTTTTTTTTTTTTTTTTTTTTTTTTTTTTTTTTTTTTTTTTTTTTTTTTTTTTTTTTTTTTTTTTTTTTTTTTTTTTTTTTTTTTTTTTTTTTTTTTTTTTTTTTTTTTTTTTTTTTTTTTTTTTTTTTTTTTTTTTTTTTTTTTTTTTTTTTTTTTTTTTTTTTTTTTTTTTTTTTTTTTTTTTTTTTTTTTTTTTTTTTTTTTTTTTTTTTTTTTTTTTTTTTTTTTTTTTTTTTTTTTTTTTTTTTTTTTTTTTTTTTTTTTTTTTTTTTTTTTTTTTTTTTTTTTTTTTTTTTTTTTTTTTTTTTTTTTTTTTTTTTTTTTTTTTTTTTTTTTTTTTTTTTTTTTTTTTTTTTTTTTTTTTTTTTTTTTTTTTTTTTTTTTTTTTTTTTTTTTTTTTTTTTTTTTTTTTTTTTTTTTTTTTTTTTTTTTTTTTTTTTTTTTTTTTTTTTTTTTTTTTTTTTTTTTTTTTTTTTTTTTTTTTTTTTTTTTTTTTTTTTTTTTTTTTTTTTTTTTTTTTTTTTTTTTTTTTTTTTTTTTTTTTTTTTTTTTTTTTTTTTTTTTTTTTTTTTTTTTTTTTTTTTTTTTTTTTTTTTTTTTTTTTTTTTTTTTTTTTTTTTTTTTTTTTTTTTTTTTTTTTTTTTTTTTTTTTTTTTTTTTTTTTTTTTTTTTTTTTTTTTTTTTTTTTTTTTTTTTTTTTTTTTTTTTTTTTTTTTTTTTTTTTTTTTTTTTTTTTTTTTTTTTTTTTTTTTTTTTTTTTTTTTTTTTTTTTTTTTTTTTTTTTTTTTTTTTTTTTTTTTTTTTTTTTTTTTTTTTTTTTTTTTTTTTTTTTTTTTTTTTTTTTTTTTTTTTTTTTTTTTTTTTTTTTTTTTTTTTTTTTTTTTTTTTTTTTTTTTTTTTTTTTTTTTTTTTTTTTTTTTTTTTTTTTTTTTTTTTTTTTTTTTTTTTTTTTTTTTTTTTTTTTTTTTTTTTTTTTTTTTTTTTTTTTTTTTTTTTTTTTTTTTTTTTTTTTTTTTTTTTTTTTTTTTTTTTTTTTTTTTTTTTTTTTTTTTTTTTTTTTTTTTTTTTTTTTTTTTTTTTTTTTTTTTTTTTTTTTTTTTTTTTTTTTTTTTTTTTTTTTTTTTTTTTTTTTTTTTTTTTTTTTTTTTTTTTTTTTTTTTTTTTTTTTTTTTTTTTTTTTTTTTTTTTTTTTTTTTTTTTTTTTTTTTTTTTTTTTTTTTTTTTTTTTTTTTTTTTTTTTTTTTTTTTTGCGAAACGCTCAACTACGGCTTGACCGCTCGGATGTGCAGGAAGAGCGGAATGCGCTGCCATCGGTCGCCCGGCGCTGCGGTGGTGTCCGGTACCTCCCCCAACCGCTCGACAAGGAGTCCTGCGGACTCGATCGCGTCGAAGTACGCCTCGAGTGGCCGATGCAGGCTCGTGAAGGTCATCGGCAGGCCATCGCGCTCGACGGCATCGGCATATCGGCGCTCCTCGAGGTACGACTCGGCCATCACGAACGGAGCATCCGGCGCCGATGATGCGAAGTGGCCGCCGGAATTGATCGGATGCACGACCGACGCACAGAGGCGCCCTCCGGGCACGAGCACCCGGGCAGCTTCCTTGACCGCGCCCTGCATGTCGTCCATGTCGTGCAGCGAGAGCAGCGCGGTCACCAGCTTGACCGATGCGTCAGCGAGGGGCAGCTCGGCCGCATCGGCCACCCGGTAGTCGCCGTCTGGGTCCGCGAGCCGGGCGTGCTCGATCAGGGTCCGGGACGCATCGACGCCGATCACCTCGTAGCCGCGCGCCTTGAGGTCACGCGGGAACCGGCCCTCGCCGCAGCCCAGGTCAAGGGTCAGCCCGGAGGGAGCGGGCAGGAACTCCAGGAACCGATCGCGATGGAAACGCCAGTAGCTGTCGTGGCCGGGCGCCCGGGCCCAGGCGACCCAGTTGCGCGCCTCCGCCTCCCACGCGTCTCGCAGGCTCATGCCACCAGAGTAGCGAGCGACGCCGCGTCACGGAGCCGGCCGGCGCCGCCTCTTCGCGGAGCGCCAACTGGGGTCACCGCCGCCGGGTCGGCGCTGCGCACGGCGGCGACCATCGCATCGACCGCGGCCTCGTCGCTGAGTCCGTAGCGCTGGGTCAGCGACTGCCAGGTCCCGAACTCCAGGGCCGCGCCCGCCAACGCCCGAACGCCCTGGCCCCCCTCTCCGGGCGTTGCCATCCAGGGCCCGAGCGCCGTCTGCCAGACCCGTCCCAGGTGGTCCTGGTACGCCGTCGATCCCTCGACCAGCTCGGGCATGACCGGGGAGTCGCGGAGGATGTTCGAGATGAGCTGCTGGTTGGCACGCCAGTATCGGTACATCGCGGTCAGCGCCGTGTGCAGGCGCTCGTACGGATCCTCGAGGGTGCGCCAGCCCTCGGGATCGGGGAGGCCGGTGGTGCGCATCCCGTGCTCGGTGCAGGCGCGCATGAGGGCGACCAGGTCGGGAAAGTGGCGGTAGACGGTGTGGCGCTCGACCCGCGCGCGCTTGGCGATGGCGCTGATCGTGGCGTGCGCCGGGCCGCGCTCCTGGTGGAGCTCGAATGCGGCCCGCACGATCCGCTCGCGGGTGGCATCCATCGATTCCTGTCGCTGTCGCAGCCGATACGGCCGTCGCGCGTCCTGCTTCGTCTCCATTGAACTACCACTAGTGTGCCGCGAACGATTGACGGATCGCCGCGTAACTTCTATGGTACACGCATGTGCCGTCAAATTACACGAGCGGCCGACCCAACGCAGGAGAACGAGTCATGAGCCTTGACCTCAGCGCGCTGCATCCACTGACCCGCACGAACGCCGAGGGCGAAGCGCTCTGGGTGCTGGGCGGGCTCTTCACGTACAAGGCGATCAATGCGGAGACCGGCGCCTACCTAGCCTGCGGGGTGCAGGCGCCACAGGGATTTGCCATCCCGGTGCACTTCCACGAGGACGAGGAGGAGGGCTTCTACGTCGCGCGGGGCGAGGTCACGATCTTCCTGGGCGATGAGGAAGTGCGGCTGAGCGCCGGCGGCTTTGCGCTTGCGCCGCACGGCGTGCCGCACGCGTTCCGCTGCGAGACGCCCGACGCGACGCTGCTCCTGCTGATCACCCCGGGATCGAAGCACGAGGCGCTCTTCCGTGAGCTTGGGGTCCCGGCGGTCGAGCGGGTCGTCCCGCCGCCTCCCACCCAGGCGCCGGATCCGGTTGGCCTGGGCGAGATCGCGGCTCGAAACGGCACCCAGATCGTGGGGCCGCCGCCAGGCGCCTGAGGCGGGCGCTATCCTCCGGAGTGCCCGCCCATCCGACAGGAGCTGCCGTGCGCGTTCCCCTGAGCGTCCTCGAGTTCCGCGACCGGGCCGCCGCGTTCTTCGGTGACGTGGAGGGCGTGGTCGACGGCGACCGCCGCTTCACCTACCGGGAGTACGCCGAGCGGACGCATCGGCTTGCGAATGCGCTGCGCGGGCTGGGCGTCAGGCCAGGGGATCGCGTCAGCTTCATCAGCTACAACACGCACCAGCTGCTGGAGGCCTACTACGGCGTCCTCGAGGCGGGCGCGGTCCTCAACCCGATCAACATCCGCCTGGCGCCGCCCGAGATCGGCTACATCCTGGGCCACGCCGGTTCATCGGTCGTCTTCTACCACGCCGACTTCCAGCCGATGATGGAGGCGCTCGCCCCGCAGCTGCCGGCCGAGCTGCGATTCGTGGTCATGGAAGGGCCGGTCCAGGCGCCGGCCACCGACGAGTACGAGGCGCTGCTTGCGTCCGCGTCCGCCGACACGCTCGCCGAGCCGATCGACGAGGACGCCACCGCCGAGCTCTTCTACACCTCGGGCACGACCGGACGGCCGAAGGGGGTGGCGCTCACCCACCGCAACCTCTACCTCCACGCGCTCTACGCGGGGCACGCCCTGCGCATGACCGACGCCGATACGATCCTGCACGTGGTGCCGCTCTTTCACGTCAACGGCTGGGGCGCGCCGCACTGGATGACCCTGGCCGGCGGGCGCCACGTGATGCTCCGCAAGTTCGATCCGGCGACCTTCCTCCGCCTCGTCCAGCGAGGAGCGGGTGACCCACCTGCTGGGCGTGGCGACGATCTTCAACGCCGTGCTCAACGACCGGGCGCTCGCGGCTCATACGACGTCTCGAGCCTCAAGGAGGTGATCATCGGAGGCGCGCCTGCCTCGCCGACGCTGGTGCGCGCGATCGAGGAGAAGCTGGGCTGCCCAGGCGATCGTGGGCTACGGGCTGTCGGAGACGACCCCCATCATCTCGCTCGCCCGGCCGCGCGCGAAGCTGACCGCCGATGAGCCGCCGGAGCGCGCCGCGGCCCGCCGGTCGATGACCGGCTGGGCGATCCCCGGCGTCCAGCTCCGGGTCGTCGACGACGATGGCGCGGACGTCCGCCCCGACGGCGAGCAGATCGGCGAGATCGTCGTCCGCGTCGAACATGGTGATGGACGGCTACTACCGCGATCCGGAGGCGACCGCGGAGAAGATCGCGACGGCTGGTTCCACACCGGCGACATGGCCACCATCGACGAGGCAGGCTACCTCCACATCAAGGACCGCTCCAAGGACATCATCATTCGCGGGGGAGAGAACATCGGCTCGGTGGAGATCGAGAACGCGATCGCGTCGCATCCCGGCGTGCTGGAGGCGGCGGTCGTCGCCGCTCCGGACGAGCGCTGGGGCGAGGTTCCCGTCGCGCTCGTCGTGCTCAAGGAGGGAGCGGCGCTCACCGAGCCGGAGCTGCAGCGCCCACGTCCGCGGTCAGCTGGCGGGCTTCAAGGTGCCGCAGTCGATCGAGTTCCGCGATGCGCTGCCCAAGGGCGGGACCGGCAAGATTCTCAAGGCAGAGCTGCGTGAGCCGTTCTGGGCGGGGCATGCCAAGCGCGTGAACTAAGCGCTGCTGCACCGGCGGCGTTGAACTTTTTCAACGGTGGCATCCCTATCCCTCCTGTTAAACCCGACACAGGAGGGAGAAGTCCATGTCCACGCTCAGAAGGCTCGCCGCGGGCGGCCTGGGGATCGCGCTGGCTGCCACGCTCGCCAGCTCGGCCGTGCTCGCCGCCGCTCCGGAACGGCTGGTCGAGGTGGTCCATATCAGCACCACCTTCCCGGCGGGGACCAGGTGCCCCTTTGAGGTCGTCCGGAGCCTCGATGGCACGCTGGTGACGACCACGTTCACGCGCGCGACGGATTGACCACGATGACGCTGTCGTGGAAGAACGGAAAGATCGTCTACGTCAATCCGGCCAACTGGAAGACGCTGACCGCGGTGCTTGCCGGACCGGCCGTGATCCAGGACAACGGCGATGGGACATCGACCGTGCGCGTGCCGGGCAACGACCAGCGCTACACCGCTCCGGGGCTCGGCTTCATCGTGGGGAACACCGGGCTCTCGGTCGTGACCATCGACAACGCGACCGGCGAAACGCTGTCGGTCGACAAGCTCGCCGGCCACCAGGACGGGACGCCCTTCCCGGCACTCTGCGTCGGCCTGGAGTAGGCGCGGTCGCACGGTAGCTCGCGGCTTCGGCATCGGTCTCCATACT
This sequence comes from uncultured Chloroflexia bacterium, assembly GCA_963799675.1. Taxonomy (GTDB): domain Bacteria; phylum Chloroflexota; class Limnocylindria; order QHBO01; family QHBO01; genus JALYSK01. The sequence continues at coordinate 297,598 of CAWCXQ010000011.1, forward strand.
TGACCGATGCCAGGCAGCGACCCGCTCGGAGCAGCACGTCATTTCCGGAGGTCCGGGTCGTGACCGGGCCCGCTTTCGAGCTGATCGCGGAGCTCGCCGCGTTCACCAGCGGGCCCGCGCGGGCGTCGCTCGACTCGGGCAAGGCATGGATCAGGGAGGTCCGGCGCGCGGCCGGCGCGGACCTCATCCAGCGTGTGGAGCGCTACACCCTCGGCATGTACGCGGAGCTGGCCACCGTCGCGCTCGAGGCGGCGCCAGCCCGCCGTCGATGCGCTGATCGCTGGCGTCCACGGGCTTGACCCGGCCGCGTTTCGCCTGCGCCTGCTGGGTGCCGATTCGCCACTGAACCGGACCATGGTCTCCAAGGGCGCATTCGAGCGAGCCGTCGGCGGGGACGCGGAGGCGCGGGCCGAGGTCAGCGCGGCGATGGGTCGACCGCGCGGCGCGGCGGGCGGTCGATCGCGTGCTTCGAACGGAGCCGGATGCGCTGAAAGCCGAGCTTCTCGCGATCCTGCATGACTGGGCGGGCCGCGTCTTCCTCCACTTTGCAGCCGATGCCCTGGCCGCCATCGAGCGCGACCGGCTGGCGAAGGACCGACTCCTGGCCGAGAAGCCCGGGAGGCGGCCCCACCGCTGCCACCAACGGAGTGACCTTCGCGCCCTCGCCGTGGGTCACCGGCATCGTCATCGTGCCGACTGTCGCGCTGCGGCCCTTCATCGTTCCGGCCGAGCTGCCCACACTGCGGTGTTCCTGTGCTCCGTCGCCGACGAGGCGCTCGACGTCGATCCGCTCGCGCCGCCTCGCCGGCTGGTCAAGACCGCCGCGGCGCTGGGCGACGAGCTTCGCCTGCGGATCCTGCGCGTCCTGCAGGGCGAGGAGTTGAGCGCATCGAGATCGCTGAACGCATGGCGGTCGAACGCACCAGCCTCCACCACCACCTCGGCATCCTGCGCTCGGCGGGGCTGCTGACGATCCGCGACGAGGGCGAGCGTGGCTGGCGCTACGCGCTGCGGGAGGACGTCATCGCCGGCCTCGGTCTTGAGGTCGAGTCCTTCCTGCGACGGCCCTGACGGTTGGGGCCGCCGCGTTTGCTCAGGCTGGCATGTATCGGCCATCCAATGGCCGATTTTGCTGGACTGGCACAGGTGGGCGGCGGATTGGTTCCTCGGTGGCCAACCGGTGCTGGCGCGAGCAAATTTCGCCATCGGGTCGCCGTTAGTCGCCAGCGCGAGCAAATCGTGCGCGCTTACGCTGAGCGTGCGTAACTACCAAGCAGCCCACGCCTGAAGCCGCGAGTCAGGACTTCCGGCCGTCTCGCGCCCACCTGCACGCTGGGCGTGCATGAGCCACGCGGGCCGCCAAACGGGCCGAGTCGCGGCGAAGTTCGCAGTTACGTGCGCCCAGCGTGCACGGGCGCCGACCAGCTAGCGCGAGAGATCGGCCCCGGTGAGGAAGTCGATCACGAGACGGTTGAACCGCTCCGGCGCCTCGAGCTGGATCATGTGAGCGACGCCGGGAAACTCGATCAGCTGGGCATCGGGCACGGTTTCCGCGATGGTCGCCCGGCAGGACCCCGCCGGCTCGTCGGCGGTGCCGACCATCACCAGGGTTGGCGCCTCGACGTCCCCAGCCGACCCGCCGCCGGCGGATCGAGTGGCTGCGGCTCGCCCTCCTCCCTGCCGGTGCGGTAGGCGTCGAGGATCCAGCCGTGCACCTGCCGCCGCAGGTCGGGGTCGATCCGCGTGGCGGGCTGGCCCCAGCCATTCCTCGAACCCAGACCAGAATCGACGACTCAATGACAGTCTACAGAATGACAGGATCAGAAAACCACAAAATCAGATGAACAACGACGATAGATAGATAGAGAAATGAAATGATAAATGATCAAATGAGCTCAACAAACGACAGACTCAATGATCAACGATGCTCTACAACAACGCAACGACGCAACCAAAATGACAGACGAAATGACAGGATCAACGAGACCACGAGATGAAATGAAATGAAGACTAGATGATAAATGAATGATCAAATAGAGAAGACCAACGAGATGATGATGAAATCAACGAGCTCAACGAGCTCAACGAGATGATCAAATGAAATCAGAGATAGACGACAAGATAGAGACGAATGATGATGATGAAGATCAACGAGAAGAAACGTCAAATGATAAAACCAAAACCAACGAGCAACCACCAAATCCACCAAACCAACTAGATACGAGTTCCTACCAACTCACGGAACACCAGTCACCAACACCAGCTCCAACCAACGCCACACCAACTCTCTACTACAGGACGACCAACAACACCAACTAGACCACGAGACCACTACTACGACTACTACGACTACGACTACTACAACGCACCAACCGGACCACGACAAGACTACTACTACTACTACGAACCAAACCACTAGACTACGGATCAACGCGACCTAACTAGACGACGAGACCAACCACTAGACTACGTGGTTAACTACGTGACGATCAACGCTCAACGCAACGCTCAACGATACAAACCCACCAACACCAACACCATGATACCAGCTCAACTATGATCATACCAACACCAACTAACGACTACTACAAAACTACAAGACTACAAAACTACAGTACCAACGACGACGACTAGAGCTCCAACGACGACAACGACTCACAGACTACAGTTACTACTAATGATGATGAACGCAAATGAGAACTACTAAAACGACGATGAACGCACCAACAACGCAACCAACCAACGACCACCAATACGGACCACGACGAGAATGCTCAAATAACTAAGATCAAATAGAGATAGAGATGATCAAATGATCAAATAGATGAAATAGATGAAATGAAGATCAAATAGAACCAACGAGATAGAGAACCACAAAACCAACGAGATCAACGCATCAACGAGAACCAACGACGATCAAATGATCAACGCAACCAGACGATCAGAGCAACCACGAGATCAACTGAGCAATTGGTCTCGAGCTCGGCGAGCGGCTCCCAAGCCTTCGCCTCGTAGTGGCGCTCCATCTCGTCCCACGGCGGGCCGCTCACACCCTCGGGAAGCTGGGCTTCGTAGCCGCTGGCACCGCCGGCCACGATCACCAGGGCATCGACCAGCTCGGGGCGTTCGATCGCGAAGTCGAGGGCAATCACCCCGCCCCGCGACTGGCCAGCCACGTAGCACGAGGCGGCGCCCAGGTGCGCGAGGAGGGCGGCGGCATCGGCCCGGTTTGAGAACGGAACGTGCTCGGTCTCCGTGCGCCCGAACCCGCGCGTGTCATAGCGGATGACGCGATAGCGCTCGGCGAAGGCCGCGACCTGCCCGTCCCACATGCGCAGGGTTCCGAGCCCGCCGTGGATCAGCAGCAGCGGATGGCCCGCTCCTTCGACCTCGTAGTAGAGGCGCCCACCTGGCACCTCGGCGTATCCCGAATCGGGCATCAGATCCTCCTCAACCGCCGCGACGACGACGCCACTGGATGGACGGGCCGCTTATCATCCGATGATGGCAGGCGACCAGGTTCCTGGGAACGGCACGCGCGAGCAGCCCTGGCAGCTGAAGACGCCGCCGCGGCTCGTCCGAGTACCAGATGTATCGCGACGACGCCGCGCGATCCGCCGGCGCTCGTCTGCAGGTCGGCAAGACCGAGCTGCGCTACCAGCTGCGGTGCCATCGACGACCTGCACGCCATGCTCAAGGCGCACGGCGACTGGATGCCGCTCGGCAGCGCCGACGAGCAGAAGCCGGCCGCGGACGGCACGGTCGAGGCGTGGGGCCGCTCGCCCGACAACCCGGTCGGCGGCTGGTACGGGCTCAAGAAGGGCCTGCGCGGCCGATTCGGCGATGTACGTGCCGCCGCTGCATGGAGGCGCTCGGGCTGGCCGAGGTCGAGCACAACCCGCGGAACAATCGCATGCGGGCCATCTAGCGGATCGGTCAGAGGTCGCGCCGGCCGAAGCCCCAAACCGCCAGCGCAAGGCCGCCGGCAACCCATGCCACGCACCAGGCGAGGTAGAGGAGCGATGGGGGAGCGGCCGCGAAGAACGGGAAGGCGGCGACCTGCGGACCCGCCGCGGCCCCGCCGATCAACATGTCTCGTGGCTCCAGGCTGTAGAGCGTGCCACGCCACAGCCCGTCGCTCGGCAGCAGGATCTGGCCGACCACGGTGACCTGGCCGATGAGCGGGTCCCGGAAGGCGGCGCCGATGCCGCCGATCACGCCCGCCAGCCAGGCGAGGCCGAAGAGCAGCATTGAGACCACGCCGGCCACCACTGACGAGGTGCGCGTGCTGAGGAGGAGCGCAAGCGTCAGCAGCAGGGTTGCCTGCGCCGCGAGATAGAGCATCGCCTCGATCGGGTGCGGCGGGAGGTAGCCGGTGGTCAGGAAGACCGCGCCGAACTCCAGGGCGCTGGCGACGATCGCGTAGCCAACGACGACGATCGTGAGACCGAGCCACTTGCCGAGCACGAGCGAGCTCCGGGGGATGGGGCGCGCCACCACGGCCAGCGCCTCGCCACTCTCCAGCTCGCCGGCGATGGAGGGAGCCGCGGCGAACACGGCCGCCAGGGCCAGCACGAAGCTGAACATGAACATGACCAGGATCAGCACCAGCCCTGCCAGGAGCTGCACGTCGTCCCTGGTGAGCTGCCCGTTGCGCGCCGGCGGCAGGTGGCTCGAGCTGCTGATAGCCCCAGGCGGTGAGCAGCACCGCCAGGAGCGAGAGGCCGAAGAGGGTCTGGAGGAGGCGCCGCCGGAGCGCCTCGCGCAGGGTCAGCCAGGCGAAGGTGCGCACCATGTCAGGGGCTCCCCACGATGGCCCGGAAGCGATCCTCCAGGCTCGGCTGCAGCATCTCGACCCCGTATACCCGACCGCCGGCGCCGATCACCGCCTCGACCAGCTCCGGGATGCGCTCCTCTCCGAGGCCACGGATCACGAGCCACGGCCCGTCGGGGGCCGCTCCCCGAAGGCGGAGAGGCGCTCGGAAGGGATCCCCGTCGCCCGAATGCGTACGCCGCCGGGGCTCAGCAGCTCGTGCAGGGATCCGACGGCCACGAGCCTCCCGTGATCGAGAATGGCGACCCGATCGCAGACCTGCTCGACCTCGCTCAGCTGGTGCGAGTTGAGAACCACGCTGGTGCCCTGCTCGCGCAGCCCACGGACGATGCCGCGGAGCTCGTGCCGGCCCAGCGGATCGAGCGCGGTGGAGGGCTCGTCGAGGATGACCAGGCGCGGCTCGCCCAGGAGCGCCACGGCCAGGCCGAGCCGCTGCTGCATCCCCTTGGAGTAGGTTCCCACGCGGTCGTCGGCGCGCGACGCGAGGTCGGCCGTCGCCAGCGCGGCTTCGACGTGCTCGTCCCAGGCGGCCGGGTCGAGACCGGCAAGGCGGGCGTGGAGCCGGAGCACCTCCCGCCCGGTGAGCCAGCGCGGATAGCGGAAGAGCTCGGGCAGGTAGCCGACGCGGCGACGCGCCTCCGGGTCGCCGGCCGCGACGCCGAGCAGGCGTGCCTCGCCGGAGCTCGGCGTCACCAGGCCAAGCAGCAGCTTGACCGCAGTCGTCTTGCCCGCCCCGTTCGGACCGAGCAGGCCAAAGACCTCGCCCTCGTCGACGGTCAGGTCGACCGCGTCGAGCGCCAGCTTGCCGCGGTAGCGCTTCGTGAGCCGGAGCGTCTCGACGACGGTGGTCATGGTCGCCGCAGAGTATGACGGGCGGGCCGGCTACGACATTCGGCCGACCGCGAACCGTCCGCCTGTCCGATGCCGGCGAGCGGCGACATCGTGATCCTGTGGCGCATGTTCGCGTTCAGCCTCTTCCGCCGGCAGCCCGAGACCCGCTCGACCGTCGCCGCGCCCCAGCTCGACGCCGATGTGGAGCGGAGGCTGCGCTCGGAGCGGATCGTCTGGCTCACGACGGTGGGGCCGGATGGGCGGCCCTTCCTCGCCCCGGTCTGGTTCCTGTGGGATGGGCGCGAGGTCCTCATCCTGAGCAAGCCGCATGCGCGCAAGGTCCGCAATGTGCGACGCGAGAGCCGCGTCATGCTGGCCGTGGGCGACCCCGCCGCCGACTTCGACGTCCAGCTGATCGAAGGCCAGGCGCGGCTGGGTGCGATCCCTGCCCGCAGGATCCTGGGCGACCCGCAGCTCGGTGCGGATCACCGGCGGAAGTACGCGACAGCAATGGCCGCGCTCGGGCTCGGGCCCGAGGAGTTCGCCGAAACCTACTCGCAGGTGATGCGCGTGCAACCCGCGCGCTTCCTCGCGTGGCACGGCCGCAGCCCGCGCGGCAGCGCCTCCGCCCGGGCCGTGCGGGCCACCCTCGCCTTCGGCTGAACGGCCGACCTGCCGGTCAGCCTAGAGCCAGTCCTCGCCGGCCGGCACCGCGGCCTCGAACTCGGAGCTGAAGATCTCAAACTCCGCGTCGGGGATGTTGTACGCGTGCTCGGGGCCCGGGAACGCGCCGGACCGCACCTCGACGGCGTAGGTCTCGATCGCGCGCTGGATCTCGGCGCCCACCTTCGCGTAGCGCTTGACGAACCGCGGCGAGCGCCCCTCGCCGATCCCGAGCAGGTCGTGCCAGACCAGCACCTGGCCGTCGCAGTCGACACCGGCCCCGATCCCGATGGTCGGGATCCGCAGGCCGGCGGTGATGCGGGCCGCAACGCGCGCGGGGACCGCCTCGAGCACGATCGCGAAGCAGCCGGCCTGCTGCAGCGCGAGGGCATCGGCGAAGAGGGCACGCGCCTTGACGCCGCGTCCGCCCCTGCGCCTTGTAGCCGCCCAGCATCGTTGCGGACTGCGGCGTGAGCCCGATATGGCCCATCACCGGGATGCCGGCCCCGACGATTGCCCGAACACGCGGCAGCATCGGTCCTGCACCCTCGAGCTTGACGGCGTCGGCATCGGCCTTGGTGAACGCGACGGCATGGCGGACGGCCTCCTCGTCGCTGACCTGGAAGGAGCCGAACGGCATGTCCGCGATGAGCAGCGCCCGCTCTCGTCCGCGGGCGGCCGCCGCGCTCAGCATCAGCATCTCGTCGAGGGTGGCGGGCACGGTGGTGTCGTAGCCCAGCAGCGTGTTGCCGGCCGAGTCACCGACAAGGATCAGGTCGACTCCGGCGGCATCGGCCAGGCGAGCGCTTGGCGCGTCATACGCCGTGATCATCACGATCCGGTCGCCTCGCCGCTTCATCTCGGCAAGGTCCGTGAGTGCGACGCGGACCCCAGACTTCGGTTCGGTGCTCATGGTGCCTCCTCCTCGAGGCGAAGATTGTCGATCAACCGTACGGAGCCGATGCGGACCGCCGCTGCCAGCGTCGGTCCGTCGAGGTCGGCGATGGTCACATAGTCGACGTCGATCCCTTTCAGCAGCTCGCAGGCGACGCTCACCGCGTCCCGGCCATCACGATACGCCTTCACGCCAGCCGCCAGCGCGCGAGGCAGCCTGAGCGCCTCTTCCCGATCCGCCGGGGACAGGTACCGGTTCCGGCTCGAGAGGGCGAGCCCGTCGCTGTCGCGCACGGTCGGCATGGCTCGGATCTCGAGCGGCAGCGCGAGGTCGCGTACGACTTGCTTCACCACGGCGACCTGCTGCGCGTCCTTGCGACCGAAGTAGGCCAGCGCCGGCTGGACGACCTCGAAGAGCTTGCAGCACACCGTCGCCACGCCCCGGAAGTGGCCGGGTCGTGCGGCCCCCTCCAGGATCTCGCCGACGTTGCCCACCTCGATCCAGGTGTCGAAGCCGGGCGGATACATCTCCTCGGCGCTCGGTGCGAAGAGCAGATCCACGCCTTCGGCCTCGGCGACCGCAGCGTCGCGCGCCTCGTCGCGCGGATAGCGGTCGAGGTCCTCGCCCGTGCCGAACTGCGTCGGGTTGACGAAGAGGCTGACCACCACCTGTTTGGTCTCCGCCCGTGCGGCCCGGATCAGTGACAGGTGCCCTTCGTGAAACGCCCCCATGGTCGGCACCAGGCCGATTCGCTCGCCTGCGTCCCGCGCGGCCGCAAGCGCCGCGCGCGTCTCGGCGATCGTCCGCATGAGCTTCACGGTCGTGTCGCCTCCGCCAGCGCCCGGTACAGCGGCTCGACCTCCGGCGCACGTTCGCGCAGGGCCTGCAGATGGGCATCCACCGTCGACCAGTCGCCGCGCGCGATCGGCCCGGTGAGCGCGAAGCCGTTCTCGATCGTGCGTCGCATGAGCGGGATGAGCGCCTCGGGCGGCGCGTGGCTCGTCTCGAGCAGGCCCGCCGCGGTGCGATAGAGGGTGACCAGGAAGTTGCTCGCCATCGCGGCGCCGGCGTGGTAGAGCGGCTTGTCGGCATCGGCGAGGTCGAAGGGCTCCAGCCCAAGCGTCTCGGCCAGCCAGATCGCACGCTCGTGCGCCGCCGGGCTGGCGGCCGTGACAGCCGCCCAGGCGCCGTCGAGCTGATCCGGACCCCGATCGCGGCTGAGCGTCTGCAATGGATGGACGCTGAAGCGGCGCTGGTGCGGGTCGAGCGCCGAGAGGCTGGTCGCGCCGCTGACGTGGGCCACCCATGGGCCGATCGGCAACGCGTGCGCCACGTCTGCGATGGCGTTGTCGGGGACCGCCAGGATGACGAGCTCCGCGTCCGCGACCGCGTCTTTGCCGGTGGCGACCTGCAGCCCACGCTCGCGCAGGCGGCCCGCGATCGCGCTGCCCGCGCGCCCCATCCCGATGACGCGGACCGACTCGAACATGGCGAGGAGTCTAGCCGCTAGTGGAGCACGCCCCGCAGCGCCGACTGGGCGGCGTGCCAGCCGCAGAGCCCGTGCACGCCACCGCCCGGCGGAGTCGACGCCGAGCAGATGAAGAGCGATGGGTCGGGGGTGGTGTACGGGTCCCAGCGCAGCGCCGGACGCGTGAAGAACTGGGTCAGCGACTGCAGCCCGGCGTTGATGTCGCCGCCCACGTTGTTGGCGTTGTAGGCCTCCAGTTGGGCAGGACCCATGGCGTGCCGCGCAATGATCCGCTCCCGGAAGCCAGGCGCGAAGCGCTCGATCTGGCGCTCGATGCGCTCCGATGCGTCGACGGTCGAGCCGTTTGGGACGTGGCAATACGCCCAGACCGTGTGCATCCCCTCAGGCGCGCGGGTCGGATCGAAAAGCGACGGCTGGGAGACGAGGACGAACGGGCGCTCGCTAACGACCCCGCGAGCGACGGCCCGCTCTGAAGCGGCGATCTCCTCGAGGGTGCCACCGAGATGCACCATGGCGGCCAGGCCGACTTCGGGATTGCGCCACGGAATCGGTCCGTCCAGGGTCAGGTCGAGCTTGATGGAGCCCGGCCCATAGCGATACCGGCGAAGCTGGGCCGCGTACGTGCCGCCCAGGCGGTTGCCCGCGATCTCCAGCACGCCGCGCGGAGCGAGGTCGAAGAGCACACACCGATGCGTGGGCAGCTCGTCGAGACTCCTCACCAGGCGACCGGTCTCGATCTCGCCGCCGAGATCGCGCAGCGTCCCGGCCAGCGCGTCCGCGAGGCGCTGCGAACCACCGCGCGGAATCGGCCACCCGACCGCATGTGCGCTCGCGAGCAATGCCAGGCCGAAGCCGGAGCTGATGGGCGCTGACAGCCGCAGCATCGAATGGGCAGAGCAGCCGGCGAGCAGGCCGCGAGCCTGCGCCCCGTGAAAGCGTCGCGCCAGCTGCGTGACGGGAAGGAGCGCGTAGAGACCGAATCGCCCCAGCGCCACCGGATGGCGCATGCCCGCGATCGGGTTGATCGGGCCGAGAAGGCCGCGCACGATCAGCTCCCAGTCGTCGACGAACGGTCGAATGAGGCGGCTATAGGCGCGACCGTCGGGCCCCAGGGAGGCCTCGGTTTCCTCGATGCTGCGGCGGACGAGGGCGGCCGAGCCGTCGTCGAAGGGGTGCGCGACCTGCACCGGCGGCTCGATCCATTCCAGTCCGTGCTCGGCGAGTGGCAGCTCCCGGAAGAAGGGCGAGGCACGCCCCAGCGGATGGACTGCGCTGCAGACGTCGTGCGTGACGCCGGGAAGCGTCAGCTCGGCGGAACGGCACCCACCGCCCACCGTGTCGCGTGCCTCGAGCACGAGCACCGAACGGCCATTGCGCGCGAGCTCGATCGCGGCGCCGAGGCCGTTCGGGCCGGCCCCAACGATGACCGCGTCGTACGTCGGCGGGCTCACCGCCTCAGGATAGGTTGCCGCTCAGGCGGCGGTCTCCTCCAGCAGCACCTCGACCAGTGGGGCGCCCCGCATCAGGATGCCCACGTCCATCCGCCACGCGTTTGCCACCATCGCCAGGACCTCGCGACGCTCCGCGAGATCGGTGATCGGCCTGGCGGTGGCCGGCAGGTCCGCTGTCACCGGGCCCTTGAGATGGAACGTGAACGCCGGATGGCTGACCAGGTTGGCGTACCAGTCACGGGGTCCCGGGCGACCGCTCAGGTAGAGCCGCCCTCCGAAGTTGTGGAAGACGAGCTCGATCCGGCGTGGCTTGCCGCTTCGCCTCCCGACCGTCGTGATGTCGATGCGGTGGCCGCGCGACAGGGCGCGGCGCACCGAATCATTCACCTCGACCATGCTAGGCGGCGATGCTGACATTGCGCTCCTCCGCCCCCCGCAGCAGCGTCAGCTCGAGGGGAGCATCGGCCGCAAGAGAGCCGAGGGCCTCGAACAGGTCATCTGCGCTCGCAACGTCCCGGCCGGCAACCGCCACGATGAGGTCGCCCTCCTGGATTCCGGCCTTCGCGGCCGGCGAGTCGTCCTCGACGTCGCGGACGAGCAGTCCATCGCGCTCGGGCAGTCCGACCGCGCGACGAAGCTGCCGCGCAACATGGGCGGGTGCGAGGCCGACTCCCAGGCGCCTGCGCTGCGGAGCCTCGCCCTTGCCGAGCGCTGTGACACGATCCTTCAACGCCCCGTCGGCGGCGATCGCCAGGTAGAAGCCGCTCTCGAGGCGGTTGGTGTTGATGCCGAGCAGACGGCCGGCGGTGTCGACGATCGGGCCGCCGCTCGAGCCGGGCATCAGCGGCGCCGTGTGCTCGACGGACCCGCCGATCCGCCGGCCGCGGGGTCCGCGGAAGGTGCGCCCCACGCCCGAAACGAAGCCGAAGGTGACGCGCGGGCCGCGCCCTGCGGGATTTCCCAGCGCCACGACCGGCGCGCCGATCGTCAACGTCGAGCCATCTCCCCAGGCGATGGGTGGCGTGCCGTTCGTCGCCGCTTCGACCACCGCCAGGTCCCCATCGAGGTCGACGCCCAGGACCTTGCCATCCGCCTCGCGACCGTCGGCGAAGTAGACCTTCGGCTCGTCGCCGTGCAGGTTGTGCGCGTTCGTGAGCACGCGGTCCTTGTCGATGACGACCCCGGACCCTCCTCGCCAGCGGTTGCCCAAGCCCACGGTCGAAGGTCCAACCTTGTCCGCCACGCCCGATATTGACTTGCCCAGATCCTCGAGGGATCCCATCGACTTGATCCTCCTGATAGTCTTGTGACTTGCAATGAGCAAGTTACTCCTCCATCAGCCGCTGTCAAGACCGATGCCGTACGATCCGCGCATGGCCGTCGCAGACTCGCCGCTCGCCGCCGCGCTGGAGCGCGTCGGTGACAAGTGGAGCCTTCTCCTGATCGAGTCACTGCTCCCCGGGCCGCTGCGCTTCAACGAGCTGCAGGCAAGCGTGACCGGGATCGCCCCGAACATCCTGGCCGACCGGCTCCGTCGCTTGGAGGGGGAGCGCGTCTTGAGCTCGCAGCCCTACAGCGAGCGGCCGCCGCGCAGCGTCTACCAGCTCACCGGCGAGGGACAGGAGCTTGCCAGCGCCCTGCGGCTGCTCGCCGACTGGGGCTCGCGCGTCGCGCGGGAAGCGGAGCCGATGCGCCACGAGGCTTGCGGCACCCCGGTCGAGGCCCGTTTCTTCTGCCCAACCTGCGCCCGCGCCGTCGAGCCAGGAGAGGCCGACCAGATCCGCCGCGTCTAGGCGCAGCCGGTCCGAGGCCGTGGACGCCCCGCCGGCCGCCATCAGGGGCATTCGGGCACTCGTGCTGCACGACCATCGTGCCGCCCGAAAGGCCCTGCCAGAGGACCAGCCAAAGGCCGGCTAGCGCACCACGCGGTAGCGGAGGTAGACGACCGTCGAGCTGAAGGTGCGGGTCTCGACGAGCTCGAGATCCACCCGGCGCTCGCCCTGCGGAAAGTACGAAATGCCACCGCCGACCAGCACCGGGTAGACCACGACCCGGTATTCGTCGATCAGATCCAACGCGGCCGCCTCGGCGGCGAGCGTCGCGCCGCCGATCGCGATCTCGCCCGCCCCCGGCTCGCCTCGCAAGCGCTCGATCTCCTCCGCCAGGCCGCCGGAGACAAGGCGGGCGTTGCCCTGCACCGCCGAGAGCGTGGTGGAGAACACCACCTTCGGGAGCGGCTTCCACAGTGCGGCCCACTCGAGCTCTGCGTCGTCGAGCGACGCTTCCTGCCCGGCCGTCTCCCAGTAGAGCATCGTCTCGTACAGCCGTCGTCCCAACAAGTGGACGCCGACGTCTCGAATCTCGTCGATCCAGAAGCGAAAGACCTCCTTGTCGGGCACCGTCCAGTCGAAGCCGCCGTCCGGCCCGACGATGTAGCCGTCGAGCGAGGCGCTCATCGAATAGGTCACAGGGCGCATCAGACGTCCTCCTCCGGACAGGTTCGACGATACGACCGCCGGACGCTGCAGGACTCATCGCTCGCCGAGGCCAGGGCCTGAACCTCGGCCGATGCGGGCGGACTAGCGTCTTGCCGCGACGACGCTGACCAGCGGCGCGCGCCAGATCAGCGCGTCGGCCGGAAGCCGACGCAGCTGGTCCAGGGTCGCGGCTCGAAGCCGCGCGCGATCGGCCTCCGAGAGCGGGTCGAACACGTCGTCCGCGAGCCAGCCCTCGAGGGTGGCGAGGTAGGACTCCGGTGAGTAGCGATGCTCTAGCCACTCCTGGCGGGCGTCGACGTGTCGAAATCCGGCACGGCGAAACTCCGACGCGGCGTTTTCGGGTGAGGCGTAGGAGCGCGGGTCGGGCCCTGGATCGGGCCACGCGAAGCCGAGGTCGTCGACGGCATCCTCGAAGGCCTGCATCGGCCCGAACACCTCATCCCGGTCCTGCCAGGTGACGCATGCGAAGAGGCCGGAGGGCTTCAAGATGCGGAACGCCTCACGCAGCGCCGCTGCCCGGCTGGGGACCAGCTGGATCACGAAGGACGACACTGCGATGTCCGCCGTGGCGCTCCGCAGCGGCACCTTGGCGGCCGCCCCCTCGCGCAGGCTCAGGCGTCGCCGCGTGTCTCCACCGCGAAGCTCCGCAGCCTCGGACATGAGCTCGATCAGCCTCCTGGCTGGTTCGATCGCGATGACGTCGGCGCCGGGCCAGCGCTCGAGCGCCTCGAGCGCGAGAGTGCCGCTGCCGGTCCCAATATCCACCAGCGTGAACCGATCACGGTCCGCCACCGCCTCGTCGAGGCGGTCGAGCAGGCGGACCGCCGCCGGCGCAATGACCGGAGCCCAGCAGTCGCGGTAGCGAAGGGCGGCGCGGTTATATCCGGAGACGGTTCCGCGGTGGACGGCCGGCATGCGCCAAGGATGCCAGCCTCGCGGCTGCCGGGTCAGGCGGCGAGTGGCCCCGGGGTATCAGCGCCCGCCGGATTCCGCAGCTCGTGCCATGCGCGCCGCCCCATCGAGATCGAGATCAGCAGGATCAGGAAGCCGTTGACCGGGTGGAGAGCCGCGATCGCGGGAGCCGAGTCCCGCAGGGCGACGAAGACGGACTGCAGGACGAAGAGGCCGAAGATCAGGAGGCTCATCCAGATCCAGCGCCGTCCCAGCCGGCCGATGATCGCCAGCGCCAGCAGGATCAGCGTCAGCCAGCCGAACAAGTAGGCGAACTCGCGGTGGGTCGCGAAGTTCTCGACCCCGGCGAAGACGCCCATCCCCGCCAGGAAGACCTGGATGACCAGGCACGCGACAAACAGCCACAGGACGACGAGATAGGCGATGCGTGCGCTGCGACGAATGTTCATCGAGTGGCGACTCCTGCTCGGGATCGAGGGCAGCGACTCAGGATAATCGCGCCATCCGGGGATGAGAAGGCCCTTCGGCCGCTGCTAGGCTCACTCCGTGGGCGCCACGTTCCTGGGATTTCCGTCCGCCGAGCCCGCCTCGGTGGAGGCCGAGGTCGCGATCCTCGGCGCTCCGGTTGGCGTCGCCTACCCGAGCGCGACTGCGACGGCCGGATGCGCCGACGCCCCTGCTGCCATTCGCGCCCGCTCGCAGCGCCTGGCCCGCTTCCTGGGTCACCACGACTTCGATCTCGACGGACCGATGCTGCCCATCCCCGTCAGCGTCGTCGACTGCGGCGACGCGCCCGACGCGGCGGGCACGCTGGAGGCCGTCGCGACCATCCTTGAGCGGGGTGCGATCCCGATCGTCCTGGGCGGCGACGACTCGGTGCCGATCCCGACCCTGCGCGCGTTCGCCGGTCGCGATCCCCTCACCGTGGTGCAGGTCGATGCCCATCTCGACTTCCGCGACTCGGTCGCGGGAGTGGGTGACGGGTATTCCTCGCCGATGCGTCGCGCTTCCGAGATGGAGCACGTTGCCCGGATCTTCCAGGTCGGTCTGCGCGGGGTGGGAAGCGCTCGCACCACGGACGTGGCCGACGCGCGGGCGGTGGGAAACGTCCTGGTCACCGCCCGCGAGCTCCGCGAGCGCGGCGTGCTGTGGCTGATCGACCGGATCCCGGCCGACGCACCGGTCTTCATCTCCTTCGACTGTGACGGGCTCGACCCTGCGGTCTGCCCCGCGGTGAGCGCAGCCGCGCCCGGCGGGCTCTCCTATGCAGAGGCGGCAGACCTGCTCGGCGGCATCGCCCAGGGCCGCCGGCTGGCCGGGGCGGCGTTCACGGAGCTCGTCCCTGAGCTCGACCTGAACGAGATCTCGGCCCTGGTGGTCACTCGTCTCATCATGCGGCTCCTCGGCGGGCTTGCCCGCCGGTCCTAGCCAGCGGGGTCGGCGTCGGGATCCTCCGAGGGCGCGCGCATCGGGCTGTCGGGCTGGTCGGTCGTCCCCGGCGCCCGCCACTCGGGCTCTTGGCTGCCGGGGTACTCAGGCGTCTCGTCCGGCGTCGGGTCCTCGGGCGGAATCTCGGTCCCGGGATCCTCCGGCGGCAGCTGCGGGATCGTCATCGGTCAGGCACCTCCTCCCCTGGAGGTGCACGAGCGGTGCCGGATGGCAGCTAGAACCAGTCGCGGGCTTTGAAGTACGCCCCGATCAGGACGATGGACAGGATCATCACGCCGAGGGTGATGAAATACCCGTACTGGAAGCGCAGCTCAGGCATGTTGCGGAAGTTCATGCCGTACACGCCGGCGATCAGCGTCGGCACCATCAGGACCACGGTGAACGCGGTCAGGCGCTTCATGACCGCGTTCAGGTTGTTGTTGGTGACCGAGAGGTTGGCATCCAGCGCCGACGCGACGAGGTCGCGGTACAGGTCGAGCGCGTCGAGGACGCGGAGAAGGTGGTCGTACAGGTCCTGGTAGTACGGGGCTTCTGCCTCGCCGATCAGCTCGACGTCGCGCCGCAGGAGCGCGTTCGCGATGTCGCGCTGCGGGGCGAGCATGCGCCGCAGCTCGAGCAGGTCGCGCTTGATGACGAGCACCTCGCGCAGCCCACCCTTCGCGCCGCCCTCGAGGATGCGGTCCTCCAGCGTGTCGATCTGCTCCGAGACCTCGTCGAGGAGCGGAAAGTAGCCGTCCACCACGGCGTCGAGGACGGAGTAGAGGAGCTGGCCGACGGTGGTTGCCACCACCTCGGGACGCTCTCGAAACCGCTCGAGCGTGGCATCGATCGCCGGCGAGGCCTGCCAGTGCGCGCTGATCAGGTAGCCCTCGCCCGCGACCAGGTGGATCTCGCCCAGCTGCAGCGATCGGCCCCGGCGACGCGACCGCTCCTGGGCGACCTCGTACGTGACCACCATGTGCTGGTCGGGGTAGGTGTCGATCTTCGGCCGCTGGCGACGCTTCTGCATGTCCTCGAGGGCCAGCGGGTGAATCTTGAACTCCTTGGCCAGCGCATCGAGCGACTCCGTGTCGGGGTCGAGGATCTCGAGCCAGACGAGCTGGTCCTTCTTGGCGCGAAGGTGGCGGAGCTCGCCGAGGTTCGACCCCTTCAGGGTCTTGACCGATCCATCGGCGGCGCGGACGAGGCAGGTTCGAATCATCGGCGCCGAGTGTACGCGCCATGCACCGTTCCCGAAATGTGCTATTCTGCGGTAGCCGATTACAAAGGGAGAGACGATGGGCTGGCTGCCCGCGCCGGTTGAGGCGCTGCTCGAGGTCGCGCTGGTGGGAGAGCTGGCCGTGGTCGGGCCCAAGGGGCGACCGATCGTGCACCCACTCATCCCGCTCTACGACGGCGAGCACGTGTACATGCACTCCAGCACGCTCTTCTCGAAGAAGCTTGAGCACATCAAGCGGCACCCGCAGGTATCGGTTTCGCTCAGTGACCCGATTGCCCTCAAGGGGAGCACCGACCGCACCACGATCCAGGGCACCGCGCGCGTGATCGAGGACGACCCGCACAGCCAGTGGGAGACGCTCATCCTCGAGCTGTGGCGGCGCAAGGAGCCGGTCATCGACTCCTTCCTCAAGCAGCGCGTCGCGCTTCCACTCTTTTTCGAGCGTGCCGTCATCGAGATCACGCCCGAGCGTTGCCTCTTCTGGCCCGGCGGCGACACCGCTCGGCCCCCGCTCGTCAGGACCCCCGAGAGCCGAGCCGCCTGATGCCGCGCGTCGACGCCTCTCACCTGGACGCGCTGGATCGGTACCCGTTCGTCGTCGTGTCGTGGGTTGCCGACGACGGCTACCCGGTCAGCGTGGCGACCACGTTTCAGACCGATGCCGCCCGCCGCGAGGTGATCCTGCGGGAACCCGCTGGAGACTCGGTCGCGATCCCGACCGAGCGCGAGGTGAACGTGATCGGCAGCCACATCCGGCCCACGCCGGGCCAGGGCTACGACGAGCGCCGATACATCCAGCTCTGGGGGGTCGCCTCCCCGGCGAGCCAGGGAAGGGTCGTCTTCGCGCCGGCCCGCGCGTGGGGCTGGGACGAGGCCGAGGTGCCGTTCTTCGAGTACTCGGAGCGGTCCGTGCCCCAGTCACGCCGCTACCTCGACCTCCTCTCCACCCAGGCGGGACGCCGGATCCGGCCGCGCCTCTCGCTTGGCTGGCTCATCCTCCGCACCACTCGGCTGCCGTTCCTGTCGGCGACGGTGATCCCGGTCCTGCTCGGGATCCTGATCGCGCTCCGGCATGGCGCCTTCGATCTCTGGCTCGCGCTGCTGACACTGGTTGGTGCATCGCTCGCCCACCTGGCGATCAACGTCAGCAATGACATCTTCGACACGCTCTCCGGCGCCGATGCGGCGAACGTCAACCCGACCCAGTTCAGTGGCGGCTCGCGGGTCCTGATCTACGATCTGCTCAGCCTCCGCCAGCTGGTCGCGGTTGCGCTGGCGCTGTTTGCCGGGGCGGGGGCAATCGGTGTGCTGCTGGTCGCGATCACCGGCTCGCTGACCCTGCTGTGGCTGGGGATCGCGGGCCTGGCGGTGGGGATCGCGTACACCGCCCCACCGCTGAAGCTGGTCTACCGCGGACTGGGTGAGTTCGCGGTGGCCCTCGGCTTCGGGCCGATCATGCTGCTGGGCGCGTACGTCGTCCAGACCGGGCGCCTCGCGCTCGAGCCCTTCGTGGTGTCCATCCCGGTGGGCATCCTCGTGGCCCTGATCCTGTACGTGAACGAGATTCCCGATCGGACCGGGGACGCCGCAGCCGGAAAGCGGACGTTGCCGGTGCGCCTGCCGGCGGACACGATCACCGGGGGCTATCTCGTTGCCGCGCTTGCCGCCTTTGCGGTGATCGTGGTCGGCGTAGCCGCCGGACTTCTCCCGTGGCCGACGCTGCTGGCGCTGGCTGCCATCCCGCTCGCGCTGCGCATTCACACGGGAATTCGCGAGCACTACAACAGCCCGTACACCCTCATGGCGGTGATGGGGACCAACGTCAACCTCAACCTGATCGTGGGCGGATTGCTCCTCGGCGGGTACGCGGCCGCGCTGCTCGCAAGCGCCCTGCTGCGTTAGCTCCCCGGCGCGAGGTCAGACCAGCGCTCGCCGTCCCAGCTGGTGTGCAGCAGGTCGCCATCGGCCCCGCGCGCGAAGACGTCGATCCGATTCGGGCCCCACGAGCACGCGGCGGGATCGCTCGCGAGCGATCCACCGAGCGACTCCCAGGGCTGCCAGCCCGCGGGCTCGTACCAGCAATGCCAGAGAGCCGCATCGCGGCCACGCGCGAAGAGGTCGATCCGGTCCGCGTCCCCACGATGAGGCCGCTGGATTACCGTCGAGCTCGCCGCCCATCGGCTCCCAGCCATGCCAGGCCGTGCCATCCCAGTAACGGTTCCAGAGCTGGCCGTCGCGAAAGATGGCAAACACCTGCATCTCGTTCGCGGCCCAGCTGGTGACCGCGGGAGCGGACGCAAGCTCCCCTCCAAGGGATTCCCACATGGGCGACCTCCTCTCAGCGGCGAATGCTGACCCTGCCCGCGGCGCGGTCCCGCTCCGCGACCGTGGCGAACATGAGGGTGGCGTCGATCTGCTCGGCCTGCATCGCGATGGCCGGAACATGCTCGCGCAGGGTGTGCACGTAGCCAACGGTGCCCGTCGTCCAGTCGCCCACCACGACCGGCGCCACATACTTGCCGGCGCCCAGCAGCAGCTGGATCGCGAGCTCGGGCCCACGCGCGCCGGCGGAGACCAGCAGCAGCCCCTCGGACGGGTCGTCGAGTGGGACGTGGTGCTCACCCACGCGGCCGGCGACCACGACCGGCAGGCGCTCTCCCGGAGCGAGAGGTTTCGCAAGGACGTCGATCTCCCTTGTCTCCTCATACAGCGGGTAGCCGAATCGGTTTCCCGCGAACAGGATCCCCGCCAGGAGAAGGGGCAGCAGGGCCAGTGGCCATGCGATCGATGCCTGGGGCGCGGGCGTCGCGTCGAGCGCGAGGACCTGACCTGGGATCACCCGCCGCTTGCCACCCGCGGGGTCGGTCGCCGAGACATAGCCGGGAACCTGGACCGCCGCGACCTCGAGGTGGCCGGTCGGTACGTTGGGCAGGTGCTGAAGCCGCGAGTCGGCTCGCATGACCATGGCGAGGGAGGGGTCTTTTGCATCGTGCAGCAGGTAGAAGCTGCCCTCGAGCTGCGACTCGATATCGGGGAGGGGCTCGATGGTGCCGGGGACGCGGACCCAGCCGTCGGATCGCGATACCTTGCCGGCGAGGATCTCGCTGACGTTGAGCTCCTGGGGATGCATCCCGCCGAAGCTGGCGAAGATCGGAATGAAGGCCGCAGCGATGAGCAGGCCGACCACGATCCAGGTGCGACGTCCGGGCAGCCAGCCGCCGGGAATGGGCCGCAGCACCCGCTCAACGAGCGAAGCGACGAAGCCAAAGATCAGCAGCACGCGTGTGGGCATGGGACCATCATCACCGCCCAGACCACGATTGCGCCAGTCCCGCACCGGATACCGCCACCGGTGACCATTGGGCCACTACCCGAGGGCCAATCAGCGATCGGTGAGCATCAGGGCCGCGAAGCTCGCCAGCCAGTGCTCGCCGACGTACTGCCCGCTGAAGACGTGTGGCAGGGCGGCATCGGCGTGCGCAGCGGCCGCGCTCAGCGCGAGCTCGCGTCGTGCGTCAGACCCGGGAAGCGAAGCGGCCAGTCGCCGCCAGCACCACGCGCGACTCAGGTTGAGGCCGTCGAGGTGCACGAGCTTCGGATCGGCGCGGTCTGCTGCTGTGACGGGAGCCAGGATCTGCGGCGGTGGGCTCGGAAGGAACGTGGAGAGCCAGGCGGCGAACTGCTCTGCGTTCATGAGGCGCGTCATCAGCGCGGCCTCCGTCAGCGCCCCGGACAGGAAGTCGTCGCCGGACGGCTCGAGGGCGGCCGGGTAGTCGGCATCGGCCGAAAACCATGCGACGGCCTTCGCCCGGCACGCGGACTCGAAGCTGCGCTCCTGGGCAGTGCGGGCATAGTCGATGGCGAGCGCAAGCGCGAACGCCGAGTTGGCGTGGGTGCCGGCCCGGATCGGAAAGGACGTCCGCGGCAGGAACTCGGTCCAGGCACTGACCACCACCCGGCAGAGCGGCGTTAGGTACGCCGACCAGCGGCGCGCATCGGGGTCATCCCAGGTGAGGAGCTCCTCTGCCAGCCGGAGGAGCCAGGCCCAGCCGTAGGTTCGCTCGAAAGCGGGGTTGCGCCTCGAGGTAGGCGGCTTCTGCGGCCAGGTTCCCGCTCGTCAGGGTCGCATCGAGCGCCGGTCGAGCGCCAAGGGCCTCTGGCAGCCCGAGCCGCATGAGCCGGGCCAGGAGCCAGTGCTGGTGAACGCACGAGTGCCAGTCGAAGCTGCCGAAAAACGCGGGATGCAGGCTGCGCGGCGGCTGCAGGTCGCCGGGGCCGGTCAGCAGATGGGCCGGCGCGTTCGGATACTCGCGTGCCAGGTTGTCGACCGCCAGGCTGGCGAACCGTGCGGAGAGCTCCGGCGAGAGCGACGGAAATGTGTCGGGGGCAGGCATGCCCGCATCGTAATCTCAGGACAGTAGGATGGCCGCGTGAGCCGCCGCTCCTGGACACTCGTGGCCGTGGTCCTCGGCTCGGGGATCGTCTTCCTCGATTCGACAGTCGTGAACGTCGCCCTGGCCGCGCTCGGCAAGGATCTCCCCTCCACGCTGGTCGCAACGCTGGAGGGCCAGTCGTACGTCGTCTACGGCTACCTGCTCAGCCTGAGCGCGCTGCTCATCCTTGCCGGTTCACTGGCCGACCTCTACGGGCGGCGGAGAATGTTTCTGCTGGGCCTCGCCGGGTTCGGCATCAGCTCCGTGCTGTGCGGCGTCGCGCCGAACATGGAGCTGTTGATCGCGTTCCGGCTGGTGCAGGGCGCGTTCGGGGCGCTCCTCGTTCCAACCTCCCTCGCCATCATCAACGCTACCTTCGAGGGACCGGAGCGGGGCCGTGCGTTCGGCATCTGGGCGGCCGCGTCAGGGGCGACCACGCTGCTAGGCCCGCCGCTGGGCGGCTTCCTGGTCGATGCCATCAGCTGGCGGGTCGTCTTCCTGATCAACGTTCCGCTCGCTCCTCGTCGCGCTGTATGCCGGAGCGGTGCACGTCGCCGAGAGCCGGGACCGCGACGCCGAGGGCCGCTTCGACTTCCTGGGTGCCGCCGTCGTCGCGATCGCGGTGGGCGGCCTCTCGTTTGGCGCGATTCGCGGCCAGGAGCAGCAATGGGCCGATCCGATCGCCTGGATTGCTCTGGCGGTCGGCGCGATTGCCCTGGCGAGCGTCCCGCCGCTCATGATCTTCCGCCGCCATCCATTGGTGCCGCCTGAGCTCTTCAAGTCGCGGAACTTCACGGTGGTCAATCTCTCGACTCTGCTGATCTATGGGGCGCTGTACGTGTACGGGTACCTCCAGGCAGTCTTCGTGCAGGGCACGCTCGGGTACACCGCCCTGGGGGCGGGACTGATCGGCCTGCCGATCAGCATCCTGCTGACCTTCTTCTCGACCAGCGTGGGGACGATCGCAGGCCGCTACGGGCCGCGCTGGTTCATGACGATCGGACCGGCGCTGATGGCCGCCGGCCTCTTCTGGATGGTTCGGATCCCGGCCGACAGCGCGCCGTGGGACGCCAGCCTGGCGACGCCGGCGACCCTCGTGCCGCCGGTCGCCTATCTCGTCGACTTCCTTCCGGGCGTCCTCGTCTTCGCCATCGGCCTGACCTGCCTGGTCGCCCCATTGACCACGGCCCTCATGAGCTCGGTCCCCGAGCGCAACTCGGGGCTCGCATCGGCGATCAACAACGCGATCTCTCGGGTCGGGCCCCTCGTCGCCGGGGCGCTCATCTTCGTTGCGGTGACCGCCAGCTTCTACGGGGGGCTGAAGGAGCGCGTCCCGTCGCTGAACGTGGATGCAGCCGATGTGCGTCGATCGCTCGCGCCGCTCAATCCGCCCAAGGCCGGCGTCCCCTCCGCGCAGGCTCGAGCCGCGCGGGAGTCATCCGCCGACGCGTTCCGCCTCGCCATGGGAATCGCTGGCGCGCTCTGCCTGGTCGGTGCCCTCACCAACGGGATCGGGATCCGGAACCCGGTCGAGAGCGCGAGCTCGGGAGAGGCGGCGTCGAGCCGCGAGGGAGCCGTCGCCTAGAAGACGGCGGGGCACCAGGGGGCGCGGTCGCGGCGCAGCAGCCCGTCGAGGCGCGCCGCGCTGCCGGCGATCCGCTCCCGGCCGCGGCCGGCGGCAAGCAGCTGGCCGACACTGAACGCGCCGAGAAAGAGCGCGGCGAGGTCGGTGACGTCGAGCTCGAGATCGACCGGATCGGCCGAGGGCTGCACCGTCGCGCTGCCATCCTCGACCTCGAGTGCCCAGGTACCCGCATTCCACGGGCAAAACTCGTCATGAAGCTCGACCACCAGCCGGCCGGACCCCTCGTAGCGACGACCAACCAGCGCGGCCGCCACGTCCACGAGGCGCAGCCAGAGCGCGTCGCCGACGGTGAAGCGCAGGCGCCGCGGCTCGGCGACCGCGAGCAGGAGCGGATCATCTACCGCCAGGAAGCGGCCGACGACGGTCGCCATCAGATCGACGTCGAAGAGGAAGCGCCACAGGTCGAGGTGCGCGGCCGGGTTCTCCGACATCAGCTCCATGACCACCAGTCGGGACTTGGATCCCGTCGGCTCCCACTCGTCGTGGATCCGGTACCGGGCATAGCCGTCGACCACGCCGTCGACCCGGTGCACGACGTAGAACGCGGGCCCGCCGCCATGGCGCCAGCGTTCCGGGTCGTAGAAGAGCGAGCCCCAGAATGCCGGGGAGCGCGTGAAGAAGCCGGCCCTCTTCGGGACGAGGCGCTCGTAGAGCGACGGGAAGAGCTCTCCTGCCTCCTCGCGCGTCACGAAGCGGATCGACCCGCTTGGCGCGTGCGGGAGGCGGTACGCGGTGCGGCTGCGCTCGATCTCGATGCCGGCCGCGAGCGTCGCGAGCCCATATCCGAAGCGCTGGTAGATGCCCCCCTCGGAGGCCCAGAGCACCGCGAGCGGCTCGCCCCGCTCATGGACGTCATCGAGCTGGCGTCGCATCATCTGCCGCAGGATCCCGCGTCGGCGGTGCGTGGGCTGCACACCGACCGCGCTCACCCCGGCGGCCGCGAGCGCCCCGCCCGGGACGGTCAGGTCGAACGAGATGATCGTCGCGTTGCCCACCATCCGGTCGCCGTCATGGGCGGCCAGCGCGCGATCCTGCTCGAAGAGCGGTTCGAGCACCGGGAGGTCGTCCGCCTCGAAGTGCTCGCCGAACGCGACCTCCGCGGACTGGAAGAACTCACGTGCCCCGCCGGAGTGGGGCTTGACCTCGATCGTCATCCGCGGATTATCATCCGCCGATGAAGATTCAGATCGGCCGTCGCCTCAGCGAGGTGGATGTCGGTTAACTGACCGCAGCCGCCACCGCCTTCTCGGCAGTGACGGTCGACCTGGGTGCCGGTGATGGCCGTGCCGTGTTGGCCCGCGCAGCCGCGCACCCGGGCGAGCTCGTGGTTGGAATCGATGCCAGCAGCGCGGGCATGGCGCGGGCTTCTCGCAGAGCCGCCCGGCCCGCGCGACGTGGTGGCCTGCCGAACGCGCGCTTCGTCGTCGGCGGCCTGGAGGCACTCCCCGAGGAGCTCTCCGACTTCGCAGACCTGGTCAGCGTTCATTTCCCCTGGGGTTCGTTGCTGGATGCCGCGACCGGGGACGCACCCACCCTGACACGTCGAATCGTCAGGCTGCTGCGGCCGGGCGGCACGCTGCTCCTGATCGCCTCGGCATCACCCCGCGATGCGCGGGCAGGCCTGCCCGGCCTGGATCCGACGCGTATCGGCGCTGTCTATGGGGAGCTCGGGATGCGCGTCGCTGCCTCGAGGTTGGCGACCCAGGACGATCTCGCGGGCTCCCGCTCCTCCTGGGGAAAGCGGCTCGCCACCTCGCCGGGCCGTGTCACCTGGCTCATGGAGCTCAGAGACTGCCGCCCGCCCGGGTATCATCGGCGGCCAGATGCTTCCGATCGCGGACCAGAATGAGCCCGGGGCGGGCCCACCCTTCGTCACCTGGGCGCTCATCGCGCTGAACGTCGTCGTCTTCTTCCTGCTGCAGGGAGCCGGCGCAAACGAGGCCTTCACCTACGGCTACAGCGCGGTGCCGGCCGAGATCACGACCGGGACCGATATCACCACGCCGACCGACATCACCGTAAACGGGCAAACGGAGCAGATTCCGCAGGAGCCCGGTCCGAAGCCGATCTGGCTCACCCTCTTCAGCAGCATGTTCATGCATGGCGGGCTGCTGCACCTGGGCGGCAACATGCTGTTCCTGTGGATCTTCGGCGACAACGTGGAGCATCGGATCGGCCGGCTGCGGTATCTCATCTTCTACCTGGTTGCCGGGGTGATCGCCAGCTTCGCCCAGATCCTGGTCGATCCCGGGTCAACGATCCCCTCGCTGGGCGCCTCGGGCGCGATCTCCGGCGTGCTGGGCGCCTACCTTGTCCTCTTCCCGGGCAACCGGGTCACCGTCTTCCTCTTCCGATTCCTGACGCAGGTCCCGGCCATCGTCGCGATCGGGATGTGGGCCGCGTTCCAGTTCATCAGCGGCTTCGGATCCGTGGCCGGGACCGATGAGGCCGGCGGAGTCGCCTACATGGCGCACATCGGCGGCTTCGTCGCCGGGGTCGTCGCCGGGCTCGTCGTGCGCGCCCTCTTCCCGAGAGGGCCTGCCGCCGCCCCACCCGCGGCGCGCAGCGCGTGGGGATGAGCCGCCACGGTCTGTTTGGGCCCGGCAGCCTTTCGTGGCGCATCGACCGCGAGGTCGTGGTCCTGGGTGGCGGCTCATGCGCCCTGCTGATGCAGATCGCACATCCGGCGGTCGCCGCCGCCGTGGCTCAGCACTCCACCTTCCGAGAGGACCCGTTCGGCCGGCTGCGTCGCACGTTGAGCTCCAGCTTCGATGTCATCTTCGGGACCGCCGGGCAGGCGCAGCGCAGCATCGATCGGGTCAACGCCATTCATCGGTCGGTGCATGGCACGATCCCGGAAACCGGCGAGGCGTACTCCGCTCTCGAGCCTCGGGCGCTGCTCTGGGTTCACGCCACGCTGGTCGACACCGCGCTGCGGGTCTACGACCGCTTCGTCTCGCCGCTCTCGGCTGCCGAGGCGGAGGCCTACTACCGCGAATGCCGGCCGGTGGCGCGCGCCTTCGGGGTTCCGGAGGAGGCGATCCCGACAAGCCTATCCGCGGTCCGCGCTTGGATGCGAGATGTGATCGCCAGCGGCGAGGTGCGGGTCACGCCAACGGCACGCGGACCTGGCACCCTCGATCCTCTACCCCAGCCGGGTACCACCGCGTTTCATGTGGGACGTGGCGCATCTCGTCTCGGTCTCCACCCTCCCTGCCGAGCTGCGCCGCCAGTTCGGTCTGCCGTGGAGCGCTGCGGCGAGAGCGAGGGGTCGACCGGGCGGCGGCGGTCTCCCGCCGGGTGCTGCCACTCCTGCCGCGGCCACTGCGTTATGTGCCGCAGGCTCGCCGCGCGGACCGGCGCGTCGCCGTATGACTTCACCTTCCCTTGCCGGCGGTATCATGCCGCTGCCCATGTCGCCCGCAGCCTGATCTGGGTGTCCGGTCGCCGGGCATCGGAGGATCCGTGACCCGCTTCGCAAAGCTGGCGATCGCCGCAGCGGTCGCGACGTTCGTCCTGATCTCGGTCGGCGGCCTCGTGCGCGCGACCGATTCCGGGCTCGGCTGCCCTGACTGGCCGCTCTGCTTCGGGGACTGGATTCCCCCCACCGACCTGAACGCCTGGATCGAGCACAGCCACCGGCTGGTGGCCGCGGTCTTCGTGGGCCCGCTGGTTGGGGCGGTCGGGCTGATCACGCTCTTCTCCCACCGGCGGCGCGATCGGCCGATGCTGGCCGCCGCCCTCCTCGCGGGCGTGCTCGTGATCGTCGCAGTCGCTGCTGGGCGGTGCGGTGGTGCTGGAGCAGCTGCGGGCGGATCTCGTCACGGCCCATCTCGCCATGGCGCTGACCGTCCTGGCGGCAACGATCTTCATCGCGGAGCGCGCTGCCCATGGCCCGTTTCGGCGGCGCGTCTCGCATCCTCGTCTGACGCAGCTGGTTGGCGTCACCGCGATCGCCGTCTTCGCGCAGATGCTCCTCGGTTCGTGGGTCACCGGCCACCATGCGGGTCTCGCCTTCGCCGACTTCCCGCTCATGAACGGCATGCTCGTGCCCGACCTGACCGTCACGGCTCACCAGATCCAGTTCGCGCATCGCGTGCTGGCCGTCGCCGTTGCCTGCCTCGTGCTGGCGACCGCCATCGCGCTGCGCCGACAGACTGACGACACCGGGCCGCGGAGGCTGGCGATCGTGGCCGGCGGCCTGGTGCTGATCCAGGTCGCCCTTGGCGCGGCGAACGTCTGGTCCCAGCTGTCCGCCTACTTCGTCGTGCCGCACCTGGCTGTGGGTGCTGCCCTGTGGGCATCGCTGGTCCTGGTCTGGCTCGGGGTCCGTCGGCTCGAGCCGGCGCCAGCCCCGGTCCCGCGGGCGTCCGGCGCGCTCCTTGGGAAGCTGCGCATGTACGTGGCGCTCACCAAGCCGCGCATCATCGAGCTGCTGCTCATCACGACCGTGCCGACCATGGTCCTCGCGCAGGGCGGCATCCCGTCCATCTGGCTGATGGTCGCCGTGATCGTCGGCGGCACGCTGGCCGCCGGCGGCGCCAACGCCATCAACCAGTTCGTCGACCGCGACATCGACGACCTGATGCGTCGCACGCGGAGCCGCCCACTGCCGACGCACGCGATCACGCCGCGTGCGGCGCTGGTCTTCGGGATCGCGCTGAGCGCCGCCTCGTTTGCGTGGCTGGCGCTGCTCGTGAACCTTCTCAGCGCCCTGCTCGCATTGAGCGCAATCGCCTTCTACGTCTTCGTCTATACGATCTGGCTCAAACGCTCGACCCCGCACAACATCGTGATCGGCGGCGCTGCGGGCTGCGTGCCGGTCCTCGTGGCGTGGGCATCGGTCACCGGATCGGTCGGGATTCCGGCGCTCGTCCTCTTTGCCATCGTCTTCTACTGGACGCCGCCCCACTTCTGGGCGCTGGCACTCCGCTATCGGGGCGACTATGCGGCGGCCGGCGTGCCGATGCTGCCGGTCGTCCGCGGGGAGGCAGAGACGGCGCGCCAGATCGTCCTCTACTCGCTCATCCTGGTGGGGGTCAGCCTGCTCCTGTGGCCGGCGGCCGGGATGGGCCTCATCTATGTTGCGGCGGCCCTCGGGCTGGGTCTTATCTTCGTGATCTACGCGCTCCGTCTGCGGCGCGATGCGGCGAATGGGCGGGCCGCGATCGGGCTCTTCCGGTATTCGATCAGCTACCTGACCCTGCTCTTCGTGGCGGTCGCCCTCGACGCGCTCGTCCGGCTGCCGATCGGCTGACCGAGCCGCGCCTTCGGACTCACTCGCCGCGTGCCGCCCGCTCGGCCGCCAGGCGCGCATCGAGGCGCGCGGTGCGCCGGTCCTCGTAGCGCATCCAGCCCGCGATCACGATCGCCATCGCGACCAGGAAGGCGAGATCGCCGCCGACCCACATCAGCGTGCCGCCCAGCCGCTGATCATCGAGGGGCGCGGGCCCCCAGGTCCGCAGGTTCGTCACGTAATGCGGATAGAGGACTGTTTCGGCGCTGAGCAGGGCCACTCCCAGGAACGAGTTCTGGGGCATGGCCAGGAAGAGATACAGGAGGCGCACCGGGTGCGGGATCTTCCAGGGCGAGGGGTCGACCCCGATCGCGGGCCACCAGAAGAGGAGGGCTGCGGCAAGGAAGCTCGCGTGCTCGAGGTCGTGCAGCCACGGGTTCTCGAGCGCCTCGTTGTAGAGGATGCTGAAGTGCCAGCCCCAGTTGACGGCCGCAAAGAGGATCCAGGCGACGATCGGAAATGAGACGAGATGAACGACGCGACTCTGGAGGACCGCCAGCAGGCGGCGCCTGACCGATGGCGACGCCGCACGCAGGGCGAGCGTGATCGGTGCACCGGCAAGCAGGAGCGGCGCGGCGACCAGCTCGATGAGCATGTGCTGCACCATGTGCACGCTGAACAGCTGGCCCTCGTAGGCCTCGATCGGCGAGGTCAGGGCCAGCACCAGAACGACGAGGCCCGCCAGGAAGAACCAGCCGCGGCGGGCGGGCTGGGGGTGGCCCGGATGCGCCCGATTGACCCATCGCACCGCCCACAGATAGGCAATCCCCGCGAGCCCGACCCCGCCAAGCACCAGCGGCTCGAAGCGCCACAGCAGGAGGAGACCGGGGAGCTGCGGGGCCGGAGCGCTCGGTCCGTGCGCAAGGACCGGCCTGGGCAAACCGGCCGCCGCGGCGAGCAGGAAGCTCGCGGCAATGAGGATTCGGCGCATCGACGTCATTCTCCCGCCGACGGTCACGGACTGCAGATGGTGGGAACCGAGCGGTGCACCGGCGCGTCCTGCGGCCCATGAAGCGAACCGCGCTCAACCTCATCCTCGCGGGCCTCGTGCTCGCCGGCTGCAGCCGCGGCGGAGGCGGCCAGCCCAGCGGATCGCCGAGCGGCGGCGATATCGTGCATCCCGTGGGGGAGGCCCTGATCCTGAGCGTCGCGAACAGCGGCGGCTTTGTGGCGCCCGACTTCCTGCTCGGCGCTCTGCCGAGCTTCGTGCTCACCGGCGACGGGCGGGTGCTCGTCCCCGCGGCCGTGGCCGCGGTCTTCCCCGGCCCGATCCTGCCGAGCCTCATGCAGCGGCGGCTGACCGAGAAGGGGATCCAGGCGGTTCTCGCCGCGGTCGCCGAGACCGGGCTCTTCAAGTCCGACCTCGACCTGCGCGGGGCGAATGCCATGGTGGCCGATGCCGCCGACACCGTCTTCACCCTGCACGCCGACGGTCGCGAGGTGACCGTCAGCGTCTATGCGCTCGGGTTCCTCGAGGGCACCAATCCGCCCCCGGGCATGTCGGGCAACGAGGTGCTCGCGCATCGCGCACTGTCGTTCCTGCAGCAGCGGCTCTCCGGGCTCGAGCAGTGGCTTCCGGCCGATGCGTGGGCCGATACCGGCTGGAAGCCGTACCAGCCGGAGGCCCTTCGGCTGTACGTGCGCAACGCCGACGGCGAGCCGCCCGACGGCAGCGGGCTGCCTGCGCAGCCTCCGCGCCCGTGGCCCACGAATGATGATCCGGCGACGTTCGGTCAGGCGAGCTCGGGCGACCTGCGATGCGGCGTCGTCTCCGGCGCGGACGGCGCGACCTGGCTGGCCGAGCTGCGCCAGTCCAACCAGCTGACCCGCTGGACGGCGCGCGAGCATCGCTACTCGATCATCCCGCGGCCGCTGCTGCCGTACGAAGAGGACACCTGCCCCGCGCCCATGGGCTGAGTCGCGACGCCGGGCCTGCGCCCGGGCGCGCCCATCGGTACAATACGGCCCGCGCCGCCGTCAGCCGGGCTGTGCGGGCGCGCCCTTTCGGACGTAGCGGAGCCTCGAGACGAGCTGATGCGATTCAAGGCCGCCCGATCGCGGTGGCGGGGAGTTCTCCGGGCAGCTCTTCCACTCCTGGTCATCGGTGTGTTGGCCGGCTGCATGCTCCCGCCGGACCCGAAGACGGAGACGGCGAAAGACGTCTTCGGGCTGTACCTGGCCGTCCTGATCATGGGTGGGATCGTGTTCGTGGGGGTCGAGGGCTTCATCCTCTACGCCGCGGTCCGCTACCGTCGCAAGCCCGATGATGAGCAGCTGCCGCCGCAGATCCACGGCAACACGACCGTCGAGATCATCTGGACCGCCATTCCGACCGTGATCGTGCTCGTCCTGTTCGTGCTCAGCACGATCACCCTCAACGCGGTCGAGGCGCGATCCGCGAAGCCAGGAGTGACCGTGGAGGCGACCGGATTCCAGTGGCAGTGGCGTTTCCGCTACCTCGACGATGACGGAAATCCGGACAACGATGCGGTCGTCAACGGCACCGCGGCCAATCCGCCGGTGATGGCGCTGCCGATCGGCGAGCCGATTCGCGTCATCCTGCCGTCGCTGGACGTGATCCACTCGTTCTTCGTGCCGCAGTTCCTCATCAAGCGCGACGTGGTGCCGGTGGGCGAGAACGGGAAGCCGAACGAGCTCGAGTTCACGATCTCCGAGGAGGGGACATACGCGGGGCAATGCGCCGAGTTCTGCGGCCTGCAGCACGCCAACATGACCTTCGCCATCCAGGCGATGACCCGCGCAAAGTACGACCAGTGGCTCAAGGTGGCCAAGTCGGGCGCGACGCCCGCGCCATCGGCCCCGGCCAACGCGACGGTGATCAAGCTGTCGGCGACGGGCACGAAGTTCAGCACCGATCGGATCGAGGCGCCCGCCGGGCAGCCGTTCGTCATCCACTTCGATATCACCGACGGGCAGAATCACAACGTTGCGATTCTCTCCGGTGACAAGCAGCTCTTCGCCGGCAAGATCTTCCAGGGCCCCGGCGCGCAGGATTACCAGGTCCCCGCGCTCCCGGCGGGCGAGTATCAGTTCCTGTGCCAGGTGCACCCGGTGATGACCGGCACGATTGTGGCAACCCCGTAGGGCAGAGCGAGAAGTTCGAGGCAGCATGGCCACCACCACCCTGAACCCACGAGCCGAGACCTACCAGCGTTCCTGGGTCCTCGACTGGCTGACGACGGTCGACCACAAGAAGATCGGGATCCTGTACATCGTCAACAGCTTCCTCTTCTTCTTTGCGGCGGGGATCCTCGCCCTCGTGATCCGCTCCGAGCTCGCGGTGCCGGGCCTGCAGTTCCTCGACGAGGCGACCTACAACCAGGCGTTCACGATGCACGGCACGATCATGATCTTCCTGTTCATCGTGCCGGTCCTGTCCGGCTTCGCGAACTACATCGTGCCGCTCATGCTCGGCGCGCCGGACATGGCATTCCCCCGCATCAACGCGCTCAGCTTCTGGCTCCTGCCGCTGGGGGGGATCCTCATCTTCAGCGGCTACCTGTTCGGAGGGGCGGCGGCCGAGGGGTGGACCGGGTACAACCCGCTGACGCAGGCCAAGTACTCGCCCGGCCCCGGCACCGACCTGTGGCTGATCGGCCTGACCCTTGTCGGCACCGCATCGATCCTTGGCTCGATCAACTTCATCGCCACGATCTTCAAGATGCGCGCTCCGGGGATGACGCTCTTCCGGATGCCGATCTTCGTGTGGACCGTGCTCGTCACCGCGGTCCTCATCCTGCTCGCCACCCCCGTGTTCACCGCGGGCCTGATCGCGCTCTTCATCGACCGCAACTACGGGGGATCGTTCTTCGACCCGAGCGTCGGCGGGAACCCGATCCTGTGGCAGCACATCTTCTGGTTCTTCGGCCACCCCGAGGTCTACATCGTGATCCTGCCGGCGATGGGGGTCGTCAGCGAGATCCTGCCCGTCTTCTCCCGCAAGCCGCTGTTCGGCTACCGCGCCTTCGTGTTCGCCACCATCGGGATCGGCCTGCTCAGCTTCAGCGTGTGGGCCCACCACATGTTCACCACCGGCTTCGTGTTCCTGCCGTTCTTCAGCTTCATGACCGCGCTCATCGCGGTGCCGACCGGGGTGAAGTTCTTCAACTGGATGGCCACCATGTGGCGCGGCAAGCTGAGCCTCACCACGCCGATGCTCTTCGCGCTCGGCTTCCTGTCGATGTTCCTGATCGGCGGGCTGAGCGGCGTGATGCTCTCCAGCCCGCGGTCGACTTCCACCTCCAGGACACGTACTTCGTGGTGGCGCACCTGCATTACGTGTTCTTCGGCGGGTCCGTCTTCGGCGTCTTCGCCGCGACCTACTACTGGTTCCCGAAGATGACCGGCCGCCGGCTCAACGAGGGCCTGGGCAAGGTCCACTTCTGGATGCACTTCGTCGGGTTCAACCTGGCCTTCTTCCCGATGCACCAGCTGGGCATCTCCGGCATGCCGCGCCGCATCGCCGACTACTCGCCCGATGCCGGCTGGACGATCCTCAACCTGATGTCGACCGCGGGCGCCTTCCTCATCGCGCTCAGCATCTTCCCGTTCCTGATCAACGTGGTCGCGACCTTCATCAACGGCGAGCGGGTTGGCGACGATCCGTGGGAGGGGAATACGCTCGAGTGGGCGACCAGCTCGCCGCCGCCGCCCTACAACTTCGATCGTCTCCCGCCGATCCGCTCGGAGCGGCCGCTCTTCTTCCTGACACACGGCCACGGCCACGACGGCCGATCGTCCCGCCGACGTCGTTGAGAAGCCGGAGGATGACGTCGAGCGGCGCGGGGGAGCCGTATGACGACCGCAGAGGTGCACGCCGCCGACCTTCCGCAGCCGGACGCGGACGCCGCGAGGCGGGGATGCCGACCCCCCTGGTCGGCATGCTCCTCTTCATCGCCAGCGAGGTGATGTTCTTCGGCGGCCTGTTCGCGGCCTACTTCAACTGCGCGCGCCGCGCACGCGGCCGCGTGGCGATCCGCCGGCGCGGCGGCGAGCTCGACATGCCGCTCGCCGCCGTCCTGACCGCGATCCTGGTCGGCTCGAGCTTCACGATGCAGTTCGGGGTGGGGCGATTCGGCGCGGCGACCAGCGCGGCCATGCGCAACTGGGGTTGGTCTCACCCTCGTGCTCGGGCGTCACCTTCCTGATCGGCCAGATCTACGACTACTCGCGCCTCGGGTTCGGCATCAGGGACGGCATCTTCGGGACCGTCTTCTACACGCTCACCGGCTTCCACGGGGCGCACGTCTTCGGCGGCGCGGTCGGGCTCACCGTGATCCTGTCGCGCGCGCTGCAGGGCCAGTTCTCGGCGCGGCAACCACGTGGCGGTCGAGGCGGTCAGCATCTACTGGCACTTCGTCGACGTGGTCTGGATCGCGCTCTTCACCACCATCTACATCCTCCGCTAGCGAGCTCGCGCCGTGACTGATGCCACCGTCGGCTACTTCCTGATCGGGATCGCGATCCTCTTCGTGCTCGGCCTCGTGTTCGCCCTCTCGAGCCGCCAGGGACGGCTGCAACAGGAGCGCCCGGCGCCGCCGCCCGGCGTCCACCTTCCGACCGGCAGCTACCTGCCGGTCGTCCTGGCCGTGGGCGCAGCGCTGCTCGGGGCGGGCTTCGCGTTCCGCCCGGAGGGCATGATCGCGAACCTCTTCCTTGCGGTCCCGGGCCTGGTCGTGCTGATCGCCTCGATCTTCGCCTGGGTCCGCGCCGCCGGCCGCGAATGGCGAGAGATCGAGCGCGGCGCGCACGACGACGCGCCGGGCCACTGAGCGTCCTTTGGCGGCGGCGACCCCTGCCCACGCGCACGTCGAGCTGCGACGTCTCCCGCGCGCATACCTGCTCGGCGCCGCCCTGCTGCCGCTCGTCCTGCTGACCGCGCTGGGCATGTCGCTGGCCGCTCGCGGTACGCCTTCAGGCGCCCAGGTCGGCGGCCAGGCGCCCGCAGTTTGCGCTCTCGGACCTCAACGGCCGGCCGGTCCGCCTGAGCGACCTGCGTGGTCGTCCGGTGATCGTCAACTTCTGGGCGAGCTGGTGCGGCCCGTGCGTCCGCGAGTTCCCCGTTCTCCGCAAGGCGATGAGCGACCACGCCGCGGATGGCCTGGCGGTCGTCGGGATCGTGTTCCACGACCGATCTGAGAATGCGCGAGACTTCATGACCCAGATGCAGGCGGCCTGGCCGGCGGCGATGGACCCGAACGACGATGTGGCGCAGCGTTACGGCATCATCGGTCCGCCCGAGAGCTTCTTCGTCGATCGGAACGGCAACGTCGTCGGGCATCAGATCGGCGAGCTGACGGCGCGCGACATGAGCGCAGCAGCTGGTTACCCTGCTCGGTAAGGAGTGAGCATGAGCACGAACACCCCGGTCATCCGCGACGAGTCGGCCGACCTGGTCGCCGTCCCCGAGCAGCCAGCGGCCGAGCCGCGCCAGAACCTGGCTGTCGCGCTGCTGCCGCTCGCGCTGATCGCCTTCCTCGTGCTCTCCTTCGTGGCCGCTGCCTGGACCTTCCTGGCCGCAGGCTGACGCGCAGCTTGCGTCCCTGAGGTGGCCGATACGGAGCCCGCCATCCGCGTGCGCGGCCTCAGGAAGGCGTACGGGGAGATCCAGGCGGTGCGCGAGCTCGATCTCGAGGTCGCGCGCGGCGAGGTCTTCGCGCTGCTCGGTCCGAACGGTGCCGGCAAGACGACGACGGTCGAGATCCTGGAGGGCTACCGCGCGCGAGACGCGGGCGAGGTCTCGGTGCTGGGGATGGATCCTGCCCATCATGCCGGCCGCCTGAAGGAGCGCATCGGGATCGTGCTGCAGTCGACGGGGCTTCGGGCTACCTCACGGTGGCGGAGGCGGTCGAGATGTACGCCGGCTACTACCCGCGGCCGCGCGACGTCGACGAGGTGATCGCCCTCGTCGGGCTTGACGAGAGCCCGACGCCGCATCGACCAGCTCTCGGGCGGCCAGCGGCGGCGGGTCGATCTCGCGCTCGCGCTCGCCGGCGACCCCGAGCTCCTCTTCCTCGACGAGCCGACGACCGGCTTCGATCCGTCGGCCCGCCGCCAGGCCTGGGACGTGGTGCGCGACCTCGCCGGCCTCGGGAAAGACGATCCTGCTCACCACCCACTACATGGACGAGGCGCAGGCGCTCGCGGACCGGGTCGCGATCATCGCCGACGGTCAGATCGTGGCCCAGGGCACCCCGGAGAGCCTCGGCGGACGCGACGCCGGCGCATCGATCGTCACGGTTTTCGCCTCCCCGACGGGCTCGCCTTGCCGGATGCGCTCGGGACGCGCGGCAGGGACGGACCGAACTACGAGATTCGGAGCGAGACGCCCACGCGCCTGCTTCACGAGCTCACCGAGTGGGCGCTCGCGGAGGGGGTCGAGCTGTCGGCGCTCCAGGTGGCGAGGCCGTCGCTCGAGGACGTCTACCTCAAGCTCACCGACGCTGCGGAGGCGGCGTGACCGGCATCGGCCTGGCGCTGCGCCAGGTGCGCTTCGAGAACCGCGCCTTCTGGCGCAATCCGGCCGCCGCCTTCTTCACGTTCGTCTTTCCGCTCATGTTCATGGTCATCTTCAACGTGCTGATCGGCCGCGGGAACCCCGAGCGCCTCGCGATTCTTCACGCCGGCGATCATCGTCTTTGCGGTGATCACCGCGACCTACACCAACCTGGCGATGAGCGTCACGATGGCCCGCGACGAGGGGATCCTGAAGCGCATGCGAGGCACGCCGCTCCCCGCATGGGCGTACCTGGCGGGCAGGATCGGCCATGCGATCGCGATCGGCGTGCTGCTGGTGATCATCGTGGCCGCCTTCGGGGCCATCTTCTACGGCGTTGAGGTCCCCTGGCGCCAGCTCCCGGAGCTGATGCTGACGCTGGTGCTCGGCGCGGCCACCTTCTGCGTCCTCGGCCTGGCGCTGACCGCCTTCGTTCCGAACGCGGACGCCGCGCCCGCGGTCGTGAACGCCACGATCCTGCCGCTGCTCTTCATCTCGAACGTCTTCATCCGGCTCGACGGTGCGCCGGCCTGGATCGAGGCCTTGTCGAGCTTCTTTCCGGTGCGTCATTTCGCGGACGCCATGCTCGACGTCTATGCCGGAAACGGGCTCGCCTGGTCGGACCTCGGCGTGATGGCGGCCTGGGCCTCGGCGGAGCCGTGGTCGCGCTGCGCTTCTTCAGCTGGGAGCCGCGGCAGTGAGCGGCGAGGGATAGCGCTCCACGACGTAGTCGTCGAGGATCGCCAGGAAGCGCGGGACGATGTCGTCGCCGCGCAGGGTCGTGCGGAGCGCCCCGTCGACGAAGACCGGCGCCACCGGCTCCTCGAAGGTGCCCGGCAGGCTGATCCCGATGTCGGCGTGCTTCGACTCGCCCGGCCCGTTGACGACGCAGCCCATCACCGCGACCCTCATCTCCTCGACGCCGGGATGCGCTCGCGCCAGACCGGCATCTGCGCGCGCAGGTAGTCGTTGATGTCTCGCGCCATCTCCTGGAAGAAGGTCGAGGTCGTGCGGCCGCAGCCCGGGCAGGCGCTGACCTGCGGCGTGAAGCTGCGCAGGCCGAGCGACTGGAGCACCTGCTGGGCGATCTGGACCTCCTCGCGTGCGGTCGCCCGCCGGGCTGCGGGGTGAGGCAGACGCGGATCGTGTCGCCGATCCCCTCGCTGCAGCAGGATCGACGAGGCCGGCGGTGGACGCGATGATCCCTTCGAGCCCATGCCCGCCTCGGTGAGGCCGAGGTGGAGCGGGTAGTCGCAGCGCGCCGCCAGGCGCGCTGTAGACCTCGACCAGGTCCTGCACGCCGCGAGACCTTGGCCGAGAGGATGATCCGGTCGTGGCCAGGCCGGTCTCCTCGGCCAGCTGCGCCGAGCGCAGCGCGGACTCGACCATCGCCTCGATCATCACGTCGCGGCTCTCGCGCGGCTCGGGCAGGGCGGCGTTGGCGTCCATCATCTCGGTCAGCAGCTGCTGGTCGAGGGAGCCCCAGTTCACGCCGATGCGCACCGGCTTGCCGTTCGCGATCGCGACCTCGACGATCTGCGCGAACTGCTCGTCGTGCCGCTTGCGTGCCGACGTTGCCCGGGTTGATGCGGTACTTGGCAAGCGCCGCGGCGCAGTCGGGGTACTTGGTCAGCAGCAGATGGCCGTTGTAGTGAAAGTCGCCGATGAGCGGCACGCCGACGCCCAGCCGTCGAGCTGCTGGCGGATGACCGGCACCGCCTGCGCCGCCGCGTCGTTGTTGACCGTGACGCGAACCAGCTCCGAGCCGGCATGCGCCAGCTGCGCGACCTGGATCGCGGTCGCGATCGGCGTCGGCGGTGTCGGTGTTCGTCATCGACTGCACCACGATCGGGTGCTCGGCGCCGACCGCGACGCCCCCAACGTCGACGGTGACGCTGCGGCGCCGCTGGATGCTGCTCGATGGCTGTCATGGTACGGGTTGGGCAGCCAACCCGGCTGGAGCGCGGCCGATGCGAGGCACGCCGTGCAGAACTGGCACGGATGACGACCTTTCGGGACACGGCGGTGAGCTTGCCGGGCGGCCGCCCGGAGCAGCCGCGGCCGGCGCACGTCTGGGTGGTCGATGACGAGCCCGCTGCCGCGGCGCTCGCGTGCGAGATGTGCGACAGCGCCGGCCTGCAGCCGACGGCATTCCGTGACGCCGTCTCTTACCTCGGTGCGCTCCGCGGCCCCACCACTCCCGGTGCGGTCATCCTCGACTGGCGGCTTGAGCACGAGCTGAGCGCCGCGCTCTTCATGGCCGACTCGACAGCGATATCCAACGCTGCCGATCATCTTCTGGACCGGCAGCGAGCTGGGCTCGTTGCCGCGCATGGTTCATCACGACCCCAACGTGCGGGTCCTCGCCAAGTCGGGCGGCAGCACCGAGTTCGACGCCGCCTTGGCGTGGGCCTTCGCCGGCAGGACGCCAATCGCGGTCGTCCGGGGGACTGAGACTGAGGGGCGGTCGGATCCCCGGTTGGCGCTAGACTGAGCACGCCATGACCGCCACGGTTCCGCCCAAGACCTCGCCCCACAAGCACACCGACGAGCGCTACCGCAAGGTCGCGATCATCGGCTCCGGGCCCGCCGGGCTGACTGCCGCCATCTATGCCGCGCGCGCCAACCTGGAGCCGATGGTGCTCGCGCGGCAACGCGCCGCTGGGCCAGCTGATGATCACCAGCGACGTCGAGAACTACCCGGGCTTCCCGGACGGGATCCAGGGTCCGGAGCTGATGCAGCTCTTCCGCGACCAGGCCGAGCGCTTCGGCGCCGCATTCGTGGACGGGATGTCACGCGCGTCGACTTCTGCGAGCGCCCTTCAGCGCTGTGGGTCGGCGACGACGAGTACCGGCCGACTCGGTCATCGTGGCCACCGGAGCATCGGCCCTGTGGCTGGGGCTGCCAACGAGGAGCGTTCCGCGGCCGCGGCGTCTCCGCCTGCGCCACCTGCGACGGCTTCTTCTTCCGCGAGCATGAGATCGCCGTCGTCGGCGGGGAGACACCGCCCTCGAGGAGGCGCTCTTCCTGACCCGGTTCGCCTCGAAGGTCACGATCGCTCGTCCGCCGCGACCAGTTCCGCGGCAGCAAGATCATGCAGGACCGCGCGTTCGCGCATCCCAAGATCGAGGTCGCTCTGGAACAAGGAGGTGACCGAGGTCCACGGCGACAGACGGTCAGGCGGCTCGCCTCCGCGACACCATCAGCGGCGAGGAGTCCGACGCTCGAGACGCACGGGGTCTGTTCGTGGCCATCGGCTACAAGCCGAACACCGACCTGTTCGCGGCCAGCTCGACCTCGACGAGCGGGGCTACTGCGTCGTCGACGGCGAGACCGGGACTCGAAGATCGAGGGCGTCTTCGTCGCCGGCGACGTGCACGACCACCGCTACCGCCAGGCGGTCACCGCCGCCGGCGACGGCTGCAAGGCCGCGATCGACGCGGAGCGCTGGCTCGAGTCGGTCGGCGAGGTCCGGCCTCCACCGCGACCAACTGGTGAGCGGCCTCGGCTCCTGACCGGCTGCGGGTCGTTGCCTAGACTAAGCATCTCATCTTGTGAAACCCGCAGCAGGAGGCCGATCGACCGATGCCCCGTGCGCCGCGACCCGAGGACCTCTACGAGCTCCGGCGTCCCCATTGATCTCGCGCTCTCGCCCGATGGGCGGTTCGTTGCCTTCGCCGTGAAGGCCGTGGCGCCGAACAAGGACGGATATCGCACCTCGCTGTGGGTCGTCGCCGCAGATGGCTCCGCGCCCGCCCGCCAGATCACCGTCGGCTCGAAGACCGACTCCAGCCCCCGCTGGAGCCCGGACGGACGCACCATCGGCTTCCTCTCCGACCGGGGAGCGGTGCTCCAGGCGGGGGGCGGTGGCCAGCGGCCGGGCAAGGCCGAGGCCCCCAAGCTCGGCGCCACGCAGGTCTGGCTGCTCCCGTTCGCAGACGGCGGGGAGGCGCGGCAGCTGACCAGCCTCCCACGCGACGTCGAGGCGATCGCGTGGAGCCCCGATGCGAGGCGTCTCTGCGTGGTGAGTGCCTCGACGCGAAGCGACGCCCCTCGCAAGCCGAGCGCGCCCCGGGCGAGGCTCCGGAGCCCGACACGCGGCTCATCGATCGTCTTCGCTACCAGTACAACGGCGTCGGGTTCGTCGACGATCGGTTCCAGAACCTCTGGCTGATCGACGTTGCGACCGGAGCCGCTGAACGCCTGACCGGAGGGGACAGTCATGATGGGAATCCGACGTGGAGTCCGGACGGCAGGCGCCTGGCGTATACCTCCGATGGCCATCGCGACGCTGACCTGACCTGGCGCCAGGACATCTACCTGCTCGAGGTCTGGCAGCCGGGCGACGTCGCGTCTCTCACCCGGGCGTGGCGACGAGCACTGGGCCGCCCCGGCCTGGAGCCCCGACGGCCGCTGGGTTGCTGCGGTCGGCAGGCCGGCCCGCCCGCCCAGAGGCACCGGGCAGGAGTCGGTCTGGCGCTTCCGCGTCCGCGATGGGGCTGCCGAGAACCTGACCGGCGACGCGGACCTCGAGGCGAGCGCCGGGATGAACAGCGACCTGTTCGGGGCGGGCGACCCCCGGCTCCACTGGCAGGCCGACGAGGGCGCGGTGATCTTCTCCGCGCCGATCGAGGGCAGCTTCGAGCTGTGGCGCGTCGATCCCGAGTCCAAGAAGGTCGAGCGCCTGACCCGCGGGCGCCACTATCTCGGCCGCCACGATGCGGTCGTCTCCGGGGGCAGCTCGATGCGCGTCGCGGCAGTTCGCGCAAGCGGGGATGAGCCGCCCGACGTGGTCGTTGGTGAGCTCCGTCGCGGCAAGCTGCCCGCCGGCGGCCTGGCGCTCAAACGGGTCACCAGCCTGATGAAGGACGCCTGGGGCGAGATCGCCCTGGTGCGGCCGGTCGAGCGCTGGCACGAGGTCGACGGGCGGCGCGTGCAGGGCTGGTTCATCGGCTCACCGGCGAGCCGCAAGACGCAGGCCGGCGCCCGTGGTCGTCGAGATCCACGGCGGTCCCGCCACGCTGTACGGCTGGAGCCTGATCTGGGAGTGGCAGGTCCTCGCCGCGTCCGGGGTCAGCGTGTATGCCTGCAACCCGCGTGGCTCGCAGGGCTACGGACAGGAGTTCCTGAGCGCGAACTACCAGGACTGGGGCCATGGACCGATGCGTGACGTCATGCTCGGGCTCGACGCCCTCGTCGAGGACGGGCTCGCCGACCCGGCTCGGACCGGCGTGACCGGCGGATCGTACGGCGGCTACCTGACGAGCTGGATCGTGGGCCACACCGATCGCTTCAAGGCGGCGGTGACCTGCCGCAGCGTCAACGACATGACCTCCGAGATGCTGTCGGGAGACATCGGCGGGCCGATCTTTGGCCGGACCGAATACGGCGCCAACCCGTGGGACGACTGGGACCTGTACCGCGAGCACTCACCGCTCACCTACGCGAAGGAGATCAACACCCCGCTCCTGATCCAGCATGCGGAGAAGGATCTGCGCTGCCCGATCACCCAGGCCGAGGAGCTCTTCTCGGCCCTCCGCTCGCTGCGCAAGCCGGTGCGCCTCATGCGTGTACCCGAGGAGACGCACGAGCTGACCCGCTCCGGGACTCCGTTCCGCCGCGTCGACAACCTGCGCCTGATCCGCGAGTGGTTCGTCCACTACCTGGTCGATGGCAAGACCGGCCTGCCCGGGTGAACGCCGGCGCGCGGGTGATGGGATACTCGACCGCATGACCGATCTGACCTCGACGCTCGCCGCGGGATATGCCTTCGATGGCCCGGCGCTGACCTTTGGTGCCGCGATGGACGGGGAGCAGAGCGAGCCCGATGTCCAGGTGCGCGTTCCGCTGGCCATGCTGAAT
Organism: uncultured Chloroflexia bacterium; assembly: GCA_963799675.1. Lineage (GTDB taxonomy): Bacteria > Chloroflexota > Limnocylindria > QHBO01 > QHBO01 > JALYSK01. The sequence goes on from CAWCXQ010000011.1 coordinate 338,592, forward strand.
CGCCATGGGCTCGTCGCGGGCGCAACCGGGACCGGCAAGACGAAGACCCTCCAGGTGCTCGCAGAGCAGCTCTCCGCGGCCGGCGTACCCGTCTTCATCAGCGATATCAAGGGCGATATCAGCGGGCTCGCTGCGCCGGCCGAGCCGAACGACAAGCTCGCGAGCCGGGCCGAGCAGGTCGGCCTCGCCGACTATCGTCCGCAGGCGTTTCCGGTCGAGTTCTTCACGCTCGTGCGGGAGAAGCCCGGGGTGCGGCTGCGCGCATCGGTCCATTCGTTCGGACCGATCCTGCTCGCCAAGGTGCTCGAGCTGAATGAGACGCAGCAATCGGTGCTCGCGCTCGCCTTCAAGTACGCCGACGACAAGAAGCTGCCGCTCATCAACCTTGCCGATCTGCGCGCGCTCCTCAACCACCTCGACTCCGATGCCGGCAAGGCCGAGATGGAGGAGTACGGCGGCGTGGCGACGGCGACGGTGGGCGTCATGGTCAGGAAGATCGTCGAGCTCGAGCAGCAGGACGCGGACGCCTTCTTCGGCGCCCCGGAGTTCGACGTCGCCGATCTGATGCGAACGACCCAGGCGGTGGCGCAGGGTGTGGTGAGCATCCTGGAGCTCGCCGACATGCAGGATCGCCCTGCGCTCTTCTCGACCTTCATGATGTGGCTCCTCGCCAAGCTGTACGAGACGCTGCCCGAGATCGGCGACCCGGAACGTCCCAAGCTCGTCTTCTTCTTCGACGAGGCGCACCTCCTCTTCCGGGACGCGAACAAGACCTTCCTGCAGCAGGTCGAGCTGGTTGCGCGGCTGATCCGCTCCAAGGGGATCGGCGTCTTCTTCGTTACGCACGCACCATCCGACGTGCCGGCTGCGGTCCTCACCCAGCTGGGCAACCGGGTGCAGCATGCCCTCCGAGCGTTCACGCCCGACGACCTCGAAGTCGTGCGCGCCACGGCAGACACGTTCCCCAAGACCGACCTCTACAAGGTCGACGAGGTGCTGACCAAGCTCGGGATCGGCGAGGCGCTCGTCACCGCCCTCAGCCCGAAGGGAATCCCGATGCCCACGGCGCGCACGATGATGCGGCCGCCGGCGTCTCTGATGGCACAGATCTCACCGGCACAGCTCGAGGCGGTCGTCGCGGCGCTCCCATTGCCGCCGAGTACCTCACTGACCAGGATCCTGTGTCGGCCAAGGAGATGCTGGCCGCGCAGCTGGCCCCTGCCGAGGGGCAAACTGGTGCGAGAGCCTGCCCGCCCCACGGCGGGAGGAACGCGCCACCGGTCGACGAAGCCCCCGGAGCATGGCGTGGACTGGGGTGGCCTGGCGGAAGAGGGTGGGCGATTCGTGCGGAGCGGCACCTTCAACACTATCCTTCGCGGCGTCTTCGGCGTCCTGGGCGTTCGGAGCTCCGGCCGCCGCTGATGGCGTGACAGCCGGGGTACACTCGACCTTCCAGACGTGCTCGCCACGCCGAGCAATTGCGCCCGACGGCGGGGCCGCTGCCATCTCGTGGAGGTGCCGAATGAATGCATTCGCTGATTGAGCTCGAGAACACGCCCGGCGGACTCGCCAAGGTCGCCGAGGCGATCGCGGAGCGTGGGATCAACATCACCGGCATCAGCGCCGCCGGCTCGGGCCAGACCGGCGCCATCGGCCTGGTCACGAACGACGAGGATGGGACGCGGCAGGCGCTCGACAGGGCGGCGATCACGTATCGCACCCTCGAGCTGGTGGCCGCGCAGCTGCAGGACCGACCTGGAACGTTGGCGCAGGCGGCGCGACGGCTGGCGGACGCCGGGGTCAATATCGAGCTGGTGCTGCCGACGGGAATGACTGGGTCGACGATCAATGTCGCGTTCGGAGTCTCCGACGCCTCCGCGGCCACACGTGCCCTCGGGGAGCTCGCCGAAGTCAAAGCCTGAGCGTTGGCCCTCAGCGCGGCAGGGCCTGCCGCGCGACCTCGGGCACGTCAGTCACGAACGCCCACAGCCCCGCCGCGGCGAGCTGCTGCATGCGGTCCGGCTGGTTGACCACGTAGCAGCCGACGCGGCAGCCATAGGCGGTCGCCTGGCTGATGAGCGGTGTGGGGTCGACCCCGAGGTCGCCGTCCCACGGATGCACGGCGGTGTGTCCGTGCTCGGTGACCCACACCAGGCCGCGCTCGAAGCTGTCGGACGGCACCAGGAGGAGCCCGGTGGGCAGGTCAGCGTCGAGCTCGCGAGAGCGCTGGATCGCCTGCTCGTCGAAGCTGATCAGGCTCGCGCGCTCGCGCGCGTCGGTGGCTTCTCCGAGCAGTCGGACGACCTCGTCGACGGCGCGCCCGGGCCTTGATCTCGATCACCAGCCCGATTCCCGCGGGCAGCCACTCGATCACCTCGGGCAGGCTCGGCACGCCGAGACCGCGTCCCTCGATGCGGGAACGATCCATCGACGCCGGCGAACGGTTGCGCCGGCGTCGAGGGCGCGGATCTGGTCCATCGTGTGGCCGACCACCGCGCCGCTCCCGTCCGTGGTGCGCTCGAGCGTCTCGTCGTGAATGACCGCCAGCTCGCCGTCCGCGGTCAGGTGGACGTCGAGCTCGATGGCATCGGCCCCCTGCTCGACCGCCAGCCGATACGCCTCCATCGTGTTCTCGGGCGCGCGGTGGAGGCGCCGCGATGGGCCACCACGATGGTCATCGGTTGACCCCCTCTGGCACGCGCCGGACGATCAGGTAGCCGACCAGCAGCAGGCCGAGCAGGCTGAGGATCGCGACCTGGTAGGCAAACTTGCCGAGCGGCTGCAGCAGGACCAGCACGATGACACCGTAGAGCACCGGGCCGATCACCGCGCTGAACTTTCCGACCAGCCCGTACAGCCCAAACATCTCACCGATCCGCTCCGGGCGGCGCCAGGCGCAGGAGGAGCAGCCGATCGGTCACCGCCACGCCGCCCAGGCCCGGCGCCGAGCAGCGCTCCGGCCACGTAGAACGGGATCCGCTCGAGGCTCAGCCCCAGCAGGAGCAGCCCGACGGCCCAGACCCCGAGCACGAGCAGCAGCGTGCGCTTCGGGCCCGAGCGGTCGACGAGCAGGCCCCAGCCGAACGAGGCGAGCACCGCGACCACCGTCAGCAGCAGGAGGATGCTGAGCGCCTCGCCGAGTCGTGAACCCGATCGCCTGGGTCGCGAAGGCGCTCATGATCGCAATCGCGGTGTTGACTGGGTCGGTATAGAAGAAGCGGCCGATCAGGAAGCGCAGGAGGCCGGGCAGACTCGCGGGCGTGCGCGAGCGTCGCGCGCAGCTGGCGACCACGACCGGATGGCATCGAGCATGCGGAAATGGGACCCCCGCGGTTCGCCGCTCGGTGGACGACGCAGGAAGAGCGGGGCGGCGAAGACGGCGAAGAGGGAGCCGACCAGCAGGAAGCTCGCGGCGGTCGTGCTCGCCATCGGCAAAGGTGGGGAGCGAAGAGGAGGCCGGAGACGATCGTGCCGAGGTAGCCGAGGGCGACCCCGATCCCGCGTCAGCCGTCCGCGCGTCTCGGGCCGCGCGACGTCCGGCAGCAGCGCGTCGTAGTAGATCAGCGCGGCCTGGTAGGCGAAGTTCGCGAGCGCGAAGAAGAGCAGCCCGAACCCGATGTCGACGATCCCGATCAGGGCGGTCGGGATGATGGCCAGCGACGGTGAAGACGAGCAGGAATCCCTTGCGCCGCCCGGCGCGGTCGCTCATGGCGCCGAGCACCGGCGAGACGATGGCGTTGACGAGGACCGAGACCGAGACCGCGGCCGTGAACCAGAACTGGCCGTTCGCCTCCCCCAGGAAGCGGATCGCCCACAGGCTCATCGCGAAGCTGACGATGGCGAAGCTGAAGATCGTGTTCGCGAAGTCGTAGAGCGCCCAGGCGAGCCCCTCTCCGGCGCTGCCGGAGCGGGTCAGGCTGCCGAGGCCCCGCCACCACGCTGTGGGCGCCAGCATCGTCACCGGCGGATCATACCGACGGCGGCGCTTCGTTGGACGATCGCTCGCGCGCGTCTTACAGTTGCCCCGCTCACGATCGGAGGGACCCGGGTGTTTGCCGCTCTCGGCAGGTTCGACTATCGCTTCCGGCGCTGGCTGCCGCTCATCGCGCTGGCACTGGTGATCGGCCTCAACGCCTGGGTCGCGGTCGCCGGCGGCACCCTGATCCAGGGTGGCTGGAACGTGCCGGGATCGGAGGCGCTCCGCGCCGAGGAGCTGCTCGCCAACCGCTTCGGCGTGCAGGCCACCACGATGGTGGTCGTGTATCGCGACCCGGCGAAAGACGCGGGCTCGGCCGCGTTCCAGAAGCAGGTGGCGGCCAGCGTGAGCAAGGTGGCGGACGATCCGGTCGTCGACGACGTCCTCACCTACGCCACGGTGCAGGATCCGAAGTTCCTGAGCCGCGACGGGAGCGCCACGTTCGCCCTCATCCGCCTCACCGAGCAGGACGAGGCCGCGGTGGACGACGCCCAGCGGCTCGCCAATCTGGTCGAGGCGCCGCCGGGAGTCGAGACCTACGTGACCGGCGTCCCGCAGCTGTACCACGAGTTCAACGACAAGATCGAATCTGATCTCGTCCGCGCCGAGATGATCAGCCTGCCGATCGCCCTCGTCATCCTGCTGGCCGTCTTCGGGACGCTGGTCGGCGCGTCCCTGCCGATGCTCATGGCGGCCCTCGCGCTGCCCAGCGCGTTCGCGGTGATCGGCCTGCTGGCGAGCGTGACCGAGATGTCGATCTTCGTGACGAATATCGCGAGCATGATCGGGCTGGCGCTGGCCATCGACTACTCGCTCTTCATGGTCAGCCGCTTCCGCGAGGAGCTGCGCCACCACCCGGTCGACGTGGCGGTGGAACGCATGATGGCCACCGTCGGCAAGGCCGTGGCGGTCTCGGGCGTGGCCGTCGCGATTGGCCTCTCCGCGCTCATCGTGTTCGAGTCCCCGGCACTGCGCAGCATGGGGATCGCCGGGGTCGATCACCGTCATCTCCACGCTGCTGTTCGCCTTGACCGTGCTGCCGGCGCTGCTGGGCATGCTGGGGCACCGCGCGTGAACCGTCTCCGCGTTCCGCTCCCCGCGCCATCCGCCTGGTCGAGGACGACACCGCGGTCGCCGACCGGCGCCAGGGGCGTGGCGTCTGGTCCTGGATCGCATCGCGCGTAATGCGTCGCCCGCTGCTGATTGGCGTGCCGGTGCTCGCCCTGCTCCTCATCGCCGGCTCCCCGTTCCTGAGCCTCCAGCTGTCGACCGGCGGGAACCTCGACGACCTGCCGCCGTCCCCTGCCCGCACTGGCTTCCAGGTCCTCGCGGCGGAGTTCCCCGGAGGCGACACTGACCCGATCGTGGTCGCGATCACGTATCCGACGGCGGTGGCGGTCAACGGGCTGGGACCGCAGCTTCCCGATCTGCGGGCCTATGTGGCGCGCCTGCGGACCTTGGACGGCGTCAAGGAGGTCGTGAGCGTGCTCGACCCGCCGAAGGGCATGGCCCCGGCAGCGTACGAGCAGCTGCTGCAGATGCCCGCCGCGCAGCGTCCCGCCGAGCTCGCGCCCTGGATGGCACAGTGGATGGCCGGGGACACCCTGAAGATCCAGGTCTTCAGCGATCGCCTTCCCGACTCGGACGCCGGTCGCGCCGTGGTCGACGAGATCCGCGCGGCCGCGTCGCCGCCCGGCAGCGAGGTGCTGACGGCCGGCCTCTCATCGCGGTCGCGTGACTTCATCGGCAGCTTCGACCGCTCCGTGCCGTTCGCCGTGCTGATCGTCGTGGGCATAACCGCGCTCGTCCTGCTGCTCACCTTCGGGTCGATCCTCCTTCCGATCAAGGCGGTGCTGATGTCGCTGCTCTCGGTCAGCGCCAGCTTTGGCGCCCTGGTGTGGATCTTCCAGCAGGGCCACCTCTCCGGGCCGCTCGGCTTCACGGCCACCGGCACGCTGGTGGCCAGCACCCCGGTGATCATGTTCGCGATCCTGTTCGGACTCTCGATGGACTACGAGGTGCTGCTCCTCTCGCGGGTCCGCGAGCGCTACGTCGCAACCGGCAACAACGCTGTCGCCGTGGCGGAGGGAATCGGCCTGACCGGCGGCATCATCACCGGCGCCGCCCTCGTGATGGTCGCCGTCTTCGGCGCATTTGCGCTCAGCTCGGTGGTGTTCATCAAGGCGATCGGCCTGAGCCAGGCGCTCGCCGTGCTGATCGACGCCACGATCGTCCGTGGCATCCTGGTCCCTGCCTTCATGCGAGTGATGGGGCGAGCGAACTGGTGGGCTCCCGGCTGGCTCCAGCGAGCGGTGGCCCGGCTGGGCCTATACGAGGGCCCGATGCAGCCTGATCTTGAGCCGCCGGCACCCGCGGAGGCCGAAGCGGCCCCGGCCGGCTGAGCGCCAGCAGCGGTGCTCCCGGCGTGAACGAGGCGCGGAGAGCTCGACTCGAACGTCTCACGCGCCGATGGCGCTCACGCCATGACGCCGGCCGACCGGCAGAGCGACCGCCCGCCGATGAGGAGCGCGAGGACCGAGCGCGCAGCAGCTTCCCGTTTCGGGAGATGACGCCCGCCGACTACGCGGAGCGCCACGGGGCCGGCGATGACCGGCTTCACGTACGACGAGTATTCCGATATACCGTCCAGAGCTCGACGCCTGGCTGGTCGAGCTCGGCCAGCTGCTCCGCGAAGGCCGCCACTGATTCAGCCGGCTCGCGCCGACCTCTGCGGCCTGCGCCAGCGCTGCGACCGCCTCCGTGGTCGAAGGCGTGAGCGACACGATCAGGTGCGACGCGTTGACCGCCCGGTAGCCGCGGAGTCCCTCGGCGACCTGCTCGATGCCCCCGGCGATCACCTTCGCGGGAATCTCCTCGTCGCCGGCGAGGTCGGGGAAGGCGACGTTCAGCCCGACCGTGATCTCGAGGGTGGCGGGGTCACGCCCTTCGTCCGCGAGCGCCTTCCCGAGTCGATCGAGGCGCTCACGCAGCTCGTCCGCCCGATCCACGGTGCCGTACCACGCCGCGTTCCACGCGTCGGCATGGCGAGCCACCATGCGCAGCATGCGCGGCTGCTTGCCGGCGATCAGGATCGGCGGGCGGCCGGGAGTCGGTGGCGGCCGCAGCTCGTTCGCTCGAGCAGCGTGATAGCGGCCCTCGAAGTCGGCCTGGCCATCGCGCAGCAACCGGATGAGCACCTCGGCCGCCTCCTCGAAGCGTGCGACGCGATGGTCGAAGGGGAGATCGAACGCCTCGAACTCCGGTTCGTGCCATCCGCAGCCGATGCCCAGGATGAGCCGCCCAGCGCTCACCTCGTCGAGCGCGGCCGCCATCTTGGCCGTGACGCCGGGGTTGCGGAAGGGGAGCGCCAGCACGAGCGTTCCGATCGCCACGCGCGAGGTCAACGCGGCAAAGGCCGTGAGCATCGTCCAGGCCTCGTGCATCCCGAACGCTGCCTCGTCCTTACGGAAGAGCAGGTGATCGGCGACCCACAGGGAGTCGAGCCCACCGGCCTCCGCGCACAGGGCCATCTCGCGCAGGGCTGCGTAGGGGAGCGGGCTGCCTTCGACCTGCCGCTCACCGAGCGGCATCATCAGTCCGATCTTCATCGCTCCCAGCCTATCGGCTTTCATCCGCCGCCGGTCTCGCTGTCGGGGTCGGCGACCGGCTTGGACTCGGTCGAGCCGCGTTCGCGCAGGTAGATGCCGAGGACGATCGAGCGCGCCGACCGACAGGAACTCGCTCTGCCAGTTCTGGAATGACTCGAACCAGAAGCGGGCGCTGGCAAGGTACGCGAGGGTGCTGATCGGTGGCTCGCCGTGCGCGGCCAGCTCTTCCGAGAAGCTGCTCGCGCCGCCGATCGCGTGCAACGCGAATGATCCGAGGAAGAGGAGCACCAGCGCGATCGTCAGCGAGTGCTCGTAGATTCGCAGCCAGATGCCGCCCGCGCGCACCGGCCAGGGGCTGTCGCGACGTCGGGCAGCGGCGCGGATCAGCGTCGACCGCGGCTCGCCCGGCCATCGGCTTCGAATCGGGGGCGCCGCGCTGGCGCAGCACCGCGGTCAGGCCGACGAAGGCCGCCATCTGCAGGAATTCGCTCTCCCAGTTCTCGAATACCGCCTCGACGAAGGCGCCGCTCGTCACGTAGTCGAGATAGCCGATCCCGGGCTGCCCGTGCTCAGCCAGGTTCCTGTTCTCGTCGGCGAGACCCACGACCGAGAGGGCCGCGATGAAGACGGCGAAGCATCCGAACATGGCCAGCGAGAGCGAGTTGTCATGGATGAAACGTCGCACGCGCATAGCCGGAGCAAGCGGAGGGCCACGCGCGCTATCGTCTCTGACCGATGCAGCTCGCCAATCGCGCTCCGCTCCGGCCGCACCGGTCGGCCCGCCTCCCGGCGTGGGCGTCGGAGCTGATCGACGCGGTCTGCGCGGATGCGGGAGTCGAGCCTCCCGCAGTGGTCCGCTGGCGTCGCCGCCGCGGCGTGCATGCGTCAGGCGTGACGCGGACGAGCCTCGGAGTGCTCTCGGTCAGTGCGGGCAGCGACGAGCTCGATGCGCGCCTGACGCTCCTGCACGAGCTCGCCCACTGGCTCGGTCCGAGGACGCAGCGTGCGCCGGAGGCGCGTGGCCCATCACGATCGGGCGTTCTACCTGCGCGCCTTTCCCCTGTATCGCGCATACGGGATCCCCGATGCCGAAGGCGCTTGCCCGTGAAGGAAGCCGCTATCCCAGCTCGCTCCGCCACGCGATCGTGGTCGGCGTGCCCGGCGCCTCCGCGGCTCTCGCCGTGCGTCGGGCCCTGCTGCGCGACGGCAGGAAGCCGTGGCGCGTGGTCGTCGCCGAGCATCGCGTTCGACTGGGCCGAGAAGGACGCTGGACGATCTGCGTCACCTGCGGGGCGCGCGTCGTCGGCGTCCAGCTCGCGCGCCTGCGGCGGCGCCGCACGGCCGGCCAGGCACGTCCTCTACGCAAGGGCATGACGACTCCGCGCTAGACTTTCCCCTCGATGTCACTCCTGACCGTGCTGGTGATCCTCGCCGTGTTCGGAATCGTGTTCGCCCTCGTGCTCGTCGCGGTGATCCGCATCGAGACTGCTCGCGAGGAGCGGGGCTCGCCCCGACCCGGTCAGCGACGAGCCATCGGTCGAGTGACGGCTGTCGAGCGGAGCGCCTTGGCGGCTGGGTCCCAGAGAGTACACTCGACCGCGTGAAACGCAGGCGGATCCGTCAGCGTGACGAGCTCGAGGCTCGGGAATCCGCCGAGCGCAGACGCGATGATCTGCTCGCTCAGCTGAGGCGCGCGAAGCTGCAGCCCGCGAGCCGGCCGAGGCACAGCCGCCCACGGTCAAGGTCGAGTCCGAGTCCGCCGATCTCTCAGCAAAGGAGGCACCCGATGGTCGACAACCCCCAAGCGCCCGCCAAAGAAGAAGCAGCCGAAGAAGCCGAAGGGGTAACCCCCGCCTAGCTCCCGCGAAGAGAGGCTAGGGCGCCGGCCAGGGTAGTTGGAGCGGGAGACGAGGTTCGAACTCGCGACATCGAGCTGGAAGGCTGGCGCTCTACCAACTGAGCTACTCCCGCGCCGTCACGGCCATCCGTCGGTCGTGGGTCCGAGCCCGATGACAGTTCGCACAGACGATATCGCATTTGGCGACCTCGTCCAAGATGCGCAGTACCCGCGCGGCCAATCATCCGCGTGACGGCAGGCGGACGAATCACTGGCCAGTGGCTCCCTAGGCAGCAGTGGCCGAACGCACGCGAGCAGCGTGCGGCTCGCGCGCCCAGCTGCTCGTAGGTGGCGCGCGCTGCGCTCAACAGCTCATCGCGGCCCTCGGGATCAACCGCCGCAAGCGCCTCGCGGGTGCGCGCAGCCTCAAACGGGGAGAGGGGATCGAAGCCATCGACCGCCCTACGCAGGAGCTCCACGGCACGGGGCACATCCCCGGCAGCGGCTGACGCCAGTCCTTCCGCCCGATCGATCGCCGGAGACGCGAGTGCCAGCTGCGCCGCGACATCACGCGCTTCCGGGAGGAAACGGCGAAGAGCGTCCCAGTCTTCCATGCCAACGAGAGCGTCGATGAGGGCCAGAATCTCGATCACGCGGGCTCCTCGGCAAAGTTGCGGGAACCGGCCTCGATGACTCGCTCGGCGATCGAGCGGCCGGCAGCGTAGTCGCCGAAGGCGTTGGCGGCGGTCGCCTGCAGCGCCTCCACCAAGCCGATCGGAGCCTGGCTCTCCGGCATCGAAGCGCCCAGCGCCCGGCCCTGGTCGACGTCCCCACGGTGGGCGAGAAATGTCGCTCCGAGCTGGAAGACGCCGAGAGCAAAGGGGCAGGTGGTGCCCGCCTCATCGGTCTTGAAGGTCCGCACGTGCTCCTCGATGAGCTCCGGGATCTCGGCCCATTGGCCGCCCAAGTAAAGGGCGCTGATGAGCACTGAGGTCGAATGGCAGAGGTCATGAACCCGCAGCCCACGCCCGAGATCGAGGGCGCCTCGGAGCACGTCAACCAGCGGCTGCGCCTCGCCCCCGATCCAGATGAGCGTCTGTCCGACCTCGATCGTTAGGAGGTGGCGCTGCCCGGAGGTCGTCGATGCGCGGCACGACGTCGAGGAGCGGGCGAGTCAGCTCCAGGCTTCTCGCCACATCGCCGTCCGCCAGGAGAAGGGCTCCCATGGTCCGGAGCGCGTTTGCCTCCAGCGCGGCGTCGCCGGTGCGCATGCCGAGCGCGCGCGCCTCCTCGCCGGCATGAATGCGCTCGTCGAGCGAAGCAGGATCCGGCCGATGGAAGGCGAGCCAGCGCAGCCCTGCTGCGGCCCTCATGGCCAGCAACCAGCCCCGCGTCTCATCGTCCTCGGCAACCGCGAGCCCCGTGTCCACGTAGCGGTCCACGACGCCCGGCTCCATCGGAGTCGTGAACCCGCCCCAGCGGACGGCGCCCATGCGCGCGGCCTTCATCGCCATCGCCGCAATCTGGCCGCGAGCGCCTGGGTTGCTGGACCGCAGGGCGATCGCTTCGTCCCAGGCGGGGACGGCGTGGTCGCCGTCATACCCGGCGTCATAGTCGTCGCCGAGCTCCCCGAGCGCCTCCACCCGCTCTTCGTCGTCCGACGCAAGATCGAGCGCGAGCTGATGGAGCTCGACCGCGCTGTCAACCGCAAATCGTTTGCGATCGGCGGCTCCCGCGACGAGGAACGCGGAGCGGGCGCGCTTGCGCACGTCGCTCAGCTCGGGGCTGTCCGCCGACCAGCCGACATCTGCCCCATCGAGCGCGGCGCGGTAGTGATAGGCAACCAGCCCGGCGAGCTCCTCGGGACGCTCGGGGCTCAGGGCGGCGAGCCATGACCCGACCGCCGCATGGGCTCGTGCTCGTCTTGCCACCGTGAGGCCGCCATACGCGACGTCCCGGATGATGGCGTGTTTGAAGATGTACTCGACCTGGCCCGCGAGGCTCGACGTCGGGCGCATCGAGATGAGGCCACGACGCTCGAGCTCGCTCATCGGCTCTTCGATCTCCTGAGCGCCGAGGGCGGCCGAGAGTGGCTCCTCCCAGAAGACCCTCCCCACCACCGCAGCCTCTCGCACGACGCGCCGCTCCGCCTCTCCGAGGGCGTCGATCCGGGCGGCCAGCAGGCTCTGGATGGTGTCCGGGATCGTGATGCTTCCTGCCGAGCCCGCCGATCGCCACTCGCGACCCTGCACCTCCAGTGTCCCCGCCTCGATGAGCCGGTTGACGATCTCCTCGACGAAGAGCGGGTTGCCATCTGCGGTTGCGATGATCTGCTCGAGAAGACCTGGGGCCAGCTCATGTCCGGGGAGTAGTGAGCCTCCAGGAGGCGCTCGCTCTCGGAACGCTTGAGGGCACGAAGGGTGACGACCTCCCCCCGCCCGGCGGCGAACGACGGACGGCTCTCGGCGAATTCTGGGCGCGCGGTTGCCAGGAGCAGGATCGGCCCCGTGCAGCGGGCCTGCAGTCGGTCGACCATGTCGACGACCTGTTCGCTGGCCCAGTGCAGGTCCTCGATCAGGAGCACGACCGGGCCCTGGGTAGCGAGCGCGGGAAAGGAACTGGGGCCAGCGCCGCGCGAGCTCGGTGGCCACCGTAAGCGGTCGGCTTCGGTCGAGCGGATTGTCGGCCAGCGCAATACCCGCGGTCGTCGCGAGCGCGAAGACCGTGGCTTCCGCATCGGCCGACGAGACCCCGGCGCGCGTCAGGAGATCGCCGGCCCGTTCTCGCACCTTCAGCTCCGCCTCCTGGCGAGAGTCGTCGAGCGAGATCCCGGCCGCACCGCGCACGACCTCGGCGAAGGGCCAGTACATCACCGCACTGCCGACGGCCGGGCACCGACCACGCAGGACCAGGAGATGCGGTCGCTCGGCTGCCGCGAGCGCCATCGCCTCGCGTACCAGGCGGCTTTTCCCGATCCCGGCTGGCCCGTAGACGACGGCCAGGCGCGGAGTCTCGGTCTCAATGGCGTCATCCAGCAGCGCGCCGAGCACGGCGAGCTCGCGATCCCGGCCGACGACCCGGGCCTGGAGGTTGCGCGTGGGGCCAGCCTCGATCGCGCCCTCGACACGCGCCAAGAGGGGATAGGCAGTGATCGGCTGCGCCTTTCCCTTGAGCTGCAGCTCGATCGCCTCGCCAAACGTAAAGAGAGACCGCGTCGCGGTGAAGGTCCGTTCTCCGACGAGGATGCCGCCGGGCTCGGCCACAGATTGCAACCGCGCGGCGACGTTGACGGCGTCGCCGGTGACCACCGGCCGGTCGGGCCGCACCTCGCTGGGCGCGATGACCTCCCCGGTGTTCACGCCGATTCTGATGTCGAGCGTGACCCCGCGCGTCTGCGCAGCATCGGCCGCGAGGTCCTGGAACCGGGAGATCACCTCGGCCGCGGCGCTCAGCGCGCGGGCCGGATCATCTTCTCGGCACGCGGGGACGCCGAAGACCGCCACGACCGCATCGCCGATGTACTTCTCGACGGTGCCTCCCCAGGCCTGGATGCTGGAGGAGACCAGCGTGAAGTAGGTCTGGAGTATGGATCTCAGGCGGTCCGCGTCGAGCCGCTCACCGAGGGCGGTCGAGTCAACCAGATCGACAAACACCACGGTCGCAAGCTTTCGCTCTTCCGGCGGCGCCTCTGAATCTAGCGGGCTGCCACATGAGGGGCAGAACCGCGCCGCGGTGGGGATCCCGGCTCCGCAGTGCGGGCATTTACCAGAGAGGGAGGTGCCGCACTCGGCGCAGAACTCCGACCCTGACGAATTCTGAGCTCCGCAAGCCGGACACTGGAGCGTCATGATCGCCTCGAGTCTACTGGCGCCAGGAATCGGTCGAGCGCACGACCCCCAGTCGAGAGCTTGGTCTGATCAGCAGAGTCCGAGGCAACCGTCGCCCCAGCGGTGGCTGGGCCGCCGACTCATGGGCGCACGGCGAAGAGCTCCCAAGTGCCAGGCACACCCTTCAAGACATGAGCCCCCCGCTCCTCGAACTCGACCCCGAGCCGGCCACCAGGTCGTGGACCGTGCGGGAGACCAACACCTCGGACGGTTTGGCCTCTGCGGCCACGCGGGCTCCGATGTGGACCGCGAGGCCCACGAGCTTGTCGCCCACGACCTCACACTCGCCGGTGTGCAGCGCCGGCCCTGATCTCCAGGCCCAATCGGACGGACAGCCTCGACGATCTGCGCTGCGCATCGGATGGCGCGGGCCGGGACCGTCAAAGGCCGCCAGGAACCCATCGCCGGCGGTGTCGATCTCCCGGCCACGGAACCGTCCGAGCTCGGCCACGGACAGCCGCGTGGTGCCGCTCCAGCAGGCTCTCGCCATCCGCTGGTCTCCCAAATCGGTGCAGCTGAGCGGTCGAACCAACGATATCGGTGAACAACACCGTCGCAAGGACTCGATCGGGCTCCGCGGGCTCGCGCGTGCCCGTAAGAAACTCGCGGACCTCGGCGAGGATGTCGTCGCCGTCTTACCCACGGCGCGTGGTCGTCGCCCGGAAGCTCGACATATCTCCGCGCCGTCGATATGCGTCGCCACGTATCGCCCGTTCTCGACATGGCAGACGCGGTCCCCGACCCGGTGGAGGACGAGGGTCGGGACGTTCACCGCCGGCACGACTTGGCGGACATCGATGGCGTGGCCCATGCGCATGAACTCGACGGCAGCGCTCGGGTTCATCGCATTCATCTGGACCTCTCGCCCACCAGCGACGAACCGCCTCGTCGCCATGGGGTGCTCGGGTTGGTCTGCCAGAACTGCCCGCCCTCTCCCCACCACTGGTCGATCGTTGTCATCGCAGGCTTCGAACTCTTCCCACGTCGCCTCGCCCCACGGCCAGTCCTCGGTCCGCTCCTCCTTCACCTCACCGCCGCACAGGATCAACGCTTTCGTCCGCTCCGGGTAGGTCGCCGCGAACAAAATCGACATCGGGCCGCCCTCGGATACGCCTATCAGCGCCGCGCTCTGTGAGCCGACGGCGTCCATGACGGCGCGCACGTCGTCCATGCGCTCCTCGAGCGGCGCGACGCGCACGTGATCCGAGAGCCCCATGCCGCGCTTGTCGAAGAGGATCAGGCGCGAGAATGAGGCCAGGCGTCGCAGAAGCACGGTAGCGCGGGGTGCTTCCCAGTACACGTCGAGATGGGTGACGAATCCCGCCACCCAGACGAGGTCGATCGGGCCGTCTCCCAGCGTCTGATAGGCGATCTCGACGTCGCCACTCTTGGCATATCTGGTGGCCGGCACCCGGCGAGCCTGCGACCTCGGCTTTGCTTCGTCAATACCACGTCGCACGGTGGCGCCCCTCGCTGAGCGGGTAGAGTCCCACCATGCAGCGTCCCGACTCCGCGTCCAGCCTCCTCGCGTTCGCGCACGCGCTTGCGGACGAGACCGATCCAATCGCGCTCGGCCACTTCTCCGGTGAGCTGACCATCACGGCCAAGCCGGATCGCACGCTCGTCACACAGGCCGACACCGAGGTCGAGACGCGGCTGCGCGAGCGCATCGCGACAGGCCTATCCGTCTCACGGGATCCTGGGCGAGGAATACGGAAGCGAGCCGGGGGAGGGGACCTGCGCTGGATCCTCGACCCGATCGACGGCACCCACAACTACGTCCGCGGGATCCCGGTCTGGGCGACGCTCATCGCCGTGGAACGCGCGGGCGAGCTCCTGGCGGCCGTGGTCTCGGCCCCGGCGCTGGGGCTGCGCTGGTCGGCGGCCCAGGGCGAGGGCGCGAGTACCCGCGTCAACGGCCGCGAGCGTCCGATCCACGTCTCGTCCGTCGGCGCGTTGAGCGAGTCGCAGCTCGTCTTCTCCGGCCTGCGCACGATGGAGGCGGCCGGCTACGGGGCTGCCCTCCGCGACGCCGTCTCACGAGCGTGGCGCGATCGGGGCTTCGGCGACTTCTGGGGCTACATGCTCGTGGCCCAGGGATCCGCCGAGGCGATGTTCGAGTATGGGCCCCGCGTCTGGGACCTCGCCGCGCCGGCGCTGATCATCGAGGAGGCCGGCGGGCGGATGACCGACCTCGCCGGCGCGCCATCCCACGGCGGCCCCGGCGCCCTCGCCAGCAACGGCCTGATGCACGACGAGCTGCTGCGAATCTTCGGCGGTGGCGCTGCCTAGCCCTTGACGCGCTCGCCCGCCGGGTCGTAGAGCGGCTCGGCGCTCACCGTGCAGCCGACCCACTCGCCGAAGACCTCGACCTCGGCGCGTCGGCCCGACCTCAGCGAGCTGCTGGGGGCAGGTACCCATACGCGATGCTGCGCTCGACCGCGAAGCCGAAGCCGCCTGACGTGACGCGGCCGACGACGCTCGCCGTCGACCCGCACCGGCTCGTTGCCGAGCGCCACGGAGCGCGGATCGTCGAGCACCAGGCAGGCGAGCCGTCTTCGCTCGAGCCCGGCCTCCTTCGCCGCCAGCAGCGCGTCGCGACCGATGAAGTCGGCCTCCTTCTTGCAGCCGCACGGCGAAGCCAAGCCCTGCCTCGTACGGCGTCTCCTCCGGCGTGATGTCGCTCGACCAGACGCGGTAGCCCTTCTCCAGCCGCAGGCTGTCGATGGCCCGATACCCACCGGCCAGCATCCCGTGCGGCCGGCCCGCCTCCCAGAGGGTGTCCCACAGCAGCAGGCCGTATTCCATCGGGCAGTAGAGCTCCCAGCCGAGCTCCCCGACGTAGGTGACGCGCAGCGCCGTCACCGGCACGTGGCCCACCGTGATCTCGCGCGCGGTCAGGTACGGGAAGGCCTCGTTGCCCAGGTCGTCGGTGGTGATCGCCGGCAAGGATCTCGCGTGCCAGCGGTCCCCAGAGGCCGATGCAGGCGCGCGCCGAGGTGACGTCGCTGACCCGTCACGCTGCCGTCATCGGGCAGCGTGGCGGCGGATCCAGCCGAGGTCGTGGTTGCCGAACGCGGTGCCGGTGACGATGAAGAAGCGCTCCTCGCCCAGGCGGGTCACGGTGAAGTCGCACTCGATCCCGCCCCGCCGGTTCAGCATCTGGGTGTAGGTGATCCGGCCCACCGGCCGGTCGAGCTCGTTGTCGCACAGGCGCTGGAGGAAGGCGAGCGCGCCCGCCTCCGCCGATCTCGATCTTCGCAAAGCTGGTCTCGTCGAAGAGCGCGGCGGCGTTCCGGGTGGCGAGGCTCTCGGCACCGATCGCCGGGGACCAGTGCTCGCCCGCCCAGCCGCGAGGCCGCAGCCGCTCGTCGCCGATCGGCCGCGTTCGACTCGAACCAGTTGGGGCGCTCCCAGCCGGACTTCTCGCCGAAGGCGCAGCCGAGCTCGACCAGCCGCGGATAGGTCGGGCGAGAGGCGCAGCGGCCGGCCGGCCTGCACGCTCCTCGTTCGGGTAGTGGATGTCGTAGTAGGTCGCGTACACCTCGGTGGTGCGCGCCAGGCGTGTACGAGCGCGATCGGTACTGCGCGCCGAAGCGGCGGATATCCATCTGCCACAGATCCAGCTCGGGCTCGCCGTCGACGATCCATTGCGCGACCTGCCGCCCGAGGCCGCCCGCCCCGGCGATGCCATGCGCCGAGAAGCCGGCCGCGACGAAGAAGCCGCCCACGGTCGACTCTCCGAGGATGAACTCGTTGTCGGGAGTGAATGCCTCGGGGCCGTTGATCAGGCGCTTCACGCCCGCATCGGCCATGGCAGGGACCCGGCGCACCGCGCCCGCGGAGATCTCCTCGAAGCGAGCCCAGTCCGGCGCCAGCAGCTTGCCGTTGAAGTCGGGCGGGATGCCGTCGAGGGACCACGGCGCGGGGTTCCGCTCGTAGCCGCCCATCACCAGCCCGCCCACCTCGGCGCGGAAGTAGACCAGGTTGTCGGGGTCGCGGAGCTGCGGGAGCTCGGGCGTCACGCCGTCGATCGGCTCGGTGACCAGGTACTGGTGCGCGATCGGGATCATCGGGACCGTGACGCCCGCCATCCGGCCGATCTCCGCCGCGAACATGCCGCCCGCGTCGACGACGACGTCGGCCCGGATCGCGCCGCGCTCGGTCTCCACGCCGCGTCACGCGGCCATGCCGACACGCCGATCCCGGTCACCCGGGTCCGTGGCAGGATCGTCGCGCCCGCGGCCCGCGCCCCGGCGGCCAGCGCCAGGGTCAGCCCGCTCGGGTCGAGCTAGCCGTCGGTCGGCAGCCAGGCGGCGCCGAGCACGCCCTCGGCGCTCATCAGCGGGAAGCGGGCAGCGCGCCTCCTCGGCGGAGACCAGCTCCATCGGCAGCCCGAACGTCTTGGCCCAGCCCGCCTGCCGCCGCAGCTCTTCCATTCGGCCCGGCGACGACGCGAGACGCAGCGAGCCGACCTCGCGCCAGCCAGGATCGACGCCGGTCTCGGCGGCGAGCCCGCGGTAGGTCGCCACGCTGTCGACCATCATCCGCGTCAGCGTCGGGCTCGAGCGCAGCTGGCCCACCAGGCCGGCCGAGTGGAACGTCGAGTCCGCTGGTCAGCTCGGACCGATCGAGCAGGACGATCTCGCTCCAGCCGAGCTTTGCGAGGTGGTAGGCGATCGCTGGCGCCGCCGACGCCCCCGCCGATGATCACGCAGCGGGCACGCTCCGGCACGCCGGCATCGTGCTCATCCACGCGCAGCCTCGCGCAGCTGATCGGAGAACGCCGGGCCGGAGGCGTTGCGCAGGAGTCGGTCGAAGTGCTCGTCGGCGTAGGCGACGAAGTCGACGTCGAGGGTGCTGATCGCCTGCTGCAGGACGCCCCACATCGCCTCGCGGAAGTCCGAGACGATCCGCATCAGGCCCAGCCTGGCCAGCCGGGGCGTGCGCACCGAGCCCTCGTAGGCCTCCAGCAGCACCGCGTCCTCGTCCGGCGTCAGGTCGTGGTTGACGCTCGACAGTTGCCGAGGTCGAAGAACGGGTCGCCCATCCCCGCGTACTCCCAGTCGACGATCCGGATCCGCTCCCCGTCGTCGATGAAGTTCGCGTTCAGCAGGTCGTTATGGCAGGGGCGCAGCTCGATGGGCGCATCGAGCAGGGCGCGCTCGATCTGGCGGCCGGCCGCGTACGCCCGCTCCCAGGCCGCAGGCTCCGCGATCCCGCGCGAGGTGGCCAGCGCGCGGTAGGCCTCGACGATGCGCAGCGGCACGAAGAGCCCGGGGGTGGCGGGACCGCCGTGGATGCGGCGCAGCGAATCGGCCACGCGGGTCAGGGTGGCGGGCTGGTGGATTGCCTCGAGGCTGACCGGCGAGCCGACGATGAAGCGCGTGACCAGGTACCCCTCCGGCCGGATGAAGGCGACCACCTCCGGACCGATCCCGACTCCCGCGGCGGCGACCGTGGCGGCGTGCTCGACCTCGCGGCTGATTCCGAGCAGGTGGGTGTCATTTCCGGCCAGCCGGATCACGTAGCGGTCGGCCGCTCCGGCCACGGCGATCAGGTAGTTTCGATTCGTGATGCCGCCCGACAACGGCGTCAGGGCGAGCTCGCGGCCCGCCGTCTCCGGCACCCGCTGGAGGGCGGCCACCAGCTGGTCCCGGAGGTCGCCGCGCAGCTCTTCATCCATTCCGCGCTCCAAGGGCTATGGCCCGCAGACGCAGAGCGGCACGGCGATCGCTCGCCGCGCCGCTCGCCTGCGAGGGCTGGGCAGCGTCAGCCGATGACCGTCTCGCCGGTCGCCGCGTCCGACTCGATGTCCTGCGCGGTGCCGCGCACCGAGATCACGTAGTACAGGAGTCCGGTCACGAGCAGCACGCCGACGATCGTCTCGTAGAGCGGCCAGTGCGGCAGGGCCTCGAGCGGCTTGCCGCCGAACTGGAAGAGGCCGTTGATGTACGGGTTCCAGAGCAGGCGGGTATCGGTGCCGAAGTTGCCGAAGAGGCCCTGGTCTGCCCACAGCGCGATGTTGAGGATCATCAGCCCGCCGTAGATGAGGGCGAGGATGTTGACCAGCATTCCCCAGCGCCCCAGGCTGAACCAGGCCCTCGTCTGCGGCCAGCCTCGGCTGCGCGCCACGGCAACGCCGAGGTTGCAGAGGAAGTAGCTCAGGTAGATCAGGCCGGTGGCCGCGATCGAGAGCGTGAAGCCGCCGATCGGTCCAACCAGCAGGATCGGGAGCGCTGCCAGCACGCCGACCGCGACGGCGGCATTCGCCGGGGTCTTGAACATCGAGTTCACGTGGCCCCAGGTCCCGCCGAAGGGCAGGTGGCCGTCGCGGCCCATCGAGAACATCATCCGGGTCGCGGCGCCCTGGATCGCCAGCGTGCAGACGAACACGGACGACGAGGATGACGAAGAGGTAGACCTCGCCGAGGCTGATGCCGCCGAAGATCTCGCCGTTCAGGTTGTCGAGGATGGTGTTCGCGATCGGGAACTCGCCCGCGAGCCCGGCGGCCATCTGGCCGGGGATGTCCCTGACCGAGAGGATGATCGCGAGCAGGAAGACGACGCCGACCGCGCCGGAGATCCAGATCGACGACAGGACGCCCCTCGGCGCCTGCCGACCCGGCGTCCACCGTCTCCTCGCCGAACGTGCCAGCGGTGTCGAAGCCGTACACGATGAAGACCGCCATGAAGAAGCCGACCGCGAAGGTCGCCAGGAAGTCGCCGTTCTGCGCCTTCTCGGCGCCCATCGTCTGGAACAGGACATCGGGCGACTGGTGATTCGCGAAGAAGAGCAGGATCAGCGCGAAGACGAGCATGCCCAGGATCTCGGTCGCCACGCCGATGTTGTTGAGGATCGACAGGAGCCGGACGCCGAACGCGTTGATGGCGGTCGTCAGGATCAGCGCGACGATCGGCGATGAAGGTGAACATCGTCGTGATGCCGGTCGGATCGGGCGAGTCGAGGAACCCCTTCGGGCTCCCGAGCACGCCGTCGACCGCGAACGCCACGATCACGGCCACCGCGGTGACGGTGACGACCTGGGCCCAGAAGTAGAACCAGCCGGTGAACCAGCCCAGGGTCCGGTTCGAGAGCCGCTTCGACCACTGGTAGATCGATCCGGCCACCGGGTAGTGGCTGGCCAGCTCGGCGAAGACGAGGGCCACCAGCGTCTGGCCGAGCGACGATGATCGAGCCAGGTCCAGAAGAAGGCCGGCCCACCCATCCCGATGCCGTAGCCGAAGTTGCCGAATGACCCGGTCGAGACGCTGATGAAGCTGAACGCGATGGCGAAGTTCGAGAGGAAGCCGAGCGTTCGTCGCAGCTCGGGCGTGATGCCGAGCGATCGGAGGTGCGCGTCGTCGCGCTCGATCTGCTCGCCGTGCATGGGATCCGCGGTCAAAGCGAGTCCTCCTTCTCCCCCACACCTATGGGTGTGAGCCTCCGTACCGGCACGAGGCGCGGCTTGGCCGCGCGATCGGAGGGCAGCCGCCGGGCCGCCGGGCGCCCGGGCTGGGCGGCAGCATACGAGCGCTGCCCGCGGGGCGTCAACGCGTTTTCCGCGCCTTGCCTCAGCCGGAGCTCGACGCGCGGTCGCGGACCAGGCGGGCGGGGGTCAGGGCGGTGAAGCGCCCGCGATTGCGGCGGGCCTTGGCGAGCGCCACGTCGTGCGCGCGCGACTCGATCCCATCCTCGAGGGGAGCGAGCGAGACGGGCCTGCCGACCGCCCGCTCGAGCGCGATCCGAATCAGCTGGTCGGTCAGCCACGGGTTCTTTGGCAGCACGGGACCGTGCAGGTAGGTCGCGTAGACGTGGTCCCGCACCGCGCCCTCGGTCCCGTCCTGGCCGTTGTTGCCGGCTCCCGCCACGATGGTGCCAAACGGGCGGGCGCCGGGGCCGAGCTCCGTCAGGCCCGAGTGGTTCTCGAAGCCGACCACGGTCGAGGTCTCGCCGTCCAGCGTGACCTCCACCGCCGCGTGCTGCATGAAGCGCTGCGCTCCACCGCGCGTCTCCAGGTCCAGGATGGCCGCTCCCTCCATCGGCTCACCGGCGGATGGCGTGTACCGATGCCCAAGCAGCTGCAACCCGGCGCAGACGGCGAAGATCACGACCCCCTGGTCGGCGGCATCGCGCAGGGATGGCGCCTTGAATCCCAGGTCGGCCGCTGCGACCTGCATCTCGACGTCCTGCCCGCCGTGGAAGAGGACGAGGTCGAAGGTGGTGAAGTCCGGCGTCTCGCCCAGCTCCACCGGCACGACCTCGGTCGCGATGCCGCGCCACGCGCAGCGCTGCACGATCGCCGTGACGTTGCCACCGTCACCAGCCACGTTCAGGAGGGACGGGTAGAGATGGGCGATGCGGAGGGTCGGGTATTCGGTCGAGGGATCCATCATGCCTTCCAGTAGCGACCGACCCAGCCTCGACGGCGCATCGACTCGCGCAGCTCGATGGTCGGCGTGTAGCCGGCGAGGATCGTCAGTGTGCCACCCGGCTCGGTCCCGGCCAGGGCGATGTCGAGCGCCTGGCGCCGGTCTTCGACGATCGTGATCTGGGCAGGGTCGATCCCGGCGTACTTCAGCCGGTTGGCCAGCTCGTCCGCGCGCAGACCGGAGACCGTCACCTGCCCGACCCCGGCCGCCGCTCCCTCGAAGTCCACGTCCCACAGCCACGCGAAGTCCTCGCCGTCGACGAGGGTGTTGCTCGCCGCGACGAGCAGCTGGCGTGGAAGGCCCTCGGTCGCGAGCGCGCGCAGGGTGGTGTTGAACGAGGTCGGGTTCTTTGCGAAGCCCAGCACGATCGATCGCTCGCCGGCCTGGATCCGCTCGAGGCGCCCGAATGCGGGGTCGACGGTCGCGAGCGATGCGGCCGCGTGGTCCAGGGGGACTCCCAGCGCGAGGCAGGTGGCGACGGCACCGGCAGCGTCGTAGGCGATATGAACCCCGGACTGCGGAATCGACAGCTCGAGCGTTCCGCCGGCCACGCGCAGCGTGCAGCGCGTCTCTCCCAGGCCGTGCACCTCCAGCTCGGTGACGGCGACGTCGAGCGGCGGTCGCTCCAGTCCGCACGCGGGACAGCGCCAGGCGCCCATATGCGAGAGGTAGACGTGATCGTAGGTGAGGTTGGCGCGGCAGCGCGGGCAGCGAATCGTATCGGCCGCGCGGGTGATCTCGTCGGTCGATCGCTCGAGCGCGAGGCCGAAGCTGATGCGTCGCCCGGCCCGGTCGGCAGCCAAACCCGCGACGATGGGGTCGTCCGCGTTCACGCACAGCACGCTGTCGGCTGCCAATCCGGCGGCGACCGTCTCGAACAGGTCCGCCACGGCGTAGATCTCCCCGTAGCGGTCCAGCTGATCGCGGAACAGGTTCGTCACCAGCAGGACGGTTGGCCGGATCTCCGCCGCCACCTCCGGCAGCGCACCCTCGTCGACCTCGCTGACGAGAACGCTCTGCGGCAGCCGCCCGCGCAGGTCCGCGGCCGCCACCGCGATCGAGGTCACGCCCTGGACCAGGTTCGACCCCGCGCTGTTGTGACTCACCGGGAGCCCCGCACCCCGCAGCAGCGCGGCGGTGAAGCGCGCGGTCGTGGTCTTGCCGTTGCTGCCGGTGATGGCGATCACCGGCACCCCGCGCTCCCCGATGAGAGCGCCCAGGATGCCCGGATCGATGCGCCGCGCAACCATGCCGGGGAGCGAGGTCCCACCCCCGCGCCCGGTGAGGCGAGTGGCGGTCGCGGCCGCTTTTCCGGCCAGCAGCGCGGCGAAGCGCCGGGCGGTCAGCGGCGGCGCGCGTCGAGGGGCAGGGAAGCGAAAGGGCTCCGCCGGCTCGGCTGCGGCCAGGAGATCGGCCGACTCGGCGCTCTTCACCATGGGCGGCTCATCCGAGGTCGACGAAGACGTTCTTGATCTCGGTGTACAGGTCGAGGGCATGCATGCCGAGCTCACGTCCGACGCCCGACATCTTGTAGCCGCCGAAGGGCGCCTCGGTGTGGACGCTGCTGTTGGTGTTGACCGAGAGGACCCCGGCCCTGACCGCCTTGGCGACGCGCAGCGCCTTGCCGATGTCCCGGCTCCAGATCGAGCCGGAGAGGCCATACGGCGTGTCGTTGGCAAGGCGGACCGCCTCAGCCTCGTCGCTGAACGAGATGATCGCCACCACCGGGCCGAAGATCTCCTCGCGTACGATTCGCATGTCGGTCCGGCACCCGTCGAAGATGGTCGGCGTCAGGTACGCGCCACGGTCGAATGCGGCACCGGTCGGCGGCTCACCGCCATACACCAGCTCCGCTCCTTCGGCGCTGCCGATACCGATGTACTCGCTGACGCGCTCGCGCTGGCGCTGGCTGACAAGCGTCCCCATCTGGGTCTTCTCGTCGGCGGGGTCGCCGACCACCAGGCCCTTGGTCGCCTCGGTGAAGAGCTCGAGCACGCGGTCGTGGGCCGATGCCTCCACGAAGATCCGGCTGCGCGCGCAGCAATCCTGGCCCGCGTTGTCGAAGACGGCGTACGGCGACTCGGCCGCGAAGCGCTCGAGGTCGGCATCCGCGAACACGATGTTCGGGCTCTTGCCGCCGAGCTCGAGGCTCACCTTCTTCACGTTGCCGGCGGCCAGGCGCATGATCTCCTGCCCCGTGACCGTCTCGCCGGTGAAGGCGATCTTGCCGACGCCGGGGTGAGCCGCCAGGGCGGCCCCCGCACTCCCGCCGGGGCCGGTCACGACGTTCAGCACGCCCGGTGGAAAGCCTGCCTCCAGCGCGAGCTCGCCGATCCGGATCGCGGTGAGCGGGGTGTAGCTGGCGGGCTTGAGGATGCAGGTGTTTCCCGCGGCGAGCGCCGGGCCCAGCTTCCAGCTCGCCATGTTCATCGGGAAGTTCCACGGCACGATCAGGCCGACCACGCCGATCGGCTCCCGGAGCGTGAAGTCGAGGCCGGGCCGGCTGACCGGGATCGTCTCGCCAAAGACCTTGTTCGCTGCGCCGGCGTAATACTCGAACACGAGGCTGACCGCCAGCGCCTCGCCCCGCGCGGTGCTGATCGGCTTCCCGACGTTCCGGCTCTCGAGCTGGGCGAGCTCCTCGAGATGCTCCTTCACGAGGTTCGACAGCTTCTGCAGCGTGCGGCCGCGCTTGGAGGCTGACCAGGTCGACCACGGTCCCTCGTACGCGGCCTGCGCGGCGCGGACGGCGCGGTCGACATCCTCGGCTCCGCCCAGCGGCGCCGTGGCAATCACGTCGCCCGACGCGGGGTTCACGACCTCGAAGGTCTGCCCGTCGGCGGCATCCGCCTGCTCGCCGCCAATGATCATCTTCACGTCGCGCAGGTCGGTCGACTCGCGCACTTCGGTCGTCATGCGTACCTCGCGAGATTCCAAAGGATTCCGTCGATTCTAGGACCGATCCGGGGCGGCGGCGAACCCGGGAGCTAGAAGTAGTTGACGCTGATCCCGCCGTCGATGACGAACTGGGCGCCGTTCGTCCACCGCGACTCGTCAGAGGCAAGGTAGATCGCCACGTTGACGATCTCCTCCGGCTTCCCAAATCGGCCAGTCGGATTGCGTGCCAGGCGCAGCTGCCGCGCCTCGTCGTCCTTGAGCAGCCACTCCATCAGCATCGGCGTCTCGATCGGCCCCGGGCAGATCGCGTTCGAGCGCACGCCGTGCGGCGCGAACTGGACCGCCAGGGAGCGGGTCAAGGACAGCACCGCACCCTTCGAGGCGGTGTACGCGTCCTGGGGGACGGAGCAACCGAGCAGGGCCACGAACGAGCTGATGTTGATGACCGATCCGGATCCCTGGTCGACCATGCGGGGGATCGCGTACTTGCAGGCGAGGAAGACGCCGCGCACGTTGATCGCCATCACCCGGTCCCAGGTCGCCACGTCGGTGTCGATCACCGAGTGATCTCGCTCGGGCATGACGCCGGCGTTGTTGTAGAGCACGTCGACCCGTCCGAAGCGATCGACCGCGTGGTCGACCATCGCCTTCGCATCGGCCTCGTCGCTGACGTCGGCTCGCACGAAGCTGGCCTCGCCGCCGCTCTGGGCGACGAGGTCCGCGGTCTCCTTGCCGGCCGCATCGTCGAAATCGGCGACCACCACGCGAGCCCCTTCCGCCGCGAACATCTGGGCGGCGGCGCGACCCATGCCGCTGCCCGCGCCGGTGATGATCGCGACCTTGTCGGCGAGGCGCATCAGCTGCGCTCCAGGTAGCGCTCGCGGTCCCAGGGGTGAACGACTGCGTCGTATGTCTCCTGCTCCACGCGCGCCGCGTTGAGATAGTGGGCGACGACGTCGGCCCCGAAGATGTCGATCGCCGCCTGGCTCGCCTCCAGCTCGCGGATCGCCTCGTGCAGCGCGCGCGGCATGCGGTCGCAGCCGGTCGCCACGTACCCGTTGCCGTGGTACTCGGCCGGCGGCTCGATCTCGCGCTCGATTCCGAGCAGGCCGGCGCCGACCACGGCGGCATAGGCGAGGTACGGGTTCATGTCGCCGCCAGGGAATCGGTTCTCGATATGCAGACCGGCTCCGTCGCCCACGATGCGGAACCCGGTGGTCCTGTTGTCGCGGCCCCAGACCACATTCACCGGCGCCCACGAGGCGACGGCGTAGCGCTTGTACGAGTTGACGTTTGGCGCAACGAAGATCGAGAGCTCGCGGGAGTAGGCCATCATCCCGCCCAGGAAGTGGCGCATGGTGGCGGACATCCCATACGGGTCGGCCCCCTCCTCGAAGAATCGTCCCTCATCGCCGTCTGGATCCCAGAGGCTCATGTGCAGGTGGCCGCTCGAGCCGGTCCACGTGTGGTCCGGCTTGGCCATGAAGGTGAGCCCGTACCCGTTCAGCCAGGCGATCTCCTTGGCCCCGTGCTTGAAGAGGACGGATCGGTCCGCCATCTGGAGCACGTCGCTGTAGTGGATGTTGACCTCGTGCTGGCCCGGCGCCGCCTCGCCCTTGCTGAACTCGACCGGGATGTCCGCTGCCGTCATCAGGTTGCGCAGCTTGCCGTGGATGGGCTCGCCCTTGGTCGCCTGCAGGAGGTGGTAGTCCTCGTTGTAGTAGCCGAAGCGCTCGAGGTCGACAAAGCCCTTCCGATAGGCCTGCTCGTACGTATCGGTCAGCAGGTAGTACTCGTACTCGGAGCCGGCCATCACCGCGAAGCCCATGCCCGCGGCCTTGTCCGACCTGCCGCTTCAGGATCGTGCGCGGCGAAACGGGGATCTCCACGCCGTGGTGATCGACCGTGTCGGACAGGACGATCGCCGTCTTCTCGAGCCACGGGACGACGCGGAGCGTCTCCCACAGCGGATCGGCGATCCAGTCGCCGTAGCCGGTCTCCCAGTTCATGAGGGCAAAGCCGTCCGGGCGTGTTCATCTCCATGTCGGTGCCCAGGAGGTAGGTGCAGAAGTGGGCGCCGTGGTCGATCGCTCCGCCGAGGAAGGCCTGGCCCTGGACGCGCTTGCCCATCAGCCGGCCCTGCATGTCCGTCAGCGCGACGATCAGCGTGTCGATGCTGCCGTCGGCGATCAGCCCGGCCAGCCAGTCCCGCTTCGGGTGGCTGGCTGCGTGCTCGTTGGTCATCGGTCCATTGCCTTTCGGTTGAGACGGCGGACCGGCCGGGGATTCCGACCGGTCCGCCGTGAGAGCACCGCCACTGGCGCTAGGCGGGAGACTCGCCCAGCTGGCGAGCCGCCGCGTCGAACTCACGCTCGATCTCGGTCAGCTCCTCGTCGCGACCCATCGCCTGCGGTCCCTTGAACCTCGTGCGCGCCCACGCGAAGTAGTAGACGAGCAGGAACACCACGATTGCCACCATGAATGGCCAGGAGATATTCCCCGAGGTCGGGAACGAGAAGAGGAACATGAGCACGACGATCCAGATCAGCGAGATGATCGCCACCGGGCGCGACCAGCGGCCCAGGCTCCAGACCTGCTTCTCCCGCCAGCCATCGGTCACCATCCCGAGGTAGATCGGCACGCCATAGGCGGCGTACAGGAAGATCGTGCTCACCGCGGTCACGATCACGACCGCGATCCCACGGCCGACCCAGAAAGCCAGGAAGGTGAGGATGAAGGCGCCGATCACCATCGCGGTCAGCGCATTCGCCGGTGTCCGATACCGGTGCGACACCTTCTTCAGCCAGCCCGAGCCCGGGACCCCGCCGTCGCGGCTGAAGGCGAACAGCATCCGGCCGGCGGAGGCGACCGAGGAGAGGCCGCAGAACGCCATCGCGATCGCGATTGCCCCGCCAAGGACTCCGCCAAGCCCGGCGCCCAGGTTCTCGGTCAGGGTGTAGAGCACCGCCGCGCCGTCACCGAAGTAGTACTGCGAATAGACGGCCGGATCCGCCTTGGCAAGGTCGGGCGGGAAGAGGGGCGTCAGGTTCGGCAGGTGGAGGGTGATGGCGAGCAGGAACACGTAGCCGGCCACCGCCGAGACCGCCACCGACATGAAGATCCCCCACGCGCTCGCCAGCCGCGCGCCGATCGTCTCCTCGGCTACGTGCGCCGAGGCGTCGTAGCCGGTGTAGGTCCAGTTCGCCTGGAGCAGCGAGAAGAAGAACGCGAGCACGAGCGGGTACGCCACCGCCGGCCCGTACTTGAAGCTGAACCAGGGGTTGTCACTGCCCACCGGGAAGGTGTTGTCCCATGAGCCTCCGACGTCGACGGGTTGGACGGCGAAGAGCTGGAGGCCGGCATCCACGTCGGTGTGCTTGGTGCCCAGCAGGAAGAGCGCGGCTGCGATGACGATCACGAAGAAGATGTGCCACCACACGCTGATCTGGTTGAACAGCGCCACCACCCGCACGCCCGCGATGTTGAGCGCCAGCTCCGCGGCGAGCAGCACCGCCATGGTCACCAGCGCGCCGCTCAGCGCCGGCCCTTCAGCACCGAATGACGGGTCGCCGAAGAAGACCGTCGTGTTTGAGTAGGCGCCGCCGGTCAGGGGCGTGATGATGGTCGCGTTGATGAAGAGCGCTGCGGCGTAGTTGATCCCTGCCACGATCGCGAACTGGCCAATCAGGTTGAGCCACGCGGTCCACCAGCCCCACTCCTTGTTCTTCATCTTGCTGGCCCAGTAATAGAGGCCGCCCGCGGTGGGGTAAGCGGATGCGACCTCGGCCATCGAGGCGGCGATGCAGAGCACGAAGATCGTGATCAGCGGCCAGCCGATGAGGCTCGCCGCGGTGCCGGCCCAGGCGAGCCCGTAGTCGTACAGGATCACGGCGCCGGTCAGGATCGAGATGATGGAGAAGCTGATCGCGAAGTTGCTGAAGCCCCCCATGCTTCGGAACAGCTCTTGGGCGTAGCCGAGGTTGTGAAGGTCGTGGACGTCCTGCTGGATCGTCTCTTCGCGGGACCGCTGCGTCATGTCAGGCCTCTCTCCTCCGAAAGGGGTTGGCCTCGGTGCGCGCTGCTTGAGCCACCCCCGCGCGCCGGGCCTGGCAGCCGAGCAAGAGTGCCGAGCGCCTCCTTCCCTGCCGACACTGCGCGGCCCGCGCTCCGAATGGCGGGCCGAATCAAGCGGACTATACCGGCGGCCCGGTCCGACGGGAAGGGTCAGGTGCCAGCCAGGCGCTCGACGACGCCGGACAGCTCGTCGAGCGTCCCGACCATGATCGAGCTGACCCCCAGGCGCTCGCGCAGCGACCGGAACTTGTCGACGAGCTCATCGATGGAGCCGATGAAGATGTGCGGCGAATCGAGCAGGTCGCCCGGGCTCACCTCGACGCCCGTCCGTTTCGCCAGCCGGTTGGCGAGCCGGGAGGCGGCCCTGCGGGCGTGATCGGTGACCACGACCGGGCTCATCGACGGGTAGATATTGAGCTCCAGCCGATCGAAGCGCGCTCCCGCAGCCTCGCGTACCCAGGCGATCTTCTCCTCCGTGGCAGCGATCGTGATGCTGCTCGGATCGCCGCGCTCGCCGGGCAGGAGGCGCGGAGCGAGACCCACGATATCGGCCTCCCGCCCGGCGAGGCTGAGGAGCCTTCGCCCGCCTCCGCCGATGAAGAGCGGCGGGTGTGGCCGCTGGATCGGCTTTGGACGGCCGTCGAGCTCCGTGATGGTGTAGTGCTGGCCCGCGAAGCTGAACGGACCGGGTCCGAAGCTGCCCTTCAGCACTGCAACCGCCTCCTCCAGCCGTGCGACGCGCGTGCCGACTGCTTCGAAAGGCAGCCCGATGGCACGGTACTCGGGAGCGTTCCAGCCCGCGCCGATCCCGATCTCCAGCCTGCCCCCGCTCAGCACGTCGAGGCTGGCGAGATCCTGGGCCAGCACGGCCGGGTGGCGAAGGTCGTTGTTGAGGACGAAGGTGCCGATGCGCAGGCGGTCTGTGACTGCCGCAACGGTCGCCAGGGCGGGCGACCGGGGCGAGCTTATCGACCAGGTGGTCCGAGATCACCAGCACGTCGATTCCGGTCGCCTCGGCGCGGCGCGCGGCTTCGGCGAGCGCCCTGCCGTCGGAGACCGCGCCGGCTTCGGCCAGGAAGCGAAACGGCCGGGGTGCCCGCGCCATCAGCCGCCCACCGGCGTCCCGAACCAGACGCTGGCCGCGATGATCACGTACAGGCCGATCAGGGCGGCGCCCTCGAGCCAGGTCGACTCGCCGTCGAAGACGATCAGGGCGCCGAGCACCGACGCCAGGCCGAGGGCGGCGATCAGCAGCGGCGGCGCCACCAGCGTGAGCGGCGCGCCGCCCAGCACGATGCTGAGGAGGACGAGGACCGGGATCAGCAGAAGGGCGATCTGGAGGCTGCTGTTGAGGATGAGGCTGACCGCGAGATCTGCCTTGTTTCGCGCGGCGGCGGTGATTCCGACGACGTTCTCCACCGCGTTGCCAGCGATGGCAACCACGACCAGGCCAACGAACACCTCCGAGATCCCCAGGCCCGCCATCGCAGGGCGTAGCGCCTCGACGAACCAGTCCGAGATCACCGCCGCCAGCAGGCCCGCGATCGCCAGCACGGCGAGCGAGGCAGGGAGTGGCCAGCTCGGCGTCGCAAGCCGCTCCTCGTGGGAGGGCCCGAAGGTTCCGCGCACGGATGCGGGGACGCTGGCCACGAAGACGACCAGGAGAACGAGTGACGTGATGACGCTGAGATCCCGAGCGTGGCCGAAGTCGGGCGCACCCGGCGCCGTGGCGAGCGTCGGGATCGCCAGCGAAGCGACAGACAGGACCAGCAGGATCGCCGTCATCCGCGTCGTGTCTGCGCCAAAGCGCTGCGAGCCGTTTCGGAGTCCTCCCACCACGAACGCAAGTCCGAGCACGAGCAGGCTGTTGGCGAGGATCGAGCCGATCAGCGCGGTCTGGACCACGACCACGAGGCCAGCCCGCAGCGCAAAGATGCAGATGAACAGCTCGGGCAGGTTGCCGAGCGCCGACTGCAGGACCCCGGTAGCCCCCGGATTCAGGCGCGCCCCGAGCTCGTCAGTGGCTTCACCGACAACCGCTGCGAGGCTGGCAAGGGCGAGCGCCGTTGCGACGAAGATCACGATCTCGCCGGCGCCTGCCACGCGCAGTGCCGCGCTGGCGACCGTGGCCGCGATCGCCAGCGACCCGGTGATGAGGGCGGGCCGCCCGGCCACCTCCACGATGCGACGTACCACTCAGCTGCGCTCCTCGGGCGGGCGGGCGGTCCGAAATGCGCGGTAGAGGAGCAGGTCGTACAGGATCTTGAGTCCGCCGGCCAGGTAGAACGGGATCGAGGCCAGGCCAGCATCGGCGAGCAACGGGCCCGCGACGATGGGTGAGATCGCGGCCCCGGTCGTCCGCGCGATCCCCGTCACCCCGGCGGCGGCCGACCGCTCGTCGGCCTCGACCACGGCCATGGTGTACGACTGCCGGGTCGGCACGTCCATCTGGCTGATGCTGAACCGCGCCAGCAGGACCGCGATGGCGAGGGGCAGGGTTGGCATGAGCGGCACGAGGATCAGTAGCACGTTCGAAGGAAGGTGGGTGAACACCATCGTGTTGATCAGGCCGATGCGCGACGCCAGCCTGGCCGCGGCCAGCGACGAGACTGCGGCAAGGATGTTGGCACCGAAGAAGATCGTACCGAGCAGCGCCGGTTCGACGCCGAAGCGCAGGTGGAACCAGTAGGCGAGAAGGCTCTGTGGCACGAGCCCGCCTCCGAATGCGTCGATCGAAAAGAGGCCAGCCAGCTTTAGCACCACCGAGCGCGACGCGGGCCGCAGGCCCAGGCGGCCCAGCCCTTCCGGCGTGGAGCGATCCGCGCGCGGCGCCTCGACCGCCATGGCTCACGCCGGCGAAGCCGATCCCCAGCAGGATCCCCACCAGGGCATAGCCGATCACGATTCCGCGGTAGCTGTCCAGCGGGCGTCGCTCCCGCGCCCTGCAGCGCGGATGCGAGGAGGCCGCCGGCCAGGGAGCCGACCGCGGTCGCGATCGAGCCGGCGAGGTTGTACCAGGCGAAGACGGAGGTCCGTCGCACCGCCGGCGTCGTCTGGCTGAGGGCTGCCTGCTCGACCGCCAGGAAGGGGCCGACCTCGTTGCCGCTCGGGCTGATGACGCCCACGATCGCGGCCGCGACGAGGAGAAGGAATGCGTCCGTGGCGGCGAAGACGACGCCCGCCACCGCCATCAAGCACGGCACCGACGATCAGGACCAGGCGTCGGCCGTATCGATCGGCATGGGTCGTCAGCCAGAGCGAGATCAGGGTGTCGCCGACCAGGGTGAGCGTGAGAATCAGGCCGATCGCCACCCCGTCGAAGCCGCGAGCCGCGAGGTACAGGGCGAGGACCACGGCAAGGAAGCCGTAGCCGAACATGCGGATGACGCGGGTTGCGAACAGGAGCCGGCCGTCGCGGTCGAGTCCGCGCAGGGCCTCGGCGAGCCCTGCCGATGGCGCGACGCTCATTGAGGGTCGAATAGTAGCGACCGCGGACGTGGTACTTCGGGTCCATTGGTCGGACGCGTGCACTCCGGTACGGTCCGTCCCGATGGCCACGACCAGACCGCGCTCGAGGGCTCGGCTTCCACACGCGCTCCGCCTCGCACCGCTCGGCGGCATTCCGGGCTGGCTTGCGGCAGACGTGTATCTCTTCTACACGCTGCTGCTGGCGCCGATCGCGCTGACGGTCGCCCTCGTTTCCGGGGGCACTCCCGAGCTCCTCCGGGCGGCGGTGATCAGTGTGCTGTTCGTCCCGCTGCAGGCATGGCTGGGACGCCTCCCCGGTCGATTTGCGCGAGCGTGGCCGATCGGCTGGTCGATGCTGCGCTTTGCCGTCGTGCTCGCCTATGTCGGCACCCTCGTGGAGCTCGTGGGCGGGCCCGGCAAAACCGCTCGCCTCGCTGTTCGTGCCGGTCGTGGCCGCCGCCGCGGCGGTGGGTGTCCCACAGGGTGCGGTGGTCGCGGCGCTGGCGTCCGCGATCTACCTGGCGCCCGAGGTCGATCGGCTCGGCGGAAGCTCACAGATCGCGGTGCGCGGGATCGCGCTGGCCGGGGTCAGCATGCTCCTCGCGTTCGGGACGCGCTCCATCGTGAGCGCGCTCCAGAGCGCGATGCGCCAGGTGCGCTCGTCCGCGGTCCTCGACCGCCGGAGGACACGCCAGATCGCCGCCATCGAGTCGATTGGCCGTGTGCTGGCGACCAGCGGTCCGACGCCCGAGATGCTCGACCAGGTGCTTGGCGTTCTCGTGGGCAGGTTCAGCTACGGGCTCGTCTCGATCTACCTCGCGGACGGCGGCCTCCTGCGTCTCGGCGCACAGCGCGGCTATTCGGAGCCGATCCCGACCTTCGATGGCTCGCAGGGCGTCATCGGCCGGGTGATGCGGAGCCGCGAGCTCGCCTTCGTGCCCGATGTGCGCGCCGATCCGGACTACGTGGCGCTCGACGATGCGGTGCTGAGCGAGATCTGCGCACCGCTGCTGGTGGACGGTCAGTTCATGGGGATCCTCAATGTCGAGTCGACCTCGCGACCCCTCGACGGAACTGATCGCGACCTCGTTGCGATCCTGTCGCAGCGACTCGGGGCCGCGGTGGCGCTCGGCCAGGACCGGCGTGCCCTCACCGAGCGGATCAGCGTCTTCAACGATCTGCACCGGTTCACGGAGGCGGTCAACAGCAGCCTCGACCCGAAGCTCCTCTATCCGGCGGTCGCGGAGGCGGTCGCCGGCATGCTCAGCGCCGAGCTGGTGGCGATCACGGTCCTCGATCGAGCCACGAGCCGATATCTCATTGCGGCCGGCGTCGGGATCACGCCCGACAGCGGTTGGCCGCGAGATCCATCCGGGCGAGGGAATGGCCGGGCGAGCGATCCGCGAACGCGCGGTCGTGGTCGATGAGCAGTTCGGACGCGATCGGTATCCGGCGAGCGTCCGCGAAGAGGCGATCCCCGATGTGCCGGTTGGCATCGGCGTGCCGTTGCTGCGTGGCGGCGTGGTCATCGGGGCGATCACCATCGGTCGAAGCACCCCGATGCGTGCGATCGAGATCGAGGCCCTCGAGCTGCTGGCCGGCCATGCCGCGCTGGCAATCTCGAACGCCTTCCTGCATGCCGACGTGGAGGAGCTGGCCATCCGCGACGCGCTGACCGGCCTGTACAACCGTCGATACTTCGACGAGACGCTGGAGCGGATGCTCGCAGCCCGCCGCCGCGAGCGGCTGAACGGGGTCGGGCCGCTTTCGGCGGTGATCTTCGACCTCGACCACTTCGGCCGATTCAACAAGCAGCATGGCCACCAGGTCGGCGACGCAGTCCTCCGGCTCTTCGCGGAGATCCTGCAGGAGCCGATTCCGCGCGGCGGACCTCGTCGCCCGCCTGGGCGGGGAGGAGTTCATCGTCATCCTCGACGGGGCGCGGCTCGCTGACGCGCAACGGATCGCCGAGCAGGTGCGCGGCGCGCTGGCGGGGCAGGCCGTGCCCGGCCAGGAGGGGGAGATCCTGCACGTGACCGTCTCGGCCGGCTGCACGCAGCTCGACGACGCCGAGCCCACCCGTGAGTCGCTCCTGCGCAGCGCCGACGTCGCGCTCTTCATGGCCAAGCGCGCCGGGCGGGACCGGGTGGTCGCCGCCTAGCCGACCGGCAGCTGCAGGGTCATCCGGGCTCCTCGCCCGGGACCGTCGCTCTCCGCGACGATCGAGCCGCCGTGACGCTGCACGATCTCGCGGCCGATCGCCAGCCCCATCCCGAAGCCGGGGAAGCCGGCATTGGCCACGTTCGACGCGCGGCCAAACGGCTCGAAGATCGCCTCGAGCTGATCGGCGGGGATGCCGATGCCCTGGTCGACGACTGAGATCGACGCAACCTCGTCCACCGCCTTGACCTCGACCGCGATCTCTGTCTCCGGAAGTGAGTACTTCATGGCGTTGTCGAGCACGTTGAAGAGCACATGCTCCAGGCGGGCGCCATCCCAGGTGCCGACGATCGGGGCATCGGGGAGGCTGGCCCGTACCCGGATGCCGGCCGGGTAGCGGCCCTCCGCCTGCTGTCCGCGCGCGGTGTCGATCACGCCGCCAACCAGCTCGCGCAGATCGAGCTGAGCGCGCTCGAGCTCGAGCGCTCCCTGCTGCAGCCGGCTGATATCGAGCAGCTCGTGGATCAGCCGGGTGAGGCGTTGCGCGCTGGCGTCGACGTTGTGGGCGCCGCGCAGCAGGCGATCTGCCTCGATCGTGATCGTGTCGCCGCCTGCCGCCGGCTGGTCGCGCCGTCGCTCGACGAGCCGGACCAGGCCCTGGCTGTAGCCGCGCACCACGGTGAGCGGGGTAAGGAGCTCGTGGGCGGCCATCGCCAGGAAGGAGTCGCGGGCCGTGACGGCCTCCTCGGCCTCACGGTAGAGGCGCGAGTTCTCGACCGCCAGGGCGGCCCTGCGGGCGAGCAGCTCGGCGATGGTCAGCTCCTGCGGCCCAAAGCTGCGGCCGGACTCGGCCGCCACGAGGGTGATGGCCCCGACCGTCCGGTCCCCGGCGAGGAGCGGAACGATGATGTAGGAGCGCAGTCCGAGGCTGGTCACCAGCCGATCGTGCTCCGGCCCGCGGCTGGCCCCGGAGATCTGCTCTGCGGTCAGCTCGCTGACCACCTCCGGCCGCCGGGTCCGAATCACCTCCGCGACGCCGTGGTTGGCGTCGGGATCCGACGGGAATCGCGCCATGAGCTCGGCTGCCAGCTCCCGCTTGGCAGGGTCGCGATGCCAGACCGCGACGCGCCGCGGTGGCTCCCCCCTTCTGCATCGATCACGTCGATGACACACCAGTCCGCGACCGCCGGGACGGCCAACCGGGCGACGGTGCGGAGCGTCGCTTCGTAGTCGAGCGAGGTCGACAGCGCCACGCCCGCGCCCGCCAGGAACCGAAGCGCCTGCTCGCCGCGCTTCAGCTCGGTGATGTCGTGGAAGGTGTTCACGACGTAGTCGACGGTTCCGTCGACGCCTCGGATCGGTCGCGCGGTGACGCGCGCGTAGCGTTCCTGCTCCGCGCCGGTGGGGCGGTACCGCACGATCACCGGCGGAGGGGCCTCCCCTGCCAGGGCGCGACGGCCAGGGAGCTGGTCGAGCGAGAAGGGCTTTCCCCCCTCGTCCAACAGCTCAAAGCGGCGCAGCACCTCGGCGCTCGGCGCCTGCAGCAGCTCCTCCAGGCTCTTGAATCCGATCGCCGGCAGCGCGGCGCGGTTGGCATACACGATCCGGCCGGACGGGTCCTGGACCGTTACGCCGTCCGTCACGTGGTCAAGGACGGCGTCGAGGCCCTCCCGAGAGCGAAAGATCTCCTGGGCGTCGATCCCCATACCGTCTCAGGCGGCCTGACACAGATGCTCGACGGTTTCGAGCAGGACGTCGATCTCGACCGGCTTCCCGAGCCAGGCCGCGGCCCCCATGCGATATGCGTCCGCCTCGTAGCGGGGGTTGGCCGCGATGACGGCGAAGGGAATGGTGCGAAGGTCGGGGTCATTCCGCAGCTGCTGAGCGGTCTGCCACCCATCGAGCAGCGGCATCATCAGGTCGAGGAGGATGACGCACGGCCGGGCGCCGGCGCGCAGCTTGTCCAGCGCATTGCGACCATCGGTCGCGCTCAGGACGGCGTGGCCCTCAGCGCTCAGCAGATCGTCGAGCAGCTGGCGGATCGCGGGTTCGTCATCCACGACGAGGACGGTGTGCGTAACGTGCCCCCTTCCGGGTTGCGGGCGCACGTTCACCGAGTCGGCGGCACGCCTGTTGCGTGCGGCAGCACGATCCATACCACGCGGTCGCGCGACCGTTGCCCTGTCACTGCGCCATCGCTTCGGCGAGGAAGCGGATCGCCGCCGGGTAGCGCCAGGCGATTCCGCCGTGCGTGCCTTCGAACAGCTCGAAACGGACCCGCTGCTCGAGCCCGAGCGCGCTCAGCTCGGCCAGGAACGCCTGCGCACCGAGGTCGAGGTAGTAGTCATCGCTGCGGCCGGCATCAATCCAGATCGCGCGCATCGAACGGAGTGCCTCGGCGTGGTCGGCGGCCATGCGAACGGGGTCCCACCGCAGCCACCGCTCCCAGATCTCAGGGATGAGGCGACCCGTCTCCACCTCGAACGGCAGGCGGACGCTGCCATCGGCATCGGTCGAGTAGCAGGCCGCCATGCACCAGACGTTGAGGAGGACGCCATCGGTCGACTTTGAGCGCCCAGGACGCGCGCGCAGGTCGGTCCAGAAGGCCTCGTACGAGCCCTCGTAAGCCTCGCGGAGGGCGCGCGTCGCCTCACGGAAGTCGGGCTGATAGCAGACCTCGAAGAGCGCGTCGCCGGCATGCGTGGCGAATGCGCCGAAGAGGTCCGGGCGGAGCATGGGGGTGACCATCGCGCCATAGCCGCCGCTCGATTTGCCGGCCACCGCTCGGTGGTCTCGGTCCGCCACCGTTCGGTAGCTGCCGTCGACCCACGGAACCACCTCGTCGCAGAAGTAGGTGTGATATCGGCCGGTGCCGGACGAGTCCAGGAACTGGCTGCCGCCAAGGCTCGTCCAGGCGTCGACGTAGACCACGATGACCGGCGGGGAGCCCTCCGCGAAGAGTCCATCGACAGCCTCCGGCGTGGTGGGGCTGAAGGCCGTCCGGTTGCGCCACATGTCGAGCTGTCCGGTCAAGCCCTGGATCAGGTAGACGGTTGGGTAGCGGCGATCGGGTGCCTCGTCGTACCCCGGCGGCGTGTAGACCCAGAGGGGGCGGCGGTGTGGGTCGCCGAGCGGGTTGTCCGCCAGCGCCCGGCTCTCGAGCACGTGCTCGTCCAGGCGCCCTTGCAGGTCTCAGACCACGGATACATACAGCTCAGCCGTCTCCACGTCCGATTTGGTGGCGATTATGCCAACTTCCTCACGGATCGCGTGGAAGCTACATGTGCGGCAGGTAGCCGGGAGCCAGGTAGGTCTGCGGATCCTCTCGGAAGTCCAGCATGCAGCCCCTCCCACAGAACTGGTAGGTGAGGCCGCCATGCTCGACCTCCAGCCCGTGGCGGCGGGCGGCAGCGGGATCGACGGTCATGCCACACACCGGATCAACTGCCGACCGCGCGTCGTCTGTACGGGTCATCGGCTTCGCATCCAGTCTCGGTCGCGGCTCCGGGCGGAAGCTGCGCAGGCGCAGCGAGTTGGCGACCACGCTCACGCTCGAGAGCGCCATTGCACCGGCGGCAAGGGCCGGGTTCAGGAGGATCCCCGCCGCC
Source organism: uncultured Chloroflexia bacterium (assembly GCA_963799675.1). Classification (GTDB taxonomy): domain Bacteria; phylum Chloroflexota; class Limnocylindria; order QHBO01; family QHBO01; genus JALYSK01. Next base: position 376,541 of record CAWCXQ010000011.1, read on the forward strand.
GGAAAGAGGAGCCCCGCGGCCACCGGAATGAGCACGACGTTGTACGCGAAGGCCCAGCCGAGGTTCTGCTTGATGACGCGCAGGGTCGCGCGGCTCAGCGAGAGGGCCGCCGGAACGCTCTCGAGCCGCTCCCCGATGATCGTGATATCCGATGCCTCGCGCGCCACGTCGGCGCCCGTGCCGATCGCGATCCCGAGGTCGGCCTGCGCCAGCGCGGGCGCATCGTTGATCCCGTCGCCCGACCATCGCCACCACCCGCCCGCGCGCTGCAGCGTCGGCCACCCTCGCCACCTTGTCGCCCGGGAGCGACCTCCGCCAGCACTCGTCGGGCCGATCCCCACCTGCCGCCGATCGCCAGTGCGGTGGTGCCCGATTGTCGCCGGTCAGCATCCAGACGTCGAGCCTGTCGGTCTCAGCGCGCCGACGGCGCGCCCGGCGTCCGGCCGCACGTATCGGCGACGGCGACAGCCCGGCAGCCGGCCGTCGACCGCGACGAGCACGGCGTGCCCGCCTCGAGGCGGTCCGCACGCGCCCGGCCTCGCGCCAGCCGGGAGGGGTCGACGCCCGAGCGCTGAGCTGCACGTTCGGTTGCGATCAGCACCTGCCTGCCCTCGACATTCGCGCGGATGCCCCGTGCCCGGCGAGCGCCTCGAAGCCGTCCCCGCGTGACGTCGAGAGCCCAGCGCTGGCGCGCGCGGCGCGACGATCGCCTCGGCCAGCGGATGCTCGCTGCCGCGCTCCGCCGCCGCCGCGAGCCGCAGCAGCTCGCGCTCCGGCATCCCGTCGGCGGCATCGATCGCCGTCACGCGCCGGCCGGCCCTCGGGTCATCGTGCCGGTCTTGTCGAGCACGACGTGTCGATCCGCGCGGGCCCGCTCCAGGGCCTCGCCGTCCCTGATCAGGATCCCGTGCTCGGCGCGCCTGCCGGTGCCGACCATGATCGCCGTCGGCGTCGCCAGGCCCAGCGCGCACGGGCAGGCGATGACCAGCACGGCGATGGCCGTCTGCCAGCGCGCAGCGTCAGCCGCGGCTCCGGACCCAGACGACCAGCCAGCCGCGAGGTCAGCAGCGCGACGCCGATCACCGCGGCACGAACCACGCCGGCGACCCGGTCGGCCAGCCGCTGGATCGGCGCCTTCGAGCCCTGCGCTGCTCGACCAGCCGGACGATCTGCGCCAGCGCCGTCTCGCTGCCGACCCTCGTCGGCCCGCATCGACGAACTGCCGGTCTTGTTCGACGGTCCCGCCGATCACCCGGTCGCCGGCGCGCCTTGTCGACCGGAGCGGTCTCGCCGGTCAGCATCGACTCGTCGACCGCGGACCGCCCTCGAGACGACGCCGTCGACCGGCACCTTCTCGCCCGGGCGGACGCGCACCAGGTCGCCGGCCGGACATCGCCCAGCGGGAGATCGCGTCCTCGCGCCGCCCCGGACGACGCGCGCCGTCTCGGGCTGCGAGCGCGAGCATCGCCCGCACGGCGCGCCGCCGCCTGGTGCCTTGGCTCGGGCCTCAGCCAGCGGCCCAGCAGGACCAGGCCGATGATCACCGCAGCGCTGTCGAAGTAGGTCTCGCTGCCGAGCCCCGCCGAGGCGATGGCCTCCGGGAAGAGGGTCAGGATCAGCGAATAGCCGTATGCCGCCAGCGTCCCCATCGCGACCAGGGTGTTCATGTTCAGGTCGAGGTCGGCGCAGCCCGCGCCAGGCCGCGATCGAGGAACCGCCGGCCGAAGACGAACTCCACGATCGTCGCGGGAGCGAGCAACCAGACGTTGATCCGATCGACCGGCCAGCCGATGCCGCCGGGCCAGAGCATGACTGCCATCATCACCAGGCCGATGCCGCGTGGCGGCGAGGGCGCTCCACAGCAGCTCGCGCTGGTCGCCGCGTCCGGGGCCGACGGTCCGCCCGGGGTGACCTTCGGGACCACGTCGTACCCCGCCGCCTCGATGGCGCGGACGATCCCGGCCCGGTCGATCTGGCCGGGGTCGTAGCGACCGTCGCCCGCTCGGTGGCGAGGTTGACGCTGGCCGTTCCCACGCCGTTCGCACGGTGCAGGTAGCGCTCGATGCGGTTCACGCAGGAGGCGCAGGTCATGCCGTCGATGCCAGCGTGAGCTCCTGCGCGACGGGGGCGGGTTCGATCGTCATGGCCCGCTCAGGATACTACAGGGAGTATTCAGCCCATGGGGCCGACGAGGTCGGGCCGTATGCTGCGCGGGTGCAGGCCCTGATCCTGACCAACGAGTTTCCGCCCGACATCTACGGGGGAGCCGGCGTGCACGTCGGGGAGCTGACGCGAGAGCTCCGGCGCCTGGTTCAGCTCGACGTCCGGACCTTCGGCACCGCACTCCGATGACGGCACCGGCATGCGCATCCGTGGCTATCCCGCGCCGCACGATCTCGGCACGGCCGCAGAACCGCTGCGGCCGATGCTCGGCGCGCTGAGCCGCGACGTCGCCTTTCTTTCGGATCCGGTGAGCGCGGACGTCGTCCACTGCCACACCTGGTACACCCACCTTGCCGGCATGCCTGGTCAAGCAGCCTACGGGCATCCCGCTGGTCGTGACGGCCCACTCGCTCGAGCCGCTGCGGCCCTGGAAGCGCGAGCAGCTGGGCGGCGGCTACGACTGTCGCGCCTGGGTCGAGCAGACGGCGCTGCGAGAATGGCCGACGCCGTGATCGCCGTCTCGCCAGGGAACGCGCGACGACGTGCTGCGTCTCTTCGACGTCCCGCCCGAGCGGGTCCGCGTCATCCACAACGGCATCGACACCGACCTCTACCGGCCCGACCCGCGACCGATGCGCCTGGAGCGGTACGGCATCGATCCCGAGCCGGCCCTACGTCCTCTTCGTCGGCCGGATCACGCCGCCAGAAGGGGATCGTCCACCTGGTCCGCGCGATCCGGCAGATCGACCCGGGGCTCAGGTCGTGCTGTGCGCCGGGCGCCCGACACGCCCGAGATCGCCGCCGAGATGGAGCGAGGCGGTCGCCGCAGGCGCGGCGCGAGCACGGCCGAACGTCGTCTGGATTCCGGAGATGGTGCCGCGCGAGGACGCGCATCGCAGCTGTACAGCCACGCGGCCGCTCTTCTTCTGCCCGTCGGTCTACGAGCCGTTCGGGATCATCAACCTGGAGGCGATGGCCTGCGAGACGCCGGTCGTGGCCAGCGGCGGTCGGCGGCATCCCGGAGGTGGTCGTCGACGGCGAGACGGGCCTCCTGGTCCCGGTCGAGATCGAGCCTGGACGATCCGATGGTGCCGGTCGACCCGGATCGCTTCGAGATGAACCTGGCCGGCGCGATCAATCGCCTGATGGCCGACCCGACCACCGCGAGGTCATGGGACGCGTCGGTCGGCGGCGGGCGATCGAGCATTTCAGCTGGCGCGCGATCGCCGGCGAGACGGTCGAGCTCTATCGGTCGCTGGTGGGCTGAACGATCGATAATCCAGGTGTCGGCATTCGCGTCCTGTACCGCGGTGCGGCGTTGACCGATGCGCGGTCGGATCGTCTCCGCCTGGGCGTCAGCATCCTCGTCGACGAGCACGTCATCTCGTCGATCCGTCCTGCCGACGGGGAGGAGGACCCCGGCGACGCGCAGATCGTCGACGCCAGTGGCGCAACGATCGTTCCCGGGATGGTCGACGCGCACAGCCACGTCACCGGACCGGCGGGGCGAACTGGATCGAACGGTTCTCGAACCGGCCGAGCGATTGGTCGACGTGGCAGAGGCGAACGGCGCGCTGGCGCACGCGGCGGGCATCCGCTGGCTGCGCGACGTCGGATCCCGATCGGCATCGACCCGGCCGACGGCCGCGAGCGCGCGCTTGCCCTCGGCGTGCGCGACCGCTGGGCGGGACGCCGGGATCGACCCTACCTGCGCGCGGCGGGCTCCTGGGTGATGCGCGCGGGCACGATCGCGAACCTGGCCACGGCCGAGGCGTCGAACGGTGACGAGCTCCTCGCGGCGTCGCTCCGCCAGCTCGACGACGGTGCGGACTTCATCAAGCTGTATCTCGACGGCCCCGATCCGAGACCGCGCCGTGGACAGATCGCCGAGGTGGCGGCCGTCGTGGAGGCGGCCCACGCGCGCCAGGCGCGCGTGACCGCGCATGCCGGGCGTCTGAACGGTGCGCAGGTCGCGGTGGAGGGCGGGGTCGATGCCATCGAGCATGGCTTCAGCTCGACGCAGCGTTGGCCGGGCGGATGGCGGAGCGCGCGACGCGGCTGGTGAGCACCCTCGCGGTCATGCATTCGTGGCTCCTCCTTTGGACAGACGACTTCGCTGCCACGTTTCGCGGAGGAGGAAGGCAGGACCCGGATCGTCGAGCGCCTGGAGCGTGCGCGGGAGAGCGTTCGACTGGCTGCCGGTGCGGGGGTCGCGATCGCGGCGGGCACCGACTTCGGCGGCGGGTCGCTGCGGGCGAACCAGCTCGCCTGGGAGATTGGCTCGATGGTCGAGGCCGGGCTCCAGCCATGGGAGGCCCTCGCAGCGGCCACATGGCGCGGCGGCGAGCTGCTCGGCGAGGCCGAGGCGGGCGTCATCCGCGAGGGCGGTCCCGCGACTTCTTCCTGGTGCACGGTGATCTTCTCTCCGATCCCGCCGCCCTCTGGCGTGTATGGCGGGTGGCCTGACCGGACGCATTCATGTCATGCGGTGGCAGGAATCGGTCAGATCCTGAAGGACCGATAGACTTGACGCCGCCGTGACCACCTCCTCCTCGCGCCCGCTGCCGATCCGCTCGCGCCCTTCACGGAGCCGACCCGAACCTGGTTCCGGGAGGCCTTCGCGGAGCCCACGCGCGCCCAGGAGCTGGGCTGGCCGGCGATCAGCGGCGGGCGTCATACCCTGATTCACGCTCCCACCGGGAGCGGCAAGACCCTCGCCGCCTTCCTCTGGTGCGTCGATCGGCTGATGGCCGAGGAGGCGACGGATCGACGCTCGGTCCGAGTCCTGTACGTCAGCCCGCTGAAGGCGCTGACCTACGACGTGGAGCGCAACCTGCGGGCTCCCCTGGCCGGCATCCGCCGCATCGCCGAACGGATGGGAATCGCCGTCGCCGAGATCGGCGTCGCGTCGCGCACCGGCGACACGCCCGCCGACGCGCGGCGCCGGCTGGTCAAGACCCCGCCCGACATCCTCGTCACGACGCCCGAGAGCGCTCTACCTGCTGCTCACCAGCCAGGCGCGCGAGATGCTGCGAGGCGTCGAGCACGTCATCGTGGATGAGGTCCACGCCATGGCCGGCACCAAGCGCGGCGCGCACCTGGCGCTCTCGCTCGAGCGGCTCTCGGCGCTGACCGAAGCGCGAGCCGCAGCGGATCGGGCTGTCGGCGACACAGCGGCCCCTCTCTGCCATCGCGGCGTTCCTCGGCGGTGCCGGGCGCGAGGTCGAGATCGTCGATGCCGGCTCGCGCAAGGAGCTCGACCTCGAGGTCATCGTGCCGGTCGAGGACATGAGCCGGATGGGCGAGGCGATCGATCCTGCCGAGGCGCCCGGCGGGCCTGCCTCGGCACCCGACGGCCGGCATTCGATCTGGCCGAGCATCTATCCGCGACTGCTCGAGCTGATCCGGGCGCATCGGTCGACCCTGATCTTCGTCAACTCGCGCAGGCTCGCTGAGCGCATGAGCAGCGCGGCTGAACGAGCTGGCCGGGGAGGAGCTCGTGCGCGCCCACCACGGCTCGATCGCGCGCGAGCAGCGGCTCGAGATCGAGGAGGCGCTGAAGGAGGGCAGGCTGCCGGCGCTGGTCGCGACCTCGAGCCTCGAGCTGGGGATCGACATGGGAGCGATCGACCTCGTGATCCAGATCGAGGCGCCGCCCTCGGTCGCGGCCGGGCTGCAGCGCATCGGTCGCGCCGGGCCACCAGGTCGGCGAGCCCTCGACCGGCAAGATCTTCCCGAAGTTCCGCGGCGACCTGGTGGAGTCGGCGGTCGTCGTCGAGCGGATGAACGACGGCGCCATCGAGGAGACGAAGCATCCCGCGCAACCCGCTCGACGTCCTGGCCCAGCAGATCGTCGCGATCTGCGCGGTGGACTCGTGAGCGGTCGACGACGCTGCACGCCCTCGTCAGCGGCGCCGAGAACTTCCGCGATCTCTCCCGCGAGCAGCTCGAGGGCGTGCTCGACATGCTCTCCGGCCGCTATCCGTCGGACGAGTTCGCCGAGCTGAAGCCGCGCATCATCTGGGATCGCGAGGCGGGCACGATCCAGAGCCGCAACGACGCGCGGGTGGTGGCGATCATGTCCGGCGGCACGATTCCGGATCGCGGGCTGTTCGGCGTCTTCCTGGCCGGCGACGATGGGAAGGCAAGGGCGTCGCGTCGGCGAGCTGGACGAGGAGATGGTCTACGAGAGCCGGGTCGGCGAGGTCTTCCTGCTCGGCGCCTCGTCGCTGGCGCATCGAGGAGATCACGCCCGATCGGGTGATCGTCACGCCGGCTCCCGGCGAGCCTGGGAAGATGCCGTTCTGGCACGGCGATGCGATCGGCCGCCCGGTAGAGCTGGGTCGCGCCATCGGCGCATTCGTCCGGGATCGACGAGTCGCTCGGCGACCGTGCCGCCGTCGCGCGGCTGCAGCGCGATCACGCACCTGGACGAGAAGGCGGCGACGAACCTGGTCGCCTACCTCGAGGAGCAGCGCGAGGCGCCACGGGATCGCTGCCGACCGACCGCACGATCGTGATCGAGCGCTTCCGCGACGAGCTCGGCGACTGGCGCATCTGCCTCCTCTCGCCGTTCGGTGGCCGGGTCCATGCGCCGTGGTCGATGGCGATCGAAGCGCGGCTGCGCCAGCGCGGCCTCGAGGTGCAGACGATCTGGACCGATGACGGCATCGCCGTTCGCCTGCCGGAGGCCGACCAGGCGCCCCTCGACGATGCTGTGATCATCGACCCCGACGAGGTCGAAGAGCTGCTCATGGCCGATGGCTCGGCGGCTCAGCCCTCTTCGCGGCGCGCTTCCGCGAGAATGCGGCTCGCGCCCTGCTCCTGCCGCGACGTCGGCCGGGTCAGCGTACGCCGCTGTGGATGCAGCGCCAGCGGTCCGCGGACCTGCTCAAGGTGGCATCCCGCTACGGCTCGTTCCCGATCGTGCTCGAGACCTACCGCGAGTGCCTGCGCGACGTGTTCGACGTTCCCGCCCTGCGTGAAGTCGCTTGCCGCGATCCGGTCTCGCACGCTGAGGATCGTGAGCCTCGAGACGGCGACTGCCTCCCCGTTCGCCGCTTCCCTTCTCTTCGATTACGTGGGCAGCTTCATGTACGAGGGCGACGCCCCGCTCGCCGAGCGTCGCGCACAGGCGCTGGCGCTCGACCGCGAGCTGCTCGCCGAGCTCCTCGGCGCTGAGGAGCTGCGCGAGCTTCTCGATCCCGCGGCGGTCAGCGACCTGGAGCTGGAGCTGCAGGCGCTGGCCGGCGGGCGGCGCGCGAAGACCATCGACGGCGTCCACGATCTGCTGCGGCGCGTCGGCGACCTGCGCGCGGACGAGGTCGAGGCACGATGCGAGGGACTTGGCGCCGCCGACGCCCTGGCGGCGCTGGACCGCTCGCGCCGCGCGCTGTCGATCCGCGTGGGCGGCGAGGAACGCTGGATCGCGATCGAGGACCTGGCCCGCTACCGCGATGCGCTCGGGCGTCAGCCCTCCTCCCGGCGTCGCCGACACCTGGCTGGGGCCCACCGAGCTGCCGCTCGACGGCCTGCTGCTGCGCTGGGCCCGAACCCACGCGCCGTTCACGGCGGCGGGACCCGCGGGGCGTTGGGGGATCGCCGCGTCATCGGCCCTGGAGCGGCTGCGCGCCCTGGCGGCCGCAGGTTCGCTGCTGGAGGGCGAGTTCCGGCCCGGCGGGGTCGAGCGCGAGTTCACCGATGCCGACGTCCTTCGCGCCCTCAGGCGGCGTTCCCTTGCCCGCCTTCGGCGCGAGGTCGAGCCGATGCCCGCCGAGGCACTCGCACGCTTCCTGCCGGCCTGGCAGGGGATCGGCTCGCCGGCGGGCGGCCCCGATCGGCTCCTCGAGGCGATCGTCCAGCTGGAGGGCGTGCCGATCCCGATGACGATCCTCGAGCGGGACGTGCTGCGCGCCCGGGTGCGCGACTACAGCCCGCGCCTCCTCGACGAGCTGGGCGCCGCGGGGGAAGTGGTCTGGATCGGGCGCGGGTCGCTGGGGCGTGACGACGGGCGCGTCGCGCTCTACCGGCGTGACCGCGTCGACCTGCTGGCCACGGTGGGCGATGCCGATCGGCCCGAGGGACCGCTGCATGACCGCCTGCGCGAGCACTTCGACCGCCGCGGCGCGAGCTTCTTCCGCGAGCTGCGGCTTGCCGTGCCGGACGCCCGGAGCGACGACGAGCTGCTCGACGCGGTGTGGGATCTCGTCTGGGCCGGCGAGGTGACTAACGACACCTTCGCCCCGCTGCGTGCGCTGTGGCCTGCCGCGCTCACGGTCACGCCCCCGCCCGCGCCCCGGTCGCCTGCTTGCGCTCGGCCCGCCGCGCGCGGCAGGGCGCTGGTCGCGTGTCGCGGACCTCGTCGGCGAGAGCCGCTCGCCGACCGAGCGGGGCCACGCGACTGCGCACGGCGCTCCTCGAGCGCTACGGGGTGGTGACTCGTGAGGCAGTGCTCGCCGAGGGCCTGGCCGGCGGCTTCGCTTCGGTCTACCCGGTCCTGAAGGCGATGGAGGAGTCGGGGCGTGCGCGCCGCGGCTATTTCGTCGACGGCCTGGGCGCTGCGCAATTTGCCTTGCCCGGGGCGGTCGACCGGCTACGGCGCGCAGCGCGATCCTGACCGCGAGCCCTCGGCGCTGCTTCTGGCCGCCGCCGACCCGGCACAGCCATATGGCGCGGCGCTGCCCTGGCCGCGACGCGACGAGGACGGAGCGCCTCAGCCTGCAGCGCGTCGCCGGGCGCGTACGTGGTGCTGGTCGATGGGGCGGCGGCCCTCTACGTGGAGCGCGGCGCGCGTGGGCTGATCACCCTGCCGGCCTTCGCCGATGAGGAGGTCGCACGCCCGGCGCTGGCGGCGCTCCGGGGCTGGTCGCTCCGGGCGGCCCGTTGCGCGAGCTTCGCCTCGAGCGCGTCGACCGCGTGCCGCGTCGCCGAGTCAGCGCTCGCGGAGCGCCTGCGCAGCCTCGGCTTCCGGCCGACCTATCGGCGTGGCTCCTGCGCTAGCTCGGCGCGCAGCGAGTCCGGACACAAAAACGCCCCGGAGGAACCATCCTCGACTCTTGATGCAATCTCCAAGTCGTATCCGGCTCCTCCGGGACGCCGTTAACGATAGGGCGGCGCGCCGGGCCTGCTAACCCGCTTGTCCACCAACTTGATCGCTCATGGCCGGGTTATCCACAACCTGTCAACATCGGGGTGGTCAACCGGCGAGGTCGATCAGCGGCTGCGGCACCCAGAGCCGCGTATGCGCCGGTCTGGCTGAGAATCGTGATCGCGACCAGCAGGAGCGCGAAGCCGATCAGGACCACCAGGTCGGTCCGGCCGAAGGCGAGCTCCCGCAGCCAGGTCCGCGTGCCCGGTCCCGAAGGCGCGCAGGTCCATCGCGTCGATCGTGTCCTCGGCGCCGGCGATCGCGTTGATCGTGACGCGGCACGATGAGCGGGACCGATCGGCGCAGCCTGCCGATCGGGCCACGCGCCGATCCTTCGTCCCAGTCGTAGCCACGGATCCGCTGCGCGTCGATCGTCGTCTGCATATCCGCGGCAAGCGACGGCAGGAAGCGGAACGTCAGGTCGAGCGCGACGGCGAACTTGTACGGGCACGCCGAGGCGCGCGAAGGTCGGGCCGAAGTCGCCCGGGGCGATGGCGAAGGCGATCGGGAAGCCGATCGGCGCCATCGACAGGAAGCGCAGGCACTGGGCGCACCGCGTAGGTGACCGACTCGGCCGAGATCGGCGTGCCGAGCAGCGGCAGCTGGAAGTAGACGTGAAGATCTGCGGCACCGAGAGCCTCGCGAGCTCGCCGCCGGTGATGAGCGTGTTGATCACCACGACGAAGCCGATGAAGAAGAGCGACGATATGCCCAGTTGCGCCGCACCTGGCTGAACGGGATCCGGGCCGAGCGGTAGTAGACGATAGGCCGACCAGCGCCAGCCCGGCAAGGATTCGCAGGTCCCAGACCTGGATGACGGTGAAGATGAAGAGCGCGAGGACGAGGACCAGGACGCGGGGGTCGCGGCGTGCGAGCCACGACCCCCGGCCGAGATAGCGCGGCGCGACGTTCACGCGCGATGCTCGTGCAGCGGCGCTAGCGGCCGAGCTGCGCCTGCACCGGCTCCCACGCCGTAGACCAGGATCGGGACCAGGATCGATCGGCCACGATCAGGTCGCCGATGACCACCGGGATGATAGTCGTCGACCAACGCCGTGTCGAAGCTGTCGGCCGTGCCGAGCCACATGTCGGTGAACACGAACAGGAAGCCGATCGACGACCGCCAGCGCGCGATGCGACGGCCGCCGATGGCACGCAGCCGGTTGCCGTGACCATGTCGCGGCAGCGAGTAGCGCGAGGACCGGCGATCAGGCCGACGAGGCCGTTGGCGATGCTCCAGTTCCAGGAGGTCAGCAGCCCCCAGCCGCTGATCTGGTCGCCGATCGCGTTGCCGACGAGGCCGATGAAGAGGCCGACGATCGGGCCGAACGCGAAGCCGAAGAACGGCACGAGCGCGAAGGCGGGCGCAGACGGAGACGTTCGCGGTGCCCGGCAGCAGGAAGCTGAACTGCGCCAGGACGCCGTACAGGGCGGCGCCGATCGCCGCGTAGACGATCGGTGCGCGAGGTGACTTCCCACATCGGGCTGGTCCGGTCGTCGCGACCGATGGCAGTGCTGGACATAAGCCGTATCTCCTCCGATGATTCGTCCGACACCCCCTCAGGCGGGTCGACCTTGTTTCGCCGGCCCTCCCTCCGTGATGCTGCGACGCTCAGATTCGCGCGCGACGACCAGATGCGCAAGGGCCGACGCGTCAAGGAAGCGGCTGCCGTGCGTGCAGGTGGGCGAGGTTCGCCTCGATGAGCGACGTCGGGTCGCAGGTTGCAGCTGCGTCCAGCGCTCTTCGTCGACGATCACCTCGTCGGGCGGACCGTCGGCGACGATCTCGACCGTCGCGAACAGCAGGATACGGTCCGCGTGCGTCAATGCAAGGTCGACATCGTGGGTGACGAGGTAGAGGCTCTCGAGCCCGGGGATCGCTAGCGACCTCCGCATGAAGCGATTCGCGCGTGCGGTGGTCCTGGCCGGCCGAGGGCTCGTCGAGGATGAGCGTCGGGGGCCGGAGGCCGAGGCGCGATCGCCAGCGCGAGCCGCTTCTGCTGGCCGAACGAGAGGGTGAGCGGCGGCCTGTCGAGGATGTCCTCGACGTCGTCGAGCGACGTCGCGGCGGAGAGACTCGAGAGCCGATCCCTCGGGATCGTGCCGGATCGCAGGCCCAGGTTGCGCGGCCCGAACAGCAGCTCCTCGCGGACCGTGCGCGCGAACAGCATCTGGCTGGGGCTCTGGAAGACGTAGCCGAAGACGTGCGCGAGCTCGGCCACGGTGCGGTCCGCGACGGGCAGGCCATCGACCGTGACCGATCCGGCCGATCGGCACGATGAGGCGCATCGCGGTCCGGAAGAGCGTCGTCTTGCCGGAGCCGTTCGGGCCCAGCACGGCCACGATCTCGCGCGCGCCGAAGCGGGCGTCGATGCCGCGCAGGACCTCGCCGCCCCCCGTAGCGCCGCGTGCACGCCGCGGAATCGAGACGCGGCGGGCCTCGACGGGCATCGGCGGGACCCGCGTGCTCGGGCTCGCGGCAGCGGCGGTGCCCCGTCGCCTGACTCTCGGGCGCGCTCGAGCACGACCTCGAACGGCAGCTTGACGGCTTCGGGATCGGCGATCTGCGAGGAAGCCATCGACCGGCCCGAGGTAGCGGCGCAGCCCTCATCGAGGTAGAGGACGCGGTCCGGGCGGAGGTCCAGCGCCTCCTCGACGCGGTGCTCGACGATGACGACCGCGTGGCCCTCGTCGGCGAGCGTCGCGCAGTGTGGCGAGGAGACGGCGAGCGGTGGCCGGGTCGAGGTTGGCGAGCGGTTCGTCGACGACGTACAGGCGAGGTCGAAGCATGAGGATGCCGGCCATGGCAAGCAGCTGGCGCTCGCCGCCGGAGAGCGCCGGCGGTCTCGCGCCCGCGCAGCGCCTCGATTCCCGCCTGCGGCGATCGACCTCGCCGATGCGCTGCCGGATCTCGGCCGGGCGCATGGCCGAGGTTCTCGGGCCCGAAGGCGAGCTCCGCCTCGACCGTCGCGCCGACGATCTGGCTGGGCCGGGATCCTGGAGCATCGTCCCGACCGTCAGCGCGATATCGCGCATCCGCAGCTCGGTCGTCGGGTGGCCATCGACGCGGACGACCCCCTGCAGATCGCCCGGATAGGCATGCGGGATCAGACCGTTGATGGCGCGGATCAGCGTGCTCTTGCCACAGCCCGACGGGCCGGCGACGAGGAGGACCTCCCCGGGGTCGATGGTGAGCGAGAGGTCGCGAATCGCGGGCTCGGACGCCCGCCGGTAGCGAAAGGTGAGCGCCTCCACCTCGAGGAGCGGTGCGCCCGCCATAGGCGTCAGGTGGGCTCCAGCCGAATCGGCCGGTCGATCTCGAGGCCGAACTGCTCCGCGGCGGAGCCCTGGTTCACACCGATCGCGAGACCCGCGTAATCGGCGTCCTCGTACAGCGAGCGGCGCTGCCGCCGGCCACCGCGCCGAAGGTGGCTGCCCACGGCACGACGCTTCGCCGGCCCTCGACGATGACCGCGAATCCGGGCAGGTTGAAGCGCGCCGGTGAGGCTCGCGAGATCGCTTGCCTGTCCGGCCAAGCGTGCAGTTGCCGAAGGTATCGATGAAGAGGACGGCGGTGTCCAGGCCGCCATCCCGCGCCACTGCATCGGGCAGGCGGAGGTCGACGATCTCGTCAGCCTGGAGCTGCGGTCCGAGAGAGCTGAAGGCGACTCCCGCGGCGAGGTGCGCGGCCACCGGCGCGAACAGGTCGCGCCCATGAAAGGTGGAGGAGACCTGGGGCAGCCAGAGCGCGGCGTTCTCGAGCGACTCGGACCTCGTCGATCCCGCCCAGCCCGTCGGCGGCGGGCGACGAGGAGCCCGTTGTCCGGACCGACCAGGAAGTCGCCGCGCGCCGCGCGGATCGCGATCGGGCGCCGATCCGTGCCGACCCCCGGATCGACGACGGCGAGATGCACCCCGACGGGAAGGTAGGGCACTGTGCAGGACAGGAGAAAGGCACCGTCGCGCACCGCGAACCGGGATACCGAGTGGGTGATGTCGCAGATGCGGGCGTCCGGCGCGATCCCCAACATCACGCCGCGGCAGACCGCCGGCGCCGATGCCGCGCCGCCGAAGTCGGTAAGGAAGGAGATGAACGGGCCCGACATCAGGCGCGGCTGATCCGAACGGCGGTCGACCGACCTCGAGGCCCAGGCGCGCGGCGGCGTTTCCCTGGTTGTCCGCGATGGCAAGGCCGCCAGAGCTGATCGACGTACACGAGCGATGAGCCGACGGGAGCCCGTCCGAAGGTCTGACGGAACCTCGTCGCTTCGGTCCGGGCGGCTGGTCCGTCGCGGGCCGAGCACGATTTCGACCGACGGCTCTTCGTCGAGCGGCCCGATGGCCGCGGCGAGGTCCTCTCGCGTCCCGGCCAGGCGCAGGTTGCCGAAGCTGTCGACGTACGTGACCGCGGTGTCGAGCGCGCCGTCGCGCACCGACGCGCTGGCGGCCGGCAGCTGGACGAGCTCATCGAGCGTGCACCTCGGGGCCGAGCTGCTCGAACGCGGCGCTTCCGGCGGCCAGGTGCGCCGCGACCGGAGCAAAGATGTCGCGACCGTGGAAGGTGGCCGTGGTGGCGGGCAGCCAGTAGTCGCGGTTGGTGAGGATGCGCGCCGCGTCCGCTCCGCCGAGGACGTCCGCGGGCGGCAGCAGGAGACCGTTGTCGGGTCCCGACCAGCACGTCTCCCCGCGCGACCCTGATGGCGATCGGACGGCGTTCGGTGCCGACGCCAGGATCGACGACGCCGACATGGACGCCGACCGGCATGAAGGGGAGGGAGGCGCGCAGGACCCAGGCGCCATCGGCGATCGCGTACTTCCGCACGGTATGGCCGATATCGACGATCTGCGCGTCAGCGGCAGATCGAGAGCATCACTCCCCGGCAGGTCGCGGCAGCGCCGTCGAGGCCGAAATCGGTGAGGAAGGTGATGACCGGGCGCTCCACCGGCCCGATCATACCGAGCCGCTCCTCAGGCGAGCTGGACCCGCTCCTCGTATTTCGGTAGGTACGCGTCCATGTGCAGCTCACTGCGGATGCGCTCAGCGAAGGCCTCGGCGGCATCCGGGTCTCCGTGGACCACGAAGACGCGCTTCGGTTGGCCGCCGGCCGACGCGAAGTGGCTCAGCCAGGCCGGCGAGCTCGTGCTCATCGGCATGGGCGGAGAACCCGCTGATGGAGCGGACGCGGCAGCGGACCGGGACCTCCTGGCCATCGATCCGAGCGCTCGGTCCCGCCCTCCTGCAGGTGCCGCCCGAGCGTTCCCTCCCCCTGGTAGCCGATGAAGAGGAGGGTGCAGGCGGGATCAGGCAGGAAGTCCTTCAGATGGTGAATGATGCGGCCGCCGGTCAGCATTCCCGAGCTGGCGACGACCATGATCGGCCGTGGCTGGGTCCGAATCGACTTCGATTGGTCGACCGAGTTGGTGTACACCTCGCCGGGGTAGACAAGGGGGGAGTCGCCCTGCCCCGTGAGCTTCGCGGTCTCCTCGTCGAAGGCTTCGGGATGGCGGGCGTAGACGTCGCTCGCGCGCGAGGCCATCGGGGAGTCGAGGAAGAGCGGCAGGTGCGGGATGCGCCCGTCGCGCAGCAGCTCGTCGAGGACCCAGACCAGCTCCTGGGTGCGCCCGATCGCGAAGGACGGAACAAGCAGCACGCCGCGATCGTTCGCCGTCTCAGTGATCGCCTGGACCAGCTCGGCGGTTGCCTGCTCGTGCGGGGCGTGCTCCCGGTTGCCGTACGTTGACTCGACGAGGACGTATTCGGCGTGGGTGATCGGGGTCGGGTCGCGCAGGATCGGGGTATCGGTGCGACCAAGGTCGCCCGAAAAGACGAGCGTCCGGAGATCCTGCCCGTCGTGCACCTCGAGCTCGATGATGGCCGATCCCAGGATGTGGCCGGCGTCGCGAAAGGTGGCGCGGATACCCTCGGTCACGTCGAGCGCGGTGTCGTACGCAACACCACGCATCTGGCGTCATCGTCTGGTCGACGTCGGCCGCCGTGTACAGGGCCTCGCGCGTCTCCGCCCGCGCCGCGGGCTTGGCCTCGCGCATCCGCGCCGGGAGGTCATGCGCGGTCTCGACCATCTCTTCTTCGCTGTCGGGGACCTCTGGGTCGGGGTGGCGCCGCTTCCACCTCGCCGCGAACTCCTCCTGGAGCTTCGCGCTGTCGCGCAGGACGATCTCGATCAGATCGGCGCTGGCGTGGTGGCGTGAATCGGCCCGCCGAAGCCTGCCTTCACCAGGGCAGGCAGCCTGCCGCAATGATCGAGGTGAGCGTGGGTCACGAGCACGGCGTCGAGTGAGCCGGGGTAAAGGCAAAGGGGATGCGGTTGCGTGCGATCTCGTCCGGTGAGCCCTGGAACATGCCGCAGTCGACGAGGACGCGGTGGTCGCCGGCGGTGACCAGGAACTGCGAGCCGGTGACCGTGCCGACCGCCCCGAGGAACTGGATCTCGATTCCCACCGCTGCCCCTTTCGTGTCGAATATGCCCATATCATTGCCCTATGGCCTTCCCGATCGAGCCGCCCGTCGCGCCCATGCTCGCGAAGCCGACGCCCACCATTCCTGATGGGGACGGCTGGCGCTACGAGCCGAAGTGGGACGGCTTCCGCGCCATCGCCTTCCGCGACGGTGATGAGCTCTACCTGCAATCGCGTGACCTCAAACCGCTGAACCGATACTTCCCCGAGCTCGAGGCCCCGCTCCGCGCCATCTCCGAGCGCCGGTACGTGATCGACGGCGAGGTGGTCATCGCCGGGAATGCCGGCCTCGAGTTCGAGGCGCTCCTCCTGCGCATCCATCCCGCGGCCTCCCGCGTGGCGATGCTGGCCGAGCAGAGCCCGGCGTCCTTTGTCGCGTTCGACTGCCTCGCGGAGGGAGACGATGACCTGCGCGAGCGGCCCCTCTCCGAGCGACGGACCCGGCTCGAGCATCTCCTCGCCGATGCCCCCGCGTCGGTCCTGCTCACTCCCGCCACCGACGATCCTGCGGTCGCCCGGCGGTGGTTCGAGGTCTTCGAGGGGGCCGGTCTCGACGGCGTGATCGCGAAGCGCGCCGACCTCCACTATCTGCCAGGCAAGCGCGAGATGTCGAAGATCAAGCACCTGCGCAGCGCGGACTGCGTCGTGGCGGGCTTCCGCTGGCACAAGAACGGGCCTGGCACGCTGGTCGGATCGCTCCTGCTCGGCCTGTTCAACGACCAGGGACAGCTCCAGCACGTGGGGGTCACCGCCTCTTTCACCGTGGACAAGCGTCGCGAGCTCGTGGAAGTCCTCGCGCCGTATCGGTCCGACGCGCTCGAGGGGCATCCATGGGGCGAGTGGGCGAAGTGGCAGGCCGAGGCCGAGGATGCCGGGCGTCGACTGCCGGGAGCGACATCGCGCTGGAATCGGGGGAAGGACCTCTCGTGGGTGGCCCTGCGACCCGAGCTCGTGTGCGAGGTCGCCTACGATCACCTCCAGGGGGACCGATTCCGGCACGGGACGACCTTCATGCGCTGGCGCCCAGACCGATCCCCCTCGGACTGCCGCTACGATCAGCTCGACGAGACGGCCGCCGGCTCTGCTCGCCGACCTCTTCGCGCCCGGAGCCTCGCTACACTGACCAACCCGCGCAAGTTTCGCCCGTCAGGAGGCCGCTGTGTCCGTCGCCGTCGACCCGAATACCGCCGTCAACGAGCTCGCCGACCGCTTCTGGGAGGGCGTGCTGCAGCGCGACCCGCTCTACGCCACCGTCCTCGGCGACGAGCGCTACAACGACCGCTGGCCCGATCTCGGACCCGACGGACGCGCCGCGGATCAGGCTGCCCTTCGCGAGATGCTGGACGAGGCGACGGCGATCCCGGCCGACCGGCTCGACCCGGAGCAGGTGATCACGCGCGACATGCTCATGATCGTGGGCGAAAACCTGCTCGAGGCGTATGCCCAGAAGCAGTACCACCTCTCTCTGGACCACATGAGCGGACCGCAGATCTGGCCCGCGCAGGCCGCGCAGTACCAGCCGGCCGACACCCCTGAGCGGCTTGACAAGCTCCTCGCCCGATACCGGAGCTACCCCGGGCTGATCGAGCAGCACATCGGGGCGCTCGACGAAGGCGTCCGACAGGGACGGACCGCTGCGGCGGTGCCGGTGCGTCGCGCCATCGAGCAGATCGAGCGAATGCGCGAGCTGCCCGTCGAGCAGGCCCCCGCCGTCACCCTTGCCCAGGTCGACGACGACGGTCGCGGTCGCGTGATCGAGGCGACAAAGCGCTACGTCTACCCGGCGCTGCAGCGGTTCTGGGAGTACCTGACCGCTGACTACGAGCCGCACGCCCGGCAGCAGCCGGGGATCAGCGCAACCCCCGGCGGCGAAGAGGCGTACCGCCTGGCGATCCGGATGCACACCACCGTCTCTCCATCCCCCGACGAGGTCCACGAGTTCGGACTGGCGGACCTCGAGACGATCGACCTCGAGAAGGACGAGATCGCCCGACGTCTCGGGCACGCGGACCGGTTCGCACTGGTCGCCGCCCTCGCGGACGACCCTGCCAACCACACGGATGATCCAGAGCGGGTCGTCGCCCTGGCAAAGGAGCAGACCGAGCGAGCCTTCGCAGCCGCTCCGCGCTACTTCGGCCGCCTGCCCAGCGCGGACTGCGTGGTCAAGGCGGTCGAGGCCTACCGGGAGCAGGAGGCTCCGCCTGCGTTCTACATGCCGCCCGCCCTCGACGGGTCGCGACAGGGGCAGTACTACATCAACACCTATCAGCCCGCGCAGCGCCAGCTGCACAACCTGGCCTCGATCACCTTCCACGAGGCCACCCCCGGACACCATTTCCAGATCGGGATCGAGATGGAGCTGAAGGGCCTGCCCGCATTCCGGACCCTGGGCTCCCGCATGGCCGGGGTTGCCTACGCCGAGGGCTGGGGGCTCTACTGCGAGCGGCTCGCCGACGAGATGGACCTCTACGCATCCGATGCGGAGCGGTTCGGGATGCTCAATGCGCAGGCCTTCCGCGCAGCGCGCCTGGTGGTCGACTCCGGCCTGCACGCGATGGGATGGTCGCGCGACCGCGCGATCGAGTTCATGCAGGAGCGCGGCTCGCTGGCGCCGGTCGACGCCGCGATCGAGGTCGACCGCTACACGATCTGGCCCGGGCAGGCGCTCGCCTACAAGATCGGCCAGCGCGAGCTCGAGCGGGCGCGCGCCGAGGTCGCCGAGCGGATGGGTGACCGCTTCGAGCTGCGCGCCTTCCACGACGAGGTGCTGGGTCACGGCTCGCTGCCGCTCGCGACCCTGCGCCGCGAGATTCCGGGCTGGGTCGAGGCGGCGGTCGCCCGACGCTAGCGGTGCGTCGACCCGAGCCGGTCGTCCTGGAGGGCGACCATGTCCGCCTCGAGCCGCTTGGCGAGCAGCACCGCACGGATCTCGTCGCGGCCGCCGCCGAGGACCCGGAGACGATGCGCTACATGCTGACCAACATCGCCGTCCACGGCTGGGAGGCGTGGATCGGAGAGGCGCTTCGAGGAGTCGCCGC
The DNA here is from genome assembly GCA_963799675.1 of uncultured Chloroflexia bacterium. GTDB lineage: Bacteria > Chloroflexota > Limnocylindria > QHBO01 > QHBO01 > JALYSK01. The sequence goes on from CAWCXQ010000011.1 coordinate 395,366, forward strand.
CGGAACGTACGTGGCATGGGCCACGGTCGATCGCGCCAGCGGGCAGGCGGTTGGGTCGACCCGCTTCGGTGATATCGAGCCCGACCACGGGCGCGTGGAGATCGGCTGGACCTGGATCGCGCCATCCCACCAGCGGACGGCGATCAACACGGAGGCCAAGCTCCTCCAGCTCCGCTACGCGTTCGACGACCTGGGAGCCACCCGCGTCGCGCTCAAGACCGATGGGCGAAACCTGCGATCGCAGGCTGCGATCGAGCGTCTCGGGGCAACGCGCGAGGGCGTGCTGCGACGGCATACGCGCATGCCGGACGGCTTCCTGCGCGACACCGTCTACTACTCGATCCTCGCCGATGAGTGGCCCGCAGTGCGCGCGCGTCTCGAGGACCGGCTGGGCCGCGCCTAGCGACCGGGCGGGCTCTCGCCCGCCCACGGGTCGTAATCGGGGTCCGGCGGCTCGGCCGCAGGGCGATCTCCCTCCGGGACGTGGCGGAGGTTGACTCTGACACGCCACCACATCGTGAAGCGCCCGCGCATCGCGTCGACCAGCACGTCGTCGACTGCCAGGTGGGCGGCCGCCGCGGGATGGCGTGACCGCCAGCGGTCCAGCCCTGCCATGGCGTCCTCCTTTGCGGCCGCCTGGGCCACCACCAGCAGCGGGTGCGCGGATCGGCGACGGCCGGTCGGGCTGACCGTGCCGTCGGGGTTTCGGCGCGAGGCCTGCGGCATGGACGGCGGCACCGAGCCCACGCGCCCGCGCGGTGCACTCGGGTCGGTGGGTGGCCGCGGATCCGTGCGCGGCCGCGAGTCGGTGCGCCGTTTCGACGGCTGGACGCGAGGCGGCTCGCCCTCCTGCTTGGCATAGTGCGGCGGCCAGGGGGCATCGCCCAGCCCCTGCGCCTCCTGTCGCGCAGACAGCTCGAGGAGGGGCTCGAGGCTGGCAGCGTCATCGTCGATGCCGGCTCCGACGTCGCCGAGCTTGCGCGAATCGCGCGGCCATCGATCCGACGTGAAATCGGCCAGCTCCGCGTCAGGCACCTCGGACCACAGCAGCGGCGCCGAGACGCGCGCATCGGGGACCGGACGGACCGAGTAGGCGGACGCCACGGTGCGGTCCTTCGCGTTCTGGTTGTAGTCGATGAAGACCCCGTGCCGCTCCTCCTTCCACCATTTCGAGGTGGCGATCGCGGGCGCCCGGCGCTCGACCTCTCGGGCGAGCGCGAGCGCGGCACGGCGGACGTCGGAGAAGCCCCAGCGCGGCTCGAGGCGGGCGTAGACGTGGATCCCGCGCGAGCCCGATGTCTTCGGCCAGCCGACGATGCCGTGGTCCGTCAGCACCTCCGCGACCACGAGCGCTACCGACCGGACGTCGGCCCATGGCACGCCGGGTCCCGGGTCGAGGTCGACGCGCAGCTCGTCCGGATGATCGAGGTCGCTGGATCGGACCGGATGCGGATTCAGGTCGATACAGCCGAGGTTGACGACCCAGCTGAGCGCCGCCGCGTTCGAGACGACCACCTCGTCCGCGGTTCGGCCCAGGGAAAGGCAAGCTCCACCGTCGTCACGAAGGCGGGCAGCGAGGCAGGGGCGCGCTTCTGGAAGAAGAACTCTCCGCCCGCGCCATTCGGAAAGCGCTTCAGCGCCATCGGCCGATCCCGCACGCCGCGCAGCGGCTCCCTCGGCAACCGCGAGGTAGTAGTTCACGAGGTCCAGCTTGGTCACGCCGGCGTCGGGGAAGAAGAGCTTGGCCGGATTGCTCACCGGCACCTGGTGGCCCTCGATCTCGAGCGTGACCGACTCGCCGCGTCCCATGGAGACAGGGTAGGGTAGTCGGCCAAGCCGGCATGGCCCCTCGCTTGCGGAGGCTCCGCTCGATGGTTGATCGCATCCGGCTCTGGATCGCCCAGCTCGACGACTGGAGCCTGCGCCACCGGAGCACCCGCGTGGCACGCCGCGCCATGGAGGGGTTCCTGCGGCACGAGGCGCTGCAGTACGCGGGCAGCATGGCCTACTTCGGGGTCCTCTCCATCTTCCAGCTGCTGGTGCTGGGAGTCGTCCTATTCAGCCTCTTTCTCGGCGACGAGCGGGCACGCGCATTCGTGCTCGAGCAGGTGCAGGCCGGATCGCCGCTCGACCCGGCGACGATCAATGGCGTGATCGACGCGGTCATCCAATCACGCGGAGGGATCACGATCATCAGCGGCGCCTTCCTGTTCTGGAGCGCGCTCGGCGTCTTTTCGTCACTCTCGAGCGGAATCGAGCGAGCGTTCGAGTCGCCGAAACGGCGTCCGTTCCTGCAGGACAAGCTGGTCGGGCTCTTCCTGATGGCCATCACCGGCGTTCTGGCGGTTGGATCGCTGGTGATCGGGATCGCGACCGGGATCGTGCAGGCGGCGACGGCCGACGTGCTGGCCCGGGTGCCGGGCGGCGGGGTGGCCCTCGGGAGTCATCGGCCTTGTCGTCCCGGCGATTCTCATCTTCATTGCATTCGCGGCGATCTACCGGATCGTGCCGAATCGGCATGTGAGCCTGCGAGAGGTCTGGCCGGGCGCCCTCGTGGCGGCGTTGCTGTGGACGGTCTTGCGAGTTGGCTTCACGTACTACGCGACGCGGATTGCCCATTACGACTCGGCCTTCGGTCCCATCTCGACCGGTGTCACGCTCCTCGTCTTCCTCTACTTCGCCAGCGTCATCGTGCTGGTCGGTGCGGAGGTTTCGCGCGCCAGCGTGATGGAGGACCAGCCGATGCCGCTCGCGCTGCCTCCATCCGTTGCACCCGCCGAGATCGGTGCCGTGAGCGCGCAGCCACGTGGCGCTGGCCGCTGGATACCCGTGCTGGGCGCCGCCGTCGCGGCGGGCGTGGCGGGTCTGCTCGCAGGCCGCTTCAGCCGTCGCGATCGGGAGTAGCGCCCAGTACCCCTGGTTGACTGTTGGGTGGAGCGGTGTAGTACATTCGGGGCCGTTTTGCTCCCCTCAAGGAGGGAATAGGGTTCCCCGGCACCCCTAATTCACCGGGAACCCGTGGACATTGTTGACCCGACGGATCAGCGCCGCATGAGGCGACGATCTCATCTGGCCGTCACGCTCGTAGCCCTGCTGACGGTCGGAGCGAGCATCGTCACAACGACCCCCCGTGGCTCGGCCCTTGCCGCGGATCCGCAGCACCAGCTCGCCGCGACACAGGCGCAGCTGGCCGATGCCCGGGCCGCCCGCGAGTCGCTGCAGGCCAGGCTCGACCAGCAGCGCGGCCGCCTGGCGGAGCTCCAGGTGCAGGCGGGGAATCTCGCCTCTGCCCTCGACCTCGCGCGCGCGGAGCTGGCGGACGTCAGCGCCCGATACGACCAGGTCGGCCGCTCTGCTCGTCCAGGTGCGCGGGCAGGTCGACGAGATGAAACACCGCCTCGACCAGCTCAACGCGCAGATCGCCGAGCTCGACGCGCAGCTCAAGAAGGTCGCCGCGGATATCGAGCGCCGGACGCAGGAGCTCAACACGCGCGAGGCGCTGCTCCAGGACCACCTGCGCTCGGCGTACGCCGAGAGCCAGACCTCGCTGCTCGAGGTTCTCCTGTCCGCGAGCTCGCTCGACGATGCCACCACCCAGATGAGCTATCTGCTGACCGTCTCGGAGCAGGACAGCGCGCTGGCGGAGCAGATTCGCACCATTCGCGCCGAGCTCGACACCCGCCGCAAGACCCTCGACGAGGGCCGTCGCGCGCTCGACCAGGCACGCCTCGAGGCCGCCGCGCAGGCGAATGCCCTGCATCTGCGCGAGGGCCAGCTCACGAAGATGGAGGCCCAGCTGGCCGCCCTGAAGGCCGCGGCGGACGAGAAGCGCGCGGCGCAGGAAGCCGCGCTGAACGCCTCGCTGCAGGCCAAGGGCGACGTGGAGGCGCAGATCGCCGCGGTGCAGGCGTGCCGCAGCCGCCCAGGAGCGGCTGGTGAGCCAGCTGCAGAACCAGGCAGCCGCCCTCCAGGCGCAGATCGACGAGGCGCGACGGCAGGCGGAGGCCGAGGCGGCCCGCCGCCGCGCCGCGGACGAGGCGGCCCGCGACGCGATCTCGGCGAGCGGATTCCAGTGGCCGGAGGCCGGTCGCAACGTCACCCAGGAGTGGGGCCCGACGAGCTTCGTGCTCGAGCCGTCCTACACGTACCATGGCGTCTACTACGCCGCATTTCCACGCCGGGATCGACATGGGGAATGGCTGCGGTACCCCGATCATGGCGGCCAAGGAGGGCGTCGTGGTGGCCTCGGGGCAGCCACTCCTACCGTTCGACACCGGCTTCGGAGTCGTGGTCCAGCACGAGGGTGGGATCCAGACCTGGTACTGGCACATGCAGCCGCGAGTCGTCGTCTCGCCCGGCCAGATCGTGCTCGGCGGGACGTCGTCGGCTACGAGGGCTCGACCGGCAACTCGACCGGCTGCCACCTGCACTTCGCGACGAACCTGAACGGCGTGTGGGAGAACCCGCGTAACTGGCTCCCCTAGCCGTTCCGCGTAGGCTCAGCGGGCGGCAGCGAGCTCCGCAGTGCGGGCCACGGGCAGGTAGAGACGGTCCACGTACTCGGTCAGCATGCGCGCCGTGCTGAAGCGCCAGATGGCGGCGTCGATCGAGGCGCGCATGATGGCGAGCCATCGGCCAGGGAGGCCGCTCGCGTCCCTGGCTGAAGTAGGCGGGCACGATCTCGAGCTCCAGCAGCCGGTAGAGCTCGGCCGCATCGGCCTCGTCCTGGGCCGCCTCGTCAGGATTCGTCTCTCGCCCGCCGATCGCCCATCCGTTGGCTCCGTCGTAGGCCTCGTCCCACCAGCCGTCGAGGACGCTGACGCTGGGGACCCCGTTGACCGCGGCCTTCATGCCGGAGGTGCCCGAGGCCTCGAGCGGCCGCCGAGGATTGTTGAGCCACACGTCCACGCCCGCCCACGAGGAAGCGGGCCATCCGCATGTCGTAGTCCTCGAGCATGAAGACTCGGCCGCGGAGCTTCTCCGAGCGCGACAGCTCGAAGATGTGCTGGATCACCTGTTGCCCGGGCCGATCGGCCGGGTGCGCCTTCCCGGCGATGATGACCTGCACCGGTTGGTCGGGGTTCGAGAGGATGCGCGCCACGCGGTCCTCGTCGCGGAAGAGCAGGTCCGCTCGCTTGTAGGTGGCGAAGCGCCGCGCGAAGCCGATGACCAGCGCGTCAGGGTTGAAGCTGGCGCCGAGCCCGCGGAGCACGTCGGGTGACTCCCCATGCCGGGCGAACTGGCGGCCCAGCCGAGCCTGCATGAAGGAGACGAGCTCCCGCTTCTGCTGCGCGTGGGCGGCCCACAGCTCCGCGTCGTTCACGCGCGCCAGCCGCTCGAACGGCTGCGGGCCGGGCAGGTCGGTCCCAAGTGACTCGCCGATCGCGCGCTCGAAGACCGCCCGCGTTGGCCTGCCCAGCCATGTCGGCACGTGGACCCCGTTGGTGATGGCCTCGATCGCGCCGTCCCGCCAGCGGCTCCCAGCTCTCCGTCGCCGTCTCTGCGTGCAGCTGGCTGACGGCGTTGGCGTCGGCCGCGTGGCGCAGCACGAAGGCGGTCATGTCGAACGGGGCGTTCGGCTCGTCGGTCCGCCCGCGGCCCAGCTCCAGCAGGGCATCGGGATCGGCGCCGGTGGCCGCAAACCACGGGGCGAGGCTGCGCGTCACGAGCTCCCGATCGAAGACCTCGTTCCCTGCAGCCACGGGCGTGTGGATGGTGAACACCGAGCTGCGGCCCACGCGGCGGAGGGCCTCGGACGCGTCGAGGCCCGCCTCGTCGACCATCAGCTCCCGCGCTCGCTCGAGGAGCAGGAAGGCCGAGTGCCCCTCGTTGAGATGCCAGACGGCGGGCTCGACGCCGAGCGCGCGCAGGGCCCGAACGCCCCCAACGCCCAGCACCAGCTCCTGGCAGAGACGCATCTCGCGCCCGCGGACGTAGAGGATGTGGGTGATCGGCCGATCCGCCGGCTCGTTGGCGGCGAGATCGGTATCGAGCAGCAGGAGCGGCACGCGACCGACCTGCGCGACCCAGACCGCGGCGTGCACCTGGCGATCGGTGAAGTCGACGCTGACCTGGAGCGGCGCTCCGTTCGCGCCCTCGCGCGCGGCGCAGCGGAAGGAGGCCGGGGTCGATATCCGGCTGGGCGTGCTCCTGGTGCCCATCGGCGTCGATCTGCTGGCGGAAATAGCCGCGCCGATACAGGAGGCCGATCCCGATGAAGGGCAGGGCCGCGTCGGAGGCCGACTTGCAATGATCGCCGGCCAGGACTCCGAGACCGCCGGAGTAGATCTGCATCGACTCGTGAAGGCCGTACTCGGCGCAGAAGTAGGCGACCGGGCCCGGAAGCTGGCGCTCCTCGCTGGCGCGGTACCAGTTGTCGACGCCGTCCTCCTGGTAGCGATGGAAATCCTCGATCAGCCGCGACGCGTCGACCATGAAGTCCTCGTCGGCGGTGAGCTCCGCCCAGCGGCCGGCATCGATCGAGCTGAGGACCGGAATCGGGTTGCGATAGCGCGACCACGTGATCGATGCAATGCGGCTGAAGAGCGAGCCCGCCAACGGGGTCCAGCTCCACCACAGGTTGTAGGCGATCTCGCCGAGATCCTCGAGTCCCGGCGGGAGGTTGAACTCGTGCGCGGCGAGGGTCGGGACGCGGATGGGGGTCGTCATCGGTGACGGATGATACCGACTGCGCTGGTCGCCGCTCGCGGGAATTGACCTACGATTGACCCATGACAACGCTCCGTGAGCGGCACGGCATCGACGTCGACGCCGTGCGTGACCACTTCCCATCGCTGAGCCGCGAGGTCGAGGGGCGGCAGGTGGTCTACCTCGACGGCCCCGGCGGCACCCAGGTCCCCCGGGAATGCATCGCCGCCATCACGACCTACCTCGAGCGCAGCAACGCCAACCATGGCGGCGCCTTTACCGCCAGCATCGAGACCGATGCCCTCGTCGACGATGCGCACGCCGCCGGCGCGGACTTCGTGGGCGCGCACGATCCCGACGAGATCGTGTTCGGTCCCAACATGACGACGCTGACCCTGTCGATCAGCCGGGCGATTGGCCGCGAGCTGCGTCCCGACGACGAGCTCGTGCTGACCCGTCTCGACCACGACGCGAACGTTGCCCCGTGGCTGGCGGTCGCCGAGGAGCGCGGCGCGAAGGTGCGGTGGCTCGAGGTCGACGAGGTCGATTGCACGCTCGACCTCGCGGAGCTCGAACGCGTCGTCGGCCCGAGGACGAGGGTCGTGGCGATCGGCCTCGCCTCGAACGCAGTAGGCACGATCAACGACGTCTCACGCGCAGTCTCGATCGCGCACAGCGCCGGCGCCCTCACGTACATCGACGCGGTCCACGCCGGGCCGCACCTGCCCATCGACGTCTCCTCGCTGCGGGCCGACTTCCTGGTCTGTTCGCCCTACAAGTTCTTCGCACCCCACCTGGGCATGCTCTACGGCCGACGAGAGCACCTCGAGCGCCTGCGCGCGTACCGCGTGCGTCCCGCGGGCGATTCGCCTCCGGGCAAGTTCGAGACGGGCACCCAGAACCATGAGGCGCTGGCCGGGCTGCTCGGCAGCTTCGAGTACCTCGCCTCGCTCGGAAGGGCGTACGGCGCCGCTCCGGCGGACACCTCACGCCGGGAAGCCCTGTCGGCCGCGATGCGGGCGATCCGGCGCTACGAGCGCGGCCTGATCGGCCCGCTCATCGCCGGACTGCAGGACATCGCGGGGCTGCGCATCCGCGGAATCACCGATCCCGCCCGACTCGACGAGCGGGTGCCGACAGTCGCCTTCACGATGGAGGGCATCCACCCGCGACAGATCGCCGAGCACCTTGCCAGCCGGGCGATCAGCGCATGGGACGGCGACTACTACGCCTGGGAGCTGATTCGTGCCCTCGGACTCGCGGAGACCGGGGGGATGCTCCGCGTCGGACTGGTGCACTACAACACCGCCGAGGAGATCGGCGCGCTGACCGCGGCGCTCCACGAGCTCACCTGAAGTCCGGTATCGGCCCTCAGGCTCGCCATTGCGGTTCGGAGGGCGTAGGCTTACCGTCCCGAGATGGACGGTTACACGGTCGACGAGGCGGCGGAGGTCCTCGGGATTCCGGGGGAGCGCGTCTGGGAGCTGATCACCACCGGCGTGCTCGCGGCGTCCTCTGAGGGCCGCTCCGGCATGCGCGTCTTTCTGCAGCCACGGACGAGCGACCGACATGGCGAGCGTCGCCGGGGGCGAGCCGCGCGGCTCCGAGGCCACGCCGTTCCGGGAGCTCCTCACCGAATTCCGAAACCTCACCGAGCGCTACGGGCAGGCCCTGCTCGCGCTGGGTGAGGCGCGGGGCGAGGTAGCGTCGCTCCGTGGCAGGGTCGAGCTGCTGGAGGCCCGGGTAGACATCCGCCATGCGCCGGCGCGCATCGCTCCGGTTGGCTCGTGGCCAAGCGCTGAAACCCTCGTCCATGACGAGGACGAGGCGAGCCTCGACGAGATGGCCGGGCAGGCGCCGCCCGCCGCTGAGCAGGAGATCGGGCGCGAGGAAGTTTTCGCGGAGGAGGTTTTCGCGGAGGGAACGCCCGCAGACCAGGAGGCGGGCATCGACCAGGTCTCAGCCGAGGGATCGCCCGGACTCGACCAGGCCCTCGAGCCCGAGGTCGACGCCGAGGCCCAGGCGCCCCTCGACGGTGGCCTCGCGGACGAAGCAGTGGCTGCGTCTGAGCCGGAAGAGACAGATGGTCGGGCGCGCCGTCGGGGCCGCTCGCGCGCGGGCCATTCCAACCTGGCGGACATCCCCGCCGCGCTGGCGCGCGCGGAAGACCCGAGCGCCGCCGAGCTCCGCAGCGCCAGGGCGGAGGAGGCGGTGGCCGAGGCGGAGGCGCGGCAGCGCAAGCGACGCCGCGCATGACGTCGCACGGGAAGCCGTCGCCGAGCCCGATGAGACCGCAGCGCAAGCGGTGGCCGAGCCCGATGAGGTCGCAGGGGAAGCCGGCGCCGAGCCCGAGGGACGGGCACAGCAGGCGGTCGCCGAGCCCGATGAGACCGCAGCGCAGGCGGTCGCCGCGCAGCCGGCTGAACCCCGCCGATCTCGCGGATCGAACGGATGTGGGATCGCCCGCATCCGAAGACTTCGGTCCGGCTCTCGAAGAAGAAGCCGTCGACACCGACACGCCGCCCTATGACCTCGGGTCGCCCTACACCACAGCTTTTGACGAGCCGGATTGGATCGTCGAGGACGATCTCTGGCGCTCGGTCGCCCAGGGCCGCGGCCCTGACGCGGTGTCGGACTCGTTGCCCGCGACGGACCGGTTGCCCGATGCAGAGCCCGCGCCTGACGCGCCATCCGTGGAGACAGTCGCCGAGCTTGACCGGGCGGCCGAACCATCCGTGGAGACAGTCACCGAGCTTGACCGTGCGGCCGCGCCGGCGGAGGCGGAGACTAGATAGCATCGGTCAGCGTCGAGCCCGCGGAAGAAGAGGCGAAGCTTCGGTCAGCGTCGAGCCCGCGGAAGAAGAGGCGGAGAAGCGCCAGAAGCATGGGTCAGCCCAACAGCGCCAGACGGCGAGGCGCCTACCGTCTCGGGCGCCGATGGCGAGCAGCCCCCGCCCGCCATCGAGGAGATTTCGGCAGACGTGGCGTTCTCTATCGCCGAGCCGGAACCGGACGAGCAGCAGGTGGGCGAAGCTCAAGCAGAGGGCGCCGAACCGCCGGGGGACTTCGAGGCATTCATGGCGGCGGCCGATCTGGGATGGCAATCCGGCACTGAGCCGGACTACTCTGCCGAGCTTGAGCATTCGACCGCGGGCTGGCACTCCGCCAGCGCTCCTGACGAGGAGGCCATCGAGGCTCACGACGCAGAGCCACCGCCGGAGACGGAGGAGGCAGCGGCAACCCCCGATGAGAGCGCCACCGCGACAGCCGACCAGCCAGAGGACTCGACCGCCGACAGCTGGGATGCCAGCGAGATGGAGGCGATCCGGGCGCTCCTGGCACGCGCCAACGCGATCGACCGCGAGCAGCTCGAGGTGGAAGCGTCGAGCCATCCGCTCGAGCCGGAGCAGGAGGAATCGGTCCGCGAGATCGTCGCATCCGGCGCGGGGGACGAGCCGGCGATGCCGGAGCCGTCGGACGGCGAGGAGCTGATTGGCGACCAGGTGACTCCTGACGCCGGCCGCGACGAGCCGCCGCCCCTGTCGCTGGCGCCGCAGCTCGAGCTGCCGGGGAGCAACGACCTCGGAGAAGCGATGGCGGCGCTGGAGGCGATTGCTTCCGAGGAGCTCCGGCGAGCGCCCCGAGCCGGACCGCTCCGGCGAATGCCAGATCTTCACCTCTGTGGCCGGAGGCGGAACGGCGGGTATGGTCGGGAGCGACGGCCGAGCCGTGGACCACACCGGTGCCGACGCTCGAGGTCGAGCCCACGATCGAGCCCGATCCAGCCAGCAGCCCCGGTGAGGAGGTACTCGCCCACCTCGACTTTGGCGCACCGTCGTCCTACAACCCCACGCCCATGGCCCAAGATCGCTCGCACCCCACCGACGCACCTTCCGATGAGGACGCCGAATGGTCGGAGTCACGCGAGGGCGCTGCGGGCCGGGCATTCCGACGGCTGCGACGAATCTTCCCGGGCTGACGGACCGCGTTCTCAGGAGCGTCCCCGGGCCCCCCGGCTTGCACCAGATTGTTCGCGGCGCCATAATAGTTCTCGTGACCAGAACTATGCCGATGCGCGAAACGATCGCCGAGGAGCTGATCGAGCAGATGGCGCCGCTCATTGCGGGCGAGCGATCGATCTTCGCCCAACGTTGTCATGAGCGCTCCATCAGCATGGGTCACCTCCACCTCATGACGCAGCTCGAGGAGCATGGCCCGCTGCCGATGAGCCGGATCGCCGAGCTGCTGGGTACGGCCCTGCCGAACGTCACCGGCATGACCGATCGGATGGAGGAGCGTGGCCTCGTCGAGCGCACGCGCGACACGACGGATCGCCGCGTCGTGATGCTGAGCCTTACCCCCAAGGGCCTGGCCCAGCTGCATGAGCTCACCGTCCTGCGCCGCCAGCGCCTGAGCACCGCTCTGGCGCACCTGACCGCTGGGCAGCAGATGACGCTGCTGCGGTCGATCAAGAACCTGCGCGCCGCCTTCGAGCGAGTGCCGCCACAAGGAGACCTCATTCCATGACCGAAGGCGTCATGCCGGGCCGCGAAGCGGCTGCGGTCCCGCTGCATATCGACCCGCGCGCCCGATTCGAGATTCTCGGGGCGATCCTGCTCGCGATGTTCCTGTCCGCGCTCGACCAGACGATCGTTGGCACCGCCCTGCCGCGCATCGTCAGCGAGCTCCACGGCAATGACCTGTACACGTGGGTCGTCACCGTCTACCTGCTGACCGCCACCGTCTCCGGCCCGATCTACGGGAAGCTGTCTGATCTCTTCGGACGGCGGCCGATGATCATGATCGGCGTTGGTCTCTTCCTGATCGGATCCGCGCTCTCCGGCCTCTCGCAGGAGATGTGGCAGCTCGTCGCCGCGCGCGGTCTTCAGGGCCTCGGCGCCGGCGCCATCTTCCCGATCGCGCTCGCGGTCATCGGCGACCTCTTCACCCCCGCCGAGCGCGGCAAGTACCAGGGGCTTTTCGGGGCGGTGTTCGGGGTGAGCGCCCTGATCGGTCCGGCCCTGGGTGGCCTCCTGACCGACAACTTCTCCTGGCACTGGGTCTTCTTCGTCAACCTGCCGATCGGCCTGGTCGCGATGGCGATCATCTGGCGCCTCCTGCCCGCGGTGAAGCACCCGGAGTCGGTGCGCTCGATCGACTACCTCGGCAGCGCGGTCTTCACGGCGGCCATCGTGCCGATCCTGATCGGCCTCACCAACAAGCAGAAGCTGGATTGGACCGATCCGGTGGTGGGCGGACTGATCCTGGTGGGAACGCTCTTCCTGGCGCTCTTCATCTGGGTCGAGTCGCGCGCGCAGGAGCCGATCGTGCCGCTCTCGCTCTTCCGCAATCGCAGCTTCACGGTCTCGGTGATCGCCGTCCTGCTGGCGAGCTTCGGGTTCTTCGGCGCGATCATCTTCGTGCCCCGCTGGTTCCAGTTCGTGCTCGGCTCGAGCGCGACCGAGTCCGGCTACCAGATGCTGCCGCTGCTCGTCGGGCTGATCGCGAGCTCGGTGATCTCCGGCCAGGTGATCAGCCGGACCGGCCGCTATCGATGGATCGTGATCGCGTCGATGGCCATCCTCGCGGTCGGGCCTCTTCCTGATGACGAACCTGCGCGCGGAGACCAGCCTGCCGCAGATCTGGCTGTGGATGGTCGTGGCCGGCGTCGGTATCGGACCCACGCTGGCAGCGTTCACGATCATCGTGCAGAACGCGGTGCCCTTCTCCCAGCTCGGTACCGCGACGAGCACGCTGACCTTCTTCCGGCAGGTTGGCGGCACCATCGGCCTTGCGCTGGCGGGAACCCTCTTCGGGTCCGCGCTCCTCACGGAGACCCCGCGCCAGCTGGCGCGGGTGGGCGTGCCTCAGCCGATCATCGACCGATTCGCCGCCGCCGGCAGCACCACGGGTGAGCTCTCCGTGGCCCAGGACCTGGGGACGCAGATCCTCGCCAAGGTGCCGGCGCCATTCCGGGCGCAGGTGGAGCCGCAGATTCCTCGCATCGTTTCGGCCATCCACGAGGCGTTCAGCATCGCGATCGCGAACGCGCTCTGGATCGGCGTGGGAGCCGCGGTCCTCGCGCTCTTCGTGGTCGTGGCGATGCTTCCCGAGCTGCCGCTCCGACATCACATCGGTGAGGCCCCGGTGGCCGCGGATGCCGGTGAAGGGCGCACGGCGAGCGGCGCGCCGCGTTCGGCGTCGAGGCCGGGATCGGAACCCGCCGGGTAACGCCTCAGGCGCGCCGTTCCGGCAGGGACCGGGGCACCAAAGGTGCAGGTCGGGGGAGCCAGGAGGTGCTCCCGTGCCGATCTTCGCGCAGGTCACGTTCGAGGTCCAGAGCCAGTGGATCTTCTATGGCTCTCTGCTGGCGCTGGTGACCGGGATCCTGATCCTGATCTTCCCGCGCATCCTCAACTACATCGTCGCCTTCTACCTGATCATCGCGGGCCTGCTGGGCCTCATCCCGTACATCCAGGCCACCCTGAACAAGTAGCCGCGTGCGTTGCCTCAGGGCCGCGCGCCTAGGATGGACAAGTGAGCAGCTACGACCCGGCCACAGCCCTCGTCGTGGTCGACATGCAGAACGACTTCGCCGATCCGGCAGGGAGTCTCGCCGTCCCCGGGGGCGACCGCCTCATCCCGGCCATCAACGAAGAGGTGCAGCGGGCGGCGACCGCCGGGAGCGTGATCGTCTACACGCAGGATTGGCATCCGGAGTCGACACCGCACTTTGCCAAGGACGGTGGCATCTGGCCGGTCCATTGCGTTGGTGGTACCTGGGGAGCCGAGTTCCATCCCGACCTCCAGGTCGTTGGGCGCTCGATCCGGAAGGGTCAGGAGGGCGAGGACGGCTACTCGGGCTTCCGGATGCGGGACGCTGGAACCGGTGAGGAGATCCCGACCGACCTCGAGGCCTTCCTCCGCGAGGCAGGCGTGTCGAGCGTGGTGGTATGCGGCCTCGCCACCGACTACTGCGTCAAGGAGACGGCCATCGACGCCGTACGGCTGGGGTTCGGGACGACCGTCGCGGCGGGGATGATCGCGGCCGTGGACCGCGAACAGGGCGACGGCGAGCGAGCCATCGAGGCGATGCGCGCGGCCGGCGTCCAGCTTATCTAGCGCCGATCAGGTGCGCCGGTTGGCGACGACGAGCGCCAATCCACCCACCACGGCGAGGCTTCCCAGCACCACCCAGAGCGGGTCCCCGGTCATGGCGCTCTTGGGCGCAAATGCGACGTTCAGTCCCTGGAGGACGAAGACCAGCCCCGCGATTGCCAGCATCACGCCGCCAACCAGCCACACCGTGCGCACGGATGCAGCATAAATCCCCCTCTTGCGCTCGGGAGCAGGACGGGTATACTCCGCGCCGTCGGGCCGCAATCGAGCGGCGCTAGCAGCCTTCCAACCCCTCCCACCACGTCCATCGTCGGCCTCGGGGTGTGGCAAGACCCCTGGCCGGCGTCGCACCGACGCGACGGGTTTGCCCGACGTGACAATCTCACTCAGGGAGGGGTCCTTCGTGGCCTACACCGATCAGGTGCTCACCTGTACGGACTGTGGAGTCGACTTCGTCTTCTCCGCCTCCGAGCAGGAATTCTTCGCGCAGAAGGGGTTCTCCTCTGCTCCCAAGCGCTGCTCCTCGTGTCGCGCTCAGCGTCGCGCCAGCGGCAACGGCGGCGGCTATGCCAGCAGCAGCATGAGTGGTGGCGGCTACGGCGCCAGCAGCGGTGGCGGCTATGGTGGGGGCGGCTACAGCCGCGGCCCGCGAGAGATGTTCGACGCCGTATGCGCTCGTTGCGGCAAGGACACGCAGGTGCCGTTCCGGCCCACCGGCGCTCGCCCCGTCTACTGCAGCGATTGCTTCCGCCTGGTCCGCGACTAGGCGATCTCCTCAGCGTTCTCGAAGAGAGGCGGCGCACGCAGCGCCGCCTCTTTGCGCATCCGGGTGGGAATCCGCATCGGCCGTATCATTGACCGTACCGACTGCCAATCGGCAGCCATCTTGCGGAGCCATACGGCATGAACCACGATCCCGATCTGTGGCGAGAGCTCGGCCAGCAGCTGCGCGTCGATTCGATCCGCTGCAGCTCGGCCGCCGGGTCAGGCCATCCGACGTCGTCGATGTCGGCCGCCGACCTCATGGCGGTCCTGGTCACGAAGTACCTGCACTACGACTTCGAGCGGCCCGAGAACCCGAACAACGATCACCTCATCTTCAGCAAGGGCCACGCGTCGCCGCTGCTCTACTCGCATCTACAAGGCGGCCGGCGCGGTCAGCGATGAGGAGCTCCTCACGTTCCGCAAAGAGGGGAGCCGCCTGCAGGGCCATCCGACGCCGCTGCTGCCCTGGGTCGATGTAGCGACCGGCAGCCTCGGCCAGGGACTGCCGATCGGCGTCGGGGTCGCGCTCGCCGGGAAGCGGCTCGATCGCCTGCCCTACCGAGTCTGGGTCCTCACCGGCGACAGCGAGATGGCTGAGGGCTCGATGTGGGAGGCGTTCGAGCACGCGGCGAAAGCCGGGCTCGACAACCTGATCGCCATCGTCGACATCAACCGGCTCGGCCAGACCGGCGAGACGATGCACGGCTGGGATCTCGACTACTACGCGGGCCGCCTGGGTCGTGCGGTTGGAACGCCATCGAGATCGACGGGCACGATGTCGAGGAGATCGACCGTGCGCTCGCGGAGGCGGTCGCGACCACGGGTCGGCCGACCGCCGTGGTCGCGAGGACCGTAAAGGGCAAGGGCGTCGAGGCCGTTGCGAACAAGAACGGCATGCACGGCAAGCCGCTGGCGGACCCCGACCAGGCGATCGCCGAGCTGGGCGGGATCCGTAACATCCACGTCGAGGTGGCGAAGCCCGAGGGAAGCGGCGAGCCGCATCGCTTCGAGGCCGGCGAGCTGCGCCTTCCGGTCTACGAACGGGGCACCCGGAGGCCACCCGCAAGGCGTACGGGGACGCGCTGGCGGCGCTGGGCAGCGCACGGGGCCAGGTGGTCGCGCTCGATGGCGAGGTAAGCAACTCGACCTATGCGGAGATCTTCGCCAAGGCGCACCCCGATCGCTATTTCGAGATGTACATCGCTGAGCAGCAGCTTGCCGCTGCCGCTGTCGGCCTGCAGGTGCGCGGCTGGTATCCGTTCGCGAGCACCTTCGCGGCCTTCTGGTCACGCGCCTATGACTTCGTGCGGATGGCCGCGATCAGCCAGGCCGACATGACGCTGGTCGGATCTCACGCGGGCGTGAGCATCGGCGAGGATGGACCCTCGCAGATGGCGCTGGAGGACATCGCGAGCCTGCGTGCGGTGCACGGCAGCACGGTCCTGTATCCATCGGACCCGAACCAGACCGCGCAGCTCATCGCCCAGCTGCCCGATCGCAAGGGGATCGTCTTCCTGCGAACGACCCGCGAGAAGACACCGGTGATCTACGACCCCGGTGAGGAGTTTCCGATCGGGGGAAGCCGGGTGGTGCGCGAGACCGATTCGGACCAGCTGACGATCGTCGGAGCCGGGATCACGCTGCACGAGGCCATGAAGGCCGCCGACACGCTCGCCGCCGAGGGTATTCAGGCGCGGGTGATCGACCTTTACAGCGTCAAGCCGATCGACGAGCAGGGACTGCGCGCGGCCGGGCGGGCGACCGGCCACATCCTGACGGTCGAGGATCATTGGCCGGAAGGCGGAATCGGGGAGGCGGTCCTGAGCGTGTTCGGTGACTTGGATGATCCGCCGCGCATCGCCAAGCTGGCGGTCCGGGACCTTCCCGGATCCGCCACCCCGGAGCAACAGCTGGCCGCGGCGGGGATCGACGCGGAGCACATCGCGGACGCTGCCCGCCGGCTGGTGGCCGGGGAGCTGGTCGGCGTCGGCGGGGGACAGGAAGGCAGGAAATGAACAAGCTGCAGCGTCTGCACACGGAGCAGGACCAGAGTCCGTGGATCGACTTCATCGACCGCAAGCTCATCGACGAGGGGACCCTCGCCGAGCTGGCCGGGAAGGGGATCCGCGGGCTTACCAGCAACCCGACGATCTTCTCCAAGGCGGTCGCCACGGGGCAGTACGACGAGCTGGTGCGAGGGATGCTCGACAAGGGGGCGAGCAACCTGGACATCTACGAGGAGATCGCGGTCACGACCTGCAGCGACGCCGCCGACGTGCTTCGTCCGGTCTACGACGAGGCTCCCGGGGCGGGCGATGGCCACATCTCGATCGAGGTCGAGCCGGGGCTCGCCGACGACGGCGACGGCACGCTGGCCAGGGCCCGCGAGCTGTGGAGCCGGATGGCGCGGCCGAACGTCTTCGTCAAGATCCCGGCGACATCGGCGGGCCTTCCGGCGATCGAGCAGGCCACCGCCGACGGGATCAACGTCAACATCACGCTGATGTTCAGCGTCGACGTCTATCGCGTCCGTGGCTCGCGCGTACATCGCAGGGCTCAAGCGTCGCCTGCAGCGCGGCGAGGACGTGTCGCAGATCGCGTCGGTCGCCAGCTTCTTCGTCAGTCGGGTGGACACCAAGGTCGACAAGAAGCTCGAGGAGATCGGCACGCCGAGCGCGCTGAACGCGCGGGGCAAGGCGGCGATCGCGAACGCCAAGCTGGCGTACGCCGCCTACCAGGAGATCTTCGGCGGCACGGAGTTCGCGGACCTGCGCGGCGGCGGGAGCACGGGTGCAGCGCTGTCTGTGGGCATCGACCTCGACCAAGAACCCCGAGTATCCCGACGTCCTGTACGTTGACGAGCTGATCGGCCCGCAGACGGTGAACACCATGCCGATGGAGACGATCGAGGCCTTCCTGGACCACGGCCGCCTCGAGCGGCGGCTCGACCAGGACCTCGACGCGGCGCGCGACGAGCTGCGCGCGGTGGAGGCCGAGGGGATCAGCATGCAGACCGTCACCGACGAGCTCATTGCCGAGGGGGTGGCCTCGTTCGGGAAGTCGTTCGACGAGCTGATTGCGACCATCGAGAGCCAACGCAAGGCGCTGGCTCCCGCATGAGCCCCGCCGGCACGGCCGCCGAGGTTGACGCCGCGGTGACGGCTCGCCTCGAGGCCTGGGTCCGGGAACGCGTCGCCGAGCGACTCTGGGCGAAGGACGGCAGCCTGTGGGCCGCGTCGGGGAAGCCGCCTGAGGAGCTCTCCAGATGGCTCGGCTGGCTCGACGCGCCGTCGCTGATGGCCGGCCGTGTCGACGAGCTGCGGCATTTCGCCCGCTCCATGCGCGAGGACGGCTATCGGCGCGCAGCGGTCCTCGGGATGGGTGGCTCGAGCCTGGCTCCGGACCTGTTCAGCCGCGTCTTCGGCTGGGCGCGGTGGCGAGGGCTCGGACGGCGCGGCGAGCCCCGACGGCCTGGAGCTGCGCATCCTCGACTCGACCCACCCCGACGTGGTGCGCGGCTTCCGGGAATGGGCGAGCGGAGCTCGGACCATCTTCTGCGTGAGCTCCAAGTCCGGCGGGACGACCGAGCCCAACGCGTTCCACGCGATGATGGCCGCCCAGGCGCCCGCGCTCGACTTCGTGGCGATCACCGATCCCGGCAGCTCCCTGGCAGAGCTCGCCCGTGCGCAGGAGTTCCGCACGATCTTCGAAGGACCCCCCGACGTCGGGGGACGCTACTCCGCGCTCACGGTCTTCGGTCTCGTGCCGGCCGCCCTGCAGGGCGTGGATCTGGATGGGCTGCTCGAGCGCGCCCAGGCCATGGCCGATGCGTGCCGGCGGCCGGGCGCGGACAACCCGGGCCTTGCACTGGGTGCGGCGCTGGGGGAAGCGGCGCTAGCGGGACGCGACAAGCTCACCGTGCTCACCTCTCCGCGACTCGCGGCCTTCGGGGATTGGGTGGAGCAGCTGATCGCCGAGAGCACGGGAAAGCAGGAGCGGGGGATCGTGCCCGTGGTCGGGGAGCCTGTGGGCAACGCCACCGCCTACGGGGACGATCGCTGCTTCGTGGTCCTGACCCTGGCCGGCGACCCCGACCCGGGCTGGCAGCAGCTGGGTGCCGCCCTCGAGCGCCTGGGGCACCCGGTGATCGGCATCGAGCTCGCCGGGCCGCTCGACGTGGGCGGCGAGTTCGTGCGCTGGGAGGTCGCGGTTGCGGCCGCCGGCATGGTGCTCGGGATCGACCCGTTCGATCAGCCGAACGTGCAGGAGAGCAAGGACGCCACGCGGGCGCTGCTCGACGCGTTTCGCGCGAAGGGCAGCCTTCCCGCGCCGATGCCCATCGTCTCCGAGCCGGGGATCGCCGCGTTTGCCGATCCCGGGGCGCTCGGCGATACGCCGGTGACCGTCGACGGGGCGCTGGAGCAGCTGCTCGACATTGCCCAGCCCGGCGACTATTTCGCGATCCTCGCCTACCTGCCCCCGGATCGCGAGATCGAAGCGCGCCTGCAGCGGATTCGCGCCGGGGTCCGCGATGCGCTGGGCCTGGCCACGACCCTCGGCTTCGGGCCGCGCTTCCTGCACTCGACGGGTCAGCTCCACAAGGGCGGCCCCGCGAGCGGCCTCTTCCTGCAGCTCACCGCGGAGCCATCCCGCGACCTGCCGATCCCCGGCTGGGACGAGACCTTCGGAACCTTGATCGCCGCCCAGGCGCTTGGCGATCTCGAGTCCCTGCAGCGTCGCGGCCGGCGCGTGGTGCGGATGCACCTCGGCGAGCTGGAGGCAGGCATGGAGCGGCTCGAGACAATGGTCGGCGACGCCCTGCCGGCGCTGGTGCGCGGCTAGCCGCGCAAGGAGGATCTCAACAGCGATGGACGTTGCCATCTGCGGACTGGGACGCATGGGAGCGGGAATGGCCCGCCGTCTGGCTCGAGGCGGCCACGCCGTGGTTGCGTGGAACCGCACCGAGCAGGTTGCTGTTGACCTCGCCGCCGAACCCGAGAACGAGGGCAGGATCAAGGTGGCCGAGCCCCTGGGTCGCCTGTCCGAGATGATGGCGGGCCCGCGTTACGTGGTCATCAGCGTCCCATCTGGCGCGCCGACCGATGCCATGATCGCGCAGCTCGCCGACGTCCTGGAGAAAGGCGACGTGGTCGTCGACGCCGGCAACTCGAACTTCCACGATTCGGTCCGGCGGGCGGCCGACCTCGAAGCGCGCGGCCTCGAGTTCCTGGACATGGGGGTCAGCGGCGGGATCTGGGGCCTGCGAGGTCGGCTTCTGCGCGATGATCGGCGGCAAGCGCGAGGTCTTCGAGCAGTTCGAGCCCGCGGTCCGCACGCTGGCGCCCGAGGACGGCTACCTGTACTGCGGACCGGCGGGCGCCGGCCACTACGTGAAGATGGTCCACAACGGGATCGAGTACGGGATCATGCAGGCCTACGGCGAGGGCTTCGACATCCTGCATGCCTCCGACTACGACCTCGACCTCGCGGCCGTGGCAAACATGTGGAACCACGGCAGCGTGATCCGCTCCTGGCTCCTGGAGCTGGCGGCCGCCGCCTTCGAGCAGGACGGCAGCGACCTGCAGCCGATTCGGGGCTGGGTGAACGACTCCGGTGAGGGGCGCTGGACGGTGCAGGAGGCCATCGATCACGACGTGCCAGCGCCCATCATCACGCTGAGCCTGCTGCAGCGCTTCCGCAGCCGCCGCGAGCCGGACAGCTATGCCGACAAGGTGATCTCGGCCCTTCGCAACCAGTTCGGCGGACACGCGATCACCCCGGCGGATGCGACCGAGACGGCCGGCGAGCGCCGCCCGGCCGAGGCCGCGGTCAAGGGGCCCTGACGCAGTGGCCACCACCACGGCGCCCAGCCGCAGCTCGACCGAGCCCGACCTGCAGCGTGGCGAGCGCGTGGCGCCGAGCCCCAACCCGCTCCGTGAGGGGCTGCGTCACGAGCGGATCCCCGAGCCGTGCACGATGGTCATCTGCGGGGCGACTGGGGACCTGACGGAGCGAAAGCTGGCTCCCGCGCTCTACAACCTGATGCTCGGCGGATTCCTCCGCCCGGAATTCACCGTGGTCGGATTCGCCCGCCGCGAGCTGACGAACGAGCAGTTCTCAGCGCACCTGCTCGAGGGCGTGAACAAGTACAGCCGCAACAAGCCCGCCAAGGCGTCCATCTGGGAGTCGTTCGCACGCGGGATCGAATATCACCGCGGCGACCTCGACGACCCGACCGCCTACGCCGAGCTCGGGAAGCGCCTCGATCGGATCGACCGCGACCGTGGGACGGCGGGCAACCGGCTCTTCTACCTGGCGGTCCCGCCCAGCCTCTATCCCGACATCGTTCAGCAGCTGCATGACGCCGGGCTGGCGGCCACCGGCGCTGCGCGGTCGAGCGACGCCAAGCGTGGCTGGACGCGCGTGATCATCGAGAAGCCGTTCGGGTACGACCTTGCCTCCGCCCGCACCTTGAACCAGGCGATCGGCGCGCGTCTTCGACGAGGACCAGGTCTACCGCATCGACCATTACCTGGGGAAGGAGACCGTCCAGAACCTCGCCGTCTTCCGCTTCGGAAACGGGCTCTTCGAGCCGATCTGGAATCGCCGCTACATCGACAGCGTCCAGATCACGGTGGCCGAGACGGTCGGGGTCGGAGGGCCGCGGCGAGTTCTACGACGCGACCGGCGCGCTGCGCGACATCGTGCAGAACCACTGCCTGCAGCTGCTGGCCATCTTCGGCATGGAGCCGCCGGTCGAGGTCAAGGCGCAGGACCTGCGCGACGAGAAGCTGAAGGTGCTGCGGGCGGTCCGGCCCCGACCCCCGAGGAGGTTGCGCAGCAGGTCATTCGCGGCCAGTACGTGGCCGGCTGGGTGGAGGGCGAGAAGCTGCACTCGCTATCGAGACGAGCCTGAAGTCGCGCCCGACTCCGACACGGAGACCTACGTCGCGCTCAAGCTCAGCATCGACTCCTGGCGCTGGGCCGGGGTGCCGTTCTACCTGCGCGCCGGCAAGGCACTCGCCGAGCCGCGTGACGGAGATTGCCGTCCAGTTCAAGCGGGCCCCGCTGGCGCTCTTCGCTCGCGCGGGCGTGCCCGCGGTCGATCCCAACGTCCTCGCCATCCGGGTCCAGCCCGACGAGGGGATTCTGCTGCGCTTCGGCGCCAAGGTCCCCGGCCAGGGGCTGCAGATCCGGACCGTGAACATGGACTTCCGCTACGGATCGAGCTTTGCCGTCGATGTGCCCGAGGCATACGAGACGCTTCTCTGCGACGCGATGCTCGGGGATCCGAGCCTGTTCACCCGCAACGACGAGGTGGAGCGGGCATGGGAGATCCTGCAGCCGATGCTCGATGCATGGGCATCGGGGGATGGCGGACCGCTGCACTTCTACGGCGCGGGCAGCTGGGGACCTCCCGCCGCCGACGAGCTGCTGGAGCGCGACGGACGCGCCTGGCGCAAGCCATGAGCACCCAGCAGCGAGACGCGATCGAGGAGCAGGCGGTCCACAAGCACCTGATGCGCTTTGGCGATGCCGAGAGCCTCGCCACGCCCATGTGGGAGCAGCGCGGCACGACCGTGAGCTCGATCGCCGCGCAGCTGGCGATGCTCTGGGATCCACCGGGAAGCTCGCCGAGGGCGGCGAGGCGCAGGTGACCGAAAAGGGCCTGCCGCACGCCCGCACATCGGTGCTCAACCTGATCGTCACGGTCGGCCATGACGAGGCGGCGGATCGCGTGGTCCGCACGATGATGGGGCTCGGGGTACGCCACCCGTCGCGCGCGATCGTCCTGGTGCCGACTCAGGCGACCAAGGGCGATCTGCTGGACGCCAGGATCAGCACGCATTGCCACGACACGCCTGGGGACGAGCGGGAGCGAATCTGCTACGAGGAGGTGGTGCTGACGGTCCGCGGGGAGGCGGCGAGCCACCTCGCCGGCGTGGTTGCGCCGCTGCTGATCCACGATCTGCCGACCTTCGTCTGGTGGCCCGGAGATCCGCCCCTGGTGAGCCCGATCTTCGAGCAGCTGGTCGAGATGGGGGACCGCCTGATCGTCGACTCGTCCGATTTCAGCGACCTGCTGACGGGCCTCCGTCGCCTCTCGAACCTCCGCCGGCGTAGCGGCGTCGGTGACCTGGCGTGGGGCCGGCTGGCATGGTGGCAGGAGCTGAGCGCCCAGTTCTTCGACGCGCCCCGCTTTCGGCGCTTCCTGCCGAACCTGAGCCGACTGCACATACGCTACGCGCTCGCTCCCGCCACCTCCGATGCCGTGGCGAAGGACGAGGACGTTGCCCCGGGTTGCGCCGCGCCGCTCGTCCAGGCGCTCTTCTATGCGGGCTGGATCGCGACGCGGCTCGGCTGGAAGCGAGCCCGCAGCGTCGAGCCCCTCGTTGGAGGCCGCATGCGCCTGCTGCTCGAAGGTCGCTACGAGATGGTCGATCTGCTCATCGAGCCGGTGGAGACCGACGAGGTGAAGACCGGCGAGCTGACCAGCGTGCGCCTGCGCGCGTACGGCGAGGCGGGTGCCGCGGAGTTCATCATCGACCGCTCCGGAGACGAGGCGACGGTCGCAACGAATGCCGACGGGATGACCGCGATGCTGCGCCGCGTGACCATGGATGTCCCGAACGAGCCCGAGCTGATCGCCGCCCAGCTGACGATGGACCTCGTCGACCCGGTCTACCAGGATGCGCTCCGAGCCGCAGCGATCCTCCTCGCCTCGGCCCGAGAAGCGGCGGCGTGAGGACGGACTCGCAGGCGCGCTACGACATCCTGCCCGACGCCTCCGCCGTGGCCGTGGCTGCGGCGGACCGCTTCGTCGCGCTGGCCAGGCAATCGATCGATGAGCGCGGCAGCTTCCGCGTTGCCCTCTCGGGTGGCTCGACACCAAGGCGGATCTACCCGCTGCTGGTGGCTGAGCCTCGCGTCGGGGCGGTGGATTGGAGCCGGGTCGACTTCTTCTGGGGGGACGAGCGAGCCGTCCCCCCTGACCATCCCGACTCGAACTTTGGCATTGCGTACCAGATGCTGCTCGCGGCGCTGCCCAACCTGCGCCCGCAGGCCATTCATCGCATGCCGGCGGAGGCGCCTGACCTGGATGCCGCGGCGCTCGCCTACGAGGCTGAGCTGCGGCTCGCCTTTGGCGCCCGGGGGGACGAGCCGCCGGTCTTTGACCTCATCTGGCTGGGAATGGGGCCGGACGGCCACACCGCGTCGCTCTTTCCGGACAGCGCGGCGCTCGACGTCACCGATCGCTGGGTCGTCGCCAACTGGGCCCCCGGTCCGCAGGCCTGGCGCATGACCCTCACCTTTCCGGTGCTCGACGCCGCCCGCGAGCTGCTCTTCGTGGTGACCGGCGCCGACAAGGCCGAGGCCCTTGCGCGCGTCAGGGCGGGCGATCGAGAGCTGCCGGCCGCGCGCCTCGGCGCGCAGCAGGTCGAGTGGCTCATCGACGCCGCGGCTGCCGGCGAGTCCGGCTAGGCTCCCGCGGGTGAGCCCGTTCATCTGGTTGTTCGGCGCGGTCGTGGCGGGCGTCGCGGCCTACCTTGTCGGCTGGCCAGCCTGGGGCAGCTATCGGCGCCGGGAGGCACGTGACCTGAACGCGGAGCGCTACCTCGCCTGGCGGGGACGTGCGCCGCGCGGCACCGAGCGCTCGACGCGCGAGGGGATGACCGGTGAGGAGCGTCGCCGGATCTGGGCTGGCGCTGGCCTGGGCGTACTGGCGGTGATCTGCCTGCTCGCCTTCTTCGCCACGACCTGACCGATGCGCGTCGAGCTGCTGTACTGGGACGGCGACCCCGAGTACATGTCCGCGCGCCAGAACCTCGTCGAGGTGCTGACCGAGGATGCCTTCGAGACCACGATCCAGATGATCGCCGTCTCGTCGGCGGAGGACGCGACGTTCCTGGCCTTTCCCGGCTCCCCGACGATCCGTATCGACGGGGCCGACATCGATACGGCCGGAGCTGGCGAAATCGGCCTCTACCGGCGCGATTACGGCGGCACGAGCGTCCCGAGCAAGGACCTGATCCGCACTGCTGTCGAGCGGGCGCGCGGCTGGAGCCACGGGCGCCGCTGAGGATGCTCGACGCCCCGCTGCGCGCCTTCTTCCTGTGGATCTCCAACCGACGCTGGATCGCCCGCGTCGCCCTTCGCACGCCGCTGCTGCGCGGCATGGCCCTGCGCTTCGTGGCCGGCACCACGCTCGACCAGGCCGCCGTTGCCGTCGCAGCCCTCAATGCGACAGGGGCATCGGCCACGCTGGACATCCTGGGCGAGAGCGTCAGCGACCGAGCCACCGCGGACCGTGCCGCGGCCGAATATGTAGCCGCCATCGAGCGCATTGCCGCTGATCGGCTCGACGCCAACGTCAGCATCAAGCTGACCCAGATGGGCCTCGACCTGGGGATCGAGGAGTGCCTCAACGTCATGCGCCCCGTCGTTGAGACGGGCAAGCGCCACGGCATCTTCGTGCGCATCGACATGGAGTCGTCGGACTACACGGATCGGACCCTTGAGGTCGTCAACCGCCTCCGGGCTGACGGTTTTGACGTTGGTCCGGTGATCCAGTCGTACCTGCATCGATCGAGGGCCGACGTGCTTGCTCTCGCCGCCGAGCGGGTCCGAGTCCGGGTCTGCAAGGGCGCGTACGCGGAGGACGAGGAGATCGCGTGGCATGCGCGCGACGTCGTGGATCGCTCCTTCGTCAAGCTCGCCAGGCTCCTCCTCGATGCCGACGCCTACCCGGGGATCGCCACGCACGACCCGCGCATGATCGATGCGGTCGAGGCCTACGTTCGGCAGAAGGGGATCGGTCAAGACCGATTCGAGTTCCAGATGCTGTACGGGATTCGGCGGGACCTCCAGCGCCAGCTGCTGCAGCGCGGCTACCGGCTGCGGATCTACGTGCCGTACGGGACCGAGTGGTATCCGTACTTCATGCGGCGCCTCGCGGAGCGGCCCGCCAATGTGCTCTTCCTGCTCCGCAGCCTCTTCGGGGAGCGCGGCTGACGGGCTTCCGGCGACATCGAACGATCCGCAGTAGACTGCGGCGAACGTCCATGAGTGCCAGCAAACGGCCGAGCACATCGAGTCTCCGCCGGTTCATCACATCCCGCCCATACGTGACGATCGCCGAGCTGCGGCGACGCTTCGCGCTCGACGATCCTGACGCGATCACCCACGTCGCACATAACGGAACGGGCGCCTACGTCGGCCTGCCGGAGCGCGAGGCGCTCAAGCTCGAGGATCTCTGGCAGCGGGATGAGATCGGCTTCGAGCTCTCGGTCGAGGTGCACGCGCCGGTCGTCGTCGGCGTCTATCCGATGCGGATCGCGCGCTTCGTGATGGACCACGGCCAGGCGTTCAACGGCAACGGCCACGCTTCGGGCAACGGCCACGGGCCTGTCATCGCGTCGGCAGAGCCGGTGGATCCTTCGGTCATCGCCTCCGAGTGAGGGTCGCCGCGGTCGTCCGCGACCTCATCGTTGGCAGCCGCATCTTCGAGGCGGCTGCCCGCGCGGATGTCGAGCTCGTTCGTATCGACTCACCCGCGGATCTGCCAGGCGCCGATCAGCTGGACCTGGTGCTGGTGGACTGGGGCGATCGATCTCCTGAATGGGGCGAGCGGCTCAGCGGCTGGCGCCTGGGGGCGACTGCCTCCGCGCAGCCCCGGATCGTTTTGTTCGGCCCGCACACTGACCTCGAAGCCCACGCGGAGGCGAAGCGCCACGGGCTGGGACCGATGCTCGCCCGATCCAAGCTGGTCCAAAGCCTGCCGGGGCTCATGCGGGGTCGGCGTGGCGGCCCCTGAGAGGTACGGCAGAATTCAGCCCGCTCGTGTCTCAGTCAGCTCACGCGGCGATTCGTCTGAGTGGTGAGCGGCGCACGTGGCATACCCGTCGATGACCCGCTGGCCCCCGCGGTCGTGGGTGAAATAGCTCCAGCCCGTCGCCGGCTCACCGCACGCGGCGCAGGGGAGCTCCGGCAAATCATGGGCGCCCGGTCCGGAGACCTGAATCCCCAGCATGGCACCCAGGCGAAGAAGCAGCATCTTCATGGGTTTCATCGTAGCCCTGCCCGCCTTATCGCAGCATTATCGCCGGATGAACAAATCGACAAAGGCACGGCCGTTGCCATTTGTCACCGCTACCCCCGGCCTTTCAGACCCATCTCGCTCAAATTAGGGTTGACGCGCGGGTCCTGACGTAGTACTAAGTACCTAGTACTCATCCGCACTACTCCGGGGACCCGTCCTACTCATCCCCGGCCTGCAATTATCGTCCGTCCCGGCGGTTACATGCCACTTTCGAGGGGGTTCGCTTGTCTTGGTCCGCGGCCGGCCGTCGCCTCTGACACGGCTCCGCGGCCAGAAGTGCCCGTCTGTATCCGCCTCCCCATTCGCTCCAACAGGAGGGCGTAGGTGTCCACGCGTCTTGCATCATTCACGCGTTCGCGCGACGTTTCCCGCTTCGCCATCGTTGGCCTCACGGGGCTCGCGGTCAACCAGCTTGCGCTGGTGCTGCTGACCGAGGCGCTTGGTCTGCACTACATCGTGGCAGCGGTTGCCGCCACACAGCTGTCGAGCTCCTGGAACTTCGCCGCGACTGAGCGATGGGCGTTTCGGGGTCGGCAGCCGGTCAACTCGGCGCTCGTTCGCTACGCGTCCTTCCTCGGCCTGAACAACGCCACGCTGCTGCTCCGGATCCCGTTGCTGTGGATCCTGACCGAGGCCGCGGGTCTGAACTACCTCTGGTCGAATGCACTGACGCTGCTCCTCCTGTTCGCGGCGCGGTTCGTGATCGCCGATGGCCTGATCTGGGGCGATCGGACCACGAAGCTCGACGCCTTGCCTTTGGCCGAGCCGGATGGGATGGCGCCCCCCGCGCGGCTGCACACGATCGCCGGCCTCCGGCGGGCCCCTTCGCAGCCTCGCCACCGCTACGACGTCGCCGGCATCCTGCGGATCGACTCCGATGTGGCGCTGCGGGAGCTGGCCTACTTCCGGGTCGAGTCTGCCGCCGGAGCCCCGGACCTTCGAATCCGGGTCGGGCGCGTCGGATCGCACCCATTGCGCCGGACCCGATTTGTCCAGGCGGGCGATAGCCTCAGCTATTTCGAACAGCTCGGCATGGCGAGCGCGAACTTCCGCATCACCATCGGCGACCCGGTCGATATCCAGGTCGCGCCACTCCTGGCCAGATCGCCACATGTCCTGTACACGAATGTGGTCGAGGCGCTGCTCAGGTTCCTGCTCGTGTCGAAGGGCTACGTCCTCCTGCACTCGGCGTGCGTCGTGGCCGACGGCCTGGCGGTGCTGCTCTCGGCGCAGACCGACACGGGTAAGACCAGCACGGTCATTCGCTTGATTCGCGATCGCAACTACCAATTCCTCAGCGATGACATGACGATCATCTCGCCGGCCGGGATGGCGATCCAGTTCCCCAAGCCGATGACGATGAGCTACCACACGATGAGCTCGATCAAGGGCCAGCGGCTGCGGCTTCGCCAGCGCGCAGGACTCGCGATTCAGAGCCGACTCCACTCGAAGTCCGGTCGAACCGTTGGCCGGCGGCTCGGCACCTGGAACCTACCCATCATGTCCGTCAACTCCGTTGTTCAGTTCCTCGTCCCGCCGCCCAAGTACGACATCGATGCGCTCCTTGGATGCGAGATCAGCGAGCGCGCGCCGATCGGCAATGTCTTCCTGATGGAACGTGGCGAGTCACTCGAGGAGAGGCTGACCGTCGACCAGGCGATGCAGACGCTCATCGACAACACGGACGATGCGTACGGCTTCCCTCCATTTGCCACGTTCGCGCCCCACATCCGGATCGGCGCCGACGACTACGCCGCGCTTCGCGAGAAGGAACGACAGCTGCTGACCGCGGCGCTGGCGCACGCGTCCATCCGCAGAGTTCGCGTTCCGGGGCACGAGTGGGCGGAGATCCTGCCCGAGCTGCTGGCGGCCAGGAGCGACCGGGAGATCACAGCGATACCGATTCAGCCAGAGCCTGAGGCGGTGCCGTCGTTGCCGGAGGCCGTGACGACGGAAGCCGGCTAGGGACCGACGGCGTTCATTCAGTACGACTTTGTGAGGGGACCTTGACCATTCATTCCGACCCTGCCGGACCCGTGCGCCAGACCGGCGAGGGAGCCTGGATCGCGCTACCCACCTACAACGAGCGAGAGAACCTGGGCGCGGTCATCGCCGCGATCCGGCAGTGCGTGCCCGCTGCGCACGTCCTCATCGTTGACGACAATTCGCCCGACGGCACCGGCCAGCTTGCGAATGAGCTCGCGTTGGCGGATGACCACGTCAACGTTCTCCATCGACCCGACAAGGAAGGGCTGGGTGCGGCGTACCGCGAGGCCTTCCGGCACCTGCTCGCGGAGCCGGGCTGCGAGGTGATTGTCCAGATGGACTGCGACTTCAGCCACGATCCGCGCCAGCTGCCCGACTTTGCTTGCGGAGTCTGCCGCCGCCGACCTCGTGCTGGGAAGCCGATACGTCGCTGGCGGATCCACACCGGGCTGGGGCTTGAAGCGCCGCATGATCAGCCGAGGGGGCTCCCTCTTTGCCCGGACCGTGCTGGGGCTGCCATATCGCGACCTGACTGGCGGCTTCAAGGCGTGGCGCAGCTCGATGCTTCGCCTGGTCGACCAGGACGGTGGCTATGCCAATGGCTACGGCTTCCAGATAGAGACTACCTGGCGGGCGCATCAGCTTGGAGCGGTGGTGCGTGAAGTCCCGATTACCTTCCGCGACAGAGTCGCGGGCGACTCCAAGATGAGTGCCGGGATCATGTGGGAAGCCCTGCGCATGGTGTTCCAACTTCGGAGTCAGAGGCTGCCGCGGCTGCGCAGGAGCTAGCTCATCCTGGCATCCCCGTTCGGCCGCCAGATCACGTGAGACGAACACGCCGAGATACCCTGCCGTGGTTGACCAACGAACCCGGCACCGGTAGACTCTGGCACCGCCCGAGAGTTCCGGCCCAGTGGCCCAGACCCCTTCTCGCGCCAGCTTCGGCCGAACCGTGGTGGGAGAGTCCCGCCTCCGGGAAGCTGCCACCGCAGTGCTCGCGACCTCGTGTCACATGGGGTGTACATGGCTTGCCTGACTCTCGTCTTTCCCGCTCCTCACCCCCAATGATGTGGGTCGAGCCGGCCGACACCCCTGAGATTGAGGATCCGCCGCACGACGATGTCTTTGCGACGCTCGTCGTGAGCACCGGCGCCACTGACCCTGTCCTTCGACTAGAGGGATCGTCGGGCAAGAACGCGGGCTAGGATGGGCTTCGACCACGTCGCGCGGACAGGCACCGGCCGCGCCGAGCCTGCCCGCGAGCCATCCGCTCCTGGGCGCTCGGCGAGCCTAGTCGTCGCGGATCCCGCTCGCCCGCGGTCTTCATTGGCCCCGGAGGGTTCGGTGGAACGGCCCCTGGCCTCGACCAGTCTCGCGGTGGACCGCCTCAGCGTCATGACGGTCGTGGCTGCAGTCGCGGTCGCGGCAATTGTGCGCCTCGTCGACCTGGGGGCGATCGGGTTCAACAGTGACGAAGCCGTGTACGCCGGCCAAGCAGCCGCGCTGGCCGGTCAAACTGACTATTCGAAGTTCTTTGCCATCTTTCGAGCCCACCCGCTGCTCGTCCAGTTCCTGCTGTCCATCGCATTCCAGTTCGGCGTGAGCGATGTCGCGGGGCGATTGGTATCGGTCTTGTTCGGGCTCGCGGCGATTCCGCTGATGTACCTGCTCGGCCGACTGTTGTTCACCCGTGCGGTAGGCGTCATTGGTGCCGTGACGCTTGCCCTGCTCCAATATCACGTCACGGTAAGCCGACAGGTGCTCCTGGACGGTCCCGAGACGACGCTGTTTCTCCTGTCGATGTATCTGCTGGCTCGCTACGCCGCCACAAGCAGGCCGCGCTACCTGTATGTGGCTGCCGTCGCTGGCGGGTTGACCTTCCTGGCAAAGGAGACGGCGATCCTGGTGCTGCCCGTCGCCGGCGCCTTCCTTCTCATGACGCCATCGGTGAAGCTTGGCTGGAGGAGGATCGCCGCGGCAATCGGCATCTACATCATCGCCATCTCACCGTACCCGATCTCGATCGCGATCAGCGGCGCGTCCGGCACGGCGCGAGAGTTCCTGCTCTGGCAGCTGCTGCGCCGACCCAACCACTCACTGTCGTTCTACGCCGAGATCCTTCCCGGGGCCATCGGCTTTGTGCTCCTGGTCTTGGCGATTGCAGGGATCGCGATGGCCGTGCGGGTAGGCAAGTGGCAGGACCGCCTGCTTCTCGCGTGGATCTTTGTTCCGCTGATCTTCTTCCAGGTGTGGCCGGTGAAGGGCTACCAGTATTTGCTGCCGATCATGCCCGCGGCAATCGTGCTCGCCGCTCGGGTGATAGAGCCGATCACGCGCCGTCTCTTCGATGATCCAGCCCCGGGTCGGTGGCGGCTCAGATTGGCGCCGTTCGCCGCGCCCGCGGTCGCCGCAGTTCTCGTCCTGAGCGTCGCCGTGCCGACGATTGTCGCCGTGCGCCAGCCCGCCGCGCTGGGGTCCCTTGCCGGGACAGGCGGACTGCCCGGAGGTCGCGAAGCAGGACGGTGGATCGACGAGAACATCCCCGAGGGCGCAGCGTTCATGACCATCGGTCCGACGCTGTCGAACGTGATCCAGTTCTACGGTCACCGTCGATCGCAGGGTCTCAGTGTCAGCCCCAATCCACTCCATCGCAATCCCGCGTACGATCCCATCCGAAACCCTGATGACTCGATCCGGACCCTCCGGATCCAGTACGTGGCGTATGACATCTGGTCCGCATCGCGCTCCAAGTTTTTCGCGTCGGTCTTGATGGATTACGTGGACAAGTACCACGGACAGCTCATTTATGAACAACGGGCGGAGACTCGCGCAGCGGACGGCAGCAGGCGCATGGAAACAGTGATTGGTATCTACGAGGTGCGACCATGAGTCGAGCACGTCTGCTGCGCGCGCTGGCTCCGGCGCTGGTTATCGGCTTCATCTTCGTCCCCATGTCGTCCGCCGCCAGCACGCCAGGGCGCATCGATCATCTCGTGGTGGTCATGCAGGAGAACCACACCTTCGACAACTACTTCGGGACCTTTCCGGGAGCGGATGGCATCCCTCCGGGGGTCTGTCAGCCGCGCAGCATCGACTCGGCCCCAGGCGATTGCGTCAAGCCCTACCACATCACCGCCCCTCGGACCCTCGACCCGGATCACCAGAAGGCGAGCGCGCTCCGCGCCTTTCATAACGGCGACATGGACGGCTTCGTTGCGGCGCAGTACGAGCGAAATATCAAGGGTGACTTCGTCATGGGGTACTGGGATGGCCGCGACCTGCCGCTGTACTGGAACCTGGCGACCGACTACGTCCTGGCCGATCGCTTCTTCAGCTCCGCCTGGGGCGCGAGCCAGACGAACCACCTCTACTGGGTCGCCGCGCAGGCCGGAGGGCACGGCGGTGTTCCCGAAAAGGGCTTCGACGTTCCCACCATCTTCGACCGCCTCGAAGAGGCTGGCGTGTCCTGGAAGATGTACATCCAGAACTACGATCCGAAGGTCACGTTTCGGGCGAACCCGCGTCACAATCCGCAGGTCGTATGGGCGCCGCTCCTCGCATTCCCACGATTCCTGGACACCCCCAGCCTGCTGGCCCACATCGTCCCGTTGGATGAGTACTTCACCGACCTCGAGTCAGGCACGCTCCCGAGCGTGTCCTACGTTGTCCCGAGCGGAGCCAGCGAGCATCCACCCGGAAACGTGACGGTAGGGCAGGCGTTCGGTGCGTCGTTGGTGACCGCGCTGATGCGTGCCAAGGAATGGGACAGCAGCCTGGCGGTCGTGACGCACGACGACTGGGGCGGATACTACGACCACGTCCCACCGCCGCGGGTCGACGCCGATGGCTACGGCTTCCGGGTGCCGGCGATCTTCATCTCGCCATATGCCCGGGCCGGTACGGTCGACCACACGGTGTATGACTACACCTCCATCCTTCGCTTCATCGAAGACAACTGGAAGGTCAATCCGCTCACGGCGCGGGACGCTACGGCAAACAGCATCGCCGCGGCGCTGGACATGCACCAGGTACCCCTCGCACCCCGCTTCCCGGAGCGGACCTACCCCGCCCCGGTCGCGCCGCAGGCCACGACGCGCCTCGTCCTGAGCTTGACCTATGCCGCGGTGGCGATCCTGCTGGTAGCGGGCCTCGTGTCGCTATTCGGATGGAAGAGGTCATGGCTGCTTCTTCGCCGGAGACCTTCCGAGTGAGCAGGGTCCGCTGCGCGATGTTCTACGTTGCGTGCCTGGCGCTTGCCGCGTGCAGCCTCGGCATCCTCTACCTGGGCGCACCAGCGCGCGCCGTCGGGGCATCGCCAAGTCCGACTGAGCTCACGCTCACCGTCCCGGACGAGGCCAAGATCGGCCAGGACGTAATCGTCAAGGCGCGCCTGACGTCAGGCGGGGTTCCGGTCACGTCGCGACGCGTCAGCTTCCTTCTGGGTGACACCCCGCTGGGTGCCTCCAGCGTGAATGCAAACGGGGTCGCCGACTTCCGAATCCGGGGCGCCCTGTTGTCCAAGGCTGGGCAGGCATCCGTCAGCGCAGTGTTCGAGGGCAGCCTGTCGCTCGTTGGCAGCGAAGTCACCGGAGTTCTCAACCTCACGCCGGCCGAGATCACGATCCGCACCGTGCCGGCCATTGACGGGATTCCAATTCTCCTGGGCAAACAGAAGGGCGTTACCCGGGGTGGTGGTGCCGTCACGTTCGCGGTTCCCAGCGATCGGCACCTACGACGTCGTGCCCGACATGCAGGCAAGCTCCAACGTGGCCACACGCACGGACTTCGTGAAGTGGGGGGACAACGTCTTCACGCCGACTCGAACGTTGGCGGTCGAGGGAGACGCGGTGCTCGAGCTTGGTCTTCATATCGCACACCGGGGGTCGTTCCGCTTCCTCGACCAGAACGGCAATCCGGTCGACTCCTCCCGAATCCAGCGCATGACCCTGACGAGCACCGGTGGAACCGAGCAGACGCTCACCACCTTTGACGAGGTCTGGCTCGAGGCGGGGAGCGTGGCCACCCGTTTGAACGGTCTCGGCGTGACGCAACGCAATTGGCGCGTTCTCAGCGTCCAGATCGCCGGAACAAACGTCGTGAACCGCGGTCAGCAGCACCTCGTGCCGACACCCGATGCCGTGTGGAAGATCGTCGTTCTCCTCTACGACCTGAAGGTGGCGCCCGTCGATGCCTTGTTTGGTACGAACGTTCACGGAACCGTCGATCTCAAGTTTCCCGACGGGACGGTGCAGACGGAATCGATCGACGCCGCGAGCCCGACGCTCGGGTTCGCCTCGCTGCCTCGCGGAAACTACGAGCTGCGGCTGCACACCGCAGGGCTTGGGGCGCCGACTCCCGTGGCGCTCTCACGTGACCAGACCGCGTCAATCCGCGTCATCACATTCGTTGACCTCGGGATCCTGGGCTCCGTCATGCTGGCCGGCGTCGCGAGCCTTCTATGGATCGGTCGGCGACAGCAGATCTTTGCGAGTGCTGGGTGGATAAGGGCGAGAGCTGGCGTCTGGTCATCTGGGGCGGCGCGGAGCATGTCACCCCACCCGGTGGGTTCCAACAGACCGCGACAGGCAGGGCTGGCAGGGCAGCTCCGGTGCAGGCGGCCTGATCGCTGCGCGCGCCTTCGAGCGGCGTCCTTCCTCGCGCCGGAGCACGCCACTTCGGCAGGCCCATCCCCACGACCTCATCGCCACAGGATGGGGGACGCACACCCTGACCGTGATCAGGGCGTCGTCGACAACG
The DNA here is from genome assembly GCA_963799675.1 of uncultured Chloroflexia bacterium. Lineage (GTDB taxonomy): Bacteria > Chloroflexota > Limnocylindria > QHBO01 > QHBO01 > JALYSK01. Next base: position 429,741 of record CAWCXQ010000011.1, read on the forward strand.
GCGGCGAGGGCGCCGACCTCCGGCCGCCGGCTGGCCGCGCAGGTAGCGGCGATGGTGGGTGCGCCTCCTATCGTGGGTGGTCAGCCCGAGCAGTCGACCGGCGCTGGGATCCTGGGAGCAGGTGCGGAGCAACGCTGCACCACCCCCCGCAAGGTTCTGCCGTCGCTGCGGGAACCGCATGCCGGACGGCAAGGGCGTTTGCCCGCGATGCGCCATGGGACTGAACGTGCGTCGCTGAATCATGAGGTTCCGATCCCTGCGAAAAAGCATGGGCACCCGAGCCGGAAGGGCGGCGCTCGCCCTCCTGATGTGCGTATTGCTCATGCCCTTTTCCCTTGGCCCGATCGCGCCCGGCACACCTCGGATTGCGCAGGCCAGCAGCGGTGATCCGCTCGTTCTCGCCTACTACTACATCTGGTATACGCCGGGAAGCTGGGGGCGAGCAAAGACCGATTACCCGCTTCTCGGTCATTACGCGAGCTCGGACCCGGCCGTCGTGCGCGAGCACATACGCGCGGCGCGAGCCGCCGGGATCGAAGGCTTCATCGTCAGCTGGAAGCACGAACCCCGTCTCGACGAGCCGCTCGCGGTTCTCGTCGAGGAGGCCCGGCGGCAGAATTTCAAGCTCGTCCTTCTTTATCAGGGCCTCGACTTCGAGAGGAACCCGCTTGACTCGGCTCGAGTCGCCTCGGATCTGCAATGGTTTGCCGATACGTATGGCGACAACGCCGTCTTCGACATCTTTGGGCGTCCCGCCGTCATCTGGTCGGGAACCTGGAGGTTCTCCGCTACCGAAATCGGCGCGGTGCGCTCGGCAGTTGGCGCGCCGGACAGCGTGCTCTTGTTCGGGTCCGAGCGCAGCGGTACCGATTACCGTGCAAAGGCCGGCGTACTCGACGGTGATGCCTACTACTGGTCCTCGGCGGACCCGCAAGAGACCCCCGGGTATGACCGCAGGCTCCGCGAGCTCTCGGATTCCGTCATCGCGGATGGGGGCCTCTGGATTGCGCCCGCGGCGCCTGGCTTTGATGCACGCCTGGTCGGCGGGACGGGCGTTGTTCCGCGTCGAGGTGGCGAAACCTATCGGTCGTCGTGGCTTGGCGCGTTGCGAAGCAATCCCTCGGCGATCGGCATCATCAGCTGGAACGAGTTCAGCGAGAACTCTCAAATCGAACCCAGCGAAACCTACGCCAGCGAGTACCTGCGCATCACCGCGGCCCTCACCGGGCAGCCCACCGCGGGCGCCTCGGAGGCCGGCGCCCTCGATCGAGGGTCCCGTGGATCCGGGGGTCGATTCCTCGTCCGAGCTCACCCCACCGCTCGTCGACGGGCCGCTCTCAAACGTGTGGGCGGTCGTTCTGATCGTCGCCTTCGCAGTCATCGTCCGCTTGCTTCGCCGCAGGCCAGCGTGAGAGGCGGCGGGTCGGGATGCCATCTTGGACTGGAACCGGTCGGTGGATGAGCGAATAGTGAGTGGTCGCCCGCGCTCCATCGACAAACGACTGCGAGACCGGATCATCATCTCCTCGGCAATCCTGGCTCTCGCCGTCGTGGTCGTCCTCTTTCTGTCAACCGGCGGTGCCTCACTGGTCCTCGCGCCCGCATCGGGGTCGAGCGGCGCGACCGTCCGCGTCACTGGGAGCGGGTTCGCGCCGTATTCGAGGGGCACCCTGGTGTGGGATGGCGGGACGATGCTGGGTGAATTCCAAACAACGCGCGACGGCACCCTTGCCTTCTCATTTGTGATCCCGGCGGCGACTGCCGGGGACCACGCGGTGGCCGCGACATTCCCAAGCGCCCACGGGAGACTCGAGCCACCCTCGCCGGCCGTCGCGACAACCGTGATGTTCACTGTGACTGGAGCGCTGGCGATGTCGACGCCCACCGCGACCGGGTCATCGCCATCTGCTGCAATCAAGCCCGCCGCCTCGGCTACGCCAATTCCAACTAAAGCTCCCAAGCCGACCGCCACCCCGAAGGCGGCACCCTCGAGCGCCCCCGTCTCTACGGCGGCCGCCGTCGCGACACCCGCCGCCGCCGCCCCCCGATCCCCGCCACCGCGGGTGGGCAGCGCGGCTTTGCTTACTACTATCTGTGGTGGAGCGATCAGCACTGGCACGACAAGCTCGGGCCTGCCTATCCGTATTCGACGTCACCTCTGCCGCTTCCGGCGTCGATCGACAGTGCGGGATGCAACCCAAAGAGCCTGTATACCGGCAATCAGCTCACCGATGTGCCGGCGGCCCTCGACAGCCAGGACTCGCCAGGGGCGGTCGAGGCGGACATGCGTCAGGCAGCGAGCAGCGGCCTGACCGGCTTTCTCGTCAATTGGCGCGGCACGGGCTCGGCCAGCCAATCGGTATCGAGCGTTGGCTATAACGGGCGCCTGGCCGAATCCTTCGCCTCAGCCAACCGCCTCAGGGCTTCCGGAATTCCCTTCGACCTGTGGGTTTCCTACGAGGCTGCCGCGTCGCCCCTCTCGGCCTCGTATATCACTGCCGACATCAACTGGCTCGCGGGACAGTTTGCGAGCAACCCGGCCTGGGATCGGAGCTACGGCAAGCCGCTTCTCGTCTGGACGGGCTCACGCAAGTACAGCACCGATGTCGTCCGCCAGGTGAGCGCGGCAGTTCGCAATCGTGTGTTTCTCGTCGGCGATGAGAGCCAGGCGACGTTGGATCCCACCCGGCTCGCGCTCTTCGACGGGATCAGCTACTACTGGTCGTCACAGGATCCGTACGCGAACCCGCAATCCTTCGATCAATTGGCCGCAATGGCCTCGCAGATCCACTCCGCCGGCAAGCCGTGGTTCGCGCCACTCACCCCGGGCTACGACACGGTGCTGCTTGGCGGGAGCACGTGCGTTCCGCGCAATGGCGGTCAGACCATGCGGGACCTCTTCGCCGGGAACAGCCGTTCGCGTCCGCAGGCTTGGATCGTCATCAGCTGGAACGAGATCGCCGAGAACACCTACCTCAAGCCGATGCGGCGCTACGGGTCTGGATATGCCGCGCTCGCCGGGTCGCTGCTGGCAGGTCGCTAGGCTGAACGCAGCGGCGCGCCCGTGTCGCTGGCGGCCAGGCTGCCCGGCTGCGCTCAGGGGCCGATGGGCAGCGGGTCGAAGGCCACGTCGTCAAACGTGACGGTGTAGGTGCGGCCGGTCTGCACCTCGCCGATCTGGACTTTGCCGATCGGGGTGCTGCCCCAGTTCTGGGCGGTCAGGGACAGGTCGTTGATGCGGGTGCCGTCGAGCCACACCTCGCTGGTGCTGGAGGCGCCATTCACGATGACCCGCAGCTCGAGCGCATGCCAGCTGGCGCTGCTGAAGCCGGTCGCGCTGGTGGTGGTCACCGCGCCCACATCGTTGCGCAAGGCGAGCTTGCCGCTGGTGGTCACAAACAGGTAGCCCAGCGATCCGTCGGCGGCGGTCCGGTATCTGAGCAGGTTGACCTGGCTGCTGTAGCCGGCGGCCAGGTACACATAGGCGCGCAAGTAGCCGCTGGTATAGGTGGTGGCCAGCAGCTTCTTGGCGTACGTCGCGCCGTTGGTGGTGCTGCCCTGCGCCGCCCAGCTTCCGGTGTGGGTCAGGCTGGACTGCAGCGTGAGGCCGCCGCTGGTGGTCCACTTCGACAGGTCGCCGGTCTCGAACCCGTCACTGAACACGAAGGTTCGGGTCGCAGCGGTGGGCGTGGCGGAGGCTTCGGTGGAGTTGGCTCGCTCATGCCGCCGGCGTTGCTGGCGGTGACCACGTAGTAGTAGGTCGTGCCATTGGTCAGGCCGGTATCGGTGTAGGTCGTGCCGGTGACCGTGCCGCTGACCGGGGTGTAGCCGCTTCCCGACGTCAGGGAGCGCAGGACGCTATAGCTGCCGGCGCCGCTCGGGGCAGTCCAGCTCAGGGTCACCTGGGCATTGCCGGGGCTCGCGGTCAGCCCGCTGGGTGCTGGCGGCCGCAGCGTGGCGGCTGCCTCGTTACTGTTGGCGCTCTCGCTCCCGGCAGCGGTGGCGGTGACAACGTAGTAGTAGGTCTGGCCGCTGGTCGCGGTCGTGTCGCTGGCTGAGGTGGCGGAGCCGGTGGATACGATGGTGGGATACGGCCCGCCCGAAACGGTGCCGCGCTTGAGGGTATAGGTATCAACCGGATCAGCCGGCGCGGTCCAGTTCAGGGTCACCGGTCCATCGCCGAGGCCAGTGGTGCTGGCGGTCAGGCCGGTGGGAGCCGATGGCGGTGGGGGCGGGGCCTGAGGTGTGGCCGTGGCCTCATTGCTGTTGCCGCTCTCACCCCCGGCATTGCTGGCAGTCACGACGTAGTAGTAGGTCGTGCCGTTGGCCGCGGTGCTGTCGGTGTAGGTGGTGGCGGTGGTCGGGCTGCCGATGGTGGCATAGCCGGTTCCGGGCGTTGTCGAGCGCTTGACGCTGTAGCTGGTGGCGCCGCTGGCCGCGGTCCAGCTCAGGGCCACCTGGTTATTGCCGGGGCTGGCGGTCAGGCCGCTGGGGGCCGGCGGCGGCGGTGGAGTCGACTCCGTGTACGAGACGACCAGCTGTGGCCGGAAGCCGGCGGTACCGTTGTTGGAGGTGTAGTTGGCGCCGTCGGACGAGGTGGAGCTGACCCGCAGGCTGACGATGCCATCGCCCGTTGACGATGGACGAGAGGTCCACCTCGTACCAGTTGTTGACGGCCACCGCACCCAGCGAGGCAACCGGGCTGCCGCTGGTGGCCGGCGCAGTGTTCCAGGTGGCGGTCGCCTCGCTCCAGCTGTCGCTGACCGTTTGATAGAAGACGCCGCCTGCCGGTGACGGATCGGAGTCGTACAGGCGCAGCTTGGCCCCGGTCACCTGGCGTCCCGCCAGTCCGGTCACGTTGAACTTGAGCAGGATGTGCTTGACCGGACTGTTGTCGACCTGGATGGTGCTCACCGCGCCGGCGGTGGCGTCCGGTAGCGATGCCTGGATATAGGTGTCGTCTGTCGGAGCGAAGGTGAGCGCCGCCGGGGTGGTGACCGAGGCCGTATTGCTCGCAACCGAGCTGTTGCCTGCCGCATCGCGCGCCTTGACCGTATAGCTGTAGGTGGTGGACGCGACGACCGACGTGTCGGTATAGCTGGTGACGCTTCCGAGCGATGCGTGGAGCACGCCGTCCCGGTAGACGTCATACGCGGTGACGCCGACGTTGTCGGTGGCCGCGGTCCAGCTCAGATCCACCCGGGGTCCGCTCCCTGGGGCCGCGGTCAGGTTGGTTGGGCTGGATGGCGGCTCGGCGTCGCCCCCCGAGCCAAACGAGTAGGTCTGCACATCGAACGTCCGGCCCATCTCGTCGGTGGGCGCAACGGTCACCGTGGTGCCGTTGACCGAGACCTTGAGGAAGTGGAACACCTGGCTGAGGGAGGTCGGTGCGGTCGCCGCTCCGCAGCGGCTTCCTCTCGCGATTGAATAGGACCAGCCGATGCCATAGGCATCGGTCGCGCTGCAACCCCGGCCGCCGATCGGCTCCACCTTCGCGCCGCCACCCCCGGTGAGATAGGTCACGATCCCGCCGGCCGGCTTCAGGTTGCGCTGGTACATATGGGCGTGGCCGCTGAAGCCGATGTCGACGCCGTTGGCCGCCAGCAGGCCCTCGAGGCTGCTCGCCCCCTGCAGGAAGGTGCTCGAGGCCTCAGTCGCGTTGTCGGAGTACATCGGGTAGTGCCAGAACGCGAACTTGAGTGCGCCCGGATGCGTCTCGAGATCGTGCTTCAGCCACTGGTACTCGGCGCTCGATGGGGTCCAGTGGTTGTCGTAGTCGTTCTTGTAGTCGGTGGCAGTCCCGAGATTCGCGTCGGACCACGCTGCGGTCAGCACGTAGAAGCGGGCGGTGCCGGCATCGAAGGCGTACCAGGCGCTCGGGTAGCTGGCACTGCTCGTCGAGTTGGTGCAGCAGTAGGTATCCATCTGGTAGCGGCCGCTCGAGGTCGAGCGCGCGCGATCCTGCGGCCAGTTGGTGAGGCCCACGCTGTTGAAGCCGTGGTTGCCCGAGGTGTTGAACAGCGGAATGCTGCGGCCCGGCACCGTCCAGAAGGCGGGGCCGAAGATGGCGCTGGTGTCGGCGCCCTTCTGGTACAGGTCGCCATAGGTCGTCTGCGTGCCGCCGGGATAGCCGGTGTCGCCGGTGGTCAGCGCGAAGCGGACACCGCTGCCCGCGATCTGCTGCATCAGGTTGGCCTGGTCCGGATTGTTGCCGCCGCCGTCGACCGCACCCCAGTCACCGAACACCGCGAACGAGAACGGGGTGCCGGATCCGGCGGCGACCTGGCGCCGGAAGGTGGGTGACGCATCGGTGGCCAGCAGGTTGGTGCTGCCCAGGTAGACCCGGTAGCAGTACTGGGTGTCGGCGCTGAGGCCCGAGATGTTGGCCTTCCACTGGTACTCGTTGACGCTGCCGACGGTGATCGAGGTGCGCACCGCGGCCAGCGTGGTGGTGGTGCAGTTGGGGGCCACCCCGTACTTCACGCTGCCGGTGCTCTGGGAGCGATCGGTGGCCCAGTTGACGGTCACGTTCTGGGCCACCAGGTCGGTCAGGTACGGATAGCGCTTCAGCTGGCTGGCGGCGGCCGCCGCGGCGTGCGGCACCCCAGCCGGCGCCGGCAGCCCTCCGACCAGGAGCACCAGCACCGAGATGATGGCGGCTGCCGTGCGGGCACGTGCGGGCAGTCGAATTGACAACGTTGGGTGTCCTTCCCCAGGGACGGCGGCCATTCGGCCATCGGTATTAGACCATGGCGGAGCGGAGAGGACAAGGGCGCAGTGAGGAGAATCGGCATGGGACGGTGTAGTACGGTGTGGCTGGGAATCTTGTGGGGCGGTTAGGGGCGGTTAGCTCCGGTTAGGTCCCGCTCGCATGGGGCATGGGAGTAGAGGGATGGGGCACCCTCCGGGTACGTCGAGCGGATGGGGAACCGGGTGTGGGACATGAGATCCCCCCGTAACCACCGAGCGACCGCCGCCACCGTGAGCCTCGCGCTCGTCATCATGGTGCTGGCGGTAGCGGCTGCGAGGTCCTTGGTGGCCGGTGCGAGTTCTGTTCTGACCATTGCGGCAGTCGCAGATACGTATGTCCAGGCGTCCTCTCCGAGCACAACCGCCGGCTCTGCACGCACCCTCTACGCCGATAACAGCCCGGTCAGGCATGCCCTGCTGAGATTCAGCATCGGCGGGCTGAATGGCCAGCGGGTGACCTCCGCCAAGCTGCGCCTCTACGCGACGGATGCGTCGACGAAGGGCGGCGACGTTCACCTCACCACGACGACCTCCTGGGCCGAAGCGACGACGAACTGGAAGAACGCCCCCGCGGCTCAGGCCGCGGTGGTCGCGTCCCTGCCGAGCGTTGCGGTAGGCAGGTGGTACGAAGCGGACCTCTCGTCCGTCGTGACCGGTGATGGCGTCATAAGCCTGCGGCTGACATCGAGCTCGTCGGATGGCGCTGGCTTCGCATCGCGGGAAGATACGGCTGGTCACGCCCCTCAACTGGTTGTGACGTATACGGTCGCCGCAACCCCGACGCCGAGTCCCACCCCGACCCCGACACCGACTCCCACCCCGACCCCGACACCGACCCCCACACCGACGCCAACCCCCACACCGACTCCCACCCCCACACCGACACCGACTCCCACCCCCACACCGACGCCGACTCCCACCCCCACACCGACGCCGACCTCGACGCCCACGGATCCCGTCGTGATGGCAGCGGGCGACATCGCATGCGATCCAACCGGCACGTCGTTCAATGGCGGTTTGGGAACTGCGACCAGCTGCCTGCAGCTGGCTACCTCCAACCTTCTCCTGGCCCAACCGGTGGACGCGGTTCTGCCCCTTGGCGACAACCAGTACGAGGACGGAACGCTGGCCGGGTACCTCGCTTCCTACGATCCCAGCTGGGGTAGGGCGCTGGCCGTGACGCATCCCGTACCCGGCAACCATGAATACCAGACCCCCGGCGCATCGGGGTACTTCGATTACTTCGGCGCGGCTGCGGGCGGCAGGACGACGGGGTACTACAGCTACGATCTGGGGAGCTGGCATGTGATCGCGCTGAACTCCAACTGCGCCCCGGTCGGTGGTTGCGGCCCAGGGTCACCGCAGGAGCAGTGGCTGAAAGCAGATCTGGCTGCCCACCCCGTCGACTGCGTGCTGGCGTACTGGCACCACCCCATGTTCAGCTCCGGCGAGCACGGGAACAACCCGGCGATGGCGACCTTCTGGCAAGACCTGTACGCCGCGGGCGCCGATGTCGTGTTATCCGGTCACGACCATCATTACGAGCGGTTCGCGCCGCAAGACGCCTTTGGCTTTGCCGATCCGGTGCACGGCGTTCGGGAATTCGTGGTCGGGACCGGAGGCAAGAGCCACTATGCGATCGTCACGCCGCGGCCGAACAGTGAGATGCGCGACAGCGCCACCGCGGGCGTGCTGAAGCTGATCTTGCGGCCAGCCAGCTACGAGTGGCAGTTCTTGCCCGCCTTAGGAGGATCGTTCACCGATCAGGGAGGCCAGTCATGCGGAACGGGCGCTCGGACTGACACGACCGCCCCAACGCCTCCCAGCGGCCTGACCGCAACGGTCGTCGCACCGGGTCAGGTGAACCTCAGCTGGCTGCCCGCTACGGATGACACAGGTGTCACCGGGTATGAGATCGACCGAAACGGACAGGTGCTGACGACCGTGGGCAGCGTCACGGCGTTCACCGACACAGGCGTGTTCCCCGGGACGACCTACCGTTACGAAGTTCGTGCCCGAGACGCCGACGCAAACTGGTCGGCGCTCAGCGCACCTGCCACGGTCGCGACCGCGCCGGCGGGGTCCGCTCCGCTCCTGTTCGAAGATGGGTTCGAGACCGGAGGGCTCGGCTCATGGGCGTTCTCTACGGGGGTCACCATCCAATCCTCGGACGTCTACGCCGGAGCCTGGGCCGCTCGAGCGGTCTCCACCGGCGGCACCGCTTACGCGTACGTACAGCTCCCCGCCGCGCAGGCGGAGCTCTATGCGCGTGTTCGGTTCAAGGTCGCCAGCCAGGGCGCGAATTCCGCAACCCTCCTGAAGCTGCGGACGGCCACGGGTAGCTCAGTGATCGCGGTCTACCGTGCCAGCACCGGCAAGCTCAGCCTGCGCAACGATGCCGCAGCTATCACCACCTATAGCGCGACCGGCATCACCGCCGGCGTCTGGCACGAGGTCGAGCTGAGGGCTCGAGTCGATGGCAGCCTCGGAGAGACTGAGGTGTGGTACGACGGCGCACGGGTGGCTGACCTCAGCCTGCGACAGTCGCTTGGCACGACCCTGATCGGGCGCCTCCAGATCGGTGAGAGCACCAGCTCCCGGAGCTACGACATCGCGTTCGACGACGTGGCGGCTGCACCCAGCTACATCGACCCGTAGGTCTGACATCTCGTCGTCGCGCGGCCTGATGCAGGGAATTCGCGTGCCCCGGTCGCTGGCCGCGAACAACCCCAGGGGGGTACCCACGTAACCCCCTGAGGCACGCTCATATGGGCCTTTCGCACCCATCAAGAGCGCAATTTCGACGGGGACGAATACCCGGTCTTGCGGGGACCAAGGGGCCATCCGCAGCGGCGGAGGACGCGGTTACGGTCAGGGGACGCTCTTCTGTTGCATGCCGAGGAGGCCCCCCGATTGCGTTCAAAGTCACTGTCGCCATTTCTCCGAGTAACGCCTCGTGCGTTTTCCGAACCCATTCGAACTGCAGAGATTCCTCGCCCCCGAGGTCCCCGCGAATGGCTGGCGACATTGGTGATGGTGGCGCTCATTCCCGGCCTGTTGGTCCCGCTGCTGGCGGTTCGCGGCGGCCAGGCGTCCCTGACCGCAGCCCCCAATCCGGCGGCCCCCGGCACCACGGTCACCGTGACCGGCGCGAACTTCCCAGCCCACACCCGCGGCGCCCTGCTTCTCGATGGGGCGGCGACCGGAGTTGACTACCGCGTCGATTCGAGTGGCTCCTTCTCGGCCAGCATCCCGCTTGCCTCGACCGCGGCCGTTGGCCAACATCAAATCGGCGCGATGACAGAGGAGAAGCGAAATTCCACCCTCTCGACAACCGGCAAGGCAAGCGCCCGGGCGGCTGCCGTGCTGGTGGCGACGGTCATCCTCAGCGTTGCCACGAGCTCCCCGACGTCGACGCCTGTTGCTCCGTCACGAGCTCCAGTGGCAGCCAGCCCGTCGAGCAGCCCATCAGCCACCGGAAGCCCGGGTGGAAGCGCGAGCGGCGCACAGCCGTCGTCCACGGCCCCGGCGGGCGCCCCGGTTGGGGGCGTCAGCTGGCAGCCAAGCCTGCCGGTCCGCGCCGGCTTCTACTATCCGTGGTTCCCCGAAGGATGGAATCAGCAGGGCCTGAATCCCTTCACGCGCTACCACCCGTCGTTGGGCTACTACGACGGGAGCGCGGCGTCCGTCATCGATCGGCACATCGCCGCGATGCAGTACGCGAACATCTCCGTCGGCATCGCATCGTGGTGGGGCCAGGGAACGCGCACCGATTTGCGCATGCCGGCGCTGCTCGCTCAAGCGCGTGACAAGGCATTCCGCTGGTCGGTCTACTACGAGCTGGAGGGGGAGAGCAACCCCAGCGTCACTCAGGTCACCTCCGACCTCGCCTATATCAAGAGCCATTACGCTGCCGATGCGGGCTATTACCGGATCAACGGCCGCTTTGTCGTCTTCGTCTACGGCGGTGCGGGCGACAGCTGCGCGACAGCAGATCGGTGGCGACAGGCAGCTGCGGCGAGCGGCGCCTATGTCGTTCTCAAGGTGTTCTCGGGCTACCGCACGTGTGCGAGTCAGCCTGATGCGTGGCACCAGTACGCTCCGGCGGTGGGAGCGGATTCGCAGGCCGGCTACAGCTTCAGTGTCAGCCCCGGCTTCTTCAAAGCGAACGAGCCATCCGCGCGTCTTGCCAGGAACCTGTCTCAGTGGAGCACCAACGTCCACGCGATGGTCGCGAGCGGCGCCCCCTTCCAGCTCGTCACCACCTTCAACGAGTGGGGCGAGGGGACGAGTGTCGAGAGTGCTACCGAGTGGGCATCTGGCTCCGGCTTTGGTGCCTACCTCGACGTCCTCCACGCGAACGGCCAATCCAATCCGGGCGCTCCAACCGGTGTGGTGGCCACTCCGCGGCCACCGCCGCCACGCCTCCTCCCTGCCGCCACGCCTCCTCCACCTGCTGCGGCCACGCCTCCTCCTCCACCCGCGGCGGGCGCTGCTGTGCTGGTGGGAGCCGGAGACATCGCCTCGACGGGGAGCGGAGACAGCGCAACCGCTGCCCTGCTGAGCGGCATTCCGGGCACGGTCTTCAATCTCGGCGACAACTGCTATGACGCCGGTACGTTGGCCTGCTTCAATTCCTACTATCAGCCGACCTGGGGGGCCGCCAAGTCGAGGACGTTCCCGACCATTGGCAACCATGAGGGCGAATCGGCCGGGTCGGGGCAGGGGTACTGCGCCTACTTCGGGCCGGCAGCGCACTGCAACGCCAACGGGACCCAGGACGGCGCGGCCTATTACTCCTACAACGTCGGATCCTGGCACGTCATCGTGCTGAACTCGAACTGCGGGGTGACTCCCTGCGGCGTGGGCTCAGCGCAATACAACTGGTTGGTCGCTGATCTGCAGGCGCATCCGTCCGGCTGCACCGTGGCGATGTGGCACCACCCGAGGTTCAGCTCTGGAGATCACGGCGACAATGCTCGCACCGCGGCTTTCTGGCAGGCGTTGTACACCTATAACGCCGACGTTGTGCTCAATGGCCACGATCACGACTACGAGCGGTTCGCGCCGCAAACCCCGACTGCCGGTGCCGATGCCTCGCGCGGGATCCGCGAGTTCGTGGTTGGCACCGGGGGTCGCAGCCACTACGCGTTCGCGACGGTCCGTGCGAACAGCCAGGTGCGCAACAGCGATACGTTCGGCGTCCTCAAGCTGACGCTGTCGCCGGGCTCGTACTCCTGGCAGTTCGTCCCAGAGGCAGGCAAGGCCTTCACCGATTCAGGCAGCACAGCCTGCCACTGACGACCCGAGGAAGGCGATCCGGCAACACGGATCGGGGCGGGGCGAGGCCGTGAGCTTGGCGTCCCCGACCGCCGGGAAGGGCGGGGACGGCCCGGGGGCGCCGGAAGGCGTGAGCAGCCTTCAGAATCCCTTGACCGGTACTACCCCAGAGTAGTACTGTTGACCTATAATCGGGCCTCGCTGAGCGCGCTTGCCAGGAGGCGGGGGTCGCACCGGTGTCGCTGTGCCACATTCCAGGTGTGATGTGGACGCGGGTGCCGCGCGCAACACTATCAGAGGGGAACTACATTGGCTTACGGTGTTGCTGTTCGCGCGAGATTGCGCAACGCGGCTCGGTTCGGTGTTGTCGGGCTGACTGGCCTCGGGGTCAACCAGGTGGCGCTCGCCGCTCTTGCCGAGCTGCTCAATGTCCATTACCTCGTCGCGGCCGTCGCTGCCACCCAGCTATCGACGAGCTGGAACTTCATCGGCACGGAGCGTTGGGCCTTCCGCGGCCGTCGTCCTGAAAGCAGGCTTGGAGGGCGCTTTTTGGCCTTCCTGGCCCTCAACAATGCCACCCTCCTCGCCCGATTGCCGTTGCTGTGGCTGTTGACCGAGGTTGGTGGGCTCCATTACCTGTGGTCAAATGCCATCACGCTCGGGCTGATGTTCCTCGTGCGCTTCGCAGTAGCCGATGGCCGCATCTGGGCCTCAGGCACGGAGCCGGACGACGAACGGTCCCGCACTGGCATTCGCGGCGGGCGCCAGCTGACCGCCTACTCGATCGCCGGCCTTCTGCGCATCGAGTCGGATGTGCCACTGCGCGAGCTTGCCTACTTCAGGACCGATGAGCTCGGCACGCCCGATCTCGTGATCCGCGTCGGGCGGGTCGGCGCGCTGCCCACGCGGCGCACCCGATTCGTGGACACGGGGCCGAGTCTCAAGTACCTCGAGCACCTGGGGGCCGCGAGCGCAAACTTCCAGGTCAGCATGGGCACCCCGATCGAAGTGCGCGTGGCACCGCTCCTGGCCAGCTCTCCGCACGTGCTCTACACGAACGTGGTCGAGGCGCTCCTGCGCTTCCTCCTGGTCTCTCGCGGGCATGTGCTGCTCCACTCAGCCTGCATGATGGTGAACGGCAAGGCTGTCCTCCTTTCCGCGCAGACTGATACCGGCAAGACGAGCACCGTCATCCAGCTGGTGCGGGACCGGGGCTATCAGTTCCTTTCGGACGACATGACCATCATCTCGCCGGACGGCGTCGCCATCCACTATCCGAAGCCGATGACGATGAGCTACCACACGATGTCCGCCATCCGCGGCCATCGGCTGCCGCTCCGCCAGCGGACTGCTCTTGCGATCCAGAGCAGGCTCCATTCGAAGTCCGGCCGAGGCGTCGGGCAGCGCCTTGGGACCATGAACATCCCGATCATGTCGCTGAACTCGGTCGTACAGTGGCTGATCCCGCCGCCGAAATACCACATCGCCAAGCTGCTGAACTGTGACGTCGGCGAGCGTGCCCCGATCGGCCACATCTTCATCATGGAGCGAGGCGAGGCACTCCAGGAGCGCCAGCGGCCTGCGGAGGCAGTCCCCACCCTCATCGCGAACACCGATGACGCATATGGCTTCCCGCCGTTCGCGACCTTCGCGCCGCGACTTCGCATCGGCCCGGACGACTACGATGCGCTCCGGCGCAAGGAGGTCGCTCTCCTGCGACGTGCGATCGCGCGCGCCGCGGTGTGGCGGGTTCGGGTGCCCGGACACGAATGGGCCGACGTTCTCCCCCAGCTGATCAACCTGAACGGCCATCTGCCCGTGCCGGCGCAGTCGGGACTGGGGATGGAGCTGCAGCCCATCCCGATCATGGCGGGCACCCAGGCCGAGGAGCTGACGCTGGCAGACCGCCTACCGCTGTGAGCGTAGGCTGGCGGTGGCTGGGCCGGAAGGCTCACCCCGGGAAGGGTCCCTGAACACGATCACCTGCCAAGCACCGCGCCGGCGCCGCGCGAACCTGACGCAATCGGCCATCGTCCTGGCCGGAGCGGCTATCGCCGCGCTCTTCGCGGTGGCTCCTGCCCGCGCACAGGGCGAGGCCGCGACTGAGGTCTCGATCCGGCCCGTCGACCCGGTCGTCATCGGCTCGCCTGTGACCGTCACCGTCGACCTGCGACTCGAGAGCGGCGCGCCGGTCGCGAACTCACCGATTGAGCTCACGATCCCCGGCCAGCCGGTGCAGGTGATCCGGACCGACACCGCGGGAGCGGCAGTGTTTCGCTTGACGCAGGGCCTGTCACCGGGCGAGTACCCGCTGGTCGCCACCTACGCGGGCGTGACTGGTGCCTTTCTCGGCGGGAGCGACGAGCTCGTCCTATCCGTGCTCCCCTTCGAGCTCGCCGTCGAGACAGTGCCGACGCTGCCGGGGATGGTGTTCAAGCTCGACGGTAAGCGGTTCACCGCCGGCGCCGATGGCATCGCGCGTCTCCCGGTCGCCCTTGCCGGCGACCATCAGCTGAGCGTCCTCGATGACGAGTATCGCGGTGATGGGCAGCGCGCAGTGTTCAGCGGATGGAGCACCGGACTTCGGGGCCGGCAGGTCGCCATCCACATCCCGCTTGCCAGACCGCTCGAAGCCGGTTTCGATATCCACCTGCCAGCATCTCAGTCGTTCATGGATGTCGATGGCAATCCGGTCGATCCGGCGCGTGTGACCTCGATCACGCTACGAAGCAGCCTTGGCGACGTCTCCACATATCCGGATGGTAGTCAGCGTCTGTTGAAGGCCAGCCGTGTGGTCCAAGGCCCGGACGGGCTCGCGTCGGAGGCCGTGCGGTACGCGGTAGAGGCGGTCGAGGTGGACGGCTCGAACGTCGTCGAGGAGGGACAGCAGAACCTTGGCTTCGCAGGCGACGGGCCATGGGAGATCAAGCTGATGCTTTTCTCGGCCCACCTCCAGCCGCGCGATGCTTTCTTCGGCTTCCCATCGGGTCGATCGGTTGACGTCTACTACCCGGATGGAAAGGTCGTACGGATCGACACCGATGTGTACGGTCAGCTCGCGGTTCCGTCGCTTGCGCGGGGTACCTACCGCATGAGCGTCGCCGATGCACCGGGTTGGGCACCGGTCGCGGCCGTGGCTGTCTCCCGGGCCACGAGGTCGTCCTTCGCGTGCTGAGCTACCTCGACATGCTGCTTGTGGCGCTGGTGGCCACCGGTCTTGCCCTTTGGTTGGTTCGCGTTGTGCATCCTCATTTTCTCCCGACGGCCCTTTCCCGCGCGGGCCGCGGACCCGTGGCCGCGGGATACCAGCCGGGACGTGCCGCATCGCCCGTCCCGCTCGTGCTCGGGCGGCTGCTGGCCGCGGAGGGACCCAGCGGGAACTACCTTGCCGCCATCCCGATCGCCGTGCCGGCTGGCGCGGTTGAATTTCCGCACGTGCCGGTGCCGGTGTCCATGGCCGCACCGTCCGGCGCGGCGCCGCGGGCCGCGGGCGGTGTCGTCAGCCCCGCCCTTCGGAGGCGCTCAGTTGTCGCAGCCACCCTGGCAAGGCCCTCGGTCGCCGCTTCGAGCCGGACCGGACGATCCGGTGCAGCCGAGCCGACGGTGACAGCACCGTGGGATCGCCCCGCTGCGGCCACGACGGCCACCGCGACGACCCGCCCGACCAGGCGTGCGAAGGAGCAGCGCGGTGGACATTGCCCCAGAGGCGGCCGCGGCGCGGCCGGAGCCTGTCGACTCCGCGGATCAAATCGGCACGAATGGGAAGAACGCGCGGTCGAAGACGACCGCATTGCGGACGTGGACCGTCGCGCGTCCAAGAAGAGCTCCACCGGTGCTCGGGAAGGGGAGCCCGGAGCCGGGAGCCAAGCGGAATGGAAGAACGAAGGCGAGTGCGAAGGCGCTGGCCCAACCGCCCGCAGTGGCGACCGATCCAGCCGCCTCCAAGCGACTCGCACAGCTCCAGGCCCTCGGCATCGATGACCCCGGTGAGGGGCCGATGGCGATCGTAGAGCGGTGGGCCCTCGTCTCGGACGGTTCAGGCGCGTCGACTTCGATGCACGAATTCGACAGTTGTGTCCAATGTGGCTTTCCGGTGTGGCCCGATGTCCCATTCTGTCGGCGATGCGGTTATCGGCACGGAGAACCATCCGTTGGACCAGTCGTCCGCCCCGGCACGGACGCGGCGCTTCCCGGCAGGCCCGTCGACGCCGGCCGCAGGACGTCGCCAGCGACTCGCGGCTACCCGCCGCGACCGAAGGACGGGTAACGCACATCCGGATGCCGACTTGTCCACGGATGCGGATAGGAGAGGCAACTCGTGGATATCTCCCGTAGCCGCGGGCATGCGCGACAGGGTAGGGTCTGAGATGACCACCCGGACCCGGCCCACCAGTTCGTCATGGAGTCCGTCTCGTGCCCCAACGCCACCAGCCCGATGAGGGAACGGGTGGCGGCTCGTATGAGCCCGCCACTGACCACGCGTCGCCGAGCGGCGATCAGGCGCCAGGCCTGACGGACCGCCAGCTCGAGATCCTCGTTCACGTCGCGCGCGGTCGGACGAACCGCGAGATCGGCAGCGTGCTGGGGATCAGCGAGCGGACGGTCCGCAACCACATGCGGACGATCAACAAGAAGCTCTCGACCGGTGATCGCACGCGCGCGGTGGTCGTCGCCATCGAGTCTGGCTGGATCGCGATCCCCATCCGTCCGGAGACTGAGCCGGCTGGAGAAATCCCGGCCGACGCCCTGCATCGAGCGGCTCAGCGAACGGGGTGACGCGCTAGCGTCGGAGGCTGGTTTCCTGTCCCTCGGGCGTATCCCGCACCTCGACGCCCAGTCGCGGCCAGCTCGTCTCGCAGCGCATCGGCGGTGGTGAAATCCCGTGCACTGCGGGCGGCGGCGCGGCGCTCGAGCAGCTCGGCCGCACCGACCGGCAACGGCGCCGCGACGGGCTCGGCGCGCGCGAGATCGAGACCGAGCACGCGATCGAAATCGAGCAGCAGGGCGCGGCGCTGGGGCGGCGTGAGGTCGTCGGCAGCCGCCACGGCGTGGGCCACGGCCAGGGCGGAGGGCATCGCCAGGTCCTCGCTGATCGCCGCGACGAAGCGGGCCCGGTAGCCGGCCATGGGCTCCGCCAAGAGTTCACGGGGGAGCCGTCGGTATCGGTCCCCGTGGCACGCCGCAGGCGCGCGAGGCCGGAGGCGGCCGCGTGCATCGCGTCCTGGGTGAAGTCAAGCTTCGACCGGTAGTGGGCGGTGAGCGCCAGATACCGGAACTCGAGCGGCTCGAAGCCCTTGGCCGGCAGGTCGCTGACCCGGATGATGTTGCCCGCGCTCTTCGCCATCTTGGCCTCGCCGAGGGTCAGGAACTCGCCGTGCAACCAGGTGCTGACCACGCGATGTTCGAGCGCCCCGTCCGACTGCGCGATCTCATCTTCGTGATGGGGAAACTTCAGGTCGATCCCGCCGGTGTGCACGTCGAAGCGCTCACCGAGGTGCTTGAGGCTCATCGCCGAGCACTCGATGTGCCAGCCCGGAAAACCGTCGCCCCACGGTGACGGCCACTTCATGGACCGATGCTCGTGCGCGTGCTTCCAGAGCGCGAAGTCGGCCGGATCGCGCTTGTCTGACTCAACCTCCACGCGGTGGCCGGCATGCGTCTCCTCGACCTTCTGCCCCGAAAGCTGCCCGTAGCCGGGGAACGCGCTGACGTCGTAGTAGATCGTCCCGTCGACCTCGTAGGCGAGGCCCTTCGCGAGCAGGCGGGCGGTGAGATCGATCATCTCGGCGATGTGATCGGTCGCCTTCGGCATGAGGTCGGCGGGCAGGATGTTCAGGAGCGCCTCGTCGTCGAGCCAGGCGCGGGTGTAGAAGTCCGCGATCTCCATCGGCGTCTTGCCCTCGGTCTCCGCGGCGAGCTCGATCTTGTCGGGACCCCGCAGCGAGTCGAGCTGGTCGTCGCGCATGTGGCCGACGTCGGTGATGTTCTTCACGTAGCGCACCTCGTGGCCGAGGTACTCCAGCGTTCGGTGGAGGAGATCGCCGAAGAGGTAGGTCCGGAGGTTTCCGATGTGCGCGTACTTGTAGACAGTGCTGCCGCAGGTGTAGACCATGACGCGGCCCGGAGCGACGGGCTGGAGCGTTTCCAGCGTACGCCCCAGCGAGTTGTGAAGACGGATCGGCTGGGGCTGCATCGGCGCGGCTATGAGCCCTGGGAGCCCTCGAGCCGGCCGATGATCCCCACCAGCGTCTGCTCGCGAGCCTTGAGCTCCTCCTTGTACTCGAAGGTTTCGGTCCTGTAGATCTCGCCCTTCAGGTGCCCAAGGTCGTCGCGCAGCATCTCCAGCAGCAGGTCGCGTTCGGGCGCGGTCAGCTCGACGTTCATCTTCGCCAGTGTACCGGTCTCGGCCGCTCCCCTCGGCGGGCCCGTCGGCGGTCCGACCCGCGATGCGCCCGAGCGGCCACGGCCCGCCCGCCGCAGGCAGGAGCTGCCGCTGCGTACTGGTACTTATGGCCCATCTGCGCTAGAGTCGCCGAGTCGGCCGGAGTGGTGCGCGCGTAGTCCCGCACCGGCCCCAGACTGCTCAAAGCCCTTGGCTGTCCTCGCGTTGGGAGACGAGGAGGGGGTGTCCTCCCACATGGCGATCGAGCGCGACGCATATGAGGTGATCCAGGTGCACCCCGGGGCGCATCCGCTCGTGGTTGAGGCCGCCTACCGCGTGCTGGCCTCGATCTACCAGTCGGACGGTGGCGAGGCTTCGGCGTCGCGGCAGCTGATGGCGGAGCTGGACGACGCGTACGCCTCGCTGCGCACGCCGGAGCGACGCGCGCTCTACGACCAGCAACGGATACGCCGCGAAGTCATGGAAGCGGCGCTGGCCACGCCGTATCACCCGTTTGCCGCGCAGAGCCCTCCAGGCGGCGATACCGCGAGTGGCGTCGTCGACTTTGGCCGCTATCAAGGTTGGACCATCGTGCAGCTCGCGCAACATGATCCGGACTACCTGCGCTGGTTGAGCCGGCACTCGTCCGGGATCCGGTATCGGCGCCAGATCGAAGCGGCGCTCGGCAAGGGATCGAGCGCGAACGCGCGGGCCGGGATTCGGCCGGCGAGCCGAGTAAGGGGGCCGACTCTAAGGCACCGCACGGCTACCATTGGCCGCCGATGCCGGAACGCGACGCCTCCAGGGACTTTCCGCTCACGCTCGGCGACGAGCCGCGCTTTTGCCCCGCCTGTGGCCAGGCGGTCCAGCCCCGGGCCCTCGAGGAGGACCACCGCCCACGGCTCGTTTGCCCCGAGGGTCACGTCACCTGGCGCAACCCGCGGATCGTGGTCGGCACACTGCCCGTGCGGGACGGTCAGGTCTTCCTGGCTCGACGCGCGATCGAGCCCGCGGCGGGCAGGTGGGCATACCCCGGAGGATTTCTGGAGCTGGGTGAGGCGGCGCAGGAGGGTGCTCGGCGCGAGACCGAGGAGGAGACCAAGCTGCTGGTGGAGATCGGCCGGCTGCTGGGTGCCTACTCGCGGCCCCACGCCGGCGTCGTGACGCTCATCTACGAGGCGAGCGTTGTAGGCGGCGAAGCGCTGCCGGGGGTCGAGACGCTCGAGGTCCGCGGCTTCGCGCCGCAGGCGATCCCGTGGGATGAGCTTGCCTTCACGACGGTCGAATCCGCGCTGCGCGATTGGCTGGCGAGCCTGCCCGGCGGCGGCCCGCGGTTCGAGCCCGAGCTCTACGTGGAGGGGGACTAGGTGACGGTGCGAATCGGCCGCGGAGCCCGAAGCAGCTCGGTGCGGGTTGGGATCGCGGCCCCCAGCAGCGCGCCATACAGCAGCGTCGCGAAGGCCAATGCGACCTGAACGGCGAGTGGCAGGCTCGTCACGCCCAGGCGGGCGCTCACCGACAGCCAGGCGAGCAGCGCGAAGCAGGGTCCGGCAGCGGCAAGCGTCCCGCGCACCGTGAAGTAGCGTCCAAGGAAGTAGGCGAAGGCGAGTCCGAGTGCGCCGGCGCTGAGCTCGACGAGCATCAGCGCAAGGAGGAAGCTGCCGCCTGGCGCCGATACAGCGCGCTCCGGAGCGACCGCGGCAACCAGCTGCACGGGGCCGAGCGGTCCGGTGATCGGCCAGCTCATGACCATCGCCACGGCGAGCCACACGTAGCCGCCGGCGAGCCCGGCGATGAGCCCGCGGTACGCGAGCCGAAGCCCATAGATCTCGGTCATCACGGACAGGATACGGAGGCCCGCGGCGCCCGACGATCCACCGAAGGTCCGGCGGCTACGCGTACCTGCGGAAGACAGCCACCGCGTTCTGGCCGCCGAAGCCGAACCCGTTGATGATCGCCACCCGCACGTCCTGCTGCCTGGCGACGTTCGGAACGTAGTCGAGGTCGCAGGCGGGGTCGAGCTTCTCGTAGTTGATCGTCGGCGGGACGAGTCCGTCGCGGATGGCAAGCACGGCCGCCAGCGCGCTCATCGCGCCCGCAGCGCCCAGGGTGTGACCGATCATGCTCTTGTTGCTGCTGACCGCCAGGTGGTCGGCGTGGTCGCCGAACGCGGCACGGATGGCCTTCGTCTCGGTGGCGTCGTTCAGCGGCGTGCTGGTGCCGTGCGCGGCCACGTAATCGACCTCTTCCGCGTCGACCCCGGCGTCCCGCAGCGCGCGCTCCATCGCCTTGGTGGCCCCATAGCCCGATGGATCCGGCGCGCTGATGTGGAACGCATCACCCGTCAGCGCACCCCCGGCGATCTCGGCCAGGATCGTCGCTCCGCGCGCCTCCGCATGCTCGGCGGACTCGACCATCAGCACCGCGGCGCCCTCCCCGAACACGAAGCCGTCGCGATCCGCATCGAACGGTCGCGACGCCTTCTCCGGCTCGTCGTTGCGCTTCGAGAGGGCGCCCATGTTCGCCAGCGCGGCAAACGCGACCGGCAGGATGGCGCTCTCCGTGCCGCCGGCCACCACCACGTCGGCATCGCCGTGCTCGATCAGGCGCTGCGCATCGACGAAGGCCTGCACTCCCGAGGCGCAGGCAGCAACCGAGGTGATCACCGGACCGCGGAGCTTGTTCTGGATGCTGATCTGGCAGGCGGCCATGGACGGGGAGAGCATCGGCACCATGAACGGGCTGACGCGCTGGGGGCCGCCTTCGAGGTAGGTCTGCTCCGCGAGGGCCACGTCGCCGATCCCGCCGCCGCCGGTGTTGACCACCACCGCGATGTCGTCGCGGTTCGCGTCGGTGATCGCCAGACCCGAGCCGGCGATCGCCTGGGCCGCCGCGGCGACCGCCAGCTGGCTGAATCGGCTCATGCGGCGCGCCGCCTTGAAATCGATCCAATCCCGCGGGTCGAAGCCCTTGACCTCGGCCGCGATGCGGACCTCTTCCTTCGACGGGTCATACGCCGCAATGGTCGCCACGCCGCTCACCCCGGCGCTCAGGTTGCGCCAGTACGTCTCCGCGTCATTGCCGATCGGCGTGACCGCGCCCACCCCCGTGACGACCGCGCGTCGACCCGGATCACGCCTCACGAATGGCCATCTGGGCGGCGGAAAATGACGGTCGAGTTATGGCCGCCCAGGCCCATCGAGTTGCTGAGCGCGACGCGCACGTCCGCGGCGCGCGCCTCGTTCGGCACGTAGTCGAGCGTCAGCTCGGGATCGGGATGACGGAGGTTGATGGTCGGCGGGATGCAGCCGCTGTCGATGACCTTCACGCACACGAACGGCCTCGAATGCCCCGGCCGCGCCCATCATGTGGCCGGTCATCGACTTCGTGCTGCTGATCGCCATCTTGCGCGCGTGGTCGCCGAAGACGGTCTCGATCGACATCGTCTCGTATCGGTCATTGAGCGGCGTGCTCGTGCCGTGGGGATTGATGTAGTCGACCTCCTCGGGACCGATCCCAGCGCGTTCCAGGGCGGCGCGCATGGCGCGCTGATTTCCCTCGCCCCGCTCGGCCGGGGCGACCATGTGGTAGGCATCGGCGGCAGATCCGTAGCCGATCACCTCGGCGAGTGGCCGGGCGCCGCGCGCGAGCGCGTGGGAGAGCTCCTCGAGCACGAGGACGGCGCAGCCCTCTGACAGGACGAAGCCGTTGCGGGTCGCGTCGAAGGGGCGCGACGCCTGGGTTGGGTCGTACTCGCCAGTGTCGGGGTTGATCGGCGTGCCAAGCGCCTTCATCTGGGCGAAGCCGGCCAGGGCGAGCGGCACGACCACCGCCTCCGTTCCGGCGCCGAGCATCAGGTCGGCCTGGCCGCGCACGATCGTCTCCATCGCCTCGCCGATGGCGTGGCCACCGGTTGCACACGCGCTGACGACGGCCATGTTCGGCCCGCGCAGCCCGTATTCGATGGCGACCTGGCCGGACGCGGAGTCGGGCAGCATGTGCGCCAGGAGGAAGGGTGAGATGCGGCTCGGCCCGCGCTCGAGCAGGGTCTTCACGCCGTCGCTGACCATCCCGATCCCGCCGATGCCGGTTCCGACGACCATGCCGAAGCGATCCGGGTCCGCATCGGTAAGCTGGTTGCCGTCGGCCAACAGGCCCGCGTGGCGCAGCGCCTCGCCGGTGGCGGCGACCGCGAAATGGGTGTTGCGATCGTGACGGCGGGCGTCGCGCGCATCCATGTACTGGGTGGCGTCGAAGTCCTTCACCTCGCCGCCGACGTGGATCTCGTAGTCGGTGGTATCGAAAAGGGTGATGTCGGCGACCCCAGAACGGCCGCTCACCAGCGCGTCCCAGGAGGCATCGACGCCGATCCCGACCGGCGAGACGGTCCCGAGCCCGGTGACGACCACGCGGCGCTCGCTCACGGTGCCGCCTCCGCGAGCGGCAGCCAGAGCGGCTCCGCCCCGTCCATCGGATGAGTGCTGGCGTCCGGGCTGATGCGCCGGATCAGGCCGCTCAGGACGCGGCCCGGGCCGACCTCCACGAAGTCCGTCACCCCGTCGTGCACCATGCGGCGGACGGTCATCGTCCATTGCACACCGTGGATCAGGTGCTCCGCCAGCTCGGTGCGCAGCTCACCCGCGGTGTGGATCACGGTGGCGTGGACGTTGCCCAGCATCGGCACCGCCGGCTCCCGGAAGGGGACCCGCGCCAGGATCTGGCTGAACTCGTCTCGCGCGCGGCGCATCAGCGGGGAGTGGCTGGCCACGCTCACGGCCAACCGTACGGCGCGCCTGGCGCCGACCGTCTTGCTCAGCTCGAGCGCGAAGGCGAGGGCGGGGATCACCCCGGAGAGCACGATCTGACCGGGGGCGTTGGCATTCGCGACGCTGATCTCACCGTGCTGGCGCGCCTCCGCCACGATCTCGTGCACCTGCTCGTCGGAGAGACCGACGACGGCTCCCATCCCGCCGGCGATGCCGCGCTCCTGCATGATTCGGCCGCGCTCCCGCACGAGCGGAATCGCGTCAGCGAAGTCGATCGCATCGGCGGCGACTGCTGCCGCGTACTGGCCAGCCGAGTGGCCGGCGAGGATGCGGGGCTCGAGCTCGATGCCGGCCTCCCGAGCCTCCTCGCGCATCGCCTCCAGGTACGCGACGCTGGTGGCCAGGATGGCCGGCTGCGCGTTAACTGTCAGGTCGAGCTCCTCGGCGGGCCCCTCCAGGATCAGGCGCGAGATCGGAAACCCGAGTGCGGCATCTGCGCGCTCCAGGACGGCCGCCGCGGCTGCGGACCTGCTCACCAGGTCGCCGGCCATGCCGACGTACTGGGATCCCTGGCCGGGGAAAACGAAGGCGTGTACCCGCGGCTGCGGCGCATCCGCCGCCGCAGCGGAATCGGTCTTGTCGGTCATGGGCTGATCAGCTGCGAGAACGTGCCGGGAGTATAGCCGAGCGTGCCCGCCTGGCCGAGCACGTCTCCCTCTCAGGCGCAAGCCACGTAGCGTTCGACCACCTCGTACAGAACGGGCAGCCCGAAGGCGAGGGCGCTGACCGGTACACGCTCGTCGTGGCCGTGGAAGAGGGAAAGGAACGGCATCTCGGGTTCCAGGCGCAGCGGCGCAAAGCCGTAGCAGGGGATGCCGAGCCGGGCGAGTGCCTTGGCATCGGTGCCCGGAGTGATCATCATCGGGGCCGCCAGTGCGCCGGGGTCCGCGGCCCCAAGCGCCTCGCGCATGAGGCCCACGATCTCGGCGCTCCCCGGCCACTCCACGGCCGGCAGGCTGACGACGGACTCGACCGTGCCCTCCTCGCCCACGAGCTCCTGGAGATGCGCGAGGAGAGCGGCCTGGTCGGTGCCGGGCAGCGTGCGGACGTCGATCTCCGCCTCGCCGGAGCCGGGGATCACGTTCACCTTCTTCCCTGCCCGGAGGAGGTTCGGGGTGACGGTGTCGCGCAGCATCGCGTCGAACGAGGCGCGCAGGACCGGATCGGGGACGTTGGCAGCGAGGGCGGCCGCGGCCGCAGCGGGGTCAGATGCCGCCAGCCGAGCCACCTCGCCCAGGCCGAGCGTGTCCAGGAAGGCTTTGACCACGGGAATCAGACGCGCCGCCCGCTGCTCGTCGGCGATCCGCGCGACGGCGCGTGCCAGCTTGATGGCGGCGTTGTCGGGGTGCGGCATCGAGCCGTGGCCCGGGGTGCCCGTCGTCCGTAGCCGCGTCCAGATGATTCCCTTCTCGGCCACCTGGATCGCGTAGAAGCGCCTGCCACCGAGCGTCATCGAATAGCCGCCCACCTCGTTGAGGGCTGCTGCCGCGAAGCCGGACTCCGATCGGAATAGATCCGGCCGCCGGTCGACGAGCGACTGGGCGCCGTGGCTGCCGCCGGCCTCCTCGTCGGCCACCGCCGCGAAGATGACGTCGCGTCGCAGATCGACGCCGCGTCGTCGGAGCTCGAGCATCACGCCGAGCTCCATGGCGACCATGTCCTTCATGTCGACCGCGCCACGCCCCCACACCACCCCGTCGACCAGCTCGGCGCCGAACGGGTCTCGCTCCCACATCTCCGCGTCCACCGGCACGACGTCCAGGTGGCTGAGCAGGATGAGCGGCGGCTCGCTGGAGGCAGACCCGGCCGAGAGCCGGGCGAAGCAGCTTCCGCGGCCATCGATCTCGACGATCTCGGATGCGATTCCGGCGCCGTCCAGGACCGAGGCGCAGTAGCGGGCAGCGGCCGTCTCACCGCCGATCGAGTCGCGACCGGCCGCACCGTCAGGGATGCCGGGTGGATTGACCGATGGGATGCGGATCAGGGCGCGCAGGTTTTCGACGCACTCGGCGAGCGCGCGCTCCGGGTCGTTCATGGCAGCTCCGCCACGCCACGGGCGGCCGGGATCGGCTCAGCGACCCGCACCGAGGACGCGGCGGCGGCGGCATGGCGCGCCCGGATCAACCAGGCGAGCGGGGCCTCGACCACCAGCATCGCCAGCGACACTCCGAGCAGGACGGGGAGCCTGGTTGCGAGCCCCATGACGAAGAGCGCGCCCAGGAAGAACAGGTGAATCGCGAGCCGCGAGGCGAACGCCATACGCAGGTCGAGCATGGCCCGACCGGCACCGTCCGGCGGCGCTCGATCGGGGCCCCACACGCCGTATGCGGCGACCGCGACGAAGGCGACGAGGGTGATGGCGAACATCACCAGGCCGCCGCCCGGGCGTGGGTCCACGAACGGCCGCAGGATGCTGAACGGGACGAGGCCGACGAGCAGGATCGCGAACGCGGGCAGCGGCACGAGCAGCTGCAGCCACTCGAGGGCCGGGCGACCGACCGCCCGGCGGCGGAGGGATCGGCTCAGGAAGCTGAAGCCAAGGGTCACGAAGAGCCACGCGTAGAAGTTGCCGGCGGGAACCCCGAACCACGCATCGGTCAGGCTCATCCCGCGCCAGGTCCAGAGCCCCATGCGGATGGCGATGGCGTCGAAGGCGAGGTCGAGGCTGATGGCCAGGACGCTGTCAACGAAGGGGGCGTAGCGACGTTGCACGCCCAACGCATCGGTGATGCGCATCGCCCCGGCGATGATGAGCGCCCAGGACAGGCCGATCACCAGCGGCGCACGATCGAGCGTCAGGACGAAATCCGGCGCGTAGTGATAGGTCTGGAAGATAAGCTGGTCACCCTCCTCCAGCAGGAGGCCGAAGGTCGCGGCGCTGACGAGCTCGAGGAAGGGCAGCCGGCCACGCCGCAGTGCGAACAGGGCAGCGCCGGCGAAGAGTCCGGCCGCGCCAAGCTCGAGCACGAGGTAGAGCGGGTTCACCCGCGGATCATAGGGCGCGAGGCCGCTCTCGGCCGCACCCCCGGGGTCGTCGTCAGATTCGCGCGGGTAGGCGGCTTATCGAGGGTGTTAGGCGTGATCGTTCCCAGATTTCAGCACCATTGTCGTTAGGCGCGACGGTCAAGCTCCATCCGCCGCCGCATCTGGCTGCTCCTCGCTCCAGAGACGATCCAGGGCGGTGGCAACGAACGCTGGCACTGGATAACCTCACCACCATTGAAAGATGGAATGCGTGGCATCCGCGCTGCGGCCGTCCGCGCCGCGGCCACCGGCGGAGACGCGGCCTAGAATGCTCGGCATGAGCACCGAGGTTGCCGCGTCGACCGTTCCGATCTACCTCGCAGGCGAATTCGTCGAGTCGGGCTCGCCACTCGAGGTGCGCAATCCGGCGAACGGACGAGCTGGTCGCGACCACCTTCCAGGCGGGCGCCGAGGAGCTCGAGCGAGCGACGATCGCCGCGGTCGACGCCTTCGGGAAGACCCGCCGGCTGGCGAGCTACGAGCGGCGCGACGCGCTCGCTCACGTCGCCGCGTGCATCGAGCGGGACGCGGAGGAGCTCTCAGAGCTGCTGACGCGGGAGTCAGGAAAGCCGATCCGCGACGCGCGGGGCGAGGTGCTTCGCGGCGCCCTCACCTTCCGCACGGCCGCGGAGGAAGCGCTGCGCATCACCGGCGAGTGGCTGCCGCTCGACTGGAACGCGGCGAACCGTGGCCGAAGCGGGATCGTGCGGCGCTATCCGATCGGGCCGGTGGCTGGGATCAGCCCGTTCAACTTCCCGCTCAACCTGGCCGCGCACAAGGTCGCGCCCGCAATCGCGGCGGGCTGCAGCATCGTGCTCAAGCCGCCGTCGAAGGATCCGCTGGTCATGCTCCGCGTGGCCCGGTACATCGCCGAGACCGACCTGCCGAAAGGGGCGGTATCGGTCCTGCCCATGGACCGGCCGACCGGCGACCGGATGGTGAGCGACGATCGCTTCAAGCTGCTGAGCTTCACGGGGTCCCCATCGGTCGGCTGGAAGATGAAGGCCGATGCCGGCCGCAAGAAAGTGGTCCTCGAGCTCGGTGGCAATGCCGGTGCGATCGTGGACGAGACCGCGGACCTCGACTGGGCGGTCAATCGGCTGGTCTTCGGCGCCTTTGCTTACGCCGGACAGGTCTGCATCAGCGTGCAGCGCATCTATGTCGTGCGCGCCATCTACGAGGACTTCGAGCGGCGCTTCGTCGAGAAGGTCCGTTCGGTGCGGAGCGGCGACCCGCTCGATCCTGCGACCGACCTCGGGCCCATGGTCGATGACAAGGCCGTGTCCCGCACGCACGAATGGGTCCGGGAGGCGCTCGATGGGGGAGCGAGAGCGCTGGCGGGTGGCGAGCCCGACGGCCGCTTCTACCCGCCCACCGTCCTCGTCGACGTGCCGCGCGACGCGCGCGTCTGCGGCGAGGAGGTCTTCGCGCCGGTGGTGAACCTGTTCGCGGTCGACTCATTCGCCGATGCCGTGGCAGAGATCAACGTCGAGCCGCTTTGGCCTGCAGTGCGGGGTCTTCACATCGTCGCTCGAGCACACGCTCCTCGCGCACGACGAGCTCGACGTCGGCGGGGTGATCGTCAACGACGTGCCCACCTGGCGCATCGATCCGATGCCGTACGGCGGCGTGAAGGAGTCGGGTCTGGGCCGCGAGGGCCTGCGCTGGTCGATCGAGGACATGACCGAGCCACGCCTGCTGGCGTTCGCCCGACCGCTGTAGGGAGCTGATGAGCGGCCTGGCGACGCGCTTCGTGCGCGTGCTGCCCGCCGGGGAGCTGCGAGACGGCGAGCTGATCCCGGTCGAGATCGATGGCACGCCCGTCGTCCTGGTTCGCCACGACGGCGAGTTCTTCGCGGTGCAGAACAACTGCAGCCATCGCGATTTCCCCCTGACCGAGGCCGGCTTCGACCAGCGCGATGGGCTGCTGGTGTGCGCGTGGCACGGCGGCTGTTTCGACGTGCGGACGGGCGCGGCCGTGATTCCTCCCGCGACGGAGCCGGTCGAGACGTTCATGACGCGAATCGGTCCCGACGGCTGGGTTGAGATCGGCCTGAGCGGAAGCCTCGCCCCCGGGGGCCGGCTGCAGGAGAGTCGCTGAGCGGTGGGGATCGAGGCGCTTCCCTTCGTCAACTGGATCTTCTGGGCCGCGCTCTCGGCCGGGAGCCTCTTCGTGGTCGGCGGTACCGAGCTGCTGGGCGGCACGACGCGTGGGTATCGACTCTTCATGGCCTGGCTGCTGGTCGGCTGTGCGGCGATTCTGCTGCTGAGCGAGCTGAACCTCCCCGGCGCCGCGGCCGCCGGCCGCACGACCGACCTTCGGCGGCCGCTGGTGCTGCTCTTTCTCGCGGGCAACATCCTCAATGTCGCGGCCCAGCTGCTCGCCGCGCGCGTCCGTGTGCCACGCGGGCTGATCGCGCTCGCAACCTCGCTGCTCGGCTTCGCCGCCCTGCTCGCGCTGGCGCTCGCGGGCCCGACCGACGGCGTCGCGCTCTTCGCCACGCAGCTGATCCTGGCCGCATTGACGCTGGGCGCGGTGAGCGCAGCGATGCTCCTCGGACACTGGTACCTGGTCACTCCGCAGCTCAGCCCTCGGCCTCTGCGCCGAATGATGTGGCTGCTGATCGCCACCCTCGTCCTGCAGGCCGCCGCCTTCGGTGGCGCGCTGCTCGTCGTCGGCGTCGAGCCGCTGAGCGGCGACCTGGCATGGCTCACCTGGCTGCGCCTCGTGGCCGGGACCCTCGTCCCCATCGGGATCACGGTCCTGGCCATCCTGGCCAGCCGGGGCGCCTCCCTGCAGGCGAGCACCGGCCTGCTCTACATCGGCCTGGCGCTGGTCATGGCGGGCTCGATCGCCGGTGCCAGCATCACCTACCTGACCGGGGTGCCGGTCTGATGCGGGTCCTCGTCCGCTGCTTCGCCTCCCTGCGCGAGCTGGCCGGCGAGCGCACAGAGCTCGTGCTGCCGCCCGACAGCCGCCTGGCCGATGCCTGGCTCGCCATGGTTGAGCGCGTTCCTGCGCTCGATGCCCAGCGGCCATACGTCCGCGCCGCTCGGAACGGCGCGTACGCGCAGTGGGACGAGCAACTGGCGGACGGCGACGCGGTCGCCTTTCTGCCACCGGTGGCCGGCGGCTCGCCGCCGGTGGGGCTGACCGATCGACCGATCGACCTCGAGGCGCTGGCCGCGATTGCCGTCCCCGCGCACGGGGCGATGGTGACCTTTGTCGGCCGGGCCCGGGACCACGCCGACGACGGCCGGGAGGTGCTCGAGCTCGAGTACGAGGCCTATCCGGAGATGGCGGAAGCGGTCCTGGCTGAGATCGTCGGCGAGGTGGAGGAGCGCTGGGGGGCAGCCGCCTCGGTGGTGCACCGGGTCGGCCTGGTCCCGATCGGCGAGGCCGCGGTGGCCATCGTCACAAGCGCGCCGCACCGGAGCGCGGCGTACGACGCGAATCGCTACGTGATCGAGGCAATCAAGGAACGGCTGCCGATCTGGAAGCGCGAGCGATTCGCGGACGGCAGCGAGTGGAAGCGTCCGGGCGCCTAGCCTCCTCTGGTCTCCCGCCGCGCGGTGTCGATGTGCAACATCGCCGACCGGCGTGCACAATGCCCGTTCCATGGCGACCCCGAAGCCGGGCGAGATTCGCTGCCCGACCTGCCACCGCTCCACGGCCCCGGCGGCGTTCTGCACCCAATGTGGATCGCCCATCCCGGCCGACGCCCGCGCGCGCCCGCGCGGGCTCGACCGAGACGAGCTGCAGGAGCGGGTCCGGATGCGACGCCCGACCGATGATCCGTATCGGCGCGGCGCTATCGCTGGTGCCGCCGCCTCGGGCGCCGGCGCGTACCGAGCATTCACCCCGGAGCCGGAAGACCGGGCGGTGATCCGGGCCGTGGACGACCAGCCCGCGGCGCGGGTGGATCGCTATCGCGACGAGGCGCCCGCCGAGCCCGCCCTGCGCCGTGGACAGCTGGTCCCGGAGGACGAGGCGGAACCCGAGCCGCTCGTTGCGCCCCTGCCGCCTTCGAGCTGGGACGCGCCGCCTCCGCGCGCTGAGGCGCAGCCGTATGTCGAGCCCGCCCCAGTGCCGCACGAAGAGCCGGAGCGCGTCGACTACTACGACGACGCCGCATACGCGGACGAGGACCCGTACGCCTACACCTACGAGGCGGACCTCGAGGAGCGGCGAGGCGGCGGGACCAGCGTGCTTGCCATCGTCGCGCTGGTGGTGCTCGGAGTGGCTGCGCTCTTTGGCGGCGCGCTCCTGGCGGGGATGTTCAACGGCGACCGAGGCGTGGGTGGCTTGACCCCGACATCCAGCGCGACCGCCAGCGTGGAGCCGACCGTCACCGAGACGCCGGGCGCGAGCGCGGGAGCGACTCCGTCGGCCGCGGGACCGAGCAGCACGCCCCAGTCGAGCGACGGCTCGGTGGCGTTCGCCGATGGATTCGAGGCGCATGCAGCTGCCTGCAAGCCGGGTGCGGCAGACCTCAACGGCTGCACCGCAAGCGGCGAGACGAACAACGGCGACGTCTGGATCTGGGTCGGGTTCCGGCGCGGGGATGCCAGCGATGCGCTTGGAGCGTCGGTCACCACTGCCAAGGGTGACCCCATCGCGGAGGGGGCGATCGACCTTGCGCGCATCGGCTGCAAGAGCAATTGCGCCGGCTGGACCTACTTCCCGTTCGAGAATCTCAAGGCGGGCAAGTACATCGTCCGGGTGACGCGCAACGGGGAGCCGGCGGCACGCACGAGCTTCGAGGTCAAAGGCTGATCTGCCGTTGCCCGCAGGCATCGGCGGTACGATCGGCGTGGTTGACGCTCGGCGATAGCGCCGGTACGGTAAGCCTCCCCCCAGCATCTCGGAGCGAGGTTCTCTGTCGTGCGACGCCTTCTCGTGCTCGTCAGCGTGTTGGCCCTCTTCGTGCCCAGCAGCGTGCTTGCCCAGGATCCGGCCGCGGGTCGCTTCCAGCGATCGCCCATCCAGGGCAGCGTTGACGCCCAGGTCCTGCCCGTCGGCCTCGACGATTCGACAATCGTCACGGTCATGCTGCAGCTCTCCGGGGACCCGGTGGCGGTCGTTCAGAGCAAGGCGCCAGGCAAGACCCTGAGCCGCGTGCAGAAGGAGGCCACCAAGGCGAACCTGAAGGCGCGCCAGGATGCGATCACCGACGAGATCATCGCGCGCGGCGGCATCATCCAGGGCGAGCTGCAATCGGCCTATAACGGCATTCGGGTCGGTATCGCGCGCAAGGAGCTTGCCTCGCTGGCCGGCCTTCCGAACGTCGTGGCGATCCACGCGCTTCGACCGATGACCCTCAGCAACGCTGACAGCGTGCCGTATATCGGTACGCCGCAGGTCTGGCAGGCCTACGGATTCACCGGTACGGGGATCAAGATCGCCGTGATCGACACCGGGATCGACTACACCCATGCCGACTTCGGCGGCCCCGGAACGGCGGCAGCATTCCAGAAGGCCGACAAGGCGGATACCCGTCCGGCCGACAAGAAGCTGTTCGGTCCCGACGCTCCCAAGGTCAAGGGCGGATTCGACTTCTCGGGCGACACCTACGACGCGAGCTCCACCGATCCGGCGCGGCTCGTCCCGCATCCCGATCCGAACCCGCTCGACTGCAACGGCCACGGCTCGCACACCGCGGGCACAGCCGCCGGCTTTGGCGTGACCGCCGCGGGTACGAGGTATACCGGGCCCTACAACCAGGCCACGCATAACACCGCCTTCACCGTTGGCCCCGGCGTTGCTCCCCAGGCCGATCTGTACGCCCTCCGTGTCTTCGGCTGCACCGGATCGACCAATCTGACGGTCGACGCCATCGATTGGGCGGTCGACCACGAGATGAACGTCATCAACATGTCCCTCGGGGCCCCCCTCGGTCGCTCGGACGATCCTTCGGCGGTCGCCTCCACGAACGCGGCAGCGGCTGGCGTGATCGTCGTCGCCTCTGCCGGGAACGAGGGTCCGAGCCCCTATATCGACGGATCGCCGGCGACAGCGACCGGCGCCATCAGCGTCGCCGCGATCGACACCATCCCGAGCACTCCCGGCGCGGCGATAAGCCTGTCGACCGGCCAGGCCATCAATGCCCAAGACTCGAATGGCGCGGCGCTTCCCGGCGGCTCGCTGCCCATCGTCGTCCTGCGGGACGCGACCGGCAACGTGTCACTCGGCTGCGACCCGCAGGAATACGTGCGGGTCAACGTCACCGGCAAGCTGGTGGTGACCCAGCGCGGCACATGCGCACGCGCAGCGCGCGCCATCTACGGCGAGCAGGCCGGCGCCGCCGCCGTGGCGATGATCAACTCCGACGCGGGCTACCCGCCGTTCGAAGGACCAATCACCTCGAACCCCGATACCGGGGCGCCATTCAACGTCACGATCCCGTTCCTCGGCGTCCGCGGCGTCATCGGCGCGAGCGCCACGGATGACCCGGAGAAGCTCCTCGCCGCTGACGGCGGGACGACCTCCCTGTCCGCCATCAGGATCGCGAACCCCAACTACCAGCAGATTGCGAGCTTCAGCTCGGGCGGGCCGCGAAATGGCGACTCGGCGCTGAAGCCGGATATCACCGCTCCCGGCGTGTCGATCCAGTCGACGCTGGTCGGCTCGGGCAACCAGGGGACCCGCATCAGCGGGACGTCGATGTCCGCCCCGCATGTCGCGGGCGTCGCTGCGCTGACACGCCAGGCTCATCCCACCTGGTCCGTGGCGGAGATCAAGGCCGCGATCGTGAATACCGGGTCGCCCGCGGGCGTGGTCGGATATCGCGTCAGCCGCGCCGGAACCGGCCTCGTCCAGCCATTCGGATCGACCACGACCCAGGTCGTGGCCACGGGCGACCCCGGAACCGCAAGCCTCAGCTTCGGCTACGCCGAGCTGCGCGCGAACTTCTCGGGCAGCAAGGATCTGACGATTCGCAACCACGGCGCGACGCCGGTGAGCCTCACGCTGAGCACCCAGGCCGCAAGTGAGTCCGTGCCGGCCAACGTTGCGTTGAGCGCGAGCGCGGTCACGGTCCCCGCCGGGGGGTCGGCCTCGGTGACGGTCACGCTGACCGTGCCGGCCGCAAGCGCCGGCAACTCCGATGCGTTCCGGCAGGTCGCCGGCAACGTCCTCCTCGACCAGGGGAAGGCCGGGCCGCAGCTGCGCGTCCCGTACTACCTCGTCGCCCGTAGCCTCTCGTCGATCGCGACCACCCTGACCGGGAAGCTCAACACGAGCAAGACCAAGGCGGTCGCGCAGGTGACCAATCCGGGCGGAGCAATCGCCGGCACCGCCGACTTCTACGCCTGGGGTCTCTCCGATGCTGATGAGAGCTTCGCCAGCCCGATCGACATCCGGGCGGTGGGCGCCCAATCATTCGACGCCGGCGGCGGAACCCAGCTGGTCGTCCTTGCGATCAACGGCTACGACCGATGGTCGAATGCGTCGGTGGGCGACTTCGAGGTCTACCTCGACACCAACGAGGACGGGACCAACGACTACGCGGTCGTGGGCGCCGACTTCGGGGCGATCACCACCGGGACGTTCGACGGCCGGCTGGGAAGCTTCGTGTTCGACCTCAAGACGGGCAATGCGAGCATCTTCTTCCTCGCTTCGGCCCCAACCGACAGCGGCACCGTGCTGCTGCCGTTCCGGACCGACCAGACCGATCTGAGCGCGACGAACCCGAGCTTCACGTATACGGCGACCGCCTTCTCGGTCGAGAAGAACGAGTTCGACGCCGTGAGCGGCTCGGCGTCGTTCAACGCCTATACCCCGGCGATCAGCCAGGGGCAGTTCGTGACGGTCGCTCCGGGCTCGGCGGCGAACGTGGACGTCTCGCTGGACAAGGCGGAGTTTGCGAGGACCCCGCCAAAGGGCCTGATGGTCGTTGGCATCGACAATGCCGCCGGCGCCAGCGAGGCGCAGCTCATCGCGGTGCCCACGAGCTGACCGGGCACGGCTGGGCCTTTCGGGCTCAGCCCCCGCCCGAGACCTGGGGATGCGCGGCCGCCGGTCCGCGGGGTTCCGCGCCGGCGGCACGGCGCTTCGCGGCCAGCGCGCTGATCGCCTCCATCACGCAGCGATGCGCGGCGGCGGCGGTCACGTCCGACAGGTCGTACGCCGGGGCGACCTCGACCACGTCCATGCCGGCGAGCTCGACGGCGGTCACGATCTGGCGAATGGCCCGCAGGAGCTCGCGCGTCAGCATCCCGCCCGGCTCAGGGGTACCGGTGCCGGGCGCCATCCCCGGGTCGATGACGTCGATATCCACCGACAGGTAGATCGCCTCCGGGCCATCGAGGGCCTCGGCGATCGCGTCAGCCACCACGGCTTCTGCGCCGCGCTCCTCGATCTCGGTCATCAGGTGCCAGCGCAGCCCGTGCTCGCGCATCCATTCGACGGTGTCGGGCGGCGGCCAGTACCCGCGCAGGCCAACCTGGACGAAGTTGCGGCCCTCGACCGCGCCCGACTCGAGAAGGCGCCGCATGGGCGTGCCGTGTGAGTTGAGGACGCCCCAGGTCGTGTTCGCGGTGTCCGCGTGCGCATCGAAGTGCACGATCCCGAGCCGTCGCGGAGCGATCGCGGCGGCCACCGCCGAGGCAGACGGGAAGGTGATCGAATGGTCGCCGCCAAGCACGATCGGCAGCGCCCCGGATGCCGCGACCTCCTCCACCTTGCGACGGATCACCTCGTGGGCGCGGGGCAGGTTGGCAGGCACGACGGGGGCATCGCCGGCGTCCACCACGTCGAGCCACCTGAACGGCTCGATGCCGAGCTGCAACGAGTTGACGTTGCCGGCGTGGTACGAGGCCTGGCGGATGGCGCGCGGTCCAAAGCGGGCGCCAGGGCGGTGGCTGACTGCGTCGTCGAGCGGGGCCCCGAGGATGGCCACGTCAGCCGCCCGCTCGCGGAGAGCGGCGGCATCGGTCACCAGGGGAAGCTTCTGGAAGGTCGGAATGCCGACGTATGCCGGCAGATCGAACTCGTGGAACTCGGTGTAGGGATCCGCGCCGATTGGCGGATGCTCGTCGTTCGTGCCGCGGTGGCGGCGAATCTCCTCGGCCATGACGGAGCAGCGGCCTCCATCCGTGCAGTCGCAGGCGCCGTCGCGGCGCGGAGCTGGCCTGGCTGCGGAGCCGCCCGATGCTACCATCGGCGCGCCCATGAGCTCCGACCGACCCAGCTATACGCTTGAGGAGGCGAGGGAGCTGCTCCCACGCATCCGGTCCGTCCTGCTCCAGCTCGCCACTGAGCGGCACCGCTACGAGGCCGCCCACGCCGCGATGCACGAGCAGATGCGCGGCAACGGCGACCCGGTCCACCGCGGCGAGCAGCTCCGCCGCCAGGAAGTGCTCTCGGCCCAGATCCAGGAAGGGATGGATGCGCTCATCTCGCATCTCGAATCGCTGGGCATCCAGCTGCGCGACCTGGAGAACGGCCTCGTCGACATTCCGACGCAGCGGGACGGTCAGCAGGCGTGGTTCTGCTGGCGGCTCGCCGACGCGGAGCTCGCGTTCTGGCACACCACCCGCGAGGGATTCGCCAACCGCAAGCCGCTCTAGCCGATGCGCTTTGTGGTGGTCGGCGATTGCCTCCTGGACATCACGGTTGTACCGGCAGGCGCCGACCCTTCCGGGCGCCGATGCCCCCGCGCGAATCGAGCTCGGTCCGGGCGGCCAGGCCGCCAACGTGGCGGTGCGGTTGGCGCGTCGCGGCGCGACCGTCCGCCTCGTCGCCCCCGTCGCCAGCGATGCGGCGGGAACGCTCCTGCGCGAGGCTCTGAGGGGTGACGCGGTCGAGCTGGTCGAGCTCCCGGCCGAGCGCAGCGGCGCCGTCGTTGCGCTGATCGAGAATGGAGAGCGAACCATGCTCAGCCATCGAGCCGCATTCTCGCGATCCGTGGCCGACGAGCTGGCCGTGGCGGTCGCCGATGCCGGCTGGATCCATTGCTCGGGCTACGCGCTGCTCGATCCGCGCGGCCGGGAGGTCGCTGCCACACTCGCTCGACGTCCGGTCGAGGCCCTGCTCAGCGTGGGCGGGTGCGCAGTTCCGGCGGAGGCAGCGACGCGATTCCGCGAGCTCCTGGCCCTTGCCCGACCGAACCTGCTGGTCCTCAACCGCGCCGAGGCGGCATCCCTTGGCCCGGGATTCAGCACGGTGGTGACCGACCGCGACGGATCGAGCGCGAGCGTCGGGGCGCTGGAGCTTCGCGTCGAGGCCACGCCGGTCGCGGTCGTGGATGCCACGGGCGCGGGCGACGCCTACGCGGCGGCGCTCATCGGCAATCTTTCGCAGGGAGCGTGGCCGCCCGGCGCGGACGAGCTCCGCGGGGCGATGCGCGCCGCAGGCCAGCTCGCCGGTCTCGTCGCGGGCGCGCTTGGGGCCCAGGCCCGCGTCGAAGGTGAAGACCAGGCGATCGTCCGTCGATGAGCGACCCGCTCTTGCTCTCCGATGAGGTTGCCGCGGTGATCGCGGAGGGCGGCCCGGTGGTGGCGCTCGAGTCGAGCCTCATCGCCCAGGGCCTGCCCGCCCCGCATAACCTCGAGACGGCCCGCGCGTCGGAGGCCGTGGTCCGCGAGGAAGGAGCGACGCCGGCCACCGTCGCGATCGACCGCGGCCGAGTCATCGTCGGGGCCAATGGCGACCTCCTCGAGCGACTTGCGGATCCGGCAAACGAGCCGCTCCAAGGCGGCGTCACGCGATCTCGGGCCGCTCGTCGCCGGGCACCGGCTAGCGTCGACGACGGTGAGCGCGACGATGCGCGCAGCGCACCTGGCCGGCATCGCCGTGCTCGCCACCGGTGGAATCGGCGGCGTCCACCGCGGCGCAGCGGTCAGCCACGACGTGTCGTCGGATATCGATGAGCTCGCGGCAACGCCCGTGGCGGTGGTCTGCTCGGGACCGAAGTCGATCCTCGACGTGGGCGCCACGGTCGAGCTGCTCGAGACGCGGAGGGTTCCGCTCATCGGCTACCGCGTCGACGAGCTGCCCGCCTTCTTCAGCATCGGATCCGGCCTCTCGCTTGGGCATCGGGTCGAGGACCCGGGTCAGGCAGCAGCCCTCTTCGCGGCCCATCGCTCGATCCGCGGCAGTGGCGGCCTCCTCTTCCTGCAGCCGCCGCCTGCCGAGCTGGCGATCCCCCTGGACGAGGTCGAAGCCTGGACCGATGCGGCGATCCGCGACGCGGAGGCGCGGCAGATCCGCGGCGGGGCAGTCACTCCGCACGTCCTCGCGTACCTGGCGCACGCATCGGACGGCCGGACGCTGCGGGCCAACGTCGGCCTGATCGTCAACAACGCGAGGACCGCGGCGCGCATCGCCGTGGCGCTGGTGCAACGCTAGCGACGACATCGGTCCGACCCGCTGGACGGCTGGGGTATTCTGCCCGGGCAGGACAGAGGGTGGCCATGCGCATCTACGAGGGGAGCCCGCGCCAGGACTGGGAAGAGGTGCTTCGCAGCATCGGTGCATATGCCGATCGCGAGCAGCTCAAGGAGCTTCTTCTTCTCGAGCTGGACGGCGGCTTCGTGCTGCAGGGTCTCGCCCTGCCGCCGCAGGGGGCTGCCGCCGAGGGGTTCGGCACCCTCGCCAAGCGCACCCACGAGCTGACCGACGAGCAGGTCGCCGAGCTGATGGAGCTGGCGGTGGAGCATCGCGGCGACGCGACCGACGACCAGCCGCACCCCGACATCGAGCACTACTACGAGCTCTCGATGCGAGTGGTGGGTGCCTACATCGACAGCCAGAAGGCGCACGACGTCTTTCTCTTCGAGCAGGACGGGTCGTACGTCGTGCGCCTCTTCGCCAGCGCTGGCACGCGGGGCGCTGGCCATCAGCTTGCAGAGTTCACGCGAGACGAGATCATGGCTATGATCCAGTCAGCACCAGAGCATCGGCAATCAGGCTCGCCGGCGCAGGCGCCCGTGCCGGAGGCGAAGGCACCAGCCGCCGAAGAGTCGTAGGGGAGGCCCCGAAAATGAAGGCGTTGAAGGTTGTCCTGATCAGTGTCGGCGCGCTCCTCGCCGCACTCATCGTGATTCCGCTCACCATCCTGGCCGGGCTGTTCGTCTGGCTCAAGCTGACCGAGGAGACCGACGACGAGGACCTGGAGCTCGACGACACGATCTGACCATCGCGCCTGAGCCAACACCCTAGCGGGCGCCGAACGAGCGCCCGCTTCGTCTACCTCCCGGTTGCCAAGGCCCACGCGACCGTCCAGCAGACCGCCGCAACGAGCAATGCGGGCCAGAGCCGGCGCGCTCCCGTCGAGCCGAAGACGACCGCCGCGAGGCCGAGACCGCCGAGCACCGCGCTGACCGGCGACGGCCGCTCCCCAGCGACGAAGGCGACAGCGACTCCCAGGCCGACGAGGAGGGCGAGGCCGACAGCCAGACCGCGGCTGACCCGGAGGCCCAGGAACTGGGCGAGGTTGCGCGACGCCGCCGCGGCGTCGAGCGGAAAGTCACGCACCGCATTCGCCAGGTGGGCGGCGGCCGCGAACGGTGCCACCAGCAGCATGGCCCCAGTGACGCGCTCGATCGGAACGCCGATCCCGCTCGCGATCCAGGCGGGCAGCACCCCGAAGCTGAGGATGTAGGGGAGGACCGAGAGCGGCGTGCGGGAGAGCGCGAGGTCGTACACCAGCGCAGACCCGACCGCGAGCGCCCCCAGCAGCAGGGGCAGCGGCCCCAGCACGGCGGAGGCCAGCAGCTGCATCACCAGCCCGACCGTCCCGATGGCCAGGGCCGTGGCAGGCGTCAGCTGGCCGGCCGGGATCGGCTTCTCAGGGCGCAGTCCGGCGTCACGCTCGCGATCCGCCCAGTCGTTGAATGCGCCGGTCGCAACCTGCGATCCCGCAACGCTCAGGACGATGAGCGCCACGCTCCAATCGAGCCCCTTACCGGCCTGCCGAACCAGGATCAGCGCCAGCGCGGCCGAAAGGGCCACGACGGCGGCGGCGGGCGCCGGATGAATGAGGCGCAGCGCCGCCCCGATTCAGTAGCCTCCGCCGCCCTGCTTGCAGGCCGCGAGCACGAGGCACGTCGCAATGAGCACGAGTCGCCGCAGTCGCCAGTCGGCCGCAAGCCGCATCAATCGCCACTCCATGCGGGCCGCGCCGGCAGACGCCATGCCAGCCGACGGTTCGGCGATGCTAGAATCGGAAAAACCCCGGAGGAATTCGAGACCCATGCCGAAGTATGTCTTCGTTACGGGCGGCGTCACAAGCTCGCTCGGCAAAGGCATCACCGCCGCCTCCATCGGACGAATCCTCAAGGCCCGCGGGATCCCGGTCTCCATCCTCAAGCTCGACCCGTACATCAACATCGATCCCGGCACGATGTCGCCGTACCAGCACGGTGAGGTCTTCGTGACCGATGACGGGGCCGAAACCGATCTCGACCTCGGGCACTACGAGCGCTTCATCGACGAAAACCTGTCCCAGGCCTCGAATGTCACCACCGGGCGGATCTACCAGAGCGTGATCGCCAAGGAGCGCCGCGGCGACTATCTCGGCGGCACGGTGCAGGTCATCCCGCACATCACCAACGAGATCAAAGAGCGGATCCAGCGCGTCGCACGGGACGGGACCGGCAGCGTCGCCGGCAGTGGCCTGGCGCAGCACGGCGTGGTCATCGTCGAAGTGGGTGGCACGGTGGGCGACATCGAATCGCTCCCGTTCCTCGAGGCGATCCGGCAGATGCGCAAGGACGTTGGCCGCCAGAACGTTCTCTACGTCCACGTCACGCTGCTGCCGCAGATCGGCGCCACCGGAGAGCTCAAGACCAAGCCGACCCAGCACTCGGTCAAGGAGCTGCGCGGGATCGGCATCCAGCCAGACGTGATCATCCTGCGCAGTGACGAGCCGATCGAGGAGGAGATCCTCGACAAGGTCGCTCTCTTCACCGACGTGGACGTGCACGCCGTGATCCCGCTCCGCACCGCCCAGAGCATCTACGAGGTACCGATTCAGCTCGAGCGTGCCGGCCTCGGGAAGCTGATCACTCGCGAGCTGGATATTCCCGCCAGCGAGCCCGATCTTGCCGACTGGCAGGAGCTCGTGAACCGCATCCGCACGCGCCGGCCCGAGGTCGAGATCGCGATCGTCGGCAAGTACACCGAGCTGCCCGACGCCTACATCAGCGTGACCGAGGCTCTCAAGCACGCGGGTCTGCATCACCGGGTCGAGGCGAAAGTGCGCTGGATCCGGTCCGAGCACCTGGAGCGCGTGGAGCCGGAGCAGGTGGCCGACGAGCTCGCGGGAGTGGACGGCGTCCTCGTCCCGGGTGGGTTCGGCTATCGCGGCGTGGAGGGCAAGGTGCGCGCCATCCGATGGGCACGTCAGAACCGTGTCCCGTACCTCGGTCTCTGCCTTGGCCTGCAGTGCGCCGTGATCGAGCTGGCCCGCGAGGCGCTCGGCACCGAGGACGCCAACAGCAGCGAGTTCAACGTGTTCACCGAGCATCCCGTGATCGACCTGATGCCGGACCAGACCGACGTCACCGACAAGGGAGGAACGATGCGCCTGGGCCTCTATCCGGCCCGCCTGGTGGAGGGGTCCCGGGTGCGCGAGGCCTATGGCGACGAGATCGCGTACGAGCGCCATCGGCATCGGTTCGAGGTGAACAACGCGTATCGCGAGCCGCTCGCGGAAGCGGGAATGGTCTTCAGCGGGGTCTCGCCGGACGGCCGCCTGGTGGAGTACGTCGAGCTCCGGGATCATCCGTGGTTCGTGGCGACGCAGGCGCATCCCGAGCTGAAGAGCCGTCCCAACCGCCCGCACCCGCTCTTCCGCGACTTCGTGGGGGCTGCGGCCGCGCATCGCGGTATCGCGCAGGAGGCCGCCCCCGTCGAGCGGCATAGCAGGGCGAAGCGGCCGGCGACCGTGGCGGGCAACGCGAGCGTCGCCTGACGCGCATGGCGACCCGGACCTCCAGCAGGACGCGCCCCGCCTTTGATCTGGAGGCGTACTCCGCGGAGCTCGACCTCTTCCTGACTGACCTGGAGGAGATGTACTACCTCAACTGGTCCGGCCAGCGCGACGAGATGACCCTCGAGCCGATCTATGCGCGCTACCCGGAGCTCTTCACGCGCAGGGCGGTCGACGCCCTCAGGCGTGCAGCCGATGGCGAAGGGGATGCCGCGCGCCAGGCACGTCTGCTCCACGCCTTCGCGCTGGAGTCGCATCTCGCCCGTGAGACTGTCGAGCTGACCGAGCAGGTCGAGACGACCGAGGCACAGGCGATCGTCGTCTGGCGCGGTGAGCGGCTTCCGTATCGCGCCGTCCCCATTCGTGTCGGCGAGATCGCGGACCGCACCGAGCGCAATGCGCTCAACGCCGCCTATCTCGACGCGGTCGAGCTGATCAACCCCCTGCGCGAGGAACGCCTGGAGCGGCAGCACCAGCTCGCCGGCGAGCTGGGCTACGGAAGCTACGTGGAGCTTGCGAGGGCGGTTCGCGGCTTCGACCCGGAGGAGCTGGCGATCGACCTGCAGTCCTTCCTGGCCGAGTCCGAGACGGTCTACTTCGCCGCGCTGCGGCGGTACCTGGCGCTGATCGACATCGAGCAGGGAGATGCCTCGTACGCCGACCTGGGACATCTGCTGCGCGGCTCTTCATGGGATGCCTGGTTCGACTCGCGGCGCATGCTGCCGGTGCTGCGGGCCACGCTCTCGGGCCTGGGCATCGACCTCGAGAAGCAGACGAACGTAACGATCGATCTCGAAGAGCGGCCTCACAAGAGCCCGCGCGCCTTCTGCGCGACAGTCCGCGTCCCGGGGGACGTTCGCCTGTCGATCCAACCCCGCGGCGGCTGGGGCGATTTCGGCGCGATCCTGCACGAGGCCGGGCACGTGGAGCATTACGCGCACGTGGATCGTGGCCTCGCCACCGCCTACCGGCGCGTGGGCGACTGGAGCGTGACCGAGGGCTACGGCGCGCTGCTGGAGTTCCTTTTCCTCGAGCCGGCGTGGCTGCGCGAGCACACCTCGATGAACGAGGATCAGGTTCTCGGATTCGGCGACTTCACCGCGTTCTGGCGCCTCTACATGCTGCGTCGCTACGTCGCAAAGCTGCTCTACGAGCTCCGCCTCCATGCCGGGGGCGAGAGCACGCTCAACCGGGCGTACTACGCCGGGCTGCTGAGCCTGATCACCGGCGTGAACTATTCCGGGTCGCAGTACGTCGCCGATCTCGACGATCACCTCTACGCTGCCACGTACCTTCGCAGCTGGCTCTTCGAGGCGAGCCTTTCGGGCGCCCTGCGGAAGCGGCACGGAGAGGCCTGGTGGCGCGATCCGGCGGCCGGCGAGACGCTGCGACGAGCGTGGAGCCGCGGGCAGGAGTGGAATGCAGAGGACGTGGTTGCCCATCTCGGGTATGATCGTCTCGACTGGCGACCGGTCCTGCGTCAGATTCGGACGCGGCTCATCGGTGAGATGAGCGGATATGGCGGGCCCAACATCACCACCCGTGCCGGGACCCGCAAGGTCTGACCGACCTGGCCGCACGTCGTCCCCCACCCGCGAGAGATCACCACAGAGGCGTGCTCCTCAGGGGCTCATCGATCCAACTGCCGCATACCCGTAACCCGGTCCCGATCCCCGTCAGGGTTCGCACCGGCGCTCGGACGGCATCCTCAACATCACCGAGGTCAGGTCCTTTGACGAAGCTCTCCTGGCAGCTGAGCCGGCCATGAACGACGAAGCACGTCCGCAGCAGCAGCGCCGCCGCTCGCGCCGCCGCACCGAGGGCGGTGGCGGTCCGCGCCGTCCGCCGGCGCGCACCGGCTTCGCTCCGCGACGACGCAACGACTACGCCGGCGGCCAGTACTCCTCGATCTTCACCGGGCCGTTCCCGACCGAGGCGGACGAGGGCCAGGCGCTCAACCTGCCGGAGCTCCAGGCGAAGTCGGTCGACGAGCTGCGCGAGCTCGCCAGCGAGCACGAGATCGAGGGCGCGGAGGGGATGGAGCATTCGGACCTCGTCCTCAAGCTGCTCGATGTCGTTCCGCTGGCGCCCACCCAGCCGCACGTCACCAACGGCCAGCCCGGGATCGCCGAGGGGATCCTCGAGATCGTGGACGAGGGATTCGCCTTCCTGCGGACGCACGGCGTGATGCCGTCGAACGACGACATCTACGTCAGCAGCAGCCAGGTCCGCCGCT
Source organism: uncultured Chloroflexia bacterium (assembly GCA_963799675.1). Lineage (GTDB taxonomy): Bacteria > Chloroflexota > Limnocylindria > QHBO01 > QHBO01 > JALYSK01. The sequence continues at coordinate 473,175 of CAWCXQ010000011.1, forward strand.
TCGGCCTGCGGACCGGCGACCACGTCACGGGGCAGACCCGGCCTCCGAAGGACCAGGAGAAGTACTGGGGCCTGCTGCGCGTCGACACCGTCAACGGGGTGGACCCCGAGATCGCCAAGCGACGGCCGAACTTCGACACCCTCGTGCCGGTCTTTCCCGACGAGATGTTCGACCTCGAGACCGACCAGAAGAACCTGACCCAGCGCCTGATCAACCTGATCAGCCCGCTGGGCAAGGGGCAGCGCGGCATGGTCCTCTCCCCGGCCAAGGCGGGCAAGACCACCGTCCTCAAGCAGATCGCGGCGGGAATCACCGACAACCATCCCGAGGCCTACCTGATGGTCGCCCTCATCGGCGAGCGGCCGGAAGAGGTCACCGACATGCAGCGCAGCGTGAAGGGTGAGATCTTCTCGTCGACCTTCGACGAGCCGACCGAGAATCACACGCGGGTCGCCGAGATGGCGCTCGAGATCGCCAAGCGGCAGGTCGAAACGGGGCGGGACGTCGTGATCCTGCTCGACTCGATCACGCGCCTGGCGCGAGCCTACAACCTGGCGCTGCCGGCATCGGGCAAGACGCTGTCGGGTGGCGTCGACCCGGTCGCGCTCTACCCGCCAAAGCGATTCTTCGGCGCCGCCCGCAATATCGAGCACGGCGGCAGCCTGACGATCATTGCGACCTGCCTGGTTGATACCGGGTCGCGCATGGATGACGTCATCTACGAGGAGTTCAAGGGCACCGGCAACATGGAGCTGGCGCTCGATCGCAAGCTTTCGGAGAAGCGGATCTTCCCGGCCATCGACGTCCTCCGCTCCGGCACTCGCCGCGAGGAGCTGCTGCTCGACGAGAACACGCTGCGCATGACATGGACCATGCGTCGCATGCTGTCGGCGCTCGGCCCCAACGAGGGGATCGAGCTGCTCATGCAGCGCCTTGGCAAGACCAAGAACAACGCGGAGTTCCTCGTCTCCCTGAGCAAGTCGGTCGAGGCCTCCGAGCGCTAGGCCGATTCACCCGCGTTCTCATGTCGCGCCTCGCGACCCTGGTCTCGCTTGCGCTGATCCTCGGCGCTTGCGGCGACAATCCGCCGCAGCCGTCGGCCGGCGCAGCAGCTCCCGTCCGCCGCCAGCCCATCCTCCGCCGGCTCGTCGTCCGCGCCGCTGCCGACGGGGGCCGCTGGCGAGGTGATCCCGGCCCCGGGCTCGCAGAGCCCCATCTACGCTCCGAACCCGGGTGCCATCGTGGTCGCCATCGATCCGGGGCACGGCGGCTGTCTCGACTGGGGCTCGCCGAGCCCCTTCGACAACGTCCCGGGCAAGGCGGAGAAGGCGATCACGCTGGGCATCGCGCTCGCCCTGCGCGACCGGCTCGAGGCGGCGGGGATCACCGTGGTGATGATCCGCACCACTGACGCGGCGATCGCCGGCGACCGCTATCTCGCCGCTCGGCTGCGAGGGGCCGCCGCTGCGTGACGTGAACGGCGACGGGATTGCGGGGTTCGGTGAGCAGGTCCCGCCGCATACCTTGGAGCGCGACGAGCTGCAGGCGCGCCTCGACCTCGCCAACGTCGCACGCGCGGACGTCCTGGTCAGCATCCACGTCGACGCCATCACCGACGCGAATGGCGACCCGATCCCGGTGGCACGCACCGAGACGTTCTACACCGACGAAACGCGCTGGGGGCCGTCCGCCACCCGCCAGCTGGCGGAGGCCGTTCAGGGTGGCGTCGTGAATGCCATGGATGGGCTGGGCTACGAGCGCCAGGATCGCGGCATCAACGCGCACAACTTCTACATGGTCGCGCCACCCCTGCTGAAGGAGACTGCCGAACGGCCGAATCGCTGGGCGCAGCCCACCCGCGGCGCGCTCATGCCGTCGGTGCTCTGCGAGGTGGCGTCGGACTCGCTCGCCGCGGAGGACAAGCTGATCACCTCGCCCGACGGGCAGGCCCGCATCGCGGATGGCCTGCTGGCAGGCCTCTCGTCGTACTTCGCCCAGCGCGCGATGGCGGCACGCATCGATGTCGCCCTTCCCGGCGCGGCTCTCCCACCTCCCGCACGTCGCCGGCGCAGGGCCGCCATTTTGGGCACCGATGTTGCAGGGACTCACCGGGCTGCCTGTCACCCTGACGAATACGGGGCACGACTCGTGGGGCAAGAACCTCCGAATCCTGGTGGGGTGGGGGCCGTCGAGCGATCCATACCTCCGTGCCCCACCGTCGACGCTCGTCCCCGTCGAGCTGTCAGTACCGACGCTGGCTCCGGGCGAATCGGTCGAGCTGAACGTACCGCTGACCATTCCCCCGGGCGGCCGCCAGGTGGCCTGGATCACCCTCGGCGATGGCAACGGAACGACCTTCGCGGATTCCGGCTCGCCTCCGTTGCAGCTGGCCAGCGCAGCACCATAGTCCTGCCGCACTCTGCCGAACGGCTGCCGCTATTGGTTGACCCTCCCCGTCGGGCGCTGGTAGAGTGCCACGGTGCGACATCGGCCCGGGCTGTGCTACCGGACCCGCGGGACGGCGGTCGCGCACCCAACCCTGTGCCCTCGTGCGGAGCCCTGACTATTGCCTGAGCGCCCACGGCTTTACGGCCGCCTGACCGATGCCCGGCTCGTAACCCGAGCCATCGCCCACCTCGCCGTCATCGGCCTGGTCGCCTTCACCTCGGCGATCGGCATCGCGGCGGCGCACGGTCAGTCTGCCGCATCCGGAGATCTTGGCGTGAGCCTGGTCTCCTCCGTGCGTGGCGCCGCCACTTCCATCTCCCCGCTGACCGCCTATGCGTACGAGTTCGCTCCGCAGGTCGGGACGGGCTGAGCCGGATCCTGATCCGCTCCGCATGCCGCTGCCGCAGCTGGCCCCGACGCCCAAGCCGACGCCGGTCCCGCTCAAGAAGGCAGCACCACTCCCCGCTCCGACCCCGGCTCCCCAGATCGGCTACGTCCAGCAGCCGGCCGTCGTCGGCCCCGCGGCTCCAGCCGGCCCCCCGCCGCCCGATTCCGGCGGCACGCTCATGTGGCCGGTGGCCGGCGGCACGATCAGCCAGTACTTCTCCGCGGGGCACCTCGCCATCGATATCGCGGCTCCCGCGGGCAACACCGTCGTCGCCGCGGCGGCGGGCGTCGTCACCTCGGCCGGCTGGCGGAACAACGGCGGCGGCCTGGTGGTCGAGGTTGCGCATCCCAACGGGATCACCACCGTCTACAACCACCTGGGCTCGATCTGGGTGGGCGCCGGTCAGGCGGTCGGTCGCGGCGAGGGGATCGCCGTCGTGGGCTGCACGGGAATCTGCACCGGACCGCACGTGCACTTCGAGGTGATCGTGGGCGGGGTGCTGGTCAACCCGCTGCGCTACCTGTAACCCTCCGGTCGGCGCCACGCCGCCTGCCCGTCCATTCGACCCGCCCATGTTCGCTGACCGCGCGCGCATCCTCGTGGCCGCCGGCAGCGGCGGCGACGGCGCATCCTCGTTTCGGCGGGAAGCGCACGTTCCGCGCGGTGGACCCGATGGCGGCGACGGCGGCAAGGGCGGCGACGTGGTGCTCGTCGTCAGAGGCGGGCATGACGACCCTCATCGAGTTTCGGCGCAAGCGGCACTTCCGCGCAGCGCCCGGTGGCCGGGGGGCCGGTCGGCGAGCGCACGGACGAAGCGCACCGCAGATTCGCCTTGGGGTCCCGCCGGGCACCGTCGTGCGCGGCGAGGACGGCGAATGGATCGGCGAGCTCCTCGAGCCCGGCCAGCGAGCTGGTCGTCGCCCGCGGTGGACGCGGCGGGCGCGGGAACACCCATTTCGTGAGCGCCACCCACCAGGCGCCGCGCCACTTCGAGAAGGGCGAGCCCGGCCAGGAGCGCTGGATCGAGCTCGAGCTGAAGCTGATCGCCGACGATCGGGCTGGTCGGACCGCCGAACGCCGGCAAATCGACCCTGCTCGCGGCGCTCACCGCGGCCACGCCACGGATCGGCGAGCTATCCGTTCACGACCACCAGCCCGAATCTCGGCGTGATCGAGCTCGACGACGAGCGCACGGCGGTCATCGCCGACGTGCCGGGGCTGATCGAGGGCGCCAACGAGGGGCGCGGGCTGGGCCACGAGTTCCTGCGCCACGTCGACCGCACGCGGGTGCTGGTGGGGGTGGTCGACGGCGCCGATGGCGCGCCGCGGCGAGCTGGCGCGCGGTCGCCGAACGAGCTCCGCGCTGCACGATCCGACGCTCCTGCTGCGACCGATGCGCGCTGGTGGTCACCAAGCTGGATCTGCCCGAGGTCGCCGGACGCTGGCCGGAGCTGCGAGACAGCCTGGGCAGCGCGTGGGCGCAACCCGATCGGCGTCTCGGCCCACGCCGGGACCGGCCTCGACGAGCTGCGCACCGCGCTGGCGCGCGCGCTGGAGGAGGCGGAGCGAGCAGGTCGCCGCTGGAGCCCGAGCCGCAGGCGATGCTGCCTCCATCGCTTCGACCCGCTCGACGCGGGCTGGCAGGTGATCGCCGAGGGCGATGGCCTGCGCGTCCGCGGCCGGCGGATCGAGACCGCGGCCAATCGCACCGACTTCACGAACGAGGAATCGCGCGACCGCTTCCAGCGACTGCTCGAGCGGCTCGGCATCGACGCCGAGCTGCGTCGGCTGGGGGCGCGAGGGCGGGACGATGGTGCGCATCGGTCAGTCCGAGCTCGAGTGGGGCGACGAGGAGTGAGCCCTCTGCTGCTGCTCAGCCCGCCACGGCGCAGGCCCGGCGGATGCAGGCATCCATCCAGGAGGAGCCGGCGCCGCTCCGAGGCCGACCGCCGCGGGCCGGATCGGGATCCTGGGGCGGCACCTTCGACCCGCCGCACATCGGTCACCTGTGGCTGGCCACCCTGGTCGCCGACGCGCTGGGCCTCGATCGCGTCCTCTTGATGCCCGCCGCGCAGCCGCCGCACAAGCGGCGACAGCGCCTGATCAGCAACGCCGCCGGACCGGCGTGATGATGACCCGCCTGGCGATCACCGGCGACCCGCGCTTCGGCCTGACGCTGGTCGAGATGGAGCGTCCCGGTCCCTCGTACACGGTCGACTCGCTGGTCGAGCAGCTGCGGCGACCTCACTCGGACCGATGCCGGCCTGGTGCTGATCATGGCCGCCGACTCGCTCGGCCGAGATCGACACGTGGCGCGAGCCGGATCGGCTGCTCGAGCTGGCCGAATGGGCGATCGGTCCGCGCCCGGGACGCAGATGCCGCCGGACCGCGCGGCGCTGCGCGAGCGCTTCGGCGCCGCAGCGAGGCGGATCCACCTGCTCGACGGCCCGTCGCTCGACGTCAGCAGCTCGCGAGATCCGTGCGCCGGGTGGCGGCGGGCCGCTCCATCCGCTACCTTGTGCCCCGGGCCGTCGAGGAGCTGATCGCCGACCGGCGGCCTCTACCGCCCGCGGGGCCGATGAAGACCGCAGCGAGGAAGATCATCGAGGAGGGCGGCACGCCGAGAGGGCTGACCCCGGAGATCGATCCGCGCGAGCTGGCGCATCGGATCGTGGATCTCGCCTCCGACAAGAAGGCGGACGACATCGTGCTGCTGCGGACCACCGAAGTGACGACCATGGCCGACTACTTCGTGATCTGCACGCGGTCGCAGCGATCGTCAGCTGCAGGCGCTGGCCAGCGGCATCGTCGACGAGCTGCGCGACGAGGGGATCCGGCCGCTCGGCGTCGAGGGGCGCGGCGCCGGCCGCTGGGTGCTCGTCGACTATGGCGAGCGTGATCGTGCACCTCTTCACCCCCGAGGAGCGCGAGTACTACGGCCTCGAGCGGCTCTGGAGCGGGGCGGCGCAGGTGGTCCGACTCGTCTGAGGCTCGGCGTTAGTACGGCATCGGTACCTGCCGGCCTACCGGAGGTCCTCCTATTGAGGCCGATGCGGGCCGCTCCCATCCTCGGCGCATGGCACGAGCCGCGTCCCAGCCCACACGCCAGATCGAGGCCTGCCGCTTCTGCGGTGGCCAGCTGCTGACGAGCGTCTTCGACACCTCGTTCCGCGATCCCGCCGCCGAGGAGCGACTCTTCTTCGCGATCCCCGGCGCGCTGTGCGTGCCGTGCCGCCAGCTCTACGTCGACCGGCAGCTGATCGGCATCCTGGGCCTCGGCGAGGCGCAGCTGCACCTTCGCCATCCAGAGCGACCGCGTCATGCGCGCGGGCGCCGCCTAGCCTACCCGCGCGCGCGGCGAGCACGTACTCGCCCAGCCACGCGACCAGCGCGGACTCCGGGTCCACGTCGTTGCGCTTGATGACGAGGTCCGCCTCGAACAGCCCGCGCAGCATCCCCTCCAGCTCGTCCGCCGTGTAGCGGCGCGCCGCCTCCACCAGCCGCTCAGCGACCCGCGCGTTTCCACGGCCGATCCGCTTCGTGATCTCCTGCGCCGGCGTCTTGCGCGCGGCCAGATCGCGCGCCACCAGCAGGTCCGAGATGCGCCCCGACAGCGAGGCCATGATGCGCAGGACCGGCTGTCCTTCCGCCAGCGCGCGACGCAGCGCCTCGGTCGCCTTGCGGCCATCGCGCTGATCGAGCGCATTGGTCACCGCAAAGACCGATGCCGGCCGCGTGTCCGCCACCAGCGCATCCACGTCGGTGACGGTGATCGCGCGGGCCTCGGCGTAGGTGGCCAGCTTGCGCAGCTCGGAGTCGGCGACGCGCGTCTGCTCGCCCCGCTCGATATCGGTCTCCCAGACGGCGCCGCCGATGCGCTCCGCCAGCAGGTTGGCGGCGGGCGGCTCGATGGCGACCCCGATCGTCGTCGCCCGCTTCGAGATCCAGCCGCGCAGCTCGTTGCGCCGCGGGGCGTTGTGCTCGATTACGATGCCGCCGCGCTCGCGAACGGCATCCGCCAGGCGCTTCAGCAGGGCGGGCGGCTTGGCCAGGTCGCGCGACGGCCGCTCCTCGGCGAGGGCCAGGGCGGCGCCCTCAGGCAGCTCCGCGGCGAGCGCGAGCAGCTTGTCGGTGGCGCTGTTCGAGCGGCCGGCCGCCCGCAGCGGCTGACGCAGGACGGCGAGGTGCGCGCCGAAGAGCCCCACCGAGGCCGACTCGAGCCGCGCCCGGTCGCAGCACAGCCTCGTCCGGGCTCATCTGCGGCGTCAGGTCAACCCGGTCGATTGCGCCCACTGCCTCCGCGAAGGAACGCAGCTCGAGCTCGATGCGGAACCCGTCGTCGCCGTGGGCCAGGAGCAGCTGTGCGCTCACGCAGCGGCCAGCCTGTTGCGCGCGATCGTGGAGCGGGGCACGAGGCCGATACTAGCGCGATGCCGACCCCGGCTCCTCGCACCCTCTTCCTGCGGCCGTTCACGACGCATGTGTTCAACCGGTTGACGCGGCGCTTCGTCCATCGGCTGCCGGGCTTCGCGATCATCAGCTATCGCGGCCGGAAGTCGGGCAAGCTGTATCGGACTCCCATGAATGTCTTTCGGGATGGCGACGACTACGTCTTCGCGCTCACCTACGGATCGGACGTTCAGTGGGTCAAGAACGTCCTGGCCGCCGGCTCGGCCGAGCTCCAGATTGGCGGCAAGACCGTCGCTCTGGCCGATCCGGAGCTCTTCACCGATCCGCAGCGCGGAGCTCATGCCCCCTCCGGTGCGCCTGTTTCTGGGCTTCATGCGCGTGAGCGACTTCCTCCGCATGCGGCCCGAAAACGTAGGCCTGCGCACTACCCAGCGTCCCAGGCGGCGCGCAGGCGCTCGACCAGCGACCTCGGTGCTGAGGCCGAGCGTGTCGGCCAGCTCGCGTTCGAGGGCGTGGGCGGGACGCCGCGCCGCCTCGATGCCGGCGCGATGCTCCGGATAGCGCGTCGCCATCTCGTCGAGCCGCTCGTCGATCGTCACGAAGTCCTGCGCCACATGCCGGTCCGCGATCGCCACCAGCACGGACGGCCAGCCGCGGGGGAATCGGTCTTCGTCGAGGAGGCAGCTCACCGGATGCGAGGCGACCGGCATCGAGAGCTCGGGGTAGCCCATCTTCTCGAGCTCCCTCGCTCCCACGATCCCATGCTCCCCACCGGACTCGCGGATCCGCAGCTTGTCGATGTCGTGCAGCAGGGCGGCGACCTCGACGAGCCCGACGTCGACCGGCACGTCCGCCGCGGCCACCAGCCGCGCCGCTTCCGCCGCCACGCGCCGCACGCCGTCCGAATGATGGACGACCCCTTCGGGCAGCCCGAACGACTCGAGGATCTCCCACGCGCGGTCGAGATCGGGAACAGCCACAGACCGATGCTACCCGCACCGGCGACGGCAGCGCGGACCGGGCGAGACGGATCGGCGCCGATCAGGGTCCGCACGTTGAAGGCGCGGCCGTCGCTCACGACCTCGAGGTCGCCCTCGAGATCGGTGCGATGCACGATCAGTCCGGCCTGGCCAGCCAGCGTCGCCAAGGTCACCGCGGCCGGATGGCCGTAGTCGTTATCGGTCCCGACCGAGATCAACGCCGCTCGCCGGACGGGTCAGCTCGATGAGACGGCGCCGTCGTCCCCGAGCGTGACCCGTGGTGACCGACCTTGAGCACGTCGACCGGGCCGAGGAGGCCGCGATCGGCCAGCCGACCTTCCACCGGAGCCTCCGCGTCGCCGGTCAGCAGCGCCACGAACGCCCCCGAGCGCAGGAGAGCGACGATCGAGCCGTTGTTGATGTCGCCGTCGGGGAGTGGCCCCGCCACGTCGGCAGCGGTCGGATAGAGGATCTCGAGCGAGGTGGTGGGGTCGATCGTGAGGCGTTGGCCTGCTCGCCCCAGCACGAGGCGCAGGCCGGCCTCGCGGCCGGCATCGGTCAAGAGGCGGGGGTATGCGGGGTTGTCGAACGGGATCCCGGCGTGTATGAGCATTCCGACCCTGAAGCGTGCCATTACCTCGACCAGTCCCGCGATGTGGTCCTGGTGCGGGTGCGTGAGGAGCATCACGTCGATCCGTCGCTCGAAGAACGGCAGGTTCGCGCCCAGGCGGCGAAGGGTGCGGTCCGGGTCGGGGCCGCCGTCGATGAGCACGGTGCGCCCGCTCGGTGACTCCACCAGGATCGCGTCGCCCTGGCCGATGTCGAGCGCGGTCAGGTGCAGCCGTCCGTCGGGCAGGCTGGCCAGGCTGATCGCGCCCAGCAACGCGACGCTGGCGAGGACGATCCACCTCGGGCGCAGGATCCGCCGGACAGGTCGACCGGGACGCGCGCCTTTCCCTGCGGCGGAGCGGGCGCGAGGCCAAGCTCGGGATTGGTCGCGCCAGGTCGGCGAGCGCGTCGGCGCGCCACGAGCCAGCCGGCGGCAAGCATCGGATACCAGCCTGCGAGGAGCCAGCCCGGCGGCTGCCAGGGAACGGAGGCGAACGGGAGGGCCGCCGCCGTGGTCCCGGCCAGGATCATTGCCCGGAGCGTCAGCCACGCCCAGCCGGCCCCCAGCCAGGCGGCCGCGTCGCCGAGCAGCGGAACGTGGACCGTGGCGTCGAGGGCGCCGACGACCGCGGCGATCGCGGAGGCCAGCATCGCGAGCGGCACGATGGGTGTCACGACGACATTCGCGAGCGGCGCGACGAGCGAGAGGCGCTCGAAGTTGCCCAGGATGACCGGAAGCGTGGCCAGCTGGGCCGCAGCGGTGAGCGCAAGCGGCTCGCGGAGGAGTGGCGGCCAGCCCTCGAGGCGTCGCTCGATCGGTCCGGCGAAGACGATGAGGCCGGCGGTCGCCAACAGGGAGAGCTGGAATCCCACGTCCCAGAGGACCGGCGGGGCGACGATCAGCATCCCGAACGCTGCCAGCATGCAGAGCCGAAGCGGCGTGCGCCGGTGAGCCCTCCAGGCGCGCAAGGAGGATCGCGCCCGCCATCAGCGCTGCCCGCACCACCGATGGGCTGGCTCCCGTGAGCAGGACGTAGCCGCCGATCGCGGCCATCGTGCAGGCGCTGGCGATCGGGCGTCCCCCGCGACGCTTGCCAAGCGGCCGCAGGAGCGCGGCGATGAGGGCGGCAACGATGGCGATGTTCCACCCCGAGATGGCCACGACGTGCGTCAGCCCGGCGGCGGCGAACGCGTCGGCGACCTCGGGCGCGATTCCGGCGCGCACGCCGAGCAGGATCCCGGCACCCAGCGCAGCCTCTGGCTCGGGAACGATGTCGTTGAGCCCTTCCAGCAGCCACCGCCGCGCGGAGGCGGTGATCGTGACGAGCGGGTTGGACTTGTGCCCGATGACGGTGGCATCGAATGCTCGGGCGATTGCGCCGATTCCCTGCCGGGCGAGGTATTCGCGATAGGCGAATCCATCGAAATCCTGCGGCTCGTCCAGCCGCGCGGTGACGCGGACCGTGTCGCCCACCGCGAGCGGCGCGGTGCGGGGCAGCCAGACGAGGATCCGGCCGCGCACCGGGCGGAGCCGGTCCTTCGCGACGAGGCGCACGTCGTCGAGAACGAGCTGCTGGCGCTCCGCGCGCGGCCGCGGGTCGTCGCTGAGCGTGCCGGTCCACGTCCACTCCCGCCCGACCAGCGCGGACACGCTCTGGGGCCCGCTCGGCATCGCAGCGGACGCGCCGCGCCACGCGCCCAACAGGGCGGCTGCGGCGACCACGACGAGCAGCAGCGTCGCCGTCCGAAGCTTCTGGGCGAGCAGCTGGCGCGACCCCGAGTCCGGCCACGACCAGCGCGACGAGCGGCAGGGCGAGGGTGCCGGCCAGCGGGACGCCGGCATCCGCCACCAGGATCCCCAGCGCCGCCCCGCCGAGGGCAGCTGGCAGCAGCAGCGCGGAGACGCGCACGGCTCAGCCGGCGGTCGCCAGGTCGCGGATCTTCTCGAGCTGGCCGTTGTTCAGGACGCCGCGCTCGACCGCATCGTCCAACGAGGAGAACGGCCGCTCCTGCCTTGCGGCGACGATCTTCTGCACCGTGACGGGCCCGATCCCCGGCAGCGCGTCCAGCTCCTCGGGCGTCGCGCTGTTCAGGTCGACCAGCCCACCTGCTCCGCCGGCGCCCGCTGCGCTGGATGCGGCGACCGCCGAGTCGCCGAGCCGCGGGACGTAGACCTGCTGCCCATCGGTCAGCTCGGTGGCGAGATTCAGCTCGCGCGCGGCGGCCGGGAGATCAACCTGTCCGCCATAGCCGCCCGCCGCGCTGATGGCGTCCGCGAGCCGCGATCCGGCGGGCAACGACTGCAGGCCCGGCTCCACCACCGCGCCTTCGACGTCCACGATCACGATCGACGACGACGGCGCCGGCGAGGGCGAGGCCTGCGCGCTCGCCTGCGGATCGAGCAGGAGCGACGCATCGGCGACCGGCTCGCCAGTCGGTCCGAGCAGGAGCCACGCCCCCAGCACGGTCAAGGCCAACACGCATGCGCCAACGGCGAGCAGGAGCCGTTCGGATCGAGCCATCGTCGGACCTCGGGGGAGGCGAGCGATGGGGAGATGCCTGCGTCCGAAGCCCGGCGCCCGGGCACTCGACGCCGGGCCTCGGAAGCAGGTGTGCAGCCTACGCGATGACCGGTTACCGCCCGCTTACTGGACGCTCAAACGGCTCTGTCAGCGTGGGGTGACGACGTTCACCAGCTTGCCGGGGATCTGGATCACGCGCGCGGGCGGCCGGCCGTCGAGGTAGCGCTGCACGTGCTCCGACTCGAGCGCCATGCGCTCGATCTCCTCCGCCGGGGTATCGGGAGTGACCACCAGGCGGTCGCGCAGCTTGCCGTCGACCTGGACCGGCAGCTCGATCGTGTCGGCCACCGCCAGCGCAGGATCGTGGGTTGGCCACGCCTGCTGGTGGATGCTGTACGGGCCGCCGCGCTGCGCCCACAGCTCCTCGGTGATGTGCGGCGCGACGGGCGCCAGCAGGAGCAGCAGCGTGTCGACCGACTCCGCGTAGGCATCGGTCCCGGAGAGACCGGTCTCCCGGGCACGAACCAGGGCGTTGGTGAGCTCCATCAGCTTGGAGAGCGCCGTGTTGAAGTGCATGGCCTCGTAGTCGCCGGTCACGCCCGCGATGGTCGTGTGCGTCGCGCGACGCAGGCCGCGCAGGAGCTCATCGTCAGCTGCTGAGCCCGGACCGCCGGACGACCCCGGATGCGCGACGTTCCAGACCCGCGCCAGGAACCGGTTCAGCCCCTCGATCCCGCTCGCGTTCCACGGACCGCCCGCATCCCAGGGCCCGATGAACATCAGGAAGGCGCGCACCGTGTCGGATCCGTAGCGGCTGGTCAGGTCGTCGGGGTTCTGCACGTTGCCCCGCGACTTGCTCATGCGGTGGTGGTCCGCGCCCAGGATCTGGCCCTGGTTGCGCAGCTTCAGCGTCGGCTCGCCAAAGCTCAGCATGCCCATGTCGCGCAGCGCCTTGGTGACGAAGCGGAAGTAGAGCAGGTGCATGACGGCATGCTCCGCGCCGCCGGTGTAGAGGTCGATTGGCATCCAGGCCGCGACCTGCTCCGGATCCCACGCCGCCGCCTCGTTGTGCGGCGAGCAGTAGCGCAGGTAGTACCAGCTGCTGTCGACGAAGGTGTCCATCGTGTCGGTCTCGCGGCGCGCCGGCTCGCCGCAGATCGGGCAGGTGGCCGCCAGGAACGCCGCGTGGTCCTGGAGCGGGCTCACGCCGGTGGGGGCGAAGTCGACGTCCTCGGGCAGCCGCACCGGCAGCTGATCCTCGGGCACCGGCTGTGGGCCGTGCTCGGGGCAGTACACGATCGGGATCGGGCGGGCCCCAGTAGCGCTGCCGGCTCACCAGCCAGTCGCGGATCCGGTAGCTGACCGCCGGGCCGCCCAGGCCGGCATCGGCCAGCTGGCGGGTGATGGCGCCAATCGCCTCGGCCGCTTCCATGCCGCTGAACTCGCCCGACTCGGCCAGCACCTCGCCCGCGGTGTGGGCCACGAACGCCTCATCGGAGGCCAGCTCTCCGGAAGCCGGCACCACGACGTAGCGGATCGGGAGGTCGTACTTGCGGGCGAAGGCGAAGTCACGCTCGTCGTGGGCGGGGACCGCCATGATCGCGCCGGTGCCATAGCCGGGCAGCACGTAGTCGGCGATCCAGATCGGGATCCGCTCGTTGGTCATCGGGTTGGTGGCATGCGCGCCGGTGAAGACGCCGCTCTTCTCGCGCTCCGCGCTCAGGCGGTCGATCTCGGTCTCCCGGCCGGCCTGGGCGACGTACGCCTCCACCTCGGCCCGCTGCTCGGCGGTGGTCGAGGACCGATACCAACGGATGCTCCGGGGCGAGCACCATGAACGTGGCGCCGAAGACGGTGTCGGGGCGGGTGGTGAAGACGCGGATCCGCTCGTCGCCGGCGCCGTCGACCGGGAACTCGATCTCCGCTCCCTCGGACCGACCGATCCAGTTCGTCTGCATGAGGCGTATCGGCTCCGGCCAGTCGATCCCGTCGAAGCTGAGCAGCTCATCCGCGTAGTTCGTGATGCGGAAGAACCACTGCTCCAGGTCGCGCTTGATGACCGGGGTGCCGCAGCGCCAGCACCGCCGCTCGGCGCCCTCCACCTGCTCGCGCGCGAGGACCACCAGGTCCTTCGGGCACCAGTCGACCGCCGCCTTGGCCCGATACGCCAGCCCGGCCTTGAAGAACTGCACGAAGAGCCACTGCGTCCAGCGGTAGTAGGCGGGGTCGCTGGTCGCGACCTCGCGTGACCAGTCGAACATGCAGCCCATCGTGCGGAACTGCGCCGCGCATGCGTCTCGATGTTCCCTGCCGTCCACTTCGCCGGGTCGAGTCCGCGGTCGATCGCGGCGTTCTCGGCCGGCAGGCCGAACGAGTCGAAGCCCATCGGGAAGAGCACGTTGTAGCCCTGCATGCGACGCATGCGGGCCACGATGTCCGGACCGGTCGCCGCAAACCAGTGTCCGATGTGCAGGTCGCCGGATGGGTACGGGTACATCGTGAGGACGTAGCGCTTCTCCCGCGGGTCTCCATCGTCGGTCTGATACAGCCCGTCGGCGTCCCAGCGGGCGCGCCACTTCGCCTCGTAGCTGCCGGGGTCGAAGCGCTCGGCGCTCATGCGTTGCTCCTTCGCGTGATCCACAGGTCGACTCGGTAGGGGACGTTGAACGGCTGCAGCGGAGCGTGGCCGTGCCGCGCCAGGAGGGCAGCCAGATCGCCACGGAAGCGCCCCTGCTCCTCGTCGGGCAGTGCCCGGACGTACGAGGACGTGAAGGCCATCCCCATGAACTCCTCGGCGGACATCGCCAGCTCATGCCGCAGCTCGATCTTCTCCAGCGGCGCGAACGAGGCGAGCCCCTCGAACGCGCGACGGGTCGCCTCCTGCCCGCTCGGCCGCCCGGCCTGCAGGTAGCGGCCGGTATCTGCGCTGCCGAACCGCTCCTCGAGGAGCCCGTGGTATGCGGCCACGAACGGCGAGGCATCCTCGTCGCGCACGTTCCAGAAAAGGGCCACGCCGCCGCCCGGCCGCACGATGCGCGCCATCTCGGCAACGGCCCGCTCCTTGTCGAACCAGTGGAAGGCCTGCGCCGGCGGTCGCGAGGTCGACCGACGCCGGATCGAGCCCGGTCTCCTCTGCGTTGGCCTGCACGGTGGCCACCACCAGCCCGTCCTCGCTGGCGCGGCCACGCAGCTGCTCGAGCATCGGCTTTCCGGGCTCGATGGCGGTGACTCGCCAACCGAGCGCCGCCATGGCAAGGCTGGCGCGGCCCGTTCCCGCGCCCAGGTCGGCGACATGGGGCCGCTCCGGCAACGCCAGGCGTGATTGGATCGTGGCGAACAGCTCGTCGGGGTAGCCGGGCCGGTATCGGTCGTACTCGTCCGCCCAGGCGTCGAAGCTGCGGCCGCGCGCCGCGTCGATCGTCATCCGGCATCCTCCGGGAACCAGGCCATCAGGAGCTCGTCGCGGAAGCCATCGGCCCCGTCGCGATACTGCCGCCGGCGCACGCCTTCGCGCACGAAGCCGGCGCGCTCGTAGACGGCGATCGCCCGCGCGTTGTCCGGGAAGACGCCGAGCGCCACCTTGGCCAGGCCGCGCTCCCGGGCCCAATCGAGCGCAGCCCCCATCAGGGCGCCGCCGATGCCGACGTCGCGCCAGCCATCGGCAACCGAGATCGAGAGCGTGCCCATGTGGTCGGTGATGATGTTGCGGTCGACGGTGACGAGGACGTTGCCGACCACGTCGGCGTCCGCCTCGGCCACGAGCGCGAGGTTGCGTCTCGGAGCGCATCGCCTCCGCCAGCCAGAAGGACTCGGAGGCCTCGCTCAGCGCGCTCGGCGGCGTCACCAGCCAGCGTCCCTCGGAGCGCACCGCCGCGAAGAGGCGCGCCAGCGCGTGCCCATCGGTGGGACGTGCGCGGCGCAGGGTCCAGGGGCGACCGTCCGTCGTCGTCCGCCGATCCACCTCGATGCTTGCCACGCTCGCTCCTCGCAGATACGTCAAGGCCCCCAGCCGTCATGGGCGAAGGGGGCCTTCGCGGTACCACCGTGACTTGACCGAGGTTGGTGGAGCTGGGGGGACTCGAACCCCCGACCCCCTGCATGCCATGCAGGTGCTCTCCCAGCTGAGCTACAACCCCACGGTCGGTCCACTTGTCGGCGCTGCTATCGGACGCCAGCCCGGCTCAGCTTGACGGCTTCGGTGCTGGCCCGATGCCGGTCGGCCATGCTGCTCGGCGGGCGAGTTCCGCGTGCCTTCGATGCCGGCTTCCACCCTCCCGGCTCGCTGCGAAATCGAGGGCAGGGCGTACTGCTCCCGCGTCATCGCGTTCGGGGCAGAGTATACGCGCGGCTCTTGCCGCGCTCAATCCGCTAGGTGAGCAGCCCTCTCGACCCGGTCCGCATGCGGCATCGCACCGAGCCGCTCATAGATGGCCAGCGCCTCGGCTCGCAGAGCCGCGGCGTCATCCGGCTCCAACTCGGCGAGCTCCTCGCGCGTGCGGGCCGCCTCGAAGGGAACGTGCAGCCGCTCGAACCCTGCGAGCGCAGCGTTCATCAGCCCAGCCGCGCGTTCCAGGTTGCCCTGCTCGCGGCGGAGCCGTGCCTCCGCTCGGTCGGCGAGCGGGCCGAGAAGTGCCGATGCGGCGATCAGGCGGCGGGCGACCGCGACCATTTCCTCGACCCGTTTCCATTCCCCGAGCTCCGCGGAGGATTCGAGCAGCTCTCCGACGCTCCCTCCCATGAAAGGGCGGTCGCGGCCGCGGGTGGGGGCGAGCAGATCCCCGGCGACGAACTCGTCGACGAGGGAATGCTGCAGCTGCTGATCTCCGAGCACACGGGCATACCGCAGGAGGAGAGCGCTGGCGGCGGACCCTCGTCGCTTTCCGACGTACCGCTCCACGGGCACCTGCGCGCTTGCCTCGTCGAGCCGACCCTGCTCCACCATGACAATGGCGCCCAGCACGGGGCCGCCCCGAACCGCGGCGCAGAGGACGTCCCCCTCGGCACGCTCGGCGTCGAGGTGGGCTGGGAGGAGATCGAGGACCTGCGGCCAGCCACCGAGGTGATAGGCGGCGCTCATCGCACTGAAGCTCAGGTGCATCATCTCGTGGGCGCTCCCCCGACGTGCGAGCTCGAGACCGCGCAGGGCAGTCACCAGCGCGGCAGCGTAGTCGCCGAGCTCCGCCTGCGCCGCCGACACACCGAAGAGCACATCCGCTCGGTGCCGCTCGGAGGCGAGGGTGTCGACCATCGCCAGCTGGCGCTGAATCACGGCGTGGTATGCCGGGTAGTCCTGGCTCCGCCACTGGATTCCCACGAGGGCATTGCTCGCGAGGTAGGCGATCTCGGTCAGACCAAGCCGATCTGCGATGCGCCATGCCTCCTCCGCACTCCGGATCCGATCCGCGGTCGGCACGGGGTCCTTCAGGCCTTGCGACTGTCCGCCACCAAATCGCGATCCCTCCCAGACCTGCTCCAGCGACGCGTGGGCCGCGAGGAGCCGCGCGCGAGTCGGCTCGTTGATCGCGATCCGCAGGCCGTCGGCGACCAGCGTCTCGAGCTCTTCCGGGGAGGGCTGCCGTTCGAACGCGCCGAAGCTCTGTGCCATGAAGGCTGCCTTCGCCGCGATGGCCGGCAGGGCCTCCGAACGACCGGCTCGCGCCGCCTGGGCCGCGCGCTGGTACGCGTCGATCGCGTCGTCCCCGTGGAACAGGGCCTGGTGGTCGTCGCCCAGGTCCTCGAGGGCCAGCGCCGCTCGGCATCGGAGTCGGCGAGCTCGAGCGCCTGGCTGTGCAGATCGATGGCCTTGCCCACCGCGAACCTGCGTCGGGCACCGGCGCCCGCGGCCACGAGCGACTGGAAGGCCCGGCGCCGAATCGTCTCGCGCCGCTCCGCGTCGGCGGCCCATGCGAGGTCCGCATCAGCGCCCGACACGGCGGAACGATAGTGGTAGGCCACGAGCTCGCCCAGCTCGTCGAGGCGCTCCCCGGCGAGGCGTTCGATCCACTCGCCCACCTCGGCGTGCGCGATGGCACGCCGAGCCTTGGGGACGGCCGCATAGGCAACGTCGCGGATGAGCGCGTGACGGAACAGGTATTCGACCTGGCCGGGCAGCGTGGAGGTCGGGCGGGCCACGACCAGCCCGCGGCGCTCGAGGTTCCGCAAGAGTGTCGCCGCGTCGCCCGAGCTGCGACCACCGCCCAGGGCCGCCTCCCAGAATGCGCGGCCAACCACTGCGGCGTCCTGGAGCACGCGCTTCTCTTCGGCCGGGAGACCGTCGATGCGGGCTGCCAGCAGGGCATGAATGCTGTCGGGAAGCTCAACGTCCGTGGCGGAGCTGGTCGCCACCCACCGATCGTTGGCGCGCACGATCGCGCCCTCATCGATCAGGCGTCGGAGGATCTCCTCGAGGAAGAACGGGTTCCCCTCAGCGCGCGTGAGGATCTCCGTCCGAAGGCTCGCAGGCAGAGCGTCGAGGTCGAGGAGCGCATCGACGAGCGCGGTGCTCTGCGCCTCGGTCAGCGATCGCAGCGTGAGCGCGGTGGCGCCGGCACCCGCCCCAAACCCGGGGTGCTGCTCGGCGAACTCGAGCCGCGCGGTGGCAAGGATCAGGACCCCGCCCGTCGCGCGCGCTGCTACCTGCTCGACCATCTCGAGGAGCTGGTCATCGGCCCAGTGCAGGTCCTCGATGACGATCACTGCCGGTCTCGCGTGGGCCAGGGCGCTGACGAACCGGGGCCACGCCCGCGCCATCACCTCGGAGAGCTCGCGCGGCTCCAGGCCAGCCAGCGGGCTCTCCGGCAGCGAGATGTTCGCTGTGGCAGCGAGCGCGGCTATGGTCTCGGCGACGTCCGGGGCGGTCAGCGCCAAGGGCTCCAGCAATGCCTCGAGGGCTTCGTGCAGCTTTTCGCGTGACGTCTCCGCGTTATCGCCGAGGCTGATGTCGCATGCCGACCGGAGGATCTCGCCAAACGCCCAGAAGGTGATGCCGTGGCCGGCAGCGAGGCAGCGACCACGCAGGATCCGGACGTTGCTGCGGCGTTGCTCGGCGCCGGCCGAGTGCCTCGCGGACCAGCCGGCTCTTCCCGATGCCGGCGCGGCCCGTAGAGGACCGCCAGGCGTGGCTCTGCGGTCTCGATCGCCTCGTCGAGCAGGCCGATGACGGTCCCGAGCTCCCGCTCGCGGCCGACCATCGGTGCCTGGAGGCCCGGTATCCCACGCGTGGCCTCCCCTCGCGGCTCGAGAAGCCGGCGGGCCGGGATCGGCTCCGGCTTTCCCTTGACCGTCAGCTGCGACGCGTCGCCGAACGTGAAGGCATGACGCGCCAGCCTGATAGGTGCGCTCACCCACCAGGACCGTGCCCGGGTCGGCCGCCTGCTCCAGCCGCGCCGCGACGTTGACCGCATCACCCGAGACGATGAGCTGCCCTGAGGCCGCTCCTCCCTGCGGGGCCACGACCTCGCCGGTGTTCACACCGATGCGGATGCGGAGCGATACGCCGTGGCGGCGCGAGAGCTCCTGGTTGACCGATTCGAGGCGGTCCAGCATCTCGAGCGCGGCGTGCAGCGCCCGCTCGGCGTCGTCCTCGCGCACCAGCGGCGCTCCGAAGACCGCCATGATCGCGTCGCCGATGTACTTCTCGACCGTCCCACCCCACGAGCCGATGACCGCCGACATCGCCGCGAAGTACTCCGCCAGCAGCGCCCTCAGGCGCTCCGGGTCGAGCTGATCGCCCAGGGCGGTGGAGCTCGTCGACATCGGCGAAGAGGACGCTGACCAGCTTGCGCTCCTCGGCGCCGCCTCCCGGCTCGAGGGTCGCCCCGCAGCTCTCACAGAATCGGGCGCCATCGCGTACCGAGGCGCCGCACCGCGTGCAGGTCGTCACACGCCGATTATCCCGCGCCTATGCGGCGCCAAAGAGCTCTCGCAGGCCCGTATCGAGGTCGCGCGGCGCGTAGCCGAGCTCGCGGCGCGCCTTCGCGTCGCTGGCCCAATAGGTCACTCCGTCGGCCGCGGTGATGAGCTCTGGCAGATTCGTGCGCCCGCCGAGCAGCGGCCCGAGCAGGCCGGCGCCGACCCCGGCTGTGCGCAGCAGCCAGGACGCCACCGTGATGCGCGGCGGCGCCTTGCCTGCAGCCGCGGCAGCCTCGCTGATCAGCTCGCCGACGGTGGTGATCTCGCCACCGAGCACATATGACTCCCCAACGTGGCCGCGATCGTGCGCGAGGCAGATCCCGCTGGCGACGTCATCGACGTGCACCATGTTCAGGCCCAGATCGGGAAAGGTCAGGGCGCGCAGGGTGCCCGCGGCCGCCTGACGCATCAGCCCGCCGATCGCCGAGTGGTCGCCCGGCCCATAGACCTGGCCCGGCTGGACGATCATCACTCGAGCTCCCGCCGCCGCATGCGCCTCCGCTTCGAGGTGCGCGAGATGCTTCGTCTCGTCGTAGTAGGAGACATATTCCGGTGGTTCCGCCCGGCGGTAGGCCTCGTCGACGACACGACCGGCCGTGTTCCCGAAGGCGTTGATGGTGGAGACGGCCACGGTGCGCGGGATGCCGGCAGCGGTCGCCGCATCCAGCACATTGGCCGTGCCGGTTACGTTCGCCTCGTACATCGCGGGGCGCTCCGAGGCGGGAATTCCCACCCGGTAGACGCCGGCGACGTGAAAGGCGGCGTCGCAGCCTACCATCTGCTCCGCGAGCTTCTGGGTCGATGCCGAGGTCGCCCTCGACCAGCTCGCAGCCGATCGCGTCGAGGGCGTCTGCACGCGTCCTCGTGCGGACCAGCGCGCGCACGTCGTCGCCTCGTTCGCGCAGCCGTCGCGCCAGGGACAGACCGATGAAGCCGCCACCTCCCGTGACGAAGGCCCTCATCGGTCCGCGAAGAGGCCTCGCAGGCGTTCCAGGCTGGCGGCCATGTCGCCCTCGGCGCCGGAGGCGATCATCGGCTCCATGAAGGAGGTCAGCATTGAGCCGCTGATCTCGGCCACGAGGTTGACTCGAGAGCTGTCTGGCCCGAGCGGGCTGACCTCGATCGTCGCGTCGAGGGCGACGCCGCTCACCTCGCTGTGCAGACCCAGCAGGCGCGGCGGATCGTAGGCGGTCACCTCGAGTGGGGCCTCGATGCGCTGGCCCATCAGCTCCCGCACGAGGGTGCCCTTGGCGCCGACTGCCACCGGTCCCGTGTCCGTTCGCGCGACGGAGATGATGCCTGACTGCCAGCGCGGCAACTCCTCGATCTTCGAGGCCACGCCGAAGACCTCTTCCGCCGGAGCCGGGATCTCGACCGTCTGTTCCACGCGACGCATGAGGAAACGGTAGCCGGTTTCGCGCGCCCTCAGCCGCGAACTGGCCGCGATGCTTCGGAGGTCGGCGACGAGGCCCGCGTACGCCGCCTCGCGCGACTCGCTGTCGATGGAGCGCAGGACCGACGAGGGATGGACCGTTGCCCCGATCAGCGGCCCAAGAGGGGATGGCTGGAGCACGCCGTGCTGTCGCGTCACACGAAAGGATCGGTCGATCAGCGCCTGTGCCGCCGTCGCCCCCAGGCAGACGATGGCCTCCGGCTCGACGCGCTGCAGCTCGGCATCCAGCCACGGGCGGCAGGCGTCGATCTCCTCGCGGTTCGGCTTCTGATGGATCCGCCGCTTCCCGCGCGGCCGCCACTTGAAATGCTTCACCACGTTGGTGACGTAGACCGTGCGGCGGTCGATGCCGGCCTCCTCCAGCGCCCGATCGAGCAGCTCACCGGCGGGGCCGACGAACGGCGCCCCGGTCTGGTCCTCGCGATCGCCCGGCTGCTCCCCGACGAGCATCAGCCAGGCTCTCTCGCGACCCTCGCCGAAGACGGTCTGGGTTGCAGACCGATACAGGTCGCATGCCTGGCAGCCCAGGGCCGCCTTGCGCAGCGCCTCGAGGCCGCTCGGCTCCGCTGGCACGGGAGCGGGCGGATAGCCTTCCACGCTCGCCGTCTGAGCAGGCGCGGTGCCACGCGGGCGCCTATCGACTCTCGGGCAGGGGCTCCACATCGGCGGGTGGACCCGGCGCATCGGCGTCTGCGTCGTCGGTGATGGGATCCGAGACAGCCTTCTCGCGGCGCGCGAGCCACACGAAGGGCAGGGCCAGGGCGGAGATGCCGGCCGAGACCAGGTACGAGGCCGGGTAGCCGTAGAGGTCCGCGGTCCGGCCGAGGGCCGGCTGGATCACGACGCCCCCGGCGGATCCCATCAGGTTGTCGAAGGAGAGCACGGTGGCGCGTTGCTCCGACGGGATGAGGCCGTTGAGGAAGGCCTGCCGCATCGGCGCCTCGATGGCGAACACCATCGCCCAGCCGGCAAGGAGCAGCAGGGCGATCCAGAAGTTGCCAACCAGGCCGATGACCACCAGGAGGATGACGTTGAGAACCGTGCCGACGATCAGGGCATCGGTGCGGCGGGTGAAGAAGCGCCGGACGCGCGACACGATCAGCCCGCCCACGATCTGCGCACCGGCCACGATGGCGGCCGCGAGGCCGGCGATCCCGTATGCGGTCTTGTCGCCGAACAGCTCCAGGAGGTAGGGCTGCGCGGCGTAGAAGACGTAGATGCCGACGCCGAAGCTGAACGGCGCGGCAAGCATCAGCCAGCGCACCGGTGGCCGGCGAAAGCCACCGTCGACCGCTCCTCGAACCACGTTGCGCACCGCCGCCGCGGCGCTGACATCCCGGTCCGGCGTGAAGCCCAGGTCACGCATGAATCGCAGGGCTATCAGGAGCGTGACGCCCAGCAGCGCGGCGCGGACCAGGTAGGGGACTCCGAGGTTCGTCACCTGTGCGATTAGGCCACCGGATACCGATCCGACGAGCATGGCGGCTCCGCCGATCGTCTGGGCACGTCCGAAGACGTGCTCGAGATGGCCCTTGTACCCGGTGGCGGCGAGAGCGTCGACCAGCCAGGCCTCGGTGGCGCCAGAGAAGAACGTGAAGCCGAGGCCCAGCAGGATGGAGGCGATCGCCCATCCCCACAGCGAGGCGTGCAGCTGCCACATCACGAGATACAGAAGCGTGGAGAGGAGCAGCGTACCGGCGCCGAGGAGATAGGAGAACTGGCGACCGCGCGTATCGGCAACCACGCCGGTGGGGACCTCGAAGATGACCTGGCCCACGGTGAAGAAGGCGTTGGCGGCGAAGGCCTCGGCGTTGCTGAGACCCGCGTCGAGCAGGAAAAGCGTATTGATGCCCCAGATGAAGGAGGCGGCCAGCGTGTTGAAGAGGGTCAGCGCGAGGTAGGTTCGCTCGACGGAGCGCGCGGGATCATTGGTCATGTCGTCTGCGCATCAAGGACGGGTCCCCTGCCGATGCTGTATCCACGCCGAGATTACTCAAACTGCAGCCATGCGCTGACGGATATCCGATCCTCCGGGTCTTACGGCATCACTACGCGCTTCCAGCTCGCCCCGCCATCGGTCGTCTTCAACAGCTCTGAGGACGGGTGGCTGGCTACGATCCAACCATGGTCCGGATCTGCGAAGGACAGATCGAACCAGGATTCGACCGGAGTTGCGGGCAGTGCGGTCTTGGCGGAGGTCGCTCCGGCATCGTCCGTCCGAGTCAGGCTGGCGCTCTCTGCGTTCGAGCACGCTGGACAGGTGCCGATAAATCGAGCGACATTCGGGGTCACGATCGCGAATGGACCGGGGTAGGCGTCGATCTCAGTAACGCCCGGCGGCGCCAGAGGGAAGTAGGGCTCTCCGTAGACGGGTCGCCAGGTGGCGCCGCGGTCAAGGGAGCGAGTGACGACATATGCCTGCTGGCTCGACCCGACTCCACCGGTCGCGAGCAGCCAGACGGCGTCTCCCGCGCAACCCAGCCTGGGCTGCAGTCCTGTCCCGGGTAGTCCGCTGTTGATTGCGGACCACGATAGGCCCTCGTCCGAGCTCAGCGACACGGATCCGCCGTTGGCCGTCCATAGCAAGCCCTCCCCCGTCGCGCACAGTGCCTGTGGCTTGCCCATCGCGGGAACCGCGGTCCAGGTCGCTCCGCCATCTGCGCTGTGCATGCCCTTTGGGTTGCGCGGATCGGTGGCAATGACTGCCCAGGCATCCATGGGGCCGGCGAGCTGGAGCTCGGTCAATGACGTGTCGAGGGGGAAGCTGACCCACGTCGAGCCACCATCGTCACTGCGAAGCAGGTGATTTGCGCGCGGCGCGAGATCGTTCTCGGGGGCTGTCAGCGCCCATACGTGCTGGCTGTCCCACGACCGGAGCGACACAACGTTATCGACCCCGGTCCATGCGACGCGCCACGAGGCGCCCGCGTCGGCGGTTGCGTAGATGACGCCGGTACCCCCAACCCAGCCCGTTGCCTGGTCAGCAAACCGGACGGCAAGTAGGTCGGCGGCCCCTGCCACTGGCGGCCTGGGGCTGCGCGACAGCACCGCAAGTATGAGCGCGAGCACAAGCGTGGCGAGCACGGCGAGAGCCAGCACCGCGGCAAAGAGGGCCCAGAGGCGGCGATCGCGAATCACACGGACGCCCAAACGCGTTGGGGCGGCGGCCATGGCAGTGAGTGTACGCATGCCTCCGGACCTCAGCGACTGAGACCAGCAGGTACAAAGACCTACCCGCGGCCCTATCCGCCCTCCGCGGCTGGCACACTGCTCGGAGGCAATTTCATCCGTCAGCCCGAGGGATCCCTTTGAACGCGAAGCCGCAGGCCAAGAATCTCGCGACGCCCGATGAAACGCTCTCCTTCCCAAAGGGCTCCGCATCCACCGTCAGGGTGGGCGACCTCATCGTCGGACGGCTCGAGCAGCTGCCGGGGTGGCGTTGGTCGGAGCAGGTCAAGCCGATCGCAGGCACTGAAAGCTGCCAGTTCCACCACATCGGAGTAGCCGTTTCGGGCGCAGCGATGATCCGCATGGACGATGGCACGGAGATGCTGGTGGAGGCAGGAGACGTATTCGACATCCCGCCGGGGCACGATCAGTGGGTCGTCGGAGACGAACCGGCCGTCTCGATCATCTGGGGCGGCTGGCGCGGCTGGGGCAAGCAACCGGTGGGCGATCGCATCCTGACGACGATGCTGATGACCGATATCGCCGGCTCGACCAATCGTGCATCGCGCATCGGTGATGCGGCCTGGGATCAGCTCCTCGACAGGCACAACTCCCTGGTTCGGGACGTTCTGGAGCGATATCGCGGCGTCGAGATCGACACGACAGGTGATGGCTTCCTCACGATGTTCGACGGAGCCGCGCGAGCGGTGCAGGCTGCGGTTGACATGCGCGCCGCCGTTGCGGATGCAGGACTCGACATCCGGGTCGGGATCCATACCGGCGAAGTCGAGGTCGTGCCTGGCAGCATCCGAGGGCTGGCGGTGCACGAGACCGCTCGGATCATGGCGCTGGGAACCGCCGGCGAGATTCTGATGTCAAGCACCACGCATGAGCTGTCCGCGGGGTCAGGCTTCACCTTTGAGGATCGCGGCACGCATTCGCTGAAGGGAGTGCCTGCACCGCGCCAGGTGTTCGCTCTCGTCGATTAGGCACGGAAGGGGACGCGACTCCGCAGCCCGGTGTGGAATGGTGGAGATGAGGGGACTCGAACCCCTGACCCCCGCGATGCGAACGCGGTGCTCTCCCAGCTGAGCTACATCCCCACGGGCGGCCGAGTATAGCAAAGGCTTGTCAGTAGAACGGATGTTCTATTAGACTGACCGATATGACCCACCAGGCCCTCGCCGATGCCCTCGAGCTGCTGCGCGACAAGGGTCTGCAGCAGGGTCTTGGGCCGATGCCGCCGGCGCTTCCCAGCGGCCAGCCGGAGCTCGACCAGGCGCTGCGCACCGGTGGCTGGCCACGCGGCTCGCTGGCGCTGCTCGACGGGTCGGGTGCGACCACCCTGGCGCTCGGCTCGCTCGCCGCCTGCCAGCAGCGTGGTGGCCTGGTCGCATGGATCGATGGCGACGCTAGTTTCGATCCGGCCACCGCCGCTCGCCTGGGCGTTCGGCTGGAGTGGCTTCTCGTGGTGCGACCACACGATGCCGCGGAGGCGGTCGAGCTCGCCGCCTGGCTGGCCCGCGCCGGCACGATCGACGCCTTCGTGCTCGACCTCGGACGCCTCGAGGCCGGGCGCGGCCTCGACCGTCTGCCCGCGTTGCTCGCTCGGGCGGGTGGAGTCGGCCTCCTGCTCGCGGGGCACGTGGAGGCCGCCGGTCCCGCGGCCAGCGTGCGGGTCGCGCTCGAACGTCGCGCTTGGCTCGCCGTGGGCCGCGACCTGGTCGGGCAGCGGGTTGCCGCCACGGTCGTTCGTCATCGCTGGGCACTCGCCGGCGGCAACGCGGAGCTCGACCTGTGGTTCGCCGAGGGTCGGCGGATCGACGCACTGCTGCCGTCGCTTGCCGCGCCCGTCCGCGAGCTCGTCGAGGAGCGCCCGGCGCTGCGCGTCCTCTCCGCCTAGCCATGACGCGGCTGCTTTGCCTGGTCTGGCCGGACCTGCGCACTCCGGGGGTAGATCCAACGCCCTTCGAGCCGATGCTCGATGCGCTCGACGACCTCTCCCCGCGGATCGAGGCGGTGGATCTCGGAGTCGCCCTGCTCGACGTGACGGGGCTCGGGCCGCTCTTCGGCTCCGAGCGTCGGATCGCGGCACGTGCCGCAGCGCTGGCGCGCGGAGTGGCGTCGCTCCCGCTGCGCGCCGGGATCGGCGAGAACCGCTGGCTCGCCGCGCTCGCCGCTCGGTTGGCGCGTCCCTCGGCACCCGGGGCGCCCGTCGCCTTCCACGCGCTGGAGCGCTCGGCGCTCGCGGGCCTTCCGCTCACCCTGCTCCCCGCGGACCTCGCCACGCGCCAGCGCTTCGTCCTCTTCGGGCTGACCAGCATGGGGGAGCTGGCCGGGCTGCCGCGCTCGGCGGTCGGCGCCCAGTTCGGCGCGGTCGGGGAGCGGCTCCAGCAGCTCGCCCGGGGCCAGGATCCGCGGCCGCTCAACCCGCGACGTCGGCCGGAGCGGCTTACCGCCCGGACCGCATTCGAGCCGCCGCTCGAGGGGATCGGTGCTACGGCGCTCACCCTGCGCCGTCTCTGCGCCGAGCTGTGTGAGCAGCTTCATGCCCGTCACCTCGCCCCGGGCCGCGCATCGGTCGCCGCTGCGGCTTGAGGATGCGCCGCAGCTTCGCGTCGAGCAGACCTTCCCCGAGCCCGCGCTCGAGCCGGACTGGATCGCCCGTCTGCTCCTCGTCCCGCATGGAGGCAGCCGCTCGCCTCCGAACGATGGAGGAGGAGCCACGGGTGGTGGGCATCGGTCTTGCCTTCGACCGGCTGGCGGACCCGGCCAGCCGTCAGCTGCCGGCCTTCGAGGCGCAGGCCGGGCGCTGGGAGGAGCTGCGCTGGTCGCTCGAGCGGATGCGCGCCCGGTTCGGCGAGGGCCGCCTCTGGCGGGCCGTCCACGCGCGGCCGACCGCGGCGCTGCCCGAGCATCGGTCACAGCTGGTGGATATCGGTCCATGACCCGCCTGTACACCGACCACCCGCTGGTCCAGGTCGAGACCGATGCCTCCGGTACCCCGACACGCCTGCGCATGGATGGGATCGACCACGGCGAGGTGGGGATCTGCAACCGCTGGCGCGCCGACGACGCCTGGTGGCGCGACCCGGTGGCGCGCGCTTACTTCAAGATCGTCGCCCGCGATGGGCTGCTGTGCACGATCTTCTGTGACGAGATCCGCGGCACCTGGCACCTCGAGCGCGTCTTCGACTGATGCGGGCTTGGCACGTCGCGTCGCCCTGTCAGACCCTTTCGTGCACTCGTGCTGCACGAGGCTCGCGCTGCACGAAGCGCCCTGACAGCGCGCAGATCGGCTGGGCGGGCTGGCATCGCTCGTGCGGGGAGCAAGCGCATGACCGATTTCGAACGCGAGCCGGGGGCAATCGACGATCCGGGTGGACCCGGCGGCCAGGACGTGGACGTGAGCCGCCTGCCACCGGGCGATACCGCGGACGACACCTCCGCGAACCAGCCCGAGGTCGCGGAACTCGACCTGCCAGGCCCCGACGACCCGGTCGCCTGGAACTACGTCGAGCCGGGCACCGCCGTCCTCGGTCCGGACGGCGAAAAGATCGGCACGGTGGAGGGCATGCTCGGAACTGACGTGGAGGGCATCTTCCACGGCGTCGCCGTCAAGCCCGAGAGCGGCGGCCCGGCGCGCGTCATTCCGTCGGATGCCGTCGGGCGCCTCACACCGTCGAGCGTCACGGTGAAGACCACCGCGGAGCAGCTTGCCGAGCTGCCCGAGCAGCAGACGCTGGGCAGCTAGGTCATCGCGCGGCCGGATACTCCTGGTCCCAGATCGGGCGCACCTCGATCGATCCGAACTGCGCCGCCGGGCACTTGGCAGCGAACTCGAGCGCCTCGTCCAGGTCGCGGCAGTTCAGCAGGTAGAAGCCCCCGAGCGCTTCCTTGGTCTCCATGAACGGCCCATCGGTGATCATCGTCTGCCCCTCGCGCAGCCGCACCGTCGATGCCGAGGCCACCGACTGCAACGCCTCGCCAGCCTCGAACACGCCCCGATCGCGCAGCTCTTCGGTGAACGCGGCGTAATCGCCCATCACCTTTGTGACGTCTTCCTCGCTCGGCGCCGGTGCCGCCGGGTCCGTGGCCGCACTCTGCTCGTCGTAGATCAGCAGCAGGTATCGCACGTGTTCTTCCTCTGACAGCGTTCACCACCGCGACGATCGAGGCCGGTCGCAATCGACACGTTCGGCGCCGATGCTACCCTGAGCCGATGGCCCCCACCCAGCGATACCTGGTCGATCGCCTGTGGCCGGAGCCGGCCGCGAATCTCGAGATCGACGAGGCGATGGCGGGCTTCACGCTTCCCCCGGCACCGCCCCACCGCCCGCTGGTCGGCATCAACATGATCACCACCGTGGACGGGCGCGCGCAGCTCAAGGGAACGGCCGAGGGGCTCGGCGGTCGTGCCGACCGGCGCCTGATGCGGCTGTATCGGGCGGCCTACGACGCCGTGGGGAGCGGGGCCGGAACGCTGCGCGCGGTCGGCTTCTGGCCCGGCGTGCCGGATGACCTCGCCGCCCTCCGAGCACAGCGCGGGCTATCGCCGCAGCCGACGAGCGTCGTCATCGGCGGCCGCTCCCCGTTGCCGCCGGACGTGAAATGGACCGGCGAGGGAGCGCGCATCCTGATCGTGGGGGCCGGCAACCCGCAGGAGCCGCTACCCGGCGTCGAACTGCTCATCGCGCCGACCGCCGAGCCGGACCCGCACTGGGTGCTCGACCAGCTCGCGACGCGCGGCATCGGCTCGCTCCTGCTGGAGGGTGGCCCGACCACGAACGCCGCGTTCCTCGCGATCGACGCCATCGACGAGCTGTACTGGAGCATCGGCGCCAAGCTGGTCGGAACCGATGCGCTTCAGATGATCGCCCCCATCCCGAGCGGCTCGCCCTTCGCCGAGCAGCCGCGCGAGGGTCGCCTGCGTGAGCGCGCTGCGGCACGAGGACGAGCTCTACCTCCGCTACCGGTTCGCAGGGTCCGGGTCGTGACGGGCGCGGACCTTCGAACGCGCCTGGGCCGGACCGGCGTCTGGGGTCACCTCGACAGCCTGGCGGCGCCGGACCTGCGCGCGTACGCGCAGCCGGGTCGAGGAGCTCGGCTACACCGCGCTGTGGGTTCCCGAGGCGGTCGGGCGCGAGCCCTTCGTGCTGGCCGCCGATCCTGGCCGAGGCGACCGACAGCATCATGATCGGGACATCGATCGTGAATATCTGGGGCCGCGATGCACAGGCCACG
The DNA here is from genome assembly GCA_963799675.1 of uncultured Chloroflexia bacterium. Classification (GTDB taxonomy): domain Bacteria; phylum Chloroflexota; class Limnocylindria; order QHBO01; family QHBO01; genus JALYSK01. The sequence goes on from CAWCXQ010000011.1 coordinate 502,308, forward strand.
CGCATGGCGGCGCTCACCCTGCAGGAGGCCTCCGCCGGTCGCTTCGTGCTCGGGCTGGGCGTCTCGCATCCCCACCTCGCTCAGAAGCTGCGCGGCCATACCTTCGAGAAGCCCCTCACCCGCATGCGCGAGTACCTGGCCGCGTATCGCGCCGCGACCTACAAGGGACCGATGCCTCCTCGCCGAGGAGCCGCCGGTGCTGATCGCCGCTCTCCGTGAGCGGATGGTCGATCTCGCCGCCACCGACGCCGACGGCGCGTTTCCCTACCTCGTCACTCCCGAGCGGGTGCGCTGGATCCGCGAGCGCCTGGACGCTGCCGGTTCGCGACCCATCCTGGCGGTCACGCTTCCCGCGGTCCTTGACGCGGCCGGCAGCCCGCGACGCGGCGCGTGCTTACCTCACGCCGTATCTGCGCACTCCGACCTACCAGGCGAGCTGGGGAGCTGCAGGGCTTTGCCGAGACCGATTGGCAGCAGCCCGGGAGCGACCGCCTCGTCGATGCCATGGTCGCGATCGGCGACGGGGAGCTGATCCGGGGACGGATCGGCGAGCTCGTCGAGGCCGGCGCTGACCACGTGGCGATCATCCCGATCGGGTCCGACGGCCGCACCGAAGATCTGGCCGTCCTCGAGGCGCTCACGGAATAACCCTCTTTGGCGCCTCGCCCGGCGGCGCGGCATACTTCGGCGCATGTTGTTCCGCACCCTCGCACTCGCGGGCGTCCTCCTCGCCGGCGGGCTGCTGGCCGCCTGCACCGGCGAGCCGGTGGCCACCGCCACGCCCGTCCCGACCGCCGTCCCGTGCAAGGAAGGCGCTCCGGGCGCGGCAGGGCTCTACGCGGTGGTCCTCGATCCCGACGGGTCCCCGATCAAGGGCGCGGTCGTCGAAATCCATCGCGCGGAGTTCACCGGCAATGCGACGACCAGCGCCGAGGGGCGGTTCCAGGCCGCCTGCACATCCGGCCACTTCTCGATCAGCGTGTCCGCGATCGGCCACAACCCGGCCTCGAAGGAGATCGACGTGGCTCTCGGCCGGCGGGTCGAGACCACGATCACCCTGCCTCGCGTTCCGACCGCCAGCGGCTGACTCCTCGCGCGGCGGTTAGTATAGAACGCATGTTCTATACTCAGTGGTCCGATGGCCACCCCGGACGACTACTGCGAGCTGCACGCGCACAGCAACTTCAGCTTCCTCGACGGCGCCAGCCATACCGAGGACCTGGTTGCCCGCGCCGCCCTCCTCGAGCTGCCCGCGCTGGCGATCACCGACCATGCCGGGCTCTATGCCGCGGTCCGTCTCTGGAAGGCGACCGGGCAGACCGATACGCCCGAGGCGCGCGAGGCGGGCCTCGCTCCGGTTCGGCCGATCATCGGCCTCGAGCTCGGCGATCCCGCGCGAAGACGGCGAACTGCGGGCGGCTCGCCGTGGCCGCAAGCTGAACGACCCGGTCCGCGGCGCGAAGGCGAGCCGCGGCTGGCCCGGTGAGCTGCACGCCGGACCCGATCCCCGGCGATCACCTGGTCCTGATCGCCCGCGACGCGGACGGCTACAGCGCGCTCTCGCGTCTCGCCTCGCGCGGACATCTCGCCGGGGAGAAGCAGTTCCCGGTCTTCGAGGCCTCGCTCGTCGAGGCGGGTCTCGAGGAGGGGACGTGGCCATCTTATCGGCCTGACCGGCTGCCGCAACGGCGAGGTGCCGCGGCGTCTGCTGGGCGGGGATCGCGCGGCGGCGCTGGCCGCCGCTCAGCGCTGGGCGAGCCACTTTCCGGATGGCGACTTCGCGATCGAGCTGAGCCACCATCTGCAGCCGGACGACGACTGGCTGGTCGCGGAGCTGGCCGCGCTCGCGAACCAGGCGGGCCTGCCCACCGTGGTCACCAACGATGTCCACTACGCCGAGGCAGAAGGCCATCGGCTGCAGGACGTCCTGGTCTGCATCCGTCACGGCGCCACGCTCGAGGAGGCGCGTGAGCTGCTCCTGCCCAACAGCGAGTATCGGCTCAAGAGCGGGCGCGAGCTGGAGGGGATCGGCCGCGGACTGCCTGACGCAGAGAGCCAACGCGCATGGTCGGCGGGGATCGCGTGGGCGGGGGCGATCGGCCAAACCTGCCGGCTCGACCTGAACTTCGAGCGCTATCGATTTCCCGGCTACGCGGTGCCGGAGGGGGAGACGCCGTTCTCATATCTCTACCAGCTTGCCCAGGACGGCTTACGGCGCCATTACCGTCCGGTTACCAAGCAGGCGGTCAACCAGCTCGCCCACGAGCTCGACATCATCGAGCGCACCCACCTCGCCGAGTTCTTCCTGATCGTCTGGGATCTGATGGAGTTTGCGCGAGACAACCAGATCATCGGCCAGGGGAGGGGAAGCGCCGGCGACTCGATCGTCGCCTACTGCCTGGGGATCACCAAGGTCGACCCGATCGAGCACAAGCTCCTCTTCGAGCGCTTCATCAACGAGGCGCGCGTGCTGCCCGATATCGACATCGACTTCGACGTCAACCGTCGCGAGGAGGTGATCCAGTACCTCTACAACCGCTACGGCGCGGATCACGCGGCGATGGTCTGCACGATCGTCACCTATCGAGCGCGCTCCGCCGTGCGCGAGGTGGCCAAGGCGCTCGGGTTCCCGGTGGACTCGATCGACGCGCTCGCCAAGGCCCTCGACACGCGCGATGCCTCCGACGTCGCGCGCGACCTGGCGCTCGACGGCTCGTTCGCCTGGCTCTTCGACGAGCTTGGCGTCGAGATGGAGCCCGCGGCGGTCCCGCCGGGGCGTGATGGCCGGGGTCGGGCCGATGCCGCCACGCACGCCACGCACGTTGCTCGCGTGGCCGACTCACCCTGGCACGAGCGTCCCCGGCTGCAGCTCGAGCCACGTCCGGTCTCCGAGGGCGGCTGGTACCCGCCGCGAAAGCCGCGCCTGCTCGACACCTCGGTCACCTCGGTCCGCTTCGAGGCGACACAGACGAAGCGCTACGCCGGCGAGCTGCCGCCGGATGCGATGCACCTTCCCGGGCCGCGCGACAACGGCTCGCCGGGACCGTCGAGCGAACGGCGTGCCGTGGTGCGGATCGATCCCGAGAGCGGGATGCCGATCGAGGAGCGACGGCACGGGCAGTCGTCGGTGGACCGGTCTCGTCATCTACTCGTCGCTCATCCCCTGCGCAACCGATGGCAGTGGCTGCTGGCCCTGTGCGCCGAGATCGACGGCTTCCCGCGCCACCTCGGGATCCACGTCGGCGGCATGCTCGTCACGCGCACCCCGCTGATCGACCTCGTGCCGATCGAGCGCGCCACCATGCCGGACCGGGTCGTCACCCAGTACGACAAGGAGGATATCGAGCAGCTCGGTCTGGTGAAGATCGACCTCCTCAGCCTGCGCACGCTGGGCGTGGTCTCGGACGCGCTCCGTCGCATCGAGCGCGACACCGGCGTTGGCATCGACCTCGACGCCCTGCCCCACGATGATCCCGAGGTCTACGCCATCATCCGCAGCGCCGATACGGTCGGCATGTTCCAGATCGAGTCGCGCGCGCAGATGCAGGCGCTCCCGAAGAGCAGGCCCGAGCGCTTCGAGGACCTCGTGGTCCAGGTCGCGATCATCCGTCCCGGACCGATCCAGGGCAACGCGGTCCACCCCTACCTGCGCCGCCGCGCCGGCAGCGAGCCGGTCACCTACCTGCACCCCAGCCTGCAGCCGATCCTGGAGGACACCCTGGGCGTGATCCTCTACCAGGAGCAGGTGATGCAGATCGCCATCGAGGTGTGCGGCTACACCGCCCTGCAGGCCGATATCTTCCGCAAGGCGATGGGCAGCCATCGCAGCCACCGAGAGATGGAGAAGGAGCACGTCCGCTTCGTGACGGGCGCGATCCAGACCGGGCTTTCGAGCGACGACGCAGAGGAGCTCTTCCGGCGCTGCGGCGCCTTCGCCGAGTTCGGCTTCGCCCGGGCGCACGCCGCCGCGTTCGCGAAGATCACCTACGACACGGCCTGGCTGAAGCTGCGCTATCCCGCGCATTACTACGCCGGGATGCTCAACAACCAGCCGATGGGCTTCTACTCGCCGGCAGTGGTCGTCAACGACGCCAAGCGCCACGGTGTCCGCGTCCTGCCGGTCGACGTCAACGCATCGTCCTGGGAGCACGACACCGCCCGGATCGGCGAGCAGTTCGCGCTCCGCCTCGGCCTGCGCCAGGTGAAGGGGATCGACGAGGCCGCGCGTGACCGGATCGGGGCTGAGACGCGCGGAGGGGCCATATCGGTCAGTGCGCGACTTCGTCGCCAGGACCGGGCTGGGCGAGCAGGTCGTCGAGCGCCTGATCGTGGTGGGCGCCTTCGACTGGACCGATGCACCCCGTCGCGAGCTCCTCTGGCAGCTGCGCGGCACCATGGTCGACGCGAACCCGGAGCGGCCGGCGCTCGGTCTCGGCGACGACGCGCAGCGAGAGCTGTCGCGCAGCCTTCCGCCGATGAGCCTCGCCGAGCGTGTCGCCGCCGACTACCGCGAGCTCGGAATCAGCCCCACCGCCCACGCGGCCGAGCTCTTCCGCGAGCGGCTCGCCGCCCGTGGTGTGATCCCGATCGCCGAAGCGGGAAAGCGGCCGGATCGGTCGCAGGTGCGGCTGGCAGGGCTCGCCGTGAGCGTGCAGCACCCGATGACCGCGAAGAACTTCGTCTTCATCGCGCTGGAGGACGAGACTGGCATGATCAACGTCACCCTGCGCCCAGACGTATACCAGGCGTACCGCGCGGTGCTGCATCGGTCGCCGCTGCTCGTCATCGACGGGACCCTGCAGGTCGAAGGCGAGGTCCTCAACGTCGTCGCGCGTCGCCTCTTCCCGGTCGACGCGGCGATGAGCCTCGCCAAGCAGCAGCGCATGTTCCGCTGAGCCGTATCCTGCCCGGCATGCCGCACCCGCTCACCGCCCCGCTGCGCGACTTCGCCTTTGGCCTGCCCGAAGCGTGGGAGGACCATCCGTGGGAGGAATCGGTCGCCAAGGTCGGCAAGAAGATCTTCGTCTTCTTTGGCATGCCCCAATCCGATGCGCTCAGCTTCACCGTCAAGCTGCCCCGCTCGAATGACGAGGCCCTCTCGATGCCGTGGAGCGCGGTGCCCGGCTATGGCCTCGAACGTGGCCACTGGGTCACCCTGACGCCGCCGCCCGATGCGCCGCTCGAGCTCTTGACGGCGTGGGTCGAGGAGAGCTACCGCACGGTGGCACCGAAGCGCCTCGCCGCGCTGCTCGACGACGCCGCGAGCTGACCGAAAGGGAACCGCGTCTGCGGGAACGCCGTCTTGCCTGCCAATCGACCGGCCCCGCCGGCCCCGCAGCGAGGTTTCCCACATGCGCCGTCTCTTCACCTTCATCGCCGCCGTCGCGGCTCTCCTGGTCACCGCCGCGCCTGCGCTGGCCTGCGGCGGCCTGATCGGGCCGAACGGCGCCGTCAACCTCCTGCGCACGACGACGTTCGCCGGCTACCACGATGGCGTCGAGCACTACGTCACCGCCTTCGAGTTCGCCGGCGGTGGTGGCGCCTTCGGGTCGATCGTCCCGCTGCCCGACGTCCCGACCAGCGTGGAACGCGGTGGAGATTGGACGCTCCAGCGCCTCGTGCGGGAGACCGAGCCGCAGCGACTGCTCGAGGCCGCGGCCGCGCCGCGCCGGAGACGCCGAGGTGCTGCTCCAGACGCGCATCGATGCGCTCGATATCACGATCCTGCGCGGCGGCGGCGCGGAGGTCGGGAAGTGGGCCGCCGATCACGGCTTCCGGCTCCCGCCCGACGCCCCCGAGGTGCTCGACTTCTATGCCAACCGCTCGCCGATCTTCATGGCCGCCAGCTTCGACGCCGATGCCGCCCGCGAGCGCGGACAGCAGATCGGCGACGGAACCCCGGTCCACCTGACCATCCCGACCGACCAGCCGTGGGTCCCGCTCCGGATCCTCGGTCTGGGCAAGGTCGCCGGCGAGACGGTCCAGGCCGATGTCTACCTCCTGACCGATGCCCGCCCGAACCTGCTGCCCGCGCCGGCGGCGAATGGCCTCGCGCTCGACCACAGCGCGGCGGCGAGCGATGGGCTGCTGGCCGATCTGCGCTCCGACAAGGGGATGGAGTGGATCCCGGCGAGCGGCTGGCTGAGCAAGGTCCGGATCGATGCCGACGCCGCTCAGCTTAAGTTCGACCTGGCCATCGACCCGACGGGGATTGGCACGCCATCCCTGATCGATACCGGGCTGGGTGCGACCCTTCCGCCACCCACGCTGCCGAGCGGCGGACTGCTGCTCCTCTGGCTGCTGGTGGGAATCGGCATCGCGATTCCGACCGCGTCCAGTCTTGCGCTCGGCGATTCGGCCGCGGTGATGGGTCGCCTGGTGCTCTCCGCCGTGCTGGCCGCCCTGCTGGTCGGGGCGGCCGGCTGCGGACCAGCAGGCCCTCAGCGCATCACGATCACGATCCACTACTCGACCTTCGATCCCGCCGCGCTGTCCGTGCCGCACGGCGTTCCGGTCACCTTCGTCCTCGTCAACCAGGATCCGATCGACCACGAGTGGATCGTGGGCGACAAGGCGCTCCACGAGCGGCACCGGCACGGGACCGAGCCGTTCCACGGGGCGCGTCCGACCGAGGTGACCGTCCCGGCCGGCTCCACCATCGAGACGACGGTGACCTTCGACCGACCCGCGGAGCTGACCTACGTCTGCCACCTGCCGCGCCACGAGGAGTACGGGATGACCGGCACCCTCACCGTGACCTAGCCGGTGGGCGGCACCTAGACCGGCGGCGCGCCGAGGAGCGGCGGCAGGACGCTGCCGAAGAAGTAGCCGGCGATGCCGGCGAACGCGCCGAGTGCAAGGATCTCGAGCCCGGAGCGCAGGGCGTTGCGGCGCGTCCAGCGCGACTTGAAGACGCCGATCCCGAACAGCACCGCGGCGGTGGCGACCACCGAGCTGTAGATCCCGACGCTGACCGGCAGGAACAGGTAGGGCAGGATCGGGACCGCCGCGCCGAGCCCGAAGGCGGCGCCCATCACCAGGGCTCCCTGCAGCGGGCTGCCGTGGCCCTCCTCGATGGCAACGCCCAGCTCCTTCTCGACCATCGTCTTGAGCAGGACGTCCGGATGCGCCGCGATCACCCCCGCCACGTGCGCCGCGTCGGGCGGCGGCAGGCCATCCTCCTCGAACATGTACGCCATCTCGGCCTCGGCCTCGCCCGGCCGCTCGGCGACCTCGTGTCGCTCGCCCGTGGATCTGCGCCTCGAAGATCTCGCGCTGGCTCTTGCTGCTCATGTACTCGCCGGCGGCCATGCTGAAGATCCCGGCCAGGCCGAAGCGATCCCCGCGATCAGGATCGGGAAGCGGTTGAAGGTGGCGCCGCTCACCGCGCTGACCACCGCCAACGTCGAGATGAGGCCGTCCTGGGCGCCGAAGATCGCCTCGCGGACCTCCCCGAGCAGGCTCGCCCGACGGCGCTCATCCGCGAGATGGTCACGTACCCAATCCCGGTCGAACTCGTGCGGCGCGAGCTCTGCCCGGAATCTCTCGTCGGCCATCAGCTCCGGGTTGGGTCGATCCATCGGCTCCTCGTCGGCGTGCGACCAGATCATGGCACTCCAACTCCTCCGTCGTGGAACGAACGGAGGGCCTGCGGCGTTTGGCGTGCCACACAGCACCCGATGGAAGGACCGAACCATGCAGCACGATCGTTCTCGCCGGCTCCTGGTGGCCGGCGCCCTCGTCAGCCTCAGCCTGGCGCTCGGTGCGTGCGCCTCGGCTGGTCAGGCCCCGATATCACAGAATGCAAATGGCCCCGCGGCAGCTGCCACGGCCGTTCCCGGCACGACTCGAGACGCGGCGGGGGCGCCGGGAGGCAAGAACTCGGATGGCAGCCAGCCGCTGGCAGCTCCGGTCGACCGCCAGATCATCAAGACCGGCGAGATCACCCTCCAGGTCTCGAGCGTCGCGAACTACGCTCGGTCGGGTGCGCGCCATGGCGCTCGAGCTCGGGTGGCTACGTCGGTGGGTCGCAGGCGGGCACCGTGGAGGATGCCGCCACCCTGACGCTGCGGATCCCGGCGGCGCGCTTCGATGACGCCCTCGCCGGGCTCCATGGGCTCGACGCAAAGGTGGTCGCCGAGGCGACTCGCGAATCCGACGTCTCCAGCCAGATCGTCGATCTCGAGGCTCGGATCGCAAACCTCGAGGCGTCCGAAACCTCGCTATCGAGCGCTCCTGGAGCGCGCCCAGAAGGTCGAGGACATCCTGGCGGTCCAGTCCCGGCTCGACCAGGTGCGCGGCGAGATCGAGCAGCTGAAGGCGCAGCACAAGGACATCTCCGGCCAGGCCGACCTGGCGACCCTGACAGTCACCCTGACGCCGGTGGCTGCACCGGTTCAGAAGCAGGCGGAGACCTGGGACCTCGGTGCGCAGCTGAGCGAGGCGGTTGCCACGCTGGTGGGGATTGGCCAGGCGGTGGCCAGCGCCCTGATCGTCTTCGTGATCGTCTGGCTCCCCGTGCTGCTGGTGCTGGGCATCATCGCCCTGGTCCTGCTGCGCGGTGTGCTGGAGGCGCGGCGTCGCCTGCCGATCGTGGCTCCTGTCGGAGCCTCCCCCGGCCGCCTGACCGATCAGTCCTGCCGCTCGCCCCTGGCCAGGCGCCACGCGAGCGGCAGGACGAGCGCCGCGACGGCGATCTTGGCGGCATCCCAGGGCAGGAAGACGAGCGCCCCTCCCTGCAGCGCATCGCTCCACGCGAGCCCGCCGACGATCGCCAGCACGGGGACGCCGATCAGGTAAATCACCAGGTTGCCGAGGGCCATCAGCAGCGCGGCACCGACGCGCGAGCGGTCCCAGGCGTGCTCGGCCAGCCGGCCGACCAGGGCACTGGCAACGATGAACCCGAGCAGGTAGCCGCCGGTCAGGCCAAGCACCCGCTCGACCCCGTGCGCGCCGCCGGCGTAGACCGGCAGCCCGACTATTCCAAGGAGCACGTAGAGCGCCATGCTGGCGGCTCCTTTGCGCGCACCCAGCGCCGTGCCCACGAGCAGGACGGCAGCCGTCTGGCCGGTGTAGGGGACGGGGGTCCAGGGCACCGTGAAGGCGAGCTGCGCGGCCAATGCGGTGAGAGCCGCTCCACGCGATGACGAGCACGGTTGCTCGCACGAAGGCGGCGGTGCCGCTGGCGCGCGGGAGCAGGAGATCGGCAAGGGTGCCGGCGGGGTGCTGGCCGCGCGCGAGAGTCGCCGGCGTGGTCATCGGTCCTCCTTCGCAGTCCGATCGCTCATGCGCGGCCGATTGTAGGTGCGCTACACTCGCGCCGTCCTTTAAGCCCGGCACTGCGATGCCGGAAAGGAGCCGGATGCAGACCGCCGCGCAGACGCGAATCGAGACGCCCGCCGCAGGATCGCGGCCGGCGTCTCTGCCGTCTCCGGGCCTTCTCGCGCTCGAGGGCGGAACGGTGCATCGTGGCCAGCTGCGCGGCGCGCCGGTCGCGGCCGAGGGTGACCTGATCTTCACCACGCGCAGCCACCGGCTGGGGCGAGATCCTGACCGATCCCAGCTACGCCGGCCAGATCGTCGTCCTCACCCACCCGATGGCGGGCTCCTACCGCATCGACCCGACCGAGCTCGAGTCGACCCGCGTCCACGCGCGCGGCCTGATCGTTCGCGGCTGGTGACCCCGCCAGCCGGACCCGGCCGCTCGCTCGAGGAGCTGCTGATCGAGGCCGGCGTTCCGGCCATCGCCGGGGTCGACACGCGCGCCATCACGCTCGAGCTGCGCCGCGGCGCGGCCCGGCGGGCGGTGATTCGCGATGGAGAGCACTCCGACCGCGCCGCAGTCGCGGCCGCCCGTCGGAGCCCGACCTGGGACTCGGTCGATCACGTCGCCGCGGTGGCGACCTCTCGCGCCTTCACCGTTCCGGCCGTGGGTAGCGCGCCGGATTCGGGCGGTCCTCGTCGACTTCGGCGTCAAGCGCTCGCTCCTCGCCGCGCTCGCCGAGCGTGGGCATCGAGCTGCGGGTGATGCCCCATGACGTGACCGCGGACGCTGGTGGCGGCAGAGGCGCCCGACCTGGTCGTCCTCTCGCCCGGGCCCGGCGACCCCTCGCGCATGCACGCGCAGATCGCCACCGTTCGGCGGCCTTGCCGCGGCCGCCATTGCCGGTGGCCCGCCGATTCTCGGCGATCTGCCTCGGCCACCAGCTCCTCGCCCTGGCGGCCGGCGCGCGCACCGCCCGCCTGGCGGTCGGGCACCACGGCGGCAACCACGCCGTGCTCGAGCTGGCCAGCGGGCGGGTCGACATCGGCGCGCACAACCACGAGGTCGCGGTGCTCGACGGTCCGGCGCTCGCCGCCGCCGGCTATCGGGTCAGCCATCGGGACCTGAACGACGGGACCGTGGAAGGGCTGCGTGCATCGCAGCGGGCGGATCGCATCGGTCCAGTTCCATCCGGAGGGGGCTCCCGGCCCGATCGACGCGGCACGCGTCTTCGACGCCGCCGTCGAGCGCGCCATCGCATGACGGCGCCGAGCAAGGTCCTGGTCATCGGCTCCGGGCCGATCGTGATCGGGCAGGCCGCCGAGTTCGACTATGCGGGGGTGCAGGCCTGCCTGGCGCTGCGCGGCGAGGGCGTCGAGACGGTGCTGGTCAACTCGAACCCGGCCACCGTCATGACCGATCCGGACGTTGGCGGCACGGTGCTCATCGGGCCGTTGACGGTCGGTACCTGACCGCGGTGATCGAGCGCGCACCGGCCCGATGGCGCTGCTGCCGACGCTCGGCGGGCAGACCGGGCTGAACCTGGCGGTCGCGCTGGACGACGCCGGGCATCCTGGATCGCTACGGGGTCCGCGTGCTGGGGACGCCGCTCGCGGCGGTTCGTGCCGCCGAGGACCGCGGGTGGTTCCGCGACCTGGTGACGCCGCATCGGTGAGCCGGTTCCCGAGAGCGCGGTCGTGGAGCACGGTCGAGGACGGATGGCCTTCGTCGAGGAGCATCCATGCACCCGTGGTCATTCGTCCGGCATTCACCCTGGGCGGTGGCGGGGGGGCTTCGCCGCGACGGCGGACGAGGCACGCGAGCGGATTGCGCACGGCCTGGCGGCGAGCCCATCGGCCAGGTGCTGGTCGAGCGGAGCCTGCTGGGCTGGTACGAGATCGAGTTCGAGGTGCTGCGCGATGTCGCCGACACCGCGATCGCGATCTGCGGCATGGAGAACATGGACCCGATGGGGGTCCACACCGGCGACTCCATCGTGGTCGCGCCGATCCAGACGCTGCCCGATCCGGTCGTGCAGAGGCTGCGGCGCTGCGCCCTGAAGATCGTCCGCGCGCTGCGCCTGGAGGGCGGCTGCAACGTCCAGCTGGCGCGTGAAGCCGGACGGCAGCGACTACCGGGTGATCGAGGTGAACCCGCGCGTCAGCCGCTCGCGGCGCTGGCCTCGAAGGCGACCGGCTACCCGATCGCCCGCGTGGCGGCGCTGATCGCGCTCGGCAAGCGGCTGGACGAGCTGCCGAACCCGGCGACCGGCATCGGAAGCGCCGCCTTCGAGCCGGCGGTCGACTACGTCGTCGTCAAGCTGCCGCGCTGGCCGTTCGACAAGTTCCCGCTGGCTGACCGCACCCTGGGGATCCAGATGAAGGCGACCGGCGAGGCGATGGCGATCGACCGCGAGTTCGGCTCCGCGCTCCTGAAGGCGATCCGCTCGCTCGAGCCGCGCGGCCGCGGATGGCTCTGGGAGGACCCGGCCTGGGGCCTCAGCCATCGGCCACCGGCCGACCCGGCGGAGTTCCTGGCCCCCACCGATACGCGCCTGTGGCGGATGGTCGCCCTCCTGCGCCACGGCTGGACCGATGCCGCCGCCCTGGCGCTCCAGACCGGCATCGCGCCGTGGTTCACCGAACGGCTGGCCGAGCTCGTCGCGACCGAGCGAGGGCTCGAGGGGCGCTCCCCTCTCGACGCCAAGCGGGCGGGGTTCGGCGACGCCGACATCGCCACGCTCTCCGGGGTCCCGGCCGCCGCCATCCGCCGCGCACGGGTACGGGCCGGCATCGCGCCCCGCCTACCGCCGCGTCGATACCTGCGCCGGCGAGTTCCTCGCCGAGACGCCCTACTTCTACTCGAGCTATGCCCTGCCCGAGGTTGCGCCGCCGGCAGATCGCGGCGATCGGTGATCGTGGTGTGGCTCAGGACCGATCCGTATCGGCCAGGGGATCGAGTTCGACTACTGCTCGGTCCGCGCCGCGTGGGCGATCCGCGAGATCGGGCTCGACGCGGTGGTCATCAACAACAATCCCGAAACCGTGTCGACCGACTACGACGCCTGCTCGCGCCTCTACTTCGAGCCGCTCGATACCGAGAGCGTTCTCGATATCGTCGACCACGAGCGCGCGCTGACCGGCGAGCCTCCGCACGTGGTGCTCACGTTCGGCGGGCAGACCGCGATCGACCTCGCCACGCGACCTTGCCTACGCCGACGTGCCGATCGCGGGGCTGACTGCGGAGGCGATCGAGATCACCGAGGATCGCGAGCGGTTCGCGGGGCTCCTCGAGGAGCTGGGGATCGAGGGCCCGCGGGGCCATCTGGCCGCCGATGCGGCGAAGCTGCACGACGCGATCGAGCGTCTCGGGCTGCCGGTCATCGTGCGACCGTCGTGGGTGATCGGTGGGCGGGGGATCGCCGTGCTGCGCAGCGACGCGGACGTCGCCGCGCTGCTGCGCACCGAGATCGGCTGGCCGCTGCGCGTCGATCAGCTGGTGGATGGGATCGAGCTCGACGTCGACGCGATCAGCGATGGGGCTTCGTGGTCGGTTCCCGGGATCCTGGAGCAGCTCGATGCTCCTGGCGTGCACTCCGGCGACAGCGTGGCGGTGCTGCCTCCGCAGCGCACTCGATCGCTCGATCCAGGAGAAAGCGGCCGCGGTCGCCGGGACGCCTTGCGCTGGCGCTCGGCGTGCGCGGGATCCTCAACGTGCAGATGATCGTGTCCGAGGGACGGATCGTGGTGATCGAGGCGAATCCGCGCGCAAGCCGGACCGTCCCGATCGTGGCCAAGGCGACCGGCCTCGACGTGGTCGCGGCGGCCGTGCGCTGCGCGCTCGGCGCCAGCCTGGAGGAGGTCGGCCTGGCGGCCGGCCTGCGAGCCGACGCTGCGCTGGTCGCGGTCAAGGTGCCGGTCGGATCGCTCTGGCGGCTTCCCGGGCGTGGATCTGGCTCTGGGCCCGGAGATGCGCTCGACCGGCGAGGTGCTGGGGCTTGCCGCCGACTACGCGGACGCGCTTCTCAGCTGCGCAGCAGGCGGCCGCCGCGCACGCGCCCTGACGGGCAAAGAGAGGGTCGCCGCAGATCCAGTACGGAGGGTCCTGGGCCTGCGGCGACCGATAAGACGTTCGAGCGGATCCCCCGACGCGGGTGACTGTCATCTGCCGTCGTCGGCCCGAGCTTCCGTTGACGGCGACAATCGACCGGGTCGTCGTGGGATCGATCTGCCCGAACGATCTACGCGGCTCGTTGTAGCAATCGCGCGTGCCACGCTCACCGGCGCCGGCGCTTGGCCCTGGCATCGGCGCCGACCTGTGCCTGGCGGCGTCGGAGGTAGCCGCCGTACCAGCCCGAGATGAGCCCCAGGCCGATGTACAGGACTCCGTTGAGGACCACGGCCTCCGGCGCAACGAACGCGTACAGGGCGGGGGCGGCGAACGCGATCACGACCAGGAAGGCGACGTACCCGAGCGCCCCGGCGGCGGCCCCGAACAGGCTTGGCTGCTGCCAGCCGAACCACCCGGCCGCAATCAGGACGCCGAAGCTGACGAGCGAAGCGACGACCGCCTCGAACGAGGAGCCGGTCACGAGCCTGGCCGCGGCCCAGATGAGGCCCGGAAGCACCCAGGAGAGCGGGTTGCGGGCGAGGAGATAGGCGCCCGCGACCACCACGCGCAGCGGCCCGGTGTAGTGGAAGCCGACGAGCGGATCCGGGCGCCCCGGCAGCGGGGGAGCGGGAGGAAAGATGCGGCCGAGGAAGGTTGCCGCTGCGTCGGACGGGTGGCTCTTCCGCGTCCTCCGTGGCCGGCTCCTCCGCATCGAGCCCGCGCGCCGCCAGCCGCGCCCGGCGGCGCGCCTCGGCCCGGGTCGCCGCCTCTTGCTGAGCGGATCGGTTGGACATGGGCGGCGATTGTACGCGACCCGCACGCTCCGACGACACACAGCGCACGGAAAGCGAACGGTAACGAGCCGGTAAGCGGCCGAGCACGATCCTTGCTCCTTCCTGCGCGCCTCCCGGCAGAGAGGTGCCCACCGTGTCCGCTCACAGTCCGCTCGCTCAGCTCGCCGATCGTACCGCCGTCGGTCGATGGCTTGCAGCCCTACGGGTGCTCGTCGGAATCCTGCTCCTCCTCGACTGGGTGGCGCCCGCAGCCGCCGCGGCCGCGCCGGTCCGCATGGACAACGCCAGCGAGATCACGGAGGCGGATCCGGCGCACCTCCTCGTGAGCGAGGTGGTCACCGGCGGATCGAGCGCATCCGATGAGTTCGTCGAGCTCTTTAATCCAGGTCCCGCCGCGCTGCCCCTCGAAGGGCTCGAGCTCGTCTACGTCACCGCCACCGGGGCGACCGTAACGCGCAAGGCAAGCTGGGCAGCCGGCGACCACGGCATCGCCTCCCACCATCACATCCTCGTCGCCAATGCCGCGGGAATCTACGCCGGCATCGCGGACGCCACCTACGCCTCCGGGCTCGCGGCGACCGGCGGCAGCCTGGCGCTTCGGATCCAGGGTGCGGCCACCGCCATCGACGCGCTCGGATGGGGTACCGCCGCCAGCATCTGGATGGAGGGTGCCGCGGCGCCGTCTCCTCCCATCGGCGCGAGCCTCGAGCGGCTCCCCGGTGGAAGCGCGGGCTCGAGCCAGGACTCGGATGACAATGAGGCGGACTTCGCGATCCGCGCCCTGCCCGATCCCCAGAACAGCACGGCAGCACCCACGCCGGACGAGTCCTCGTCGCCGAGCCCAACGCCCACGTCGACGCCGGGCGCCTCTGGGACGCCCACCCCGGATCCAGTCGCCACGGCCACGCCCACCGCAGCCGCGACGCCCACGCCATCAGCATCGGCGACACCAAGCGTGACTCCGAGCCCAAGCCCGAGCCCGACCGCCACGCCTGCCCCCACACCGATATCGATCGCGGCCGCCCGCAGCCTCCCCGACGGCAGCACCGTCCTCGTCGGAGGCGTCGCGCTGAGCGGCTCGACGTTCTCGGATGGCGGCGGCTACCTGGACGACGGCAGCGCAGGGATCGCCGTCCTGCTTGCGGACGGTGCATTCGAGCGCGGCGATCAGCTGATCGTTGCCGGGACGATCGATGATCGGTACGCGCAGCGGACGCTGCGCGCAGGCGCCAGCGACCTGGCAATCATCGGGAAGGGGTCGGAGCCGGCACCGGCCGCGGTGTCGACCGGGGCAGTCGGTGAGCAGCGGGAGGGGCGGCTGGTCACGGTCAGCGGCCAGATCCAGGGCGCAGCGACGGCGCTCAGCGGCGGGCTCGCCTTTGACCTCGATGACGGGAGCGGCGCGGCTCGCCTCTTCGTCGCCTCCGCGGCGGCGATCGCGACCGATGGCTGGAGCCGCGGCGCGAAACTGACGTTGGTGGGCGTCGTCGGCCAGCGCGACTCGAGCGGCACCGGAACCGCCGGCTATCGGGTCCAGCCCCGCGATCCGGCGGACATCCTGCAGCTGCTGCCCGCTGCGACCCCATCTCCCGTCCCGAGCGCGACGCCGCGTGGGACGGCGACCCCGGCCGCGAGTTCGCTCCCGAGCGCCAGCCCAACCCCGACGCCGGCCACTGGCAGCGGCGCCGTGGTCTCGATCGCCGCCGCCCGAGCCGCAGCCACCGGCACGCGGCTTCGGATCCGCGGCACCGTAACGTTGAGCAGCGGCGTGCTGGATGCGGGAAGTGCTGTGATCCAGGACGCCAGCGGGGGCATCCTGATCCGCCTCGGAGGCGAGGCCGGCTCGCTGCGTCGAGGGGAGCGTGTCGAGCTGGGCGGCACGCGCTCCACGAAGAGCGGCATGCTGACGTTGCGTGTCACCGAGCCGCCGATCAGCCGGTCGGCCGCCTTGGAGCCGCCGCCCGCCAGCCTGCACACGGGGTCAGCGGGTGAGGAGCACGAAGCCCGGCTCGTCGAGGTTCGCGGCGCGATCGCCACGGCACCACGGCGCTCCTCGGCGGGGAGCATCTCATTCGACCTCGACGACGGAAGTGGAGCACTCCGCGTCTTCGTGCCCGGTGCGCTGGCCTCCGAGATCAGCGTTCCGGCACGCGGCGCATGGATCGATATGGTCGGCGTGCTCGGGCAGGAGACCACCGGCGCGCTGCCATTGCGCGGGTATCGGCTCTGGCCGCGCGCGGGCTCAGACCTGCGCCTCGTCTCCCTGCCCGTGGAATCTGTCCCCGATGCAGACGGCCAATCGGCTGAATCTGGCGAACCCGCGTCAGGGAGCGGCACCGCGGGCGACCTGGGCGGGCTGCTGCCCGGGGCGAACGGAGGCGCGGCCGCGAGCGGACTGGTGCACGCGACGCTGGTGCACGGAGGGTGGCCGGAGCTCGGCCTTGCGGGGCTCCTGTGGGACGGCCGGAACCTGGTCGGCCTCGTCGACGGAATCGTGGCTGAGGCGGCGGTCAGCGATGCCCTCGCTGGGGCCGGCGCCCCAATCGGAGTGCAGCTCCAGGCGCGGAGCGCCGAGGCTGGCCCCGCGCCGCTGCATCTGCCGCTCATCACGCTGCGGACCGATGACCGGCTCGAGCGATCGGCCGCGCCGCCGGCCGCCCCGGTGTCGATCGTTGCAAATGCCAGGCAACCGGCATGGGCGCGCCTGGTTGGCACCCTGACAAGCCAGGCCGGGGCGCGGCTCCTCGTGGTTGACGGCGCCAAGCTCGTTCTCGAGCGACGCTGCACCGACCGAGCGGATGCGCAGCGGCAGGGCCTCGTCATGGTCGAGGGCATCCTGGCGGCCAAGGGCCAGCGGCTCCTGATCGGCTGCGACGCCATCACCAACGGGCCGACGCTCGGTGCGATTCGGGCGCTCCATCCGCTCGGCGACGGGGTAGGGGGAGGTGCGAAGAAGGGAGCCATTCTCGCGGTGCAGCGCGGCAACCAGCCGGCGCTGCCGCTGATCGCTGTGCTCGCCGCAGCCGCGGGAGCCCTTGCGCTCCTTGGCCTCGCCGCCTGGCGCACCGGTCTTCTCGCACGCCTTGCGGTGACCGCTCGGCGGGAGCGGCTCAATGCTCCGGACGAGGGCGTCGAAGGCTCCGCGCCGGGCCCCGCAGGGACGAGCGGCGACGGAGAGCTCGAGCCGCTGCGCCTGGTGGAGCCGGTGGAGGAGGTTGAGCTGCCGCTCAGGAGGTGAGCCGCGCGTATACTCCCGCCGATTCCACGCTCACCGCAGAGGAGCCGCGTTCGCGTGTCAGACCTCTCCGCGGCGGACGCACCGCACAGCGGCGAACGTCCGTACCACATCGACCTCGCTCGGGGCGAGCTGGCCGAGCACATCCTGCTGGTCGGTGATCCCGGGCGCGTGGCGAAGGTGGCGGCGCGCTTCGAATCGGTGCAGCTCGAGCACAGCAACCGGGAGATCACGACCGCGACGGGCACCTACCGGGGGATGCCCCTCTCGGTCATGTCGACCGGCATGGGATCGGACAACGTGGAGATCGTGCTTGCCGAAACGATGGAGATCACGGATCGGCCGACCTTCGTCCGCATCGGCTCCTCGGGCGCGCTCCAGCCGGAGATCGCGCTCGGCGACCTCGTGATCTCCCTGGGAGCCGTGCGGCTGGAGAACACGACCGACTTCTACGTGCGCCCCGGATACCCGGCGATCGCCCACCGCGACGTGGTCTGGGCGCTGGAAGCCGCGTGCCGCCAGCTGGGCATTTCGCATCACCTCGGGCTGACGGCGACGGCAAGCGGCTTTTTCGCTCCGCAGGGAAGGGCGATGCGCACGCTCCCGGTTCGTTATCCTGATCTCGCCGAGGAGCTGCGGCGCGAAGGCGTCGCGAACCTCGAAATGGAATCGTCAGCGCTTTTCGTGCTGGCAGGGCTAGCAGGACTGCGGTCCGGGACGATCTGCGCGGTCTACGCGCAGCGGACCGACGGCACGTTCCTCGACGGCGCGGCTAAGGAGGCCGCGGAGGCACGCTGTATCGATGCCGGACTGGCCGGCATCCACCTGCTCTGGACGATCGATAGCTCCCCGGATAGCGTCGGCGCCCACCAGCGCTGGACCGAGCTGATCGGCCAGCAGAGCGGGTAGCAGCAACCACACACCGGCGCCGAGACGTCGGTAGAAGGAGGCAACTGACCGATGGCGACTGAGGCCTACTGTGTCAAGTGCAAGGCAAAGCGCGAGATGCGCAGCGAGAACAAGATCACGATGAAGAACGGCAAGCCGGCGACAGAGGGGATCTGCCCGGTCTGCGGTACCAAGATGTTCAAGATCGGCGGCTGACGCCGATCCTCGTCGGTGGCGGGCAGACTTTCCGCCACCTGTTCCTCGAACCGGCCGTCCGGCTCCCCGGGCGGCCGGTCCGTGCTCCGGCGGCTAGAATGGGAGGTCGTGGACGAGGCAGCCGGCCAGCCGATCCTGGCGATCGACCTAGGCGGCACCCAGATTCGCGCCGCACACGTGAGTCCCGACCGTACGATCGCGTGCCGTCGCGCAGTCCTGACCGAGGACAGCGAAGGGGTCGACTCCGTCGTGGCGCGCCTCTGCGAGCTTGCCAGGTCGGTACGTGCCGATGCGCTGGACCAGCACCTCCCAGACCCGGTGGGAATCGGCATCTCCTCTCCCGGTCCGCTCGACCCCTGGCGTGGTGTCGTGGTGGCGCCGCCCAACCTGGCGGGCTGGCGCGACGTGCCGCTCGGCGAGCGCGTCGAGCGCGAGCTCAACCTGCCCACCTTCCTCGAGCGGGACACGAACGTGGCGGTGATTGCGGAGTGGCGATTCGGATCCGCGGTCGGGACGCGCTGCGCGATCTACGTGACTGTCTCGACGGGCATCGGCGGCGGCATCATCGTCGATGCGCGACCACTGATCGGCCTGGACGGAACGGCCGGTGAGGTGGGACACATGACCATCGACCTCGACGGCCCGCTGTGCGGCGACGGAATGCCCGGACACGCGGAGGCGATCGGGTCCGGCACGGCGATCGCGCGTGAGGGCCGCGCGCTGCTCGAGCGCGGCGGATCCGACGTGCTGGCCTCGCTGGCGGACGGCGCGGAGGTGGACGCAGCGCTGGTGGCGCGCGCCGCCGACGAGGGCGACGCAGCGTGCGCGGCGATCATGGAGCGCGCATACGAGGCAGTTGGTGCGATGTGCGCCAGCCTCGTCAACCTGCTCAACCCCGAAGTGATCGTGCTGGGCGGCAGCATCGCGGACAAGCGGCCGCGGCTTCATGTCGTGGCGCGCGCCGAAGTGGATCGTCGGGCCTTCGCGGTCCCGGCGCGCCGGGTGCGCATCGAGCCAGCGAGCTTCGGCGACGACGTCTCGCTGATTGGATCCCTTCCTATCGTCAACGAACGCCTGCGCGACGCGGCCTACCGGCAGCGTCCCGCTGTATCAGGAGGAGCATCCGGGTGACGACCCGCATCGGCATCAATGGGTTCGGACGCATCGGTCGGCAGACGCTGAAGGCCATCCTGGAGCGTCATCCGGACGAGCTCGAGGTCGTGGCGGTCAACGACCTGGCGGACACTGAGACGAACGCGCACCTCTTCAAGTACGACTCGACCTACGGCCGGTACGCCGGCGAGGTCGTGGCCGGCGACGGCGAGATCCAGGTGGACGGACACCCGATCAAAGCGGTCTCCGAGCGTGACCCCGCTGCGCTCCCGTGGAAGGAGCTGGGCGTGGAGATCGTGATCGAGTCGACCGGGATCTTCACCGATGCGACCAAGGCGCGCGCCCATTTGGACGCGGGGGCCCGCAAGGTGATCATCAGTGCCCCCGCGAAGAACGAGGACGTCACCATCGTCCTGGGCGTGAACGAAGAGCGCTACGACTCCGAGCAGCACCAGATCGTCAGCAATGCGTCGTGCACGACCAACGGGCTCGCGCTGCCGGCCAAGGTGATCTTCGATAGCTTCGGGATCGAGCATGGCCTGATGACCACCGTGCACAGCTACACGAACGACCAGAACGTGCTGGACGTCTTCCACCCAGACCTGAGACGGGCGCGGAGCGCCGGGCAGAACATCATTCCCACCACGACAGGGGCGGCCCGCGCCCTGGCGCTGGTAATCCCCGAGCTCAAGGGCCGGTTCGACGGCTTCTCCCTGCGGGTGCCCACCCCGACCGTGAGCATCATCGACTTCGTGGCCGTCACCAGCCGGCCCGTGACCGCCGAGACCGCTAACCAGGCGCTGCGCGAGGCGAGCGAGGGCCGCATGCGGGGCCTGCTCGGCGTCAGCGACGAGGAGCTGGTGAGCATGGACTTCAAGGGCGATGAGCGGTCGAGCATCATCGACGGGCTCTCGACCATGGTGACCGGCGAGAACCTGCTGAAGGTGATCGCCTGGTACGACAACGAGTGGGGGTACAGCTGTCGCGTCGCCGACCTCGCGGCCTACATGGCGGAGCGCCTGTGAACAAGAAGACCGTGCGCGACGTCGACGTCGGGGGCCGACGGGTGTTTCTGCGCGCCGATCTCAACGTTCCGCTCGACGATGGACGGATCACCGACGACACGCGTGTGCGGGCCAGCGTCCCGACAATCGTGTACCTGCTCGAGCGCGGCGCGAGCGTGGTGCTGGCCAGCCACCTGGGCCGGCCGAAGGGCAAGGTCAACGACGCGCTGCGCCTGAAGCCGGTCGCCGATCGGCTCAGCCAGCTGCTGGGTCGGCCGGTGCGCCTGACCGGAGATGCGCTGGGTGCCGGAGTGCAGCTCGCCGTCGACAAGCTCCAGCCGGGCGACCTGTTAATGCTCGAGAACCTGCGCTTTCACGCGGAAGAGGAGGCGAACGATCCGGCGTTCGCCAAGGCGCTCGCCGGCTTCGCCGACCTGTATGTCGACGACGCGTTCGGCTCCGCACATCGGGCGCACGCGAGCACCGAGGGGATCACGCATTACCTTCCGGCGGTGGCGGGCCTGCTGCTGGAGCGAGAGGTCGAGGCGCTGTCGCGTCTCCTGAAGAAGCCGGCCAAGCCGTTCCACACGGTCATCGGCGGCGCGAAGATCGCGGGCAAGCTCGAAGTCCTCGAGGCGCTCCTCAATCGCTGCCAGGCGATCCTGGTGGGCGGAGGGATGGCGAACACGTTCCTCGCCGCGCGCGGCCTCGCGATGGGCAAGAGCCTGGTCGAGACCGACCAGCTCGAGAACGCGGAGCGGATCATGGCCGAGGCACGTCGCAAGCGGGTCCGCTTCATGCTCCCCACCGATGCCGTCATCGCGCCGCAGATCCACTACCGCGCCCGGACCGAGACGATCCCGATCGACACCGTGCCCAAGGATCAGATGGTGGTCGACATCGGTCCCGAGACGGTGGCGGCCTATACCGAGCACCTGGCCAAGGCGCGCACCATCTTCTGGAACGGGCCGATGGGCGTGTTCGAGATCACCGGCTTCGCCGCCGGCACGACCGCGATCGCCCGCTACATCGCGGAGCGCACCGGCGCCGGCGTCGTCACGATCGTGGGGGGCGGCGATTCGGTGGCGGCGGTCGAGCAGCTGGGCGTGGCCGATCAGATGACGCATGTCTCCACCGGCGGCGGTGCATCGCTCGAGTTCGTGGAAGGGAAATCGCTTCCCGGAGTCGAGGCGCTCCTCGACCGGGACGACCCGTGAGCACCCTTATCGAGGACGTGATCGCGCGCGAGATCCTCGATTCGCGCGGCAATCCGACGATCGAGGTCGAGGTCTTCCTGGAGGGTGGGGCAGCGGGCACGGCAATGGTCCCCTCGGGGGCCTCGACCGGCAGCCACGAGGCCGTCGAGCTGCGCGACGGCGACGGTCACCGCTACGGCGGCAAGGGCGTGCTGACCGCGGTCAAGAACGTGAAACGAGATGCTGCGCCCGGAGCTGCTGGGCACCGATGCCCTCGACCAGGTGAGCCTCGACCGGCTGCTCATCGAGCTCGATGGCACGTCCGAACAAGTCGAAGCTCGGCGCGAATGCGCTGCTGGGCGTCTCGCTGGCGGCGGCCAGGGCAGCGGCGGATGAGGTTGGTCTGCCGCTGTATCGGTATCTGGGGGGTGCCGCTGCTCGCGTCCTGCCGGTGCCGCTGGTGAACATCCTCAATGGCGGCAAGCACGCCATCGACTCGACCGACTTCCAGGAGTTCATGATCGCCCCGGTCGGCGCGCCGATCGTTCCGCGGAGGGGCTGCGCTGGGCGTCCGAGGTCTTCCACGCGCTCGGCGCGATCCTGCACGACGAGGGGTTCGCCACCACGGTCGGCGACGAGGGCGGCTATGCGCCGAGCCTGGGAAGCAACGAGGACGCGATCGGGGCAGTGCTGACGGCGATCGAGCGCGCGGGCTACACCCCCGGCGAGCAGGTCGCGATCGCGCTCGACCCGGCCACGACCGAGCTCTACGCCGACGGCCGCTACGTCCTGGCGCGGGAGGGGCGGAACCTGACCGGCGACGAGATGGTTGAGTTCTGGACGGACTGGGTGGAGCGCTATCCGATCGTCAGCCTGGAGGATGGCCTGGCCGAGGACGATTGGGAAGGCTGGACGGCGCTCACCAGCCGCCTCGGCGGCCGCGTGCAGCTCGTCGGCGACGACCTGCTCGTGACCAACACGGAGCGGCTGGAGCGCGCGATCCGCGAGCGATGCGCGCAACGCGATCCTGGTCAAGCTGAACCAGATCGGAACGCTGACCGAGACGGTCGAGGCGGTCGAGATGGCCCAGCGCGCCGGCTGGAGAGCGATCATCTGCCATCGCTCCGGCGAGACGGAGGACACGTACGATCGCCGATCTGGCGGTCGCGACCGAACGCCGGCCAGATCAAGACCGGCAGCATCAGCCGCTCGGAACGCATCGCGAAGTACAACCGGCTCCTGCGCATCGAGGAGGAGCTGGGAGACGCCGCGGACTACCCCGGCGCCTCCGCCTTCGCATCGCGCTGAGCCTGGCCTTCGATGGACTCCGCCGCGTTCGTGCTCGACGATCTCTTCGCAGCGCTGGATGCCACCCGGCATGACTTCGGGGAGTTCCTGCGCGCTCCGGGGCTGAGCCTCAGCGTTGCGGACTGGGCGGCGGGCGCCGTCGACGACCAGGACCCGCATCTCGAGGACGAGGTCTACTACGTGGCGTCAGGTAGAGCCCGCCTGCGCGTCGGTCTCGATGGAGCCTTCCAGCTCGGTAGCCTGGTCGACCAAGGTGGTCATTACCTGATCCAGTGTCAGTTTTCCACCGTTCGCCACTGCTGCAGACGGCAAGATACCGCACGAAATGACGGTATTATCGGTGGCCGATTTTCTAACGACCACGGCGTATTTGCTGTCGAGCAAGGGGGCCAACGCCGTCTTTATGGTGCTAGTCGACTTGAGGTCCTTCACGGCCGTCAACGCGAACGCTACATCAGCGTCCAGGCTCGTGCAGGTACCGGCGTGAATGGCAGCAGGCTGCTCGGCTCCTGCAGGCTCGTTGGTCATGATCAGCTCGACCTTGGTGGTGCCGTCGCCCTGGTCGGTGATCTGTGCCGAGCCATCTTCACCCGATCCATTCTCGTCGATAAGGGTAAGGCGCACTACTTTCGCCTGCGCCATGACATGGCTGGCCTGCCCCAATCCGAACGAAAGAGCCAGTAACACCGCTACACATACCATGAAAAGTTTACGCATTCCATTCCTCCTCGATATAGTCTTGCTCAAGATCCTTCTCTGTTATTCGACTACCGTTCCGAGCACTCCACTAACAAAGAGGTGTTGGGAAATGAAGTGTCCTCTCAGGTGAGATCCCCTTCCTAAGGCCTCTCTGCTGTCGAAGTGCTCAGTCGTCCTCGCCGTGTCTACCGGGGACAGGGGTCGGTACAACGATGGCGCCGGGGAAATTCTCCTGCTGGAAGTCTGCCGCGGTGCCTTCCTCTATCTCTTTGATGGCTTCGTCGACGGTTATGTGCCGTAGAATGCCTGCTCGATCGCGGCATTGGCGCGCAACTCGATATCGGGCCAGGTGCCGATCTGGGGCGTGGCGCGCAGGTACGGCCCCATGTCGAGGAAGACCCTGCTGTTTGCCGGCGGCTTGTCGGATTCCAGGTAGGTGGGCGAGTCGGCGACGCTCATGAGCGAGGGCACGGTGCGCCCCGTTTTGGCGGCGATCACCTGGCCAACCGGGCCATTGGCATACTCAACGAACTTCCAGGCCAGGTCTTTGTTTTTGGACGCCTTGGAGATGCAATAGGCATCGGTGTGCAGGATGCTCACGTTCTCACCTGTCTTGCCGACGGCAGCGGCGCCGACATCCCAGGTGAAGCCACTGCTGGTGCGTAGCGCAGGCACCACGCGGCGGCTGAGCAGCCACATGCCGAGCGTGTTGAACAGGAAGCGGGTTTCGTCCTGCTCGGATGCGTTCTCTTCCTGGCTGGCGACCACATGGTATTTATTCTGCAAGGTCGACGAACCACTGGAAGGCCTCTTTGGCCTCGGGGGTGTCGAGGGTGAAGCGGGTCGGGTGGTCCAGATTGTCCACGATATCGCCGCCGTTCTGCCAGATAAAGGGCGCCAGGCGGATCAATTGCGGGTCGATTCCCACGCCGTAGATCTTCTCGTCGGGCGTGCTCAGCTCGGTGATGGCGATGGCGTCATTCAGGAAATCGTCCCAGGTCCAGCCTGTCCTTCGGATAGGGCACTTTGGCTTTGTCGAAGAGGTCTTTGTTGTAGTAGACCTCCAGGCTCGACATATTCATCGGGATGCATTGCAGCTGCCCGTTTACGGTGAATGGGACAAGTGGCTTGGTGTAGAAGTCGGTGGCCTGGATGACTGTGCTCTTGTCGAGGTAAGGCCCGACCGGATCGATCACACCGGAGTTCTGCAAGAAGCCCGAAGCGGCGATAATCGATCACCCAAACATCGGGTGGGTCGCCTGCGGCGAACGACGTGGCCAGCTTGACCAGGTGGTCGGGCTGCGAGGGCACCGCCTCGGTGTTTATCGTTACGCCAGGGTTGGCGGCCGTGAAGCCGTTAGCAACGTCCACGAAAGCCTGTGCTTCCGCCGGCTCGCCGAAGACCAGGAAGCTCAGACTGCCACTGAGGTCAGCGTTCACAGTCGTGCCCGAGGTTGCTGTAGAGGCAGCCGACACTGTAGCCGTCGGAGCGGCTGTTGCGGGCTGGGTAGCTTGACTAACGGCAGTAGGCGGGAATCGAAGGCGCAGCCGTTGTCGTTGACTTGATCGTCGTGGGGGGAGATTGAATCAGGGGTTGAAGTTGCTGCGGGTGATGAATCGCAACTTGCGAGTAATATAGGAGCCAGCATGAAAAAGCAGAGGTATCGACGAAGAATTCTTGAAACGAGTCATTATATAGGTTCTTCCTTCTCATCCTGGCAGGACGACCAGACAGAGATATTAGGGGACCAGCACTTACGCCGAACTATAGGCGCCACACAGCCGTAGGACAAGGCATATTATAGCAGCGAATTCAGCAGGAGTCAATGGAATTCAATGTTTCTTCGCCATTTCAGCAAATTAGTTGGTCCAATATCCTTGAGAAAATCAAGGTTAGTATAATAAGAATAACATTCTTTGCGAGTAAGAATGGGGCAGAAGAATATTCTGTTTGGAAGAGAAAGGCCACTCCGGTCTTGAGCCATGGCAGGCAGGCAGGAGGAGCGGGCACATTCTGCTCCGGTCGCCGGCCCCTCCCTTTGCCGAAGTGTGTTAAAATATAATGCAGGGCAACCAGGAGGCTACCTCCGGTGCGATTCTGTTGAGCGCGGTCCGGGCCTATTTGTAAAGCCTCACCAGCACCGCCAAGGGAGGAAGCTTTACGATTGAACCATCGTCAATAGGGCATAATAGTCATTACTTTTGCTATTTTGCCTCGCACAAACAAAGCGGCGAGGCAAGCGAACAGCTAGTCACGGTCATACAAGCGCATACTGCTCACTGTCGGTCGGCGATGTTGCCGTTCGTCATGCACGGGGCATAGGTATGCAGCTTTCAATGCGAGCCAGGTCGATCGTCGGCGGTCGCACCTTCAAAAGCCTACGCCAGCATCGCAACTACAGGCTCTACTTCTTCGGGCAGTTCCTCTCACTGATTGGCACATGGCTGCAAAGTGCGGCGATGGCGTGGCTCGTGCTGCAACTCACCCACTCTGCGGTGGCGGTAGGATTTCTGGCCTTCGCGCAGTTCACCCCTTATATTCTGTTTGGCTTGTTTGGTGGCGCCATCATAGACCGGTTTGAGCACCGGCACACCCTGCAACTGACGCAGATCGCGCTGGCTGTTTTGAGCGGGGTCATGACGATCCTCACGCTGTTCAATTTCGTACAGTTGTGGGAGGTATACACCATAGCTGCTTGCAGGGGCATCACGCTAATCGTTAACAACCCAAGCAGGCAGGCATTTATCTTCCAGATGGTTGGGCGCGACGAGTTGCCCAACGCGATTGCGCTCAACTCCAGCGTAGCCAACGCCACGCGCATCATAGGCCCCGGAGTGGGTGGCATCCTTATAGCGCTGTTCGGGGTCGGCATTTGCTTCGCCATTGATACTGTGAGTTACATAGCGGTAATAGTAGCTTTGATGATGATGCGCATAAGTGAGCTTCACCCCATCGAACGCCGTGAGAGGCAATCGGTGCTGCAAGGCACACTGGAGGGGCTTCGTTACGTGTGGCATCAGCCGAGGTTGCTGGTTGCGCTGGGGATGTTCTTGCTTATTTGCACTTTCAGTATTAACTTCAACGTACTGCTGCCGCTGGTCGCAAGCGACACTCTTGGTGCAGGCGCAGAGGTTTATGGCCTGCTGACGGCCTGCTTCGGAGCAGGAGCACTGGTGGGCGCGCTCATCTCGGCTTCGCTGGGCAAGGCGACATGGCCCATACTGCTGGCTAGTGCTGCGGGGTTCGGGCTCGGCGAGGTGCTGCTTGCCCCCGAAACCACCATATTCGGCGCTGTGGTGATACTGATACTGTCAGGCGTCGCCTACACCCTTTACACCTCGAATACGAACACGATAGTGCAACTGTCGGCACCGGGTTACTTGCAGGGGCGCGTGGCCGGGCTTTACAGCTACATATTCTCCAGCAGCAACGCTATAGGGGCGCTGGTCGCGGGCGGGCTGGCGAGCCTTGGCGGCACGCAACTGGCGTTCTTCGTTGCGGGCGGCGTAGCCCTGAGCTGCGCGCTGGTGGGTGCTGTGCTGCGGCGACGAGGGGTAACTGCAGAGGTTCCGGCCAGGGAGAGCGCTCTTGATGGCGGCCGTTAGCTGTCGTCTGTTAGTAGAAAGCCAGACGTGTGAACTAGGAATTCACTGAGACGGCAGCAGCGGGAGTGTATATTCGGCTTGTAGCGTCCGGCCACGCTGCGGAAGGAAACGGCGAAGCGGTTCCAGCCGTTTATTGCGACTATGGCCAGGGTAAGCTTGACCAGTTCTTCCTCGGTGAAGTGGGCACGCACTTGCTCGTATACTTCGTCGGGCACACGGTCTACTGAGATGAGGGTAACCTTCTCGGTCCATAGAAGGGCTGCCCGCTCGCGATCGGTGAAGAACGGCGCTTCTTCCCATACTGCCACGGCATAGAGACGCTGCTCGGTTTCTCCGAGTGCGCGTGCATCAAGCGTGTGCATGTCTACGCAGTAAGCGCAGCCGTTAATTTGTGAGGCGCGCACCTTCACGAGCTCCTTTAGTTTAGGCTCAAGGCCGCTATTACGAACGACGTCTTCAAGTCCGCGCATGGCAGCCAATACAGCGGGTGCAACTTTGCCATAGTGCAATCTAGGTTCCACGATCAATACTCCTTTACATACTGTCTGAACTCTTTGTTATACACCTCAAGTATAGCACTGAAGGCCGTTCCAGGCTGCGCCGGTTGGTCTTGATGGGATATGTCGTGCACAGGGTTTCAGCGTGCTGGCCTGGTTTATGCTTCGTGTTTACATCGGACTGAGAACCGCATAAGTCAAGTGACGGATGTATACTTTATTGTGCGGTGGTCTGCGATTTGTACGCACAACGGTGGCGCAGTGCCCTTCTGCAAGCCACCATGCCGAACGTTTGGTATCCATCGTCCGGCATCCTCGGTCCGGAATTGATAATTTGGTGCAAGCGCTGCGCCGTGACAAAGGAGCATCAGAATGCAACTCGGCATGATTGGTCTTGGACGTATGGGATCCAATATGGTAAAGCGCCTACTGGAGGCGAAACAGGAATGCGTGGTTTACGCCCGCCACCCTGAGCCGGTGAACGCGCTGGTAAAAGTGGGCGCCAAGGGCGCTACATCTCTCGAGGATATGGTAAAGAAGCTGGACAAGCCGCGCTCGATCTGGCTGATGATCCCGGCGGCGAGCGTGGATGCAGAGGTCGCCGCGCTGGCAGATCTACTGGAGGCGGGCGACACTATCATAGACGGGGGCAACAGCTTCTACCAGGACGATATTCGCCGCGCGGCCACTCTCGAGCCGAAAGGCATACATTATGTTGACTGCGGCACCAGCGGGGGCGTGTGGGGCCTTGAGCGCGGCTACTGCTTGATGATCGGGGGCGAGGACAAGATAGTGCAGCGTCTCGACCCCATATTCGCGGCGCTGGCTCCCGGCAGAGGCGACATCCCGCGCACCCCAGGCCGCGACAAGATGGGCGGCACGGCCGAGCAGGGCTATCTTCACTGCGGGCCAAGCGGCTCGGGGCATTTTGTCAAGATGGTTCACAACGGCATAGAGTATGGGTTGATGGCGGCCTACGCTGAGGGCTTCAACGTGCTGCATATGGCCGACATCGGCAATACAGACCAGACAGTGAACGCCGAAACATCCCCTTTGCGGCACCCCGAATACTACAAGTACACCCTCAACATACCGGATATCGCGGAGGTGTGGAGGCGCGGAAGCGTGGTCGCTTCCTGGCTGCTTGACCTCTCGGCTGCCGCTCTCGTGAACAACGATACGCTATCCAACTACACAGGCCGCGTATCCGACTCGGGCGAAGGGCGGTGGACACTGGCGGCCGCAATAGACGAAGGGGTGCCCATGCCTGTGCTGAGCGCGGCCTTGTACCAGCGGTTCGCCTCCCGGGGCGAAGCCGACTACTCGAACAAGTTACTGTCTGCGATGCGCTTCCAGTTTGGCGGCCACCTGGAGCAAAACCCCGACGCACACACCGGCGCTACAGCATCAACCGATGCAGCTGAATTAACCAGCAAGGACAAGGTTGCGGAGGCCAAGGGAGTGGCCAAGGCCACAGACGCAGCCACGACAGCCGGCAAGAACACTTCCACCAACCCGGAGGACTTCCAGTGAGCGGCGCATCTGACACTCTAGTCTTCTTCGGCGCAACGGGCGATCTTGCATACAAACAGATCTTCCCGGCCTTGCAGGAGCTCGTAAAGTGCGGACAGCTGGATATACCTGTCATAGGCGTGGCAGGGTCTGACCTGACTGATGCGCAGCTACAGAGCGCGCGCCCGAGACAGTATCAAGCATGGGGACGGCGTAGACAAGGGGGCTTTTTCCAAGTTGTCGGGCCTGCTCCATTATGTGGGCGGCGACTACAAGGACCCGGCAACCTATGAGAAGCTGAAAAAGGCGCTAGGCTCGGCGAAGAGCCCGCTGTTTTACCTGGCGATCCCACCGGTCTTCTTCACCATAGTGACGGAAGGATTGGCCAAGGCCGGCCTTACGAATAATGCACGCGTGGTGGTCGAGAAACCCTTCGGTCATGATCTGGCATCAGCAAGGGAGCTCAACCGCGACCTGCACCGTTACTTTCCTGAGGGCTCAATCTTCCGCATTGATCACTTCCTGGGCAAGGAAGCTGTGCAAAATCTACTCTTCTTCCGCTTCGCCAACACCTTCCTGGAACCGATCTGGAACCGGAATTATGTGCAGTGCGTGCAGGTCACGATGGCCGAAGACTTCGACGTAGCCGGGCGCGGCAAGTTCTATGACGGCGTAGGCGCGATCAGGGACGTGATACAAAATCACCTGCTGCAAGTGCTCTCGCTGCTTGCTATGGAGGCTCCATCAGCGGGCAACCCGGATGGCGAGCGCGATCAGAAGTCTTTGCTACTCAAAGCGATGCGCCCCATCGGCCCCGAAGACGTGGTTCGCGGCCAGTATAAGGGATATAAGAAGGAAGAGGGCGTCGCGCCTCGCTCGCAAACGGAGACATTCGCCGCGCTACGCCTGTTCATAGATAATTGGCGCTGGGCGGGGGTACCGTTCTATATCAGGGCGGGCAAGTCTCTTCCGATTACGGCTACAGAGGTGGTGGTGCAGCTGAAACAGCCACCGCTTGACGTGTTTGACAGCCCGCTAAACGAGCCGGCCAACCTGGTGCGTTTTCAGCTCAACCCCGACGTCTTGATCGGGCTCAACACACAGGCCAAAAAGCCCGGCGAGAAGAGGTAGAGGGTGAGCCCGTGGAGTTGTTGATGCGCTACGCGACAACCGATATCATGGCGCCGTACGAGAGGCTACTGGGTGATGCGCTTCGAGGGGACGCAACGCTGTTCACGCGAGAGAGACGCCGTGGAGGCAGCGTGGCGGGTGGTGGACCCCGCCTTGCACGACCCTCCTCCGGTCAAGACATATGACAAGGGCACCTGGGCAACAACGGGAGACGTCACGCCGCCGGGCGGCTGGCATGATCCGGTGACGACTACTCCTAGTTCGCCACGATGTTAAGTCGGGGAGCCTGCTCCATACTAGTGACTGTACAGTTGCGCCCCTGACGTTTCGCTGAGTAAAGGGCCCTGTCTGCAGAGTAGACCAGGGCCTCCTCGGAGCTTACCGAGCCGCCAAGGGCTGACACGCCGAGGCTGACGGTTATAGGGATCAGTAACTCGGGTTCGCCTTCGTTTGCCAGCTTGAGCGTTTCGTTTGCCAGGACGGTTTCGTGATCGCTTTCCGTGAAGGGAATCCAATCTTGAGTGAACTCAAAGAGTTGCTCAGCCAGCACCAACCGTATGCGTTCGGCCAGCTCGTAGGCGACCTCTATAGGAGTGCCTGGCAGGATGATAGCTAGTTCCTCGCCACCGTATCGAGCCACCCAGTCGGATTGCCGAACAAGCTGAGGCATGAGAACCGCCCATCCACCACAGCACAGCGTCACCCACCTGATGGCCGTAGGTATCATTCACCGTCTTGAAGTGGTCAATGTCGAGCAAGATGAAGGACAGAGGTTGGCCCAGTCGAGTGTGAAGCTCTGTCTGCTCGCGCAGGATACGCTGCATCTCGCGCCGGTTATAGAGGCCTGTCAGCCCGTCACGCCGGGCAAGCTCGCGCAGGGCGGATTCTGCGCGTTTGCGGTCAGTAATATCACGGGCGACCACGCAAAGCACCTGCCGGCCTCCATAAGTGATGCGGCTGTCGCTCACTTCAACATTGACCACCGATCCATCTTTGCGAATGTACTTTCTTTCTATTGCGAGCCTGAGCAAGCCTGTCGTGTCGCGGCTCAGCAGGCCCGTTCTAGCGCCTTCGGCCTCGACAATATCTGCAAGCTTCAGATAAGTCAGCTCGTCAAAGCTGTACCCAGGAGCGACTGGAAGGCGGCATTGGCTTCGATGAAGTGGCCGGTAGCGGCGTCGACGATAAAGATCGCTTCCGCGTTTGCTCGACCACGGCCCTGTAGCGCTCTTCTCCTTCTCTCTGTTCTTCACGCGAGCTATGCAATACGGAGAGCATTTCATTTATCGACACAGCAAGACTTGAAAGCTCATCAGTTCCGCTCATCGTGACCCTGGCCGACGTATCGCTGCTCGTGCTTATCACGCCGACGTCGCGTCTGAGCCTCGCTAGCCTGGAGAGCACGAGGCCTCTAAGCAGGAAGGTTACAACCAGGCCCCATACTATGCCCACCCCGAGCAGAGTAAGCAGGTAGTATTGTAGGGTTTGCACCCCCCGCTGATAGGTAGCTCTCGGCATTTCTGCCTCCACGACGAACGCCGGCTTCCCAAATACGTCGTCGAGCAGATAGTACGCGTCAAGCTGTGTATCGCTCCTTGGCAGGATCTCCAAGGGTGCGTCGGGGAGTCAGAACCGGCATGCCGTCATCATGCTCCCAGGGTTGGCTCGAGGCTGGACATAGATGTCAGGGATAGGCCGATCAGAGTGACTTTGGCCAGATGTTGAACTGCATCTGTATCGAGGAAGCGCCCGAATATTAGCGTTCCATCGATGTTGCCCGAGCCTGTGCTGTGCATAATGGGCTCAGAGGCGATGAGCATCGGACCTTCGGGGATGCAATTATGCCCTTGATACTGCTTCGGCTGTGGGGTGTTCAGCAGATCTTTGTTGAGATTGACCTGCGCGATCAGGCTCTCGGGAAATGTGCCGTTTTGCCCGCCCGATAGTCAGCCGCTCGAGCACTTACCACCCCACCCTCAGCGTCAATGAAGAGCATAACATTGAGATGGTTGCTGACCATGGGTAGGATGTCGGCGAGGTTCGAGTTGAAATATGCTCTCATCGTGGTCGGCAACATACGAGTAAGTGTCGTCCCATAACGACCAATCGCGGGTGGTTCCTTCAAGGGTAGCTAATACGTTGAGCGCCTCCACACGCTGTACATTGGCCTCGGGTCCCCGCTTTCCAGGGTCGAGAGCTCCCAGGACGATTCTATCAGAACAAGATAAGGACGAGGATCGAGAATGGCCAAAGTGAGCGATAACGCCCATTGTTTTCTTTGTAGTGTCATAAGGATTGCCCACCAGGAGGAGCGAGCCGGTCAAAGACGGGCAGGCCTATCTTGCACAAGGCAACACCAAAACAAGCGCTGTAACACTCCCCAAGTATGATACGCGCCTAACGCCGTACTGAAATGAGCCCGTTTGGCCCAGTAAGCGGGGCAACGATAGTCCCATGGACCCATCGTTCGGAGCGCCCAACGCCTGATGAAGTGGCGTGCTATCGTGCCCGTAGACAGATGTCGTATATCGTGGGAACGACCGTTGCGGGTCGTCTGGAAGGACGTTTCTCACGACATAGGCACGAAAGTTGCTTCACATATAAATGTGATCGGGATCGACACAATACGATCCGCGTTTGATACATCACGATAAGGAGAAAAACTATGACTGACGGATTAGGCGATAAGCTAAAAGGTAAGGCAGAGCAAGCAGCCGGCAAGGTACAGGAAGAAGTCGGCGAAGCAACAGGCGATAGCACTCAAGAAGCTAGAGGATTAGGAAAGCAAGCAGAAGGCCGAGCTACCGAGGCCAAAGGCAACGTTGAGGCACTCTCGGCCACGCCAAGAGGAACATCGAGAACGCTATCGACGACGCTACAAGCTAGAAGAATTCGAATTCTCCACATAAGAGAATCCGCCACCGGGCAGGTTCTTTTTCGTGCATCGGAGTCCCGATAGAGCGGATGAACTCTCTTACTCTGCAGACTTTCTTTGCCGAGGGAGCGTAGGCAGGAGTGTTGCCCGGTAAAGGGCAGCAAAAACTGCTTAACCTACAGGAGCGCAATATGAAGACACGGGAGACCGCCCACGATGGCCTCTTGCCGGCTCGGGACAGTGGGGGCAAGAGGAGATGGCTCGGTTGGGACTTTGGGGAGTGGAAAGTTCCGGATCGATTGACGGCGATCAGGAAAGATAGCGCCACTTCGGGGTCACAAATATCGAGCACCCCCTCCCCTACAGTCCACGGGCAGATAACCAGCTATTCCAGATCGGATGCTACCACAAAACCTTTACCGCTACTATCATTATGCGCCTTGTCAAGCAGGCAAGGTCGACCTCAACGCTCCCGTGCGTACTTATCTCCCAGATTGCGCCTGGCTGACCAGGAAGTCACCCATCGGGTCACGTTGCGACATCTCCTGTCGCACTCAGGAGCGATATGACGCG
>CAWCXQ010000012.1:0-82359 GCA_963799675.1 uncultured Chloroflexia bacterium
GCCGAGTGGGTAGAAGCCGAGATCGATGGCGTGGTTCAGGTGACTGAGCCGGTTGAAGTGCCGGAGGAGGTCGAGCTCGGTCTACTTCCGGGAGATGCGGCGACGCGCCGCAGGGCCGAGTCGGGCAGCTCCGGCTGATGCGGCCGCGGCGGCGCGCGCCGCCTTCCGACGGCTGCGGAAGCGGACGCCGCGGCGGGCGCCCTTCCAGCGGCGAAGATGAGCGGCTCCACCACGGTCAGCTGCGGCGCCACTCTCGGGCGAGTGGAATGCGGCTCCCCGACCGCTGGGGCATCGGCCTGCGGGCGCCCGCTCCTGCGACGCTCATCGGGTCGCCTCGAGCGCCCCTGACCAGGCGCTCCGATGTCCGCATCTTCGCGTCAGCTCGGTGGCCGCCAGCAGAAGGGTGTCTGCCGAGCCCGGGATACTCCCGCCCGAGCGGCAGCCCCGCCACGATCCCCTGCTCGAGCCAGCTCGGCGTGGCGACGATTGGCATCTGGGCACTCTGGATCGCCACCTCGTTGAAATAGGCCCTCTGCGAACCGTCGCTCGCCGACGCCGGCCGCCTCGAGCGCGGAGGCCAGGGTGGCGGGCCTGCGTCAGGGAGAGCTCGGCAACCTCGCGCAGCCCGTGCGGGCCGACCGCCGCCAGGTAGGCGGTGGCGGCCAGCGCGCAGAGCGCCTGGTTGGTGCAGATGTTCCGAGGCCGCCCCCTCGCGCCGGATGTGCTGCTCGCGAGCCTGGAGGGTGAGGACGTATCCACGGGCGGCCCTGGGCGTCCCGCGTCGCCCCCGACCAAGCGGCCGGGCATCTGGCGCACCGAGGCCATCTTCGCCGCCATGAGGCCGACGTACGGGCCCCCGAAGCTGACCGGGATGCCAAGCGGCTGCCCTTCGGCGGCGACGATGTCGGCCCCATAGGCTGCCGGGCGCCGCCAGGACCGCCAGCGAGGTAGGCTCGACCACCGCGACCAGCTGGGGCGCCGGCCGCATGCGCCAGGTCCGCCAGCCCGGACATCTCCTCCAGCTGGCCGAGATAAGTTGGGGCTGCTGCACCACGAGACAGGCCGTGCTCATCGTCGACGAGCCGGTCGCCCGCCGCTGGATCCGTCCACCGGAGCCGCCCATCGACAGATCGGCGGGCAGCTCCACGGCCTCGATCCCCGGTCCGGAGCAGTAGGTCTCCAGGACACGCCGGTAATCGGGGGACTGAGCGCGCTCCGACACCGCCACCCGGTCTGGGGCCGGGTCAGGCGGCAGGCCATCAGGGCCGCCTCGGCGGTCGCGGTCGCGCCGTCGTAGTGGGCTGGCGCTCCGCCACCTCCATTCCCGTCAGCTCGCAGATGAGCGACTGGAACTCGTAGATGCTCTGCAGGGTCCCCTGGCTCACCTCGGGCTGGTAGGGGGTACGAGGTCGATAATTTGCTCCGGCCGATCACCTCGTTGACGACCGAGGGGACGAGGTGGCGGTAGGCACCCGCGCCGAGGAAGCTCACGTTCGGCGATCCGGTTGCGTGCCTGGCGAGGCGTGCCAGCTCGACACGGACCTCCATCCGGTCAAACGGGGAGGGGCAGATCGAAGCTGGCAGGCTGGAACGGGGAGCGATATCCGCGAACAGATCGTCGACGGCAGCCACCCCGATGGTGGCGAGCATCTGGTCCCGGTCCGCCGCCGTGTGCGGGGAGTACCCCATCAGCCGGCGGTCTGCGCCTGGTACGCGGCCGGGTCCATGAGCTGCTCGACCTCGTCGGGTCGCGCCGAGCTCGACCCGCATCATCCAGCCATCGCCGAACGGATCTGCGTTCACCAGCTCCGGCTTCCTCGCGCAGCGTCGTCGTTGACCTCGGCAACCTCGCCCGAGACCGGGGCGTACAGGTCGCTCACCGCCTTCACCGACTCGACGACCCCGAAGCTCGCGAACTGTTTGACGGCCGTGCCGGGCTCGGGAAGCTCCACGAAGACGATGTCGCCGAGCTCATCGGCCGCGAAGCTGGTGATGCCGATCGTCGCGGCGATCCTCCACGCGGACCCACTCGTGGTCCTTCGAATAGCGGAGATCGTCGGGATACATGGTCGGATCAAGACCTCATGCTGCGCCGCGGGGAGCTGGGCTAGGCTGCCGGCGCGGGGCGCGGCCGCCGGTAGAAGGGCAACTTTACCTGCTCGGCGGGGTGGGCACGCTCGCGCACGACGACCTCGAACGGGTTGCCGATCGCGGCCTGGTCGGCCGGCACGTAGGCCATTGCGATTCGCTCTCCGAGAGTCGGGGAGAGCGTCCCGCTGGTCACGGTGCCAACCTCGCTCCCGCCCGCGCGCACTGCGTAGCCGTGGCGCGGGATCGCGGTGTCGCGCATGGCAAGGCCGATCAGCTTCCGACGCGGGCCCTCCTGCTGGATCCGGTGCAGGGCGCGGCGGCCAACGAACTCCCCCTTCTCGAGCTTCACGACGCGCCCGAGGTTCGCCTCGAAGGGGTTGGTCTCGCGGTCGAGCTCGTTGCCGTAGAGCGGCATCCCCGCCTCGAGCCGGAGCGTGTCCCGACTGCCAAGGCCGCAGGGCTCGAGGCCCAGGGGGCTTCCGGCCTCCGTCAGCGCCTGCCAGAGTCGCTCTGCGCGGCGCGCGTCGCAGAAGAGCTCGAAGCCGTCCTCCCCTGTGTAGCCGGTGCGTGCCACGAGGCAGTCGATGCCGGCCACGCGGGCCGCGAGCGAGTGATAGTTGGCGAGCCCGGTCAGGTCGAGGCCGGTCAGCCCGCCGACCAGCTCCGCGGCTCGGGGGCCCTGTGGGGCCAGCAGCGCGGTTCGTTCGCTCCGATCGTCGATCACCGCGTCGAAGTCGCCGCGCGACAGGAGACGGCCAAGGTGCTCCACGACGGCCTCCCGGTTGGAGGCGTTGCAGACGATCAGGTACCCCTCGTCGGTTCGGTACAGGATCAGGTCATCGATGATTCCGCCCTCATCGGTGCAGAGCATCGAGTACTGCGCCTGGCCCGGTTCCAGCGCGCCGGGATCGCTCACGACCGCGTAGCGGCTGAAGGCGAGGGCTTCTGGACCGCTGATCGCGACCTCCCCCATGTGCGAGAGGTCGAAGAGACCCACCGCGCTCCGGACGGTCCGATGCTCCTCGATGATCGAGCGGTACTGCACCGGCATCTCGTAGCCGGCGAAGGGCACCATCCGCGCGCCGAGCGCGACGTGGACGTCGTGCAGCGGCGTGCGCCGCAATCCCGCGACCGCCTCGCTCACCGGTGCATCAGGCGCTCGCCTGGTCGGCGGCCGTGGGAGTCACGGCCAGCAGTGCTGCGGCCCGCTCGAGAACGGAGCGTTCTGTCGGGTAGGTCACCAGCTCGATCGCCTCTTCGAGCGGCCACCAGAGAACCTCGTCGAACTCGTGGTCGTGGAGCGACAGGTCGCCGCCCACCGGCCGCATCAGGAAGAAATGGACGGTCTTGGCGAATCGCGTCCGCCCGCGCACGAAGAAATAGCGGATCGAGCTGATCGGCTGCTCGATCTCCACCTCGAGGCCGGTCTCCTCACGCGTCTCGCGCCGTGCGGTCTCCTCGAGCGTCTCACCGGCCTGCGGCGTCCCCTTCGGTAACGCCCAGAGCGCAGGCTTCAGCCGATGGACGAGGGCAACCTCGGTGCGTCCTGGCGCGGTACGGTAGACGACGCCCCCGGCCGAGGTGGCGCGTGCGCTGCGCAGCGGAGCCACGCGCCGCTACGAGCGGCGGGCGCGCAGCAACCCGAACGGCGAGGCGGCCCGACGGGCCGGGATGCGCGCAAGGCGACCGACCGACGGGAACCGGAAGCGGCTCGTCTGCGAGCGGAGCGCGCCAATGGTGGGCTGACGAAGGACCGAGCGCCGGGGTCGATGGTAGACGGTCGACGACCGGTTCAGGCCCAGCCGCGAGCGGGGTCCTGCCCGTCGACTCCGACCGAAATCCATCACCGGATGGGAGACGTAGCGGGCCACCAGACTCACTCGCATGGCCCGCATTGTACGCGGCCCCACCCGCGACGCAAGCAAAAGACCAATCCTCAGCGCAGGAGCCTGCGGTAGAGATCCTCCATCTCGCCGATACACCGCTCGGCCGCAAAGCGCTCGGCCCCTTCACGCGCGGCGGACGCCATGCGCTGGCGACGTCCCGTGTCCGCGGCCAGCGCGCCGATCATCCGACCGAGCTCCGCGCCGTCGTAGGCAACCAGCCCGTCGATCCCGTGCCGGACAGAGTCGGTGACGCCGGGGCCGTCGAGGGCCACGACCGGGACGCCGCAGGCGAGCGCCTCGGCGAGGACGAGCCCCTGCGTCTCGGTCTGGGAGGCAAACGCGAAGAGGTCCGCGCCGGCGAGCAGCGCCAGGGCGTCGGCGTGAGGCCGCTTCCCGGCGAAGTGGACCCTTGCCGCGAGACCGCTGCGCTCGACCCCGCGACGGAGGCTGGCCTCGAGCGGCCCGCCACCGATCAGCAGCATTCGCAGTCTTCCCTCGTCGGCGGCTGCCGACCCGAAGGCCTCGACCAGCAGCTCGAGATTCTTCTCCCGCGCGAGCCTGCCCAGGGTGGCCACCACGACGCTGTCGGCCGGCCACGCCGCCGCGGGTCGCGGGTCGATCGGCGTGAGGGACCGGATCACCCCGAGATCGATCCCCGTCGGGATGACCCGGACGAGCGGCCCCTGCGGCCCGAGCCGCTCGCCGATCTCTGCGGCCAGGTCCGAGGATGGGGCGACGACCGCGGCACAGCCGGCCCAGAAGCGGCGCAGGTGGGCGTCCAGCGCGGCCGTCGCCGGAGCGGCGAGTGGCCCGAGGTAATGGCGGTAGTCGGCGAATCGCGTGTGGTGGGTAAAGACCAGGGGGCGTGCAGCCGGCGCGAGACCTCGTCCGCCAGCAGGCCGCTCGCGAACGGCGACTGGGCATGCACGATCTGCGGCGCAAAGGCGATCGCGGCGCGGCGTCCCGCGGTCCAGGCCACCGGGATCGGCATCCGATA
Source organism: uncultured Chloroflexia bacterium (assembly GCA_963799675.1). GTDB lineage: Bacteria > Chloroflexota > Limnocylindria > QHBO01 > QHBO01 > JALYSK01. The sequence continues at coordinate 4,975 of CAWCXQ010000012.1, forward strand.
GCCGGGGGGCACCAGGGCCACCGGCTCATACGATGGGAGCCAGGCGTAGGTCGGGTCCGGGCCGACGGCACCGGCGCTGCCCGGATCGGCGCCGCGCTTCGGTCGGGGCGCCACCATCAGCACGTCGTGGCCGGCGCGGCCGAGCCCGCGAGCGAGCGCCTCGGTCGAGACGGTGACGCCCGACAGGTAGGGAAGGTAGGTCTCGGTGAAGATGGCGACGCGCATGCGCCTAGCGAGTCCGGCGGATGGAGGGTGGTGGGCGATACTGGATTCGAACCAGTGACCTCACGGATGTGAACCGTGCGCTCTAACCAACTGAGCCAATCGCCCATCGCCGGGGAGCGGCACAGTATAGCGGCGGGCCGGACTCGCCCTCAATCGCTCGCCCGGCCACGACGCTGGTCAGCTCACCGTCAGCTGCGATAGGAGCCTGACCAGGACCCCGAAGATGAGGAGTGCCACCAGCGGCGACCAGTCGAGCCCACCCATCGGAGGGATCAATCGGCGAATCGGCGCCAGGATCGGCTCGGTGACCTGGTAGATGAAGGCCACCAGCCCGCCGCCGCCGGTGGGCGTCATCCAGCTGGTGACGACGCGCGCAATGAGGAGGAACCAGAGCACGTAGCCGAGCAGCTGGACGAAGTTGAGCAGCAGCACCATCAGCAGCGGAGGATACCAGCCCGCGCCGGCCGCTTCGGCTCGCTAGCCAGGCCTCGGTCCGAAGAGCGCCGTACCGATCCGCACCAGCGTGGCCCCCTCCGCCACGGCAGCCTCTGCGTCGCCGCTCATCCCCATCGACAGCTCCGGCAGGCCGATCCCCGCGCGCTCCTGGAGGCGATCGCGCAGATCGCGCAGGGCGGCGAAGGTGCGCCGCTGCTCGTCGGCGTCCGCGTCATGGCGCGCCATGGTCATCAGGCCGACGACGCGATCACCGACTGCGGGCAGCGCCTCGTCCAGCCGCTCGGGTGCGAAGCCCGCCTTCGTCGGCTCGGCCGTCACGTTGACCTGCAGCAGCAGGCGCGGAGCGAGGCCGGGTTCCCCGCCTGCGTCGCTGAGCCGTCGCAGGAGCTCGACGGAGTCGACGGAGTGGATCAGCGCGAATGCGGCGACCGCCTTGCGCACCTTGTTCCGCTGCAGGCGACCGACCAGGTGCCATTCGGCGCCCGGCAGCGCCTCGATCTTCGGAAGCGCTTCCTGGACGCGGTTCTCCCCGAGCCGTGTCAGCCCGGCGTCGAGGGCAGCGCGCGCCACCTCGGTCCCGAAGCCCTTGGTGACCGCGACGATCCGGAAGCCGTCAGGGTCACGCCCCGCACGCTCTGCCGCGGCCCGAAGGCGTGCCGTCAGCCGCTCGCGACGGGCGGCGATCTCCTCGACGGTCGGGAGCGTATCGGTCAGTCGTTCTTGCGGCGCAGGAAGCTGGGGATGTCGAGGTCTGTCTCGCCGTACGACGGCCGGTCGAGGCTGGGTCGCACGGGAAGCGCCTGGCGTTCGCTGGGCCGGATCTCGGTCGACTCGGCGCGGCCGCGCGCGAAGGGCGAGGGCTCGCCCATCTGGTCCTCCAGCTTTGCGCGGTCGGCGCGCTCGCGCTCGATCTCGGCCAGGATCTCGCGGCTGCGATCGTCAAGCGCCTGCTCGACGCCGCCTGCCGACTCCGCGTGCACGGCGCGACCCGGCGCCTTTGCCTTGCGGCTCGAATCGAAGCCGGTGGCGATGACCGTCACCTTGACCTCGTCGCGCATCCGGTCGTCGATCACGGTGCCGAAGATGATGTTGGCCTCCGGGTCGGCGGCCTCCTTGATCACCTCGGCCGCCTCGTTCACCTCGAAGAGGCCGAGATCGCTGCCGCCGGTCACGTTGAAGAGGATCCCGCGGGCGCCCTGGATGTTCACCTCGAGCAGTGGCGACATGACCGCCGCACGCGCCGCGTCGACGGCTCGGCTCTCGCCGGTGCCGATCCCGATCCCCATCATCGAGGAGCCGGCGTCGCGCATGATCGTCTTCACGTCGGCGAAGTCGAGGTTGATGAGGCCGGGGACGGTGATGAGGTCGCTGATCCCCTGCACGCCCTGTCGCAGGACGTCGTCCACCACCCGAAATGCGTCGAGGATCGAGGTCTTCTTGTCGACCACCTCGCGCAGCCGGTCGTTCGGGATGGTGATCAGCGTGTCGCACTTGTCCTTGAGCAGCTCCGAGTACTGCTCCGCGACCAGCTTGCGGCGCACGCCTTCGAAGCTGAACGGCTTGGTGATGACCCCAACCGTCAGGCTGCCGAGGTCCTTGGCGATCTCGGCGATCACCGGTGCGGCGCCCGATCCGGTGCCGCCGCCCATGCCCGCGGTGATGAAGATCATGTCGGCGTCCTTGAGCGCCTCGTAGATCTTCTCCGAGTCTTCCTCCGCCGCCCGCTGGCCGACGTTGGGGTCGGCGCCGGCACCGAGGCCACGCGTCATCTTGTCGCCGATGCGGATCTTGTGCGGGGCATCGCTCTGGAGCAGAGCCTGGGCATCGGTGTTCACGGCGATGAACTCGACCCCCATCATCTCGGCGCGGATCATCCGGTTGACGGCGTTGCTGCCGCCGCCTCCCACGCCGATGACCTTGATCAGAGCGAAGTTCTCGGAGTCTGACCGGAGCGGCATTTCGGGTATCTCTCCTCAGCCCGGTAGGGAGTGGCCAACCCGACGCTCGCGGGTTTGACCGATTCTACCGAGCCACCCCCGGCCCTGTCGGCGATTTGTCCACAATGCGCCGCGAAGTTGTCCACAGGGTGGATTTCCGCGGTGGATAGCCACTGCCGAAACGACCCTCAGCCGGGGAAGAGGCTCCGCACCCAGTCGACCACGCCGCGCAGCCCCGCGCCCACGCCGTTGCGGCCGTCGTAGCCGAGGGGCTCCTCGTTGAGGTGGTTCGCTCCCCACAGCAGGAGGCCGATCGACGTGCTGAAGGCCGGGTTGCCGAGCTGGTCCATGAGGCCTCCTACGCCCTGTGGGGATCCGATCCGCACAGGGCGTCGGGGGCCTCATGGACCAACTCTCCAACCCGGCCTTCAGCACGCCGATGGGTCGGTCTGTGGGGGGCGAACCACATCGGCAGGAGCCCATCAGCTACGACGGCCGCGACGGGTGGGCGGGGGCTGCGCCGCATCGCCGACTGGATGCGAACTTCCCGGCTAGAGAGGGTGTCGGCAGTGGCTCTCCACCGCGAAATCGGACATGTGGACAACTCGCGCCGATGTGGACAAATCGCTCACAGGGCCGGGGGTGGCGCTAGAATCGATCAACCCGCGAGCGCCGGGGTCGAGCCACGCCAGCTACCGGGCTGAGGAGAGGTCCGACATGCCGCTCCGTTCGGATGCAGAGAATTTCGCGCAGATCAAGGTCGTCGGCGTCGGCGGCGGCGGCAGCAACGCCGTCAACCGGATGATCCGGGCCGAGATGAGGGGCGTCGAGTTCATCGCCGTCAACACCGACGCCCAGGCGCTGCTCCAGTCGCGACGCGCCCGCACAAGCATCCGCATCGGCGACAAGCTGACCAAGGGCCTCGGCGCGGGCGGCAATCCCGAGATGGGCCGCAGGCCGCCGAGGAGGACACGAGAAGATCTGCGAGGCGCTCAAGGCGCCGACATGATCTTCATCACCGCCGGCATGGGCGGCGGCACCGGCACCGGGCGCGGCGCCGGTCATCGCCGAGATCGCCACGGAGGTCGGCGCGCTGACCGTGGGCGTCGTGCACCAAGCCGTTCAGCTTCGAGGGCAGCCGCCGCACGCTGCGTCGCCGAGCAGGGCATCGCGAGCTGCTCAAGGACAACGTGCGACACGCTGATCACCATCCCCAACGAGCGCCTGCTCGAGCGTGGTCGAGAAGAAGACCACGATCGCTCGAGGCCTTCCGGATGGCCGACGACGTCCTGCGCCAGGGCATCCAGGGCATCTCCGACCTGATCACCGTGCCCGGCGTGATCAACCTCGACTTCGCCGACGTGAAGACGATCATGACGCGACGCCGGGCTCGGCGCTGATGGGGATCGGCATCGGCACCGGCGAGAACCGCGCCGTCGAAGCGGCGCGCGCGGCGATCGCCAGCCCGCTGCTCGAGAGCTCGATCGAGGGCGCGAGCGGCGTGCTGTTCAACATCACCGGCGGCAGCGAGCTGAGCCTCTTCGAGGTCAACGAGGCGGCCGAGGTGATCAAGGAGGCCGCCGACCCCGAAGCCAACATCATCTTCGGCGCGGTCATCGACGACGGATGGGCAACGAGGTCAAGGTGACGGTCATCGCCACCGGCTTCGATTCGAGCCGCAAGGCGAAGGCGCCGGGTCGCGCCGTGCACGCGGAGTCGGCAGGCGGCGTCGAGCAGGCCCTTGACGATCGCAGCCGCGAGATCCTGGCCGAGATCGAGCGCGAGCGCGCCGACAGCGCAAAGCTGGAGGACCAGATGGGCGAGCCCTCGCCCTTCGCGCGCGGCCGCGAGGCCGACCGAGATCCGGCCCAGCGAACGCCAGGCGCTTCCCGTGCGATCCAGCCTCGACCGGCCGTCGTACGGCGAGACCGACCTCGACATCCCCAGCTTCCTGCGCCACAAGGGCGAATAGCCGATACGCTCCCCCGGCCGTCGAGGAGGTCGCCGCCCGTCACGAGCGGCTGACGGCACGCCTTCGGGCCGCGGCGGAGGTGCGGGGCGTGACCCTGACGGCTTCCGGATCGTCGCGGTCACCAAGGGCTTCGGGACCGAGGTGGCGCGCGCTGCCCGACGCCGGGCTGACGCGGCTCGGGGAGAACCGCGTACAGGAGGCGCTTCCGAAGATCGAGGCGCTGCCCGGCGCCGAATGGCACCTCGTCGGTCGGCTGCAGCGGAACAAGGCGCGCAAGGCGGTCGCCGCATTCGCGCTGATCCACTCCGTCGACTCCGTCGAGCTCCTGCGACGGCTCAGCGACGGAGGCGGGGAACACGGCCTCGCTCCCGCCTGCTGCTGCAGGTCAACGTGACGGCGAGCCACGAAGGCGGTCCCCACCCGAGCGGCTGGACGAGGCGCTGCCCGCAGTCGGTGATCGCGTCGTCGGCCTGATGACCATGGCGCGCCACGCGGACGCCGACGAGCAGCGGCGCCGCTTCGCCGCCCTGCGCGGTCTGCGCGATCGCCTCCAGGAGCGCGCGGGCATCGGCCTGCCGGAGCTGTCGATGGGGATGAGCGGCGACGGCGAGGCGGCCGTGGCGGAGGGGGCCACGCTGGTGCGGATCGGTACCGCGCTCTTCGGACCGAGGCCTGGCTAGCGAGCCGAAGCGGCCGGCGCGGGCTGGTATCCTCCGCTGCTGATGGTGCTGCTGCTCAACTTCGTCCAGCTGCTCAGCTCGTGCTCTGGTTCCTCCTCATTGCGCGCGTCGTCACCAGCTGGATGACGCCCACCGGTGGCGGCGGGCTGGTGGCCTTCATCTACCAGGTCACCGAGCCGATCCTGGCGCCGATTCGCCGATTGATCCCTCCGATGGGCGGGCTCGACTGGTCGCCGCTGGTGGCACTCCTCATCTTCGGGGTCCTGGTCGGCTCCTATCGCAGCTGACGGTGGCTGACCAGCGTCGTGGCCGGCGAGCGATTGAGGGCGAGTCCGGGCCCGCCGCTATACTGTGCGCTCCCCGGCGATGGGCGATTAGCTCAGTTGGTTAGAGCGCACGGTTCACATCCGTGAGGTCACTGGTTCGAATCCAGTATCGCCCACCACCCTCCATCCGCCGGACTCGCTAGGCGCCATGCGCGTCGCCATCTTCACCGAGACCTACCTTCCCTACCTGTCGGGCGTCACCGTCTCGACCGAGGCGCTCGCTCGCGGGCTCGGCCGCGCCGGCCACGACGTGCTGATGGTGGCGCCCCGACCGAAGCGCGGCGCCGAGCCGGGCAGCGCCGGTGCCGTCGGCCCGGACCCGACCTACGCCTGGCTCCCATCGTATGAGCCGTGGCCCTGGTGCCCGGCGGCTATCGGATGCCGATCCCGGTGGCCTGGACGCGGGACGCGCGCCGCGATCGCCTTTGCGCCGCAGATCGTCCATGCCCAGTCGCCGTTCGCGAGCGGCCTGCTGGCGGACGAGGTCTCGCGCCGGCTGCGCGCCCCCCTCGTCTTCCCACCACACGCGATTCGCCGACTACCGCCATTACCTCGGGCCACTCGCCGCTCCGGCGACGGCCGCGCTGGACGCCCACCTGCGCCGCTTCTGGGCCGGCTGTGCCGCGGTCGTCGCCCCATCCTCGGACCTGGCCGCGAGATCGGCGAGCGGCTCGGGCCGCAGGGGCCGCTCGTCCGGGTCATCCCGACGGGGATCGATCTCGGGGTGATCCGGTCCCTCCCGCCGATCGACCCGCGACCCGCGGCGGCGTGGCCGGCCGACAGCCGTGGTGGCCACCCTGGGCAGGCTCGCGCGGGAGAAGAACCTCGAGCTGCTGGTCGAGGCCTTGGGTCGCAGCCGCCGACGAGGGAAGACTGCGAATGCTGCTGATCGGTGGCGGGCCGCTCGAGGCCAGCCTCCGTCGCGGGGCGAGCGCAGCGGTCTCCGCGGCAAGGGTCCAGTTCGCCGGGAAGCGGCCTCACGCCGACGCCCTGGCGCTGCTCGCCGGCGCGGACCTCTTCGCGTTTGCCTCCCAGACCGAGACGCAGGGGCTCGTCCTCGCCGAGGCGCTCGCCTGCGGCGTCCCGGTCGTGGCCCTCGACGGCCCCGGCGTCACCGACTCTGTGCGGCACGGGATCGACGGGCTGGTTGCCTACACGGCGCGGAGCTCGGTCGGATGATCGGCGCGCTGGCCTCGGACACGGGACGTCGCCAGCGCATGGCGTCCGCCGCGCGTGAGGGGCCGAGCGATTTGCGGCCGAGCGGTGTATCGGCAGATGGAGGATCTCTACCGCAGGCTCCTCGCTGAGGATTGGTCTTTTGCTTGCGTCGCTGGTCGGGCCGCGTACAATGCCAGCCATGCGAGTGAGTCTGATGGCCCGCTTCGTCTCCCATCCGTCGATGGATTCTCGGAGTCGACGGGCAGGGCCCCGATCGCGGCTGGGCCTGCACCGGACGTCGACCATCTACCATCGACCCCGGCGCTCGGTCCTTCAATCAGCCCACCATCAGCGCGCTCCGCTCCCAGACCAGCCGCTTCCGGTTCCCGTCGGTCGGTAGCCTTGCGCGTCAGCCCGCGCCGTCGCCCTCCTGCCGCTCGGGCTGCCGCGCGCCCGCCGCTCATAGCGGCGCGTGGCCCCGCTGCGCACCGCCCGAGCCACCTCGGCCGGCGGGGTCGTCCATCGTTCGCGCCAGGCCGCACCGAGGTCGTCCTCGTCCATCGGCTCAAGCCGCCGCTCTGGGCGCTGCCCAAGGGGACGCCCGATGCCGGTGAGACGCTCGCCGAGACCGCGACGCGCGAGACGCGCGAGGAGACCGGCCTGGAGGTGGAGATCGAGGAGCCGATCAGCGCGATCAGCTATTTCTTCGTCCACGGGCGGACCCGCTTCCACAAGACGGTCCATTTCTTCCTGATGCGGCCGATCGGCGGCGCCTGGAGGACCACGACCACGAGTTCGACGAGGTCGCTCGGGTGCAGCTCGAAGAGGCGCTGGAGCTGATGACGCACGCCACGGAGCGGGGCGTGCTCGAGCGCGCCGCCGAGCTGCTGGCCGCGCGCGGCCGCCGACCGGCGGCGCCTGGTGCACCGGTGACCGAGGCGGTCGCGCGGCTTGCGGCGCACGCCGCTGCACGCCAGCCACCTCGCGCTCGGCGCGCGGATGGTGCCCTACGCCGGCTACGAGATGCCGGTGCAGTACGCCTCGATCATCGAGGAGCACCGCACCGTCCGCGAGCGCGGTCGGGCCTCTTCGACCTGTCGCACATGGGCGAGCTCGCACCTGTCCGGGCCCGAGGCGCTCGCCTTCGCCCGCTACGCGGTGGTCAGCGACCCCGGCGCGCTGGAGCCGGGCCAGGCGCAGTACTCGATGCTGTGCCTCGCCGACGGCGGGATCATCGACGACCTGATCGTGTACCGGCCGAGACGGCTACCTGATCGTCTGCAACGCCGCCAACCACGAGGCGGTGGTGGAGCACCTCGACGTCTCCTGTCGCGCGGCGACTTCGACGTGGTGCATCGACGATCGGAGCGACGACCGCGCTGATCGCCCCGCAGGGCCCCCGAGCCGCGGAGCTGCTCGGCCGGCTGACCGGCCTCGACCTGACCGGGCTGGGCAACTACCGCTCCATCGCCGGCCGCGTGGCCGGCATCGACTGCCTGGTGGCGCGCACCGGCTACACCGGCGAGGACGGCTTCGAGCTGTTCTGCGCCGCGCGCCGCGCGGCGCGGCTGTGGGACGCGCTGAGGAGGGCGGTGCGGACCTGGGCCTGGAGCCGTGCGGCCTTGGCAGCCGGGACACGCTGCGGCTGGAGGCGGGGATGCCGCTCTACGGCAACGAGCTCGACCGCGGTCAACCCGTACGAGGCCAACCTCGGGCGGGTCGTGAAGCTGGAGAAGGGGGAGTTCGTTGGCCGCGGCGCCCTGCGCCGGTGCAGCAGACCGGCCCGCGCCGCAGGCTGGTCGGGCTGGTGATGCGCGACGACGCGATCGCGCGCCACGGCTACCCGGTCCGCGCCGGCGGGAGCGAGGTCGGCGTCGTGACCAGCGGGACGCTGTCGCCGACGCTTGGAGAGCGGATCGCGATGGCCTACCTGCCGGCCGGCGAGGCCGCGATCGGCGGCGCAGGTCGAGGTGGTCGTGCGCGAACGCCCCCACCCCGCCGAGCAGGTAAAGTTGCCGTTCTACCGGCGCCCGCCCAAAGCCGGCAGCCTCAGCCCCGTCCCCGCGGCGCAGCAGGAGCCGATGCCCACCATGTTCCCGACGATCTGCGCTACTCGCGGGAGCACGAGTGGGTGCGCGTCGAGGGGTCGACGGCCGACGATCGGCATCACCAGCTTCGCCGCCGATGAGCTGGGCGACATCGTCTTCGTCGAGCTGCCCGAGGTCGGCGCGGCCGCTGACACAGTTCGCCAGCTTCGGCGTGGTCGAGAGCGTCAAGGCGGTGAGCGACCTGTTCGCGCCGGTCTCCGGCGAGGTCGCCGAGGTCAATGACGCGCTGCGCGAGAGCCCCGAGCTGCTGAACAGCGATCCGTTCGGCGCTGGCTGGATCGATGCGGGTCGACGCTCGGCCGATCCCGCCGAGCTCGAGAAGCTCCTGGACGCGGCTGCGTACGCGGAGCAGACCGCCGGCTGATGGCGTACTCGCCGCACACCGCTGCGGACCGTGAGCGGATGCTCGCCGCCATCGGGGTGGCTCGGTCGACGATCTGTTCGCCGATATCGCTCCCCGGTTCCGGCCACCAGCTTCGATCTGCCCGCCGCCGTTGGCCGAGCAGGAGGTCCGTGCCGAGCTGACGCGCCTGGCGGGCGCAACCGGATCCCGACGGTGAGCTTCCTGGGCGCGGGCGTCTATCGGCACCTCGTGCCCTCGGTGGTCAGCGAGGTGATCGGCCGGGCCGAATTCTCGACCTCGCTACACGCCCTACCAGCCCGAGGTCAGCCAGGGCACGCTGCAGAGCATCTACGAGTTCCAGTCGCTCATCTGCGAGCTGACCGGCATGGAGGTGGCGAGCGCCTCCACTACGACGGCGCGACCGCGACCGCCGAGGCGGCCCTGATGGCCTGCCGCCTGACCCGGCGCGACCGGGTGGCGGTGTCGACCGCCGTGAATCCCGAGGTCCGGCGTGTCCTGGCGACCTACTGCGCCGGACCGGGGATCGAGGTCGTGGAGGTGCCCGCCGATCTGTCGAGGGCGGCTCCGGTCGGACGGACCCAGCGGCGGGCGCCGGCATCGTCGACGAGGGCACGGCCTGTCTCATGGTGCAGCAGCCCGAACTTGTCTCGGCCAGCTGGAGCCGATGTCCGAGCTGGCGGACCTGGCGCATGCGGCCGGCGCCCAGCTGGTCGCGGTGGTCGAGCCGACCTCGCTGGCGCTCCTGGCGGCGCCCGGAGCTATGGGGCCGACATCGTCGCCGCCGAGGGGCAGCCGCTCGGCATCCCGGTCAGCTTCGGGGGGCCGTACGTCGGGCTCATGGCGGCGAAGATGGCCTCGGTGCGCCAGATGCCCGGCCGCCTGGTCGGGGCGACGCGGGACGCCCAGGGCCGCCAGGGATACGTCCTGACCCTCCAGGCTCGCGAGCAGCACATCCGGCGCGAGAAGGCGGCCTCGAACATCTGCACCAACCAGGCGCTCTGCGCGCTGGCCGCCACCGCCTACCTGGCGGCGGTCGGCCCGCACGGGCTGCGCGAGGTGGCCGAGCTCTCCCTGACGCAGGCCCGCCACCTGGCCTCCGCGCTCGAGGCGGCCGGCGTCGGCGAGCGGCGGTTCAGCAGGGGCCTATTTCGACGAGGTGGCGATCCAGGTGCCGGATGCCGATCGTCGCCACGCCGAGCTGCTCGAGCAGGGGATCGTGGCGGGGCTGCCGCTCGGCCGGGAGTACCCCGAGCTCGGCGACACGCTCCTGCTGGCGGCCACCGAGCTGACGCGAGATGCGGACATCGAGCGCCTGGTCGGGGCGCTCGAGGCGACCCGATGAGCGTCGCGGAGCGGGCGCCCGCGGCCGATGCCAGCGGTCGGGGAGCCGCATTCCACTCGCCCGAGGGTGGCGCCGCGCTGACCGTGGTGGAGCCGCTCATCTTCGAGCGCTCGCGGCCCGACCGCCGCGGCGTCCGCTTCCCGCAGCCGTCGGAGGCGGCGCGCGCCGCCGCGGCGCATCAGCCGGAGCTGCCCGACTCGGCCCTGCGCGCGACCTCGCCGCGTCTGCCGGAGGTGACCGAGCTCGACCTCCTCCGGCACTTCAACCGGCTCAGCCACCTGAACCACGCCATCGATCTCGGCTTCTACCCGCTCGGCTCCTGCACGATGAAGTACAACCCGAAGGTCAACGAGTGGGCCGCGCGCCTGCCGGGCTTCGCGGATTCGCACCCACTCGACCCCGAATCGCTCAGCCAGGGCAGCCTGGAGCTGATGTGGCTGCTCGGGGAGCTGCTCAGGGAGGTGAGCGGCTTTGCATCGGTCAGCCTGCAGCCCGCGGCAGGCGCCCAGGGCGAGCTGACCGGGATGCTGATGACGCGCGCCCACCACAAGTCGCGCGGCGAGGGAGAGCAGCGGACCAAGGTCCTGGTCCCCGACAGCGCGCATGGCACGAACCCGGCCACCGCCACGATGGTCGGCTACACGACGGTGACCATCCGGTCCAACGCGCGGGGCGGGATCGATCTCGACGCGCTGCGCGCCGCGCTCGGGCCGGACATCGCCGCGCTCATGATCACCAACCCGAGCACCCTCGGCATCTTCGAGGACCAGATCGAGCCAGGTCATCGACGCGGTCCACGAGGCCGGTGCGATCGCCTACATGGACGGCGCGAACCTGAACGCCATCCTCGGCCGATTCCGGCCCGGCGAGGCGGGCTTCGACGTGATGCACTTCAACCTGCACAAGACCTTCTCGCACGCCGCACGGCGGGCGGAGGGCCGGGGGCCGGCCCGGTCGGCGTCAGCGAGCGGCTGGCGCCGTTCCTTCCGCGCCCGGTCGTCCGCGCTGCTCGAGGGCGACGCCGACGAGGTGCTGCACAACGCCTGGGCCGGTCGCTCGACCCCGGGGTGCGCTTCGGGCTCGAGCTGCGGATCGCCCCGACGAGCATCGGCAAGGTGCGGAGCCTTCTCCGGGAACTTCGGGATGTTCGTGCGCGCGTACACGTACATCCGCAGCCAACGGCGGACGCCGGGCTGCGCGAGATCAGCGACGACGCGGTGCTCGCGGCCAACTACCTGCGCGTGCGCCTGGCCGATGCGTACGACCTGCCCTACGACCGGATCTGCAAGCACGAGGTCGTCTTCTGCGGCCGCCGGCAGAAGCGGCAGCACGGGGTCACCACGCTCGACATCGCCAAGGCGATCCTCGACCAGGGCATCCACCCGCCGACGATCTACTTCCCGCTGATCGTGGAGGAGGCGCTCATGATCGAGCCGACCGAGACCGAGAGCCTTGAGACCCTGGATCGCTTCGTGGAGATCATGCACGGCATCGCCAGCAGGCGCGAGAGCGACCCCGACGGTGCGGCGAGCTCCGCTGACGACCCCGGTCGGGCGCCTCGACGAGGCCGACGCGGCACGCCGGCCCGACCTGCGACACGACTTCGCGCGAGCGATCGGATCTGAACCCGGCTCGAGTGGCGAAGGGTCGGTATGGGTAGTCGCGCCAGGCCGCTCGAACGCGGTAGGTGCAGGTGAGCCCACTCAGCCGGACGGGCTTGTTGCGCGCATGAGGTCTGGGCGACCTGCACGCGTTCGAAGAGTTCTTCAACGCCTACAAGCGGCCGGTCTACATCACCGCGCTGGCGATCACGCGCGACCCGTTCATGGCGGAGGAGATCCTGCAGGACTGCTTCGTCAAGGCCTACCGCGCCAGTGCATCGGCTGCCAGCCGATCGCTCGCCGCTGCCCTGGCTGCATCGCGTCGCCACCAACCTGTGCTACAGCCGCATCGCCCGGCGCAGGCTGCTCGCCGGAGCCGATCACCAGCTGATCAGCAACCTCGTCGTCGACCTCGGCCACGCGACCCGACCAGGTGGTCGAGTCGCGCGAGATCCTCGAGGTCCTGCAGCGGGGGATCGACTCCCTGCCACCGAAGCAGCAGACGGCGGTGATCCTCTACTACCTGCATGGCTACTCGCTGGCGGAGGCGGCCGAGATCGCCGAATGCAACGTCGGCACCATGAAGTCGCGCCTGCACTACGCGCTCAAGGCGCTGCGTGCTCGGCTCCCCGTCGAGCGGCGGCTGCCCGCCGGTGTGCCATTGCGAGTCGTCGAATGAGCTGCGCCAGGGTTTGTCGCGAGCTCCTCGAGCTGAGCCGCTTCGGCGAGCTCGACGTGCGCTCGGCCCCGCATATCGAGCACCTGGTCGACTGTCGCGCATGCCGCGACGTGATCGGCCTCGACCGCGCCCTGGTCCAGCAGCTGCGCGTTGCGCTGCAGGCCAGGATCGATGGGGCGGCGCCCTCCTCTGCCGCGTGGGACGGGATCCTCCGCCGCACACAGCGTCCCGAGGCCGGTCTGGGCGCCTGGTTCCGACGACGCTCCGTGCTCGTGCTGTCGAGGCTGCGGACCGCGACCGCGGTCTCTGCCACGGCCCTCGCGGTGCTGATCGCCTCGAGCACGCAGGTCGGGATCCAGCAGCAGCACGCCGCACCGTCGTCGCCCCGCGCGCAGAGCGGCGCCGGCGAGCGGTTCGAACGCCAGTCGCTCCTGGCCGAGGCACGGGACGGCTACCTCCGGATCGCGGCATCGGAAAGGACGGTGGCCTATGTGCCGCCCGCGCGCTCGACCGATCCGGAAGCGTTCATGATTCATCCGTCGAACCTCGGACTGGGGAGCGCGGCTTCGGCCTCCAGCTCATCCGGCCCGTCGATGACGGCTCCCGATGCGCACATCGTCGTGATCCGCGCATCGGTCCCTGCTGACCAGCCGGACTCGGTTGAGCGTCCGGCGGCGGATACCACGGCCGCTCCGTGGCAGCCCATCTCGAAACCCACCGGAAAGCCTTCCTAGGGGCGACGCGGTATGCGAGACTAGGCGCCCTCGTGCGCCCGGGTGGGAGGAGAGGCGTCGCGTCGCGGCGCAACTGAGCCGGCGCGGCGATGTTCTACAACCAAGCACTCTGGAGGAAAGTGGATGCGCACCTGGAGATGGCTCGCGGTCCTTGCGGTCCTGGGCCTTGTGCTGGCAGCCTGTGCCGGCCCGGGAACCAGCGCCTCATCGGCGCCGAGCAGCTCGGCAGTAACGCCTTCGGCGAGTGCGGGACCGCCGTTCGAGGCGACCGCCTATCCCGAAGACGGTCCGGCCAAATGCGGAGCGGACAACAACCCGTCGAATATCAGCGAGATCAAGGCCACTGACGAGCACACGGTCGTCTTCACGCTGTGCACGCCCGACGTCGCATTCCTGTCGAAGGTCGCGTTCAGCGCGTTCGCGATCAATGACACCGAATACCTGAAGGCGCACATCCCGGACGGGTCGATCGTCGAGAAGCCGAACGGCACCGGGCCATACAAGCTCGACGCCTGGAACCGCGGCAGCGACGTCACCATGTCCGCATTCGATGGCTACTGGGGAGACAAGGCGCTCTCGAAGACGCTCATCATCAAGTGGAGCGCGGAAGCGGCCCAGCGGCTGGTCGAGCTCCAGTCCGGCAGCGTCGACGGGATCGACAATCCCGGCCCCGATGACTTCAAGACGATCGGCGACGACCCGAACCTTCAGCTCATCAACCGCGAGGGGCTGAACGTGTTCTACGTCGGCTTCAACAACACCTTCCCGCCGTTCGACAACGAGAAGGTCCGCCAGGCGATCGCGATGGGCATCGACCGTGACCGGATCGTCAAGAACTTCTACCCGCCGGGCTCGGAGGTGGCGACCCACTTCACCCCGTGCGCCATCCCCTTCGGATGCGAAGGCGAGGACTGGTACAAGTTCGACGCGGCGGCAGCCAAGAAGCTGCTGGCGGATGCCGGCTTCCCGAACGGCTTCGACACCAAGCTCCATCTCCGCGACGTGGTGCGCGGCTACCTGCCACTGCCCAAGGAAGTTGCGACTGACATCCAGGCGCAGCTGAAGGCCAACCTCAACATCAACGCCACGATCGACATCCAGGAGTCGACGACCTTCATCGACAACGCCAACGCGGGCAAGCTGGACGGGATCCACATGCTCGGCTGGGGCGCCGACTATCCCGACCGACCAACTTCCTCGACTACCATGTCGGAGCCGGGGCGTCGCCGCAGTTCGGCAAGAAGTTCGACGACATCACCGCGGCCCTGAAGACCGGCGCCGCCTGCCAAGGAGGACGCGGATCGCCGAGGCCGCCTACAAGCCGCCGACGACGCGCTCAGGACCCACGTCCCGTTGGTGCCGATCGCTCACGGCGGATCCGGCGTCGCCTATCCAGAAGGACGTCGCAGAACGCGCACGCCTCGCCGCTCGGCAACGAGGTGTTCGCGGTGATGAGCCCGGGAGCCGATGACCAGTTCGTCTTCATGCAGAACGGCGAGCCAGGCGGCCTGTACTGCGCCGACGAGACCGACGGCGAGAGCCTCCGGGTCTGCAAGCAGATGATGGAGTCGCTCTACGCCTACAAGATCGGCGGCACCGAGGCGATTCCGGCCTGGCCGAGAGCTGCGACGCCGAACACCGAGCTGACGGAGTGGACCTGCCACCTGCGCAGCGGCGTCACGTTCCACGACGGATCGACGCTCGACGCCAATGACGTCGTCGCTCAGCTACGCGGTCCAGTGGGACGCGAAGAATCCCGCTGCACAAGGGCCGGCAGGGAACTTCGACTACTTCTCGGCCCTCTTCGGTGGCTTCCTGAACCCGCCACCGGCTTCCTGAGCTCCGGCCTCGGCCGGTCCGAACCAACGCGAGGGGGCGCCGCCCAAAGGGGTGGCGCCCCCTCCGACCGTCCCACAGCCGCTTACGATCTGCTCCACAGATGCTGCGCTTCATCCTTCGCCGCCTGCTGTCGAGCATCCCGGTGCTGTTCGGCATCGTCTTCCTCGTCTTCGTCCTGGCGCGCGTCATCCCGGGCGACCCCTGCAAGGCAGCGCTCGGCGAGCGCGCCACCGCCGCGATGTGCGATGAGTTCGACCGCCGCTACGGGCTCGACGAGCCGATCCCGGTGCAGTTCGGCATCTACGTCGGACAACTTCTCCACGGCGACCTCGGCGAGTCGATCCGGCAGAGCCGGCCGGTCAGCGACATCCTGATCGAGCGCTTGCCGTCACGGTCGAGCTGACCTCTGCGCGCTCGCTGTTCGCCATCGTCGTGGGCGTCACCCTCGGGTTGCTGTCCGCCTACCGACGCAACTCGCCCCCGACGTCGGCACGATGGTGGTCGCCAACCTCGGCGTCTCGATGCCGGTGTTCGTGCTCGGCCTGATGCTCGCCGTTCCTCTTCGCCGTCATGCTGAAGGGCACGCCGTTCGCGCTGCCGCCCTCGGGCCGGCTGAGCCCGGGCGTCCACGTCGACGCCGCTGGCCGAGGCCTGGGGTCTGGAGCAACGTGGGCGGCCCGCCGCGGGCCGTCCTCGACTTCCTCTCCAACATGTATATCCTCAACGGCCTGCTCACCGGCCAGTGGGACATGTTCTGGGCGACGCCCTCCGGCACCTGATCCTGCCGGCGGTCGCGCTCGGGCACGATCCCGATGGCGATCATCGCCCGCATGACCCGCTCGAGCCTGCTCGACGTCCTGGGCCTCGACTACGTGCGCACGGCGCGCGCCAAGGGCCTCGGCGAGCGGCTCGTCGTGGTGCGCCACGCGCTGCGCAACGCGCTGCTGCCGGTGGTCACCGTCATCGGCCTGTCGCTCGGCGCGCTGCTGATCGGCGGCGCCGTGCTGACCGAGACGATCTTCGGCCTGTCCGGCGTCGGCAAGACGATCTCCGACGCCATCACCGCGCGCGACTACGTCGTGATCCAGGGCTTCACGCTGGTGATCGCCGTCATCTTCGTGATCGTGAACCTGATCGTCGACATCTCTACGCCTACCTCGACCCGCGGATCCGTCTGATCATGAGGCGACGGCGCAACCGAGCCGTCTCGCTGACCTCGCCGCCGACGCGCGAGCTGGCCCCGACGCGCGCCGGTCGAGCCTGTGGCGCGACACGCTCGGGCACGTCCTGCGCCAGCGCTCGGCGCAGTGTCGGCCTGCTCCTCCTGGTCTTGCTCGTCCTCGCTGGCCGTCTTCGCCGCCGCTGATCGCGCCCTACGACCCGAACGACCAGCTCGACTCGGCGCACCGGCGCTCAAGCGCGCGCCGCCCTGCATCCACCTGCTCGGCTGCCCGGCCGACCAGCCGCAGCACACTATGGGCATCGACGGCAACGGCCGCGACGAGTTCAGCCGGATCGTCTACGGCGCGCGCGGTGTCGCTGCTGTCGGCTTCGCTGACGGTCGGCTTCGCCATCGTCGTCGGCACGCTCATCGGGGCCGTGGCCGGCTTCTGCCGGCGGCTGGCTCGACAACATCCTCATGCGGATCATGGACGTGCTGCTCGGCTTCCCGGCCCTGCTGCTGGCGATCGCCATCGTGACCGTCGCTCGGGCCCGGGTCTGATCAACGCGCAGCTCGCCATCGGCATCGTGGCGATCCCGGTCTACGCGCGCATCATGCGCGCGTCGGTCCTGTCCGATCCGCGAGCAGGACTTCGTCGCCGCCTCCCGCGCGCTGGGCGAGTCGCAGCCGCGGGCATCCTGCTTCCGCCGCGTCCTGCCCAACGCGCTGACGCCCCTCATCGTGCAGGCCACGCTCGGCATCGGCGCGGCCGTCCTGGAGGTGGCGGCGCTGTCGTTCCTCGGGCCTCGGCGCGCCAGCCGCCCGACGCGCGGAGTGGGGCTCGATGATCGGCCGCCGAGCGCAACACGTCTTCACCGCTCCGCACCTGCTCTTCTTCCCCGGCATCGCCCTGACGCTCAACGTGCTCGGCTTCAACCTGCTCGGCGATGGCCTGCGCGACGCGCTCGACCCGACGGCTGAACCGATGACCGATCGCGGCGACGATCGCGGGTCGCGAGGACGACGCCGGTCGCGCGAGAGCGCGAGCTCCTGCTCGAGGTGCCGGCCTGCGGACCTGCTTCTACACCCGCGACGGCGTCGTGCGGGCGGTCGACGGCGTGGACTTCCAGGTCGGACCGCGGCGAGATGATGGGCCTGGTCGGCGAGTCGGGCTGCGGCAAGAGCGTGACGTCAGCTCTCGATCATGCGCCTGGTCGCGCCAGCCCGGCCGGGTCGAGGCGCGGCGAGGTCATCTTCGACGGCCAGCGACCTGCTCAAGCTCTCCGACAGCGAGATGCGCGAGATCCGCGGCGACCGCATCGCGATGATCTTCCAGCAGCCGCACGTCGTCGCTCAACCCGGTCATGCAACGTCGGCGACGCAGATCGGCGAGGTGCTGGAGCATCCACCGCAACATGAAGCGCAAGGCGGCCCGCGACCGGGCGCTCGAGCTGCTGCGCATGGTCGGCATCCCCGACCCGGAGCGGCGGCTCGACGCCTACCCGCACGAGATGTCGGGCGGCATGGCGCAGCGCGTGATGATCGCCATGGCGCTGGCCTGCGAGCCGGAGCTGCTCATCGCCGACGAGCCGACGACCGCCCTCGACGTCACCATCCAGGCCCAGATCCTGGACCTGATGCGCACCTGCAGCGACGAGACCGGCACGGCGATGATCCTGATCACCCACGACCTCGGCGTGGTCGCCGAGATGTGCGACCGGGTCGCCGTGATGTACGCCGGCGAGATCGTGGAGCAGACCGACGTCGCGCACGCTGTTCGCGCGAGCCCGAAGCACCCGTACACGCGCGGCCTGATCGGATCGGTGCCGGTGCTCGGGCGACGCAAGGACGAGCTGGCCGACCATCCCGGGCAGCGTGCCGAACCTGATCGACCTGCCGCCCGGCTGCCGCTTCGCCCCGCGCTGCTCGACCCGCGTCGAGCAGACGACGTGCTGGCCACGAGCGTCCATCCCGACCTGCGCGAGCGGCGCCGGCCACGAGTCCGCTGCTGGCTGTACCACTGACGCCGACGGACCTGCGCGCCGCGGCCCGGACGACGTGCCGGATGGCCTGGTGACGCGACCACGGCGCAGCGATCGCCAGCGTGAGCCGACGCCGCGCTGCGTCGACCGGTCGGCCCGACCGCTCGTCGAGATCGCGCTGGTCAAGTGCTTCCCGATCACGCGGCGGCGTGCTGCAGCGCCAGGTCGCCGAGGTCAAGGCGGTGGACGACGTCGAGCTTCGCCATCCAGCGCGGCGAGACGCTGGGCCTGGTGGGCGAATCGGGCTGCGGCAAGACGACCGTCGGGCGGCTGCTGCTGCGCCTGATCGACGCCGACCGCCGGCGCCATCATCT
Source organism: uncultured Chloroflexia bacterium (assembly GCA_963799675.1). Taxonomy (GTDB): domain Bacteria; phylum Chloroflexota; class Limnocylindria; order QHBO01; family QHBO01; genus JALYSK01. Next base: position 23,914 of record CAWCXQ010000012.1, read on the forward strand.
TCGACGGGACCGGACATCACGAAGCTGCCGGGCACGGCGCTGAAGCCCTTCCGGCGGCGGATGCAGATCATCTTCCAGGACCCGTACGCCTCGCTCGACCCGCGGCAGCCGATCGGCGACAGCATCGGCGAGGGGCTGCGCATCCACGGCTCGGCACGTCCGGCGAGCGGCGCGAGAAGGTGGCCCGGATCATGGACCTGGTCGGCCTCCAGCCCTACCACGCGCGGCGCTACCCGCACGAGTTCAGCGGCGGCCAGCGCCAGCGCATCGGCATCGCCCGGGCGCTGGTGCTGGAGCCGGAGCTCGTCGTCTGCGACGAGCCGGTGTAGCGCCCTCGACGTCGCATCCAGGCGCAGGTCCTCAACCTGCTGCGCTCGCTGCAGCGCGAGCTGGGTCTCACCTACCTGTTCATCGCCCACAACATGGGCGTCGTGGAGCACATCAGCGACCGCGTGGCGGTGATGTACCTCGGGCTCGATGGTCGAGCTCGCCGGGTCCCGCGACATCTATCGCCTGCCCGCTCCACCCGTACACGCTCGCGCTCCTCTCGCGCGGTCCCGGTCCCGAACCGCGAGAGCGGCCCGACGCCAGCGGATCATCCTGGTGGGTGACGTCCCGTCGCCGGTCAACCCGCCCTCTGGCTGCCGCTTCCACACGCGCTGCTGGCTGCGCCGCGAGCTCGGCAACCCGGAGCGCTGCGTGACCGACCGCCCCGAGCTGCGCGTGCTGCAGGAGAAGCACGAGGCGGCATGCCACTTCGCGGAGGAGCTCGCTTCCCGGGCGAGCGCCGTGACCGCCTCATCGGCGAGGCGGCACGCACCAGCTCGGCGTTCGAGACGAGCGAGGACGAGGTCGTCACGCCGCAGCCGGTGGCGGCCGGAGTCGACAGCGGCAGCCCCTACGACCCGCGGGGCGAGGTGACCGATCGCGGCGGCCCGGGCCAGGCTCCCTGAGCAGCGTGGAGCACCGGATCGCCCTCGCACAGGTCGCCCCGCGATTGGGCGACCTCGACGCCAATCGCCAGCTGGTGGCCGATCGCCTGCGGGCCGCGGTCACCGAAGGCGCCGAGCTCGTCGTCTTTCCCGAGCTTGCGCTGACCGGCTACCTGCTGCAGGACCTCGTGCCCGACGTCGCGCTGCGGGCCGACGACGAGCGTCTTGGCTCGCTGTCGCGCGAAGCGCCGGGTGTGCTGGTGGCGGTCGGCTTCGTCGAGGAGACCGATGGGCATCGGTACACCAACAGCGTCGCCCTCCTGCGGGACGGCGAGCCGTGCTCGGGGTTCACCGCAAGGTCTACCTGCCGACCTACGGGCTCTTCGACGAGGGCCGCTTCACCCGTGCCGGCGACCAGATCCGAACGGTGGAGGTGGGCGAGCCACTGCAGCGGATCGGCCTCTCGGTGTGCGAGGACTTCTGGCACCCGAGCCTGCCGATGCTCCAGGCGCAGGACGGCGCCTCCTGCTCGTCAACGTTGCCGCCGGACCTGCGCGGGCGCCCGGGAGCGCCGCGGGGCTGGCGGCGATCGGCGGATGGCATCAAGATGCAGGAGACCTACGCCCTGCTCGGCACGGTGGCGGTCGCCTTCTGCAACCGGGTCGGCAACGAGGAGGGGCTCACCTTCTGGGGCGGATCGCGGCTGCTCGGCGCCGACGGCTCGGTGATCGTGGAGGCGCCGCTCTACGAGGAGGCGCTGGTGGTCGGCGCGCTCGCAGCTCGACGACCTGCGCATGCAGCGCTACAACCTCCCGCTGCTCGCCGACGAGCGCCTCGAGCTCGTGCGGCGCGAGCTGGACCGGATCATCGCGGAGCGCGCCGGGCTGCCGCCGCCGGAGGAGGAGTGGTGACCGAGCGTGCCGTCCTGCCGAGATCGACGCCGAGCAGACGGTCGGCCTGATCGTCGGCCTTCATCCGCTCCCAGCTCGAGCAGACCGGCTTCGGGCGGGTGGTGATGGGCCTCTCGGGCGGGGTCGACTCGGCGACGGTCGCCTTCCTCTGCGCGCGCGCCGTCGGCGCCGGATAAGCTGCTCGGCGTGCGCATGCCGTACCGGACCTCGGCGCCCGATGTCGGAGGCCGATGCGCTGCGCGTGGTCGAGGCGCTTGGCTGCCGCACGGAGCGGGTCGAGATCAGCCCCATGGTCGAGCCGATGCTCGGGCTCATCGGACCGGAGGAGGACGCCTCGCTGCGCCTGCGCCGCGGGAACGTGATGGCTCGACAGCGGATGATCATCCTGTACGACCGCTCGGCATCGTTCGACGCGCTCGTCGCCGGCACCTCGAACAAGACCGAGGCGCTCCTCGGCTACGGGACCCTCTACGGCGACATGGCCGCCGCCTTTGCCCCGATCGGCGACCTTTATAAGAGCCAGCTGCGCGAGGTCGCGCAATTCCTCGGCGTGCCGCCCGAGATCGTCGCCAAGCCCCCCTCGGCCGACCTCTGGCCCGGACAGACCGATGAGGACGAGCTGGGTGCCACCTACGCCGATCTCGATCGCGCGCTGTACGCGCTCGTCGATCGGCGCTGGACCCTCGCGCGCGCCACGGCGGCTGGGCTCGATCGTGAGCTGCTCGAATGGGTCGCTCGCCGGGTGGCCGTGATGGAGTACAAGCGCCAGACGCCGCCGGTCGCCAAGATCAGCCTGCGCACGCCGGGGATCGATCACCTCTATCCGCGTCGACGGCCGGGCTCGCGCCGCGAATCCTGATCACATGACGGCATCGCGCGACAGTGACCGTGGTCGTGACACCGGTCGCCTGCTGGTCGTCGGCACGCCGATCGGCAATCTCGGCGATCTGACGCCGCGCGCTGCCACCGCGCTGCGGGATGCCGACCTCGTGGTGGCAGAGGACACCCGGGTCGCCGCCCGCCTCCTTGCCCACCTCGACCTCCGGCGACCCACGATCTCGTTCAACGACCACAACGCCGCTGGGCGCCTGCCGGAGCTTCTCCGCCGCCTTGCTGCGGGTGAGACGCTGGGCCTGACCACGGATGCCGGGATGCCTGGCATCAGCGATCCGGGTGCGCGGCTGGTGGCGGCCGCCCGCGCCGCCGGCGTGACGATCGCGGTGGTGCCCGGCCCCACGGCGACGACGACGGCCATGGCCCTCTCCGGGGTCGAGGCGCCCGGCTTCCTGTTCGGTGGCTTCCTGCCGTCCCGGCCGGCATCGGCTCGCGCCGTGGCACTCGAGCGGCTGCTGGCTGCCGCGGGATCCGTGCGGCTGCCCCTGGTGCTGTACGAGGCCCCGCCCAGGGTCCGGTCGCTGCTGGCCGCCCTCGGAAGCCGCCAGCCAGACCTCCAGGTGGCGGTCTGCCGCGAGCTGACGAAGCTTCACGAGGAGGTCCTGGCAGGCACTCCCGCCGACGTCGGCGCTCGTCTGGCCGAAGCCCGCGGCGAGTTCGTCGTCGTCATCTCGTCGATCGCGCCGCCCACGGAGAGCGCGGGTGGGGAGCTCCAGGCTGGCCTCGTCGCGGCAGGGGGCCGGGCGAGTGGCCTCTCCGAGCGCGGCGTCGTTGAGCTGCTACGTGCCTCGGGGCTTGGGCGTCGGGAGGCGTATCGGCTCGCGCGTGAGGCAAGCTCAACTGATTCTCAGCAATAGCAGGAGGTTCGTGGTGCTCACCCAGTGTCGTGTCCATTCCACCATCCCGGCCGCCGACATCGATCGGGCCCGCAAGTGGTACGCGGAGCGGCTTGGCTTCGAGCCGGTCCGTGAGCTGCCGGGCGGCCTGATGTACGACGCGGCCGATGGAACCCGATTCATCATCTTCCCCTCGCCCAACGCCGGGAAGTCGCCGAACACGCTCATGGGATTCGCGACGCCTGACCTCGATACCGAGGTCAGGGAGCTGAAGCAGCGTGGCGTGGTCTTCGAGGAGTACGACTACCCGACGCTCAAGACCGTCGACTCGATCGCGACAGTGGGTCCCACGAGGAGCGCCTGGTTCCGCGATTCCGAGGGGAACATCATCGGCGTCGTGGCGCTGCCCGAGTAGCCAATCTCGCTCGCGCAGTCAGGACGGCGGAGGCAGCGCCTGGAACTCGTCGACCATCCCGCCCATGCTGCTCACCCATCTCGACCTGGGTAAGCAGGATCCCGACGGTTCCGTCCGGGTCGACGTAGAAGTTGGTCCCTTGCCCGCCGCTCCAGCCGTAGCGCCCGCGCCGCGGGCCCTCGGTCTCGACACCCACGCCGAAGCCCCAGCCCGTTCCGTCCCAGAAGCCCGGGAAGAAGCTGTCCGGAGTCTTGTTTTCGGCGGGCACCTGGTCACTCGTCATCTGTCGGAGATGGACTTCGGAGATCAGCGGAGCTCCTTCGACCCGCCCGCGCTCCACCAGCATCCGCAGGAACCGGTGGTAGTCGCGGGCGGTGCAGACGAGCTCGGCGTGGCTCACATCGAAGGGCGGCGGCCCGGCATAGAACCCGCCACGCGCCGGCTCCATCTCCACGAGACCGCCTTCGCCATGTCGGTACGCCGCGGGTAGCCGGTCGAGCTTCTCCTTCGGCACCCAGAAGGCGGTGTCCGGCATCCCCAGCGGGTCGAACAGGTCTTCGGCCAGGTGCTCTCCGAGCGGCCGACCCGTGAGGCGAGCCATGAGAATGCCGAGCACGGCGAACGAGTGGTGGTAGCGCCAGCCCTCGCCGGGCTGGAATGCGAGCGGGAGCTCGGCCAGCCGGGCGAGCCATTCGTCGGCGCCGAGCGTGACGGGATCTGGCCCGGCCTCCGTGCCGTTATCGGCCATCGCCTTCTGCAGCGGCGAATCACCGAACTCCATGCCGTAGCCGGAACCCATGGTCAACAGGTGGCGAAGGGTGATCGGGCGGTGGGCCGGGACGGTATCGTCCAGCGGCGCGTGCAGGACTGGTCAGCACCCGTCGGTCCGCGAGCTCCGGCAGCCACCCCTCGACACTCTGGTCGAGCTCGATACGACCGGCCTCCACCAGACGCAGAGCCGCGACCGACGTGATCGCCTTGGTCATCGACTGGATCCGCATGATGGCGTCGTGCCGCATGGGATCCCCGTCAATCGAGGCGACGCCGGCGGCAACCACTTCGGGGTCGCTGCCCCCGCGCAGTGCCACGGCACCCGGCACGGTACCGGCCTCGACATGGCGGACCAGAAACGCTTCCAGCTCAGAAACCATGTCAGTGGTCGTGGCGGCTGCCGGCCGGCATGGCTCATGGGATCGCACGCCGGTTTCCAGTTGACGACTCGGCAGAGCGAAGAGGTGCTTCCACCGCGATAAGGCGCGACGATGATGTGCACTGTCGACGATGCTGCGTGAGCCCCGCCTACGTCGGCGCCCCGGACCCCACGCGGCATCCGCGATCGATGTTGGGCGGGTGGAACTCGCCGGGTCGGGCTCCCCGGTCGGTGATGACGAAACGGGCTGCCGCGGGTTCTGTCGCCCGCCCGGAGGCTCGTAATGTTGCGGCCGTGCGATACGCGCGAGCGTCTCTCCAGTATCGGCGGCCGGGCTCACCTGTCTCGTAGCTCACGGGCTCATGCCCGGTGGAGGCGCTCCACGTTCGCCAATCCCTGGGGCCGTCGTCGGCCGGGTGTAGCCGCTCGACGACATCTGATCGCGGCGGTGATCCTCTCCCCTCCTCTCTTTGGTGGCTCCTCCCCGGCGTTGCCGAAGGTCGCGCGACCGGCGGGTCGATAGGTCTGGATCCATCACGCCCGTCGACGTCGACCCGAGTCGACCAGCTCCAGGTTGTGCGTCTGGCCCTGCTCCGGGAAGAGCCGGAGCCCGTCCCCACGATGACCGGGTAGACCCGCAGGTTGAGCTCGTCGACGAGGTCGCGCTCGAGCAGCCAGCGGAGCAGGACGCCGCTGCCGTGGAGCTGGAGCTCGCGCCCGGGCTTCGCCTTGAGCTCGCGGATCGCTGCCTCGACGTCGCCGTCGATAACGTGGGTGTTCTGCCAGGTCGGATCCTTGAGCGTGGTCGAGGGCACGTACTTGGGCAGGACGTTGATGCCGTGCGAGACCGGATCGCCGCTGTCGTGGTGCGGCCAGTACGGCTCCCAGATCTCCCAGGTCTTGCGCCCGAGCAGCAGCGCATCGGCGCGCTCGAACCACGAGGTCAGGAACGGCCACATCTCCTCGTCGGCGTACGCGGCCGTCCATCCGCCGCGCTCGAACCCGCCGCGCCGGTCCTCGTCGGGGCCGCCGGGCCCCTGGTACACGCCGTCCAGGGTCAGCATCATCGATGCGGTCAGCTTCATCGTCATCGCTCCTTCGATTGGGCGTCGATGCTGGTTAGACCACCGGCCGAACGGAAACTCATCGGCCTGCCGCGGAGGAAGCATGGACGCTCGGACTGGCACCCGCCGTCGATAAGCCGGGAGTAACTGACCGATAAGGCCCGCCCCCTACCCTCCTCGATGAGCGGCCGCCTCGCCCGGTGCGCTGCACGCCCGAAAACGGGCAGGAGGAATGTTCCCATGAACAAGGTGATGCTGGTCGGTCGGCTGACGCGAGATCCAGAGCTGCGCTCGTTGCCCTCGGGCAAGCCGGTCGCGAACTTCGTGGTCGCGACCAACGAGTCCGTGGGAGCGGCGCGGCAGAGCGCACCGAGTACCACAACGTCGTCGCCTGGGACCGCCTGGCGGAGATCTGCGGCCAGTTCCTGAGCAAGGGTCAGCTGATCGATATCGAGGGGCGCCTTCAGACACGCCAGTGGGACGATGATGCCGGCGTACGCCACTGGAAGACAGAGGTGGTCATCGCCTCGCTGGAGATGCTCTCCGGCCGCGGCAAGAAGGAGTACGCCAAGGAGGCGCAGGCGGTCGCCACCGCTCCGGACGATGCGGAGCAGTCAACCAACGGCGCTGCCGCGGATCCGGAGGAGGTCCTCGTCGCGATGTGATCCGCCGGGCGACGGGGTTCTCCGCCGGTCCCGTCGCCCGATCAGGCCCTCGCCCTCGTCGCGCGCAGCGGTAGTCCGCAGTCGAGGCGGCTCAGGCGGGGTCGCGGGGTGCCCTGGTGGCGCCATCGGGCCAAGCGGTGATGTCGACGCGGTTCCCGCCTCGGTCGGCGAGCGTCCAGTGCTCCTCGCTCTCCCAGACGACGCGACCCCCCGCGGCGAGCGCGGCTGCAAGCCGTCCCTCGACGTGCTCGCGTGCGACCGATACGTCGAGGTGCATGGCGTGCCGCAGTGGCTTGGTCTCGTCGAGCTCCTGCATCCAGACCGTCGAACCGTGTCCGAGCGGATCGACCCCGGCGTCGTGGGCCAGCGGCTCATAGCCCAGAACCGCGCGCCAGAAGCCGACGTCGACCGCATCTGGCTTCGCGGCGATCGCGAGCTGCACCTCCTGGACCGATGCGCGATCGGCGACCGCGCCGTGCGCCGATGCGATCTCCGAGACGGCCCGCGCCAGGTCGAGATGCAGCGGTTCCAGCCGGCCGACGCCACGGGTCAACCGCACCGTAAGTGACGCATCGACAATCGTCAGCAACGCCCCCGATCCCTCAAGACCGTCGATCTGCGCGATGGCCGCGGCCAGCCGTGCCGCGTAGCCCATGGAGCCGACCTTGAAGACGGCCGTCGCGCCGCCGTGCAGCACGACCCAGTCATCGACCCCGTCGGCGGCGAGGAAGTCCCTCCAGCCCTGCTCGCTCATGCTCGACCTCCCCGGGGATGGTAGCGCGCGCCAAACGAACCGAGTACCACATCGTCGTCGCCTGCGATTGCCTGCCGGAGATCTGCGGCCAGTTTCCGAGCAATGGGCAGGTCGGGCGGCCGCCGTCTTCTAGGCTCCGTACCGATAGAGGACGCGCTCGGCGCGGTCGAGCTGGCGCGGCATGTCCTCGGGATGGTGACGAATAGCCCAACCCGTGCAGCGCAGCGCGTGGTGCGCGACGTACGCCCGAAGCACGCGCGGCTCGATGCCGGTCGCCTCGACGAGGTCCCAGACCGGTTGATCGTGCCCGTCGAGGTCGTACGCATACCTGACCAGATCAAAGCGAGGATCGCCGGCGCACGCGCCGTCCCAGTCGATGATCCCGGTGAGCTTGTCGTCGGCGTCGGCGAGGACGTTGTCGGTGTGCAGGTCCAGGTGCACGAGTCCGTCGGTCGGGAACCACGCCGCGTCGGCGTCGGCGCCGACGGCCTCCACGCGGTCGAGCACCGCCGCGCTGCGTCGATCCCCGGTGCGCAGCGGCTTGTGCATCGCCCACCCGTCCACGCCGACGGTGAGCGTGTGCACGACGGACGCACCCCACGGGTCCAGACCGGGCGCCGGCAGCGGACACGCGACACCGGCCATGGCGGCGACGCACTCGATCACCTGCTCCACCATCGCCGGTGCCGGGTTGCGCACCGACGCACCCGGCAGGACCTGCTGCGCCGACAGCGTCCAGCCGTCGACGGCGAGGACGTGTGGGTACTCCGGCACCGGGACGCCGCGTGATCGGAGCTCGTCAAGGGCGGGGAGGAGCACCGCGTACCGACCGGCCACGGTCTCGTCAGGGAACCACTTGAGCACCACCGGCGCGCCGTCAGGCGCCGTCGCGAACCACGCCTCCCCCGACTCACCTGCCTCGGCGCGAGCGCCGAGCTCGAAGCCCAGCTCGCGCAGCCGTGCGCGATTCACGTCGCCGGTGGCTGCTCGAACACCACGATGAGCCGCATGGTCATGACCTTCAGTATCTGTCGAGCCGCGACATGCCGCCGTTCGGAATCGGCGATCTGATCGCCCGCGGCGCCGCGCCTTGCTCTCGTGCCGCCTCCGGTTCATTCTCAGCCGATGCGCAATCCACCGCCCGGCTACCAGACGGTCTCCCCGTACCTCCTGTACGAGGACGCGCCGCGAGCGATCGAGCATCTGAAGTCGGCGTTCGGCTTTCGGGAGCGCCTGTCCCAGATCGGCGGAGCCGGCCGCAGCCATACCGAGCTGGTCCTCGGGGAGGACGGCCTTGTGATGATTGGCCAGGCGTGGGAAGGCTTCAAGAGCGCCCGCTCGCTCGGGGTGCACCCTCCCTCGATGATCCACGTCTATGTTGACGACGTGGACGCCCTCCACGAGCGCGCCAGCGGGGCCGGTGCCGAGGTGACCGACCTGGAGATGTCGCCGGTGGGGGATCGGCGCTTCACCGCCACCGACCCCGAGGGTCAGGCCTGGGTCTTCGCACAGCGGGTCGCCGACCCCGGCGCGTCGTAGCCCCAAAGACGCACTCCGCCTCGCGAGAGGGCGACTCGAGCTCAGCTTGCGGAGATCTGCCGGCTCAGGTCGAGCCCGGGAGACAAGGCAGTGCGCAGGATCATCAGCGTGTCGAGGGGGTCGTGCAGCACGTGAACGGTCGGCCCCCGCCAACGCTCCCAGCCGAGCTGCTCGAAGAAGACCATCCATTCCGTCCCCAGCGCGCGCAGCTCAAATTCCGCGGTTAGGTCGGCCAACCGACGCATCACCAGGCTCCCGATGCCCCGGCGCTGGTGCGCGGGGGCGACGGTGACAGCATCGACCCAGGCGGTCCGGAGGGCCGGGACACCGGAGGGTTTGAGCTGACGCGTGGTCCAGCAGGCGTGGCCCACCAGGACGCCATCGACGTCGGCGAGTACATGCGTCGAGGCCGACAGGAAGCCGAAGAGCGAGCCGCAGTCGGTCCCGAGCGCCTCGCTGCACAGGCGGACGATCGCGGCCTCGCCGGCTGGCCCGAGGTCGGCGAGCGGCACCACCGAGAGCGTGGGCTGCCCGGGGCGAGACGGAGCGCTCAAGATCATCCTCCTCGCGGTCAGGGTGCCGCGCGGAGCGCGCGAGCTCGTTCGGCATCGGCCACGTGTGGGTCTGCGACGCGGAACGCGCGGGCCCCATCGAGACCGCGACGGACGCCCTCGGCTCCGACCTTCGAGCGGAAGATGCGCGCGAGGATCCTGCCGGGCAGCCCCGCACTCGTTCGCAGGATCAGCCATGTCAATGCGACGTCGTGATCGGGCTCACCACTTCGCGCGTTCGTCCAATCGATGACCACGGGGCCTTGGTCGGAGACGAGCACATTGTCCGGGTGGAGGTCGAGATGAATCACGCGCCCGCGCTCGAACGGGATCACGTGAAGGCGGTCGTGCAGGCGGGCGAGCGTCGCCATGTGGCGCCACGCCCTCCACGGTCGCAGGCGCAGGTCGTCAGCCATCGTGCCGCCAGGGATCCGCTCGAGGACCAGCGAGTCGGGTCGCACCTCATGGACCAGCGGAACCGGGAATCCAGTGCTTCGAACGAGGGCCATGATGCGTGCCTCCCGCTCCGGATCGCCGCCGACGCGCAGGACCGTGCCGTCGCCAAGATCGGTGACCCGGGACGCGCGGCCCTGCCTGACTGACATCGCTGGTCGTCGACTGTAATCCCGCAGAATACGATCGTGCGACCCGCTCCACGCGCGTCCTGCCGCCAGCCCACGGGTACCGCGACGATCCAGCCACGCATCGACTGTTGCGCTCGAAACCGCCGACCGCCGCCCTGGCATGGGTGGAATCGGCGCTCGGCGGGAGGGTCACGTCGGTCAGGCCAATTCGCGGCGGCATGTCGTCCGCGGTGCACGCGCTCCGCGTCGACCTCGGACGTGGCGCGACCGCCGAGGTCGTGCTCCGACGCCATGTCCGCCCGGAGGTTGTCGAGGAAGAGCCGGAGGTCGTCGCGCATGAGGCAGCCGTTCTCGCCCTCCTCGAAGGCGTCGAGCTGCCGACGCCGCGGCTGCTCGCGGTGGATCCCGCGGGAGACCAGGCCGACGTGCCGAGCCTGCTCATGTCGATGCTCCCCGGACGGGTCGACTGGTCGCCGGCGACCATCGACAGCTGGCTGCGGCGACTGGCCGAGCCGCTACCCATCCTGCACGCAATGCCGCTCCCGCCCCGGGGCACGCTCCCAGCCTTCTTCGGCTATGCCCAGCGCTCGTACGAGCCACCGTCCTGGGCGCGCCGGCCCGAGGCCTGGGGCCGAGCGGTGGAGATCTTTCATGCCCCGAGCCGTGCCGAAGCCACCGCCTGCATCCATCGCGACTACCACCCCGGTAACGTGCTCTGGCAGGCAGGGCGCGTGACGGGGATCGTCGACTGGCTGTCGGCCAGCGTCGGTTCGCCGTCGATCGACGTCGCGCACTGTCGCGCCAACCTGCTCGGCCGCTTTGACATCGGGGTCGCCGACCGATTCACCCAGCATTGGGAAGAGCTCACCGGGCGCCGGTTCAACCCATGGGCCGACGTGATGATCATCATCGGCATGCTCGATGGGCTTCGCGACGACCCGCACCTCAACCGCGCGAGCGTCGAAGAGGCCCTGGCACGCTCGGTGGCCGGGCTATAGCCGTCGGTATACTGGCGCCTCCGCAGCAGCCACCCCGTTCGGGAGGGCCGAATGGGGAGGATCGCGGCGATCGGATGAGCGAGGAATATCCCTACAACGGGCGGCTGAGCCGCTGGGAAGAGATCGCCCCGGGGCTCGCGATCGTCGGCGTGCAGAGCGTGGACCCGCCCTTCCCCTTCGAGGCCGGCCAGTACGCCACGCTCGGCCTGCTGGGCCCGGAGGGCAAGCTCGTCCAGCGCCCGATGTCGGTCTCCTCCTCGTCGGATCGGCTCGACGAGTACGAGTTCTTCATCCGCCTGGTGGAAGGCGGCGAGTTCACCCCGCTGCTCTGGGAGCGCAAGGTCGGCGACCCGATCAACATCAAGGGCGCCGAAGGGCAGGTTCCTGCTCCAGGATGACGGGCGGTCAGTGCCTCTTCGTGGCCTCGGGAACCGGGCTGGCGCCATTCATGAGCATGATCGACACGCTGCGCGACCGGGGCCAGACCGCGAGATCCATCTGCTCCACGGCGCCAGCTACGAGCACGACCTCGCATGGCGCGAGGAGCTGAGTGGCGCTCGACGCGCGGCGACTTCCCGCTGCGCTACGTGGCGACCATCTCGCGGCCGCAGCAGAGCCCCGGCTGGACCGGTTGCACCGGGCAGGGTCGAGGCGATGATCGAACCGCAGCTCGACGCGCAGGGCCTGGAGCCGGCCAACACCACCATCTACCTGTGCGGCAACCCGGAGATGATCACCGCGGTCGACGAGATCGCAACGGGCCGAGGGTTCGCCCCGGAGCAGGTCCGCAAGGAGCTCTACTGGCCCAAGGGTCGCGAGCACTGATGTCCGCTCCGCCGGAGTCGTTCTACCTGACCACCGCGATCTTCTATCCCAGCCGCGGCCCGCCTCCGCTGCATTCGCTGTTCGAGGCGATCGGCGCCGACGCGCTCGCGCGCTACCACCGCCTGCTGGGCGACGAGACGCGCTTCCTGACCGGCATGGACGAGCACTCGGCGAATGTCGAGCGGGTCGCCCGCGAGCTGGTCGTCGAGCCGCGCGAGCTGGTCGACGAGTGGGCCGCCACCTGGAAGGCGCGCTTCGATCGAGTTCGAGATCAGCTACGACCGATTCATCCGCACCGACCGACGCGGACCATGTCCGAGCCTCGACGGAGATGGTGCGGCGCGCGCAGGCGGCAGGCGACATCTACAAGGGCACCTACGCGGGCTGGTACTGCCCGGGCGACAACGAGTTCAAGACCGATTCGCAGCTCGTCGACGGCCATTGCCCCGACCACCCGGACCTCGAGCTGAGCTGGCTCGAGGAGGAGAACTACTTCTTCCGCGCTGTCGCGCTACCAGGAGCGCGCTCGAGCAGCTGTATCGCGACAACCCCTCGTTCTGCGAGCCGGAGCACTTCCGCAACGAGGTGCTCGGCTGGCTGCGCGAGGGCCTCCAGCGATTTCTCGATCAGCCGTGCCGGGACGAGCTGGGGGATCCCGTTCCCCGACGATCCCGAGCATCGGATCTACGTCTGGTTCGACGCCCTCACGAACTACCTGACCGGCGCCGGATTCCCCGATGACCTGCAGGCATTGGCCCGATGGTGGCCGGCCGACGTGCACGTCATCGGCAAGAACATCACCCGATTCCACTGCCTCTACTGGCCGGCCATGCTGATGAGCGCGGGGCTCGACGCTGCCGAAGCAGGTCTTCGCCCATGGCTTCATGCTCGACCGCGGAGAGCGGATGAGCAAGACGCGGGGCAACGTGAGGGATCGCGGGGGCCATGTCCGACCTCTTTGGCGTGGACGGCGTGCGCTACCTGGTCCTGCGGGAGGTGCCGTTCGATCGCGATGGCGACGTCACGTTCGACGGGATGGTGCGCCGCTACAACGCGGACCTGGCGAACGACCTGGGCAACCTCGTCAATCGCACGGTCTCGATGAGCGCACGGTACGTCGACGGTGCACTTCGCGCTCCGCGGAACCCGGTCGAGGCGGACCGCGAGCTGCAGGAGGCCGCGGAGCGCGCCATCGCGTCATACCACGAGGCAGTCACCCGGTTGCATTTCGACGAGGCCCTGGCCGCCGTCATCGACCTGACTCGTGCGGCCAACGGGTATGTCGAGTCCCAGGCACCGTGGTCGCTCAACAAGAGCGGCGAGGTGGAGCGTCTTGGGCAGGTGCTGGCCACGATCGCGGAGGCCTGCCGGCTGCTGGCGCACCTTACCGCGCCGTTCATGCCGGTCTCCTCGCGCGCCATGCTCGAGCAGCTCGGGATGCCGACCCCGTACGACGCGCGGGGTGGCGGAGGGCCGGGTCTCGGGTCGCTGCTCGCCTGGGGCGGCGGACCGAGCGAGTGGCGAACGCGGGAGCCCAGGCCGATCTTCCCGCGGGTCGAGGTTGCGCAGGAGGCCGCTCCCTGACCGGTCTCGTCGACTCGCACTGCCACCTGCAGAACGAGGCCTTTGACATCGACCGCGAGGCGGTCATCGAGCGCGCCCTGGCCGCCGGCATCGACCGGATCCTGGTCCCCGGCTACGACCTCCCCTCCTCGGAGGCTGCGCTCGCGCTGGCTGCCCAGCACCCGGGCCTGATCGTCGCGGGAGTCGGGATCCATCCGCATTTCGTCGCGGGAGCCACGGCGTCGGACTGGAGGCGGCTGGAGGCGCTGGCCGGCGGAGCGCGACGCGGTTGCGATCGGCGAGATCGGCCTCGACTTCTTTCGCAACCTGTCCCCGGCCGACGTGCAGCGCGAGGCGTTCGCCCGCCAGCTCGACCTCGCGGGGCGCGCCGGCAAGCCGGTGCTCGTCCACGATCGCGGACGCTCATTCGGAGATCAGCGCAGCGCTGCTGGGCTGGCCCGGCCCCGGTCGCAGCGTGCGCGGGGTGCTCCATTGCTTCTCGGGCGACGCTCCGATGGCGCTCCGCCTTTCGGCGGCCGGGTATCTCATCTCGTTCGCGCTTCCGGTCACCTTCCGCTCGGCCACCGGACCGCGGGCGGCGGCCGCGGAGCTCTCCGAGGGCTCGATCCTGGTCGAGACGGATTCGCCGTGGCTGGCACCGGGTGCCGGCCGTCGCAACGAGCCGACGACCGTGGTGCGGGTGGTCGACGGCCTCGCACGTCTGCGCGGGGCGGTGCCTGATGCACTCGCGGACCACATCGGTCGAGCGTACGAGCGCCTGCTCGCTTCGTGAGTCACCGGTTGGCACAGCGGTTGCAAGAGAGGGGCCCGACGACAACCACAGGAGGACCCCTACATGGGCCAGGTCAACGTCAACACGCCGGGCGACGGCACACCGTCGGACGGCGGCTCCGGCGCCGGCTTCATTGTCGGGATCATCGTTGCGATCCTGATCGTCGTTCTGCTCGTCTACTTCCTGCTGCTCGCTCCCAAGAACGGCGGCACGAACACTGACAATGGCGGCGGCGGCGTCACGCCCAGCGGCTGGCTGATCACCCGCGCCTAGCCTGTCGTTCTGACATGCCAAGGTGGCGTCCCCTCGGGGACGCCACCTTTTTGCTGCCTCTGAGTTGACACTCCCCGAAGCGCGGTGCTAACGTGCGTTTAGCACTCTCGTCGGTCGAGTGCCAGAGCCCCGGTCGCATCGGCCAGCCCTGGAGCTCCCGCGAGTGAATCATCGCATCGGCACTCAAGGAGGCAGCACGCACACATGGCCAGCACGGTCACCGCGACAGCGACGCAGCTGAAGCCCCTCGGCGATCGGATCGTCGTCAAGCCCACTCCCCGCGAGGAGATGACCAAGAGCGGCATCGTCCTGCCGGACACGGCCAAGGAGCGCCCGCAGGAGGGCAGCATCCTTTCGGTCGGCCCCGGACGAACGCTCGACGACGGCAAGCGCGAGCCGATGGAGGTCTCCGCCGGGCCAGAAGGTCCTCTTCCAGAAGTACGCCGGGACCGAGTTCAAGCTGGACGAGGAGGATCTCCTGATCCTCTCCCAGAAGGACATCCTGGCCGTCCTCGAGTAACCAACCTTTCATCGGCAGGCCGATCTCGCCGCCCCGCGGCGGCTCATGAGGAGGAAGAACGCAATTGGCGAAGCAGCTACTGTTTGACGAGGAAGGGCGACGCGCGCTGAAGCGCGGCGTCGACAAGATGGCCGACTCGGTCAAGGTCACCATCGGTCCCAAGGGCCGATACGCCTTGCTCGACAAGAAGTTCGGTGCGCCGACGATCACCAACGACGGCGTCACCATTGCCCGCGACATCGAGCTCGAGGACCCCTACGAGAACATGGGGGCCCAGCTGCTCGAGGAGGTCGCGACCAAGACGAACGACGTGGCCGGTGACGGCACCACCACCTCGATCGTGCTGGCCCAGGCCATCATCAACGAGGGGCTCAAGAACGTCACCGCCGGCGCCAACCCGATGGGCCTGAAGCGCGGCATCGACCAAGGGCGTCGAGGCGATCGTCGAAGAGATCAAGCGCCTCAGCAAGCCGGTCAACTCCAAGGAAGACATCGCGCACATCGCGGCCATCAGCGCCCGCGACACCGAGATCGGCCAGATGATCGCCGAGGTCATGGACAAGGTCGGCAAGGACGGCGTCGTGACCGTCGAGGAGTCGCAGGGGCTGAAGCTCGACAAGGAGTACGTCGAGGGCATGCAGCTCGACCGCGGCTACCTGTCGTGCCTACATGGTCACCTCGGCGGATGGCGGCAAGATGGAGGCGACTCTCGACCAGCCGTACATCCTCGTGACCGACAAGAAGATCAGCGCCGTGGCTGACATCCTGCCGACCCTCGAGAAGACCGTCTCGACCGGCAAGCCGCTCCTCATCATCGCCGAGGACGTCGACGGGGAGGCGCTCGCCACCCTGGTCGTCAACAAGCTCAAGGGCACGATCAGCGTCCTGGCCGTCAAGGCTCCAGGCTTCGGCGATCGTCGCAAGGCCATGCTCGAGGACATCGCAACCCTGACCGGGGCGCGGGTCATCAGCGAGGAGGTCGGTCGCAAGCTCGACAGCGTGCAGCTCGAGGATCTCGGGCAGGCGCGACGGGTGACCGCCACCAAGGACACCACGACCATCGTCGAGGGCATGGGCGACGCGAACGCCATCAAGTCCCGCATCGGCCAGATCAAGGCGCAGGTCGAGGACACCACCAGCGACTTCGATCGCGAGAAGCTCCAGGAGCGCCTCGCCAAGCTGTCGGGTGGCGTCGCCGTCCTGAAGGTCGGAGCGGCCACCGAGGTCGAGCTCAAGGAGAAGAAGCACCGCATCGAGGATGCCCTCTCCGCGGCCCGCGCAGGCGTCGAGGAGGGGATGGTCGCCGGTGGCGGCTCGGTCCTCGTTCACGCCGTCCCGGCGCTCGACAAGGTCGAGGTGCTCGGTGACGAGCTGATCGGCGTCAACATCCTGCGCCGCGCGCTCGAGGAGCCGCTGCGCCAGATCGCCGATCAACGCGGGCATGGAGGGATCGGTCGTCGTCGAGGCGGTCCGCAAGCTTGAGCCCGGCAACGGCTTCGACGCTGCCAAGGGCGAGTACACCGACATGTTCGTGGCGGGGATCATCGATCCCGCAAAGGTGACGCGCTCCGCCCTGGAGAACGCCGCCTCGGTCGCGGGCCTGCTGCTCACCACCGAGACGGTCGTCACCGATCTTCCCGAGAAGGACAAGGCGCCTGCCATGCCCGGCGGCATGGGCGGCGGGATGGACTACTAGAGGGTCCGTTCGCGTCCGTCGGCGTTCGCGCCAGCGGACACGACGCTGAGAACAGGCAGAGAGCCGGGCCACCCGTTCGCGGGGGCCCGGCTCTCATGCTGCCGCGCGCTCCGCGTTCGAAAGCTACGGCGTCCCGAAGGGCCCGGGCCGACGGCGTGTTGATCTCGCGCACCACAAATGATTGGCAGTCCGGCATGTTCCACGGCCGGAGGTACAATGCCCCGCCTATGGGTCATTTGTACTGTATCGGTACCACCCTGCCGTGAATCGACATCGCATCGCAGATCTATTGCGAGGCATGCGGTACGGCGATCACCGCCGAAGCCAGAGACGCGCGGTACTGCCTGGAATGCGACCGCTACGTCTGCGCAGGATGCTGGAGTCCACCCAGCGCCCGTTGTCGGGAATGTTCGGTGCAGAGGATGGCGGCGGAAGCGCCTCGGCGCAGCGGCGGTGCGAGCCTCCGAACGGCCCGTCGAGCCGATCGAAGGCTGCGCGAGGCAACGCGCGCGGCGGTGAATCTGGCCGCCGGTATGGAACCTCCCGGTGGTGACGCTCGGATCGAGCACGCATGTCTGACACTCAAGGCTGCCAGCAGCCAGCAGGTTGGAGTGCGCGCCCTGGGACGGTTGACCGGCGCGAGGGCAGCTCGGGCCGGGGCCCTGGGTGACCGGATCCGCCGTCACGCATTGGCGGCGAGCGCCACGCTCGCACGGGCGGATGCCGCAGTCACGGGCATCGAGATTGGCGGAACGCCATTCGCCACCGCCGCAGTGCCCGTTACCAATCCAGACGATGGCGCTCTTCGCGAGCAGTATGGTGCAGAGCTCCACGGCTTCGCGCTGCTGCTGACGCTTGGCGATCAATCGGCGGCCGCGAGGCTGACGGCGGACGCGCTCAAGGCAGGAGCCATACGAGCGGTTGAACGCAGGCATCCGGAGCGGATTGCGGTTTGGCTCCGGCAATTCGTGCTTCGAGAAGCGGGCCAGCCGACCCTCCACAGCGGTGCAATCGCCCCGCCTGGCGCGCGTGCGGCTCTCCATGCACTTCGGGTTGACGCGAGCGCGTTTGCCGCTCTCAGTGCCCTCAATATGCGGGAGCGTGCCGCGATCGTGGCGACCACCATCGAGCGTCTGCCGCTACCGGACGTCGCATCGATCGTCGGGCTGGATGGCGCGCACCTTGAGCGACTGCTCCGCGAAGGCTTGCGCCGGGCGATGAGCGCCGGCGTGGCTGAGCGGCGACCCGGCCCCGACGGGCCCATCGTCAGGCGCACGCGAGAGATCGCGACGCGGGTGCTGGCGTGACAGACCATCACGCCCGATTCGATGCGTGGCTCCTGGCTGGGGCTGCAGGTGAGCCTCCACGCGATCTCGCGCTGCATGCCGTGAGTTGCCAGACCTGCCTTGGCTCAGCCGCGGTGCTCGACTCCCTTCGGGCGATTGAAGTCGGCCGTGGCTCCTTGTCCCCGCCTGGGCGGGTAACGCCAGCGCTCACCGGGGAGCGCGGACGCGTGCCGCGCTACGTTTTCGCGACGCTGGTTCTCGCTGCCTCCTGAGCGGAATCGCGGGTGTCCTGGGTCCCGAGCTCGCAGATCTCTTCCACCCGGGGGCGGGCGGGGACCGGTCGACTGGTGGGGACGTCCTCGCTGGCGACCCCTCGACCAAAGGGCACTCGGGGGTCACAACGGAGCAAGCCTCAGCCACGCCCGGCCGAACACCAGCGCCCTCCGGATCCACCAGGGATCGACGTCCGGCACGGCTCGACCTCCTGCGGCGGCTCGGCGTCCGGGGGCTCGACGTCGGGTGGCTCGACCTCGGGCGGCGGCTCGACCTCGGGCGGTGGCTCGACTTCCGGTGGCGGCTCGGCGTCCGGGGGCTCCTCCGGCAGCGGCTCGACGTCGGGTGGCTCGACACTCGGGCGGCGGCTCGACCTCGGGCGGTGGCTCGACTTCCGGTGGCGGCTCGACACCTGGCGGCGGAGCTACCAGCCCGCCCGTCCAGGCGCCAAGCCCAACCACGTCCCCACCTCCCAACCCGCCACAACCGACGAGCGCGCCTACGCCGCGGCCACCCGCGCCGACTCCGACCCCAACCCCGACGCCGACCGCGACGCGACCCCCGGCGCCGACCCCGACGCCGATCATCTGGCTCGACACGGACGGTGATGGCATTCCGGATCTGGCTGTCGGCCTCGGACCGGACAACTGCAAGCTCATTTGGAACCCTGGACAGGAGAACGCTGACGGGGACCTCTTGGGGGACGCGTGCGACCCCGACGATGACAATGACGGTATCCCGGACCCCATCGACCCGACGCCTCGCTAGCAGCCAGCCCGCCACCACCCTCGCAGCGCTGCTCTCTGGAACGAGCATCCGCCTGTCCCCTCAACCGGACGGTTGCGCTCGATTCGTCGAGATTCCTGAGGCGGCTTCGTCGTAGGGTCAGTCCGCCCTCAAGGAGCACCGACCCATGCGCTTCGTCCTGTTCACCTACCCAGACCCCGAATACGCGGCCACCTGGCTCGACCTCGACGCCGCCGAGCGAGAGGTTGAGATCGAGCGTCACCGAGAGTGGTTCGGGCGACATCGCGACAAGATCGCGGGCGGCGAAGAGCTGGCCTGGCCGATCCGTGCCCGTACCGTGCGTCGGCACGGCGGGCAGCCCGTCGTCACCGACGGCCCGTTCCTGGAGAGCAAGGAGATCCTCGGAGGATTCATCGTGCTGGACGTGGCGGACATCGATGAGGCGACCGCCCTCGCCGCGGAATGGCCGTCGCTCACCCACCCTGGATCCGTGGTGCAGGTGCAGGCGGTCGAGGCCAGCTGAACCTGCCCCAGCGACCTACTCGTGGGGCGGCCGCCAGCAGGGGATCGGGCTAGAATCGGACGGCGATGCCCCTCGAGAGCCCACCCGAAACGCCCCACGCCCTGCTCACCCCCGAGCAGATCCTGGCGCGGATGAACCCGCCCCAGGCGGAGGCGGTGAAGCATCTCCGGGGGCCCCTTCTCATCCTGGCCGGGGCCGGAAGCGGCAAGACACGGGTCCTCGCCCACCGCGTCGCGTACCTGGTGGCGAGCGGCGTCAAACCATGGCAGATCGTGGCGGTGACGTTCACGAACAAGGCCGCCAATGAGATGCGCGAGCGCATCGCGGGTCTGATCGGCCTGGAGAACGCGCGAGAGGCGACGATCGGCACCTTTCACGCCATCTGCGCGCGGATCCTGCGGCGGGACGGCCAGGCGATCGGTCTGAATCGGTCATTCACCATCTATGACCGTGCCGACCAGGTGGCGCTGGTGAAGGGGATCCTGCGCAGGCTGGACCTCGACGAGAAGCGGTTCGCGCCCGCGGGGATGCTGGCCTGGATCGGTCAGCGCAAGGACGAGCTGGCCGACGTCGCGACCGCCAAGCGGCAGGCGGCCAATTACTACGACGAGACAGCCGGGCGGGTGTACGAGGCCTACCAGCGGCAGCTCGGCGAGGACGACGCGGTCGACTTCGACGACCTGCTGATGCGGACCGTGTTCCTCCTCGAGCAGCATCCCGACGTGCTGGCGAAGTACCAGAAGCGCTGGCAGCAGATCATGGTCGACGAGTACCAGGACACGAACCGCGCCCAGTACCTGCTCTGTCGCCACCTCGCCGCGAAGCACAAGAACCTGGCCGTGGTGGGCGACGACGACCAGAGCATCTATTCCTGGCGCGGGGCGGACCTGCGCAATATCCTCGACTTCGAGCGCGACTATCCCGATGCCACGGTCGTCAAGCTCGAGCAGAACTATCGGTCCACGCAGACGATCCTGGATGCCGCCCACGCGGTGGTCAGCCGCAACGCGGGTCGCAAGGAGAAGAAGCTGTGGACCGATAAGGGGGCAGGCACGCAGGTCGCCCTCTTCGACGCGTACAACGAGTACGAGGAGGCCGAGTTCGTCGCGCGCCAGGTCGAGAAGCTCGTCGGCTCGGAGCCGATGGGCGGGCTGCTCACCCGTCGCGCCGATGACGAGGACGGCTCGCTGCGCTACGGCGAGATCGCGGTCACCTACCGCATCAACGCGCAGTCGCGCGTCCTGGAAGAGTCGTTCATGCGCTTCGGAATCCCGTACCAGCTCGTGGGCGGGACCCGCTTCTACGAGCGGCGAGAAGTGAAGGACGCGCTCGCCTACGTGCGGGTCGCGCGCAACTCAGCAGACCGCGTGGCGCTGGAGCGGATCATCAACGTGCCCGCGCGGGGGATCGGCGCCAAGACGCTCGAGGAGCTGCGCGCCTGGGCCGACGCGCGCGGTGCGTCACTCTGGGATGCGGTCCTGGCGGCGGGCGAGAACGCCAACCTGGCCGCCCGCTCACGGATCCAGCTGGCCGGCTTCGCCGGGCTGATGCAGGGGATCATGGCCGCTCGTCGAGAGCGAGCCGCCGTCCGCGGTCTTCGACGCCGCCCTCGAGCGCAGCGGCCTGCGCGAGGCGATCCTGGACGGCAGCGAGGAGGGCGAGGAGCGCTGGGCCAACGTGGTCGAGCTGCGCAACCACGCTGCCGAGTTCGACGAGATCGCCGCCCCGGAGGGGCTTGCCCGCTTCCTCGAGGAGGTGGCGCTGGTGAGCGACCAGGACACGCTCGAGGATCGGCCGGACCGCGTCACCCTCATCACGCTGCACGCCGCCAAGGGGCTCGAGTTCCCGGTCGTCTTCATCGTCGGGCTGGAGGAGGGGCTCCTCCCGCATCGCCGCGCGCTGGAGGACGAGCGCGAGCTGGAGGAGGAGCGCCGCCTGGCCTATGTCGGGATGACGCGCGCCAAGGATCGCCTCTACCTGCTCCATGCACATCACCGCTCGACCTACGGGGTCGGCGCGCAGTCCGAGCCGTCGCGCTTCCTGGCCGAGCTGCCGGAGGCGCTCCTCGAGCCGCAGCGCTCCGACTCGGGTGGCCCACGCCGAGGCGCGTGGTCGGGGGCGCGCGGCACCGACGATTCCGGGGGCTGGCTGCCGGCCGGATACCGCTCGCCGGTGCGTCGTGGTCTCGAGCCGCTGCGACCCATCAACCTGCCCGATCTTGCCGCGCCGGCCGTCGGCCGTCGCCTGGACGCGGCTCGCGATCGGGTTGCCGCCGCGCGCTACGAGGGCGGGTCCACGCTCGACCTGGGCAGCGGAACCTTCGGCGCGGGCGGTGGCGGCGCCGAGACGGCCGTCAGCTGGGAGCCGGGTGACCGGGTCCGGCATCGTCGCTACGGCAGCGGGACGGTGGTCTCGAGCCAGATCGTGAAAGGCGACGAGGAGGTGACCGTCAACTTCGACGAGCACGGCCAGAAATATCTGATCGCCGCCTACGCCGGCCTCGAGCGCGAGGAGGGCTGAGGTGTCGGAGGCGAACGGCAGCGGCTCGATCGACGCGCTGGTGGCGGAGCTGGTCGAGGCGCGTGCCGTGTTCGGCGCCGCGCTCGAGGACATCGACCCTGCGCTGCTCACCACGCCAGGCCTGGTCGGCGAGTGGTCGGCCCGGGAGCTGGTGGCGCATCTCGGCTACTGGGATGGCCACGCGGCCGATGCCCTGCACGCCGCCGCGGAGGGACGTACGGCCGAGTTCGACGCCGACGGGCTCGACGTGGAGGCGCGCAATGCCACGGTGGCCCGCGTCGCGACCACGAGCGACTTCGAGACGGTCCGCGGCCGGGAAGAGGCCTCGTTCGAGGCGCTCCTGGACCGCCTGCGGGATGCGGATCCGTCCTGGCTGCTCCAGCGCACCGCCTCGGGCGAAACGGTCGAGCATGTCGTCCGCGAGGACGGCGCGGATCACTACCGCGAGCACGCGGCCGACGTTCGGGCCTGGTTCGCCGAAGGGACGCTCGAGGAGGAGCCGGACGAGGACTGACCGCGCCGGCGATTAGGGACTGCCTCCGCTATCGGTGCTCGCGCAGGCGCACGAAGCAGAGCGAGTCCGCCAGGTCGCCTGCCGTGTTGCGCCGGTTCCGCTGCATGCGAGCCTCGAGCGCGAAGCCTGCTCGCCGGGCGACCGCCGCGCTCCGCTCGTTCGCCGCGTCGCACCAGATCTCGACCCGTTCTGCCGCGAGCTCGTCGAACGCGAAGTCGGCGATCCGCGACCGCGGCCTCGGTCGCGAATCCCTGGCCCGCCAGGCTCGTTCGCACCCAGTAGCCGATCCCGAACGAGGGGACCGACCAATTGAGGTCGTGCAGCCCGCTTCCCCCAACGAACATGCCGTCATCGCGGCGGAACAGGAAGAGCGGCAGGTCGCGGCGAGCGGCGAAGTTCGCGTGTGCGAGGCGAGCGAACGCCTCCGACGCTTCGACTGACTGTGGCTCGTGTGCCCACGGCATCCAGGGCAGGAGCTCGGCGAGCGACTCCTGGATCGCCTCCTGAACGGCGGCGCCATCGCCCGGCCGCGGCGACGGATGAGCAGCCGCTCGGACTCGAACGCGTCAGGGAAGTCGCGAAGGATGGGCGACGTCACCAGCGAACGATACCCAAGACGGAAGTCGTTCGGGCGCCCGCGGCTTTCTACAATCAGTCCGCATGACGACTGACACCACCGATCCCGCCGCCGTGCGGGCCGCCGAGCTGCGCGCCCAGATCGACGAGGCCAACCACCGCTATTACGTGCTCGACGATCCCACGATCGAGGATGCCGTCTACGACCGCCTCCTGCGCGAGCTGACCGAGCTCGAGGCCGCACATCCCGCGCTGGCGACCCCCGACTCGCCGACGCAGCGCGTGGGCGCCCCGCCGTCGACGGCGTTTGCATCGGTCCGGCATGACGTCCCGATGCTCTCGCTGGGCAACTCCTTCAACGCCGACGAGCTGCGCGAGTTCGACACTCGTGTGCGCCGCGCGCTGGGCCTGACCGATGCCGATCCCGCAGTGCGGTACGTCTGCGAGCTGAAGATCGACGGCCTGGCGATCAGTCTCCGCTACGAGGGCAGGTCCTTCGTGCGCGGCACGACACGCGGCGACGGGGCGACCGGCGAGGATGTGACCGCCAACCTGCGCACCGTGCGGGCGATTCCGCTTCGCCTGCGGGCGGACCCGCCGGGGGATCGGCTCGAGGTGCGGGGCGAGGTCTTCATGCCACGCGGCGCGTTCGCCAGCCTGAACGAACAGCTGGAGCGCGATGGGAAGCCGCTCTACGCGAACGCGCGCAACACCGCGGCGGGGACCGTTCGCCAGAAGGACCCGGCGGTGACCGCCAGCCGCCGCCTATCGATCTGGTCGTACCAGCTGGTTGGTGCGCACGGACTGACGACGCACTCGGAGTCGCTCGACCTGCTGCGGGAGCTCGGCTTCCCGGTGAATCCCAACATCCGAGTGGTGGAGGGGATCGAGCCGGTGATCGCCTATACCGAGGAGTGGGCCGACAAGCGCCACGAGCTCGACTACGAGACCGATGGGATCGTCATCAAGGTCGACTCGCTCGCCGACCAGGCGAAGCTCGGCTTCGTCAGCCGCTCGCCCCGCTGGGCAACCGCCTACAAGTTCCCGGCGCAGCAGGTCACCACCAAGCTGGAGTCGATCGACGTCTACGTCGGGCGGACCGGCGCGCTGACGCCGGTCGCCCACCTCACCCCGGTGGTGGTGGGCGGCACGACCGTCCGCAATGCGACCCTGCACAACATCGACGAGATCCGGCGCAAGGACCTGCGCGTCGGCGACACGATCGTGCTGCAGCGTGCCGGCGACGTGATCCCCGACGTGGTGAGCGCGGTCGTCGACGCACGCGACGGGTCCGAGGTGGTCTGGGAGATGCCCACCCATTGCCCGGTCTGCGGCACCGAGGTGCGGCGCGAAGAGGGCGAGGTCGTCGCACACTGCCCGAACCCGTGGTGCCCGGCGCAGCGCATCGGCGGGCTGCTGCACTTCAGCGGCCGGGGCGGGATGGACATCGAGGGGCTCGGCTACGCGGTGATGGTGCAGCTCGTCGAGCGCGAGCTCGTGCGAGAGCCGGCCGACATCTACCGCCTGACCGTCGAATCGCTCGAGGGCCTGGACCGATTCGCCCGCAAGAGCGCGGAGAACCTGTTCTCCGCCATCGAGGGCTCCCGTCGGCGGGCGCCGGGCACCATCATCAACGCGCTCGGCATCCGGCACGTCGGCTGGCAGACGGCGACCGATCTCGCCGCCTGGCTGGCCGCCGAAGAGCCGCACGCCGACGGCGAGAGCGAGGAGGAATGGACGCGGCGGATCGCCGACCGGCTGCGGGACGCTTCGGTCGAGGAGCTGACGGCGGTCTACGGCATCGGCAAGGTGGTCGCCGAGGGGCTCGCCGGCTACTTCGCGGACGAGCACACCCGCGACACGCTCCACCGGCTGGTCGACGCCGGCGTCGTGGCCGAGCCGCCACCACTCGGCGCCCCCCTCGCGGCGGAAGGCCCGCTGAGCGGCAAGACGCTGGTCGTGACCGGGACGCTGGCCGGCTTCAGCCGCCCGGAGGCGGAGGAGGCGATCCGTGCTGCAGGCGGTCATCCCGCGGGCTCGGTGAGCGCCAAGACCGACTACCTGGTGGCCGGCGAGAAGGCGGGGAGCAAGCTCGCGAAGGCAGACAAGCTCGGCGTGCCGGTCCTCGACGAGGGGGGCTTCCGCAAGCTCCTTGCGGGAGGCGGCTAGCGGTTGCCGCTTGCCATCAGCTTCGCGTCCGGCAGCCCGCGCAGCCGGACCATCGCAACGATGCCGACGACAGGACCCAGCGCGAGCAGCGCGAAGGCAAGGCGCCAGCCTCCCGCGTTGCCCGGGTCGAGCAGGCTGACCGCGTAGATCGTGGCGGCGGTGAGCAGGAAGCCGGCGGCGGTCTGCAGCGCGAGCGCGGATCCGGCGGTCCCCGGCGGGGCGAGCTCGCTGACGGCGGTCGAGAACTGGGCGGAGTCGGCGATGACGGTCATGCCCCACAGCACGGACACCGCGATCACCAGGGCCGGAGTGGCGCCGAACAGCAGCCCGGTCACGATCGCGCTCGACCCGGAGAGCGCCATGGCGATGATGGTGAGCGTGGTGCGGCCCCAGCGGTCCGCGAGGGCGCCAGCCGCGATGCAGCCGATTCCCCCGGCGGCCACCACCGCAAAGGCGGTGAGACTGGCGAATCCGGCATCGGTCACGCCGCTGGCGACCAAGGACGCCGCCAGGAAGACGGGGATCCAGCTCCACATGGCGTAGAGCTCCCACATGTGACCCAGGTAGCCGAGGTTGGCGAGGCGGACGGATTGGCCGTCGCAGCGCCGCACGCGCCACCGAGGGGCTGAACCGGGAAGCGGGGGTCGCGAATGGTCCATCTCGCACGACGAGTGCGGCAATCAGGGCCCCAAGCCCGGCCGCCGCGCTCGCCACCAGCACGACCATCCGCCAGTCGACGGCGAGGCCGGTGGCAGCCAGCAGGTGCGGAAGCGCGGAGCCGACGGTGATTGCCCCGATCAGCGTTCCCACCGCCAGGCCGCGCTGGTCACGGAACCAGCTCGCGAGCACTTTCATGCCGACCGGGTAGACCGCCGCGATCCCGGCGCCGGTCAGGAAGCGAAAGGGGAGCGCGGTGGCGAGATCCGTCGCGAGCAGCGCGAAGCCGGCGTTGGCCAGCGCCGCGACCAGCGCCCCAACCGCGATCAGGCGCCTGGGCGGCAGGACGTCGGGCACGCCCAGGGCGGCGAGGCCCAGGGCGCTCACCGCGAAGCCGATCTGCACCGCAACGGTCAGGCTCGCCACCCCCACCCGGTCGATGCCCCACTCCCGGGCCAGCGACGGAGCCACGGCCGAGCCGCTGAACCAGGTCGACAGCGTGAGGAGCACCGCCAGGGAGAGCAGCGCCAGCAGCGTCCAGCGCTCGGCCGGCTCAGCCTCGAGCGTCATTCGCCCGTATTGGGGAGCATGGTGTACACGAGACACTCCCCGCGCAGCACCTCGGTCCCGTCCTCGCGCCGCGCCACGCAGCGCAGGCGGGTGATCGGCTTGTCGGACCGCGCCTCGATCACCTCCGCCTCAGCCGTCACCGTGTCGCCCACGTATACCGGTGCGGGGTAATCCCATTCCTGGTGCAGGAAGACGCTCCCCGGACCCGGCAGGCGCATGGCGACCAGCGCGTTGAAGAGCGAGGTCGTCAGACCGCCCTGGACCACCAGGCGGCCGAGGCGGGTGCCGGCGGCAAACTCCGCGTCGAAATGGAGCGGGTTGCGGTCGCCGCTGATGCGCGCGAATGCCTCGACCTCGTCCGCGGTGAAGGTCCGGGTCCAGCTCGCCCGTGCCCCGAGCGCGGGCGGGGTCCATTCGGAGCTCATCGGTCAGTCACCTTCGGCCAGGAACGCCTCCACCAGCTGATCGTATCCCCTGAACGAGGAGCGCACCGTGTGGCCGGATTCCGGGTCCTCCTCGAATCTCGCGCCGGGAATCCGCTCCGCCACGAGCCGGCTGCCCGCGGGCGGCACGACCTGGTCCTGCCCACCCGCCAGCACCAGCGTCGGGACCGATATCTCCCCAAGCCGATCCGTGACGAACGACGAGGGGTCGAGGGTCGCCTTCAGCTCACCGATGAACCGCTCCGGCGTCGCGGGCTTCGGCTGGAATCCCGCGGCGACGGCGAACGCCTCTGCCTGGGCCGATCCGGCGGGCTTCATCTGCACCGCCATCCGGGCGAAGAACTCCGCCCACTCCCCGCGCTCCGCCAGCCCGATCCACTGGGCCATCCGCTCGGTCATCGGCGAGTCGGGTGGCGTCTCCGATGCGACCGACGCGAGCACCAGGCGGCTCACCAGCTCCGGGTGGTCCACGGTGAGCCACAGGCTGATCCGGCCGCCGCCTGACTCCGCCTCGATGGCCACGGGTCCGTTCAGCTCGGTCGCCACAGCCGCGACCGCCTCGGCAATGACCCGAGGGTGGGTAAGGCGCTCGGTTTCGGCGGCGTCGTCGGGGAGCGGCCGGCCCACGACTGTCACGTCGCGCTGCTTGGCGCGGCCAGTCCAGCGGCGCACGAGCACGTTTTCGGTGCCGGCGAGGGGCCGGAGCGCGGTCTCGACGCCCCCCAGCACGACGAGTGGCACGCCGGGTCCGCCGCGGAGGGTGAAGCTCTCGATCCGCCCGTCGCGAATGGGCGTGGAGCGGACCCGTGGCTCGTCGGGGGGCATTGCGGCATCCTGCCAGACCGGCTCGCTCTGCTGACGTACGGCCACGCGCTCTTGCACGATCAGCGTGCATAACTGCGAAGTTTCCGTCGGCTGAGGCCTCTATTTGGTCCTCCCGTACGCTCAGCGTGCAGGGTCGCGAACTTCCGTCCGAAATCGCCAGCTGGCGGACGCTTGTTTGCAGTTACGCACGCTCAGCGTAAGCCGCGCGTCAGGCGTGCAGCACGGGTGCACGACCGCACGGCTGCCCGCAAGGCCCTGACGCGGACGATGGCTCCCGCCCGAAGCTCGGCGCCGGGTACCATCTGAGCCATGATCAGCCGCGAAGAGGTCGAGCACGTCGCCGAGCTGGCGCGCCTGGGGCTGACCGCCGAAGAGATCGACCGGATGCAGACCCAGCTGTCGCGGATTCTTGAGGCGATCGAGCAGCTGCAGGACGTGGACACCAGCCAGGTTGGACCCACGGCACAGGTGATCGAGCTCGAGAACGTCATGCGCGACGACGTCGCGCGGCCGGGCCTCTCCCGCGAGGCCGCGCTTGCGAACGCGCCGCAGCGCGAGGGGCCGCTGCTGCGTGTCCCGACGGTGCTGGCCGAGGGCCGATGAGCGACCTGCCCCTGCTCGACAAGCCGATCTCCGAGGTCGGCGACCTGCTGCGCCGCCGCGAGGTCTCATCGCGCGAGCTGACGGAGGGCTGCCTGGAGCGCATCGGTCGCGACGGGGAGCGGCTCAACACCTTCCTGGCGGTCGGCGCGGACGCCGCGCTCGCGGCCGCCGACGCGGCGGATACCGCCCTCGCCAGCGGCGACGACCGGCCGCTGCTCGGCATCCCCTACGCCCTGAAGGACATCTTCGTCACCCGCGCGCTCGACGACGACGGGCGGCCGAACGGCGGGCTGCCAACCACCGCGGGGAGCCGCATCCTCGAGGGGTATCGGTCGCCGTATGCCTCCAGCGCGGAGGAGCGCCTCGGCACGGCGGGTGCCGTGCTGCTGGGCAAGACGAACTGCGACGAGTTCGCGATGGGCTCGTCGAACGAGAACTCCGCGTACGGGCCGGTGCGCAACCCGTGGGACGAGACGCGCGTTCCGGGAGGCTCCTCGGGCGGATCGGCCGCGGCAGTGGCCGGCGGCCAGGCCTTCTTCGCGCTCGGAACCGACACCGGCGGCAGCGTCCGCCAGCCCGCCGCGCTGACCGGCACCGTCGGGCATGAAGCCGACGTACGGCCGGGTGAGCCGCTACGGGATGGTCGCCTTCGCATCGTCGCTCGACCAGTGCGGCCCGTTTGCGCGCAGCGTGCGCGACTGCGCGCAGGTCCTTGGCGCACTCGCCGGGCACGACGTGCGTGACTCGACCTCGGTCGAAACGCCGGTGCCGGACTATGCGGCGCAGCTCAGCGGCGAGGTGAAGGGCATGCGGCTGGGCGTGCCGCGCGAGTACTTCGTGCGCCGGCATGGAGCCGGGGGTCGAGGATCGGGTGCGCGCCGGAATCGGCCTGCTGGAAGGTCTGGGGGCAGAGATCGTCGAGGTCAGCCTGCCCTCGACCGACAGCGGCCTCGCCACTTACTACATCATCGCGCCGGCCGAGGCGAG
The DNA here is from genome assembly GCA_963799675.1 of uncultured Chloroflexia bacterium. Lineage (GTDB taxonomy): Bacteria > Chloroflexota > Limnocylindria > QHBO01 > QHBO01 > JALYSK01. The sequence goes on from CAWCXQ010000012.1 coordinate 53,570, forward strand.
CGCCAACCTGGCGCGCTATGACGGCGTGCGGTACGGGCTCTCGGCGGGTGCCGATGACGGGTTCGAGAACTACCTCCGCACCCGGGGCGACGGCTTCGGCGCCGGAGGTGAAGCGCCGGATCATGCTGGGAACCTACGCGCTCTCCGCCGGCTACTACGACGCCTACTACCTGAAGGCCCAGCAGGTCCGCACCCTGATCAAGGCCGAGTTCGACCGCGTCCTGGCCGATGTCGACGCCATCCTGGCGCCCACCTCGCCGACCGTCGCCTTCCCGATCGGCGCCAAGGTGGACGACCCGCTGGCGATGTACCTCAACGATGCCTGCACGTTGCCGGTCAACATCGCCGGGCTGCCCGGCATCTCGGTGCCGTGCGGGCTCGCCGAGGGGAAGCCGGTCGGGCTGCAGGTGATCGGCCGCGCCTTCGACGAGCCCACCGTCCTGCGGGTCGCGGACGCCTACGAGCGCGCGGCCGGGTTCAGCGAGCTGAGACCGCCTACCGCTCGTGCCTGAGATCGGCGAGGTCAGGCTCGGGGTCCCGGACCAGGGCGCGCTGAGCCGGATCCTGCACGAGGGCGGCGCGACCCACTTCCCGCAGTGGCTCTCCGCTGAGCCCGCCGACGAGCCGCGGGTCCTGTGGTGGGGCATTCGGGACGCCGCGATCGAGCTGCTCGAGGTGCCCGACGAGCCGGCCCGCAGCAGCCTCTTTCCGCGGCCGATCGACGACTGGACCGATGGGCCGCGCGGGCTCGTCCTTGCCACTGTCGACCTCGATCGCGCGGCCCGCGACCTTGCGCCCGCCCTGGGCGCCGCGTGGCTCGATGCTGGCGAAGACCCGATCCTCGGCGCCCGATGCCGCCGCATGGTCGTCGGCCGTGGCGTCCTGGTGCTGGCCGAGCCGGCAGGCGAGGGCTATCTCGCTGCCTGCCTGGCACGTTTCGGCGAGGGACCGGTCGCCGTCGCCGTCGACGGCAGTGCTGGCTTCGGCCGCCCCGCGGTCTGGAACCCGGTCAGCCTGCGACCCGCGACGTACGTGCGGATCGGTCCGCGGACGGCGCCGACGCTCGTCTTCCTGCCCGCCGGCTGACCGTACCCCCGCTCCGCCGCTGTTCGTACCGATGGCGCGGCGCGCTCGTCGGCCCGACACTGCCAATGCACAGTTCAGCGCGACGCAGGAGCAGCCCCCGTGACCTTCGAGCGACCGACCAGCACCGTCCAGCCCGAACCGGCCGCGCCCGCGCGCGTCGCAGGCCCCTCGTCGAGCCCTGGGGCAAATGGACCGATCGAACGGCTCGTCTTTACTCCTGCCGCCAATGCCTGGCCGGACGGTGGCGCCCCGCTCGCGCGCTGGCTGCGAACGAATCCCGAGGCCCTGGGTGATCTGCTGGGCACGACGTACACCGCCAGCGACCAGGAGCTGCCCGGCGTCGACGGCATCGTGCTGCGCGATCCCGATGGGCATCCTGTCCTGGTTACCGTCGAGCTCGGCGCCAGCACGGAGCAGCGGTTCGGCGCGCTGCTGACGCACATGACCGCCTCGCAGGCTCATACCGCGGTCTGGATCGTCGGCGCGCCGCGCCCGGAGCACCTGGCTGCAATGTCGTGGCTCAACCGAGCGACCGATGCGAGCTTCTATGTCGTTCGCCTGCGCGCCGCGCGGATCGGCTCCTCGCCGCCGGCGCCGATCCTCGAGCTCGTCCTGCGTGGCCCGCGGAGCAGCGATGCCGGTGCCCCGGCCGACCCTGCCTCGAACGGGGGTCGGCGTGCGGGCGACTGGCGCGATATCGCCCTCGGCGAGGAGACGGCGCCACCCGACCCCACGAGCGCGTAACGTTGGGGCCCATGGCGGGTCCCGATGAGGCGTATCGGTCAGGCGTCGAGCGCTGGTATGCGGAGCGCCTCGCTCGGCTGCGAGCCCCGGAGAGCTGGCTCAGCCTCGTGGCGCTGCACTGGCTCAGCCCCGGTGTCAATGAGGTCGCGCTCCCCGGCTCTCAAGAGCCATTCCGGGTCGAGGCGACGAGTGGCGCGGTCCGTGCCTTCGGCGACGCCCTCCAGCACGACGGGGCGCCACTCCCTGCCGAGGGACTTCCGCTGGTTGCCGATGCCGACGGCGACCCGACCAAGCTCGAGCTGGGTTCGCTGCGGATCATCCTGATCCGTCGCGGTCAGCGCCTGGCCCTGCGGGCGTGGGACCGCGAGGCCGCCGCAGGACGCGAGTTCTCGGGGATCGACCGCTTCGCTGTCGACCCGCGCTGGCGCTTCGTCGCCGGCTTCGAGCCGACAACGGGCCGTACCATCGCCGTGCCCGACGTCCTTGGCGAGGTGGCTCAGGAGCCCTCGCCGGGGAGGGTCGCCTTCTCGGTCGACGGGGTCGAATGCGAGCTCGACGCGCTGGAAGGCGGGGAGAGCGGTGAGCTGTTCCTCGTCTTCGCCGACGCGACGAACGGCGCGGAGACCTACGCCGGCGGCCGCTTTCTGTACACGGATCCTCCCGACGGCAGAGGGATGGTGGTCGACTTCAACCGCGCCTACAACCCGCCCTGCGTCTTCTCGCCCTATGCCACCTGCCCGCTGCCGCCCGCCGAGAATCGGCTGCCACTTCGCATCGAGGCGGGGGAGAAGGCGTACCACTCCGACTGACGCCGGCAGACCGGTGTCAGGCCTCCATCCGCAGCTCTTCGAGGTCGAGGTCGCGCTCGACGCGGCGCAGCGCCTCGTCGCCGATCACTCCGCGATCCCGCAGGTCGATCACCGCTACCCGCTGGGCATCGAGGACGGCGCGCCTGATCGCCTCGTGCTCGATCGCCTCCTGGGTGCTCTCGACCTGCCCCTCCTCGTGGTCGTGGACCAGATGCTCGACCTGGTGGTCGTAGCGCCGTCGCAGGTCGTCGATCAGCTCGAGGTGGCCGGGCACCTCGGTCGTCAGGCGCGCCAGGCGGTCGATGGCCGCGTCGTTCGCCGCCTGGCGAGCATGCAGCGCCTCGTGGCTGACCGATCCGTCGTCGCCAACGCCGGAGCGGCGAATCACCCACGGCAGGGTGAGGCCCTGGCCGACGAGCGTGGCGAGGATCACGGCGAAGGTGACGAACAGGATCAGGTCGCGACCGGGGAAGGGCGCCCCCGCATCGGTGAAGCGTGGCACGGCGAGAGCGGCGCCCAGCGACACACGCCGCGCATCCCGGTCCAGCCCAGGACGAGCACGGCGCGCGCCGGCGGTGATGGATCGCGCCTGGCCAGCCCCGGCACGAGCAGGCGCGGCAGGTAGGTGGCGGGGAAGACCCACAGCAGGCGGACCGCAATGACCGTCAGGATGACTGCCGCGCCGATCCCGATCACCTCCTGCGCCTGCGGCCCGGCCAGCCGCTCGACGATCGAGGGCAGCTGCAGGCCGATGAGGATGAACGCAAGCCCGTTGAGCAGGAAGATCACCATCTGCCATACCCCGGAGCCGAGGATCCGGCTGTCCGAGGTCAGGACCCGCGGAGCGTGCCAGCCCAGGATCAGCCCTGCGGTCACGGTGGCGAGCACGCCGGAGGCACCGATCAGCTCAGCGGGCAGGTAAGCCGCGAACGGGGCCAGCAGGGAGATGGTGACCTCCACCGGCGGATCGTGCAGCCGCCCGATCACGAACGAGACGGCGACGCCCACCACCACCCCGACGGCGATGCCGGCCAGCGCCACGTAGAAGAAGCTCAGCACTGCGGCTTGAGGGAGAACGTGCCGCTAACCACCGCAACGACGGCAAGCCGGTAGGCGACAAGCGCGGTGGCGTCGTTCACCAGGCTCTCGCCCTCGATGATCGTCACCAGGCGTCGGGGCAGGCCGAGGCGCTGGGCGATCGCGGTTGCCGCGATCGCATCGGGCGGGGAGACGATCGCGCCGAGCGTGAAGGCCGCGGCCCATCCGAGCTGAGGCTGCACGCCGTGCACCACCAGCGCGACGGCTCCGGTGGTGGCGAGCACGAGCCCGATCGCCAGCAGCCCGATCGGTCGCAGATTCGCGCGAAATTCCCGAATGGAGGTGAAGTACGCGGCCGAGAACAGGATCGGCGGCAGGAAGAACAGAAAGACGAGGTCAGGCTCGAGCTCGACTCGCGGCAGGCCCGGCACGAGACCCAAGCCCAGGCCGGCGACGACCATCAGGATCGGATAGGGGATCCCGATCCGTCGCGAGGCCACCGCCAGCAGCGCGACGGCGAACAGGAGCACGAGGATGAGCGAGATGTCGGTCACCGGGCAAGACTAGCGCGCGACCCCGCATTGACCCGTTCGTACTGTTCCAGGACCAGGGCGCGAGGGCGGACACTTCGCGCGATATGCACCTCGGCTGGCTCACACCGGGCCGCACCTCACTGGCCAGCGTCGACGGCACCGGCAGTCCGGATCCGTTCGAGCTCTCCGTGATCGACCTCGTCACGGAAACGGGTCGCCGCATGGCCTGGATCGTCAGCAACGGACGCCGCACCAGCGACTGGCTGAACGAGGCCAGCACCCTCCGCGTGCGAGGCTCGCAGCAGATCGAGCTCGCCGACACGCAGGCCGTTCCACCCCCGACCCCGACCGATTCCGAGGAAGAGGAGATCGAGGCAGCGGACGTCATCTTCGTGATCCCGCCGCCGCTGCCCGCCAACCGTCACCTGCGTCTCCACCGCCGACGCGTCCACGTGGAGCTGCAGCTCAAGGGCTTCGTGATCAGTGGACAGGCGCACGTGCGACCCGGCGCCGAGGTTGGCCGCCACATCTTGCACTCGGGGCGGCGGTTCGTGCCCCTCACCGATGTCGAGCTCGTGTCAACCGTAGAGCCGGGCTTCAGCTGGACGCTTCCGGTCGTGATCGTCAACTCCGGGATGGTCGAGGAGATCCGCGGCGTCGCCCTCGCACAGCCGATCGAGGCGGGCGGGATCGACGCGGGCACAGCCCCGACCGTCGACGAAGTCCCTGCCCAGACCGAGCTGCCGGAGGAGCGCGCCGGCCTCACGCAACGCGATCCTCGTCACCGCCCTCGAGCTCCTGCTCGAGGCGGGCGTGATCGACCTCGTCGAGTTCCAGGAGAAGCGAGGCGCCCTCCTGAAGGGCTGACGGTACACTTGGGCCGATGACCACCGGCACGGCCCGACCCACCGCCGACTTCCTGGCCGATCACGTCCGCGGCATGGCTCCATCGGGGATCCGCCGCTTCTTCGACATGCTGGCCGAGATGACCGACGTGATCAGCCTCACCATCGGCGAGCCGGACTTCAACACCCCGGAGCCGATCACCCGAGCCGCGATCGAGAGCCTCGAGGCGGGGGAGACCCACTACACCGCCAACGGCGGCATGCTCGAGCTGCGCGAGCTGATCGTGGCCAACCTGCAGGCGCGATACGGGGTCGAGTACGACCCGCGAACGGAGACGATCATCACGGTCGGCGCCTCCGAGGCGGTTGACGCGAGCCTGCGCGCCATCCTGAACCCGGGCGACGAGGTGATCTACCACGAGCCCTGCTTCGTCAGCTACGCGCCCTGCATCACGCTCGCGGGCGGCACCCCTGTCCCGCTCTCCACGACCGATGCGACCGTCGTTCCGCGTGACGGCCGACCAGATCGCGGCCGCCATCACGCCGCGGACCAAGGCGCTCTTCCTGGGCTACCCGAACAACCCGACCGGCGCCGTCCTGCTCCGACGATGACCTGGAGACCATCGCCGAGGTGGTCGAGGAGCACGACCTCTGGTCGTGACCGATGAGATCTACGACCGCCTGGTCTACGGCGGACACGAGCACACCGCCTTCTCTCGCTGCCCGGGATGCGGGATCGGACCGTGCTGATCGGCGGCTTCTCGAAGAGCTACGCGATGACCGGCTGGCGGATCGGCTGGGTGGCGGCGCCCGAGCGCTGATGACGGGGATCGCCAAGGTGCACCAGTACGGGATCATGTGCGCGCCCACCGCGGCCCAGTTCGCCGGCGATCGCGGCGCTGCGCATCGGTGAGCCATTCGTGCTCGAGATGCTGGCCGAGTACGACCGCCGCCGCCAGCTGATGACCCGTCGGCTGAACGAGATCGGGCTCATGTGCTTCGAGCCACGCGGCGCGTTCTACTGCTTCCCGAACATCACCTCGACCGGCCTTGACGACGAGGCGTTCGCGCGTGAGCTGCTTCTCGAGGAGCGCGTCGCGGTGGTCCCCGGCTCCGCCTTCGGGCCATCAGGGGCCGGCCACGTGCGCGCCTGCTACGCGACCGCCTACGAGCAGATCGTCGAGGCGATGGACGCGATCGAGCGCTTCGTCCAGCGGCGGCGCGCCTGACCCATGCCCGCCGCACAGCACTCGGTGACCATCCGCCGGCCCGTGGCCGACGTCTTCGCCTTCGTGGCCGATGGCGAGCATGCGGCGAAATGGCGGCCGGGTGTCCTCGATGCGGAGCACGTCTCGGGGACCGGTGTCGGCGCCGTCTACCGGCAGGGCGTGAAGGGCCCCGGTGGCCGTCGGATCGCGGCGGACTACGAGCTGACCGACTACGAGCCGAACCGGCGCCTGGCATTCAAGACGATCGCGGGCCCGGTGCGGCCGACCGGTGAGTTTCGCTTCGAGGAGGCGGACGGCGGGACGAGGGTCACGCTCTCGCTCGACGCGGCGCTGTCCGGGATCAAGAAGCTCCTGCTCGGCGGTGCGGTGCAGAAGACGATGGAGGCCGAGGTCAAGGCGCTCGAGAACCTCGAGCCTGCCATGGCCGCCCCCTGAGCGTATCCGCGGCCGTACGGGAACCTGATGAAGCTTCGCATCGCGGCCCTCTTCCTGGCGGTCGGGCTGGTGCTCGCGGCCTGCGCGCCCAAGGCGGGCAGCGGCGCCGGGGCAACAGCGACACCCGCGCCGACCGCGACCCCCACCGACGGCGGAGGCATGGACTACTAGGTCGGCCCGCCGGCTAGTCCGCGTTCTGCAGGCAGGCTCGCGCGAAGGCAAGGAGCGCGGAGACCGCATCGCGGCCGCCGGTCACGGAGTCGGCGACCAGCTCGATCTTGGGATCATCGGCGACCAGGCGCCAGAGCGAGCGCGCCTCGTTCTCTGCCTCGTCCCATTGGGCATCGGTCTGGAGGCGCAGCGCGTGGACGTTGCGCCACCGGAAGACCTGCCCGCGGAGAAGCCAGGGATCGCTGCCGCTGGAGGCCCAGGTGTAGTCGAGCAGCCCCACGTCGGTCGCGACCAGGATCCGCTGCCGCCCGTTCTCGCCCACGGTGACGTGGGCTGCGTACTCGATCGCGCCAAGCTCACCCAGCTGCCGCTGCAGCGAGACCTCGCGCACGCCCCAGGGAGTCCCACTCGCCGATCTTCACGCGCGCAGGATATCGCGAGCGTGGAGGCTCAGGCGCTCCGCGACCGCTGGCTCGGCACGGGCCGTTCCGGGAGGCGACCGACCTCCAGGATCTCGCGCGCCATGGCAGCGGGCATGGCGCGAGCGAAAAGGAAGCCCTGCCCCAGGGCGCAATCCATCGCCTGCAGCGCCTTGTGCTGCGCGGCCGTCTCAATGCCCTCCGCGATGATCGCCTTGTTCATCGTCCGGCCTAGGTCGACGATCGAACGGCACCAGCCCGGCGCCGCCCTTTCGCGTGACGCCGGCCACGAAGGATCGGTCGATCTTCACGATGTCGATCGGAAAGCGCAGGAGGTGGCTCAGCGAGGAGTAGCCGGTCCCGAAGTCATCGAGCGCCAGGCGGACGCCGAGCGAGCGCGAGCTCGCGCAGGGAACGAATCGTCGGCACGCTCTCCTGGATCAGGGCGCTCTCCGTCATCTCGAGGATCAACGACGAGGGCGGCAGGCCGCTCTCCTCGAGGGCGGCGCGCACATCGGCAACCAGGGAGCCGCTCTCGAACTGCGCGGCGGCGATATTCACCGCCACGTCGACCGCGCCCGTGATCGGTCGCACTTGCCAGCGTGCTCGCCTCCATGACAGGCTTGCCGCAGCACCATCCGGCCTATCGGCACGATCAGGCCGCTCTCCTCCGCGATCGGGATCACCTCCCCGAGCGAGACCGGCTCGTCGTTCTGGTCGAACCAGCGCAGCAGCGCCTCGAAGCCGGTGACCAGCCCATCGGCAAGTCGGACGATCGGCTGGTAGTGCACCTCGAGGCTCTCGTCGGCGATCGCCAGCTCGAGCGCCGCTTTCAGCTCCAGGCGACGCACGGCCTCGCGGTGCATGCGGCCCCGGTACAGCTCCGACCGCCCCTGCCCTTCGTCTTGGCCGCGGACATGGCGAGGTTCGCGTTGCGCAGAAGCTCCTCCGCGGTCCATCCCTCGACCCCGTGCAGCGCGATGCCGATGCTCGCGGTGACACGGACTTCTGTGCCGTGGATCCGGAACGGCTCCGCGATCAGCCGGAGCAGCCGAGCCGCCAGCCGTGTCGGCCGGGCGTGGTCGGCCTGTTCGAGCAGCACCGCGAACTCCTCGCCCCCGACCCGGGCCGCAGTGTCCGCCGGGCGCAGTCCGGTACCGATCCGATTCGCGAGGGCGACCAGCAGCTCGTCGCCACCCTCGCGGCCGATGCCCTCGTTGACATTCTTGAAATCGTCGAGGTCGATGAAGAGGACCGCGACCGAACCATCTTCGCCGGTCGGTGCGACCGCCAGTGCCCGGTGCAGCCGGTCCGTGAAGAGGACGCGATTGGCAAGCCCGGTGAGTGGGTCATGCAGCGCCTGGTGGCGGAGCTGCTCCTCGAGCTGCTTGCGGACCGTGATGTCGTCGACGAGGGCGCTGAAGCGAACCTCGCCGGCCCCCCGAACCGGCCAGATCGTGAGGTCGACCGGAAACTCGTGCCCGTCGCGATGCAGCGCCGAGACCTCGATGCGCGTGGAGAGGAGGGGTCCGTCTCCGGTTGCCAGGTAGTGCTTCAGACCCGCGCGGTGGGCCTCGCGCTGTGCCGCGGGGATGATCAGCTCGTCGAGGGGCTGGGTCAGAACCTCCTGGCGCTTCCAGCCGAAGACCCGCTCCGCCTGCTGGTTCCATTCCACTACGCGGCCAGCCTCGTCCATGCCCACGAAGGCGTAACTGGCGGTCTCGATGATGACGCGCAGCTGCTCCTCGCTGGCGCGGAGCGCGGCCTCGGACCGCTTCTGCTCCGTGATATCGAGCAGGATCCCCTGGAGGAGCGCGGGCTGATCGGGATCGGGGTGGGTCGGGTTGAGATCATCGAGAACCCAGACCTCACTCCCGTTGCGGCTGAGCATTCGGTATTCGAAACGCTGCGGGCGCTCGGACTCTCCGGCCGCCGTATCGGCCTTCATCACTCGGTCGTGGTCGTCGGGATGGACCTGCTGTGCCCAGAGGGACGCGTCGCGAGTCCACTCCTCGGCTGTGAAGCCGAGCATGCCCTCGATCTGCGGGCTGACGTAATGCCAACGACCGAGAGCCCCCGGCTCTGCGAGGTAGACCACGCCCGGCTGCTGCTCTACCAGGGTCCGATACCGCGCTTCGGCCTTCGTCACCTCCCGACGCAGGGCGCGCTCGCGTCCATGGCCGATGCGCCCCGAAGCAGCAGGCCGTCTGCAGGATCGCGACGGCAACGATGAGGAGCTTGAGGGCAACGCCCCCCGGCCCGGCCAACCGGCCCTCCGCGGCCGCGGCCAGAACCATCACTACGCCGACCACGAGCAGACCGGCGGGAAGCAGCCCGCGCACGATCGGCGGGAGCGCGGAACGAGCCGAGGGGTGAACCGACTGCTCGGTTCGGCCATGGGGTACCTTGCGATGGGTGGCAACTATTACGCTACGCGCCGCGGGTACCGCCGGGCCATGGGCCTTTTGGCCATTCCGCGCTCGCCTACAATCGGGCGGTGTCCGCCCGCGTGAGTACCAGATACGAGACCGTCATCGGGATCGAGGTGCACGCCCAGCTGCGCACCGCCTCGAAGATGTTCTGCGACTGCCCGACCGCGGCGGCGCCCGGGGAGCCAGACGAGCCGAATACGCGCGTGTGCCCGGTCTGCATGGCGCTGCCGGGCTCGCTGCCGGTGATCAACCGCCGAGCGGTGGAGCTGGTCATGCTCACCGGGCTCGCCCTCGACTGCCACGTCGAGACCGATGCGGTCCGGTTCGAGCGCAAGAACTACTTCTACCCCGACCTGCCCAAGGGCTACCAGATCAGCCAGTACGCGCTGCCGCTGGGCTCGAACGGCAGGCTGGACGTGCCGGTGGCGGCGGAAGAGCGCGAGATCAGCGTGCGGATCACCCGCGTCCACCTGGAGGAGGACACGGCGCGGCTGCAGCACGCGCGGCCGCGGGCTACAGCGCGGTCGATTTCAACCGGGCCGGCGTGCCGCTGATGGAGATCGTCACGGAGCCGGACATCCGCTCGCCGGCGCAGGCCCGCGCCTACGGGGAGACGCTGCGCGACGTGCTGCGCTACATCGGCGCCAGCGAGGGCGACATGGAGACCGGCTCCATGCGGATCGAGGGCAACATCAGCCTCGGCCGATGGGCGCCGACACGTTCGGCACCAAGGTCGAGGTCAAGAACCTCAACAGCTTCCGCTCGCTCGAGCGGGCGATGGAGTACGAGGTCGAGCGGCAGGCGGAGGCGCTCGAGAAGGACGAGCGGCTCGCCCAGGAGACGCGTGGCTGGGATGAGGACGGCGGCCGCACCATCAGCCAGCGGAGCAAGGAAGAGGCGAACGACTACCGATACTTCCCGGAGCCGGACCTTCCCCCGCTGCGCCCATCGGCCGAATGGGTGGAGCAGCTGCGTCGGCAGCTGCCCGAGCTGCCCGCCGCGCGGCGCGAGCGCTACGCGACGCAGCTGGGCCTCTCCGACTACGACGCCGGGGTGCTCACCGCCGACGTGGCGCTGGGCGACTACTTCGATCGTGTCGTGGGAGCGGGAACGAGCGCAAAGGTGGCCGCGAACTGGGTGACCGGCGAGTTCAGCCGGCTCCTGAATCGCCATGCCGCCACGGGTCTGCGTGCCGATGCGGTGTCCCTCGGCCCCGAGGGACTGGCCCAGCTGATCGCCGCCGTGGAGGCCGGCGAGGTTTCGGCCACGAACGCGAAGGCGGTGCTGGCCCAGACCTTCGAGACGGGGGAGCCGCCCGCATCGGTCATCGAGCGGGAGGGCCTCGGCGCGGTGAGCGACGAGGGGCTGATTGGCGAGGCGGTGGCATCGGTCCTCGAAGAGCACGCCGCCCAGGTCGCGGAATATCGAGGCGGCAAGCAGCAGGTGCATGGCTTCCTGGTGGGCCAGGTGATGAAGCGGACGCAGGGGCGCGCCGATGCGCGCCTGGTGAATGAGGAGCTGCGCCGCCGGCTCGGCGGCTGACGCATACACTGCCCGCGCTATGAACCGCTGCCCCCAATGTGGCGAGGAGAATCCCGAACGGGCCCGTTTCTGCCTCGCCTGCGGTCGGCAGCTGCCGGTGACCGGCGCGGCGCAGGAGGTGCGCAAGACCGTCACTGTCCTGTTCAGTGACCTGACCGGCTCCACCGCCCTGGGCGAGCGCATGGACCCGGAGGCGCTGCGCGGCGTCATGTCGCGCTACTTCGAGGCCATGCGCCGGGTCATCGAGCGGCACGGCGGCACGGTCGAGAAGTTCATCGGCGATGCGGTCATGGCGGTCTTCGGAACGCCGGTCATCCACGAGGACGATGCGCTGCGCGCGGTCCGCAGCGCGCTCGAGATGCGCGCTGCCATGGAGGGCCTCAACGCCGATCTTGCGGCGAGGAGCTCGTTGCCATTCGCGCCAGGATCGGCATCAACACCGGCGAGGTGGTCGCCGGCGACAGCACCTCGCGGCAGGCCCTCGTCACCGGGGACGCCGTGAATGTCGCCGCGCGGCTGGAGCAGAGCGCGGAGCCCGGCGAGATCCTGATCGGCGACGAGACCTACCGGCTGGTGCGCGACCTCGTCGTGACCGATGCCGACGGCCCGCGCGAGCTCGTCGTGAAGGGCAAGTCGGAGCCGGTGCGCAGCTACCGGGTGGTCGGGCTCCAGGACGACGGCGGGCAACGCTCACGGCATTTCGACGCGCCGATGGTTGGCCGCGACCGCGAGCTGCGGCTCCTCGCGGAGGCCCTGGAGCGCGCCGAGCGCGAGCGCGCGTGCCACCTCTTCACCCTGCTCGGTGCCGCCGGCGTCGGAAAGTCGCGCCTGCTGCACGAGTTCCTGGCGACCGCGGCTCGCGATGCCACGGTCCTGCGCGGCCGATGCCTGCCCTACGGCGAGGGGATCACCTACTGGCCGCTGGCCGAGGCGGTTCGGGGCGTCGCCAGGATCGAGCCGACCGATGCGCCCGAGGTGGCGCTCGCCAAGCTCGCCGGGGTGGTGGAAGCGGCGGGCGGCGACGAGCGCGTCACGAGCGGCGTGGCCGTTGCGATGGGCCTTCGCGAAGGCTCGGCCTCTGCGGAGGACCTAGCCTGGTCCGCGCGGCGCTTCTTCGAGCTGCTGGCGCGCAGCGGCCCGCTGGTGATCATCTTCGACGACCTGCACTGGGGCGAGCCGGCGTTCCTGGAGCTGGTGGAGAACCTCGCCGACTGGGCCCGAGATGCTCCCATCCTGCTCGTCTGCGTCGCCCGGCCGGACCTCCTCGAGCTGCAACCGGCGTGGGGCGGCGGAAAGATGAACGCGACGACCATTTTGCTGGAGCCGCTCGATGGCGATGAGTCGGCCCAGCTGGTGTCGGGTCTGCTGGGCGCGATCGCGCTCGACGAGGCACTCCTGGCTCGGATCGCCGAGGGGTCGGAGGGGAATCCATTCTTCGTCGAGGAGGTGATCGCGATGCTCGTCGACGACGGGGTGCTGCGGCGAGACGATGGAACCTGGAGGTTGAACGGCGATGTCGCGGCGGTGCGGGTGCCGCCGTCGGTCTCTGCGCTGCTCGCCGCTCGGCTCGATCGGCTCTCTGACCCGGAGCGCGACGTGCTGGGGCGCGCGTCGGTGGTGGGGAAGGTCTTCGAGCGCACGGCGGTCACCGAGCTCTCGGAGGCCGGTGCGCAGGCCCAGGTTCCGCTGCGGCTGCGGACACTGGTTCGCAAGGAGCTGATCCGCCCCGATCGTGGGGCGCTCTCGGATGACGAGGCGTATCGGTTCCGCCACCTTCTGATCAGGGACGCCGCCTATGCGGCGCTGCCGAAGGCGGTGCGCGCGGACCTCCACGAGCGCTTTGCCGATTGGCTCCAGGAGTCGCTGACCGATCGGCTGGGGGAGTATGAAGAGATCGTCGCGTATCACCTCGAAGAGGCGCATCGCTACCGGCAGGAGCTGGCACCCGCGGATCCGGCCATCGCGCGGCTGGCGGAGAAAGCGGCAGGTCACCTCGACGCGGCGGCCATCCGAGCCGGCGATCGCTCCGACAGCCGCGCCGCCGCGAAGCTGCTCTCGCGGGCTCTTGCCCTGCTGCCGGAGGCCGATCCGCGACGCACGGACCTGTTCGGTGACCTCGTCGACCACCAGCGCCACCTGGGTGACATCAGGGGCGCGGAGGCCGTGATCCGCGACCTCCTGGCGGCGCGGGCCGCGGGTGCGGACGAGCGCTTCGAAGCGCTGGCCCGGCTCACAGACTCGATCATCCGCTCCGTAGCCGATCCCCTGTACCGGACCGAGGAGCAGGTGGCCGCCTGCGATTATGCAGAGTCGATCTTTCGGCGGCTGGCGGACCAGAACGGGCTGGTTCGAGTACTGCTGACCCGTGTCGATATCGCGACAACGCAGTGCCATTGGCGAACGGCCTGGCAGTACGCCGCAGAAGCGCGCCGGCAGGCGAGCGATGCCCGCGGCCGTCACCTCGAGGTCCTGGCAAGGTCAGGCCAGCTCAATGCGCTGCTGTGGGGGCCATTTCCGGCGGAGGAAGGAATCGCCCAGAGCGAGGCGGAGCTGCGGGATGCCCGGATATGAGCGGTCCCGGATCGAGGCCTCGGTTATGTCTCTCCACGCGATGGCGGGCTCCGCACAGCTCGCGCGGGAGATTGCCAAGCGGACCAAGGAGAGCCTGCACGAGCGCGGCATGCGCGGGTCCCTGGGCAGCGTGGGCCTGCGTGCCTGGATGATCGAAATGATCGCCGGCGACCTCGAGGGCGCTGCTCGAGAAGCCGAATCTGCGATCGCAATCCTCCGCGGGATCGGCGAGACGGGGGTCCTCTCCACGCTGGCCGCGATGCTGGCGGAGACGCGCGTCCGGCAAGGTCGCCTCGACGAGGCGGAGGGAGCGAGCCGCACCTCCGAGGAGGCGGCCTCCGTCGACGACCTCGCCTCGCAGATCATGTGGCGCTCGGCCCGAGGGCAGGTCCACGCCCACCGCGGCGACCTCGAGGCGGGGCGAGAGCCTCGCGCGTGAGGCGGTCGAGATCGCCGAGGGGACCGACTTCACGTACCTCCAGGCCACCGCCCTCGAGGCGCTTTCCGTCGTGCTCTCGCTGGCCGGTCGTGCGACCGAGGCGCGCGCCGCCCTCGAGGCCGCGAGGGAGCGCTATCGCGCGAAGGGGGACAGGCCGGACGAGGCTCGGCTCGGAGAGCTCCTCGCGCGCGAGCCCGCATGAAGCTCCCGGGCCTGGGCCGTCTCGACGGTTGGACGATCGCCCTCGCCTTCGCGCTGGCGGTCGGGACGCTGCTCGTCGTCATCCTGCCGCAGCTCAGCCTGGTGCTGGTCGACCAGCGCCTCGACCTCGTCATCAACACGGCCGCGACGCTGGCCGCGCTCTCCGTCTCCGCGCTCTCGTGGGCGCGATACCGCGAGGCGGGTCAGATTTCGGCCCTCTACCCGGCGAGCGCCTTCGCCGTCCTGGGCCTGGCAAATGGTCTCTGGCTGCTGGCCGTGCTGCTCCACCTCGACGTCCCGGCCGGGATCGCGCTCTCGGCTGCCGGCGAGCTTCCCATCTACGTGCAGGGGATCAGCCGCCTGCTCGCCGCCGGGCTGCTGACCGCCGGTGCCCTCGCCACGCCGCCCGCCTGGCTGCGCGGCCTCTCTGCACGGACGGTGATGCTGGCCCCGATCGCGCTGGTGCTGCTGGTGACCGTAATCGGGTTCGTCTTCGCCGATCGCCTGCCGCCACTCCTGGGTGATCGGGCGCTCGCCCTCTTGCGCGAGAGCGGCGCGCTCCATCCCAAGCTTCCTGGGCCGGGCCTGGCGTTGCTCCTCCTCGACACGGCAATCGGTGGGCTCTATCTCGCCGCCGCCCTCCTCTATCTGCGCGTTGCGCGAGGGCCGGGCGGGCGTGTCGTCCGGCTACCTGGCGATCGGGCTGATGGTCGCGGCCTTCAGCCAGCTCCACCTCGCCATTCACCCCGGCACGTATACCTCCCTTGTGACGAGCGGGGACATCCTGCGCATCGCCTTCTACGCCATCCTGCTCGTCGGCCTTGGGGCAGAGCGCCGAGCGGATATCCACGAGCTGCGCCAGGCTGACACCGAGCTGCGACGTCTCCACGACGCGGAGCTCGCCACCGCGGCTCTCCAGGAGCGCGCGCGCCTCGCGCGCGAGATCCACGACGGCCTGGCCCAGGACCTGTGGTACGCCAAGCTCAAGCAGGGACGCCTGACCAGCCCGGTGCCAGGACCGACGAGGGCGAAGACGCTCGCCGGGGAGGTGGCGACCGCCATCGACTCGGCGCTGGCGGAGGCGCGCCAGGCGGTCATGGCCATGCGCCCGACAGCTCGACGAGGCTCGACTTCGGCGAGGTGCATCGGCCGATACGTGGAGGACTTCGCGCGACCGATTCGGCGTGCGGGCCGAGTTCGAGGCGGAGGGCACGCCCAGCGCTGCCGCCCGGACCGAGGCGGAGCTGCTGCGCATCGTCCAGGAGGCGCTCAACAACGTCCGCCAGCCACGCCGATGCCACGGTCGTCCGGGTCCGCGACCGAGCGCGACGCAGGGCCGATCTCGCGCATCGCGGTCACCGACAATGGGCGTGGGTTCGAGCCGTCCGCGGTGCCGCCGGAGCGCTACGGCCTGCAGAGCATGCGCGAACGTGCCGAGCTGATCGGCGGACAGTTGGACGATCCGAGTCGCACCCGCAGGATGGGACGCGGGTGCAGGGTCGACGTCCCGACCTGGAGGAGGCGCGATGACGACGCGGTCGAGCCTCGGTCCTGCGGGTGATGCTCGTCGACGACCACGCCCTGGTCCGCTCCGCGATCCGCCAGGCGATCACCGCGCCGGACATCGAGGTGGTGGGCGAGGCCTCGACGCGCCGAGGAGGCCCTGGCGTGGCACCCGAGCTGCGCCCGGACGTCGATGCTGCTCGACTCGACCTGCCGGGGATGAACGGCCTGCGTCTCCTGCGCGAGCTGCGCCCGCGGCTGCCGCGACGAAGATCGTGATGCTGACCGTCTCCACGCAGCCGGCGCGACCTGCTCGACGCCATGCGGCTACGGCGCCGGCGGCTACCTGACCAAGGACCTCAGCCCCGATGCGCTCCTGCGCTCGGTCCGCGGCATCCGCGCGGCGACCTGCCGATGTCCCGCGTCTTCGCCGCTCACGTCGTCGACGAGCTGGCGCGCGTCGGCGCGCCGCGGGAGTGGAGACGTGCGCCCGGCCAGCGGGCTGAGCAGCCGCGAGGACGAGGTGCTGCGCCTGCTTGCCGACGGCCTCACGGATCGCGAGATCGCGGAGAACCTGCCAGATCTCGCCGCGCACGGTCGAGACCCACGTCAGCAACGTCCTGCACAAGCTCGGCGTGCGCAACCGCGCCGAGGCCGCGCGCCGCTATCGGGACGACACCAGCTCTTAGCCAGCGAACGCGACCCGGAATCGGAGGATCCGCGTTGCGGCCGATGCTCCGCTGAGGGGTGGACAGTGGTAGGACTTTGGTACTAGAGTTCCGCGCACCTGAGCCAACCCCACGCCAGACTCTGCCCGAGCCTCGTGAGGTTTGCTCCTTGAGTGCCCAGTCAGGAGCAAAGGGGGAATTCGGTGCAACAGGCCAGCCGGAACTCTGCGATTGCAACGCGGAGCCTCCAGCATCGCGGCGAATGGAACGCGCCGCGTCGTGCGGCTTTCGTCGTCCTCGCGGTGGCTGGCCTGACGTTCGGGCTCGTGGCACCCGCGCTGACGACGATCACGCCCACATCGACCGCTCTGGCGATCGCGCAGGCGATCGCCTCGTCCTCGGTCACCCTCACGGGCGCCTCCTTCGACACACAACCGAGTGGCACGCCGAACGGCGTCTCGACCTCGGCACTGGGCGGGTTCCCGGTCGACGGCGCGGACTACGGGATCCTGACCTCCGGCGACATCAGCAGTGTCGATCAACCTGGAACGTTCGCTACTACGGACGACGGCGGGGCGCAACGTTCGCGGCGACTCGGACTTCGACGTCTCAGTCCTGAAAGATCGACCTGACCGTGCCGACCGGCGCCAATTGTCTGTCCTTCAACTTCAAGTTCTACTCCGAGGAGTACCCGGATTTCGTCGGCCAGTCGTACAACGACGCATTTATCGCCGAGCTGGACACCTCGGATTGGACGACGTCCTCGCTCGACAATCTCCGCGCCCAATAACTTTGCCTTCGACTCGTCCGGCGACGTGGTGAGCGTCAACTCGACGGGCCTGGGCGGGATGAGCGCCGCGAACGGGGCAGGAACGGCATTCGACGGGACGACGCTGCCGGAGGCAGACTCCAACGGCGGCGCTACGGTCCTGCTGGGCGCATCAAGCCCCAGTCAGTGCGGGAGCCCATTCGCTCTATCTGTCACTCTTCGATCAGGGTGACCACCATCTCGACTCGGCCGTCTTCCTGGACAATCTGCGCGTCGGGTCTGTGCCGACCCCGGCCGACTGCGCACCCGGCGCAACGCAACCAGCCCAGCTTGACCCTGAGCAAGACAGTCGACAACACGGCGGGCGGGACCGCTGCGGCAACGGACTGGACGCTCAGCGCGACGGGTCCCACGACGATCTCGGGCAGCACGGGCTCGCCCGAGGTGACAGACGCGGCCGTGAGCCCCGGTACCTACGCGCTCGATGAGAGCGGCACCCACCGGCTACAGCGCGAGTGGCTGGAGCTGTACCGGTGGCAGCCTTACCGGCAGCAGCCTCGATCTCGCGGCCGGCGACAACGCAAGCTGCTCGATCACGAACACGTCAGCAGGCAAGCAGTGGGGCTGCGGAGCTGTCCGCCGACATGACCGATAGCCCCGACCCGGTCAGCCCCAGCGCCCCGGTTCGCTACACGATCGACGTCCACAACGCTGGACCTGACACGGCGACCGCCACCACGCTCAACGGCGACGTCCCGTCCGGAGCCGACTTCATTGGCATCGAGCGGGTGCACGTCCAGCAACGAGGGTGACCTGGACTGCAGCCTCGGCGACATCGCCGCCGGGGCGACGAAGACGACAACGATCGACCTGCGGGCGCCAGCGACAGCCGGTTCGTTCACCTTCCAGATGTTCGCGAGTTCCCCGGATGACAGCTCTGGGCCTGTCCTGGCGGAGCAGGAGACCACCGTCACCAGCACAACGGCCGAACCCGATGAGGGCGGCGGCTTTGCCACCGGCAACGGGTCGACCACCGTCCAGACGACGCCCGACCAGCTGCAGTTCTCCGTCATCACCGTGCCAGCCGGTGTCGTCGGAGCCGTGACCATGAACGAGTCCACTGAGGCCTTGTGCCAGCTGCCGCTCCCCGCGACCTGCATCGGCCAGACCCTTGACCTGACCGCGCCCAGCGCGAGCGTCGGCAACCCGCTCGTGCTCAAGATCCTGGTCGCCAAGAGTGCGCTCACCGCGCGGCTGTCGGCGAAGAACGCGGTCCTCTACCACGAGCCCGACAGCGGCCCGCAAACAATCGTCTCGGCGTGCGCCAAGCCCACCAAGGCGATGGCCAATCCGACGCCCTGCCTCTCGAGTGTCAAGGGCGTGAAGGTCGCTGGCGTCGCGTACTGGCAGTTCCTTGTCTACACCGTCGACAACGGGAGCTGGCGCCCCGGCATCATTCCGAGGTAAGCGTCAGCGCGCCGCGCATGAGTAGACTCGGGAACGTGCAGGTCTGCCCGAGCTGCGGCGAAGAGAATCCGGCCAAGTTCAGGCTGTGCGGCTTCTGCGGCGCGCCGCTGGCCGCCGCGCGTCGGCCGCACGAGGTGCGGAAGACGGTGACGATCCTCTTCTGCGACCTCAAGGGCTCGACCGACCTCGGCGAGACGCTCGACTCCGAGGCACTGCGCGAGGTGATGGCCCGCTACTTCGACGAGATGCAGGCCATCCTCGTGGGCCACGGCGGCACGATCGAGAAGTTCATCGGTGACGCGATCATGGCGGTCTTCGGCCTGCCACGGCTGCACGAGGACGACGCGCTGCGCGCGGTCCGGTCCGCCGTAGAGATGCAGCGCGCGCTCGCCATCCTCAACGACGAGCTGCGCCGGCGATGGGGCGTCGAGCTCGCCAATCGGACCGGGGTCAACACCGGGGAAGTGGTGGCTGGCGATCCGGCGGCCGGCCAGCGCCTGGTGACCGGCGACGCGGTCAACGTCGCGGCGCGGCTGGAACAGGCGGCTCCGGAGCTGGGGGTGCTCATTGGCGAGTCGACCTACCGCCTCGTCCGGGAGGCCGTCGACGTCGAGCCGCTCGAGCCGTTGCCGCTGAAGGGCAAGGCGGAGCCGGTGGCCGCCTATCGGCTGCTGGGAGTGCGCGCCGGCGAGGGGTTCGCGCGCCGGCTTGATAGCCCGGTCGTCGGGCGCGAGCGGGAGCTCGACCTGCTGATCCAGGCATACGAGGGCGCCCGAGACCGGCAGGCGCCGTCGCTGGTCACGATCCTGGGCGACGCCGGCGTGGGCAAGACGCGGCTTGCCGCCGAGTTCTTCTCACGCGTCGGGGCGGAGGCACGCGTGCTGCGCGGCCGGTGCCTCTCGTACGGCGAGGGAATCACGTTCTGGCCACTGGGCGAGATCGTTCGTCAGCTCGCCGCCATCGTCGACGAGGACACGGCGGAGAGCGGATACGCAAAGCTGCTTGCGGTCCTTCCGGACGAGTCGCAGGTCGTCGAGCGGATCGCGGCCGTCATCGGTCTGACCTCCGCCTCCTTCGGGGTCGAAGACACCTCTTGGGCCACGAGACACCTGCTGGAGGCGATTGCCCGCGAGCGACCGCTGGTCGTCAGCATCGAGGATATTCATTGGGCGGAGGCGACCTTCCTCGAGCTCATCGAGCAGGTGGTCTCCACCGCGACCGATGTGCCGCTCCTCGTGATCTGCTCGGCTCGTCACGATCTGCTTCACGACCGCCCGACCTGGGGAGAGGGCACCACCGACGCGCTGCGCCTGGCGCTCGAGCCCCTGAGCAGCGACGAGAGCGGCCGCATCATCGACCACCTGCTCGGCGGGGCACAGCTGCCGGCCGGGCTGCGCGTGCAGATCGGAAATGCCGCGGGCGGCCATCCGCTCTACGTCGAGCAATTCGTCTCGATGCTCATCGACCAGCGCCGCCTGCGCCGCGACGACGACCGTTGGATCCTCGACGATCCGACGAAATCGCTCAGCGTGCCGCCGACCATCGTCGCCCTGCTGGCCGCCCGCGTGGATGCGCTCGAGGACGACGAGCGGGGCGTCGCCGATCGTGGCTCGGTCATCGGTCAGGTCTTCTACCGCGGCGCCGTCGAGGAGCTCTCGCCCGAGCCGATGCGCGAGGGGGTCGGCCCGGCGCTGCTCGCCCTTGGCGCCAAGCAGCTGGTGGAGCCTGGCGGCGAGAGCATCGCGCAGCAGGACACGTACAGGTTTCGGCACCAGCTCATTCGCGATGCGGTGTACGCCGGCCTGCTGAAGCGCGCACGGGCCGAGTTTCACGAGCGTTTTGGGGATTGGCTCGAGCGGGTGGCCGGAGCGCGCCTGCTCGAGTACGAGGAGATCCTGGGCTACCACTTCGAGCAGGCCAACCACTATCGAGGCGAGCTTGGGCCGCTCGACCCCGAGGGCCAGGCGCTCGGCACTCGCGCAGCGACGTGGCTGGCATCGGCCGGCAGGCGAGCCTTCGACCGCGGCGACATGCCCGCTGCGTCCAAGCTGCTCGGTCGAGCGATCGCGCTCCTGCCGGAGACCAACTCGGAACGGATCGAGCTCCAGTGCGACCTCGCCGAGGCGCTCCTCGACCTCGGTGAGCTGGAGCGCGCCCAGCTCGTGGCCGGCGAGGCGATCGCCGCGGCGGAGCTCCTCGGGGACGGGCGGTTGGTCGCGGTGGCCAATCTCGTCCGCCTGCTGGTGCACTACGTGACTGACTCGACCGGCTGGAGCGAGGCGGTCATGCGCGAGGCGGAGCGCGCGGTCCCGGTTCTCGAGGAGGTCGGGGATCACGCCGGCCTGGCGAGGGCGTGGCGGCTGATCGGCTCAGTGCACGGCACCGCGTGTCGCTACGCCGACGCGGAGCGGGCGGTGCAGCAGGCGATCGACCATGCGCGGCTCGCCGCGGACCGGCGCCAGGAGCTCCGGAACCTTCCGGCGTACGCCACTTCGGCGCTGTATGGACCCATGCCGGTCGACGACGCCATTGACCGATGCATGCAGATCCTCGAGCAGGCGCCCGGCGACCTGCGGACCGAAGGCATCGTTCGCTGCAACCTTGCACAGCTGCACGCCATGGCGGGCCGCTTCGACGAAGCCCGCGTCCTCTACCGTCACGGCCGCGCGACCTTCGAGGAGCTCGGAGGAGCGCTGTTCATCGCGTCGACGTCGCTCGATTCGGGGCAGGTCGAGCTCCTTGCCGGCGATCCGGAGGCGGCGCTGGCCGAGCTCGGTCCTGACCACGACGCGCTCGAGGCGATGGGCGAGCGATACCTGCGATCCACCATCACCGCGCTCATGGCCCAGGCGCATCTCGCGGCTGGACGCCTCGACGAGGCCGATCGCCTCGCGCGGGTATGCGAGGGCCTGGCAGCACCCGATGACGTGGAAGCGCAGGCAATGTGGCGCTCAACCCGTGCCCGGGTCCTTGCTGATTCCGACGCCGCGACTGCCCTGCGGCTGGCCCGCGAGGCCGTGGACCTCGCCCGCACCACTGATGGGCTCGTCATGCAGGCCAATGCGCTGCTCGAGCTGGCGACCGTGCTCGCCACGGCGGGCGAAGCCGCTCGCGCCGCGGATGCAGCGAGGCAGGCGCGCGAGCTTTACCACCTGAAGGGACACGTCGTGGGGGTCGCTGCTGCTGAGCGGATTGCGAAGGAGCCGGACTGGGATCGCGACCCCCGCGCGGCCCGGCTGAGATCCTCGCTTCGCCCACCAGCAGCATGTGCGTGGGAGCACCGCGGCAAGGTTCGCTGCAAGGTCGGCGGCTTAGCATCCCGCCACCGTCCTTGCTAACCAGGGGGCTAGACTCACCTTCGTGCGCCGCTCGACCCGCATCGGGATATTCGCCCTGCTCCTCATCGGGGTCGTGGGTGGCACCGCTCTGGCAGCCCGCAACCCGGGCGCGAAGCAGACGCCCTCGCTGCTTGCCGGAAGCCAGGCGCCGAAGGCGAGCGAATCCGCCGATGCACCGCCCACCGCGGACGAGCTGGCGCATGCCGCGCGACCGACTGAAGGCCCAGGGCATCGCCGTCGACGCTGCCCAGTTTGACGCGCTCGCCGCGAAGTACGGCCTCGGTGGCGCGGTCCGGCTGATGGCCTGGTCGAAGACCAGCGGCAAGACGGTCGCGGAGCTCAGCGCCATGCGCGACGGCGGCAAGGGCTGGGGTCAGATCGGGCACGGGCTTGGGGTGAGCCCGGGCATCGGCTGGATCATGGGCAACGGGCCACGACGGCAAGGACAAAGTGAAGGCCGCCGGGATCAAGGACGAGGAGGCGGAGGCCGACGAGTCGCCCGAGCAAGCCGAATCAGCGGAGCCGGCCGAGTCGCCCGGCGACTGAAACACCTCGCCGGAGGACATCTCCGGGCGCTCGTCGAAGGGTGCCGTGTTACGTCGCGCGGGTAGGGTCGTGATTGGCCCTGATCGGCTCCGTGCACGAGCCACAGGGTCAGCGGGGGCGGTGGTCCGCGGCGTAGAGGAGCGTCTTGATCTCTTCCCGATGCGGCGCGCCGGACGAGTGGCGGCTCAGCCAGCGCAGGTACTCGGGGTCCTGCCGCGCGACGTCGCGCAGCCGCCAACCGGAGTAGCGGCCGAAGTCGAGCGTCGCACCGCTGCCGGCCGACCCGGGAGCGGGCGCCGGCGGAGCGCCGGACGGTGGCACCGAAATGGCGCGCCCGCGGACGACGCCGACGCGGCGCTCGCGGTCGTACTCCGCGCGGCGGTTCGTGTCGCGCAGGATGGAGTAGGCCCAGTTGAGATCAGTCATCTTTCGATGGCTGGCCGCGTCCGACAGCTCGGCGCCGTCGGGGTGCAGCTGGCGCGCGAGGACCCGGTACGCGGCCTGGATGACGTCACGATGGGCGCTCGGGTCGACCTGGAGGATCAGATACGCGTCGCGGCGCGATTCCATGCCCTGATCTTAGGATCTCGAGCACAAAGGTCAGCGGCGGAAGATGCGTGCCAGCAGCGACTTCCGCTTGGCGCGCTCATGCTCCGCGAGCTGGCGCTGAGCGTCTTCGTGCGCAGCGAACTGGCCGGTGACGGCCTCCGCGAGGATCTCGCGGCGGCGCTGCTGGTAGAGGCGCTGCCGGAGCTCGTCGATCTTCTCGGCTGCCTCGCGACGCGCCTCGTCGGCTGCCGTGAGCGCGGCCTGCGCCTTGGCGACATCGGCCTCCGTGCCGTCGCCGCGACCTCGACGGCGCATCTCGTCCGCCCAGCCGTGCTTGGCGCCGATGTATCGGTCTTCGGCCTCGCTGAGCGCGCCCTCGGCCGCGATCAGGTCGTTGGCAATCCGCTGGCCCAGCGTCATCGGGCTTGCCTGCGGGGCGCCGTCTGCGGGGCCTGACATCCGACCGGGTCCACCGGAGCCTCGCGCGGCTCTGACGGCGGCGACCTTATCGGTATGCGTGCTGCCCTGGCTCATCCGCTCGCTGTCTTCCTTGCCACGCCGATCATGACCCGCAGGAGTCTCGGCTCCGCGACCTCGAGGCTGACCCCCTCGCCGCTCGAAAGGGTAAGGAGAAGGCGCTCGCCAACAATGGACACCTCCTCGATCTGGGTCAACGGCACCGCGAAGGTTACCTGACCGATGTGGATGATGCGCCGGGAGGTGAGGTAGAGCGTGCCGGCATAGCCGGGGAGGGTGTTGGCTCCCTCCAGGCGGTTGAGCATCGCGGACGATCGTCGGGCGTGCAGGACCTCGTCGTCGCGCAGCTCCTGGGCCACATCGTCCTCGACCGCCAGGGCCGGCAGGCCCTCGGTCGCGTACTGCGCGCGGGCGGCCGCAGCAGCAGCCTCATCCGCTTCGGCGCGTGCGAGCAGGATCGCGGCGTCGCGAAGGGCAGGGCTATCGGTCTCCGCGGGCTCGAGATTCGCCTGATCCTCGAGCGCGGGATCCCTGCGGTGCTGCATGACGCAATCATCCCTCAAACGCGGGTACCAGCCATCCGGATAACTACGGAACTGCCTACGGGGAGAGGACTCCGTACACGGAGCCGGAGTCGGTAGAGCGGCGGCATCGGCCGGGCGGAAATGGTGCATGTGCGCACCCCGAGGCGGCTCAGTACACGGAGGTCGGGTTCGGTATCTGGGTCCGTACCTCTCCGGATGGCGCTGAGCATGTGGACCCGTACGCTGCCCGGGCACTTATCTCCGTGCTTGTGCCCATCTGCCGGGAATCTCAAAGGGGTCCGTTCGCAATGTTGCCCGCCACCGAGCGTCGGAGCACCACGCGCGCCGTCGCGCTGCTCTTCCAGATCATCGTCTTCGTCTCGTATGTCTTCGGACCCATCGCGGCCTTCGCCGCGGACCCGGTCCCCTCTGATCCGCCTGCTGCCCCGACCGATTCGGGCGCGCCCGCGCCGACCCCCGAGCCCACGCTCGCCCCCGACCCGACAGCGGCGCCCAGCGACTCTCCGGCTCCCTCCGACACGCCTGCTCCGGCGCCGAGCGACACCCCCGCTCCGGCGGCCAGCGATAGCCCGGCTCCCTCCGACACGCCTGCGCCATCGGCCACCCCTGCCGCCTCGCGCGCGTACATCATCACCTTCGCTTCCGGCGCCTCGACCGATGCCCAGCTGGCAACACTGGCCGCGGTCGGCGCCACATCAGATGGCTCCATCCCCGAGCTCCGCATGCAGTCCGCCTCCCTGAGTGCAGAGGCGGTTTCTGCGTTGTCGGCCAACCCGCTCGTCGCGCGACTCGATCTGGACCGCACCCGTGAGGCCGAGGCTGTCCCCTCCGACGCCTCGTACGCGAACCAGTGGTCGCTGCCGAAGATCGGCTGGGATTCGGTCTATGGCGCGGTCGGCATCGCCGGCACCGCGACCGTCGCCGTGCTCGACACCGGGATCGATGGCTCGCATCCGGACCTCGACGGCGTGCTCGTCCCGGGCACCTCGATCCTCGACGGCTCGAATGGCCTGACCGATGCCAACGGCCACGGCACCGCCATGGCCGGCATCGTTGCCGCCGAGACGGATAACGGCTACGGCACCGCCGGCGTCGCGTACGCGGGCGTATCGGTCATGCCGGTCACGGTCCTCGAACGCTGAGGGCCTTGGCCAGGACAGCGACATCATCTCGGGCGTCGTCTACGCAGCCGATCACGGCGCGGACGTCATCCTCATGTCCTTCAGCAACCCCGGCTACTCCGCTGCCCTGCAGGCGGCGATCGACTATGCCTGGGCCCGCGGCGCGGTCCTCGTCGCCGCCACCGGCAACGACGGCCTGGGCACCGCGACCTTCCCGGCCGGCGACCGCGGCGTCGTTGGCGTCGCCTCGACCGACCAGACCGATGCCCTCGCCACCGGCTCGAACTTCGGCCCGGCCGCCTTCATGGCCGCCCCCGGCGTCGACATCCTCTCGACCTCGCTGGGTGGGGGAGTCGCCTCCGTCACCGGTACGTCGGCCTCCGCCGCCGAAGTGGCTGGCGCCGCTGCCCTGCTGAAGGCCAATGAGCCTGCGCTCTCCAACGGCGTGATCGTCGGCCGCCTGGCGCGCAACGCGGATCCCGCGGGCGATCCCGCGCAGACCGGCAACGGCCGCCTGAACCTGGCCCGCGCCATCGCCGACGCCTCGACCGATGCCGTCCAGCCGGTGGGCGCTGCCCCGCTGGGCAGTGGCGGGCCTCTCGTCGGGCCATACGCCGCTGCAGCCCGGAATTGGGTTCTCACGTTCGCCGGTGCGGGCACGGGATCGGTGAAGATCACGCCCAGCCGGGGACTGTCAATGCGCCTGTCGCATGCGGCGGGACCGGGAACAACGACGCTTCCCAGACCGTAACCAGCACCTGCTCGCCGAACATCACGACATCCGCGAACGGAGCCACGGTTACCTTCCTGGCGACGCCGGCACCGGATCGACGTTCGCGGGGTGGAGTGGCCAAACCGACCTTAGCTCGAGTACATGCGGTCTCGCGTCTCCGCCCGCTGCGCCCACTACCACGAATCCATGTTCCGCGGTGATCGGCTCTGGCGGCATGCTGACGGTCACTTTCAGCGGGACCGCCAGCACGACTACGACGGTTACGAGCAATCAAAATCCGTCTGTCTTCGGCCAGAACGTTACCTTCACTGCCACGGTCGCACCGAGCAGCGCGACAGGCACGGTCACCTTCAAGGACGGCGTCACCACGCTTGGGACTGGCACGCTGTCCAGTGGGCAGGCGACGTTTAGCACATCCAGCTTGAGCGTCGGCAGTCACTCGATTACGGCAGCATATGGGGGCGCTTCAGGCTTTAGTAGCAGCACATCCCCCGCCCTGACCCAAGTCGTAAATAAGGGTGCGACGACCACCGCGGTCAGCTCGTCGGTCAATCCGTCCAAGTTCGGCCAGAGCGTGACCTTCAGTGCCACGGTCAGCCCGACCTCACCGGCCGCCGGCACCCCGAGCGGCACGGTCCAGTTCAAGATCGACGGCTCCGACTTCGGCGCAGCGGTCGCCCTGTCGGGCGGCAGCGCCTCGAGTGGCGCCACCACCAGCCTGTCGGTGGGCAGCCACGTCATCACCGCCGTCTACTCCGGTGACACCAACTTCACGACCAGCACCGGCACGCTGTCCGGCGGCCAGACGGTGCAGAAGGCCAATACCAGCACCACCATCACGTCGGACGCACCCGATCCCTCCGTCTCCGGCGGCACGGTAACGGTCAAGTACGGCGTGGCCATCAGTGGCGCCGGCGCGGGCACGCCGACCGGCACCGTCACCGTCACCGATACCGATAGCGCCGCCACCTGCAACAGCAGCGTGGCCCTCGGCCAGTGTGACCTGGCGCTGACCGCTCCTGGCACCCACCACCTGGTCGCCACTTACGGCGGCGACGGGAACTTCAACGGCTCGGCGAGTGCGACGGAGACGCACGTCGTTGGGCAGGGTGCGACGACCACCGCGGTCAGCTCGTCGGTCAATCCGTCCAAGTTCGGCCAGAGCGTGACCTTCAGTGCCACGGTCAGCCCGACCTCACCGGCCGCCGGCACCCCGAGCGGCACGGTCCAGTTCAAGATCGACGGCTCCGACTTCGGCGCAGCGGTCGCCCTGTCGGGCGGCAGCGCCTCGAGTGGCGCCACCACCAGCCTGTCGGTGGGCAGCCACGTCATCACCGCCGTCTACTCCGGTGACACCAACTTCACGACCAGCACCGGCACGCTGTCCGGCGGCGAGACGGTGCAGAAGGGTGCGACGACCACCGCGGTCAGCTCGTCGGTCAATCCGTCCAAGTTCGGCCAGAGCGTGACCTTCAGTGCCACGGTCAGCCCGACCTCACCGGCCGCCGGCACCCCGAGCGGCACGGTCCAGTTCAAGATCGACGGCTCCGACTTCGGCGCAGCGGTCGCCCTGTCGGGCGGCAGCGCCTCGAGTGGCGCCACCACCAGCCTGTCGGTGGGCAGCCACGTCATCACCGCCGTCTACTCCGGTGACACCAACTTCACGACCAGCACCGGCACGCTGTCCGGCGGCCAGACGGTGCAGAAGGCCAATACCAGCACCACCATCACGTCGGACGCACCCGATCCCTCCGTCTCCGGCGGCACGGTAACGGTCAAGTACGGCGTGGCCATCAGTGGCGCCGGCGCGGGCACGCCGACCGGCACCGTCACCGTCACCGATACCGATAGCGCCGCCACCTGCAACAGCAGCGTGGCCCTCGGCCAGTGTGACCTGGCGCTGACCGCTCCTGGCACCCACCACCTGGTCGCCACTTACGGCGGCGACGGGAACTTCAACGGCTCGGCGAGTGCGACGGAGACGCACGTCGTTGGGCAGGGTGCGACGACCACCGCGGTCAGCTCGTCGGTCAATCCGTCCAAGTTCGGCCAGAGCGTGACCTTCAGTGCCACGGTCAGCCCGACCTCACCGGCCGCCGGCACCCCGAGCGGCACGGTCCAGTTCAAGATCGACGGCTCCGACTTCGGCGCAGCGGTCGCCCTGTCGGGCGGCAGCGCCTCGAGTGGCGCCACCACCAGCCTGTCGGTGGGCAGCCACGTCATCACCGCCGTCTACTCCGGTGACACCAACTTCACGACCAGCACCGGCACGCTGTCCGGCGGCCAGACGGTGCAGAAGGCCAATACCAGCACCACCATCACGTCGGACGCACCCGATCCCTCCGTCTCCGGCGGCACGGTAACGGTCAAGTACGGCGTGGCCATCAGTGGCGCCGGCGCGGGCACGCCGACCGGCACCGTCACCGTCACCGATACCGATAGCGCCGCCACCTGCAACAGCAGCGTGGCCCTCGGCCAGTGTGACCTGGCGCTGACCGCTCCTGGCACCCACCACCTGGTCGCCACTTACGGCGGCGACGGGAACTTCAACGGCTCGGCGAGTGCGACGGAGACGCACGT
>CAWCXQ010000013.1:0-33658 GCA_963799675.1 uncultured Chloroflexia bacterium
ACACTGCCCCGCCCATTTCGGCGACTCGGCGCCGCATTGCTGGCAGACGTAGATCGAACGGACGGGCAAGGGCTGCCTCGGGCTGGTCAGCGGGCTGAATTGAAAGATGGCGGGGCTCGCGCCTCGCCATCTTGCCACGCGGCCGCGTATCGGCGGCTTACCGGTCGCTTATCGTGACTTGACCGGCTGGCGGTCCGGGGCCTTGCGATCGATGATCAGCGCCGTCGGGGTCGGCGTCGATCACGATCGTGTCCCCGCCTCGAAGGTCGCCTGCAGCATCCGCTCGGCGAGCGGATCCTCGATCTGGCTGCTGGATCTCGCGGCGCAGCGGCCGCGCCCCGAAGGCAAGGTCGTAGCCCTTCACGATGATCGCGTCCTTTGCCGCATCGGTCACGATCAGCTCCATCTGCTGGCCGGCGAGCTGCGCCTTCACGCGCTCCAGGAGCAGGTCGACGATCTCGCGGATCTCCTCGCGGGTCAGCTCGCGGAAGACGACGGTGGCGTCGATCCGGTTCAGGAACTCGGGGCGGAAGACGTTCTTCAGCTCGCCGAGCACCTTCTCCTTCATCCGCTCGTAGTCGGCCGATCGCCTGGCTGCGACCCGCCGTCGCTGCCCGGCCGGAAGCCGATCGCGAGTCCTTCTGCAGGAGCTGGGCGCCGACGTTGCTGGTCATGATGATGATCGTGTTGCGGAAGTCGACGCGGCGGCCCTTGGCATCGGTCAGGTGCCCGTCCTCCAGGATCTGGAGGAGGATGTTGAAGACCTCCGGGTGCGCCTTCTCGATCTCGTCGAGCAGGACGACGCTGTAGCTCTTGCGCCGCACCGCCTCGGTCAGCTGGCCGCCCTCGTCGTAGCCGACGTAGCCGGGCGGGGCGCCGACCAGGCGCGAGACGTTGTGGCGCTCCATGAACTCGCTCATGTCGATCTTCACCAGCGCGTCCTCGGAGCCGAACATGAACTCGGCGAGCGCCCGCGCCAGCTCGGTCTTGCCGACGCCGGTGGGGCCCATGAAGATGAACGAGCCGATCGGCCGCTTGGGATCCTTGAGCCCGGCGCGCGCGCGACGGACCGCCTTGGAGACGATGTCGATCGCCTCCTGCTGCCCGATCACCCGCTTGTGGATCGCGTCCTCCATGTGCAGCAGGCGCTCCGACTCCTCGGCGCTGATGCGGATCACCGGGATCCCGGTCCACATGCTGACGACCTGGGCGATCTCCTCCTCGGTGACGACCGGGACGTCCTTGGCCGACTCCTCGTGCCAGGCGGTGCGCAGCTGCCTCGATCTTCTCCTTGCCCTGCGCCTCCTCGTCGCGCAGCCGCGCGGCGGCCTCGTAGTCCTGGGCGGCGATCGCCTCGTCCTTCTGGCGCGTCACCTCCTCCAGCTCGTGCTGCGCCTCCTTGATGTTCGGCGGCGCCGACGACTTGCGCAGGCGCACGCGCGATCCGGCCTCGTCGATCAGGTCGATCGCCTTGTCGGGCAGCGCGCGGTCGGCGACGTAGCGGACGGAAAGGTCGACGGCGGCATGGACCGCCTCGTCGCTGATCTTGACGTGGTGGTGATCCTCGTAGCGCGAGCGGATGCCGAACAGGATCGCGATCGCCTCGTCGACGGTCGGCTCCTCGACCATCACCGGCTGGAAGCGTCGCTCGAGCGCGGCGTCCTTCTCGATGTACTTGCGGTACTCGTCGAGGGTGGTCGCGCCGATGCACTGCAGCTCGCCGCGCGCGAGCGGCGGCTTGAGGATGTTGGCCGCGTCGATCGCGCCCTCGGCGGCGCCGGCGCCGACCAGCGTATGCAGCTCGTCGATGAAGAGCACGCTGTCGCTGCTGCTGCGCAGCTCCTCGATGATCTTCTTGAGCCGCTCCTCGAACTCGCCGCGGTACTTCGTGCCGGCCACCAGCGAACCGATGTCCAGGGTCAGCACCCGCTTGTCGGCGAGCGTCTCCGGCACGTCGCCGCTCACGATGCGGTGGGCCAGCCCCTCGGCGATGGCGGTCTTGCCGACCCCCGGCTCGCCGATCAGGGCGGGGTTGTTCTTGGTGCGCCGGCTCAGGATCTGGATGACCCGCTCGATCTCCTTCTCGCGCCCGATCACCGGGTCGAGCTTGCCGGCGCGAGCGGCCTCGGTCAGGTTGATGCCCAGCTGGTCGAGGGTCGGGGTCTTCGACGGCCGCTTCGTCTCCTGCGTCGGCGACACGCTGGCTGCTCTGGCTGCAGGACGTGGATCACCTGGTGGCGAACCTTGTCGAGGTTCACGCCCAGGCTCTCCAGCACGCCGGCGGCAATTCCCTCGCCCTCGCGCACGAGGCCGAGCAGCAGGTGCTCGGTGCCGATGTAGTTGTGACCCAGACGCCGCGCCTCGTCGATCGCCAGCTCGATCACCCGCTTGGCGCGCGGCGTGAGCCCGACCTCGCCGACGACCGGCCGATCGCCGCGGCCGATGATGAACTCGACCGCGGTGCGGACCTTGGACAGCTCGACGTTCATGTTCTCGAGCACGCGCGCGGCCACGCCCTCGCCCTCGCGGACGAGGCCGAGCAGCAGGTGCTCGGTGCCGATGTAGTTGTGGTTGAAGCGCTGCGCCTCGTCCTGCGCAAGGGTCAGGACCTTGCGCGCTCGATCGGTGAACTTGTCGAATCTGTCCATTGATCATCCCGCTCGGTTCGCCCGAGCTTCCCCTTCGGGCTTCGGCTGAGTGTACGTGCACGCGTCCGGCGCAAGTGTCGCGCTCGCGGTCCCGCCTCCCTATGACCTATACGGGGCACGACTTCAGGACGCTCACCGGCCGGCCGGAGATGCAGGAGCGGAACCGACGTCGGTTCCGCTCGGACGCGATGCTCCTCCGGCGAGCCGCCGGAGGAGGAGCGAACAGGCCTTAGGCCTTGGCTTCCTCTTCGGTCGGCTCCTCGACCGGCTCGGCCGGCTCGGCTTCGGCCGGTTCGGGCTTGCCGTCCTCTGCCGCGGTCACCGGCGGCAGGCTCCTCGTCGCCATCGGTCGCCGCGGGCTGAGCCGCTTCCGCGTCGGCCGCCGGCGGCTCTGCCTCGGCAGCGGGGCGGGGGCATCGGCTTCCGCGGTCGCTTCGGCGCGGAAGCCTTCGCAGCGGCCGGTTCGGCCGCGGGTGTGGCCTCTGTCTCGGCGGCGTCAGAGACCGTCTCGTCCGCATCGCGTTCCGCCTGCGACGCTCGCGAACTGCTCGAGCAGGCCGGACTCAGCGAACGCCGCGGCCATCGTGTTGTCGATTCCACCCTCAGGCTCCCGGGTGGCGTCCTCGCTCCGGAACTGCTCCCGACGCTCGCCGCGGCGCTGCGGGGCCTCCCGGCGCGGCTGGTCGAAGCGTGAGGTTGCGGGCGGGGCGCTGGCGGAGGCCTCGTCGGCTGTCGAGCGCTCCTCCGCCTGCTTGAGGCTCAGGCCCAAGCCGATGGCGCTCCGAGTCGAGGCTGATGATCTTGAGATTGACCGTGTCGCCTTCCTTGACGACGTCGCCGGGGTGCGCGACCCGCTGGTTGGAGAGCTCGGTGATGTGAATCAGGCCCTCGAGGCCCTCCTCGACGCGCACGAAGGCGCCGAAGTTCACGAGCTTGGTGACGGTTCCGTCGATGACGTCGCCGATCTTGTACTTGGCGACCGATTCCTGCCAGGGATCGGGCTGCAGGCGACGGATCGAAAGGCTGATCCGGCCGCGCTCGTGGTTGATGTCGATCACCTCGGCCTCGACCTCGTCGCCGATCTGGTAGGCCGGTCTCCGGGTTGTTGACCTTGTTCCAGGAGAGCTCGCTCTTGTGCACCAGGCCATCGATCCCGCCCAGGTCGATGAACACGCCGAACGGGGCGATGCTGCGCACCTGGCCCTGGACCTTCTGTCCGACCTGCAGGCTGCTGAAGAGCTCGTCGCGCTTCTCGCGGCGCTCCTCGTAGAGGGCCACCTTCTCGGACAGGATGAGGCGGTTGGCCTTGCGGTTGACCTCGAGGATCTTCAGGCGGAGGGTGCGGCCGACAAAGGGCTGCAGCTTCTCGGCGATCTCCTGGGCGGCGTCGCGCGGCTGCTCGTCACGCGGTCGGCGGGGGAAGTCGACGATCTGGCTGATCGGGACAAACCCTCGCACTCCGAGGTCGACGATCAGGCCACCCTTGTTGTGGTCGATCACCTTCGCCTCGACGATCTCGCCCGCGTCGAAGCGCTCCTGCATTGCGCGCCACTTGCGCTCGAGGCCGGCCCGACGCAGCGAAAGGACCGCATGTCCCTCCGGGGACTCCGGCTGGAGGACGTAGACGAGAACCTCGTCGCCCATCTTCAGCTCGGCCCGCTGCTCGTCCCCGCTGTCTCGCGGACCGCGGCGGCTGATCAGCTCACGGTTGCTGACGACTCCCTCGCTCTTGCCGCCGAAGTCGATCAGGATCTCGTCCGGATCGATGCGGACGACGGTGCCCTCGACCACGTCGCCGTGCTTGAGGCTCTTCACCTCGTTGTCGGGATTGTCGAGCAGCTCCGCCATCGTCATCGGCTCTTCGGCGGGGACGGAGCCGTTCAGGTCGGCAGCCTCCGGCTCGGCGGCCGGCTCCTCCACCGCGGCGGGCGCTTCCGGCGCTCCCGCGTCTTCGGGACTGGCAGGCTCCTCGGCAGCTGCGGGCTCATCGGCCGTCACTGGCTCGTCGGCGACGGCGATAGCGACGCGACCGGACTCGTCGCTCGCCGCTTCAGTAGCGGCCGCGGGGGAAGCGTCACCCTCCACGACGGTGTCGTCGCCCGGGCTGGCGGCCGGATCGGTCGGCTGCACGTCCTCGAGAGGCTGGAGCTCCGCGGAGCTGGGCTCGGTCTCGGGCGCCCGCGGCGTCTCCTGATCGGTCTCGTCGGTCAAGTGTGGTTCACGCTCCTGTTGAATCAGAGTCCCTGCAGCAAAAACGCCCTCCGAGCGAGGGCGTCAACGCGGGCGTTACAGATAGCTGCCTGGTCTTCAACAAGGACGACTGGGTGCTCCTCCGAACATTCGGCCGGATCGACGCGCGCTCGCGCGCACGGCTATGTGATTGTCTTGCAACAGAGCCGGCGAAGCATAGCATACGCCCGCAATGGAGCTTGAGCGTGGGTGAGCGTGCCTGAGCTGCCGGATCTGACGATCGTCGCCGAGCAGCTGGCGAGCCGCGCCAGCGGCAGGGTCGTGGCCGAGGCGACCGCTCCTGCGCTGGCCGTCATGCGCGCCTCGCCGGAACAGGTTGCGGAGCTGGCCGGCATGACGCTGGGGCGCGCCTCGCGTCGCGGAAAGTTCCTGGTCCTCCCCTTCGAGCGCGACGGGTCGGTGCAGCGGATCCTCGCGGTCAACCCCATGCTGGCAGGCCGATTCTGGCTCCTCGACGACGGGCCGCGCGTGCGGGCGCGCACTGGTCTGCGCCTCCGCTTCACGGACGGTGGGGAGCTGCGCTACGTCGACCGCGAGCTGATGGGCAAGCTCTACCTGGTCGAGCCACAGCGCATGGACACCATCCCCAACTGGAGCGACATGGGTCCCGACGCCGACGATCCGGAGCTCACGCTGGATCGCTTCCGCGACCGGATCAAGCGCCATCCCGGCGAGCTGAAATCGCTCCTGCGCAACCCGCGCTTCGTGGCCGGCATCGGCAACGCCTACAGCGACGAGATCCTGTGGGAGGCGCGGCTCGGGCCACTGCGGCGCCGCAGCTCGCTGTCGGACGAGGAGATCGTCCGGCTCTACGACGCGATGCGATCCGTGCTCGCCACCGCGATCGCGGAGCTGCGTGAGCTCGTCCCTCCGGCCATCGAGGTCCAGCACCGCGAGCGCCTGCGGGTTCATCTGCGGGGCGGAGCGCCCTGCCCGCGCTGCGGCAAACCCCTGCGCGAGATCGGCGGCAAGGAGGCAACCACGTTCTGCAGGACCTGCCAGCCGCCGCTCTAGGGGATCACCAGCACCTGGCCGGGATTGATCTCGTTCGGATTGCTGATCCCGTTCGCCGCGGCGATCGCGTTTGGCGTGGTCCCGAATCGGGCGGCGATCGCGCCGAGCGTGTCGCCCTTGACCACGACGTAGGTTCGCGGGGGCGGGGTCGGTGCCGCAGCCGGCGTCGGCGTCGGGATGGCCGTGGGGCTTGCGGTCGGCTGTGGCGGAGTTGCGGTCGGAGTGGCGGTCGGCGTCGGCGAGGCGGTTGGGGTCGAGGATGGAGACGGCACGCTCGGGACCGGAGTCTCGCTCGGCGCCGCAGAGCCAAGAAGCGCCAAGCCGGCAGGAAGGCGCCGCTGACCACGGCCACCCCCCCGCGGCCAGGACCGCCAGCGCGGCCGCCAACCCGACGAGCTGCGAGCGGCGAATCTGCCTGCGGCTGGCGGCAGCGACCGCCCAGGCCGGCTCGCCCGGGATCACCAGGCGCGTCGACGTCAGCCCGTGGCTGTACCGGTTGCGGGGATCGCCCACGCGGGCGGAATGCTCGAGATACCGGTCGCACCGCGCAAAAGCGTCCGACAGGCAGACCCGCTGCTGATAGCTCCGCTCCACCACGGACGGGACGGCCTCAGCGTGGCAACGGTGGCCCCGATCCGGGCTGTCGAGCACAGTGCGATGGTCCGCGCCGAGCGCGAGCAGCGGACAGGTAACTTGCACCGGCCGAGCATAGCAAGGCCCCCGCCACGAGATGGGCGAGGGCCGGTGGAAATGAAATATCCCGGCGACGACCTATTTTCCCAGGGAGTTGCCCCCCAAGTATCTTCGGCGCTGGAAAGCTTAACTTCCGTGTTCGGGATGGGAACGGGTGGAGCCTTTCCGCCAGCGTCACCGGGATAGATCTTCAATTGTCCGACCAGCTCGCGCGCGGCGCGAGCGTGGTCAGAACCGTTCTCTGGAAGCGTTGATCTCGTCGCGTCGCCGACCGTCGGTCGGCGGATTCCCACGCGCTCCAGCTGCGTGCTAGACGCGTGAATTAGGTCAAGCCCTCGACCATTAGTACCGCTTAGCTACACGCATTGCTGCGCTTCCACGTGCGGCCTATCAAACAGCTAGTCTCGCTGCGGTCTTACCTGGTTAACCCAGTGGGGAACCTCATCTTGAGGCGAGCTTCGCACTTAGATGCTTTCAGTGCTTATCCCAACCGAACATACCTACCCAGCAATGCCGTTGGCACGACAACTGGTACAACATCGGTTCGTCCACTCCGGTCCTCTCGTACTAGGAGCAGCTCCTCTCAAGTTCCCTACGCCCACGGCGGATAGAGACCGAACTGTCTCACGACGTTCTGAACCCAGCTCGCGTACCGCTTTAATTGGCGAACAGCCCAACCCTTGGGACGTACTTCCGCCCCAGGATGCGACGAGCCGACATCGAGGTGCCAAACAGGGCCGTCGATATGAACTCTTGGGCCCTATAAGCCTGTTATCCCCGGGGTAGCTTTTATCCGTTGAGTGATACCCCTTCCACTCGGAGGTACCAGATCACTAAGCCCGACTTTCGTCTCTGCTCGACTTGTAGGTCTCGCAGTCAAGCACCCTTATGCCTTTGCACTCTTCGGCTGGTTTCCATTCAGCCTGAGGGTACCTTTGGGCGCCTCCGTTACACTTTAGGAGGCGACCGCCCCAGTCAAACTGCCCATCTGACACTGTCCAGCGCCCGGATTACGGGACGCTGTTAGAGCCGAAATCCAGCAAGGGTGGTATTTCAAGGGTGACTCCACCGAGGCTAGCGCCCCAGCTTCAACGTCTCCCACCTATCCTACACAAGCTGAACCTCAGTCCAATATCAAACTACAGTAAAGCTCCACGGGGTCTTTTTGCCCTGCCGCGGGTAACCTGCATCTTCACAGGTATTTCAATTTCGCCGGGTCCCTCGTTGAGACAGCGCCCAGATCGTTACGCCATTCGTGCGGGTCGGAACTTACCCGACAAGGAATTTCGCTACCTTAGTACCCTTATAGTTAGGGCAGCCGTTTACCGGGGCTTCAATTCAGAGCTTGCACCCCTCCTCTTAACCTTCCGGCACTGGGCAGGCGTCAGCCCCTATACGTCAGCTTTCGCTTTAGCAGAGACCTGTGTTTTTGCTAAACAGTCGCCTGGGCCGTTTCACTGCGGCCTCGATCAGCCTCTCACACAAGGTGAGCCACTGCGAGGCACCCCTTCTCCCGAAGTTACGGGGTCAATTTGCCGAGTTCCTTAACGAGGGTTCTTCCGATCGCCTTGGTATGCTCTACCCGTCTACCTGCGTCGGTTTGCGGTACGGTCGCCTTTGATCTCGCTAGACGCTTTTCTTGCAGGATCGGCTCAGTCGAATCAGCTTTCGCCTTTCATTCGCTGCTCGGAGTTAATGAGAGGACGGATTTACCTGTCCTCTCCCCCTACCGGCTTAGACGCACATAGCCAAAAGTGCGCTCAACCTACCGTTCCCGGTCACGCCCTTGCTCCCAGGATCGCTTCTCACCGGCTGCCTCGACGGCAAAGCCGCCTCAGCGTACCGGCGTCCACGAACCTGGCACCTTGCGGTGCAAACGATCTCTGGCGGTATCGGAATATCAACCGATTGTCCATCGCCTACGGCTTTCGCCCTCGGCTTAGGCCCGACTAACCCTGAGCGGATTAACCTTCCTCAGGAAACCTTAGACATACGGCGTGCGCGTTTCTCACGCGCATTTCGCTACTCATGCCGGCATTCGCACTTCCGCCCACTCCAGCCGTCCTCACGGTCGACCTTCACTGCTGACGGAACGCTCCCCTACCACCGCACTCGCCCGAAGGCGAACACGATCCGAAGCTTCGGTACCAGACTTGAGCCCCGTTGGATTTTCGGCGCGGAATCACTTGACCAGTGAGCTATTACGCACTCTTTAAATGGTGGCTGCTTCTGAGCCAACATCCTGGTTGTCTGAGCAACTCCACATCCTTCCCCACTTAGTCTGGATTTTGGGACCTTAGCTGTCGGTCCGGACTGTTTTCCTCTCGACCACGAAGCTTAGCCCTCGCAGTCTGACTCCCGGGGTATGGAATCGCGGGATTCGGAGTTTGATTGGGTTTGGTAAGCGGGAAGCCCCCTAGCCCATTCAGTGCTCTACCCCCGCGACTAAACCCCCGAGGCTAGCCCTAAAGCTATTTCGGGGAGAACCAGCTATCTCCGAGTTCGATTGGCATTTCACCTCTACCCACAGGTCATCCCCTAGCTTTTCAACGCTAGTGAGTTCGGTCCTTCACGGGACATTACTCCCGCTTCAACCTGCCCATGGGTAGCTCACTCGGTTTCGGGTCTACTCGCTGCGACTATGGCGCCCTGTTCAGACTCGCTTTCGCTACGGCTGCGTCCTTCACGGACTTAACCTTGCCACAGGCCGAGTAACTCGCCGGCTCATTCTTCAAAAGGCACGCCATCAGGCTATCCGGACCCCGAAGGCTCCGGCAACACCCTTTGACTGCTTGTAAGCACGCGGTTTCAGGTACTATTTCACTCCCCTCCCGGGGTGCTTTTCACCTTTCCCTCACGGTACTGGTTCACTATCGGTCGCCAAGAGTATTTAGCCTTGGACGGTGGTCCGCCCGGTTTCCCACATGAGAGACCTTCCACGTGGTACTCAGGGACACGGTCGAGAGTCGGATCGCTTTCGCTTACGGGGCTATCACCCGCTCTGGCTGGCCTTTCCATGCCACTTCGGCTAACGATACCGATTTGTAACTCTCTGCAGGAATCGCAGCTCCTGCTGTCCGGCCCTACAACACCGCGATTGCAACGGCTGCGACCTATCACGCAACCACGGTTTGGGCTTCTCCGTTTTCGCTCGCCACTACTAACGGAATGTTCTCTTTTCCTCGAGGTACTTAGATGTTTCAGTTCCCTCGGTGTCCTCATCCCAACCTATGTATTCAGTCGGGTGTCCCCAGGCATTACCCTGGGTGGGTTTCCCCATTCGGATATCTCCGGATCAACGCTTGCTCGCAGCTCCCCGAAGCATTTCGCTGCCTGCCACGTCCTTCGTCGGCTCTTGGCGCCAAGGCATCCACCGCATGCTCTTAGTAGCTTGACCTAATCACGCGGCTAGCACGGAGCTGGCCGTCGTGCACCAGGTCGCGTCGGAATCTTCCTCGACGAAATCGATGCTTCCAGATCTTCGGTTCTTAAGGTCGGTGCGCCACGTTGGCGCTCGCGAATGGGCCCTTGCGGGACACCTCTCCGCGTCAGCGATTGTCCGCTGACCGATGGGCGCGACATCGCGTCACGCGCAGCGGTCAGGGGACCGGTCAAAATGATGTAGGGCTTGTCACACAGATCGCGGGCAGACCCGGAGGCCATCCCGCGAGAGTCCGAACATCGTATCACCGACCCCCCGGGAGGGTCAACTGACAAGGCCCGGTTTTGACCTCAATGTCGACACACCGATGACCACCGACGCCGTGACCGGCGCGACGAGCTACACCGGCCGCTTCATCGCCGAGCGACTCGTGGCTGAAGGCCGCACCGTGCTCGACCTCACGCGAGCGCCGCGTATCCCCCACCCGCTGGGCGAGCGGGTTGCAAGCGCCGTCCTGGTCTTCGAGGATCCGGATGAGCTGGCGCGCACTCTCGACGGGGTCGACACCCTGTACAACACCTTCTGGATCCGATTCGAGCGCGGGGACCGGACCTACCGCTGGGCGATCGAGCGCTCGCGGATGCTGTTCGCTGCGGCGCAGCGAGGCGGGGTGCGGCGAATCGTGCACGTCAGCGTCATCAATGCGGCTCACGGCGCGCCAACCGCCTACTTCCGCGCGAAGGCGACCGTCGAAGACGCGCTGATCGGCTCCCGGGTCTCATACGCGATCGTGCGTCCGACGGTCACCTTCGGCCCCGGCGACATCCTCCTGAACAACCTGGCCTGGACGCTTCGACGGCTGCCCGCCTTTGGCACTCCCGGGGATGGGCGCTACCCGATCCAGCCGGTGCACGTCCACGACATCGCGGACATCGCCGTGCGTGCGGGATCGACCGCCGGCGACACGGTCGTGGATGCCGCGGGGCCTGACATCTTCTCGTTCCGCGAGTTCGTCGAACTCGTCCGCCGCGCCGTCGGCAGCCGGACGCTGATCGCGCCCGTGCCGGTGGCCGCGGCCCTCCTGGCGGCTCGCCTGATCGGCGTGCTCGTCCGCGACGTCGTCCTTACGCGGGACGAGGTGACTGAGCTCCAGGCTGGCCTGATGCGCTCGGACACGCAGCCGATGGGAACCATCCGACTGGCCGACTGGCTCGCCGCCAATGCTGACACGATCGGTCGTCGTTGGGCTTCCGAGCTCGGCCGCCATTTCCGATGAGCGCTTCGGTAAGAGGTCGGGGCGAAGCGAAGCGTCCGACCCGATCCCATCAGTCCGGGTGGAATGGTGGAGATGAGGGGACTCGAACCCCTGACCCCCTCCTTGCAAAGGAGGTGCTCTCCCAGCTGAGCTACATCCCCATGCCCGGTCGCCATCCTAAGCGGTGCGGCTTGACAGGGTCAAAGCCCTACGGCGGGGTCAGGCGACGCTTCGGCTCGGGGGGAAGTGGCTCGTCACCCGGCCAGGCGACCTCGCGCACGACGCAGATCGGGGTCTGCTCGCGAGCCTGGCCGAGCGGGTTGTCGGCGAAGAGCCGGCTGACGAAGCGACGATCGACCCCAGGGCTCATGCCCAGCACGTTGCAGCCGGCGTCGTTCGCGTCGATCACCGCCACCGGCTTGCCGATGCGCGCGGCGATTGCGCGCGCGGCGCCATGCGGATCGCGCGGCCCGAGGGTCGCCGCCTGGTTGTACGGCGGAATGGTGTAACTGGTGGGGCCGTCGATGGCAGCAGCCTGCGGCCCCGCGATCCGGTAGAAGAGCCCATGGGTACCGAGCGGCTTCGTGATAGCGCTCACCGTGGCCGCGAGCAGGATGCGCATCGGCCCAACCTCGTCGATGGCCAGCTGCATGGTCTGCGGCGTGCCGAGGCCAATCCCGTAGCCCGGGCGAGTCACGTAGCGCACCAGCAGGCGGGCCAGGCGCCCGGGGTGGATCTCGGTCATCGGGTGCGAGCGGCCCTGGGTGATCGCAACCATCCGCTCGCTGACTGCCACGAGGCGCACATCGTCGCCGAGCGGAGCGGCGTATCGGGCAACGACCTCGGCCGCATCGTCGGCGGGGGTGACAAGGTGGGTGCGCACCGGGTGCCGGGCGTAGACGTCGCCGGCGAGCGAGGCAAGGAGCTCGCGGCGATCGTTGGGGTCGGACAGGATCCCCATCGGTCGATCGCCGGCTTCGGTCTGCGGCGTGGTCGGCGTGTCCGGCACGGCGCTCCTGCGGTTCGGCTCGAGGGATGAGGTGGTGGGCGTTTCTGGACTCGAACCAGAGACCTCTGCCTTATCAGGGCAGTGCTCTAACCAGCTGAGCTAAACGCCCTCGGGAGGCGGCATGGTACCAGTCCGCCTCCGGCGGTCGCAACCGATCGCGCCGGCGCGGGGAGCGGGCCGGCAAACGAAATGCCGCCTCGCGCTGCGAGACGGCATCGGCGGCCTTGACGGCTGAAGAGTGACAGGAATCCGCGTGGTCGTTGGGGTCAGGTCTGCGATCCGAGGACGATCGGCTCTCCCGCTTGCGCGGGCGTCGCCTCCCCTCAGTGGAGAGCGACCTTTGGATGAACCGATCGATCGACCTGGAAGATCGGACCCTCGGCGAACCGAGAGACCGGGTACTCCCTAGAAAGGAGGTGATCCAGCCGCACCTTCCGGTACGGCTACCTTGTTACGACTTCGTCCCAATCACCAATCCCACCTTCGACGGCTGCCTCCTTGCGGTTGGCCCACCGGCTTCGGGTGTTATCGGCTTTCATGACGTGACGGGCGGTGTGTACAAGGCCCGGGAACATATTCACCGCAGTGTGCTGACCTGCGGTTACTAGCAACTCCGGCTTCATGCAGGCGAGTTGCAGCCTGCAATCCGAACTGAGACCGGCTTTAAGGGATTAGCTCCACCTCGCGGTTTGGCAACCCGTTGTACCGGCCATTGTAGCGTGTGTGTAGCCCAGGACGTAAGGGCCATGCTGACTTGACGTCATCCCCACCTTCCTCCGAGTTTCTCTCGGCAGTCTGGCATGAGTGATACAACATGCCACGGGGGTTGCGCTCGTTGCGGGACTTAACCCAACATCTCACGACACGAGCTGACGACAGCCATGCAACACCTGCATGACGATCCCTTGCGGGAGGACGCGTTTCCGCCGTTTTCCGCTACATGTCAAGCCCTGGTAAGGTTCTTCGCGTAGCGTCGAATTAAACCACACGCTCCGCTGCTTGTGCGGGCCCCCGTCAATTCCTTTGAGTTTTAGCCTTGCGGCCGTACTCCCCAGGCGGGACACTTAATGCGTTAGCTTCGGCACAGCCGGGGTCGATACCGACTAACGCCTAGTGTTCATCGTTTACGGCTAGGACTACCGGGGTATCTAATCCCGTTCGCTCCCCTAGCTTTCGCGCCTCAGCGTCAAGAGTGGGCCAGGTAGTCGCCTTCGCCACTGGTGTTCCTCCCGATATCTACGCATTTCACCACTACACCGGGAATTCCACTAGCCTCTCCCACCTTCAAGCCGGTCAGTTTCCGATGCATCTTTCCCAGTTGAGCCGGGAGCTTTCACATCGGACTTGACCAGCCGCCTGCGCGCGCTTTACGCCCAGTAAATCCGGACAACGCTCGCCACCTACGTATTACCGCGGCTGCTGGCACGTAGTTAGCCGTGGCTTATTCCTCAGGTACCGTCTTGTATCTTCCCTGAGAAAAGAGGTTTACGACCCGAAGGCCTTCATCCCTCACGCGGAGTTGCTGCCTCAGACTTTCGTCCATTGGGCAAAATTCCCGACTGCTGCCTCCCGTAGGAGTCTGGGCCGTGTCTCAGTCCCAGTCTGGCTGATCATCCTCTCAGACCAGCTACCGATCGTCGCCTTGGTGAGCCGTTACCCCACCAACTAGCTAATCGGACGCAGGCCCCTCCCAAAGCGCCTTGCGGCTTTGACGATCGAAGTGAATCGTCGACCACATGCGGTATTAGCCACCCTTTCGGGCAGTTATCCCCCACTT
This sequence comes from uncultured Chloroflexia bacterium, assembly GCA_963799675.1. Classification (GTDB taxonomy): domain Bacteria; phylum Chloroflexota; class Limnocylindria; order QHBO01; family QHBO01; genus JALYSK01. The sequence goes on from CAWCXQ010000013.1 coordinate 14,029, forward strand.
CGGGGTAGGTCACCTACGCGTTACTCAGCCGTCCGCCACTAGCGTTCATCGAGCAAGCCCGATGAACCCCGTTCGACTTGCATGTCTCATGCACGCCGCCAGCGTTTGTCCTGAGCCAGGATCAAACTCTCCGAACAAAAAACCAGTGGTCTCGCCCGAGGGCTCGTCCACCGGTTACACGTTCAGACGTTGGTCCCGTTGACTCGTGTGGATTCCTGTCACTCTTCAGCTGTTAAGTTCACGCCACCGAAAGATCGGCTTCGTTCGATTCAAGGCCTCCGAATCCGGGACCCGAGGCGACAGGCTGCACGGCCGAAGCCGCCGTCCCTCTCGCCTGCCGACTGACCGTCGGCGCGATCACGTACAGTACGCGGCGCCCCGATCAGTGTCAAGCAGAGTCAGGTGCGCTCGACCTGCCGCCGACCCTGCAATGAGCGGATCAGCGTCACGTCATCTGCGTACTCGAGGTCCCCGCCGACCGGCAGCCCGCGGGCGATCCGGGTGACCGATGCGACGTGCGGCGCGAGGAGGTCGGCGAGGTACATCGCGGTCGCCTCTCCCTCGAGGTTCGGGTTGGTGGCGAGGATCACCTCCTCGATCCCACCCTGGCCCACCCGCGCCATCAGCTCGCGCGCCTTGAGCCGATCCGGCCCGATCCCATCGATTGGGCTGATCGCCCCGTGCAGCACGTGGTAGAGGCCGCGGAACTCCCCCGTCCGCTCGATGGCAAGGACGTCGAGCGGCTCCTCGACGACGCAGATGCGGGTTGCGTCGCGCCGGGGGTCTGCGCAGATCGCGCACGGATCGACGGCGGCTTCGGTGATGTTGCAGCAGACCGAGCAGTAGTCGACCTCCTCCTTGACCGCGACGAGCGCCGCGGCAAGGGAGCGCGCCTCGTCGCTCGGGGCGCGCAGCATGTGGAAGGTGAGCCGCTGGGCCGTCTTCTGGCCGACCCCGGGGAGCTTGCCGAATTCCTCGATCAGTCGGGCGACGGGCGCGATCAGGCCGGGCACAGAGGGGGGCGGCTCAGCGCAGACCGGGGAGGCCCGGCATTCCCGGCATTCCGGGGATGCCGAGACCGCCGGCGATGCCCGCCATCCGCTCCTCGGCGAGCTGCTTGCTGCGGGTGATCGCCTCGTTGACCGCGGTCATGACGAGGTCCTGGAGCATCTCCGCCTCGTCGGGGTCGATGGCGCCCGGATCGATCTCGATGGCGCGGATCTCCTGCGCCCCGGTGATCACGACGCGCACTGCTCCGCCGCCAGCGGTCGCCTCGAGCGTGCGCTCCTTGAGATCCTCCTGGGCCTGGGCCATCTGCGTCTGCATCTGTTGCGCCATCTTGGCGATCTGGCCGATGTTCACTGCTTCGTACTCCAATCTCAGATATGCGCGAATTCGCCCGCCTCAGCGCACCTCGGGCGCGTCGACCAGCTCCCCGCCGGTGATCTTCAGCACTCCCTCGAGCAGCGCCCGAGCGTCCGGATCCTGGTCGCCAATCGCCTCGGAAACGCTCAGCGGCTCGAGCTCGACGTTGGTAGCCACGCACTCGACCGCGAACGAGCCGCCGAAGACCGAGCTGAGCAGCTGCTCGATGGCGGTGGCGCGCTGGGTGATGCGCGAACGCATGAAGTCGCGGCCCTCCGGGAAGGCGAGCGTCAGCCGCACGCCGTCGAGGGCGATAGGCCGGCATTCGCCGAGGAGCGGCTTGATGACCGGGGTTGCGCGCTCGACGACCTCGGCCCAGCGGGCACGGATCGTGGCGGCGCTGAGGTCCCCATTGCTGGCGGGCATGGCCGGCCGAGCTGCCGCGGCGGTGACCGGGCTCGGCGGCGGAGCCGGTTCTGATGGCGGGGCCGCTTTCGGCTCGAGCGTCGGCTGCTCGACACTCGGCGGCTCGGCGCTCGGTCGGTTCGACGCTCACCGGTGTGGCACTCGCCGGCACGGCAACGGGGATCGGACCGGCAGGCAGCTCGACGCCGAGCAGCTCCATGAGGAGCCTGGCACGACCTTCGCGCGCGCCGACCCCCGCGGCCTCGGCGAGCGTGCGCAGGATGACCGCCAGGCGACGGCTGATCGCCGGGTCCCCGACCGACGCGAGCAGGAGCCGACGCGCTTCGCCCTCCGCCTGCGACGCGACCTGCGCCATGTCCCGGCCGGCATCGGAGAGTGCCTCGATCTGGCCCAGCACGGCGGCAGGATCTCCGGCGAGGTAGCCGTCCAGGAGCGCGGCGATCGCCGCATCATCGGCGAGACCGACCGACTCCCGGACCGCGTCGAGCGTCGACGCGGTCGCCGGCGTACGCGAGCACCTGGTCCATGAGGGACTCCGCGTCGCGCATCCCCCCATCCGCCAGGCGCGCGATGAGGGCGAGCGCCTGTGGCTCGACCTCCGCCCCTTCCGACGCGCAGATCCGAGCCAGCTTGCCTTCGATCGTCGGCTCGTCGAGGCGACGGAAGTCGAAGCGCTGGGTTCGGCTGATGATCGTGGCTGGAACCTTGTGGGTATCGGTCGTGGCCAGCACGAAGACGACGTGGTCGGGCGGCTCCTCGATCAGCTTCAGCAGCGCGTTGAACGCGTGCGTGCTGAGCATGTGCACCTCGTCGATGATGTAGACCCGCTTGCGAAGGTCCGATGGTGCGGTCAGCGCCCGCATCACGAGATCCCGGGCGTCCTCGACCAGCCCGTGGCTGGCGGCGTCGATCTCGATGACGTCGAGGGCGCGACCCTCGCGGATCGAAACGCAGGCCGCGCACGCGTCGCAGGGGCTCGCCGTCGTCGGCGCGGTCGGTGCAGTTGATCGCCTTGGCCAGGATGCGTGCGGTCGACGTCTTGCCGGTGCCACGTGGGCCGACGAAGAGGTATGCATGCGCGAGGCGTTCACCGGCCACCGCCCGTCGCAGGGTGGCGACGATCGGGTCCTGGCCGATCAGCTCGGCGAAGCGCTGCGCCCGCCAACGGCGGTACAGGGCACGGTGCGCGTCGGGAGTGGGCATGGCTGTCCTAACCGTACACCGGACGGGTGGAGTGAAGAGATAAGCCGTGCACCCGACGTCGATCAGCTCCGTCCACGCGCACCGCCGCGACCGGCTCCTGCCAGGTCGTCCCACGGCACCCGGAGGGGAACGCTTACCGCTGCTTCCTTCCGGACCTGACGGGGTTCACGGACCTCCGCTGCGTGGGACCCGACACTCAACGTCGGCCGACGACAGTGGTAGATGGGCGGCGAGGACCTCGATCGGGAGTTCAGCCCCGCTGTAGCGGATTGCGGGTACAGGGCACCGCTAGTTCCCCGCCTAGCACGGCCGCAGCGATGGTATGGGAGGCCAGCCCATCGGTCAATCGAAGGTGGCGGAGAGGGGGGGATTCGAACCCCCGACGGGTTGCCCCGAACCGCATTTCCAGTGCGGCGCCATAGGCCACTAGGCGACCTCTCCGGGGTGACGGCGAAGCCTTTCAAGACGGGGCGTCGGACTGGCGGAGAGGGAGGGATTCGAACCCTCGGTGCTCATCGCACACCGCTTTTCGAGAGCGGCACCTTAAACCACTCGGACACCTCTCCACGGCCGGATGCGCCGCGAAAGTCTAGCAGACGCTAGACCGATGCCGACTCCGTGGCGAGGCGCCTGGCCTCGCTCTCGCGGACCCCGGAGATGACCGACATCTGGTGCGGAAGGAGCGACTCGCGAGCGAGCTGGATGACCGTCCCGGCGGCGCCTCTGCGCTCGTCGGCCATGGCGAAGACGAGGGCGGGAACCTGGGCCTCGACCAGCGCGCCGACGCACATCGCGCACGGCTCGTGGGTGGTGAAGATGGTGACCTCCGAGAGGCGCCGGGTGCCCAGCTTGCGAGCGGTCCCCTGCAGGGTGAGGAGGACGGCGTGCGCGGTCGGATCCTGCTGGAGCTGCATCCGGTCGTGATCCCGCGCGATCATGGCGTCGTCGAGGACCGCCACGGCGCCAACCGGGGCTTCCCCCTCCTCGCCGCCTCGCCGCGCCTCGGCAATCGCCTCGGCCATGTACAGTTCGTAGTTCATCGGTCCTCCATGGGCGCGGAGTCTAGCAGAGGATCGGTACGCTTCCTGCATATCGCTCGGGCACGGGGAAGGGGCCGCCGAGGCTCGTCGAGCGCGGGTGCGCCGACACCAACCAATCCGTTCGGATGGAGCTCATTTGGGCCGCAATATGTCCAGTCGACTGAACCTGCGGACGGGCGCGCACGTGATGGTGCTCGGGTTCGTGCTGGCTGCTGCGCTGACCCTCCCGATCCCCGGCGCACCGGACCCCGGCCGTGCCTCCCTGGTCCACCAGGTTGCGGAGCGCCTGCCGGGGTGGACGGTCGATCGCGTCGACCACTCCTGGGAGGGCGCCTTCACAGTGGTCGCCAGCTGTGTGGGGCGCGAGATCGGGTTCCAGTACGTGCCGGAGCATGGCCTGCAGCTGGGCGACGGCTGGCTGCAGCCGAGCGATCCCTACTCCCGGGATCGACTCGCCGAGCTGAGCGACCACTATCGCTACCTGATCTGGTTCGCGCAGCCCGCGTTGAAGCACACCCTCAGCTGCCGCGAGGAGCTCGCTCGTCAGCGCGTGAGCGCGCCGCACAACGACGGAGTCGACTGAGAGCCTCTAGGCGCTGGCCGGCGTGGCCGTGCCCGCAAGGCTGGTCCCCAGCAGCATCGCCGCGGTGGCGAGGTGCAGGACGAGCGCTCCGCCACCCAGCGGGATGAGGTCGTAGCCACCGGCGGCCACCACGCCGAGCAGGCCCAGGGCAAGGAGCACGACCCCGACCACGCGCGAGACGAGGATCGCCGTCCCGGTGGCGGCCGAGGCATAGAGCAGCACCCCGCCCAGGACGAGGTGGACGACGTTGAGCAGCGGGTTGATGGGGATCATGCCCAGCACCGCGCCCGTGGCGCTCGGCTCGGCGGACGCCTGGACCAGCGGGTCGGGCAGAAAGGCCACAACGCCGAGGAGCACGTAGGCCACGCCCACGACTCCGGCCGCCCATCGCGCGAGGCTCACCCGCCGTCTCCCTGCCTGCTGCTGGAATGTCTAGCACGGTGACGGCTACGATGGCGCTCCGAACCGGCAGCGCGAGGAGCTGACGCCATCGATCGACCCGCCCTGCTTGCCCGCTGGTCACGGCTCGACTGGCTCGCGCTGGCGCTGGTCACCGTGGCCGCGGCGGCGGTACGGCTGGTCGCCATCGGACGCCCGCTCGGCTTCGTGTTCGACGAGATCTTCTACGCGCGGAACGCCTGTCGCTACGTGGTTGGCGACCCCTCGGTATGCGGGATCGACGAGCTTGCGAGCCGGGCCCATCCTCCGCTCGGCAACTGGCTGATCGGGGCGGGGGTCAAGCTGTTCGGCTTCGAGCCGTTCGGCTGGCGGATCGCGGCGGCGGTCGCCGGCACGATCACCGTCGCCTTGATCTATGTGCTCGCCTGGCGGCTCCTCCGACGCGGCGCGGATGGCCGAGCCGCAACGGTCGGCGCCTTTGCAGCGGCGGGACTGCTGGCGACCGACTTCCTCCACCTGGTCCAGTCGCGGATCGGGATGCTCGACGTCTTCATCACCCTCTTCGTGGTGGCCGCCGTGCTGGCGATCGTGCTCGACAGGGACGGCTCGCGTGACCGGCGCTGGCTGCTGGGCAGGCCCTGGCGCCTCGTGGCGGGAGCCAGCCTCGGGGCGGCGACGGCGGTGAAGTGGTCCGGCGCCTACGTGGCGCTGGCGGTGATCGGTCTCGTGATCGCCTGGGAGCTGGCGCGCCGCCATCGCGAACGACCCGCCGACGGGTGGAGCCAGGTCGTTCGCAGCACGATCGCGCAGGAGGCCCTGCCCACGCTGGCGCTGCTTGGGCTCGTGCCCCTCGCCGTCTATGTCCTGAGCTACACCGGGCGGATGCCGGGCGAGGTGATCGGTCTGCCGTGGGTGGAGGGGACCTTCTGGCGCGGCGTGTTCGAGCACCAGCGCCAGATGCTCGAATTCCACACCACCCTGGCCGGCGACCACCCTTACGAATCGCCGCCCTGGTCGTGGATCGCGCTCAAGCGGCCGGTGGCCTACTACTTCAGCGCCGAGGGCGGCAGCTATCGCGAGATCCTGGCGCTCGGGAATCCGCTCGTGTGGTGGCCCGCGAGCGGCGGCGCTCGTCGTTCTGGCCGTACGGTGGGTGCGGTCCGGAGCGGCGCTCTGGCGAGCCGAGCCGGTCATCCTGGCCGGCGCCATCGCGACCTATGTGCCGTGGATGATCCTGTCGGGCGCGCGCAGCCAGGTCTTCCTCTGGTACCTGCTCCCCACCGTGCCATTCCTCTGCCTGGCCCTGGGCGCGGTCGCGGCCTGGCTGTGGGGCGCGGCTCGCGGCGCGCAGCGTTCGTCGGAAAGGGGGTCGTGGCTGCCTTCGCCCTCGTGGCGCTGGCCAGCTTCGCGTTCTACCTCCCGCTGCTGACCGCGCTCCCGCTCAGCCCGGATGGCTGGCGCGATCGCATGCTGTTCCGCGACTGCAGCCGGCCCGGCGCGCCCGCGCTCAGCCTCCCCGACGACGAGATCAACACCGGACCCCCGCCCAGCGGCTGGTGCTGGATCTGAGCGGTCCGCTTTCTGCTGACAGACTCGACACCAGACCGATGCGGCAGCCAAGGAGGAACTAATGACCGAGCGCATTCCGCTCCCCTCGGAGGACACGGGGGACCTCGTCGACGAGCCGGCGAGCGGGCTCACCGATGACTACCTCGTCGCTCGCGAAGAGGGCCTCCCCTACGACCCGCCCGACCAGCGCGCGCCGGGCGAGTCGGAGCCGGGCGACGACCGGCTGGCTGCGGAGGGGACGGCGAGGCCCACCGACGACGAGCTGCTCGAGCGGGTGCTCGAAGCGCTGCGCAGCTCGGACGTGCCGGCCGGCGAGCGGCTGCGAATCTCGGTTGCCGGCCGACGGGTGCGCATCCGGGGCGAGGTCGAGTCGGTCGATGTGCTCGAGGAGCTGCTGGGCATGATCGGGGACGTGCCCGGCGTCGACGACGTGATCGACGAGGTCGAGATCGCCGGCGTCTGAGGGCGACGAACTGGCCCGGGTTCTGCTCTGGATGGACCGCATGAAGGTCCGTCTCATCCTTGCTGGTCTGCTCCTCGCGCAGCTGGCCGATGCCGCCAGCTTCGCGATCGGCATCGCCCGCCTGGGGATCGGCGCCGAGGCCAACGGCTGGATGCGCGTCCTCTACGACGCGGGCGGCCTGCCGGCGGTCATGGCACTCAAGGGCGCGGCCATCCTCGTGACGCTCGCCATCCTCGTGCTGGCCGCCTGGCGCTACCCCCGGCTCGTCATCCTGGGCGGCGCGGCCGCCACCAGCCTCGGACTGCTCGGCTTCTTCAGCAACACGCTGGCGATCGCCCTCGCCCGCGGCTGACGCTGGCGTGCCCGAGAGGACTCGAACCTCCGACCTTCAGGTCCGCAACCTGACGCTCTATCCACTGAGCTACGGGCACGGCGCACGGCGTGGCGGAGAGGGAGGGATTCGAACCCTCGGAAGAGGAAACCCCCTTCAGCGGTTTAGCAAACCGCCGCACTAGGCCACTATGCGACCTCTCCGCGAGCGGCGCCGATGATAGCATGGGGCCCTCGAAGCGACGACTCGGACGCCCGGCTTCGACGGCCTTCTTCGCCCCCCATTCATTGGCACGAGCATGCCCGTGACACCGCCTACCCATCATCGGCTATCCGCTCGCCCGGACCGCCGTCCGAGGCGGTGATGGAAGCCGCGCTGCGGGCTGTCGGCTCTCCCGATCCAGATCGAGCGCTGGGAGCGCAAGCCGCACCAGCTGCGCGGACGCGATCGAGGAGCTCCGGGAGAGGATTTCGCCGGCGCGCTGATCGCCGCACCGCACAAGGAGCGGGCCGCCGCCCTGGCCGATGCCCTCTCCGACCAGGCGAAGATCAGCGGCGCGGCGAACGTGCTGCTGGAAGACAAGGGCGGGCTCCGCGGCCACAACAGCGACCTGCCGGCCATGCGCGCGGGGCTCGAGGCGATCCTGCCGCGGGCCCAGGGCAACTGGCCGCGCCAGGCGGTGATCCTGGGTGCCGGTGGCGCCGCCCGGGCAGTGGTTGCTGTGCTCCTGGGCTCCGGATTCCAGCGCATCGTGGTCTTCAACCGGCATCTGCATCGAGGCTGAAGCGTTGGTCGCCCATTTCGCACGAAGCGCGCGGCACATTGAGCTGCGGGCGATGCCCTGGCATGAGGCGATCATGGAGTCGGAGCTCTCCCGGATCCCGTTGATCGTCAACGCCTCGGGGATCGGGGTGCAGGAGGGTGACTCACCGATCCCCGCCGAGCTGCTGCCGAACGACGGCTTCCTGCTCGACCTCGTGCTCGACAGCACTCCGCTGATGCGCGATATGGAGGAACGCGGCGGCGCGGTCGCCAATGGACAGCTCAGCTTCCTGCACTCCTCGGCGGAGGCGTTCCAGATGCTGACCGGCGACCGATCCCCCCGACGAGGTCATGCGGCAGGCGCTGGCCGAAGACCTCGGGATTCCCGAGGAGCGCGTCGCGGTGGTGGGCGACTAGGCCGATGGCCTCCGGTCGGGCGTGATGTTCTACACCTCGGGCTGGGTGCACGTCATCTGCGGCTGCATGTTCTGCGGCAAGACCGACGAGATGCTCCGCCTCCTCCGCCGCTTCTCGATCGCCGGTCGCCGGGTGCTCCTTGTCAAGCCGCGGCTCGACACGCGGACCGATGCCGACCGCGTCTTCTCGCGCTCCGGCGCGCAGCACGAGGCCGTGACGGTCGACGACTCGTCGCAGATCGAGGCCGCTCGCCGGCGAGGCCGATATCGTGGCCATCGAGGAGGGCCAGTTCTTCGACGAGGGGCTGCCCGACGTGGTCGAACGGCTCGCATCGGCCGGCAAGCAGGTGATCGTGACCGGGCTCGATCGCGACTTCCGCGGGATCCCCTTCGGGGCGATGCCCCGGCTGATGGCGCTCGCGGACCAGGTCACCAAGCTGACCGCCATCTGCGTCGTGTGCGGCGAGCCGGCGACCCGCACGCAGCGCCTGATCGGCGGGCAGCCGGCCACCTCTGACTCGCCGCTGATCGTGATCGGCGGGCTGGGCGACGAGACCTACGAGGCGCGATGCCGCCTCCACCACGAGGTGCCCGCGGCCTAGGCGCTGTGCCTACTCTCTCGCGGATCGCCCCCGCGAACCTGCCGAATTCCCATGGAGTGAGCGTTACGCGCGCTCGCGGGGTGCGAACCGTCCGTTCGGCCCTCGGATGCATCACCCGGCGAGAATCCGCACGGTTCGCCGATCGCGAGGCCGCGTAACGCTCGCCAGGTGGGACATTTGGACGGCTTCGGGAGATGCTGCGCTTATGCGGTTTCCAGAGCGTGAATAAGGCGGCACGTGGACCCCCGGGTCAGAGCTCCGGCCGGATCAGCTGCCCGACGGGCGAACGTTCTGGTTCAGGTGGAACACGTTCTCGGGGTCGTATCGGTCCTTGATCGCAACCAGGCGGTCGTAGGTGGCCGCTCCAAAGGCCGATCGCACCTTGTCGACCTCATCGCCGTCGATGGCGTTGACATAGGAGCGCCCTGTCGATAGCGGCAGGATCGAGTCGCCATAGGCGCGGGCGGCCGCCAGTCGCTCCGCGTCCACGCTCGGATCCTCCCATGTCGAGCCGACGACGACGTCGAAGAGCGCATCGCGTCCGCTGAACGGGGACTCATCCGCGCTCACCCGTGAGATGGCGCCACCCAGCTGACCCAGGCTGGCGTTGGCGGCGATCGCCGGATCCTGCCCGCCACGCGCAAGCATCGTCTCGACCAGCGCGTCGCTGCTCGAGCGGATGAAATGCGACCGGGCGTACTGCCGCAGGCCGTGCCGGGTCGGCTCGTCGGCGGCGCGCTGGAGCTGGAGGTACGGAAGGACGTCGACGAACTCGGCGACCGGCTCGCCGGCCTTCTTCAGGGTCGGCAGGAAGCGCTTGCCCTCCTCCACATCGTCGGCGTAGGTGTACGACACGAACACGACGGACGCACCGTGGAACGCCTCGGGCAGCATCGGGGAGGGGCGCGCCGTGACGACGGAGGCTCCGGCCACCAGCGCCTCTGGCGCGTCCTCCGCCATGGCGAGCAGGGCGCGAAGCGCCGCGGGGCCGTCATCGATCGAGTAGGCGAGATCGACCGACAGGATCTCCGGGCCGAAGGGGTGAAGCTGGAACTCGAACTCGGTCACGACGCCAAAGTTGCCGCCGCCGCCGCGAATACCCCAGTACAGGTCGTCGTTCTCGTCGGGGCTGGCGAGGAGCGCGTCGCCCGAAGCGGTCACGACCTGCGCCGACAGCACGTTGTCGCATGCGAGCCCAAATCGCCTTCCCAGGTAGCCGTAGCCTCCCCCCAGGGTCAGGCCGCCGACGCCGGTGTGCGAGACGACGCCACCGGTCGTGGCCAGCCCGTGGAGCTGGGCCTCGCGATCGAGGTCGGCGAGGAGGCAGCCGCCCTGGACCCATGCACGGCGCGTGATCGGGTCGACCCGCACGGCGCGCATCAGGCCCAGGTCGATGACGATGCCGCCGTCGCTCACCCCATGGCCGGAGGCGCCATGACCGCCGCAGCGAACGGCGAGCTCGAGGTCGTGCTTTCGAGCGAAGCGGACGGCTGCGACGACGTCTGCAGTCCCGCGGGGCCGCGCAACGAGCGCGGGACGCTTGTCGACCATCGCATTCCACGCTCGACGGGCCGCGTCATACGCGGCGTCGTCAGGCCCGACGAGCTCGCCGTCGAACCCTTTCCGCAGCTCCTCCACTGCGGAATCGTCGAGCTTCGCCGCAATTTCGGTCATCGTGAGTCCCCGTTGAGAATTCGGATGGAACGATAGACGCCGATGCCGCGACGGCGTGCGTTGTCAAACCGATGGCTGAACGAGCGGCCAGGGCGCAGCGCGGTGGCGGAGGGGGTGGGATTCGAACCCACGGTGGGTTGCCCCACGGCGGTTTTCAAGACCGCTGCATTCGTCCACTCTGCCACCCCTCCGCGCCGCGGAGATTATCGGTCAACGGCGGCCGCGGCCGCGCTCTAGGTGATGTTGGCGCGGCCGAGGTAGGGCTGCAGAGGCTCCGGGATCGCGATCGACCCGTCCGGTCGCTGGTGGGTCTCGAGCAGGGCTGCGACGGTCCGCGGGAGGGCCAGCGCCGAGCCGTTGAGGGTGTGGACCAGCTCGGGGCGGGCGCCGGCGCCGGGCCGGTAGCGGATCGCCATGCGGCGGGCCTGGTAGTCGCGGAAGTTGCTCACCGAGCTCACCTCGAGCCAGCGCTCGACACCGGGGGCCCAGACCTCGAGGTCGTGGGTCTTGGCCTGGACAAAGCCCATGTCGCCGGTCGAGAGGAGCACGACCCGGTAGGCCAGGCCAAGCCGCTGCAGCAGGACCTCCGCACGCTGGGTCAGCCAATCCAGGGCCGCGTCAGAGTCCTCCGGGCGCTCGAAGGCGACCATCTCGACCTTGTCGAACTGGTGGACGCGGAGGATGCCGCGCGTTTCCTTGCCGGCGGCGCCAGCCTCGCGCCGGAAGCATGGCGTGTAGGCCGCGTAGCGCATCGGCAGGCTGTTCGCCTCGAAGATCTCGTCACGGTGCAGGTTGGTGACCGGCACCTCGGCGGTGGGGACCAGGTACAGATCGTCGCGGGTGACGACATACATCTGGTCCTCCTTGTCCGGGATCTGGCCCGTCCCGCGCGCCGATGCGGCATTGACGACGGCGGGCGGCCAGACCTCGGTCATGCCATTCTCGCGGGTGTGCACATCGAGGAACCAGCTGATGAGCGCCCGCTGGAGGGCCGATCCGGCGCCCGTGTAGACCGGGAAGCCCGAGCCGGCGATCTTTGCACCGCGCGCGTTGTCGATGATGCCCAGCCGCTCGCCGAGCTCCCAGTGCGGGAGACGATCGTCGCCGGGTAGCTGGTCGCCCCAGCTGCGCAGAGTCAGGCGCGCCTCCTCGCCGCCGACCGGCACTTCGGCGTCGGCCGGGTTCGGGATGCGCAGCATCGCCTCGTCCAGGTGCGACTCGACCTCGGCGAGCTCTGCGTCGAGGGCGGAGATCCGCTCCGCCACGTCGGTCGAGGCGCGCTTCAGCGTCGGCGACGGCCGGACCATTGGGATCGGCGCCCTCGCGGATCGCCTCGCCGACGCGTTTCGAGGCCGCGTTGCGTTCCGCCTTCAGCGCGTCGTTGTCGGCGAGGATGGATCGACGGCGTTCGTCGAGCGCGATCGCCCGGTCGACGGCCGCAGGGTCCTCTCCCTTGTCGATCGCCCCGCGGCGGACCAGGTCCGGCTCGTCCCGCAGGCGCTGCACGCCGACGCTCATGCGCGCACCTGCTCCCCCGCCGCCTCGGCCAGGCGCTCGAGGACGAAATCGCGCTCGAGCGAGGCGAGGAGCCAACCGGCCCGCGGTCCGTGTGGCTGACCCAGGAAGGCCAGGTAGAGCGCGGTGAAGGCGCGGCCGGCCGGCAGCTCGAGCTCGCGCGCCGCCTCGAAGATGGCACCCTGCAGCGCCTCGCCATCCCATCGGGCGTCGGTCAGCCGTTCGCGCAATGAGGCGAGGAACTGGCGCTGGAGCTCATTCAAGTCGGAGGTGGCGTCGGGGAGGGCGTCACGCACCGCGATCTTCGAGCGCTCCGGCGCGTACGCCTCCAGCCAGGCGTGCGCCGCGCGCTTTCGCTCGTCGAGAATCTCGAGCTCCCTCGGTGACAGCGGTGAGCCTTTCTCCGCGGCGACACGCTCGGCCACGTCCACCCCGGGCACCTGCGCCAGCAGGGCGAGGTGCGCGAACGGGGGACGAGACGCGGACGCCTCCGCAGCCAGGTCGGCGGATGGGTCGACCAGCGACATGCCGAAGAGCCGCTCCGGATCCGCCGGCAGCTCGCCCTTCACCTCGCGCCCCGCGCTCGCGCCGGCGACCCGGTCGAACTCGTCGAAGAGGCGCGGGATGGCATCGGTCCCGTCTGGGTCGAAGTCGATGGCGTGGTTGGGCCGCGGTCGAAGGAAGAGGAAGCGCAGCTGCTCGGGCGGGATCACCTCCGCGATGCGGTGCGCCGCCGCGCCGCGACCTCCCGAGGTCGACATGCGCTTGCCGCCGATGTTCAGAAACTCGTAGGTGACCCGCAGCGGCGGCTCCCGCTCGAAGACCTCGCGAGCGATCGCGTCGGATCGGTCGCGCGAGCCGCCGGCGGTGGCGAGGTCCTTGCCGCACGGCTCGATGGTGACGCCGAACAGGCTCCACTTCGCCGCCCAGTCGACGTTGAAGGGCAGCTTTGCGCGGCCGCCGAACGGCGACACCCAGCCCGAGTTGCCGCACCCGGTCGCCCAGCGCACGAGATCGGCCCGGCACTCGTAGCGCACCCGCTCACCGTCCCATTCGATGGCGATCGTCGTCCCAACCCGACCACATCGCTCGCAGATGACGTGGACCGGATGCCACTCGTCGGGGTGCTCTGACATTCGCGACGCGCACGTAGATGTCGCGGATGGTGGCGGCGCGGTCGAGGGCGGTGCGAATGAATCGGTCCAGGTCGCCGGAGGCGTAGACCTCGCTCATCCAGTAGTAGCGATCGGGGTGGATGCCGAGCCCGGCGAAGATATCGATGAAGATCCCCGCGAAATGGCGTGCATACGACGAGTGGCAGTCGCCGGCGGGATCCGGGACGTTCGCCAGCGGCATGCCCATCGAGCGTTCGATGGCGTCCGGCGTGAGCAGGGCCTGCGCGTCCATCGGGTCGAGGTCGTCGACGCCGTAGAGCGTGGTGGTCCCGATCTCGAGGAGCGCAGGGCTCGCGCCAGGCTGTCGAGGATCACCGGTCCGCGCAGGCTTCCGACGTGCACCGTCCCCGACGGGGTCTTGCTGTCGTTGAGGATCTGCGGACTTGCGAGCGAGGCCGCGATCTCGTCGGCCCAGAACACGAGCGGTCCCTAGTCGAGGGAGACGAGCGTGTAGCTGACCGGGCCGGCGGGCGTGGTGACCGCGATCTTCTCGCCCTTGCGACGACCCATCAGGGCGGCGCCGACCGGCGACTCGTTGCTGATCCGGCCATCGCGCGGGGCTGCCTCTGCCGAGCCGACGATGGTGAACGTCTGCTTTCCGTCGTCCCCCTTGACGGTCACCTTCGAGCCGATCCCGACGCGGTCGCCGTTGACATGCGCGATCACTTCAGCGTTCTTGATTTGCGCCTCGAGCGTCGCGATGCGGCCCTCCAGGAACGACTGCTCCTGCTTGGCATCCTCGTACTCGGCGTTCTCCGAGAGGTCGCCGTCGAGCTTGGCGTCATGAATGCGCTGGGCAACGCGAGGCCGCTCGGTGCCGATCAGATGCTCGAGCTCCGCCTTGAGCTTCTCCAGCCCTTCGGCGGTGAGGTAGACGGGCTTCGTATTCACGGTCATTCCCCTCCCTGCTGCCAGGTCATCCCTGCGGATCGGTACCGCCGCGCGGGGTATCGCGGCGCTGCGCTCGACCTGCCAACCGATAACAAAAAACGCTCCAGGGCTGCGCCACGTTGGTCGGTGGCTCCCCTGAAGCTGGCGCCATGCGGCGCCGAGGTCGCGCGATTGTAGGCTGGGGCAGCCCGGAAGTCAAAGCCGAATTGGCCTCTAACGGCCGATGACGACGAGCCCCACAACCATCACCGCGAACGCGAGCCGATAGAGGCTGAAGATCGTCACCGAGCGCCTGCGGAGCCACGCGAGCAGGAAGCCGATCGCGATCATTCCGGAGACTGCAGCGATGACGAAGCCAATCCCCATCGCCAGCCACTCGTTCCCCGGATGGGGCTCCGTCAGCAGCTTGCGGGAGCCGTACAGGCCCGCGCCAAGTGTGATGGGGGTCGCGAGCAGGAAGCTGAAGCGAGCCGCCGCCTCCCGAGTGAGGCCAAGGCCCAGCCCGGCGGTGATGGTCGCTCCCGAGCGGCTGATCCCCGGCAGCAGCGCCAGCGCCTGGGAGAGGCCGATCGCGAGCGCGCTCGGCGTGGTCAGCTGCTCCGACTCGCGGTCCCGGCCGCCGAGCCGATCCGCCACGAAGAGGCCGACGGCGCCGATCACCATGAAGCCGGCGATCGCCAGACGCGCGGGATCGCTGTCACCGTGGAACGTCGTCGCGATCGCGTCTTCGAAGGCGAAGCCGATGACTGCCGCCGGGACGGTCGCGACGACCAGCAGCCATGCCATGCGACGCTGTGGATCGTCACCGATCCGACGTTCCCGCAGGCTCGCGGCGAGGGCGCCCAGGTAGCCCAGCCAGTCGCGGGCGAAGTAGACGAGCAGCGCGACGAGGGTTCCGAGGTGCAGGAACACGTCGAACGCGAGGCTCCCGATCAGGCCGTGGGTGTCCCAGCCCGCGATCCACGGCGCCAGCGCCAGGTGGGCGCTGGAGCTGATCGGGATGAACTCGGTCAGTCCCTGCAGCAGTCCGATGAGCGCCGCCTGGACGACGAGGTCCATCTCACCAGCGATGAAGAGCGGGGCGAGCACGAGCGTGATGGTGGCCAGCAGCTTGACGAGGACATGGAGAGAGGGGCCGGCCGTGTCCTTGAACGGATCTCCGACGGTGTCCCCCACCACCGCGGCCGCGTGCGCCTCGGTCTTCTTGCCCAGCACGTTTCCGGCCTCGTCGAGCAGGTGGCCGGACTCGATGTACTTCTTGGCGTTGTCCCACGCGCCGCCGCCGTTGTTCAGGACCGTGGCCAGCATGACGCCGGCGATCGTGCCGACCATGAGGAGGCCCGCGACCGCCTCGTGGCCGAGCAGCAGGCCGACGATGATCGGGGTGGCGACCGCGACGGCGCCGGGAAGGATCATCTGGCGCAGGGCGGCGCGGGTCGTGATGTCGACCACCCGCGCGTAATCGGGTCGCTGGGTGTAGTCCATGATCCCGGGCATCTCCCGGAACTGGCGACGAACCTCGACGATGATCGCCTGCGCCGCGGTTCCCACCGCTCGGATCGCGAGGCTCGAGAAGAAGTAGACCAGCATCGCCCCGATCAGCGCTGCGATGAAGACGCTCACGTTCGACAGGTCGACCGATGTCAGCAGCGTTCCCGCGGGACGGGTGCCAGCCGCGATCTGGCGGCTCAGGATCAGGTTCACCTTGTCGATGTAGGCGCTGAAGAGCAGGAACGCGGCAAGGCTCGCGGACGCGATCGCATACCCCTTGGTCAGCGCCTTGGTCGTGTTGCCCACCGCGTCGAGGCGATCGGTGATCTCGCGTGCGCTCGCCTCCGCCTTGCTGAACTCGGCGATCCCGCCCGCGTTGTCGGTGATCGGTCCGAAGGTGTCCATCGCGAGGATGAAGGCGGTCGTCATCAGCATCCCCATCGTGGCGACCGCGGTGCCGAAGATGCCGCCGACGTTGTCGCCGTTCGCGTTGACGAGTCCCGCCTGCTCGCCCAGCCAGTGGCTCGCGAACAGCGCGATCCCGATCGAGATCGCGGTCAGGAAGGTCGTCTCGAATCCAACGGCCGTGCCACTGATGATGTTGGTGGCAGGTCCGGTCTGTGAAGCCTCGGCGATCTCGCGCACCGGGCGGAAGGTGCCGGCGGTGTAGTACTGCGTGATGTAGACGAACGCGATGCTCGTCGGCAGGCCGACCACTCCCGCACCGAAGAACCAGACCCACGCCGGGATGCCGTTCGGGGCAGATCCGAGCCGGTGTTCATCATCACGAAGGTGGTGAAGGCAAGCCCCACGACCGACCCGAGCGTCGTCACCCAGTACCCGCGGTTCAGGATGTTCATCGGGTTCTCATCCTCGCGACCCCGGATGAAGAACATCGCGACGATGGTGGCGAGCAGGCCGAAACCGCGCACCACCAGCGGGAAGAAGATCCAGGCCTCCGGATGCGGCCAGCCCGAGTTGAGGGCGATGGTGTAGACCGCCACGCCAAGGATCATGGCGCCGATGTTCTCGGCGGCGGTCGACTCGAACAGGTCGGCACCACGGCCGGCGCAGTCGCCCACGTTGTCGCCGACGAGGTCCGCGACCACCGGCGGCGTTGCGCGGGTCATCCTCCGGGATCCCCGCCTCGACCTTGCCGACGAGGTCGGCGCCGACATCGGCGGCCTTCGTGTAGATCCCACCGCCGAGCTGGGCGAACAGGGCCACGAAGCTCGCGCCGAACCCGAAGCCCACGATCAGGAAGGGTGCCTGGTTCGGGACGGTGAAGCCGCCGTATGCGGCGAAGATGCCGTAGACGCCGAGCAGCGAGAGCGCCACCACCAGGAAGCCGGAGACGGCCCCGCCCCGCAGCGCAACCTGCACCGCGCGCACCAGGCTGCTGCGCGCGGCCGCGGCGGTCCGCAGGTTCGGCGCGCACGCTGATGAACATGCCGATGATCCCCGACGCCATCGAGCACGCGGCGCCCACCAGGAACGCGACGCCGGTACGGATGCCGAGCTCAAGCCCGTAGATGTCGGTATCGGCGACCTGCTTGCCCTCGACGATAGCGATCACGCCACCGATCACCACCGCCCCGCCGAGCGCGAGGAGGCCGATCGTCAGGTACTGGCGACGAATGAATGCCACCGCCCCCTCGTAGATCGTGCCGGCGATCTCCTGCATCGCCGCGGTGCCGGTGTCGGCCCGCAGGACGTCCCAGGCGAGGTAGAGGGCAAAGGCGATGGCCGCCAGGCCCGCGATCGGGATCACCCAGGTGATGGGGAGCATGGAACCTCCGCAAGTGGGATGGACGCCCGAAGCGATGCAGGCTGGAGCCGGCGGACTCGTCTCTCGGGCACCGGTTGACACACAGGAAGCGCCGGCGGCGCGGCGCGGCGCGCGGCCACCAGCGGCGGGCGGATTCTAGCGCCGGGCGAAGCGCCGGGTCAACTTCAGGGCAGCCACCTGGCGTCGGTGCCGTCGCTCGCACGGAGCTCCCCCCGCGCGTCTGCGCCGTCCACGCGGAGGAGCCAGATCCCGCGTGCCGTGAGGCCGCCCTGCGGTGCCGCGCGTGCCACGAGAAGCTGATCCGGCTCGGGGTGAAAGCCGCGGACGAGACCAGCATCGCGGGCTCGATGGTGAGCGCCGTGCCCGCTCCCTGCGCGGTCGCCGCCAGGTACAGCTGACCCCACGCGCCGTGACTGGCCGGGTCGATGCGCAGGTAGGCGACCCGACCGTCGGGCTCGACGGTCGGCTGCGTCGCGCCGCTGCCGAGCCGCGTCTCGCTGAGCCGCTGGTCGCCACGTGTCAGGCGGACGATCCGCAGCGCCCCCAGCTCGTCGCGGTGCAGGTCGAGGGCCGCCGCGTCGAGCGGGGGGACGGCCGACTGCGGCGCCGCCGGCAGCGGGGCGCCGGGGGCGAGGCCACTGACCAGGATCCCCGACGAGTCCGGCAGCCAGGCGGGCGGAGCGACCGCCGCGAAGGCGGCCGTGGTGAGGTCGCCGCGCCCAGCTCAAGAATCCCGATCCGGCCCGCGTCGTCGACGAAGGCGAGTGCGGTGCCATCCGGGGAGTAGCGCGGTGCGCGGACGAGCGGCAGGGCGCTGGGCGGGCTTGGCGTTGGCGCCGAGCTGGCATCGCTGACGGGCTCCGTCGAGACGTCGATCCGCTGCGGATCGCCGCCGTCCGAGGAGCGGCTCCAAAGACCGAGCGATGAGCCGGTCGTCTGGTCGGCGCGGCCGAACGCGATGCGTCGCCCATCGGGTGAGTACGCCGGATCAAATTCAAGGGTTCCGTCGTCGGTCAGGACGCGCCGGTTCGATCCATTCGCGTCGTACAGGACCAGGCGGCGCCGTCGCCCACCACGAAGGACGCCCGTCGGGCGCACCGCGTATTCGCTCACGCTCGACAGCTCGGCGGAGAGCTGACGCGGGTTGCTGCCGTCGGGATTGGTCGCCCATAGGTTCGGAACCCCGGATCGCGACGAGAGGAAGACGAGCTGGTTACCGAGCGTGCCCGGCGGCGAGCCGGTGGTGAAGGTCCATCGCAGGGGCTCTGCCGTTGCCGACCCGTCCGTCGCCCGAAGGCCGGCCGCGAGGGCGACCTCGAAGGTAGTGTTCGGCGGGAGGGGCGTGGCCGGGGTGAAGCGAACGATGCTGGCGGCGGCGCTCACGCCCAGGGCAGCAGCTCCTTCCGGGGGGATGACCTGCAGCGAGCCGCCCGATCTGCGGCGTCACCGTCAACAGGTCCGAGGTGAGGCTGTCGGGGTCGATGGGCCAGTCGAAAAAGACGGCGATGGGCGTGCCGAGCCCAATCCCCTGCGCGCCATCGGTGGGGACTCTGCCGACCACCTCGGGCCGGCCAGCCCAGCGTGGTGAACGCGAAGCGGAAGGCGGTCGCCCAGCCGGGTGCCGGCCTCGTCTGCGGCCCCGGGGCAAAGCGTGACCTCGTACCGCTGGTCCGGGTCGAGCGGCCGGCTGGGAATGATCTCCAGTGACTCGCCACTCCAGCGGAGCAGGTGATCGACGGCAGGGGCGATCTCGAGCGCCGTTTGGACCGATGCGGTGTCCGGGGTCGAAACGTAGAGCTCGGGGTGGGCATCGAGTGCGACCTGGGTGTCGCCGTCGGCGGGGATGGTCTCGACCACCGTCGGCCTGCCGACCGTTGGAAACGTGAACGGCGTGGCAGGCTGGGTAATCCGGTTGCCGGCACGGTCGCTCACGATG
>CAWCXQ010000014.1:0-12031 GCA_963799675.1 uncultured Chloroflexia bacterium
TTGGGAGCCGCTCGCTGAGCTCGAGACCAATTGCTCAGTTGATCTCGTGGTTGCTCTGATCGTCTGGTTGCGTTGATCATTTGATCGTCGTTGGTTCTCGTTGATGCGTTGATCTCGTTGGTTTTGTGGTTCTCTATCTCGTTGGTTCTATTTGATCTTCATTTCATCTATTTCATCTATTTGATCATTTGATCATCTCTATCTCTATTTGATCTTAGTTATTTGAGCATTCTCGTCGTGGTCCGTATTGGTGGTCGTTGGTTGGTTGCGTTGTTGGTGCGTTCATCGTCGTTTTAGTAGTTCTCATTTGCGTTCATCATCATTAGTAGTAACTGTAGTCTGTGAGTCGTTGTCGTCGTTGGAGCTCTAGTCGTCGTCGTTGGTACTGTAGTTTTGTAGTCTTGTAGTTTTGTAGTAGTCGTTAGTTGGTGTTGGTATGATCATAGTTGAGCTGGTATCATGGTGTTGGTGTTGGTGGGTTTGTATCGTTGAGCGTTGCGTTGAGCGTTGATCGTCACGTAGTTAACCACGTAGTCTAGTGGTTGGTCTCGTCGTCTAGTTAGGTCGCGTTGATCCGTAGTCTAGTGGTTTGGTTCGTAGTAGTAGTAGTAGTCTTGTCGTGGTCCGGTTGGTGCGTTGTAGTAGTCGTAGTCGTAGTAGTCGTAGTAGTGGTCTCGTGGTCTAGTTGGTGTTGTTGGTCGTCCTGTAGTAGAGAGTTGGTGTGGCGTTGGTTGGAGCTGGTGTTGGTGACTGGTGTTCCGTGAGTTGGTAGGAACTCGTATCTAGTTGGTTTGGTGGATTTGGTGGTTGCTCGTTGGTTTTGGTTTTATCATTTGACGTTTCTTCTCGTTGATCTTCATCATCATCATTCGTCTCTATCTTGTCGTCTATCTCTGATTTCATTTGATCATCTCGTTGAGCTCGTTGAGCTCGTTGATTTCATCATCATCTCGTTGGTCTTCTCTATTTGATCATTCATTTATCATCTAGTCTTCATTTCATTTCATCTCGTGGTCTCGTTGATCCTGTCATTTCGTCTGTCATTTTGGTTGCGTCGTTGCGTTGTTGTAGAGCATCGTTGATCATTGAGTCTGTCGTTTGTTGAGCTCATTTGATCATTTATCATTTCATTTCTCTATCTATCTATCGTCGTTGTTCATCTGATTTTGTGGTTTTCTGATCCTGTCATTCTGTAGACTGTCATTGAGTCGTCGATTCTGTGGTTTGAGTTCTGAGGAATGGCTGGGGCCAGCCCGCCACGCGGATCAACCCCGAGCTGCGGCGGCAGGTGCACGGCTGGATCCTCGACGCCTACCGCACCGGCAGGGAGGAGGGCAAGCCGCAGCCACTCGATCCGCCGGCGGCGGGCCGGCTGGGCGAGGTGGAGGCGCCAACCCTGGTCATGGTCGGCACCGCCGACGAGCCGGCGGGGGTCCTTGCCGGACGACACATCGCCGAGACCGTGCCCGACGCCCAGCTGATCGAGTTTCCCGGCGTCGCCCACATGATCCAGCTCGAGGAGCCGGAGCGGTTCAACCGCCTCGTGATCGACTTCCTCACCGGAGCCGATCTCTCGCGCTAGCTGGTCGAGGACTCGCGTGCGCTGGGCGCACGTAACTGCGAACTTCGACGCGAATCGGCCCGTCTTTGGCGGCCTGCGCTCGGGTCGGGCACGCCCAGCGTGCACGAGCGTGCGAGATCGGCCGGAAATCGTGGGATTGGCGGCCTCGGGCGTTGGCTGCTTGGTAGTTACGCCCGCTGAGCGCACACGGGCCGCGCGCCCCACGGCTTGCTGCCGCTGGCGACTAGCGGCCGCCCGATGGCGAAATTTGCTGGCGCCAGCACGCGTTGGCCACCCAAGGGACCGATCCGCCGCCATTTGGTGCCAGTCCCAGCAAGATCGGCCGTTCGATGGCCGATAGATGCCAGCCTGAGCAAACGCGGCGGCCAGGAACCAGTCGTCAGGGGCGCCGGAGGAAGGACTCGACCTCGAGAACCAGGCCAGCGATGGCGTCCTCCCGCAGCGCGTAGCGCCAGCCACGCTCGCCCTCGTCGCGGATGCTCAGCAGGCCCGCCGAGCGCAGGATGCCGAGGTGGTGATGGAGGCTGGTGCGTTCGACTCCCATGCGTTCAGCGATCTCTGACGCGCTCAGCTCCTCGCCCTGGAGGACGCGCAGGATCCGCAGGCGGAGCTCGTCGCCGAGCGCGGCGGCGGTCTTGACCAGCCGGCGAGGCGGGGCGAGCGGATCGACGTCGAGCGCCTCGTCGGCGACGGAGCACACGAACACCGCGGTGTGGCGCAGCTCGGTCGGAACGATAAAGGGCCGCAGCGCGACGGTCGGCACGATGACGATGCCGGTGACCCACGGCGAGGGTGTGAAGGCCACTCCGTTGGTGGCGACGGTGAGGGCCGACTGCCCGGGCATCTCGGCCAGCAGCCGCTCCTTCGCCAGCCGGTCGCGTTCGATTGAGGCCAGGGCATCGGCCGCAAAGCGCGGGAAGACGTGGCTCGCCCAGTCATGGAGGAGCGAGAGAAGGTCGGCTTTCAGCGCGGCCGGCTCCGTTCGAAGCACACGATCGACCGCCCGCCGCGCCGCGCGGTCGACGCCCATGGCCGCGCTGACCTCGGCCCGCGCCCCCGCGTCCCCGCCGACGGCTCGCTCGAATGCGCCCTCGGAGACCATGGTCCGGTTCAGCGGCGAGTCGGCACCCAGCAGGCGCAGGCGGAACGCGCCGGGGGCGAGCTCCTCCACGCCGGCGATCAGGGCATCGACGCCATGAGCTGGCGCAGCCTCGAGCACTACGGTGGCCAGCTCCGCGTACATGCCGAGGGTGTAGCGCTCGACACGCTGGATCAGGTCCGCGCCGGCCGCGCGCCGGGCCTCCCTGATCCATGCCTTGCCCGAGTCGAGCGACGCCCGCGCCGGCCCGCTGGTGAACGCTGCGAGCTCCGCGATCAGCTCGAAGGCGGGCCCGGTCACGACCCGGACCTCCGGAAATGACGTGCTACCCCGAGCGGGTCGCTGCCTCGGCATCGGTCAAGTATGGGGACCGATGCCGAAGCCCCGAGCTACCCGCCACCGCGCCTACTCCAGGCCGACGCAGAGTGCCGGGAAGGGCGTCCCGTCCTGGTGGCCGGCGAGCTTGTCGACCGACAGGGTTTCGCCGGTCGCGTTGTCGATCGTCACGACCGAGAGCCCGGTGTTCCCCACGATGAAGCCGAGCCCCGGAGCGGTGTAGCGCTGGTCGTTGCCCGGCACGCGGACGGTGGATGTCCCATCGCCGTTGTCCTGGATCACGGCCGGTCCGGCGAGCACGGCGGTCAGGGTTTTCCCGTTGGCCGGATTGACGTACACGATCTTTCCGTTCTTCCACGACAGGGTCATCGTGGTCAGTCCGTCGGCGTGCGTGAACGTCGTCGTCACCAGCGTGCCATCGAGGCTGCGGACGACCTCGAAGGGGCACCGCGTCCCCGCCGGGAAGGTGGTGCTGATATGGACGGCCTCGACCAACCGTTCCGGGGCGGCCGCCAGCACGGCCGAGGTGGCGAGTGTGGCACCCAGCGCGATCCCCAGGCTGCCCGCGGCGAGCCTTCTGAGCGTGGACATGACTTCTTCCTCCTGCGTCGGCTTTGACAGGAGGGATAGGGATCAGTTCGTTGAAAAAGTTCAACGCGCGGCGGCCCGTCAGTTCACCCGCTTGGCATGCCCCGCCCAGAAGGGCTCACGAAGTTCTGCCTTGAGTATCTTGCCGGTCCCGCCCTTGGGCAGCGAATCGCGGAACTCGATCGACTGCGGCACCTTGAAGCCGGCCAGCTGCCCACGGACATGGGCCTGCAGCTCGGGCTCGGTGAGGGCCGCTCCCTCCTTGAGCACCACGAGCGCGACGGGAACCTCGCCCCAGCGCTCGTCTGGAGCGGCGACGACGGCCGCCTCCAGGACGCCGGGGTGCGACGCGATTGCGTTCTCGATCTCCACCGAGCCGATGTTCTCGCCCCCGCGGATGATGATGTCCTTGGATCGGTCCCTGATGTTCAGATAGCCCGCCTCGTCGATCGTGGCCATGTCGCCGGTGTGGAACCAGCCGTCGACGATCTTGTCCGCGGTCGCCTCCGGATCGCGGTAGTAGCCCTCCATCACCACGTTCGAGCGGACGACGATCTCGCCGATCTGCTCGTCGTCTGACCGGACGTCAGCGCCGGCGTCGTCGACGACCCGGAGCTGGACACCGGGCAGCGCGTAGCCGGTCATCGAGCGGCGGGCCGCTGCGCGCTCCGGCGGCTCATCGGCGGTCAGCTTCGTGCGCGGCCGGGCGAGCGAGATGATGGGGGTCGTCTCAGACAGCCCGTAGCCCATGACCGCCGGGCAGCCCAGCTTCTCCTCGATCGCGCGCACCAGCGTCGGCGAGGCGGGCGCGCCTCCGAGAATCACTTCCTTGAGGCTCGAGACGTCGAATGAGCCCGAGCGCCGGGTCGTTGAGCACGGCGTTGAAGATGGTCGCCACGCCCAGCAGATGGGTCACGCGCTCCTGCTGGACGAGCCGGAGGAACGTCGCCGGATCGAACTTGCGGAGCATGACGTGGCGGCCGCCGGCGAGCGTCATCCAGTGCGGCGCCCCCCAGCCGTTGACGTGAAAGAGGGGCACGACGTGGAGGATCGTATCGGCATCGGTCATGCGCAGGGCGTGTCCTGCGTAGAGCGCGTGGAGGTGGAGGTTGCGGTGGGTGAGCGCCACCCCCTTCGGCCGCCCGGTCGTGCCCGAGGTGTAGAAGAGCTCGGCGGTGGCGTCCTCGTCGATCGGCTCGGCAGCGTAGTCGGCGGAGGCGGACGCCAGGAGCGCCTCGTATTCGTCGGTGGCCGGCGCCTGGACCGGCCCTTCCATCACGACGAATCGCAGCTCCGCCGGCAGCTGCGGGGCGAGCGCCTCCATCATCGGCTGGAAGTCGGCGTGGTAGAAGACGACCGATGAACCGGCGTGGCCCAGGATGTAGCCGATCTCCGGTGGCGCCAGGCGGATGTTGATCGGATTGAGGACCGCCCCCGCCTCGAGGACCCCGTAGTAGGCCTCCAGCAGCTGGTGCGTGTTGTAGCTGATGAAGCTGACGCGATCCCCTGGCCTGACGCCCAGCCCGCGCAGCGCATTCGCCAGCCGATGCGTCCGCTCGGCGTACTCCCGATAGGTGAAGCGGCGGTCGCCGTCGACCACGCCCTCCACGTCACCGAAGAACGCCGCGGCGCGGTCGCGGAATTCGAGGACGCTCAAGGGGACGCGCATCGCGGGCACTCCTGTCGGGCGGGCACCCCGAGCATAGCGCCAGGGTCAGGCGCCCGGCGGCGGCCCCACGATCTGCGTGCCGTTTCGAGCCGCGATCTCGCCCAGGCCAGCCGGATCTGGCGCCTGCGTGGGAGGAGGCGGGACAACCCGCTCCGCCGCCGGGCTCTCCAAGCTCACGGAAGAGCGCCTCGTGCTTCGATCCCGGGGTGATCAGGAGGAGCAGCGTCGCGTCGGGCGTCTCGCAGCGGAACGCGTGCGGTACGCCGTGCGGCGCAAGCGCAAAGCCGCCGGCGCTCAGTCGTACTTCCTCGTCGCCCAGGAAGATCGTGACCTCGCCCCGCGCGACGTAGAACCCCTCTTCCTCGTCCTCGTGGAAGTGCACCGGGATGGCAAATCCCTGCGGTGCCTGCACCTCGCAGGCAAGGTAGGCGCCGGTCTCCGCATTGACCGCCTTGTAGGTGAAGAGGCCGCCCAGCACCCAGAGCGCTTCGCCCTCGGCCGTCGTGCGGGTCAGTGGATGGAGCGCGCTGAGGTCAAGGCTCATGACTCGGTCTCCTGCGTTGGGTCGGCCGCTCGCGTAATTTGACGGCACATGCGTGTACCATAGAAGTTGCACGACGATCCGTCAATGGTTCGCGGCACACACGTGGTAGTTCAATGGAGACCAAGCAGGAAACGCGAAGGCCGTATCGGCTGCGGCAGCGACGTGAATCGATGGATGCCACCCGCGAGCGGATCGTGCGGGCCGCCTTCGAGCTCCACGAGGAGCGCGGCCCGGCGCATGCCACGATCAGCGCGATCGCCAAGCGCGCGCGGGTCGAGCGCCACACGGTCTACCGCCACTTTCCCGACCTGGTCGCGCTCATGCGCGCCTGCACCGAGCACGGCATGCGCACCACCGGCCTCCCCGACCCCGACGGCTGGCGCTCCCTCGAGGACCCTTACGAGCGCCTAGGCACGGCGTTGACCGCCATGTACCGATACTGGCGCGCCAATCAGCAGCTCATCTCGAACATTCTTCGCGACTCGCCGGTCATGCCTGAGCTGGTCGAGGGATCGACGGCGTACCAGGATCACCTGGGACAGGTCTGGCAGACGGTGCTCGACCCCTGGATGTCGACGCCCGGAGAGGCGGGCGAGAAAGTTCGGGCATTGACAGGCGCTGCCCTGGAGTTTGGGACCTGGCAGTCGCTGACCCAGCGCTATGGACTCAGCGACGAAGCCGCAGTCGATGCCATGGTCGCCGCCGTGCGCAGCGCCGATCTGGCGGCGGCACCCCCGGTCGCCACTCCCCGAAAGAGGCGGCGACGGCCGGCTTCGTGACGGAGGCGCGCTCGCCTACTCTGGTGGCATGAGCCTGCGAGACGCGTGGGAGGCGGAGGCGCGTAACTGGGTCGCCTGGGCCAGGGCGCCCGGGCACGACAGCTATTGGCGCTTCCATCGCGATCGGTTCCTGCAGCTCCTGCCCGCTCCCTCGGGACTGACCCTTGACCTCGGCTGCGGCGAGGGCCGATTCCCACGTGACCTCAAGGCGCGCGGCTACGGGGTGATCGGCGTCGATGCCTCGGCGACGCTGATCGAGCACGCCCGGCTCGCGGACCCAAACGGCGACTACCGCGTGGCCGATGCGGCCGAGCTCCCTCTCGCTGACGCATCGGTCCAGCTGGTGACTGCGCTGCTCTCGTTGCACGACATGGACGACATGCGGGGCGCCGTCAGGGAAGCGGCGCGGGTGCTGGTGCCCGGAGGGCGCCTGTGTGCGTCGGTCGTCCATCCGATCAATTCCGGCGGCCACTTCGCATCCTCGGCGCCGGATGCACCGTTCGTGATGGCCGAGCCATACCTTGAGGAACGCCGGTATGCCGATGCCGTCGAGCGCGATGGCCTGCAAATGACCTTCACGAGTTTGCATCGACCACTCGAGGCGTACTTCGACGC
The DNA here is from genome assembly GCA_963799675.1 of uncultured Chloroflexia bacterium. Lineage (GTDB taxonomy): Bacteria > Chloroflexota > Limnocylindria > QHBO01 > QHBO01 > JALYSK01. The sequence continues at coordinate 7,213 of CAWCXQ010000014.1, forward strand.
CATCGAGTCGGCCGGACTCCTTGTCGATCGGTTGGTGGAGGTACCGGACACCACCGCCGCACCGGGCGACCGATGGCAGCGCATCCCGCTCTTCCTGCACATCCGAGCGGTCAAACCCTAGATGAGCGTTTCGCGGGGACGAGGACTACTTGGAACGTGGTCTTGCGTCTCTGGACCCAACGCTGTTGGGGTGCAACAACGAAGGATGGCTGCGTCGTAATGGTCGGCGCGAGAGGTCTTGACCCGACAATACCCAAGCCGCACATCGTTCTTCCCAGACCAGTGATCGCCGCCCTTGCCGCCTAGGACGCGGTGCTGGGATGGCCGCCCGAAGGGTCGGCGACAGAGCCGCCACGCAGTCGCTCATCGATCATGTCGATGATTGGGCTAGTGACCTCCGAGCCGGAGTAGGTCAGCTCAAGAGTCTCGACGCGGCGGTCGATCGCGATAGCCATGAACGGCAGCACTCGCGCTGGATCCGGACGATCGAGTCAACTTCGGCCTCGCTCGTCACCGTTCGCGAGAGGGTGACAATGAGACCACCGCCTCCATCGCGACGCAGGCCGCGGACATACGAGCGCGCGAGCCTCGCATAAGCGGCCATCAGGTGCCGTTGCTCTTCCGGGTTCAGCCGGCAAGCGAGCATCTCCGCTTGAACGGCGGGGTCAGCACCCGCCGCCAGATCCGCTTGGAATCAACTCATCATGCGTTCTTTACCGCTGCGCGTCGGATCGCCGCGCCCCACCCGATCGAGGGTTTCGTGGGCGGGCGGGCGCTGGGAGGCGCTGATCCGCCCGCCACACTCTAGCGTGCAGGGAGCAGGTCTCGCCCACTCATCAGCAGACGGAGGGCGAGCAACGCTGCGGCGCTGAATCACCAGCAGCACGATGGCGATCGCGACCAGGTTCGGCTGAGCGACGTCAACCTGATGGAATACCTCCAGCAGGTCGAATACCGCGAACACAAGGGCGAACCCAACGACCGCCAGCGGGACGAGCTGGCTCGTCATGGCAAGTACTGCCAAGGCGAGCACGAGCGACGCGAGTATCCCGGCACCAACGAAGAGTGGCGACTCCAGGTCAATCCCAAGGGGTCGCCACTCCGTGTGGCCCTCGGCCCCCGATTCCCCCGACGGCGCCCCGGCCGAGGCGACTGGCGCTGCCGAGTGTCCGGCTTCGCCCGCCTCCCCGCCCCCGCCCTCGGCGGGCTGCGAGGCGACCGCTGCCGGCGTGGATGGCGTCGTCGCCCCGCGCTCGATGGAAATCCCGATGAAGAGAGACACAGCCGAGCCGACGAGCACTATCGCCAGCCAGGCGCGCAGAGACACGCGATCCGTTCTCATGACGGACTGACCTCCGAGAACAAGGGGAAGATGACGGAACCCGAGGTCCCGTCGGTGTGGGTCAGCGGAGGTCGGGCGGGGCGCGACCGAAGTGCGCGCCCGCGAGGGCCGGCAGTCTGGGAAGCCAGACGGGGCCGAGCGCCCACGGGGGTGTGGGGACGCGTACCCAGGCCCGGCCATTGGCGTCTGACTGCGAGGTAAGCGATGACCCTGCGGACCGCAGCCCGTAGAAGCCGTGCAAGGAGGGTAGGCGACCGCAGCGAAGGACAGCTGGACGAGGACGGCGGTCAGCAAGCTGGCTCGTCGCCGAATGGAAGGCTTCCGACGTGCAGCACCTGCTCTGCGAGTTCCTGGAGACCGAAGGCAAGCGGTGGGACGATGAAGAACCACATGGCGCTCAGGGACCGGCCGCGCGCAACCCGGATGGCCCCGATCAACAGCAGGCCGCCAAGCGGCCCGACTAGGGGCGGCAGCAGCATGGCCATCTGCTCGGCCCTTTCGGCGGCCTGACCTCCGACCTCACCAAGACACCGCGCCGCCTCCCGCCGCGTGCGCCACGACGGAGGCGACCACCGCGAGCAGTGTCAAAGCGAGTGGCAGGAGCCCGCTTCGACGACGTACCGAGACGAGATTAAGAGCCTTCTCGGGTCGCACCTCGCCACGATCCCTGCCCGTATGGCGGCTGTCAAGACGCGGCCGTTCGCGACCGCATCCACCAGCGGCGGACTGCCACACCGGACCAGACGAGCTCGACTACCCCGAAGGGCCAAGCCCCCTGGAGAAAGCCATATGCCGAGGAGGCCAAACACGCCCCGAGCGAATGCGAGGACGAGCCATGCCGAACGGTGTTCCAGTGCGTAGAACAGGAGCATCGCCCCAACAGCGAACGCGCCGAACGCCGTTAGAAGGTCCACCCCGCGAGTCTACGAGCCCGCGATCGCAGAAGCGTCTTCGGAATGGTCCGGGGCGAGAGGGCTCAACCCGGCGAGTACCAGATGCCGAATCATCGTGGCTGATCCGATCGCCTGGCCCTCGGTGGCCTTTCACAGGCTCGGGTGGGTCTCCTGGAGGGACCAATCCACTCCCAATCGGCGGCTGAGCTCGCCCGCCAACTTCTTGATCCCTGGCGCCTCCGTTGCGTAGTGGGTCCCGAGGACCAGATTGAGGCTGGCCTCTCGCGTACAGATCGGTGAACATCGAGCCCTCTCCGGTGACATAAGTGTCGGCGCCCAGCGCTCTCGCCTCTTCAAGCCACGTGGTGAGACCGCCCCCTCCGGCCACGATTGCGATGTGCCCAAAGGCGTGCGAATGCCGCCTTGCTCTCGCCCGCGTCCCGATTGCACCCTCAAGTCGTGCGGTGAACTCCTCAAAGCTGCCGTCGACCGTGCCGTGGATACCCGCCTGGCCGCCGGCGTAGTCTGGGATCGACCCAGAGTTGGCCACTCCCAGCAGTTCCCCTAGAGCATCGGCGGTGCCGATGCCTGTCGCGCAGTCCAGGGATGCGTGGGCGCCGTAGAGCGAGATTCCATACGACACCAGCAGCTCCTCCTTTTGCCGCTGCAGCCCGAGGTCGATATGTGGCCAGGAGGGGTGGTGTACCAGCAGGAGGTCGACGCAGCTCCGAATGTGCCGCTTCGATGGCTTCGATTGAGGTGTTCACGCTTGCGCCGATGCGTCGGACTCCTCACCAGCGGCACGGACCAACAGTCCATTGGAGGGGGCGCCCTCGTCGAAAGCTCCGACGTTGAGGAGTGAGTCGGCTGCGGCGACGAGTTCATCGAGTCGAACGGCCATCACACCGAATGGTAGGTCCACTCGGATGGCGAGCACGGCCTTGCGTCTCCGGGACCCAACGCTGTTGGGGGTGCACAACGCAGGGTGGCTGCGTCGTAATGGTCGGGGCGAAAGGTCTTGACCCGGCAATACCCAAACCCCGGCTCATGATCGTCGTACCGAGGTCGATCCTGACGGTTCTGGCCGCCTAGCCTGCTAGCCAGGCAACCCGCAGGAGATGGGACGAAGGCTTTGGCGCGGCCGCCTCTCGCGCCCGCCTCAGGATCGCGCTAACCACCGGCTCGAAAGCATGTGGCTCAAGGGCAAATTGGGTCGCGTCCGGTGCGTCCTCGATGACGACGAGTTGATCGCGGAATACAGGAGATACTGGGACCGGCAGCTCGCCTGTGCGTGGACGGTGGTGACGGCGACCCCGGCAAGGCCGATGGTCCGGGGCTGGTCGCAGGCGTATGCCGTCACCCAGCGCTTGGCGAACGCTGGCCCGTTGCTAGTTTGAGGATCGAGCCGTTGATTGGGCGCCGCGAAGACATAGATCGCCGAGCTGTTCTGTCCGTCGTACACACCGACTGCCACCGCGGCCTCAAAGAGAACGGCGATGTGCAGGTCTCGCGCCCAAGCCTCGAACTGCCCAGGCGCTGGCTGCGGATCGGACTTCAACAGCTCCCAAGGCCGAACGAGCTGCTGCGGCAGCAAATCGCGCACTGGGCGCGTCAGCAACACCTAGCGGGGCGGGCTCAATCGCCACCGTTTGCGTGGCCAGCGGCGTGACCGATGGCACAGCAGCCGAGCATGCGGCCAGGACAAGCGCGGCCGCTAGGGTCGTGACGCGCACGCCGCGATGCTACTCGGGTCTTGAAAACAAGCGTCCCGGGGGAAGGTCGGGGCGAACGGACTCGACCCGGCAATACCCAAGCCGCGCATCGTCCTCCCGTGGCCAGTGGTCGCCGCCCTCGCCGCCTAGGAGAAGCCGCGCGCGATCCGCGTGAACGCGTCTCCGGGCGGACCGTCGCGCACCCGGCGCTGTATCAGGGCTGCACACTCCTCGGGCTTCAGGACCGAGGTGTCGACCTCGAGATCGTAGATTCCCGGCCGATGAACCTCGTCCTGCCAACGACGGACTCGGGGCAGGGAAGAGGGATCGTCAAGCGAACCGGTCACGTAGTGTTGATCGCCCGGCGCCTTTGACTCTGCGCGGCGAGCCATGATGACCTCGATGGGACACAACACCCCGACGAATAGACCTGGAACCCCTCGAGCTGCTTCACACTGGCCCGGAGGATGCCAAGCGGCTTGCTGTACGCGTCGTGATGCCCAACATCGGCGACGACGTTGAGCCCCCGGCGGCAGTGCGCCGCGATGGAGTCATACAGCGCCGCGAACGCGCTGACGACGAACGGCTCTAGGTCAGGCCGCTCGCCGCCCGGACGGAGCCCGATGCCGGGACGGTACCGAGACGGGGTTAGACCGCGCACCCATACGCCGGCCCCAAGATTGAGCCAGGGGCCGTCGAACGTGTCTTGAATGGCGGCGGCGATGCTCGACTTACCGGAACGCGGCGCACCGTTCAGGATGACAACCTGTCCGCTCTGGATGCTCGCCATCTCGTCTAGGACCCGAGTCGTCGCGGTGCACCCCCGCGCTGAGCACGCCTGGCTGCTGGGAATCCACGCACTGAAGAGCGGC
>CAWCXQ010000015.1:0-106077 GCA_963799675.1 uncultured Chloroflexia bacterium
TGAACTTGTTCACAACTGCCGCTACTTGGCCTTGGCGTTCTTCTTGTTGTCGACCTTGACGGGGTCGCCGTCGGCCATGCCGCGCACGGAGTTGTACGGGCCGGCGATCACCTGGTCGCCGGCCTTGAGGCCGGACAGCACCTCGAAGAACTTGTCGCCGGCGATGCCCATCTTGATCGGCACGAACTCGCGCGTTGCCGTCGCGGACGACGAACACGCCTTCGGTTTCCTTGCGCGTCTGCCCGGGCTTGAGCTCCGCGACGACGGTCATCCGTCGCGCTGCGGCGCGTCGCCGCTTGTCGGTGGCGCGGCTCCTTCACGATCTGCCCTTCGGCGTCGTAGATCAGCTCGCGGACGGCGACCGCCGGAATCGGCACCGCGACGACGTCCTTGCGGGTCGCGGTCGTGATGTCCGCCGTGCAGGTGAAGCCGGGCCGGACGTCGGGCACCTTCTCGTCGAGGATGACGACCACCTTGAAGTTGGTCGCCTGCGTGCCGGCCGCGCCGGCCGGCCGCCTGAATCGGGCTGTTGCCGATCTCGGTGACGTGGCCCTTGAACGACTTGTCGGGGATGGCGTCGATCGGTGATCTTCGCCGGCTGCCCGAGCTGCACGTTCGGGATGTTGGTTTCGTCGACCTCGACTTCCGCCTGGATCACCGACATGTCGGCGAGCGTCAGCAGCACCGTGCCGGCGTTGTTCATCGTGCCGATCACGGCGGTCTCGCCCTCCTGGATGTTGCGGCGGGTGACGATGCCGTCGATCGGCGACTCGATGCGGACCTTGCTCAGATCGTAGCGCGCGCTTTCGAGCGTCGCCCGCTCCTGCATGATCCGGCTGTCCTGCGCCTTGGCTGTCTTCTCGCGCTCCTGCAGCGCCGACTCGGCGCGTCCTGCACGTCGTTCTCCGCCTTTTCGAGCGCCTCGCGGGTGGTCAGCTGCGCTTCCAGAGGTCCTGCTGCCGCTTCGAGCGTTCTGCTTGCGCTGTTCCAGTTGCACGCGCGCCGTTTCGACCGACTGCCGCATCTGCTCGAGCGAGGCGCGGCGACCTGGAGCGACGCTTCGCCGCTGTCGACGCGGGTGCGCAGCGTCTTCGGGTCGATCTGCAGCAGGAACTGGCCCTTCTTGATCCGATCGCCTTCGTTGACGGCGAGATCGACGACGCGGCCCGGGGTTTCGGCGCTGATGTTGACCAGCCGCTTCGGCTGGATCTTCCCGAGGCCGACACGATGGCCTCGAGATCGCGGGTCTTGATGACCTCGGTGGTGACCGTCAGGCCGGTTTCCCGCTTGTACCAGAGGTTGGCGGCGACGACCGCCCCGCCGAGAAGGATGACGCCCGACGGCGATGAGAATATTCCGGCGAGTCATCTAGGCTCCTGCCAAGGCGGTTTTGATGGCGGCGATGACGAGGGCGATCACGAGATAGATGATGAGGATCCGGTCGCGATCGGGCCGGTCCGTCGCTTGTATAAGACGCCCAGCCCGATCGCCAGGTTCACCAGCCACCAGATCAGGAAGAGATCGATCGCCCCGAGGAACCGGGCGGAAAGTGTATTTCGTCCAGAAACGGCACGAACACGCCGAGATTGGTCGGGCTGGACAGCGACTCGCGGACGTAGTCGAGCGGGCAGACGAAGAACTGCTGGACAGCGCTGACGAACCCGGAGTGGACCACGATCGCAAGCACCTGCTTGAAGGTCGCGTCGCCGCCCAGCAGCGCGTTGAAGATCGGCGAAGGCGATGCCGGCGATGACCAGCGTGAAGATCGGCATGAAGACGAGCTGGGTGGCGGCGGCGAGTAGCGCGAGTACGGCGGCCGCGCGCTCCTTCATGCGCTGATACATGGGCGTCGTTACTGGCGACCGAACGACTCCGCGCTCTGGATCTGCTGATCGAGCAGCGCGCCTGCTGCCGACCTCCGTCGAAGAACAGCATGATGCTGCCGGCGGCACATGACAGGAGGATCACGGCGAGCGCGCCGAGCACAGCGCGGATGGGCGGCGACATCGGCGTAGGTCGCGCGCGGCGCGAAGATCACGCCGAAGCGCGGGCGACCAGACCTTGGGCGCAGCCGCCGCCGTTCGGCGGAGTGGCCAGCGTCAGCCATGGGTCATCCTCGAGTCCGCCGGTGTGCCGGCCAGACTGAAACCTCGTTGTAATACGGTCGAGTCGAGCATGATGTTCGCCATCGCGTCGCCTGTCCCACCACGGCCGCGGCTTCCTCCTTGGCGCCGGCCGGTCGGTCCCGGGCGGCGGTGCTGACACACCTTCAGCACCTGCAGTCCGCCCTGGCAGGCGCCGCCGCGACGCGGCATCGAGCGGCGCCAGCACCTCGGCGAGGTGCCCTTCGCGCGCTCCGGCTGACCCGCTGGAGGGCCGCGCGGCCGCTGCTGGTGAGCTCGACGATGGACGACCCGGCGATCCCTTGACCGGCGCTGACCTGGCGGACCCAGCCGCGCTGCTCCAGCGCGGAGATCGAATTGGACATCGTCGGCGGGCGTGACGCCGCGCAGGACGGCGCAGCTCGGCTGAGGGTGCGCGGCCGCTCGTCGAGCATCATCAGCAGCGGAAAGTGGGCCGCGCGCCGGCAGCTCGCCGGAGAACCGGAGTCTCGGCGGCGACCGTCCGCATGACGAGCGGCACGATTTCAGCAGGAGCTCGCGGCGGCTTGGCGCGCCTGATCACGGGTCATCGACGTCGTCTCGAACCGTCGGTAAGCCGTGCGTGGCTAGAGGGCGGCCTGATGGGCATTAGGCCGCTAATGTTATCACCGGTGCCTGCGCAGGTGCCGATCAGATGCATTTCGCCGAGTGTTATTCGGCGCCATGCCATCAGATAGCCGACCGTTAGGTCGGCATTAAAGTCGGAATCGGTGGCGCGCCTGCATCAATGGCTTCGCACTGCCGGCGGCCGCCGTAGTCGAGGCGTGTAACGTCGTACGGCAGAACGGCTTGCCCGGCGGCACAAAAATGCCTTGACTGGCGGAGCAACTGATATGTACACTGGCTGAGTCAAGCGATGCTATACAGCGTGTTTAATGGCAATTGGCCGTCGCTGGACCAGGTCAAGTGATGCTTGACGGCCTGCTTATGAACATGGGCGGTCCTCGTGGACATAGGAAAGCGGATACACGAGGTGCGGCTGGCGCACCAGCTCACCCAGGAAGAACTGGCGGTTCGGGCCGGCGTGACCAAGGGGTTCATCTCGCTGCTGGAGCAGAACAAGAGCTCGGTGTCGCTCGAAACGCTCGAGGCGGTGCTCGAAGTGCTCGGCGAGCGGTTGAGCACCTTTTTCTCGACCGACGCGCTGCCAGCCGTTCGTGTTCGGCAAGCAGGAGCGGACGGCGCTGGACGATCAGGGGTGCGACAAGTTCGAGCTGCTGGTTCCCGGCTCGACGACGATGGCGATGGAGCCGGTGCCGGCTGGTGCTCGGGCCCGGACAGCGGTTCGGGCCGCACGCGTCGCACAACGGCGAGGAGTTCGGCTACGTCATTCGCGGCCGGCTGTCCGTCACGCTGGGACGGCGGTCGACGATCGCCAAGGCGGGAGAATCGTTCAGCTACAAGGCGCAGCAGGAACATTCGATCAGGAACGTCGGGCCGGTCGCCGGCGGAGGTGCTGTTCGTGACCTGGCCGCCGCAGTTCTAGCGCGGCGGACGGTTGGCCGTCACGGGTCGGAATCGGGCCGGAGGCGTGGCGTTCACCGCAGGTAAGGCAGTTGGCTGGAAGAGAGGTGATGAATGAAATGAAAAATGGCAACGGCGCACTGACGCCGATGCCCTTGCCGAAGCCGGCCACCGAGCCGGGCCTGTCCTTCGATCGCGCAGCGGTTCTCGCGGGAACCGTGCCGACGCCGTTTCTGGTCCTGGCTCCCTCGCGGATTCAACAGAGCATCAGGACGCTTGCGAACGTGCTTGCCGGGCGTCGAGCTGTACTACGCGATGAAGTCGAACCCCGACCCCGAGCTGCTGGGGCTGCTCAGCGGACTGGTCGACGGGATTGACGTGGCCTCGTATCCGGAGGTCGCGTTGGCGGCAGCGGCGGGCGTCACGCCCGAGCGCCTGTTCCATTCGCATCCGGTGAAGAAGGACACCGACATCGTCGCGTGCGTCCGGCACGGCGTGCAGTGGTTCACCTTCGACAACCCCGACGAGATCCCGAAGCTGCGCCTCCACGCGCCCGACGCCAGCGTCCTGCTCCGCGTCGCGATCAAGAACGACAGCTGCGTCGTCGATCTCGGCGCCAAGTACGGCGCCCACCAGGACGAAGCGCTGGCGCTGATCCTGCAGGCGCGCGCCGCCGGCGTGAACGTCCGCGGCATCGCGTTCCATGTCGGGTCGCAGTCGTCGGACCCGGCCATCTATATCGACCGCGCTTGAAGGTGGTCCGCGGTCTGTTCGACGAGGCGGCGGCCGCGGGCGTCCGTCTCGATACCCTGGACATCGGCGGCGGCTTCCCGGTCGTCTACCGCACCGAGATGCCGAAGCTCGAGGACTTCTGCCGGGTCGTGTCCCGCGGGCTGTCCCAGATGTTCCCCGCCGGCGTGCGCATCATCGCCGAGCCCGGCCGCTGCATCTCGGGCGATTCGATGACGCTGGTCGTCCGCGTCATCGGCCGCTCGATCCGCAACGGCATTCCCTGGTACTTCATCGACGACGGCCTGTACGGCGCGTTTTCGGGCAAGCTGTTCGACCACTGCGACTACGAGCTGATCCCGCAGCGGAGCGGGCCGGTTCGCGAGTGCGTCGTCGCCGGCCCGACCTGCGATTCGATCGACATCGTCTCCCGCGATCAGCTGCTGCCCGATCTCGAGATCGGCGATCTCCTGATCGTGCCCGAGCATGGGCGCCTACACGAAGGCCAGCGCGACCTCGTTCAACGGGTTCCAGCCTCCCGTCACCGTGGTCGACGACGGCCGGAGCGCGCCGCGCAAGCGCGCGCGTCGCGTCGCCTCCAAGCCGCGGGCGGCCCGGCCTCGCGCCGCCGCCGGCATCACGCCGCGGCAGGCGCCTGCCTCCACGCCGACTCCCGTGTCGCCGTCAGCCTGAGGCCTGGCCGTCCGACCGGACCTGCCGACGACGCTGGCACGCTGCCCGTCGCGCTCGGACCTCGTGTCGAGGCGCTCGGGCAGCGCCGCGCTCCGGCGCTCGCTTCTCAGGCGTGTGAGGCTGCAGGTAGGACACATGACACAGAACTCGAATCGCGCGCCGTTCTCCGGGACGTCTCCTCATGCTCGGCTGCGGATCGGTCGGCCAGTGCACGTTGCCGCTGATGCTGCGCCACGTCGACATGCCGGCCGAGCCGGATCACGGTCATGGACTTCGAGGACGTGCGCCCGAAGATCGCCGACTCGCTGCAGGCCGGCGTCGTGCTTCAAGCGGCAGCGGCTGACGCAGGAGAACTACCAGACCGATGCTGCCGGAGCTGGTCGGCCCCGGCGACGTCATCGTCGATCTGTCCTGGAACGTCGAGACGCTCGACATGCTGCGCTGGTGCGGCGAGCACGACGTCCGGTTCATCAACACGTCGGTCGAGGAGTGGGATCCGTACGGCGACGCCGAGAACAAGTCGCCCTACGAGCGGAGCCTCTATTCGCGCCAGATGCGGATCCGGCTGCTGAAGGCGGAGCTCGCCTCGCGCGGCACGCCGATCGCGACCGCGATCATGGATCACGGCGCGAACCCCGGGCTGGTCAGCCATTTCACCAAGCGGGCGCTGCTCGAGATCGCCGGCGAGATGGTCGAAGCGGGCTGCCGGCCGCGACCGGCGTCGACGACGCGGCGAGTTCGAGAAGCTGATCGCCGACGCCGAGGCGTTCACCGCCGGGTTCGTTCGCGCGGCTCAGCCAGCGCGACCGGCACCAAGGTGATCCACATCTCCGAGCGCGACACGCAGATCTCGAACGTGCCGAAGGCGGTCAACGAGTTCGTCAACACCTGGTCGATCGAAGGCTTCTACGAGGAGGGCACGGCGCCGGCCGAAATGGGATGGGGCACGCACGAGCGGCGGCTGCCGAAGAACGCGCACACGCCGATCGGCGGGCCCGGCAATCAGATCTTTCTCGCCCAGCCGGGCGTGCGGACGTTCGTGCATTCCTGGGTGCCCGCCGGCGGGCCGATCATCGGCATGGTCGTCCGCCACGCGGAGTCGTTCACCATCAGCGATCACCTGACGGTGTGGGAAGACACGATCGAAGGGCGACCGCGCGACCTACCGGCCGACGGTGCACTACGCCTACATGCCGTGCGACAACGCGCATCCTGAGCCTGCACGAGCTCGCGATGCGCAACTTCAAGCTGCAGCCGAAGCTGCGGATCATGTCGGACGAGATCACCGAGGGCATCGACGAGCTCGGCGTGCTGCTGATGGGCCACGGGCTGAACGCGCTGGTGGACCGGCTCGCAGCTCGACATCCACGAGACGCGCCAGCTCGTGCCGGGCCAGAACGCGACGACGCTGCAGGTGGCGGCGTCGGTGATCGGCGGGCTGGTGTGGATGATCAGGAACCCGACGCAAGGGCATCCTCGTGCCCGACGAGATTCCCGTACAAGGAGATTCTCGACGTCGCCGGCGCGTACCTGGGCCCGTGTCCGTCGGTGCAGACCGACTGGACGCCGCTCCAGAGCCGATCGCGGCTGTTCGCGAAGTGGGGCACGCCGGCCGTGCCCGAGGACGACCTCTGGCAGTTCGCCAGCTTCGCGGTGGAGGCCTGACGACCAGACCATGCCCGACGCGGTGATGAACAACGCCTCGAAGAACGGGACGGGCCGAGCACGGCGAACGCCCGGTCGGCGCGGGGCGGCGAACAGGTCTGCGGTGGCCGACGAGCAGCCGCGCGGCGAGTCGAGCGGGCAGCCGATCGTCCGCGACGCGGCGGCCGCCGACGCGGAGTCGATCCACCGCCTGATTGACAAGGACGAGGGGGAAGGGCATCTGCTGCCGCGGGACGCTCGGGGACGTGACCGAGCACGCCGAACGGTTTCTGGTGACGAGGCGGCGCGGCCGGATCTCGGTGGGCTCCGCGCGGCCGCGCGCGAAGGGCGATGTCTCGGGCATCTGGTCCTCGAGGGCCTGGCGGTCGGCGCGATCGCGCTCGATCTCGGCCAGGATCTCCCGGCTCCGCTCGTCGAGCGATGACTCGATCCCGGTCGCCACGTCGGCCGCGGCGCCGACGGCGCGGGACTGCGGTCGGGGCTTGCGGGTGGCGTCGAAGCCGGTGGCGATGACGGTCACCTTGACCTCGTCGCCCATCGCGGTCGTCGATGACCGTGCCGAAGATGATGTTGGCCTCGGGGTCGGCGGCCTCCTTGATGATCTCGGCCGCTTCGTTGACCTCGAAGAGGCCCAGGTCGCTCGCCGCCGGTGACGTTGAACAGGATGCCGCGCGCGCCGTCGATGTTGACCTCCAGCAGCGGGCTCATCGATGGCCGCGCGCGCGGCGTCGACGGCGCGGTTGTCGCCGGTGCCGCTGCCGATCCCCATCAGCGCCGAGCCGGCGTCGCGCATGATCGTCTTCACGTCGGCGAAGTCGAGGTTGATCAGGCCGGGCACGGTGATCAGGTCGCAGATGCCCTGGACGCCCTGGCGCAGCACGTCGTCGGCCACGCGGAAGGCGTCGAGGATGCGAGGTCTTCTTGTCGACCACCTCGCAGCAGGCGGTCGTTGGGGATGGTGATCAGCGTGTCGACTTGTCCTTGAGCAGCTCGCTGAGCCTCCTCGGCGACGAGCTTGCGGCGGCACGCCCTCGAAGCTGAACGGCTTGGTGACCACGCCGACCGTCAGCGCGCCGAGGTCCTTGGCGATCTCGGCGATGACCGGCGCGGCGCCCGATGCCGGTGCCGCCGCCCATGCCCGGCGGTGATGAAGACCATGTCGGCGTCCTTGAGCGCCTCGTAGATCTTCTCGCTGTCCTCCTCCGCGGCCCGCTGGCCGACGTCGGGTCGCCGCCGGCGCCGAGGCCCGGGTCATCTTGTCGCCGATGCGGATCTTGTGCGGCGCGTCGCTCTGCAGCAGCGCCTGGGCGTCGGTGTTCACGGCGATGAACTCGACGCCCATCATCTCGGCGCGGATCATGCGGTTGACGGCGTTGCTGCCGCCGCCTCCGACGCCGATGACCTTGATCAGAGCGAAGTTCTCGGAGTCTGACCGGAGCGGCATTTCGGGTATCTCCTCCTCGGCCCGGTAGGGGGTGGCCAACCCGGACGCTCGGCGGGTTTGACCGATTCTACCGAGCCACCCCCGGCCCTGTCGGCGATTTATCCACAATGCGCCGCGAAGTTGTCCACAGGGTGGATTTCCGCGGTGGATAGCCACTGCCGAGACCGACCCTCAGCCGGGGAAGAGGCTCCGCACCCAGTCGACCACGCCGCGCAGGCCCGCGCCCACGCCGTTGCGGCCGGTCGTAGCCGAGGGGCTCCTCGCTGAGGTGGTTCGCTCCCCACAGCAGCAGGCCGATCGACGTGCTGAAGGCCGGGTTGCCGAGCTGGTCCATGAGGCCTCCTACGCCCTGTGGGGATCCGATCCGCACCGGCATCTCGAGCCCGTCGCGCGCCAGCTCGGCGGCACCTCCGATGCGCGCCCCGCCCCCGGTCAGCACCGCCCCGGCGGGGAGCATGCCGGCATGCCCGGAGCGCTTCACTTCCTCGCGGATGAGGGAGTAGATCTCGCTCATGCGCGCCTCGATGATCTCCGCCAGCTTGCGGCGCTGGATCGTCTGGCCGCCGCTCTCGCCGAGCACGGCCACGTTCAGCAGCTCCTCGGGACCGACGTCGGCGAGGTTGGCGGAGCCGTGCTTGATCTTGATCTCCTCGGCCAGGTTGAGCGAGGTGCGCAGCCCGATGGCCACGTCGTTGGTGACGTTGATGCCGCCGACCGGCAGGACGGCGGTGTGGTAGACCGCGCCGTCGACAAAGATCGCGATATCGGTGGTGCCACCACCGATATCGGCGACCAGGACGCCCAGCTCCTTCTCGGTATCGGTCAGGGTCGCCTCGGCGGCGGCCAGCGAGCTGATCACGAGCTCGTCGATCTGCACGTTGGCGCTGGTGACGCATTTCGTCAGGTTCTGGACCGACGTGGCCGCGCCGGCGACGATGTGGGTGTCGACCTCGAGGCGGACCGCGCTCATGCCGAGCGGGTCCTTGATCCCCTCCTGCCCGTCGACGATGTAGCCGCGCGGGATGACGTGCAGCATCTCGCGGTTGCTCGGCACCTGGACCGCCTTCGCGGCCTCGGTGGCGCGTGCGACGTCCTCGCGGCTGACCTCGCGGCGATGGCCCGAGACCGCGACCACGCCCCGGCTGTTCTGGCTGCTGATGTGGCTGCCGCCGACGGCCACGAAGGCTGAGCTGATCTTGTAGCCGGAGAGGCGCTCGGCCTTCTCCACGCTCGCCGCCAGCGAGTTCACGGTCTGGTCGATGTTGGCGACCATCCCCTTCTTCATGCCGACCGACGGGCCTATCCCGTAGCCGATGATGCTCACGTCTCCAGAGCGAGCCACCTCACCGATGAGGGTCGTCACCTTGGTCGTGCCGGCATCGATGCCGACCAGGACCGCTTCGCGTTCCAAGCTACCTCCGGTCAACCGCCGCGCTGTCGCGCGGCATCGGACGCTTCGAGCCTACAGGAAGTGGCGCCGAATGAGGGCCACGTTCTGGAAGATGCGCAGCCCGAAGGCGAAGAGGGCCACCAGGTAGAGATCGATCCCGAGACGGTCGCCGACGAAGGTGAGCGCCACCGCCACGAGAGCGTTGGTCACGAAGCCCGAGAGGAAGATCCGGTTGTCGTAGTGGGCGTCCAGCTCGGCCCGCACGGCGCCAAGGACCGAGTCGAGCCCCGCCAGGATGCCGACCGCGCTGTAGCGCGCCAGATCGGGGCTGACGCTGACGTTGAAGATCAGGCCAAGGACCACGCCGAGCGCCAGCCCGACCAGGGGAAGCCACATGAGGGACGATACCGGTGCCGTGGTCGCGGGCGCGCCGAGATCCCCTGCGCGCTCCGCGGTCAACGATTCGCACGGAAATATACCTTGCCCGGATTGCGGGCATCGACCCAGCTCACCCCGGCCTCGGGCTCGGTCGCGAAGAGGGTCCGGACCGCGACGACCTGCTGCTCGATGCGGTCGTGAGGGCTCTCGCTCCGTCCCGGCTCGGGCGGCTCCAGCCCGTAGAAGCCGAAGGCCGCCTGCCACGCGGGAGCGGACGAGACCACGATGAAGCCATACTCGTCGTCAAGCCGGATCGAGAGACGGCTCGCCTTCGAGCCGAGCAGCGCGGGATCGAGACCGGCAAGGTAGTTGGCGGTCTCGAGCATGGGTCCCGGGATCACGTCCCCGACCCCGGTCAGGCGCGCCGCCTCGCGTTGATCGTCGACGAACGGCAGCCGGGCGAGGTCGGCGGAAGGGCCTGGCCCGGAGGCAGATCGCCGATGAGGGTGCCGTCCGCGGCGCCGATCAGGCGGAGGCTGCGGGTCTGCCAGATGACGGCCGGCGCCTTCTCCGTGACCGAAAGGGCCAGGTGCCCGGGAACCTGCGCGCTCACGACGGCGCGTTCGACGGCTGGCAGCCGTTCGACTCGCGCGACGAGGTCCCGCGTGTCGAGGCTCAGCAGGTTGTTCCCCCGCGTCGGCTCGAGCAGCCGCGCCAGGTCTGCGCTCGGCGTCAGGCGCTCCCCCGCCCATGCGAGCTCGCGGACGTGGAGCCAGGGACCGTTCAGGATCGCGACCAGGCCCGCGACCAGCAGCGCGGCAAGCAGCCCGGCCCCGATCCGCCCGAGGGAGGCGAGACGCGGCAGAGCCCGCCTTCGAGGACTGCGCGGCCGCCGCGCCCCGCGGGCATGGGAGCGTCGCGCTGGCCCTGTTGGGCGCGCAGCGGCATGCTTGCGGCGCTTCAAGCGGATCGCGGTCACGCCTCACGACCCTCCCCGGCGGCCTCGAGCCCGAGCTCGATGAGGCGGCCGATCAGCTCGCGGAACGGGAGACCCGCCGAGGGCGGCCTGCTTCGGGTACATGCTCGTCGCCGTGAAGCCGGGGAGCGTGTTCATCTCGCTGATGAAGAGATCGCCACCGGCCGCCAGGAAGTCGACCCGCGCCATCCCGGCGCCATCGACCGCGCGGTAGGCGGCGAGGGCAAGCTCCTTGAGCCGGGCTGCCACATCGGGCTCGACCGCGGCGCGCGGGATCACCTCGGCCAGCCCGGGGACGTACTTCGACTCGTAGTCGTAGAACTCGTGGCTGCTGATCACCTCGCCAGGTTCGAAGACGATCGGGTCGTCGTTGCCGAGCACGCCGCATTCGAGCTCGCGCGCTCCAGGCAAGTAGGTCTCGACGATCGCCTTGCTGTCCCAGAGGAAGGCCTCCTCCAGCGCGGCGGGCAGCTCAGCGGCGGCATGCACCAGGCTCATCCCGACACTGCTCCCCAGGCGGGCTGGCTTCACGACGCTTGTCTCACCGATGCGGGCGGCGACCTCGCGCAGCACGTGCGCGGGTTCCGCTCGCCAGGTCGAGCGCCGGAACGACGAATAGTCCAGCACCGGCAGCCCGTGGCCGCGCATGAGGTCCTTGAAGACGACCTTGTCCATCGCCACGGCGCTGGCCAGCACCCCGGCTCCGGTATAGGGGATGCCCGCCAGCTCCAGGAATCCCTGCAGCGTGCCGTCCTCGCCGAAAGGCCCGTGAACGACCAGGAAGGCGACGTCGATCGCCTCGGCCAGCGAGCGCAGGGCCGTACGAGCCTGCAGGCCTGCCTCGGCGGTCGCCACCAGCTCCGGCTGGTCGACCCGGGCCAGCCGCAGGCGCTGGGTATGCTCGCCGGGCGTCTCGGCGCCGAGCAGCCCGGCGAGCGTGGCCCTGCCGAGCTCCTTCGCGGGGCCCTCGGGCAGGCGCCAACGGCCGTCGCGGTCGATGTAGATGAGGTAGGGCTCGTAGCGGCTGCGATCGATGGCGCGCAGGACCGACTCGGCGGACGCGACGCTCACCTCGTGCTCCGCGGACCGGCCGCCGGCCACGATCCCGACTCGCAGCCGGGTCATGGTGCGGCCTCAACCGGCTGCCACTCCCCGACGAACTCGATCTCGTACTCGAGCTCAGTGCCGAATCGCTCCGCGACGACGGCGCGAACCCGCTCGCCAAGGGCCAGCACGTCTGCCGCGCGGCCGCCCCGGTCGGTGACGATGAAGTTCGCGTGGAGGCTGCTCACCTGGGCGCTGCCGAGCCGAAGGCCCTTCAGCCCGGCGGCGTCGATCAACCGTCCGGCATGGTCGCCGGGCGGATTTCGGAAGACGCTGCCCGCGTTCTGGTCCGCGAGCGGCTGCGTCGCCCGTCGCACGGCCTGGTGCTCGTCGACCGACGCCGCGATGCGGGCGGCCTCGCCGCGGCGAAGGCCCAGGGTCGCGGCCAGGATCACCTCGTTCGAGTGCTTGAAGCGCGACTCGCGATAGGCGAAGGCGCAGTCGCCGCTGGTGAGGTGGCGCAGCGATCCGTCATCGGGATCCCAGACCTCCACCCCGCGCACCACCTCGGCCATCTCGCCGCTGTGCGCGCCGGCGTTGGCCCAGATCGCGCCGCCCAGCGAGCCCGGGATGCTGATCCCGAACTCGAGCCCGGCGAGCCCTTCCGCCGTGCAGCGCTTCACCAGCATGGCCATCGCCGCGCCGGCATCGGCCTCCAGGGTGATGCCGTCGGTCCGGACCGAGCGGGCGCGGTTGCGGACCACGAGACCGCGGATGCCGGAATCGGCAACCACGAGGTCGCTTCCGTTGCCGAGGAGAAAGATGGGCATGCCCGTCTCGCGTGCGAGCCCGAGAGCCGCGAGCAGCTCATCGCGGGTGCGCGCGGTGGTGAGCCGGTCCGCGGGGCCGCCCACGCGGAGCGTGGTGTACGGGGCCAGCGATGCGTCCCGCTCGAGAGCCACGCCACGGTTCGCGGCGAGCTCGTCGAGGCGTGCGAGCGCGTC
This sequence comes from uncultured Chloroflexia bacterium, assembly GCA_963799675.1. Classification (GTDB taxonomy): domain Bacteria; phylum Chloroflexota; class Limnocylindria; order QHBO01; family QHBO01; genus JALYSK01. Next base: position 12,950 of record CAWCXQ010000015.1, read on the forward strand.
CGACGCGCCGCTCGCCCTCATCGAGCGGTCGCCAGCGCGAGGAGCTCCTCGGCCAGGCGGCGAGCGGCATCGGGCCGGCCCAGCTTGCTTGCAGCCTTGGCGATCGTCGCCCGGGCGCGGTCGTCGCGCAGCCTGGCGGCTTCGGCGATCAGCCGGTCACCATCGAGCTCCTCGTCGGGCACCGCCACCGCCGCCCCCTGCTCCGCCAGCCAGGCGGCATTGAGGCGCTGGTGCGCTCCCGCGTACGGGTAGGGCACCAGGATCGCGGCAACGCCCACTGCCGTCAGCTCCGCGCAGGTCGAGGAGCCGGCGCGCCCGACCACCAGGTCGGCGGCGACCAGGGCATCGGCCATCCGGTCGGTGAGGAACGGCTCAATGGTGTAGCGCTCACGGAGCTCCGCGGGCAGTCGTTCTCGTGCCTCGCGCGCCGCCTCCACGCCGGTCACCCCGGCGAGGTGCAGGACACGCCAGTCGTCGACCAGCCGGGGAAGCGCCTCCCCGAGGGCAGCGTTGAAGCGGGCGACCGCCTGCGAGCCGCCGAAGACGAGGAGGAGCCGGTCCTCCTGGGCCACCCCGAAGGAGCGGCGCGCCGCGTCACGATCGATCCCGACAAAAGAGCGGATCGGCGTGCCGGAGACGAATCCCTTGGAACCGAAGGCGGCGAGCGTGGGCGGGAACGAGACGGCGACCCGGGTGGCGAGCCGGCCGACCGCGCGCGTCGCGCGGCCGGGCATCACGTTGCCCTCCCATACCAGGCTGGGAATGCCCCGGGCGCGGGCCGCCGCAACGAGCGGAACGGCCAGGTAGCCACCGCTGGTGAAGATCGCGGCGGGGCGCAGGCGCCCGAGCAGGACGAAGGCCTGCGGCGCGGAGGCGGCCAGCCGGAGCGGGTCGAGGACGAGGTGGATGTCGCGGGTCGCGCTTCGCAAGGAGCGAACGGTGAGCCGGTGATAGGGCACGTCGAGCTCAGCGGCGACGAGCTGGTTCTCGAGGCCGCGGGCGCCGCCGATGTAGCTGAGGTCAACGTCGGGACGTGCGTCTCGCACGGCCCGCGCGACGGCCAGCGCGGGGTACACGTGCCCGCCGGTCCCGCCGCCCGACACCGAACACCGCATCAAGCAGGGATCCTGTCTGGCTTGTCTCGCGGCTGATCGAGAGCAGGATCCCGACCGCCACGAGGTTGATGGTGAGGGCCGAGCCCCCATAGCTGAGGAACGGGAGCGGGATGCCGGTGACCGGCAGCAGAGCCGTCACCACCATCATGTTGATGCAGGCCTGGACGACGAGCCAGGTCGTGATTCCGCAGGCCAACAGCCCGGAGAAGGTATCCGGCGCGCTGATCGCGATGCGGTAGCCCTGGTAGGCGATCACCAGGAAGAGGCCCACCACCGCCAGCGTCCCGATCAGGCCCCACTCTTCGCCGATGATGGCGAAGATGAAGTCGGTCGAGGGTGCCGGAAGGTAGAGGTACTTCTGCTTGCTGGCGCCCAGCCCAAGCCCGGTGATGCCACCCATGGCCAGCGCCATCAGCGCCTGCAGCGTGTTGTAGCCGTCCTTCAGCGGGTCCTTGAACGGATCCAGGAAGCTCTCCACCCGCCGCAGCTGATAGGGGGTGCTGGTCACCATCAGCACCGCGCTGGTGAGGACGGTTCCCGCGATCGCGCCCAGATACAGGATGTTCGCTCCGGCCATGAAGAAGACCGATACGGCCGCGGCCGCGTAGACCCCGGCGGTGCCCAGGTCCGGCTCCGCGGCGATCAGCACGAAGCCAGGGGCCACCAGGATCGCAAACGGGATGAACCCGTTCCAGAAGCCGCGCGCCTCCTTGCCCCGGCGATCGAGCCAGTGCGCGAGGTAGAGGACGATGGCGAGCTTCGCGAACTCCGCGGGCTGGAAGCCGCCGAGCCCGGGGAGAACCACCCAGCGTCGGGAGCCTGCGACCTCGGTACCGATCTCCGGGTGGAGCACCACGACGAGCATCACCAGGCTCAGCACCAGTGCGGGGATCGCGAGGTAGCGCAGGTGCCGGAAATCGATGCGGCTGGCGACGTACATCGCGGCCAGGCCGAGGATGGCCCAGATCAGCTGCTGGATACCCTGGGCAGCCGAATCCGCGCTGCCGAGGTACGAGCGAACGCTCGATGCCGAGTAGACCATCACCACTCCCAGCGCCACGAGCGCGATGACCGCGAGGAGGAGCGGGTAGGCGGGCTGGTGGCGATCGCGTCGAACCCCGGTTCGCGCGCGCGAGATCCGACGTGAGCCGAGCGCGGTCGCGGCGGTCATGGCTGCACCCCGAGGTCGCGCGCTGCGGTGCGGAAGGCCTCGCCGCGCGCCGCGTAGTCGACGAACATGTCGAAGCTGGCCGCTGCGGGCGCCAGCAGCACGACATCACCCGGCTCTGCGGAGCCTGCCGCAAGGTCCGTGGCCGCCTCCATGCTGTCGGCGCGCCGCACCGGCACGCGCCCCGCGATCAGTCGATCGAGCTCGCCTGCTGTCTCGCCGATCAGCACTGCTGCGCGGCATCGGGCCGCGATCGCATCCGCGAACGCGACGTAGTCGAGTCCCTTTCCCTGTCCGCCCGTGATGAGGACAACCCGGGCCGGCTCGAAGGCGTCGAGCGCCGCGATCGCGGCCATCGGTATGGTCGCCTGCGAGTCGTTGACCCAGGCGACCCCATCGCGCTCTCCGATGCGCTCGAGCCGATTCGGGACCCCCGCAAAGCTGCCGATCGCTGCAGCGATCGCGCTCCGGGACGCCCCGACCAGCGAGGCGCCGAGCGCGGCGCCAAGGACGTCCGAGAGCATGTGACGACCGGGAAGCGGCACGCCGCCCACGGGCAGCAGGCGCTCGCCCGCGAGGAGCAGCCAGCCCCCCAGGACGGTCGCCTCTCCCTGCCCGGCCGGGCCGTACCAGTGCAGCGACGCGCCCGCCAGCCGCTCCGCGAGCTCGACGCATCCGGGGTCGTCGGCGTTGAGCACGATCGATCCGCCCGTGTCGGCGGTCAGCTCGGCAAGGCGCGCCTTGACGGCGCGGTATGCCTCCACCGTGCCGTGACGATCGAGGTGGTCGGCGGCGATGTTCGTATAGACGGCCACCTCGGCGCCGCGGGAGATGGTGGGCAGCTGCAGCTCCGACAGCTCGAGGACCGCCCATTGGTCGGCACCCAGACGCTCCACCTCCTCGACGAGCGGCCGGCCGATGTTCCCGCCCAGCACATGACCGATTCCGGCGGCGCCGAGCATCGCGTCGAGCAGGGACGCGGTTGTCGTCTTTCCCTTCGTTCCGGTAACCGCCACCACGCGCGCGCGCGTCAGTCGCAGGAAGAGCTCGACCTCGCTGACCACCTCGGTCCCCCGTGCCTCGGCCGCGATGAGGGCGGTGCGGAGCCATTCGTCGGTGGTGGGAAAGCGGGGCGAGACGCTCGGGCTGGTGACGATCAGCTCCGCTTCCGCCAGCAGCGTCCGGGCGACGTCCGGCGTGACTCCCAGGGCCAGCGTCGCCGGGGTGGCGGCGAGGGCTGCGACCCCATCTGCCAGCTCGGTTGCCGGGCGCCGGTCGTAGACCGTGACCTGCGCGCCGACGCCGAGAAGAAAGCGGGCAGCGGCGAGGCCGGATCGGGCCAGGCCGAGCACCACGGTGCGCCGGCCGGCAAGGTCGGCTGGAGACTGGATGGTGAGCGGGGCGGTCATCGGTCTCATCTAGAGCGCGTTCGCGCTGCCGAGGAAGAGACTGAAGCCGAGGAGTCCGGCCAGCGCGGAGACGATCCAGAAGCGGACGGTGATCTTCTCCTCGGCCCACCCGAGCAGCTCGAAGTGATGCTGGAGCGGCGCCATGCGGAAGATCCGCCGACCGCGCGTGCGGTAGCTGACGACCTGCAGCACGACGCTCATGATGACCGCCACGAAGACGATCCCGATCACGGACAGGACCGGCAGCTGGCCGGTGATCGTCGCCACAACGGCAAGCGTTGCGCCCATCGAGAGTGCGCCGGCGTCGCCCATGAACAGCTGGGCAGGGTGCACGTTGAACCAGAGGAACCCCATCAGTGCCCCGATGATGAGCGCGCAGAAGATGGCGAGGTTCGGCTGAGAGATCTTCGTTCCGGGCACGGCAACCAGCGCGATCAGCAGGTAGGCCACGAAGCTGAAGATCAGGATGCCGCCGGCGAGCCCGTCGAGGCCGTCGGTCAGGTTCACGGCGTTGCTGGCGCCGACGATCACGAAGGCGACGAAGAGGACGAAGAGGAGCCCGCCGATCACGAGCTCGCCGGCGAGCGGAATGTTGATCGCCTCGATGTGGAAGTGGCGCTGGATGTACCAGCCGGCCAGGAGCGCGACCACGGTCTGCCAGACGAGCTTGTAGCGGCCGCGCATCCCGAAGCCGGTGCGCACGTTGACGAAGTCGTCGATCGCGCCGAGGATCCCGACCCCGACCAGGGTCAGCATGGGGGTGAGGGTCGACGACATCCTCGATGTGCAGCGCCATCGCAAGGAACATGACCACGATCACCATGAGCATGCCGCCCATCGTTGGCGTCCCGGCCTTGATGACATGCCCCTGCGGGCCGTCGGTGCGGATCTGCTTGCCGAACCCGAGCCGGCTCAGGAGGCCGATGTAGACCGGGCCGAGCAGCACCACGCCGGCGAATGCCAGGATCAGCGCGGTCACGATGGAGAACATGCTCATCGAGGGACGCCCGCACCGATCAGGCTGTCGACGACCCGGTCGAGCTCGATCCCGCGCGAGCCCTTGACGAGCAGCAGGTCGCCGGGCCCGGGGGCCAGGTGGCGATCGATCAGCACGGCCGCCTCGTCGGCGTCGGCAGCCTCGCCGACCATCCTGAGGCCCGCCGCGCGGGCCGCATCGCCGATCCACCGCCCGCGGCGGCCGACCGCCAGCAGGCCGTCGACGATGCCGGCGGCCTTGACGCCGATCTCGCGGTGCAGCTGCTCCTCGTCCGGGCCGAGCTCGAGCATGTCGCCGAGCACTGCCAGGCGCCGCCGGCCGGCCGGCACCGGCGTCTCGGCCAGAAAGTCGAGCGCCGCTGACATCGAGACCGGCGAGGCGTTGTAGGTGTCGTCGACCACCGTCGCCCCGGAGGCCGCTTCCGCGAGCTGCATCCGGTGCGGCGGCAGAGCTCCCAGCTGCAAGGCCCGCCGCGACCTCGTCCCCGGGCACGTCGAACCGCTCGGCGACGGCGATTGCGGCCAGCGCGTGCGGCACGAGGTGGCGCCCCGGGGCCGCGCTGCGCAGCCGGCGAATCCCCCGGCCGCGAGCGGACCGTGAATTCGGTGCCGGCCACGCCGTGCGAGACGATCTGGTCGGCACGGACGTCCGCCGTCATGGCCAAGGCCGAAGGTGCGGACCTGGGCACGGGTCAGCTCACGCATGGCCAGCGACGCGAGGGTCGTCGGCATTCAGCACGGCGAGGCCGTCGCTCGGCAGCGCTGCGGGTAGCTCGGCCTTGGCCCGCGCGATCGCCTCGATGCTGCCCGCGCGCTGGAGATGGGTTGGGTGCACGGCCAGGACGACGCCGACCTCCGGACGCGCGATCTCCGCCAGGCGCGCGATCTCGCCCTCGACGTACATGCTCATCTCGAGCACAGCCACCTCGTGCCGCGGCTCGAGCCGCAGCAGGGTCATCGGGAGGCCGGACTCGCTGTTCAGGTTCCCCTCGTTGCGCAGGACGCTCAGCGTGCGCGCGAGGAGATCGGCCGTGATCTCCTTGGCGATCGTCTTGCCGGTCGAGCCGGTGATGCCCACCACCCGAACGGCGCTTCGCGAGCGCCACCAGGCGGCCACGTCCTGGAGGGCGCGCAGCGGATCGGGGACCCGCACCACGGCGGTCGCAGCGCCGGCGGGCAGCTCGACCGGTCGCGCCACCAGCAGCACCGCGGCGCCAGCCCGGACCGCATCGGCCGCGAAGCGGTGACCGTCGACCCGCTCGCCGCGCAGCGCGACGAAGCAGCTGCCGGGGGTGATCCGTCGCGAATCGAGCGGCTGCGGTGAAGAGAGGTGACGGTCGTCGTCCCGATGAGCTGGCCGCCGGTGGCGGCCAGCAGGTCTTCCAGTTGGATCGACGGAGGCACGCGAAACCATGCTGCGAGGCTCGCGGGCGAGTCTAGCAGCCTCACTGGCCGCGCGACCGCATTGGCCGGCCGGTCGGGCGGGATGGCGAGGTAGTCGAGGAGCTGCGGCATCATCTCGGCATACACCTCCTCCGGACGCTGGGCCATCACGTAGCGGCCCCACGTCCGAGGGCGATGGATCAGGATCAGGGTCACCAGCTGCGGGTCGCTGGCCGGCAAGATGCCGATGAAGCTCGAGTCGATCCAGCCCTCGATGTAGCGCCAGCGCTGCTCGATCTTCGTCTTCGGATGCCCGTTGGCATCGACGCCGTTCGCGCACCTTGACGTCGACCGGGCCGGCGATCTCGGCGGTGCCCGTCTTTCCGGCGATCGAGTAGCCCGGGATGCTCGCTCCGCTTGGCGATCCCGTCATCGATCGCCCCGGTGAGCAGCTTCAGGACGGTGTGGGCGGTCGACTCGCGCATGATCCGCTCGCCGCCGGCTGCTCGACGGCGTGGTAGGCGCCGGCCCGATCGGTCCACCCGGCGACGACGTGCGGCGTCACGAGGGTTCCGCCGTTCGCGATCGCCGCGTATCCGGCGGCGAGCTGGACCGCCGTCACGGAGAGCCCCTGCCCGAAGGCGTTCTGGGCCGCGGTCAGGTCGCCGGAGGCATTCGGCCCATCCGGGTTCCAGACGACGCCGCTCGCCTCGCCGACGATGTCGACGCCGGTCGGCGCCCCGAAGCCAAAGCGGCGGAATGCGGCGTACAGCTTCGCCCGCCCGAGCTGCAGGCCGATCTTCGCGGCCCCGATGTTGTTCGAGAGCTTGAGAACGTCTCCCGGCGTGAGCGGCCCATGGCCGTACGGGAAGTTGAAGCGGTCGGCGTTGCGGATCGTGACGTTTCCGATCTGCAGGGTCCCCTCGTCGACGAATCTGTCGCTGGTCGTGACCGCGCCGGCATCGATCGCGGCCGAGATGGTGAAGGCCTTCATGACCGATCCGGGCTCGTACTGGCGGCTCACGGCGGGGTTCGTGAAGCGCTCCGGATCGGTCGCCTGGTACGCGTTGGCATCGAATGACGGGAAGCTCGGCCATGCCGACGATCGCGCCGGTCCGCACGTTCATCACCAGGCCCGGTGGCGCCCACCGCGTGGTTCCGGGTGAAGGTCTCGAGCATCTGCTTCTCGAGCAGGTGCTGGACCCCGGCGTCGATCGTCAGCTTCAGGTCGGAGCCGTTGACCGGATCGCTGAGCTGGTAGACAGAGTCGGCGATCCGGCGGCCGACCACGTCCTCCTGCGCGCGTGACGGAACCGGGCGAGCCCGCCAGCATGGCGTCCTCCGCGCCCTCCACGCCGTACTGGCCATGGCCGTCCACGTTGACGTAGCCGATCACCTGGGCCGCGATGGTCGTGCCGTCGCCGACGCCGCTCACCGGGTAGACGCGCTGCGTCTCGGGAAGCATCCCCACTCCCCGCAGATCGAGCGCGCGGACCGTCTCCGCGGTCTTCAGGCTGACGCGGCGCTTCAGCCAGACCCACGGCTGCTTGCTCTCGAGGCGCGTTCGCAGCTCCGCGGCCGGGAGGTCGAGCACCTGGGCCAGGAGCGCTGCCGCCAGGCCCGGGTCCTGGATCGAGGGAGGCGTGGCGAAGACGGACTGCAGCTCGACCGAGGTCGCCAGCAGCACGCCGTTCGCGTCTCGGATCTCTCCGCGCTCGGCGGGGATCTGCTGGTTCTGGGCCAGCTGGTCGAGCGCCATCGTCGACCAGCCGGTCGCGCTCGAAGACATGCCACCAGACGAGGCGCGTCGAGATCCCGCCGGCGACGATCGTCATCACCAGCAGGAGGACCAGGGCGCGGGCACGGCTATCGGTCCTGGCGAGCATCAGTCTCCGTTCGTTGCGCCGTCGGGCGACGGCCTAGGCGTCAGTTGGTCGAATTGGTTGAGCTCGGGGCAAAGCGGACGGCGCCGGGCGCCAGCGGCACGAGCCGCAGCTCCTTCCGGGCGCGATCCTCGATCTGCGAGGGCGAGCGCGCCTCACCGATCTCCCAGGTCAGCTGCTGCTGCTGCGCGCGCTCCCGGGCGAGGATCGCCTGCAGGCCGTCGATCTCGTAGCCGGTCGCAGCCACATGGCTCGACTGGGTCAGGTAGAAGAGCGCGAGAGCGGCCGCCAGCGCGATCGCGACCAGGAATCCGGAGACATTCGTCATCTCCCGACGCCGCCGCCCGGCCGCCGCACGACGGATCCGCACGGGCGCCTTGGACCGGGGGCGTGGACGCGCGCGGCGCGGGAGGATCGAGAGTCCGGTGGCTGGGCGCGCTCCGATGACGGCCATCGGCTACGCGGCGCTGGCGCGGCCCTGGAGGCGCACCGCCCACGAGGTCGGTGCCTCGAAGTCGAGCCCTTCCTCGACTTCGATCGCGGCGACGCCGTCGCCGAGCCAGTACTGCTCATCCGCGACCGCGTTGACGCGACGCTCGCGGAGCTCGCGTTGCCGGGCGCTGTACATCCGCCGTCGGCTGGCCTGGTGGCGAGATCGACCCTTGCTCATCTGTGCCCTCCTCTATGCGCTCGCGGCGGCGAGCTTCTCGGCGACGCGCAGCTTTGCGCTGCGCGCACGGCGGTTGCGGCCCACCTCGTCGGCGGTCGGCCTGATGACCCCCTTGCTGATCGGACGGAGCTGCGCCCGGTGGCCGCAGGTGCAGACCGGCGGGAGCGGATCCTCGACGCAGTCGCGGCTCTCCCGTGCGATGAAGCGCTTGACGATTCGATCCTCCAGCGAGTGGTAGCTGATGACCGCCAGGCGGCCGCCGGGTCGCAGAGCGGCGAGCGCTCCGGCGAGGCCGGCGCCCAGAACCTCGAGCTCCCGGTTGACCGCGATGCGGAGCGCCTGGAACGTGCGCGTCGCCGGGTGGATCCGCCCGGGGTCGCCCCGGCGGGCGCGTGGACTGCGCGGCGGCGACCACCCCCGCGAGGTCGGCCGCGGTCACGAGGCGGCCTTCCGCACGCGCCGCCAGGATCGCCTTCGCGATGCGGCCTGCATGGCGTTCTTCACCAAACGTCGCGAGGATGCCGGCGAGCTCTCGCTCGGAGGAGCGGTCGATGAGGTCGAGGGCGGAGAGACCGGCCGTTTCATCGAAGCGCATGTCCGGCGGCGCATCCGCACCGAAGCTGAAGCCGCGTCGCGCGTCCTCCAGCTGGTAGCTGGACAGGCCAAGGTCGAAGAGCGCGGCGTCGAGCGGCAGAAGTCCGGCCTCCGTCGCGACCGTCGAGCAGCGCTGCGAAGTTCGCCTGGCGCAGGATGACCCGATCGCCGAAGCGCTCGAGAGTGCGATGCGCCTCCATGATGGCCGCCCGATCGGCATCGATGCCGAGCAGGCGACCATCCGGAGACGAGGTCTCCAAAAGCCGCGCGGCGTGCCCACCGCCGCCGACCGTGCAGTCCGCGATGGAGCTGCCGGCGCCTGATCGCCAGCGAGGCAATAACCTCGTCGACGAGGACCGGCAGGTGCCCTTCTCCCATTCGCGGCTGCACCTTTCGTGTCGGACGGCGGGCCGAACGGCCCGGAGACGCATGAATGGAGGGGTCGCGACGTGCGTCATGTGCGTCGCGCCCCTAGATCCCGAGGTCGGCCAGGTGCTCGGCGAGCGCCTCTGGCTCGTCCTCGATCTTGGCGCGATACGGCAGCCAGGCGGCCGGCGCCCAGATCTCGAGCCGGTTGAGGGCCCCCACCACGACGACTTCCCCCTCCGAAGTCCGGCGTACTCGCGCAGGTAGCCGGGGACGAGGATCCGGCCCTGCTTGTCCAGCTCGACCTCGACTGCGCCGGAGGACATGAAGCGCGCGAACTCCCGCGCCCGTGGGTTGGTCAATCGGCAGCCCGCGCGAGCTTGCCGGCCAGCTCATCCCACTCGTCGTGCGGGAAGAGCGCCAGGCAGTTGTCGAGCCAGCGGGCCAGCGTGGCTCCCTCCGCCAGGCGTGGCCGAAAGCGGACCGGGAACGGCGACGCGACTGCGGTCGTCGAGCGCGTGCCGGAATTCGCCGGTCGAGAAAGGAGGACGTTGCACGCGTCGGATTCACCACTACTCCCCATTTGACCCCACTTTGGGCCACAGGGCGCCATCATACAGGGCAGCGACCGCCCGTCAAGGGATTTCGTGATGGAACTTTCGGCGCCCGATATGCAATGGTCCGCAGGACGCTCGGAATCGCAGGAGGGAGACGGTGTCTGACGACGGGGATCGGGAGCAGCGCTGGCGCTTCGCCTTCTTCGTGCTGGGAGCCTTCTACCTCGGCCTGCTCGTGGTCGACTTCCTCCTCAACCGGGTGCTCTCCGGCTTCAGCCAGATCGGCCTGGTCATCTTCCTGGCGTGGCTGCTGGCCTTCGTCCTCAGTCCGCTCGTGGACGTTGCGAGCCGGCGGCTCCACCTGCGCCGGGGGGCGGCCGCGGCTGTCGTCTATGCCGGAGCGCTGCTGGTGGGGGGATCGCTGCTCTTCTACTCGCTGACGGTCACGGCTGCGCAGGTCGGCCAGCTCGCCGACACGTTTCCCCAGACACGCGCCACCATTCAGGCGACGCTGCGCGGCTGGCAGGACGCCGTATCACTCGGTCCGTTCGAACCGGACCTGGTCCAGCTCTTCGCCGACGTCGAGCGCACCGTGAGCCTGGCCGGCACCTCGATGATCTCGAAGGCGCCGGGCGTGACGCTCGCGGTCGTCGGGGCGCTGCTGCTGGTGATCATCTTGAGCCTCTACATGGTCGCCGATGCCGATCGGATCATGGCGAAGTTCAATCGGATCATTCCCACCCGCTACGAGGATCACATGGAGATCTTCGAGCGCACGGTGGGGAGGGCGTTCGGCGGCTTTCTGCGGGCCCAGGTGATCCTCGCCGCGATCCAGTCCGGCCTCACCCTCGCGGTGGCCCTGATCGCCGGGCTGCCGTACGCGTTTCTGGTCGTGGCGGCGTCAGCGCTGGCGATGCTGATCCCCTTCTTCGGGCCTCCGCTTGCCCTGCTTCCGCCGGTCGTGGCGACCGCCATCTACGCGCCGGGCTGGCTGCTCGTGGTCGCTCCCCTTCTCTTGGTCAGCCAGACGGTGATCGTCAACTACCTCCAGCCGCGGCTCATGCGCGAAGCCCTCGGCATGCACCCGCTCCTCGTGCTGGTCGGGCTGCTGGTTGGCGCCCAGGTCGCCGGGGTGTGGGGTGCCCTCTTCGGCATCCCGATCCTGGCGGTGGCCAACGTGCTCTTCAACTACCTGGTGAACCTCCGGACCATCGAGGAGATCCCCGAGGTCGACAGCGCCGCGATCCTGAGGCAGGTCCGTCGAGAGTCCCCGGATGCCTCGCCCGAGGCGCAGATGGCCATCGCCGCCGAACGCGCCGAAGAGGCCCACGAGGACGCCCAGGAGGAGGAGTCGGCGGTGGAGGGCGCCTAGCTGCGGGCCGCCGCCTTGCGACGCTCCAGCTCGGAGAGGAACCGCTTGCGGAGGCGGATCGCGGTGGGGGTCACCTCGACCAGCTCGTCCGAATCGATGAACTCGATCGCCGACTCCAGGGTCAGCACCCGCGGCGGGGTGGGGTGCGGTAGTCGCCGTCGTGCCTGCGTCCGCATCTTGGAGAGCTTCTTCGACTTGGTCGGGTTGACGTCCATGTCGCCCGGGGCGCGAGCTTTCCCCGATGATCATCCCCTCGTAGACCTCGACCGAGGGACCGATGAAGAGCTCGCCGCGCTCGATCAGGCTCGAGAGCGCATAGCCCGGCTCTCGCCGCTGCGGTCGGCGACGAGCACACCGCTGGTCCGATGCACCACGTCGCCCGCCCACGGCCCGTACCCCTCGCCGAACTGGTGGAGGAGGGCGGTCCCGCGCGTCTCGCTGAGAAGCTGGCCGCGATAGCCGATCAGGCCGCGCACCGGGATGATGAACTCCATGCGGGCTCGGCCGTCGGCGTCGCTCGTCATCTGCTCGAGCCGCGCCTTGCGGCCGGCGAGCGCCTGCTGGACGACCCCGATGTACTCCGGCGGGATATCGATCGTGATTCGCTCGTATGGCTCGGTCACCTCCCCGTCGACGGTGCGCAGGATCACTTCGGGACGCGACACCGTGAGCTCGAAGCCCTCGCGCCGCATCTGCTCGATCAGGACGGCCAGCTGCAGCTCACCGCGACCGCGCACCTCGAAGGTCTCGGCCGATTCCGTGGGGTGGACCTCGATCGACACGTTGCCGAGCACCTCGCGTATCGAGCCGCGCCTTGATCTGGCGCGACGTGACGAAGGTGCCGTCGCGCGCGGCCATCGGCGAGGTGTTCACCCCGAACGTCATGCGCAGGGTCGGCGTGTCGACGTCGAGGCGCGGCAGCGGCCGCGGGTCTGCGGGATCGGTCAGCGTGTCGCCGATCGTCACCTCGGGCAGCCCCGCGACCGAGACGATATCGCCCGGCCCGGCTTCCGTGATGTCGACGCGGTCGATGCCGTGGGCCGTCTGGAGCGCGCTGACGGTGCCCGTGAGGGTTACCGTTCGGCCCGGCTCGACCGCACCTGCGATGTCATCGGGCTCTTCTCGGACCACGCTGAGGCGCTGCCCGATCCGGATGCGGCCGTTGCGGATACGGCCGACCGCCATGCGGCCGAGGTAGTCATTGGCCATCAGGTTGGTGACCAGCAGCTGGAGGGGATGACCTCGGTGTAGGTCGGCGCGGGCGTGACCTCGACCAGCAGATCGAGCAGCGGGCGGAGATCGGTCCCGTCGATCGAGAGGTCGCGGGTGGCGGTCCCCGCCCTGGCGTTGGTGTAGACGATCGGAAACTCGATCTGCTGCTCATCGGCGCCGAGATCGATGAAGAGCTCGTAGACCGCATCGAGCACCTCGGCCGGGCGCGCGTCCGAGCGATCGATCTTGTTCAGCGCCAGGATCACCGGCAGCCGGCGGGCCATCGCCTTCGTTCAGCACGTAGCGGGTCTGGGGCAGTGGGCCCTTCCGCCGCATCGACGAGGAGGAGCACCGCGTCGACCATGAGCAGCGAGCGCTCGACTTCGCCCCCGAAGTCCGCGTGGCCCGGCGTATCGACGATATTCAGGCGGACCCCGTCGTAGTCGACCGTCGTCTGCTTGGCGAGGATCGTGATCCCCTTTTCGCGCTCGAGATCCATCGAATCGAGGACACGGTCGACGAGTGCCTCGTTCGAGCGGAAGGTGCCGGTCTGGCGCAGCATCGCGTCGACCAGGGTCGTCTTTCCGTGGTCGACGTGGGCGATGATGGCGATGTTCCGCAGGTCGTGCCTGACGCCCGTGGCGGACGCGGTTGCTGCGGCAGGGCTGGTCGACATCGGCCGAGTATGGGCGAAATCGCCCGAGATCGGCTTTCAGGCGGGGATGTGGCGCTCGCTCTTGTGGAGGCGGGCGATCAGGGCTTCCATGATCGGCACCGCGATCTGTGGATGCTCCTTCAGGAGGGCAGTGAACTCCCACGCCACGAGGAGGAGGCATTCGGTCTCCTCCGCCGCCACCACGCTCGCGGTCCGCTCGTGGTTCTCGAGGAGGGCGAGCTCACCGAAGAAGTCGCCCGGAATGAGGTCGGCGAGCGGTCCCTGGGCGCCCTTGCGCTCGACCTGTGCCCTGCCGGAGAGCACGATGTAGAGCGCGCTGCCGGTCGTCCCCTCGCGCACGATCTCCTCGCCCGGCGCATAGGTCCGGCGCTTGCCGGTCTCCGCGAGCCGCTTCAGGGTCTTGCGGTCCAGCCGAGAGAGCAGCGGGACCGAGGCCAGTTGCTGCTCGAGCTCCATTCGATCCTCCTGGGTCGCGCCACGTCCCCCGTCGCCGCATGGTAGCGCCGATCCTCGATCCGAGAAAGGGGTACGAGCTAGAGCGATTCCGGGGGCAGCTCGCTTGAGCTGCGGGTGCCATCCGGGCGCCGGAAGACCTTGCGCACGACGAATTTGCCGGAGTCGGGATAGACGTACGACAGGCCCTTGTAGTCCCCCTCCGTGTAGCGCCAATGGCGCTTGCCGTTCGACGCGACGACCTCCTCCACGGTGGCGTGCGAGTTCCGGGCGAACGTCGCACCCCGGGTGCTGACCACCTGCCCGGCGTCGTCGACCTCGAAGAGCCGATAGTCGCCCTTGCTGACGCCGACCTCGTAGAAGACGAAGACGTCGCCCGCGGTCGGCGTCGGATCCGGGGTCTCGGTCGCCTCGGTCGCGGCGGTTGGCGTGGGCACCGGCGTCACCGCGGGCGTGCCTGTGGGCGTGGGTGCGATCGCGATACCCAGTCCGAACCCCCCTCCCAACAGCTGCCACGCGGCGGCGCCTCCGCCACCCACCAGGAGAAGCAGCAGGAGGATCGGCAGGAGCACGGCACGCCGCCGGCGCGCCGGGCGCTCGACCCGTTCCGGGGGCCGGGGTCCCGGAGCTCTCGGCCGTCGCAGCGCCTCGAGCTCTTCGGTCGGGATGACCAGGACGCCCCGCAGGTAGCGCGGACAGTTCCCGTAGCCCCGCTGCAGGCAGACGCGCGTCTGCTGCTCGTCGGAGAGCGGCGCCGGATCCCCGAAGGCGTAGCAGCGATGCTCGTCCGTTGCCCCATCGACGTACCCGGTGCGGTCGTCTGCGAGACCCAGGAACGGACAGACGGTCTCGGGCCGCTCGGCCAGCCGGACGAATAGCGCCTTGCGCTCCGCCTCCCGAGCAGCCTCCGCGGTCGCCTCATGACGTTGGCGTCGCCGGAACAAGAGACCTCCCCTGGGGTCGCCTCGGGCATTTCGACCCTCGGCGGTGCTGAGTCTAGCGCGGGCCATGCTGCGCAGCGACAGCCGAGCGTGCGGAACGGCATGGTACGAAGGCGTCATTGAGGATGGCCAGCCGAAGGCGATACCGTGAGCGGGCGACGGCGTCGAAGGCGTCGTCGGGAGGCACGCTCAGGACCATGGCGCTCGATCCCATCGAATCAGAGGAACGTCGGCCGATCCCCCGAGTGGGACGTATCCGGCGCTGCACCGTGCGCCACGTCTCGATCCTTCCCGGCGCGGGCGCCCCCGACAGTGCAGGTCGACTGCCTTCTCGGAGGCCGGGACTTTGCGCTGCCGCTCGGGAGCATGGATGAGGCGCGGCCCATCTGCAACGCGTGCACGGCCAGATCGGTCTGGCGCGAGGATGAGGGCTAGGTCCCTGGAGAGCGACCTGTAAGCCGAGTTCTGTCTGGGTCCTCGACGGACCCGCGACGGTCATCCATCTGTGCGACCTACCCGAGGGCTGAGCGAGCAGCCTCCTGCGACGCGAACGTCGCCTTTCGCCCTCCTATTCGGTCTTGCTCCGGCTCGAGCTTGCCGCGTTTCACTCCCGCTCGAGGAGCGGGCATCGTCACTGTGGCGCTGGTCCTCGCCTCACGGCGGACGGGCGTTACCCGCGAACCTGCTCTGTGGAGCTCGGACTTTCCTCGGACGTCGCCTTTCGGCAGCACGCCCGCGA
Source organism: uncultured Chloroflexia bacterium (assembly GCA_963799675.1). GTDB lineage: Bacteria > Chloroflexota > Limnocylindria > QHBO01 > QHBO01 > JALYSK01. The sequence continues at coordinate 28,484 of CAWCXQ010000015.1, forward strand.
CCGTCCGGCCGCCTCCAGGGAGCGGCATTGTACCGCATGGGAACAGCTGTTCTATTCGAGCGGGTCGTCGATCGCGACGTTGCTCATGCGGTCGGCCTCCGTGTTCAGCTCGCGCGGCACGTGGCCGACCGTATAGGACTCGAGACGGGCGAGCATCGCCATCACCCTGGCGTGGATCGGCTTCAGGTCGGCGTGCTTGACCCGATACCGCCCGCTGATCTGGCGTGCGACGAGCTCTGAATCCATGCGCAGGTCCACCTGCGTGGCGCCCAGGCGCAGCGCCTCCGCAAGGGCGAGCTCGACGGCGGTCCACTCCGCGTAGTTGTTGGTGCGGATGCCGAGGAATCGGGCGATCTCGCCCACGACGATCCCCGACGACGCTTCGCGCAGGACCGCGCCCGCGCCGGCGGGCCCGGGGTTCCCGCGCGCCGCTCCATCCGTGTAGATGACGAGGCGGCCGGGCGGCGGCGTGGAGCGCACTACCCGGTTCGCTGTCGCTGGATCTCGTCGGTGACCTCGAGGATCGCGCCGGTGATGTTGATCCCCCGCGGGCATGCCTCGACACAGTTGAAGACCGTGCGGCAGCGCCAGACGCCATCGGCATCGGCCATGATCTCGAGCCGCTCCTCGCCCGCGCGGTCGCGCGAGTCGAAGATGAACCGATGGGCGTTGACGATCGAGGCCGGGCCGACGTAGTCGGGATTCGTCCAGAACACCGGGCAGGCCGTCGTGCAGGCCGCGCACAGGATGCACTTGGTGGTGTCGTCGAAGCGCGCCCGCTCCTCCGGCGACTGGCGCCGCTCCCGCCCGTCGGCGGGGACCTCCTCGTCGTTGACCAGGAACGGCATCACCTGCTTGTACTTCTCCCAGAACCCGTCGAGGTCGACAAGGAGATCCTTGACGACCGGCATGCCGCGAATCGCTTCCACCGAGATCCGGCTGCCGGCATCCCGGACGAGGTACTCGCACGCGAGGCGGTTGCGTCCGTTGATCAGCATCGCGTCAGAGCCGCAGACGCCGTGCGCGCAGGACCGGCGGAAGGTGAGCGTGCCGTCCTGGAACCACTTCACCTGGTGGAGCAGGTCGAGGACGCGATCCGTCGGCTCGGCGTCGACGCGGTAGTCCTCCCAGTGCGGCTCCTCGTCGGCCTCGGGGTTGAAGCGGCGGATGCGCAGATGGACCCGCATCAGTAGGTCCTCGCCTTGGGCTGGAACTTCGTGATGGTGACCGGCTTGTAGGCCAGCTGACGGGCGCCGTCGCGGCCCCGCCGGATGAGCGTGTGCTTGAGCCAGTTGACATCGTCGCGCTCGGGATAGTCCTCGCGCGCATGGCCGCCGCGGCGTCTCGGTGCGGGCGATGCGCCGACTCGACGGTCGCTTCCGCGCAGTCGAGCAGGAAGCCGAGCTCCAGAGCCTCACCGAGGTCGGTGTTGTAGCGGCAGCCCTTGTCCTCGACTCTGAGGTGCCGCGCACGCTCCTGCAACGCCGCCACCTCGGCCCGACACTCCTCGAGCAGCGCGCCGGTCCGATAGACGCCGCACTTGGCGAACATCACCTCCTGCAGCTCGCTCGCGGATCACCGCCGGGCGCTCGCGGCCTCCGGCCGGCGAGCAGTCCGCCGACGCGGTCCTGCGCCGATTGCTCAGCCGCCCGGTCAGGCATGGGCCGCTCGGCGCCTTGGGCTGCTCGCCCAGCTGCTCGGCCATGGCGATCCCCGCCCGCCGCCCGAAGACGAGGATGTCGAGCAGCGAGTTGGTGCCCAGCCGGTTCGCGCCATGGACGCTGACGCAGGCGCATTCGCCCGCCGCGTAGAAGCCGGGCACGGTGCGGCCGGTCTCATCGGCCAGGACACGACCATCGATGTCGGTCGGGATCCCGCCCATCGCGTAGTGGGCGGTCGGCTGGATCGGCACCAGCTCGGTGAGCGGGTCGATGCCGAAGTAGGTGCGGATGAAGCCGCGTCATGTCGGGAAGCTTCTGTTGAGCACCTCGGCGCCGAGGTGACGAACGTCGAGATGGACGTAGTCCTTGCCGTCGATCCCCCGCCCCGCGGCGATCTCCTGGTAGATGCTGCGGCTCACCACGTCGCGCGTGGCGAGGTCCTTCATGGTCGGAGCGTAGCGCTCCATGAAGCGCTCGCCCTCGCCGTTGACCAGGACGCCGCCCTCGCCGCGCATCGCCTCTGAGAGGAGGAAGCCGAGCTTGTACATCCCGGTCGGGTGGAACTGGTAGAACTCCATGTCCTCGATCGGCAGCGCCGCGGCGGTAGACGATCGAGACGCCATCGCCGGTGAGGGTATGGGCGTTCGAGGTGACCTTGAAGATCTTGCCGAAGCCGCCCGTCGCGAAGAGGACCGCCCTCGCTCGGAAGGAGCGAAGCTCGCCGGTCGCCAGCTGCAGGGCGATCACCCCGCTCACCGGTCCGCCGGGGCCGTCGGGCATGGCCAGGTCGAGGACCTGGTACTCGTCGAAGAAGGTGACCTCGTGCCTGATGCACTGCTGGTAGAGGGTCTGCAGGATCGCGTGCCCGGTCCGGTCGGCGGCGAAGCACGGCGCGGCGGACCGGTGCCTCGCCGTAGTTGCGCGTGTGGCCGCCGAAGCGCCGCTGGTCGATCAGGCCCTCCGGGCGTCCGGTTGAACGGCAGGCCCAGGTGCTCGAGGTTGATGACGGTGTCGATCGCGTCGTGGCACATGACCTCGGCCGCGTCCTGGTCGACCAGGTAGTCGCCGCCCTTGACGGTGTCGAACCAGTGCCACTCCCAGTGGTCCTCCTCCGTGTTGCCCAGGGCGGCGCACACGCCGCCCTGCGCGGCGCCGGTGTGGGAGCGGGTCGGGTACAGCTTGCTGATCACCCCGACTGTCGGCCTCGGGCCCGAGGTCGCGCTTCAGCTCGAGCGCCGCGTACAGGCCGGCCCCGCCGGCGCCCACCACCACGGCGTCGTGCTCGCGGACGGCGCATGGCGGGCCGAGTCACGAGAAGGGGCCGATCGCCGGCGCGCCGTGTCGGGTTGAAGGTCAGGATCACGATAGATGCCGACCAGCAGCCAGATGACGGTCGATCGCCAGCAGGATCGCCGATCAGGCAGCGCTCCGCAGGCCGCCGCGCTCGATGTAGTCGCCGATGATGATGCGCGGCTCCGTTCACGCCATGGACCAGGGCCAGCACGCAGCAGCAGCAGGTCGTAGATCCGCCAGAAGGGGTTGCCCCAGCGGCTGCTGACGAAGGCGAAGTTGATCTCCTGCCCGGTCAGCTGCACGAGGACGTGCATGATCAGCATGTGGCCCATCGCCAGGTCACGAGCAGCAGGCCGCTGAGCCGCATGAAGTACCACATGCAGCGCTCGCAGCCCGGCTCGTCGGGCCGCGCGCGGCTGCCGGAGGGGTTGCGCGCAGCGGATCGCCGGACCGGCCAGATCTTGCGTCCGATGCCATCACGGCCGTTCCATGGCGCGTAGGGCGTGATCATGATCAGGCCGAGCGGGATCATGGCGACGACGGTGCCGATGATCACGCCATAGGTGAGCGGCCGGTACCAGCGGGTCGTCGCGGGCCAGAAGTCCATGACGATGACCCGCAGGCCGTTGAGCGAGTGGTAGACCAGCGCGGCCATCGAGCAGGATCTCGCCGAGCCGCACCGGGCAGGTTGTGAAAGAGGTCTGGGTGAGTCGTCGTCCGTAGAGCGCACGTCGCGGTCTCGACCACGGCACGAGCAAGAAGTCGAAGACGTGGACAGGCGATGAACGACCCAGATCGCTGCGCCCCGAGATCCGGTAGGAACAGCCCACGCTGAGCATCCCCTCGGCAGCTGCGATAGCCGCGCAGACGGTGATCTCAGGCTGATCGTTCTAGCGCGAGCGTCGGACGCCCGCGTCGGTCGTCCCGACGCCGCGACGTGCCGCTCGACGGCTGCGCGCGAACTCGCGGGTGCCGGCGCTCCCGCCCAGGTCGTAGCGTCGTGGTCGGCCCTCGGCGATCACGTCGCGGACGGCCGACTCGACGCCGCTCGGCGGCGGCGGTCTCGCCGAGGTGGCGGAGCATGAGCGCGCCGCGACAGGATCAGCGCGGTCGGGTTGGCCTTGTCCTGGCCGGCGTACTTGGGCGCGGAGCCGTGGACCGGCTCGAAGACCGCCGCCTTCTCGCCGATGTTCGCGCCGGGCGCCACGCCGAGCCCGCCGACCAGCCCGGCGCCAGGTCGCTCACGATGTCGCCGTACAGGTTCGGGCAGGACCAGCACGTCGTACAGCTCCGGCTTCTGGACCAGCTGCATGCACATGTTGTCGACGATCCGGTCCTCGAACTCGATCCGGCCCGCGTACTCGGCCGCGACCTGGCCGGCAGCTCTCCAGGAAGAGCCCGTCGGAGAGCTTCATGATGTTCGCCTTGTGGACGGCGGTGACCTTGCGCCGGCCGTTGCGCACGGCGTACTCGAAGGCGTAGCGCGCGATCCGCTGCGAGGCGGCGCGGGTGATGATCTTGATGCTCTCGGCGGCGTCCGGGCCCGACCCTGTGCTCGATCCCCGCGTACAGGTCCTCGGTGTTCTCGCGCACGATGACAGGTCGACATCCTCGTAGCGGCGACTCGACGCCGACCATGCTGCGGGCCGGGCGCACGTTGGCGTACAGCTCGAGCGCCTGCCGGAGCGCGACGTTGACGCTGCGGAAGCCGCCGCCGACCGGAGTGGTGATCGGGCCCTTGAGCGCGACCCCGTTGCGGCGGATGCTCTCGACCACGCGCTCCGGGAGCGGGGTGCCCTCGCTGGCGATGGTCGCCTCGCCGGCCTGCTGCACCTCCCACTCGAACGCGATGCCCGGTCGCCTCGAGGACGCTCGCGCGTGGCCTCGGCCAGCTCCGGGCCGATCCCGTCGCCGGGGATCAGGGTGACGGTGTAGGTCACGGCGTGTCTCCCGTGCTGGCGCCGGTCAAGCGCCGGACGGTGCGCCGTCGAGTCGTAGCGTCGCGCAGGACGAGGGCTGCGGACGGGCATCGGTACAATCGGCCGGTCCCGACGCTCGCCGCACCGCCGAGCGCGGGCGTCGGGAGAGCCCCGCAAGGAGATGCAGGTGAAGCTCCAGGAGTATCGAGTCGAAGGAGATCCTGGCGCGCCACGGCGTGCCCGTCTCAGCCGGGTGAGATCGCCACACGCCGGAGGAGGCGCGAGCGGCCGCCCAGCGGATCGGCGGGCACGGTGGTGGTCAAGGCCCAGGTGCTGGTCGGTGGCCGCGGCAAGGCCGGCGGCGTGAAGCTGGCCGCCACCCCGGACGAGGCCGAGCGGCACGCCCGGCGAGATCCTCGGCATGGAGATCAAGGGCGTCACGGTGCGGACCGTGCTGGTGGCGCCGGCCGCCGAGATCGCGAAGGAGTACTACCTCGGCCTGATCCTCGACCGCGGCGGCCAGGCGGTCACCGTCATCGCCAGCGCCGAGGGCGGGGTCGAGATCGAGGAGACGGCGCAGCACGAACCCCGAGGCGATCCTGCGTCTTCCGCTCCACCCGCTGCTCGGCCTCCAGGAGCACCAAGTGCGACGGTCGGCTATTTCCTGGGCATCCGGGCGCGCTGCGCAAGGAGTTTGCACGGTCTGCGAGGGCTGCACCGCGGCATTCGTCGAGTCCGATGCCGACCTGGCCGAGATCAACCCCTGGTCCTGACCGCGGACGGCGAGCCTGCTGGCGCTCGACGCCAAGATCGTGCTCGACGAGTCGGCGCTCTTCCGGCATCCCGACCTCGAGGCGCTGCGCGACCTCGGCGAGGAGGAGCCCTCCGAGATCGCGGCACGCGAGGCCGGGCATCAACTTCATCAAGCTCGACGGCAGCATCGGCTGCATGGTCAACGGCGCGGGCCTGGCGATGACCACCATGGACCTCGTCAAGCTGGCCGGCGGCGAGCCGGCGAACTTCCTCGACATCGGCGGCGGAGCCAAGGCGGAGCGGGTGGCGGCCGCGTTCCGGATCATCCTGGACGACCCGAACGTGCGGGCCATCCTGATCAACATCTTCGGTGGCATCACCCGCGGCGACGAGGTGGCTCATGGGATCGTCGAGGCGCGCGCGTCGCTCGGCCGCCAGGTGCCGATGGTCGTCCGCATCGTCGGCACCAACGCCGACGAGGCGGCCGGATCCTGCGCGCGCGCGAACCTGATCACCGCCGACAGCCTCGACGATGCCGCCGCGCAAGGCCGTGGCCGCGGCAGCCGGCATCGGCATGAGCATCCTGGTCGATCGCAGACACCGCCTGCTGGTGCAGGGCATCACCGGGCGCGAGGGCGAGTTCCATTCGCGAGCGATGCTCGACTACGGCACCGGCATCGTGGCCGGCGTCACGCCGGGCAAGGGCGGCCAGTCGGCGGTCGACGGGCGGGTCCCGGTCTTCGACACGGTCGCCGATGCGGTCGCCGAGACCGGAGCCAATGCGTCCTGCATCTTCGTGCCCGCGCCCTTCGCGCCGGACGCCATCCTCGAGGCGGCGGACGGCCGGCATCCCGCTCGTCATCTGCATCACCGAGGGGATCCCCGCGCTCGACATGGTGCGCGTCTACGCACGTGCTCGCGCGAGCGGGGGTCCCGGCTGATCGGCCCGAACTGCCCCGGCGCGACGACGGTCGGCGAGGCCAAGGTCGGGCATCATCCCGGGCAACATCCATCGGCCGGGCCCGGTCGGGCTGGTCAGCCGCTCCGGCACGCTGACCTACGAGGTGGTCCAGGCGCTGACCGATGCCGGCCTCGGCCAGACGACCTGCGTCGGGATCGGCGGCGATCCGATCGTGGGGACCAGCTTCATCGACATCCTCGCGCTCTTCAACGCGGACCCGCAGACCGAGGCGATCGTGATGATCGGCGAGATCGGCGGCGACGACGAGGAGCGTGCCGCCGCCTTCATCGCGAGGGAGGTCCGCAAGCCGATGGCCGCCTTCATCGCGGGGCGCACCGCGCCCGCCGGGGCGGCGGATGGGTCACGCCGGCGCGATCATCTCGGGGGATGCCGGGACCGCGGAGTCGAAGCGGACCGCGCTCGAGTCGGCCGGCGTCCGCGTTGCCGACTCCCCGTCGCACATCCCCCGCTCCTGCGCGAGGCGGGCGTTCGCTGAGCGAGCCGCGCCGGGCAGGGGTCGGCCTCTTCCGATTCTTCGGCTTCGGATGGATGGCCACGCTTCTTCTGCTGGCGGTGGTCGGGATCGTCCTGCTCGTCGGCTGGCTGCGTACCGATCCGAGCCGGAACCCGCCGCCGCCCGGCTATGCCGAGGCGGCGTGCGCCGCGTTCGGCCACCTGGCGACCGGGACCGACGCGCTCGCTGACGACGACCTGGCCACCGTCACCACCGAGATCGGCCGGGCGAACGAATCTCTCACCACGCTCCCCGCGTGGGAGCCGGGCCACGCCTTCGAGGACCTCCTCGCCTCGCTCCTCGCGAGCCTGCTCGATGCCACGACTGCCGGGCCGAGCGACGCACGGCTGGAGACGGCGCAGGACCTGGTGGCGGTGGGAAGCGCGGACATCGCGCAGCGTCGCTACGGGTTCGACTGCGGCGCCGCGACCCCTTCGCCGTCCTCCTGAATCAGCTCCCACAGGACCCCGCTGAGAGTGCGGGGATGGATGAAGGCGACGCTGCCGTGCGCTCCCGGGCGCGGAGCGCGGTCGATCAGCTCGGCGCCGTGGGCCTCGAGGCTCGCCAGGTCCGTCGCGATGTCGTCGCTGCGAAAGCAGAGGTGGTGCAGCCCTTCGCCGCGCTGCGCGAGGAAGCGCGCGACGCCGGAGCCCGGGTCGACCGGCTCCACCAGCTCCAATCGGGCGGCGGGCGCCGGCCCGCTGTCCAGGAAGCAGAGGCGTACGCCCTGGCTGGCGAAAGCGATCACCGGAGCAGCGGGCAGCAGGCCGAAGAGGGACCGGTAGCGGGGCAGGGCCTCGTCGATGGAGCGCACCACGATTCCGACGTGGTCGATCGGCCCGATGTCACGGGCGGTACTCGCCCCACGCGCGTCGCAACGCGTGGCTGATCTCCCCGAGCGTGACCTTCATCTCGACACAGGCCCGGATTCGAGGCAGGAGGTTCTCGGTCCCGGCGGCTGCCGACTCCAGGGCGGCGGTCGCCTCGCGGGCGCGGGCGGCGTCGCGGCCGGCGCGGATCGCCTGGGTGCGCTCGATCTGGCGCTGAGCGGTCTCCGGGTCGATCAGCTGGGCCGCCGGGCGCTGCTCGTCGCCCTCCTCGGCGAACGCGTTGACCCCGACCACCAGCTGCTCGCCCGACTCGATCGCGCGCTGGAAGGCATACGCCGCCTCCGCGATCTCGTTCTGCTGGTATCCCCGCTCGAGGGCGGCGAGCGTGCCTCCCTGCTCGTCGATCGCTGCGATCTCGGCCCAGATCCGTTCCTCGAGCTCGCCGGTCAGGGCCTCCACGTAGTACGAGCCGGCCAGCGGGTCCACCGGCGAGGTGACACCCGACTCGTGGGCGAGCACCTGCTGCGTGCGAAGCGCGAGTCGGGCGGTGGCCGGCGTCGGCAGGCCGAGCGCCTCGTCGAGCGCGTTGGTATGGAGGCTCTGGGCACCGCCAAGCACCGCGGCCAGCGCCTGCACGGTCGTTCGGACCACGTTCGTATCGGGCTGCTGCGCCGTCAGCGTCGACCCGCCGGTCTGCACGTGGAAGCGCATTGCCATGGATCGCGGGTCGCGCGCCCCGAACCGGTCTCGGGCGATCGTCGCCCACACGCGGCGGGCGACGCGGAACTTCGCCACCTCCTCCAGGAGGTCGTTATGGGCAGCGAAGAAGAACGAGAGCCGCGGTGCGAAGTCGTCGAACGCGAGGCCGGCCTCCAGCGCTGCATCGGCGTAGGCGATGGCATTCGCGATGGTGAAGGCGACCTCCTGGACCGCCGTCGCTCCCGCCTCGCGCAGGTGGTAGCCACTGATGCTGATCGTGTTGAAGGCAGGCATCTCGGCGGCGCAGTAGGCGAACGTATCGGTCACCAGGCGCATCGAGGGCCCGGGCGGGAAGATATACGTCCCGCGCGCGATGTACTCCTTCAGGATGTCGTTCTGGAGGGTCCCGCGCAGCCGCTTGGGCTCGACGCCCTGGCGCCGACCAACCGCCTCGTACAGGGCGAGCAGGATCGCCGCGGTGGCGTTGATCGTCATGCTGGTGCTGACCGTGTCGAGGCGGATCTCGGCAAGGAGGAGCTCCATGTCGGCCACCGTGTCGATCGGCACCCCGGTGCGGCCAACCTCGCCCACCGCCAGTGGATCGTCGGAGTCGTACCCCATCTGGGTCGGCAGGTCGAAGGCGACCGAGAGGCCGGTCTGCCCGTGCCCGAGCAGGTACCGGAAGCGCCGATTCGTCTCTTCCGCGCTGCCGAAGCCCGCGTACTGCCGCATGGTCCAGGTGCGACCCGCGTAGCCGGTGGGACGCACACCGCGGGTGAATGGGAACGCGCCCGGCTCGCCGAGGTCGCGCTCCGCCTCGAACCCGGCAAGATCGGCCGGGCCATAGACGCTCTTGATCTCGATCCCCGAGGTCGAGCGATGGCGCGACGGCGGTGGCTGCTCGGGGTCGCTCATCTGGGACCGATTCTAGCGGGCGGAGGGTGACTCCAGGCGCAGCAGCAGGGCTCCGGTCGCCACCGTCTGGCCCGCCTCGACGGCGATCCGGCCGACCGTCCCGGCACGCGGGGCGCGCACCTCGTTCTGCATCTTCATCGCCTCGATCGTCAGCAGCGGCGCGCCGGCCTCGACCTCGTCGCCGGCTGAAACCTCCACCGCAACGATGAGACCGGGCAGGGTCGCGGTGATGTCGAGCGGTCCGGCGTGCGCCGCCTCGCCGCTCTCGGCCTCGGCCAGGATCCGCTCTCGCGCGGGTCAGGACCTGGATCGGGATGCGACGGCCGCGCAGCGTGACAGTCCACTCGCTGCCCGACCCTTCGACGAGGGCGATCGTCCCGTCGGCAAGGCGAGCGATCCCGCGCGTGCGATCGAGCCAGGCGAGCTGCGAGTCCTCCGGAGGGTCGACCTGCCGTCCCCCGACCCGCAGCTCGAAGGTGCTCATCGATCGATCCCCTCGCGGCGAGCCTGCGTTGCCCAGGCTGACTCGACGGGGCTCCCGCCGGGGAAGGTGCTGCGTTCTGCCCGAGCGGCGGCCAGGCGGGCATCGCGGGCAGCCGATGCCGCGAGGCGCATCTCTTCGGTGCTGAGAGCCGGGCCGCTCCCCCACCGCTCGGCGACGAGGGAGGTGTCGTAGCTGCCCGCCCCGAACCCCGCCTCGTCGACGAGCCAGCGGTGGAAGCCCAGGTCGGTCTGAACCCCGCCGATCAGGGTCTCATCCAGCGCCCGTCGGAGCCGCGCGACGGCCGCGGGCCGGTCGGCGGCGTGGACAAGGAGCTTCGCGAGGAGTGGGTCGTATTCGGGGCGCAGGCGCGTCCCCGCCTCGACCCCTGCATCCAGCCGCACGCCAGGCCCGGCCGGCATCTCCCAGGTGCTCACCGTCCCGGCCACCGGCCGAAAGCCGTCGTAGGGGTCCTCGGCATACAGGCGGGCTTCGATGGCGTGGCCCCGAGGAGCGGCCGCGAGCACCTCGTCGCCCAACCGCTCGCCCGCAGCGATGCGAATCTGCCAGCTGACGAGGTCGAGCCCGGTGACCAGCTCCGTGACGCCGTGCTCGACCTGGAGGCGGGTGTTCATCTCCAGGAAGTAGTGGTTCCCGTCCGCGTCGAGCAGGAACTCGACCGTCGCGGCGTTCTCGAACTCGACCGTCGCCGCCACGCGCCGCGCGCTCTCCAGCAGAGCCGCACGGATCTCGGGAGTCACCGCGGGGGAAGGGCTCTCCTCGACGAGCTTCTGGTGGCGGCGCTGGACGCTGCAGTCGCGCTCGCCCAGGGTGGCCAGCGCGCCGTGACGATCGCCCAGCAGCTGGACCTCGACGTGGCGGGCGGGCGAGACCAGCCGCTCCGCGTAGATGGTGCCATCGCCGAATGCCGCCATTGCCTCGCGCCGCGCGGTCGCGAGTGCCGACCCCACCTCCTGCGGACCGTCGACGCGGCGCATTCCGCGGCCTCCGCCTCCGGCGGCTGCCTTGAGGAGGGCCGGGAAGCCCACCTCTCCCAGGTCCCGCTGGTCGTCGGCCAGCGGCACCATCAGCCCGGGGACGACCGGGACCCGCGCATCCGCGACCAGGCGGCGCGCGGCCAGCTTGTCACCAAGCGCCGTCAGGGTGGCGGGCGCCGGCCCCACGAAGGCGATCCCGGCGTCGATCACCGCGCGGGCGAACGCACCGTTCTCGGAGAGGAAGCCGTAGCCCGGATGCAGTGCCTCCGCCCCGCTTCGGAGGGCAGCCTCCACGACAGCTGGAATCGAGAGGTAGGACTCACCTGCCGCAGCCGGACCGATGCGCTACGGCCCGGTCGGCGGAGCGCACGTGGAGCGCGTCACGGTCGGCATCGGAGTAGAGCGCCACCGACTCGATGCCCAGCTCACGGCAGGCTCGCATCACGCGGACCGCAATCTCCCCGCGGTTCGCCACCACCAGCCGGTGGAACGGACGCGCAGCGCTCACGGTCGGATGTCTTTGCGCAAAGACGCTCGGCCTACAGGGGGATATTGCCGTGCTTTTTCGCCGGGCCCGACTGGCGTTTTCCTTCGAGCACCTGCAGCCCGCGAGCGACACGGGCTCGCGTCTCCGACGGCAGGATCACTTCGTCGAGGTAGCCACGGGCAGCCGCCACGTACGGATTCGCAAAGCGTTCCTCGTACTCGGAGACCAGACGCGCGCGTTCCGCATCTCCATCCTCCGCCTTTGCGATCCGGTCGCGGAAGATGATGTTCACTGCGCCCTCGACGCCCATCACCGCGATCTCCGCCGTCGGCCACGCGAAGTTCAGATCCCCGCGGACGTGCTTGCTGCTCATCACGTCGTATGCGCCGCCGTACGCCTTGCGCGTGATCACGGTCACCTTCGGCACCGTCGCCTCGCAGTACGCGTAGAGCAGCTTCGCGCCGTGGCGAATGATGCCGCGATGCTCCTGGTCGACGCCCGGCAGAAATCCCGGCACGTCGACGAGCGTGACGAGCGGGATGTTGAAGCAGTCGCAGAACCGCACGAAGCGCGCCGCCTTGTCGGACGCGTCGATGTCGAGCACTCCTGCCAGGACCTCGGGCTGCTGCGCGACGATCCCTACGCTCCGCCCTTCGACCCGCGCGAATCCGCAGATGATGTTGCGCGCGAAGAGGGCATGAACCTCCAGGAACGATCCGGCGTCGACGATCCCGCGAATGACCTCGTGCATGTCGTAGGAGCGTTGCGGCGAATCCGGGATGAGCGCGTCCAGCGCATCGCCGCCCAGTTCGGGTTCGATCGCCTCGCCGGCGACTGGCGGGTCTCGAGATTGTTCTGCGGCATGTAGCTAAGCAACGTTCGGGCCAGCTCGAGCGCCTGCGGCTCGGCGCCGCTCAGGAAGTGCGCGACGCCGCTCGTCTCGTTGTGAATGCGCGCGCCGCCGAGTCCCTCGAAATCGACCTCCTCGTGCGTGACCGTCTTCACCACGTTCGGCCCGGTCACGAACATGTAGCTGGTGCCGTCGACCATGAACGTGAAATCGGTGATCGCCGGGCGAGTAGACCGCGCCACCCGCGCACGGGCCCATCACCAGCGAGATCTGCGGGACGACGCCCGAGGCCAGCGTGTTGCGCAGGAAGATGTCGGCGTAGCCGCCGAGGCGACGACGCCCTCCTGGATTCGCGCCCCGCCGGAGTCCGACAGGCCGATGATCGGCGCGCCGTTCTGCATCGCCAGGTCCATCACCTTGCAGATCTTCTCCGCGTGAGCCTCGGAGAGCGATCCGCCGAAGACGGTGAAGTCCTGGGCATACACGAAGACCACGCGACCCTCGATCGTTCCGTGCCCGCTGACGACGCCGTCGCCGAGGTAGCGCTCGTCGTCGAGCCCGAAATCGCTCGCGCGATGCAGCGCGAATGCGTCGAGCTCGGAGAAGCTCCCCTCGTCGAGCAGAAGATCGAGCCGCTCACGCGCGGTCAGCTTGCCGCGCTCGTGCTGCTGAGCGATCCGCCGCTCTCCACCGCCCAGCTTGGCGGCGCCACGCATCTGGTGCAGGCGCGCCAGCTTGTCGGACGTCGACAAGGACTCCTCCTGTGCGGATGGTGGGCCCAGCAGGGATCGAACCTGCGACCCGCCGGTTATGAGCCGGATGCTCTAACCACTGAGCTATGGGCCCGGCATTTCCACGGTGGACAACTTCGAGTATACCGACTCGTCTTTGCACAAAGACACCCACACTGCCGCAGCTTGTGGATAAGTCGGGTGCCCGCGGAGAGGCTGCCCGAGTATCATCGAAGCCGGCCGCGGTCGCGACCAATCCCCTCGCAAGCTGCACGAAGGTGTTCCTTTGACCAAGGTGATCTCGATTGCGAATCAGAAGGGTGGCGTCGGCAAGACGACCTGCTCGATCAATCTCGGCGGCGCGCTCGCAGAACGAGGTTATCGGGTGCTCTGCGTCGACATGGATCCCCAGGCGAACATGACGGTTGGCCTCGGCGTAGCCCTCTCTGACGTCCAGGCCTCGATGGCGGACGTCCTGTCCGAGGACCGGGTGTCGCTCGACGACATCGTGCGTGAGACGGAGAGCCCAGGGCTCTCGATCGCGCCCGCGACCCTGGAGCTCGCGTCGACGGAGGTCGAGCTCTTCACCGCCATCGGCCGCGAGATGGTCCTGCGGGACGCGCTCTCAGGGTGGGTCGAGAACCAGTTCGACGTCGTCATCATCGATTGCCCGCCAACGCTTGGGCCTGCTGACGATCAATGCGCTGGTGGCGAGCTCGCGCGTCATCATTCCGGTGCAGACCCAGTACTACGCGATCAAGGGCCTGACCGCGCTGATCAAGGTGATCAACACGATCAAGCTGAAGCTGAACCACGACCTCGAGGTCCTCGGCCTGCTCCCCACCTTCTTCGACGGCCGGACGGTCCTCGCCCGCGAGATGCTGGACAACCTTCGCGGCCTGGGCGATCACCGCGTCTTCAACACCATGATCAAGAACACGGTGAAGTTCGGCGAGGCTCCCCTGACGGGACGCCCGATCACCGACTATGCCGGGCAGCTCCGCGGCCGCGAGGTCGTTCCGCGAGCTGGCCCAGGAGGTGATCGAGCTTGGCTAACAAGGGCCCTGCCTTCCGGGAGAACATCCACCGCCTCTTCGACGAGGCGCAGGCAACGGACCTGGCGCCGGGGATCGTCTCCCTGATCGAATCCCGCGCAACGCACGCGCAGATCCGGGAGATTCCTGTCGAACGAATCCTGCCCAATCCGGCGCAGCCGCGCCTCTCCTATGAAGAGGACTCGCTCACGGAGCTCGCCGACTCCATCCGCGAGCACGGCGTTCTGCAACCGATCCTGGTACGTCCGGTCGGACACCAGTTCCAGCTCATCGCGGGCGAGCGACGCTGGCGGGCGTCGCGCCTGCGCGGATCGGTCGACGATCCCGGCCATCGTCGCCGAGTTCGACGATGACACCGCGCTCGAGGTCTCGATCATCGAGAACCTGCAGCGGGAGGACGTCTCCCCTCTGGAGGAGGCGGTCATGTTCCGCAAGATGACCGATCTGGGCTACAGCCTTCGTCAGCTCGCGCAGAAGCTCGGAAAGGACAAGGGCTACATCGAGAACCGCCTCCGGCTCTCCGATGCGCCCCAGGACATCCGCGAGCTCGTGTCTTTGCGCAAGGACACGCTCTCGCACGCGTACGAGCTGATGAAGATCGGGGACGAGCGCAAGCGGCGGCGGCTCGGCAAGAAGGTGATTGCCGGCGAGCTGACCCTGGCGCGGCTACGCGCCCTGACCGGCGGCGCTCCCATCGACGAGCCTGCCGCGCGGCCGAAGCGGCGTGCGCGGACCGTCGCAGGCGAGCTGGTCGCGGCCCGCGAAGCTGACGACGCGCTGATGAGCGCGCGGGGGAAGCTCGCGGACGGGGTCGAAGAGCTGGTCGATCTCCTCCGCGACCCTGACGTCATGGCACAGATCCCAGACGTCAATCGCGACAACTTCGCGAAGCACCTCACGATCACGAAGCTGAAGATCGAAAACGCGATCGCGATCATCCGCGCCGGAACCGGGAGTCGCGAAGAGCCCGCCTGAGGTCAGGCGGTGTAGGACATCACCTCGCGATGGTCGACCAGGAAGTTGATCAGCCGCGCGCGGGCTTCAGGGTCGATTCTTCGTAGGCCGGCCACCGCCCGCGGCAGCTCGAAGATGGGTGCCGCCAGCTGGCCGCCCGTATCGATCCCCACAACGTGGTCCGGTCCCCCGCCCACGAGGAAGGCGCGCTGGAAGCCGCGCGCGTCGAGCCTGGCCGCGCTGCAGAATCGCTCGATCGCGTTGCCCACGCCCAGGCGCTTCGCGAAGTCCATGAACAGATCGCTCGCCCAGGTGTCGATCTGCTCGTCGCTCTGCGCGGCCACCATCTCGCGGTAGCCCTTCTCCTCGGTCTCCATGCGGGCGATTCTACCGTGCGGTGAATCGTCGGAATGCGTCCGGGTGCGCCTGCTATCCTGCCGCCGATGATCAACCGGCTGGGCGATCCGCGCACCGAGGACACCATCGTCTACGAGCTGCTGCGGACTCCGCGTGGGTCCACCGCCGGCGACGTTGCGGGCCGCGCGATCTTCCGCGGGGGGCGGGTCACGGTGGAGGCGCCAGAGTCGATTCGGCTCGCCGTCGAAGAGCAGCTCAACCGCGCCTTCGTCGACCGACTCCAGGCCGATGAGCGGCCGCGCGGCTATCGCCGCACGGGCCGCGGGATCGTCGAGATGCTGGTTCCCGGCATGGCCGAGCACTTCATCGCCCGCATGCGCGGCCTCTGGCTGAGCTACCCCGACGGCTCCGTCGTCACGGCACGTGCCGGGATCGGCGCCGGCGCTCCGACCCAGCCGGCCGTCCGGAGCGAGCCGGCGGAAGCCCCGCCGGTGACCGATCCCGCCGTCCGGCGAGCGACGCTGGCAACGAGGGACATGGCGAGCCGCCCACTGACTCGGAGCAACCCACCGCAGACGGGGGTGCGCACCGACGAGCCACCTTCCGTCAATCGCACGGACTGCGGCTGGCTCGTTTGAAAACACAGGTTTGCCCAGATTCCGCGACCGATGGAGCTCGCCGGGGCCGTGCTCGGGTATCATCCCCACGATGTCGCTGAGACGCTACCTGCTCCTGCCGGCGCTGATCGCGGCCATCGGCGTCGCCTATTGGTTCCTCAGCCATGATCCGGCGCGCGGCACCTACGACTGGGCCGGCGCGGCAATGCTCATCGTGTTCGCAGCCGCGATGACGGTGATGGGCGTGGTCCTCCTGCCGACGCTCGACAACGTCGGCCCGACCGCGCCGGTCGACGAGAACTGGCGCGAGCGCAACGGCTGAGTCGGGTCGGGCCTGGCAGCGAAACGCCGGACACTGCGGCTGCCCTAGCGGCAGAGCCGCTAACGCAGTGCCCGGCTCACCGGTAGTAACGCAGCATGGGTCCGCGCGTTAGCACCGCGGTCGCCGCAAATCAGCGAATCCCGGTGTCATAGGCGACGACGACCGGCGCCATGGGCACGCCGGTGCGCACCGTCAGCGCGATCGGCGGGGCTGTCCCCATCAACCCCTGCGCCGGTTGCGGAATGAGCTGGTACTCCCCCGGCGTCAGTCGCAAATGGAACGTCCCGTCTGCGGCCGACGTCGTCCGGGTCACTTCGTCGCCGTTCCTGGTGACGAGCAGGATGGCGCCGGCGACGGGCCGGTCCGCGCACGCCGGGTCGGGTGGCTGGCGCTCGACCGGGCAGACCGGGCCGGCCTGCGCAACGCCGCTCACCTCGACCTCCGCTGGTTGCGAGGCCGGGCCCTGGCAGGCCGCGAGGATGGCGACGACCACTAGGGCCGGCAGGCGGGTAGGCACGCGGGTCAGACGCGAGGCGACGTCGCCTGGTTCCCTTCATCCGCTCCAGCCTGGCGGCTCAGCAGCTCGAACATCGGATGGGTGCGCGCCTGGGCGACGTAGTCATGAAGCGTCGAGTCCGTTCTGAAGTGAAAGAACCGCCTGAGCACCGGGCGCAGGACCCGCGACCGGAGGTAGGGCGCAAGGGCTTCACGGAGCAGCGGGCCTCCCTCCTCGGGCACGACTTCGATCGCGTCGACGCGCTCCTGACCGCGACCCTTCGACACGACCGCCTCGCCGGCGGCGCGCAGGTTGTGGACCCAGTTCACTTCGCCGAAGGGCGATTGGACGAACCGTCGCCCGTCGAGGTCGAGGATGGCGACCGGGAACGTCCGGGGGAGGCCGCTCGAGCGGCCGCGTACGGTCAGGAGCACGTTTGGGCCGAACGGCAGGCCGGCACCAAGGAGCCGGCGGATCAGGGGGTTGAGAATGGGAATCAGCGAGGGGACGGTTGCGCTGGACATGATCGTGAATTCTCCCTGTGGTCGTCCAGCGCCCGCGGCGCCGGAGAGATGGTGCGAAATGCAACAAGGAAACGAAGCGCGAGTCGCCGATGTGACCGGCCAGGCGGCCACCGGTCACGTTTCGGCCCGCGGATCCGTTCTCCGGTGAGATGAACGCACAGGCACCGCCCCCCGAATCCCGCGCCCTCCTGGCGCGCGAGTTCGAGCGCCACCGCCAATACCTGCGCGCCGTCGCCTACCGGATGCTCGGTTCGGTCACGGAGGCCGAAGACGCGATGCAGGAAGCCTGGCTGCGGCTCGACCGAGTCCCCCGCGAGAGGGCGACGATCTTCGGCCCTGGCTCACGACCGTGGTGGGCCGCATCTGCCTTGACATGCTCCGGTCGCGCCGATCTCGACGCGAGGGGTATGCCGGGTCATGGCTGCCGGAGCCGGTCGTCGGCGGTGGCTCGCCGGAGGATGAGGCCGTCATGGCCGATGCGGTGGGCCTCGCGCTGCTGGTCGTGCTCGAGACCCTCACCCCAGCCGAGCGCCTGGCCTTCGTGCTGCACGACGTGTTCGCCCTGCCGTTCGACCAGATCGCCAGCGTCGTCGACCGATCCCCCGCCGCAGCTCGGCAGCTCGCCAGCCGCGCACGTCGCAGGGTGCAGGCAGCGCGACCGGAGCCGGATGCCGATCTGGCTGTGCAGCGCCAGGTCGTCGACGCATTCCTCGCGGCTGCGCGCGGCGGAAACTTCGACGCGCTGCTCGCCCTCCTCGCCCCCGACGTCGTGCTCCGGACGGATGGTGGGGGCCGCGGTCCGCTGGCGCGACCGCCGGTGGTCGGTGCGAGCCAGGTCGCCGACGTCCTTCGCACCCGCGCGGTGGCCTTCGCGCCGCTCGGGCGGGCGGCGGTGGTCAACGGCGGCCCAGGCGTCGTCGTCGGGCCGCCCGGGAAGGTCGTGGCCGTTGTCGGCCTGACCGTTCGCGGCGGGCTGATCCACGAGATCGACATCATGGGCGACCCGGCGAAGCTGCGAAGGGTGGATCTCGCCGAGCCCGAAGCGGAGAGCTAGGACCCGCCGTCGAGATCGGCGAGACGCGCCCGGACGAGGCTCTCAACCAGCTTCTCGGGCAGCGGAGCGTCGGGTGTGAAGTGCAGGCTCCCCTTCGTCCGTCGATACATGCCGAGCTCGGGCGCATGCGCCTGCAGGAAGCTTTCGGTCAGCGGATAGATGCTGCAGTGCGCCTTCCAACCGGCGAACCAGACGACGGCGCGGCCCTTCAGCGTGAACGCCGGGAGGCCGTAGCTGATCGTCTCCTCGGCATCGGGCACCAATCGGCGAATCTGGGAGCGGAGGTGCTGAAGGACCTCCCGCTGGGCAGCCGGCCGGATCGCAAGATAGGCATCGATTGGTGAGGGCGAAGACATGCCGGCCCAGTATGGGCGACGCGGCGGCCGGGACGACGTACTACAGGTCCAGGACATCGGCCTCAGGCCAGCCGGGCAGTGGCCTCGTCGGTCGTGATGACATCAGCGAACTCGTCGTGGAGGCTCGCAAGGGCCGTGCGGTGGATGAGATCAGCCGGGAAGACCTCACCATCCGGACCTTCTCGGTCGAAGGTGGCGCACGCATCACCGACGAACCAGGTTTCGAACCCGAGATTCCCTGACATCCGCGCGGTGGTCGAACCGCAGTGATCGGTCGTGATCGCGGCGATCACCACCGTTGTGGCACCGGCCGCACGCAGGCGGTCTTCCAGGTCGGTCCCGATGAACGCCGAGTTCACTCCCTTGGTGAGCACTGGCTCATCACCCACGGGCATCGCTTCCGGTTTGAACTCGAACCCGGGATCCCCCTCGTTGAAGAAGTGCCATTCGGGATCGGGTCTCCCGATGTCGTACATGGATGACGGGCGCCTTCGCGGCTCTCCAGGCGGCGAGCAGCCGCGCAACGTTCGCCTCGGCATCAGGGTTGTTCCGCTTGCCCCAGAAGGGGTCATCGAATGCGCGCTGCACGTCAACCACGACCAGCGTCGGCTTCACGGACATGACGGAACCCTAGCACTGGTCAAGCGCGTGCATACACGCAGAGAGGTCAACCACTCGGGGGAAGTGGCTCCGGCGGTAGGACTCGAACCTACGACCAAGCGGTTAACAGCCGCCCGCTCTACCACTGAGCTACGCCGGAACGCCGCGAACCATCGCTGATCCGCCTGGGGTCGCCCGATCATAGCGCCGCCACGAAGGGACGGTCAAAACCAGACCAGCGGTCGGCATCGGTCTATTCCAGGTAGTCCTTGAGCTTCCGGCTGCGGCTCGGGTGGCGCAGCTTGCGCAGCGCCTTCGCCTCGATCTGCCGGATCCGCTCGCGGGTCACGTTGAAGTCGCGGCCGACCTCTTCGAGCGTCCGGCTGCGGCCGTCCTCCAGGCCGAAGCGCAGCTGCAGCACGCGCGCGCTCCCGCGGCGTCAGCGAGTCGAGCACGCCCTCCACCTGCTCCTTGAGCAGCTGGTGGCTGGCGGCGTCGGCCGGCGCCACGCTGGCCAGGTCCGGGATGAAGTCGCCCAGGTGCGTGTCCTCCTCCTCGCCGATCGGCGTCTCGAGGCTGACCGGCTCCTGCTGACCTTCATGATCTCGCGCACCTTCTCCGGGGCAGACGCGTCTGCGGGCCCTGGCCGCCTCGCGCTCGTCGGTCTCGGCCATCGGTCGGCTCGCGCTGCAGCTTGTCGCGCAGCTCGCGGATGATCTCGTCGCGGCTCATGCGCCGCGCGATCTCCTCGACCGTCGGCTCGCGGCCGAGCTCCTGGAGCAGCGTCGCGGCTGACGCGGATCAGGCGGTTGATCGTCTCCACCATGTGGACCGGGATGCGGATCGTGCGGGCCTGGTCGGCGATGGCGCGCGTGATCGCCTGCCGAATCCACCAGGTGGCGTAGGTGCTGAACTTGAAGCCCTTGCTCGTAGTCGAACTTCTCGACCGCGCGGATCAGGCCGATGTTGCCCTCCTGGATCAGGTCCAGGAAGCTCATGCCGCGGCCGATGTACTTCTTGGCGATGCTGACCACCAGGCGCAGGTTCGCCTCGGTCAGGCGCTTGCGGGCATCGACGCTCTGCTCGACCAGGCGGCCCGAGCGCTTCTCGAGCGGCACCTCCGGCGGAATGGTCGGGGTCGTAGCCGAGCTCGTGCAGGTAGGCCGGCGTCGTTGCCGTCCTCGATGTAGTCCCGCACGATCTCCTGCGCCGTCTCGCGCGCCCAGCGCTCGAGCTCGACGAGCTCCGCCGCGCCGGCGTGATCGAGCGCCTTGAAGCCGATAGGTGTGCCCGAACAGGATCGCCTGCTTGAGCGCGTCGCCGGCGTCCTCGCGCGAGGAGCTTCATGATCGACTCGGCGTGCATGATCCGCTCGCGGGCCTCGTCGTCGAGGTCGGGCGCCTTGCGCGCCTTGCTGAACTTGACGACCGGCGGGGTGATCGTCTCGCTTGCGGCGCGACCCACCAGTCGATCGCGTCGCGCGTCACGCGCGGCCGAGTCCTTGGGCAGGTCGAAGGCACGCATGGCGGCCATGCTGCGGGCCTTCGGCTCGGAGTTGGTGCTGACCCAGGTGTACAGGTTGACGAGGGCCCGCGCCGGGTCCTCGACCGCCAGCTCGCCGAGCTCGATCGCCTTGGCCAGCACGACCTCCTCCTCGGCGGTGAGGAGCGCGACCTTGCCGATCTCCTTGAGGTACATGCGGACCGGGTCGTCGATCCCGATCAGGTCGGCGGCGAGCGCCTCGAGATCCTCCTCGGCCTCGCGCTTGGTTCGGCCGCGGCTGGGCGCTCCTCGGCTTCGGGCTCGGCCTCCGCCATCAGGGTCGGGTTGTTGTCGGCGTCGAGCACCTCGATCCCGCCCTCTTCCGCCTTGGCGTAGAGCTCCTCGATCTCCGCGAGGTGCGCTTCGGGCTGCGGCACCGCGGCGAGGATCTGGTCATGGGTGATAAAGCCATCGGCCTTTGCGCGGTTCAGGAGCTGCGCGATGGCTCTGCCCTCAGCACCTTCGGCGCCCTTCTTCGGACGGGCTCGCGAAGGCGTCTCCGCCTTCGCCCGCGGGACGGTGCGGGCCGGGGCCTTCTGGGTCGGCTGCTTCCTGGTCGGGGCCGGCTTCTCCGGCTCGGCCGCCTTGACGTTCTTACGGGTGGTGCTGGTTGCCACGCTCAGGTCCTCCTCGCACCGGCCGCCATGGCCGGCTCATGCATTGCTCTCGTCGTATCGGCCTTCTCGCGGCCGAGCAGATTGATTCGTTGCTCGATCTCTTCCAGTCGTTCGCGGTCGCCTTCCCGCTGCGCGCCCTCGAGCAGGAGCTGCCCGTCTCGAATCTCCTCGTCGAGCCGCTCCACGCGCAGGCGCATCAGGCTGACGCGCAGCGCCTCGCGAGCCTGCCCGGAATCCAGCTGCGGTCCCGCGGCCGCGCTCCGGGCGAGCAGGTCGCGCGCCAGATCGGCGCTCGCCGGGTCGAGTGACTGCACCCAGGCGGCGCGATCCCCGCCGGAGGGGTCCGATCGAAGCTGATCGCGCCATGCCTCCACCAGGGCCGTCGCCACCGCGTCCGGAGCGGGAGCGGCTGGCCCGGCGCAGGGAGCTGGTCGATGCAGACCGGATGGCGGAGCAGGATCTGGAGCGCCAGGGCCTCGAGCGGCGCCAGCTGCGGGGCCGGCTGCACGGGCTCCGGCGTGACCGATCTGTCGCTCGAACGGGCGGGCCGCAGGGCGACCTGGGCCAATCGATCTCGAAGATCCTGCTCACGCAGGTTCAGCTCCTGGGCGAGCTGCTGGACATAGGTGCCCTGCCAGAGGGGATCGTGAATCTTGGCGAGCTGTTCGAGCACGCGCTCGGCGGCCGCCAGGCGATCCGGCACCGACGATTGATCCACGTTCGCGGTCTCGCGATCCATGAAGTAATCCATCAGGATTCGCTTCTTCTCGCTCGCTTCGGCGACCGCGCTCCGCCAGGCATCCGGGTCGGAGCGGATCAGCTCATCCGGATCCTTGCCCGACGGGATCCGGATCACACGAACCTTGCGGACATGCTCGGGTCCCAGCTCGTCCATCAGGCTGCGCTGGGTGGCCGCCTCACCGGCGAGGTCGACGTCGTACGCGAGCGCCACCGCATCGGCATAGCGGGTCGCAAGCTCGATCTGTCCGCGGGTCAGCGCCGTCCCAAGCGAGGCGACCACGTTGGTGAAGCCGGCCTGGTGAGCCGCCATCACGTCGGTATAGCCCTCGACGATCACGGCCAGCTTCTCGCGGCGGATGGCCGCTTTGGCGAGATCGATGGCAAACAGCGTGCGGCTCTTGTCGAAGATCGGGGTCGCCGGCGAGTTCAGGTATTTCGGGCCGTCGGCGCCCGGCATGATGCGGCCCGCCGAGCCCGACCGGGCGCGCGGACTGGTCGCGGATCGGGATGATGATCCTGCCGCGGAAGCGTCGATCGCACCACGACGCCCGTTGCTGGCAAGCCCGGCGCTCGACCAGCTCGTCGTCGCTGAAGCCCCGCGCCCTGAGCCGGCGGGTAAGGGCGTCCCACGTGTTGGGCGCGTATCCGATCGAGAAACGCTCGAGCGTCTCGGTCGCTCAGCTCGCGTTCCGCGAGGTACGCCCGGGCCACCTCCGCCTGGCGAGCCTGAACAAGGACTTCGCGGTACCAGCCGATCGCCGCCTCGAGCGCCTCCCGCAGACGCCGCCGATGCCGATCCTCCTGCGCGGTGCGCTCCGAGAGCTCGACCCCTGCCCGCTCCGCGAGGCGGGTCAGCGCCTCGCGGAAATCGAGGCCGTCACGCTGCATGAGGAAGGTGAAGATGTCGCCCCCTTGCCGCAGCCGAAGCAGTGCCACGTCTCCCGATCTGGCGTGACGACAAAGGAGGGGGTCTTCTCAGCGTGGAACGGGCAGAGGCCCTTGTAGGCGGAGCCTGCCCGCTTGAGCACGACGGACTCGCCGACGATCTCGATCACCGGCAGCTTCGACTTGATCTCGGCGGCGACGCCGGATGACATGCGCAGATAGAACCTCAGCCGCAGACGTGGCTTGTCAAGGGGGAATGAGTGGGGATGGGCCTATTTTATCAGGTTGTCAAGGGGGTCGCCAGGGCGGTGG
Source organism: uncultured Chloroflexia bacterium (assembly GCA_963799675.1). Taxonomy (GTDB): domain Bacteria; phylum Chloroflexota; class Limnocylindria; order QHBO01; family QHBO01; genus JALYSK01. The sequence continues at coordinate 52,008 of CAWCXQ010000015.1, forward strand.
CTTCTGGAGGGATTGGCGGCCTGCACTAGACTTCCCCTGACCACACCGCTCCGCACCGGAGGCATCTTGGAGCGAGTCCCCTCGAACGCGTCGAGCGACGCCACCCGCCAGGCGGCGCTGCTGGGGGCGGCCTTTCGAGACCTGCACGGAGCGCGGGTCCACGGGTTCGCGCTGCTGGTGACGCTCGGCGACGCCGCGCGCGCGGCGCGCATCGCCAGCGAGGTCCTCGCCGCGGGCGCCGACAATGCCGGCTCGCTGCGCCATCCCGAGCGCGCCGCGGCGTGGCTACGGGCGCGGGTCGTGCTGGCGGCCCGACGCGGCGCTCCGAAGGCCCGCCAGCAGGGATGGGCAGCGCGGCGCGGCGCGCTCGCCGACCTGGGCACTGACCGCCGCGCGTTTGCCGGCCTGGCTGCCCCCAACGTCGTGGAACGGGCCGCGATCGTGACCCTCGACGTCGAGCACTTCGATGCCCGCGACGCGGAGACCGTGCTCGGCCTTTCGACGGGAGCGCTGGAGCGGGTCGTGGCACGCGCGCGACGTCGCTACGTGGCGGCATGGATCTCGGCCCGCGGACAAGACACCACCCCGGAGGACGGTGAGCTCGCGCGCCGCATACGCGACGCGGCGCACCGGGCCCTCTCGTGAGCGACGACCTTCACGAGCGGTTCGGCGGCCTGGATCGGGGCAGGAGCGCCCGGTGAGCCGCCGCGCGACGCCGCTCTTCACGCATCGGTCTGTGAAGGCTGTCTCAGCCTCGTGGCCGCGCGTGATGCGCTCGCGGCAATCGATACCGGGCGGGCAGCCCTGCCCCTTCTCGCGTCAGGCATCGAGCAGCGCTGCGGCCGATCGTGCGCGTCGCCCGCACCGGGCTGGCGACCGCCGCCGTGGTGATCCTCGGCGCCGTGCTTGCCTTCGGCGCGTCACAGCTGATCGCCGGCCGAGGCCTCCCCGTGGCGCGGGAGTCTGCGCCGCCGCCGATCGCCGGCGGCGTCCTGGGAGCGGTTGGTGCGCCCTCCGCGTCGGGGCCCTCGGCCTCGCCGCGCTCCACGCCCACGCCAAGCGCGAAGCCCACGCCCAGCGCCTCTCCCACTGCCGCGCTCACGCCGCCTGCGGGGAGCCTCCCGCCGCCGTTCCGCCTCCCCCGCCGTTCGTCTCGCTGGCGACCGCCGCCGCCGCCAAGCCAACCCCGACGCCGTCGAGGGCGCCGACGCCGGCACCCACTCGCAGCGCCACACCGAGTCCGAGCCCGACCGCGTCACCGACGCCGAGCCCGACTCCGCCGCGTCCTGATCGCCCTCAGCGCCATTCGCCGATGACCGATCCGCCCACCGTAGCGAGCGCTACTTGTCGCGCTGCTCGCTCGAGGCGAGCGCGGCCTGGGCCGCGGCAAGCCGGGCGACCGGCACGCGGAAGGGGGAGCACGACACGTAGTCGAGACCCACCTCGTGGCAGAAGCGATGCTGGCGGGATCGCCGCCGTGCTCGCCGCAGATGCCGATCTTCAGGCCGGGCCGCGTCGCGCGGCCCTTCTCGATGGCCATCCGCACCAGCTGGCCGACGCCCGTCGCGGTCGAGCACCTGGAACGGGTTCTCCGGCAGGATCTTGCGCTCGACGTACTGGAGCAGGAACTTGCCCTCGGCGTCGTCGCGCGAGTAGCCGAAGGTCATCTGTGTCAGGTCGTTCGTGCCGAAGCTGAAGAACTCGGCGTACTCGGCGATCTCGTCGGCGGTCAGCGCGCCGCGCGGCACCTCGATCATCGTGCCGAACTTGTAGTCGCACCTGCTGGCCCGCGCTCCTCGACGACTGCGCGGCGACCTCTGCCTCGAGGATCGTGCGCGTCTCGGCCAGCTCGTTCACGTGGCCGACCAGCGGGATCATGATCTCGGGCGTGGGCCTTCCGCCCTCGGCCGTCAGCGCGCGCCGCGCGCGGCGAGGATGGCGCGGGTCTGCATCTCGACGATGTCGGGGATCATCAGCCCGAGCCGGCAGCCGCGCAGGCCGAGCATCGGGTTCTCCTCGCGCATCGCCGCGACCGCGCGAGCAGCTCCTCCTTCTCCGCGAGCTCCGCCTCCATGCCGATCGATCGTCTTGCCGATGCCTTCGCCGGCCGTTCGATGAGCTGCATCGCACGCGCGGCATCCTCTCGCCGAAGAGCTTCGCGAGCCCGCGCTGCAGCGCGGGTCGCATGGGAGTCGGCAATCGCATCGGTATGTGACGGCTGGCCGAGCAGCGTGCGGAGGCGAGTCACGCCTCGAGCAGCTCGTCGTACTAGGGCAGGAACTCGTGGAGCGGCGGATCGATCAGGCGGATCACGACCGGCAGGCCGTCCATCGCCTGGAAGAGGCCGGCGAAGTCATCGGTCTGGAGCCGTTGGAGCTCGGCCAGCGCGGCGTCGAAGGTCGCAACCGCCTCGTCGTCGTCCGCCGAGAGCTCGGCGCCGGCGGCGGCGCGGCGCTTGGCATCGGTCGCCTGGGTCGCGGCCAGGATCATGCGGCTGCACGGTCGGCAGCCGGTCCTCCTCGAAGAACATGTGCTCGGTCCGGCAGAGGCCGATCCCCTGCGCGCCGAATGCGCGGGCGCGCTCGGCGTCGCGCGGGTAGTCCGCGTTGGCCCAGACCTGCAGGCGTCGCACGTCGTCGGCCCAGCCGAGCAGCGTCGCGAGATCGTGCTCGTCCTCGAAGCGCGCCTCGATGGTCGGCAGCTCGCCGGCGAAGATCTCGCCGGTGGTGCCGTCGATGCTGATCATGTCGCCTTCGTTGACCACCTTCTCGCCCGCGCGCATGCGTCTGTGCGCGCGTAGTCGATGCGGAGCGGACTCGGCGCCTGCCACGCAGGGCGAGCCCCATCGAGCGCGCCACGACCGCGGCGTGGGAGGTCGCGCCACCGCGTGCGGTCAGGACGCCGCGCGCGGCAAGCATGCCGTGCACGTCGTCGGGGCTCGTCTCGATCCGCACCAGGATCACCGGGTCGCCGGCCGCCTTCATGGCCACCGCCCGATCCGGATCGAAGACGGCGCGGCCGGTGGCGGCTCCCGGCGACGCGTTGAGCCCCTTGGCCAGGAATCGGTCCTGGGCCTGCGCCTTTGCCGCCTCGTCGAAGCGCGGCAGGAGGAGCTGGACGATCTGCGCTGGGTCGACCCTGCTGGATCGCCTCCTCGCGCGACAGCAGCTCCTCGTTGGCCATGTCGACCGCGATCTTCACGGCGGCCGGAGCGGTCCGCTTGGCCGAGCGGGTCTGGAGCATGTAGAGCGTGCCCCGCTCGATCGTGAACTCGAGATCCTGCGCGTCGCGGTAGTGGCGTTCGAGACGCTCGGCGATCGCCTCGAACTGGGCGTAGACCTCGGGCATCTCGTCGCGCATCTGGCTGATCTTCGCCGGGGTGCGGATGCCGGCAACCACGTCCTCCCCCTGCGCGTTGGTGAGGTACTCCCCGAAGAGCGTCTTCTCGCCGGTGTTCGGGTCGCGGGTGAATGCCACGCCGGTGCCGGAATCGGTGCCCATGTTGCCGAAGACCATGGTGACCACGTTCACGGCGGTGCCGAGGTCGTGCGGAATCTTGTTGAACTCGCGGTAATCGTGCGCGCGCTTCCCGAACCACGAGTCGAAGACCGCGCGCACGGCAAGCTCGAGCTGCCGGTAGGGATCGCTCGGAAATGCCTCGCCCGTGTGCTCCTGCACGATCTCGCGGTAGCGGGCGGCGAGCCCTCGCAGATCCTCTGCCGAGAGGTCGGTGTCGAGCTCGACCCCGCGGTCGGCCTTGAGCTGCTCGAGCGGCTCGTCGAATTCGGTGCCCGGCGATGTCGAGGACGATGCGGCCGAACATCGCGATGAACCGGCGCCACGCATCCCAGGCGAATCGGTCATTCCCGGTCAGGTCGATGAGCCCCTGGAGCGTTTCCTCGTTGAGACCGAGGTTGAGGACCGTGTCCATCATCCCGGGCATGCTGAATGCGGCGCCGGAGCGGACGCTCACCAGGAGGGGGTTGGCCGGATCCCCGAATCCCTTGCCGGCCTCCTCCTCGACCTGCTTCATGTGCGAAACGATGTCGTCCCAGAGGCCCTCCGGCAGCTGCTTGCCGGCCGCGTAGTACGCGTTGCAGGCCTCGGTCGTGATCGTGAAGCCGGGCGGGACAGGAAGACCGGCGTTCGTCATCTCGGCCAGCCCGGCTCCCTTGCCGCCGAGAAGCTGCCGCATGCCGGCATTGCCCTCGCGGAAGGTGTAGATCAGCTGCCCGTGGCCGGCGGCCTTGCGCTTTTGGGGTGCGGGGCTTGCGGGCAGTCGTGGCCATGCGGACAGGCTCCTCTCGGTCGGCGCTCAGGGGAGCTTCGATTGTAGCGGGATGGCCGTCAGAGCCACTGCCGCCAGCGGGCGAGGACCAGTGACCCGGCGGCGATCACGACCATGGCGGCAATCACGATCCAGAACAGGTTGGTGTTCTCGAAGAAGGCGACTTTGAAGTTCATGCCCATGATTCCCGCCAGGACCACGGCCGGAAGCAGGATCACGTTGACGATGGTGAGCACCCGCATCACGTCATTCGTCCGCTGGGCGGTCTGGGTCATGTACAGGTCGAACGGAGCCGATCAGCAGCTCGCGCGCGTTCTCGATGGCGTCGATCGCGCGCTCGACACGCGCCTGCAGCGCACGGAAGTGAGCCGCCGATTCCGAGGTCGCCAGGACCTCGAAGCCCGGTCGCGCGAGCGCCGCGAAGACCTCGCGCTGCGGAGCGATCGTGCGCCGAATGCGACCCGTCCGATGCCGAAGCTGCACCATCTCGGCGAGGAGGTCGGTCCTGTCCTCGCGGTCCCCGCCTCAGCAGCGCACGCTCGTCGAGGACGTCGACCCCGCGCTCGAGCTCATCGACCAGCTTGAAGTAGGTGCCGAGCTGCCAGTCGAGCAAGGCGGCGAGGAACGACGGCGCCTCGATCCGGCCCAGCTCGCGGTCGCCCGAGAGCTGCTGCCGGAACTGCGTCGAGAAAGTCGGCCTTCTGGTGGTGCACGCTGATGACCCAGTTCGGCCCGCCAGGAGGTCCATCGGGACCGGTCGCTCGTCGTCGCCGATGGCCACCACGTTGACCTCGAAGTAGCGCTCCAGGATATCGAGGCGCGGTTGGCCGATCGGGTTCTCGAGATTGCGAATCGACTGCGGCTCGAGCGCGAAGAGCTCGCCCACGCGGCGCAGCTCGCCCTCGTCGTCGCCGGACACGTCCACCCAGAGCAGCTGACGATCAGTGAGGCGCTTGATCACTGACGCGTCGAGCTCGATCTCGCGATCGTCTCCCGCGGCATCGAAGAGGCGCGAGACCATGCTCAAGGCGACCCCTCCTCCGCGACGGTGATCCAGCCGTTGCGGAATGCCAGCCCGAAGAGCGGGCCGAAGCTCGCCAGCGCGCGACCGATCGCCCCCGCTCGCTGGTGGTAGAGCGTTCGTGCCTTCTGCGTCACGCGCCGGCGGTCGTCCCCATGCAACTCGAGGGCCAGCGATCGGTAGGCGGCGAACGCTGCCGCGTCGCGATCGGCCAGCCACCAGGCGTCGGCCAGCGCCTCGGCCGGCGCCGGCTCGCCGGGCAGCAGCTCGACGGCGAGCGTGGCCGCCTGGAGCGCACCGCGCGCGTCGCCGATTCGGGCCAGCGCCCGAGAGAGGGCCAGCTGGGCGGGTGCGCTGCGCGCGTCGAGCTTGACGGCGCGTCTCGCCGCCTCGACGCTCATCTCGGGCTGGGCCGCTCCGAGGCGCTCCTGCGCCTCCGCCAGGGTCCAGGCTGACTGGCGCGGGTCGTTGCGGGCGAGGCGCCCGAACTCCGCCGCCGCGTCCCGATGCGCCCCCCGCCGCGAGAGGACCTCCGCCAGGAGCTCGCGGTAGCGGACCTCGTCGGGGTCGAGGCGCACCGCATCCGGCAGCGTGGACCTCGGCCTCGTTCAGCCGGCCGAGCGCCAGGAGCGCCCGCGCTCGCAGCTCGTGCGCCGCATCGTCGCCGGGTCGCTCGGCCAAGATGGCATCGGTCAGCCGCAGGACGCGGTCATGGTCTCCGCGCGCGAGAGCGTCCTGCAGCTCGGTGACGCTCACCCCGGTCATCAGCCCTCGTCCTGGGGGGATTCGCGCGGCACGCCTTGCCAGGTGGCGCGGCCGGCCACCAGGTCCGCGGTCCGCTGCGGGATGAGCCCGAGCGCGACGCGCTCCTGGGTCATCGAGTCGCGCTCGCGGATCGTGGCGGCGCCATCCTCGAGGGAGTCGACGTCGACGGTGACGCAGTAGGGCGTGCCGATCTCGTCCTGGCGGCGGTAGAGCTTCCCGATCGAGGCGGTGTCGTCATACGACGCTGCCACCAGCGGCTTCAGCGCCGCGGTCAGGGCGCGCGCTCGCTCGACCAGCTCGGGGCGGTTGCGCAGGAGCGGCAGGACGGCGACCTTGACCGGCGCGAGCGCCGGGGCCAGGTGCAGCACGACACGCTTCTCCTTCGCCAGCTGCTGCTCCTCGTACCCGTCGATGAGCGCCGTCAGGAAGGCCCGCTCGACCCCCATCGCCGGCTCGATCACGTAGGGCACAACGTGCTCGCCGCTCGCCTCGTCGAAGATGGCGAGCCGCTTGCCAGAGCCGGCGGAGTGCGCAGAGAGATCGTAATCGGTTCGGTCGGCGATCCCCTCGAGCTCGGACCAGCCGATCGGGAACGCGTACTCGATGTCGGTCGTCTGCTTCGAGTAGTGCGAGAGCTCATCGGTCCCGTGCGGGCGCAGACGCAGGCGCTCGCTGCCGATGCCGATCACGTCGGTCCACCAGCGGAGGCGCTCCTCCACCCAGTACGCGAACCAGCGGTCCTCCTCGGCAGGCGGGACGAAGAACTCCATCTCCATCTGCGTGAACTCACGGTCACGGAAGATGAAGTTGCCCGGCGTGATCTCGTTGCGAAAGCTGCGCCCGATCTGCGCGATCCCGAACGGCAGCTTTCGCCGCTGCGTGGTCGCCACGTTGTCGAACTGCACGAACATCGCCTGCGCCGTCTCGGGCCGCAGGTAGGCGAGCGACGCGCTCTCCTCGACCGGCCCGACGTGGGTGGCGAACATCAGGTTGAACTGGCGCGGCTCGGTCAGCGTGCCCCTGCTCCCACAGCTGGGACAGGCGATCTCCGAGGGCGGGCCCTTCAGGTCCTCCGCGCGGAAGCGGAGCTTGCAGTTCCGGCAGTCGACCATGGGGTCGCTGAAGCCGGCGACGTGCCCGGAGGCTTCCCAGACGCGGGGGTTCATGATGATCGCCGCATCGAGCCCGACCACGTCGTCGCGGACGGTGACCATGTGGCGCCACCATGCCGCCTCGATGTTGCGCTTGAGCTCGACGCCGAGCGGGCCGTAGTCCCAGAAGCCGGCCATCCCCCCGTAGATCTCGCTGGACGGGAAGACGAACCCGCGTCGCTTGGCGAGGCTGACGATGAGGTCCATGTTCGGGGCGGGCACGGGCGAATCGACGCTCCTGGCGCTGGGCCTCCGAGTCTAGCCTACCCCGCCGGCTGCTAGCCGATGAGCAGCCGGATCGCGTAGGCCCCAAGGCTGAGCAGCGCCGCACCGGCCACCAACAGCGCGATGATCGGCAGCCACAGCCCGCGGGCCAGGGCTCCGTTGGCGCGCGGGCCGATCCGCGCCCGCAGCGCAACCATCGGCGGGAGCCAGTCGCGCCCATCGGCCGCGGCCGTCAGACCCTCGATCAGGGCGATGTCGACGTCGGCAAGGAGGCGATCATCCGCCTCGACGAGCGGAGCCGCCAGCTCGCGCATCGGGCCAAGGTCGATCTCCTCGCCCTCGACCAGACGGATCATGGCGAGCGAGCCCGCCCGGTTGAATCGCTCCATGGCGGTCCCGGCGGGCAGGCGTGTGGCGAGCTCGTACGCGGCAGCGAGATCCCCGACCACGAGCTGGGCAAAGACACGGGCGCCCCGCGTCTCATCGCGGTCGGGGTGCCGGGCCAGCCACGCGCGCGCCTGGCGGGGCGTGCCGGGCACGCGCGCGTCGCCCGAGGCGGCGCGGAACCGCTGCGCAGAGAAGCGCGCCGCCCAGTAGATCGCCTCCAGCGCCCGCAGCTTGTGTGGAGCGGCGAGCAGCCCTGCGGAGAAGGCGACGATGGCCGCGATGCCGAAGGCTGCGCCGCCAATGGCGGCCGCGGCGAGTGTCGGCGGTCGCTCGAGGACCAGGAATCCGTTGAGCAGCCAGGTGATCAGCGCGGCGCCGCCGCCGAGCACACCCGCGAGCCGAGCCCGGTACTGGAGGTCTCGACTGACTGCCGTGGTCAGGGCCACCGGGCTACGAAAGGCGGGCAAGGACCCCGTCTCGCGCCGCGACCTCCTCGAAGAACTCGCGTGATCGCAGCTCCCGCTCGAGGACCGCCGAGATGGTGGCGTGCAGCAGCCGCTCGACCTCGCGCTGCAGCGACGTGCCAAGCCGAAGGCGGAGCACGGCGGGCAGCTCGCTGCGCTGCAGGTGGCGGAGGACCTTGAGGGCATCGGCGCTGAGTGGCTGGGCGCCGAGCGCCGCGTGGCCGCAGGTCGAGCACAGGATCCCGCCCGCGGCCGGCGAGTAGGCGTTCCCTTCCGGCTCGATCGCGCCCCCGCATTCGAGGCAGCGCGTCAGCTCGGGGCGAAAGCCCATCGCGCCGAGCAGGTGCAGCTCGAACCAGCGCGCCACGACCTCGCGCGAGACCTCGGCGGGCGCGGCATCGAGCCCGGAGAGCGCCTGGGCGAGGACCACGAAGGCGCCATGCGACTCCGCGGCTCCCTCGCAGAAGCGGTCCGCCAGCTCGACCACGTACCAGGCAGCCGCGGTCGAGTGCAGGTCGTTGCGCAGGCCGAGGTGCGCATCGGTGAGCGCGGCCTGGGTGACGACGTCGAAGGTCCTTCCCACGGCGAGCACCAGCTGGACGTCGGTGAACGGCTCGAGGCCGCCACCGAGCCGTGAGCGGGTGCGGCGGATCCCCTTCGCAACCACTCTCAGCTTGCCCAGCCGCGGAGTGAGGAGGGTGAGAACCCGATCCGCCTCCCCGAGATCCATGCTGCGCAGGACGATCGCCTCGGTCTTGTAGAGGCGCGATCGCGGGCTCATGAGCCGGATTCTAGGCCCGATCGCTGCCGGCTATAACGTGCTACCTTGCAGTAACACATCAGAGCCGCACCGAGGGCGAGGTCAACCATGGGCATACAGCCGGTCGGGTACCCTTCGAGCGTGGATATCCGCGCCGAGTTCGGCGACCTGCTGGCCGAGATCGAGGCGGAGATGCGGGTCGTCCTCGACGCGCAGGATGGCCATGCTCGGCCGCTCTACGAGATGCTCGCCTATCACCTCGGGCTCGACGACGACGGGGGGCCGCGCGGCAAGCGGCTGCGCCCGCTCCTCGGGCTGCTCGCCTACCAGTCGCTCGGCGGCGACCATCGCCCGGTGCTGCCCGGAGCCGCCGCGGTCGAGCTCGGGCATAACTTCAGCCTCGTGCACGACGACATCGAGGATGCCGATACCGAACGGCGCCATCGGCCCACGCTGTGGGCGATCTGGGGGATCCCGCTCGCCATCAACGCCGGCGATGCGCTCTTCGCGCTCTCGCGCCTCGCGCTCTACCGGCTGATCGAGAACGGCCTTCCCGAGCATCGCGTGCTGGAGCTGATGAAGAGCTACGACGAGACGTGCCTGGCGCTGTGCGAGGGCCAGTTCCTGGACATCACCTTCGAACGAGCCGAGCAGGTCACGGTCGAGGGCTACCTCGAGATGATCGGCAAGAAGACAGCCGCGCTGCTGGGCGCATCGGTCCAGGCGGGAGCCATCCTGGCAACCGACGACCCCGACACGATCGAGGCGTACCGGCGCTTCGGCTACAACCTCGGGCTCGCCTTCCAGATGGCCGATGACGTGAAAGGCACCTTCTGGAGCAGCGCCGACTCCGGCAAGTCAGAGGCGGGCGACGTCCGCAAGCGCAAGAAGACGCTTCCGCTGGTCTGGGCGCTCGAGCACGCCGCTCCGGCCGACACCGACCGCCTGCGCGAGATCTACGCCTCGCCGCTCGGCGACGGTCCGGGTGCCATCCGCGAGCCGATGCCTGCCGCCGAGATCGACGAGGTCCTCGCCATCCTGGAGCGCTCGGGTGCGCGGGAGCATGCCCTCGGCGAGGCACGCCGATACCGGGATCAGGCCCTGGCGGACCTGGCGGCGCTACCCTGCGACCCCGTCGGTCGGAGGCAGCTGGCGACCCTGGTGGAGTCGGTGATCGCGGTCTAGGCGCGACGCGCCTCAGGCGCTCTCCTGCACCCCGCCGGCCACTTCCTCGGTGCGCCGCGGCCGAATGGCGACCACCTTTGCCACGCGGCGCGGATCCGCGGCCTCCACGCGCAGCGTCACGTCACGGAACTCGACCTCCGCGCCGGGAAGCGGGATCCGCCCCACGCGGTGGACGATGAAGCCGCCAACGGTGTCGTAGGCCTCCTCGTCGGGCTCGTCGTCGTCGGCCATGTCGAAGAGATCGCGCAGGTCATCCATGCTGACCGTACCGTCGAGGCGGAATGCGATCGACTCGTCAGACGCGATCGGCTCGACGAGCGTCTCCTCGGTGTCGTACTCGTCCTGGATCTCGCCGACGATCTCCTCGACGACGTCCTCCATCGTGATCAGGCCGGCGGTCCCGCCGTACTCGTCGACCACGATCGCGATGTGGACCTTCTGGATCTGCATCTCGTGCAGCAGGTCACCGACCGCCTTGGTCTCGGGAACGTAGACGGCGGGCCGCGCCAACGCGCGAATCTCGATCCCGTTCGACCCGTTGCGGTTGCGCTTGAGATACGGGAGGAGATCCTTGGCGTACAGGATCCCGACGATGTCGTCGAGGCTCTCCTGGTAGACGGGCACCCGAGAGTGGCCAGCCGCCACGATCATGTCGAGGACCTCGTCGATCGGGTCGTCGACCTCGACGGCGCGGATCCCGATGCGCGGCACCATCACCTCGTGCACCTTCGTCTCGGCGAGCTCGATGACCCCGTGGATCATCTCCTTCTCGCCTTCCTCGATGTCCCCCTGCACGGTGCCGCTCTCGACGAGCACCTTCAGCTCCTCGGTGGAGAGGTAGCCCGCCTGCGGCTTCGTGGTCCCGCCCAGCGCGCTGACCAGGACGCCGGAGATCCGTGACACCGCCCACACGACCGGCGCCAGCAGCCTCTCGATCCAGCTGATCGGGCGCGCGACCAGCAGGGCGAGGCGCTCCGGGTAGCTGAGCGCCAGCGTCTTCGGCACGAGCTCGCCGATGATGATCGAGGCGAGCGCGATGAGGGCGGTCACGAGCACGAAGCCGATCTCGTCGGCCGCACCGGAGATGAGCGGGATCGCGCGAACCAGGTCGGCGACCTCGCCGGAGAGGGAGATCGCACCGACGCCCGACGCGAGGAATCCCAGGAAGGTGAGCCCGATCGTGATGGTGGCGAGGAATCGGCTCGTGTCCTCGGTGAGCCGCTTCGCGATGCGGGCGCCGCTGTTTCCCTCCTCGGCCAGCTGCGTGAGGCGATGCCGCTTGACGGTGATCAGCGCGATCTCCGAGGCGGCGAAGAAGCTCGAGGTGAGGATCAGGGCGGCGACAACCAGCAGGTCGGTGACCGGGTTGCCGGTGGTACTGCTGCCTTCAGGCATCGCGCGGTTTCGGGCTGCCTCCCGGCTGCAGCTTTCGATGGTCCGGCGAGGGCGACGACGCCCAGCGGCGCCGGCCGACGGCGGAGCTCGATCGGGCGCGCGGGCATGCCAACCACCGTCTTTCCGGGCGCGACGTCGCGGTTGACGACCGCGCCTGCGCCGGTCCGGGCATTCGAGCCGATCGTCAGCGGGGCGATCATCATCGTGTCAACCCCGAGCGACACGTCGTCGCCGACCACGGTCCGGTGCTTCTTCTCGCCGTCGAAGTTGGCGGTCACCGATCCGGCCCCGACGTTGACGTTCTCCCCGAGCTCCGCGTCACCGATATAGCTGAAGTGGTGCTGCTGGGTGCCAGCCCCGAGCTTGCTGTTCTTGATCTCCGCGTAGTTGCCGATCTGGCAATGGGCCCCCACGATCGCTCCGGGACGCAGGTGGCTGTACGGACCGATCTCCGCATCTTCGGCCACCACCGCCTCCTCGAGCACGCTCGCCCAGACGCGCGTCCGCGGCCCGATGCGGCTCTCGCGCAGGTGGCTGTTGGGGCCGATCACGGCGTCCTGGCCGATCACCGTCCGGCCCTCCAGGATGGTCCACGGCTCGATCCGCGCGTCCTGCCCGATCTCGACCGCGGCATCGATCCGCGTGGTGGCGGGATCCACGATGGTGACGCCGTTGCGCATGTGCCGCTCGGCAATCGCCTGGCGCATGAGCTCCTCGGCGGCCGCCAGCGAGACGCGATCGTTGATGCCGATCGTCAGCTCGGGGCGTGGGGCCTCGACCACCTCGACGCGGCGGCCGGCCCCGACCGCCATGGCCACCAGGTCGGTCAGGTAGTACTCCCCGGACGGGCCGGCCGGTACCTGGCCGACATTCGCGCGCAGCCATGCCGCATCGAAGCAGTAGGTGCCGGCGTTGATCTCATCGATCTCGCGCGTGGCCGGATCCGCCTCGGTCTCCTCGACGATGGCGACCCCCGCGCCGTCAGGCCCCCGCACGATGCGGCCATAGCCCATCGGGCTATCCACCCGTGCGGAGAGGAGCGCGATCGCCGCATCGGTCCCCTCCTGCGCCGCGGCCAGCGTGGTGAACAGCTCCGGTGGCAGCAGCGGCGCGTCGCCCATCGTGACCAGGATCTGGCGTGCGCCGGCCGGGATGCGTTCGAGGCCCGCGCGGACCGCGTCGGCGGTGCCCAGCTGCGGCTCCTGGCGGACGGTCGGGATGCGCGGATCGAGCGTGGCGTCGACCTGCTCTGCGCCGTATCCGATGACGACCACGCGGTGCTCGATGCCGGCCCGCGCCAGTGCGTCGAGGACGTGCTCGAGCATCGTCCGCCCGGCAAGCGGGTGGAGAACCTTGGGGATGCGCGACCGCATCCGCGTCCCCTGGCCGGCGGCCAGGACGATCGCCGCGGTGGCTACCAAGTGCCTGTTGTGCTCCTCACGAAGGGCGAATGGCGCCGATGGTAGAGGCGAGCCGAGCGGAGCGTCAACCCGCCCGCTCGTCCTCTCCGGCAAGCGCGATGACCTCGATCTCGACCAGGGCGCCCAGCGGCAGCTGCTTGACGGCGACCGTGCTGCGCGCCGGAAATGGCTCGATCATCGCCCGGCCGTAGGCCTCGTTGACGGCCGCGAAGTCGCTCATGTCGGTGAGGAAGATCGTGGCCTTGAGCACGCGCTCCAATCCGCTGCCGGCCGCCTGCAGAACGGTGCGCAGGTTCGCGACCGCCTGCTCGGCCTGCGCTTCGACCCCCTCTCGCAGCTCCCTGGTCGCCGGGTCGAGGCCCACCTGCCCCGCGGCAAAGACGAGGCCGGCGGCCACGATCGCCTGGTTGTAGGGGCCGATCGCCCCGGGGGCTGCATCGGTCTGGATCACGGTGCGCGCGCTCATCCTTCCTCCTCCTCGATGGCTTCGATCCTAGCTGGCCGCATCGCGCAGCCGGGTCACGATCGCGCGCAGCCCCCGGGCGCCAAGATGCTCACCGATCGACCGCGCGCGCTCCGGGTCGTCGGTCAGGGCAAACAGGGTCGGGCCGCTGCCGCTGAGATGCGGGACCGCTCCCGCCGCGAGCATCGAGGCCCATCAGGTCATCGATCTCGGGCCGCAGTCGTCGAGCGGCGGCGAGCAGGTCGTTGTGGCCGGGCTCCAGCGTGCGCGACGGTGCAGGTCCCCAGTCCGAGTGGCGCAGCTCGGCGAAGACCGCGGCCGTGCGCAGGCCAAAGGGTGGGAGGACGAGCAGGACGTGTGGCGTCGAGCTGCGGCACGGGCAGTGGCTCGACCCGCTCACCGATGCCGGTGACGTAGGCCGCGGGGACCTCGGCCGCGAAGAAGGGAACGTCGGCACCGATCGCGGCCAGCGACGCCGGCGTCCGCGTGGCTCGTCGGAGCCATTCCAGCGGCGGCCAAGGCGCCACGCGGCTGCCGCGTCCGATGAGCCGCCGCCCAGGCCCGCGGCGACGGGAATCGCCTTCTCGAGCGCCAGGCAGGTCGCATCCGGCTCGGCGCCGAGTCCCGCGACCAGCCCGCGCCATGCGAGATTCGCGGCTCCGAGCGGGATCTCGTCGCTGCCCTCGATGCGGAGCCCGGGCGCGCCCGGGAGCAGCAGGAGCCGATCGGCGAGATGCACGAGGACGAAGACGCTCGCCAGCTCGTGATAGCCGTCCGGACGGCGCCCGGTGATCGCGAGCGAGAGGTTGAGCTTGGCGGGCGCCTCGAGCCGCAGCGGCGTCACGCCAGCGCCTCGGCCATCGTCCCGGCCAGGCAGGCCCATTCCTCGAGCGTCAGCGTCTGGGGCCGCCGCTCCCCGTCGATCCGGCAACCGCCCAGGGCGGTGCCGAGCGCCGCTGCATCGACCGGCAGCTCGCGCCCGAGCGCGTTGTGGATCTGCTTGCGGCGGTGCCTGAAGCCGGCCTGCACCAGCCGGTAGAACGGCTCCCGCCGATCGAGGGCAACAATGGGAACCGGCCGCGAACGCAGCCGGAGGATGGCCGAGTCGACCTCGGGCGCGGGCTCGAAGGCCAGCGCCGGCACGCGCTCGAGCACCTCCGCCGAGGCGATGTTCTGCACGAAGACCGACAGATAGCTCATCTGCCCGGGCGGTGCGGCGACGCGCTCCGCGACCTCGAGCTGGACGAGCAGGACGGTCAGCTCGGGCGGACGCGGGCCCTCGAGGAACGCGTGCAGCAGCGGGCTGGTGATGTGATACGGGATATTGGCGATCATCTTGAACGGCTCGCCCGGCGAATGCTTCGCGCGGATGGAACGAGAGCGCATCGGCCTCGATCAGCTCAAACGCGGGCACCGCTCCCAGCTCGCGGCGCAGATAGTGCGCGAGGCGCGGGTCGAGCTCCACCGCAAGCACCGACGCGCCCGCGGCGAGCAGGCGGCGGGTCAGGACACCAAGGCCGGGACCAATCTCGACCACCCGATCACCGCCGCGCAGATCCGCAGCGGCCACGATCGCATCGAGGACGGCGGGATCGGTGAGGAAGTTCTGCGAGAGCGCCTTCCGCGGTCGGAGGTGCTCGGTGGCCATCAGGCGGCGCAGCTGGCCCGGGGTCGGCGGCTGCAGCCGATCCCCGGCGAGCGGGTCGGTCACGGTGTGGGCAGCCAGGAGAGCGCGAGGTTCGGGATCGCCTCGAGCGACGCGTCGGCACGATCGCCCGCCGCGTAGCGGAACGCGGCGGCCGCCCCGATCATCGCTCCATTGTCGGTGCACCACTCGGGGCGCGGGATCAACAGCGGGGATGGCCACCAGCCGGTCGCGCAGCGCGGCACGCAGTGCGGCGTTGGCAGCGACGCCGCCGCCGATCGCCACCGCGGCGACCTCGTGCTCGGCGGCGGCCGCGACCGTCTTGGTGACGAGGGCGTCGACGACCGCCTCCTCGAAGGCGGCCGCCAGCCCGTCGACGGGGATCGCCTCCCCGCGGTCACGGTAGCCCGCGACCTCGCGCAGCACGGCGGTCTTCAGGCCCGAAAACGAGAAGTCGTAGCTGCCCTCCGTCCGGGCTCGCGGAAAGCGCGTCGCCGAGCTGGCCCCGGCGGCGGCGGCGCTGATCGCCGGACCCCCCGGATACGGCAGTCCCAGCAGCCGTCCCACCTTGTCGAAGGCCTCGCCCGCCGCGTCGTCGACGGTCTGGCCGAGCAGTGCATAGCTCCCGTGGTCGCGCATCAGGACGAGCTGGGTATGTCCGCCGCTGACCACGAGGCAGAGCAGCGGGAACGGCGGCTCCGCGGGGAGTGGCTCGGGGGCGGGGGCATCGGTCAGCCAGTTGGCATAGATGTGGCCCTCGATGTGGTTCACGCCAACCAGCGGCAGGTCGTGCGTCACGGCAAGCGCCTTCGCCACGTTGACGCCCACCAGCAGCGAGCCGATGAGCCCCGGCCCGTAGGTGACCGCCACGGCGTCGAGATCGCCCCAGTCGACCTCCGCGTCCTCCATGGCCGCACGCAGGGTCGGAACGATCCAGCGCAGCTGCTGCCGTGCTGCCACCTCGGGGACGATCCCCCCGGTGGCAGCGTGGATCGCCACCTGGCTGGCGACGGCGTTCGCGCGAATGCGGCGGCCCCCGCTGACCACCGCCACGCCTGTCTCGTCGCAGGACGACTCGATGGCCAGGATGAGCGGCGCGCTCACTCCGCCATGAGCTCGCGCTCGCGCGCCAGGATCGCTCGCATCCGCGGACCCGCCAGGGCGGGGGTGGTCATGATCAGCGCGTCCTCGCCGTCGTCGGTGTAATAGCGCGCACGGCGCCCCGCGACGATGAAGCCGAAGCGGCCGATACAGCTCCTGGGCTGCCTCGTTGCCCGCTCGGACCTCGAGTGTCATGCGGGACGCGCGCATCTGCTCGCTGAGCTCGGCCAGCGCGATCAAGCAGCTGCCGGCCGACCCCGCGGCGGCGCCATTCCGGATGGACGCCAAAGGTGGTGATGTGCGCCTCGTCGACCATCAGCCAGATCCCGCCAAATCCGACGACCCGCTCACCGGCGCGGGCGACGAGATAGCGCGCCATCCGATTGCCGGTCAGCTCCTGCTCGAACGCGTGGGCGGGCCATGGCGTGCTGAAGCTGAGCCGCTCGATCTCGTGGACGGTCGGAACATCGGCCATCCGCATCGGCTCGACCACCAGCGGGGAGATCACCGCCACTCGATCGCTCCTTCCGCCGCTAGACCGATGCCCCGCGGCCCGCGCAGGTAGATCGGCTCGAGCCGCTCGAGATCGTCGCCGGCCGGGATCGTCTGCCAGGCGGGCGACTGCCATGGCGAGTGACCGCCAGCGCGGCGCGGTCCGGCGCCATCGCGTCCCCCAGGCCGAACGCTGCCGCGAGCTCGCGCGCCGCGATCGCCGAGCCGAGCCCGGCGAGGGCCGGCGGACGGGACCACGATCGGCGCGGCGGCGCTCCCGCTCGAGCAGATATGCCTCGGCTGCGCCCGCCCGAGTGAGCGCCACGGCGCACTCGGGCTCGGCTGCCAGCCACGCCTGCAGGCTCGGAATGCCGACGATCGGGACTCCCAGGGAGAAGGCGATCCCCTTGGCCACGCTCAGCCCGACGCGGAGCCCGGTGAACGAGCCCGGACCCAGCCCGACCGCAATCGCCCGACATTCAGCCAGCGCCAGCCCCGCTCCCTCGATCAGCTCGAGCAACCGGGGCAGCAGCTCGTGCGCCTGCCGCCGGTCGCTCGACCACGCTGCAGAGCCCAGCGGCGCACCATCCGGCCCTGCGATGGCTACCGAGAGATCCGTGGAGGCGGTTTCGATGCCCAGGATCATGCGACCAGCGCCGCCGCCAGCCGGGCGTGCGACGGGCCGCGTGCCCGCCAGCGGATCGTGCGATCGTCGCCGCCGTCGAGGTCCGGGATGAGCGTGATCTCGAGCCGGTCGTCCGGGAGCCAGCCGTCGAGCCGATCGGCCCATTCGACGACGCTGACGCCGTCGGCCTGGCGTTCGTCGAAGAGCCCCGCCGCACGCGCCTCGTCGGGGTCGTCGAGCCGGTAGGCATCGATGTGGAAGAGACGCAGCCGTCCGGCGTGCTCATTCATCAGCACGAAGGTCGGACTGTTCACGATGCTCCGGATCCCGAGGCCCTCAGCCACTCCCTTCGCCAGCTCGGTCTTGCCGGCCCCGAGCGGGCCGACCAGGCAGATCATGCTGCCCGGCTCGGCAACCGCCCCGAGTGCGCGTCCGATGGCGCGCGTCTGCTCCGGCGCGCCCGTGGCAACCGTGCCCAAGAGGTCGTCCTGCGCTGCGCGATCCATCGCGAAAAGTATAGGGAGCCGTCACTTACGCGCCGGAGGACCCTTCGGTGGTTGCCTCGAGGTTGGCAAGTGGAACCGCCGTCGTGCGCCCGTCCTCGAAGCGGACGAGCGCGAGTCGGGCAGGGATCCCCGAGGCGGTCATGTGCATCCCGTCGACGTAGCCGACGAGCTCCCCGCTACGCCCATGGAACGGGCGTCGATGCGCGACCACGCGGTCGCCGCGCGACGGCAGGCTATGGCGGCTCGGCGGCGGCGCGGCATCGTACACGTAGAGGCGATGCTGTTCGCCGAAGAGGCTTGCCATGTGGCCCGCATGCCGCTCGAACCAGGCGAACAGGCCGGCGATCGAGCCCAACCTTGCCAAAGCCCTCGACGAGCAGCAGCCCGAACGAGCCGACCAGCCCGCCCACATCGCGGCGCCGACGCTGGATCGCCTCGAAGTCGCGCAGCTCCTTGTCCAGCACTCCGCCGAGCACGATGCCGGCGACCCCCATCGCCCGCGCCCGCGTCAGCGTCTCCGCCGAGGCTCGTGAGCCGCCAACCACGATCTTGCCGGTGGAGGCGGCGTCGATCGCCGCGGCGCGCAGCTCATCGCCGGGATCGTGAACCGAGACGACGAGCTCGCCGTGCACCGCCTCGCCGGTGCCGCCCACCCCATCGAGCGCGGCGCCCTGCACTTCGATCAGGATCGCGCCCGGGTCGATCGCGCTCACCCGTCCGCTGATGTGGGCGAGGATCGGCTCTTCGGGTCCGAGCGGAGAGATGATCGCGTTCCCGTCAGCGCGGTTATAGGCGAGGAAGAGGCCCGCGACGGGGCTGAGCACCTGCCGGCCGTCGGAGGCCTGCGCGATCGGTTCATCCGCCTCGACGAACGAGCCGGGAGCCCGCAGCAGGAGGCCCGCGGCGGCCTCTGGCCGGCGGCGAAGGGGACCGGCAATCGGGACGACCTGGGGGTCGATCGCGGAGCGGCGCAGCGCCAGCTCCTGGTCAGGGCGGACCGTGTCACCGACGGCCACGGAGAGGCGGCTTCCCTGGGAGATCGGTATCCGGTGGGTAAAGCTCATCGCGCCCTCGGGGCGGGCTGCGGCGGCTCGCGCAGCATCGCGTCCCGCCAGCCTGCCAGGACGGCCCGACGATCCTCTGCCCGGCGCGGGACGGTGGCGGGGATCCCCCGCGCGTCGAGAATCACGCCGACCGAGCCACCGCTCACCTCCGCCCACGCGCGCCGGCTGCGGCGGGGGGCGCCCAGCGAGGCACCCTCCTCCAGGCCGATCTCCAGCTCCGCGAACTGGCCGGCGCCAAGGGGAATGACCTGCAGCCCGCCGCCGCGCACCTCGATCGGCCCGATCGAGGGCCAGCCGGAGCGGTGCAGCGTCACCCGCATGGCGACGTGGCCGGCGCGGCCGCCGCGGCAGATCACGGCCGTGCCGAGCGGCACGAGCAGGTCTTCGCGCAGCGCAGCCATTCCCTCGCCGATCTCGTTGTCGTCGAGGGAGCCCAGCGGTCCCAGGAGCGCGCCGCTGTCGATCGCGAGCGCCGTGACTCCCACCGGCCGCACACCGTCGATCAGCATCTGGGCGGCCATCGCGGGCCGCGGCGCGGACGCGATCACGCGGCCCGCCCCGACGAGGAGGTCAATCCCGTCGGCTCGCAGGTCGTCGGCCACGATGCTCACCAGCTGATGCCGCGCCGCCGCCTGCAGCACGGCGAGGTCATCCTCGGTCTGCGGAAGTGTGGCCGGCCGGGCGGCGACATTCTGGAGGGTATCTGCGACCGTCAGCTCGTCGATCGCTTCTGGAATCCCGCGAGCGACGCGGCTCGGGCCGCCGGGCGTCGTGAGCGCCGCCGACGCGAGGCCGCCCTGAGCGAAGACCCGGCTCTCGGCGGCTCCCTGGCCGTCGGCCAGCACCACCGTGGCGAACTGCATGCCGAGGTCGATCCCCAGGATCCGCAGCTCGGTCTCACCGCTCAGCTGGGCCAGCGCGCGCCGGAAGCTGACCGGCGACAGGTGTCGAGCGCTCTCCGGCTCCACGGTGCGACTGAGCAGCTCCTCGAGGTACGCACGGAGGGGAGCCGGGTCCTCCCGGTCCGCGCCAGGCCGGGGATTCGCCACCGCCGCGACCGCCCCGGGCTCGAAGAAGCCGGCGACCTCGTCGTTCAGCCGGCTTGAACCTGCCCAGATCACTGGCTCGACCCGCTTCCCACGCGCCGCGGCGACCAGTGCCGTCATCTCGAGGGCCTGGTCCGAATGCGCGCCCTCGAAGCCGCCCGCCAGGAGCCACGCGTCGACCTCGGCCACCTGCAGGGCCTCGAGACGATGAGTGAGCGCTCGGCCGTCGTCCGCCGTGGCGGCCTCCACGACGAGCCAGCCGGCTGATTCCGCTGCCCGCCGCGCCGCCGCACCCGAAACCTCGCGCGAAACGGCTGCGATCGCCAGGCGGGCCGGCCGCGCCGACGTGTGGCATTCGATGCGGGGTGCGGCTGCGATCAGCCGCTCCAGGTCGTGCGCCAGCCGCGGGTCGGCGCTCGGCCGCAACGCCGCCGCGAGCTGATGGACGAGCTCTGCATCGCCCCACGCGCGCGGCTGGGCGTGGTGGGCGACGATGCGCCAGCTGCCGCGAACGCGCGCGATCAGGGTCCCCTTGGTCCAGGCCGAGCCAAGATCGACGAGGAGCGCCAGCTCCGAGCTCTGCGAGGTCACCGCCGCCCCCTCATCGGCCGATGCCGAGCCAGTCGAACATGAGGAACGCGATCCGATCGACGAGGAGCGCGAGACGGCTGACGAGAAGGTACCCGAGCCACGCCCCAAGCCCCCCGATGACGAGCCAGCGACCCGCCGCGGCGGCGCTCGCGCTCAGCCGGCCTCGCGGTCCGCCATGCAGGAAGCTCACGAGCACGAGGGCGCTGACGAGCAGGGCGATGAGACCGTTGACGAGGGCGGTCGCGGGCCGGGAAACGACGATCCCCGAGGCGAGCTGGGGCAGGACCGTCCCGACGATCGCGCCGCTGAGGGCGAATGCCGCGATTCCTCCGACCAGGAAGGCGACGGGCACTCCGGCAACTCGCCTGGGAACGTAGGCAGCTCCCGCCATGGCGACCACGAGGGGGACGGCGAGCCAGAGGGCGGGACGTGCGGCGCCATCGGTGAGCAGCGGATCGAGCAGGCGCGGCACGAGGACCTCGCGCACGGCCAGGATCACGAGGTAGCCGGTCGCCAGGCCGGCCAGCAGGTATTGCGCGAGAGCAAAGAGGCGCCGCTCACCGAGCAGGCGACCGAAGATCACGATCGTGACGAGCGCCGCGACCCAGGTTCCGGCAACGCCGGCAGCATCGGCCCCGTAGAGACCGCTCACCAGCGCTCGCGGCCGATCACGGCGCGACGCAGGCGTGCGCGTATTCCGCGGCTGCTGGCCTGCAGCATGACGGCGAGGGCGGCCAGCGTCCCGAGCAGGATCGCGAGCGGGGTGGGTGGCCGGTTCCCCGCCCCGGTGGTGACGCTCGATGCGTAGGCGGCGTCGTCGCGCAGCGTGCCGAGGAGCCCGGCCAGCTGCCCGCTGGCGAGGTACGGCTCCAGCTCGGCCCGCAGGCTGGTGGGCGCGACGGCGACCAGCGCCAGGCCGGGAACGCGAGGGCGCACCTGCTCAATCCAGGTGCGCGGCCCCAGGTCGACGCCCGCCACGACCAGCGCAAGGTCGAACGCGCGCAGCCCACCGCCTCGGGAACGCAGCGCATCGGCAAGAGGGCCACTCGCCGAGTCCGGCAGCACCGAGCTGACCGAGCTGACCAGCGCCGCCTCTGCGCCGGTCCGGAATCCGAGGTCGAGGACCCGGCTCGCGGGGGCGCCGTCGGCGACCAGCCGGTCCAGCTCTGCCAGGGCCAGCGCCCGACCTTCGGGGGTGTAGCTCACCATCGCGAGGCCGACACCGCGCGCCAGAAGGTCATCCAGGAGGGAGCGCACCGCGAAACGAATCTCGGGATACGTCCCGATGTCAGGATCGAATGCCACGAGGACCGTCCCTCCGACTGGGATGCTCGCGATCACCGAGCGCAGCTGCGTCACCGCGGTGCGGCTCGGGGTCGCGAGCTGGAGACCCGCCGGCGTGCCCAGCGCCAGGGCGAGGCCCAGGACCGCCAGGAGCGTCATCGCAGCGAGCCCGCCGCGCAGCCCCGTGGCGGCGCGCGGGTCACTCATCGAGCGCATCGATGCCGAAGAGGAGGCGCGCGGCGGCAACCGCCGTCACGATTGCAATGCCGATCAGCAGGCCGCGGAAGACCGCCCCCAGCGGGACGGCGAGCAGCCAGCCATTGAGCCCCGTCAGCGCATCGCCGAGGGAGCCGCCCAGCGGGAGCAGGAGGACCAGCACCACAGCCGCGACGGCGAGCATGATCCCGGTCTCGCGGCCGCGCAGGATCAGTCCCCGCCGCATGGCCGCGAGGGTGAAGAAGAAGAGGAGCGCGAAGAGCGACGCGGTCAGCGGCACGAGCAGCGCAGCCACCACCCAGCGGGTGGCGGGATCCTCCGCACCGGCGGAACCGGGCCGGAATCCCGCGACCAGCATCACCGCCAGGCCGGTGAGGAGGGCGGTCGAGCCCGCGCGGTTGCCGCTGCCTCGAACGAGGTCGCCACCATGGCGCAGCACGAGCGAGAGGGCACCGGTAATCGAGGCCGCCGCCGCCACGAGCACCAGCCCCTCGGCAAGCGCTCCGGCAACGCCGGCGAGCGACGGGGTGACGACCAGGTAGTCCGCGAGCAGCAGGAGCCCGACGATGGTGACGATCGGCGGCCAGGCCAGGCGTCGCGGCATGGCTCAGGGGGCGCCGAGAAGGGATTCGCCGATCTGCGAGACCCCCGCCAGCGCGAGCAGCGAACCGATCACCAGGACGGCAAGCGCGATCCAGATCAGGCGGTTGGCCGCCAGCACGATCGTGCGCTCGAATCCGCCCGCCCGCAGCTCGGCCGGAGCCTGGTAGAGCTGTGGACCGAGCAGGACCCCTTCCCCCTCGAGCAGCAGCGAGCTGCCCTGCACCGCGGTGGCTGTGCCGAGGCTCGATGCGGCGGAACCAGAGACGAGGCCGTCGACAAGCAGGAGCGCCTCTTCCTCGAGGCCACCGGCAACGAATGCCGCCCCCGCTGCACCGCTGGCAAGCGCCCGGCCCGCGGCGGCCGCCCGTCCTTCGCCGAGGTACTCGACCCGCGATCGGCCCGTCCGCTCCAGCGTGGCAGTCCGACGATGTGACTCGGCGACGGCGTCGCCGGCGATGATCTCGACCACAGGATCGTTGGTGCTGATCGCGAGCGGCACGCCGCCGCGCGACGCCGCCCGGGCCACGTGGCTCAGGATCGGCAGGCCCGCGATTGTCTGCATCCGGCCGATGGCGGACGTGGAGCGCGCAACGCCGGCGCTCCCCAGAGAGAAGAGCACCGCCGACCCTGCCTCCGCTGCAAGCGCCATCGAGCGCGGCACGGCGGCCAGGCCTCCGAGGTCGCGAGTGGTCCAGCGCGTCGTGGGCCGAGCCACCAGCTGGAGGAGCACGAGCATGACGCCCAGCACGGCCAGGGTCGCGCCGGTCCCGAGGCGCAGCGACGAGGCGGAGAGCAGCTCCCCGAAGAGGCCGATCAGGCGGCCGATCAGCTCCCCGAAGTCCGGCATCTACTCATCCAGCGCCGTGGCCAGCTGTTCGAGCCCATCCTCGCGCTCGAGCAGGGCCACGAGCTCATCTCCGTGTCGCCCGGCCGCGGCGTGCAGCAAAGGCCCGAGGAAGGTGGCCGCGCTCCCGATCAGCGGCCCGAGGGGCAGATGCGCATCCAGCAGCAGGGCCGCGGGCGCAGCGAGACCGCGCCGTCGCAGCTCATTGGCGAGCGCCTCAGCCGGCCCCTCCTTCATCCCGCCCGGGCTCGAAGACCTTGGGCGATGGCCGTGAACGCGGCAGCCTCGTGCGCTCCGGCGACCGCCACGACGACTTCCGCGGGGAAACCCGCCGGACCCCGGTCAAATGCATGTAGCTCCGCGAGTATCAGCTCCGCGGCTTCCGCCGCGGTAAAGACGCCGCGCTCGATCCCCAGCGGCGCCATGGCGATGCGGCGCAGGCTCAGCGACGCGGCAAGCTCCAGAGCAGCCCGGAGCGCGGCGCGCAATCGATCCGGATCGGCGCGCAGATCGTGGCCGACCGCCACCGCGTGGATGACCCAGGGCGCCGCCAGCTCCGCGCCGGGAGTCAGGATCGCGGCCCCGGCGGGAATGGGCCCCTGCTCGATCGCCGCGCGCTCGACGGCGTCCCCGCCCCTGCGCTTGACGGCGGCCGCGACCGGGCTCGTCATGAAGAGGCTCTCGGTCGCCGGCACCACGAGGGCGTCGACCTCGAGGTCGGCGATATCCCCCTGCCAGATCTCGATCTCGATGGGTGCCGTCATCGCGCCGCCTCGTCGACCGTGGTGCGGGTCAACCGGCTCCGAGATGGATCCGGGGCAGACGCTCGCGCAGGGCGGTCGTCACTTCGTAGTTGATGGTCCGACGCTCGGTGGCGACCTGGTCCGCTGTGATCCGCGCCGCCCCTTGCTCGCCGATCAGGACGAACACGTCGTCGTAGGTTACATCATCGATCCCGCCGATATCGACCGTCAACCCGTCCATGCTGATCGCCCCGACGACGGGCGCGGGCATCCCCCGAACGAGTGTCCAGCCGTTGTTGGCGTGGCTCCGCGGCCAGCCGTCGCCGTAGCCGATCCCGAGCGTCGCGATGCGGGTTGCGTGCTCCGCGCGGAAGCGGTGTCCATAGCCAACACCGGCACCCGCGGCAAGATCGAAGATCCGCAGCGGCATGGCCGAGAGGGAGAGCACCGGCCGCAGGCCGCTCTCACGGTCCGCCGCCCAGGCGGGAACGAGGCCGTACAGCGCGAGGCCGGGCCGCACCGCGTCGGCGAAGTCGCCGATCCCCGCCAGGATGCCGCTGCTGGCGCTGACGTGGATGAGCCCGGGTTCCACCCCGAAGACCGCATCCCGTCGAGGACCCGCGCCATGCGCATGAGCTGGACCTCGCTGAGCGCATCATCCTCCCCCGGGGCCGCAAGGTGCGTATACGCGCCGACCAGCCGCAGGTTGCGGCTCCGAGCGATCGCCAGGGCGAGCTCGACGGCAGACTCTGGCTCGGTCCCCTGCCGCCCGAGACCGGTGTCGACCTTGAGATGGACCGATGCCCTCCGCCCGGCGGCTTCGGCCGCCGCCTCGAGGAGCCGGAGCGAGCGGGAGTCGAAGACGGTGACCTCGAGATCGGCCGCTACCGCAGGGCCGGCCTCCGGCTCGCCGACTCCCCACAGGACGAGGATGGGTGCGCCGATCTCCGCCGCGCGGAGCCGCAGGGCCTCCGAGACGGTTGCCACCGCCAGGCGCTCGACTCCCGCCCTCAGCAGCGTCCGCGCAGTCGCGAGGTCGCCATGCCCGTAGGCATTTGCCTTGACCACGCCGATCACCTGTTTCCCATCCCCCGCCAGCCGGCGCACCGTGGCCAGGTTTCCAACCAGCGCTCGATGGTCGATCTCGATCCACGCGCGGTGTGGGCTCCGTGGCGTCATCTCCGCCCGCCGCGCAGCTCTTCCATTGCCTCTGGCAGGAGATTCGCGATATCCCGCGCGATCACCCCCGCGCGGCCGATCCGCTGCTCGGCGATCAATCCGGCCGCGCCGTGCACGGCGACGGCGCACGTGGCAGCGTCGAGCGGATCGAGGCCACTCGCCAGGAAGGCGCCTGCCGCGCCCGCGAGCACATCCCCGCTCCCTGCCGTTGCAAGCGCCGGCGTCGCCACGCCAGAGCTGCGAAGGTCCCCGTTCGGCCCGGCGACGACCGTGTGCGCACCCTTCAGCACGACCACCTGCCCGAACCGTGCTGCGGCTTCGGCGGCGGCGGCCGCGCGCGCGTCATCCTCGTCGGGCGGGGGTTCCGGAGCGCCGGTCAGGCGCGCAAACTCACCGGGGTGAGGCGTGAGCACGAGGGGAGCGTTCAGCTTCCGCCACCAGCTCCCGCCGGTCGCTAGCGCGTTGAGGCCGTCCGCGTCGACCACGGTCGGCCGCCGCAGCTCGCCGATCAGGCTGCGCGTCCTTCGCAGCGTGGCTGCGAGGTGACCCAGCCCGGGACCGATCACGACGGCGTCGTAGGCATTTGACTCCACGGCGAGCCGCCGCCAGCCGGCCGGAGCGATCAGGCCCGGCGCTTCCTCGGAAAGTGGCAGAGCCACGAGCTCCGGCACGACACCCATCAGCCGCGCCACGAGCGACTCGGGCAGCGCGATGCAGACCAGGCCGGCCCCGGCGCGCGCCGCCCCGAGCCCGGCAAGCACGGCGGCTCCGGCATATTCGAGCGACCCGGCGATCACGAGCAGCCTGCCGAAGCTTCCCTTGTGCGCACGCGCCGGCCGCGCGGGCAGATGCTCGGCGACCCAGCGCTGGTCGATCAGGATCGGCTCCATCTCCTCCTCAGGCAGCCAGGTGCGCGATCGCGACTGCGACCGCCATCTTGCGCTCGTGCGAGATCGAGACCGTGACCTGCTCGAGCCCGAGCGAAGCTGCTCGCGCG
Source organism: uncultured Chloroflexia bacterium (assembly GCA_963799675.1). Classification (GTDB taxonomy): domain Bacteria; phylum Chloroflexota; class Limnocylindria; order QHBO01; family QHBO01; genus JALYSK01. Next base: position 78,469 of record CAWCXQ010000015.1, read on the forward strand.
GCTGCGCGAGCATGAAGCTGCACCTGCGGGGCGCCCGCCCAGTTGGGAAGAACCTCGATCTCTCGCCAGCCCACGCCTCGCACGCCAAGACCGAGCACCTTGCTGACCGCCTCCTTGGCGGCCCACCGGCCCGCGATGCGCTCGATATGCCGGCCGCAGTACCGCTGCTCTGCGTCGGTCAGGACGCGTCGTCGGAACCGCTCCGGGTGCTTGCCGAGGACCGCGGTGATGCGCTCGATGTCGACCAGATCGACGCCGATCTCGTGTCGGCTCATGCGCGGCGAGCTGTTACTCGACCGTGACGGACTTCGCGAGGTTGCGCGGCTGGTCAACATCGGTCCCGCGCGCGACGGCCACCTCGTAGGCGAGCAGCTGCAGCGGCAGGACCGCGATCGCGGGCGAGAGCTCCTCTGGCGTGTCTGGCACGAAGATGACCTCGTGGGCATACCGCTCGATCTGGGTGTCACCCTCGCTGGCGACCGCGATGATCGGTGCCTCTCGGGCCCGCGCCTCCGCGACGTTGGCGACCACCTTCTCGTAGGTCTCGCCGCGCGTTGCGATCGCGAGCAGCGGCGTCTGTGGGTCGAGGAGGGCGATCGGGCCGTGCTTCAGCTCCCCGGCGGCGTACCCCTCGGCATGCACGTACGACAGCTCCTTGAGCTTGAGAGCACCCTCCATGGCGATCGGGTAGCCGATTCCGCGGCCGATGAACATGAAGTCGCGAACGCCCGCATAGCGCCGCGCCAGCTTCTTGATCTGGGGACCGCGTTTCAGGGTCTCCGCAGCCAGCGCCGGCAGCTCGCGCAGCCCCATGCCGAACGCTCGCAGCTGATGATCGGTCAGCGTGCCGCGCAGCCGCGCGAGGTGGAGGGCGATCATCTGCAGCACGAGCACCTGGGTCACGAATGCCTTCGTCGACGCGACCGCCACCTCGGGTCCCGCCTGCAGGTAGCAGACCGCATCGGCCTCGCGGGTGAGAGCCGAGCCGACCACGTTGGTGACGACCACGATCGTGGCGCCGGCCTCCGCGGCGAGCTTCTGGGGGGCGAGCGTGTCCGCGGTCTCGCCGGACTGGCTGACGCTGATGACGAGCGTCCGATCGTCGAGCGGTGGCGGAGCGTAGCGCATCTCGCTGCCAATCTGGCTGGCGGCGGGGAGATCGGTCCAGCGCTGGATCAGGTACGCGCCAACCTCGCCCGCGTAGCGTGCCGTGCCGCAGCCGACCAGGTAGACCCGCTCCGCGCGCCGCAGCTTGTCGGCGATGGCGTCGAGCTCGGGCATGTGCAGCGTTCCGGCCACATTCACGCGGCCGCGCAACGCCTCGCCGATGGCGTGCGGCTGCTCGTAGATCTCCTTCAGGGTGAAATGCGCGAAGCCGCCCTTCTCCGCGGCCTCGATATTCCAGCGGATCCGTGTGCGGTCACGCTCCACCGCCACCCCGTCGAGCCCGAGGATGCGAACGCCGTCGGGCGTGACGTCGGCGATATCTCCTTCGTGCAGGATCACCACGTTGTTGGTGTGCTCCAGGATCGCGGGCACGTCGCTCGCCAGGAATCCCTCCCCATCGCCCAGGCCGACGATGAGCGGCACGTTCATCCGCGCTCCAACGATCCGGTCAGGATGCTCCGTGTGCATGACGCCGATCGCGTATGCGCCCTCGACCTCGTTGAGGGCGAGGCGGACCGCCTCGACGAGATCGCCCTGGTACTTCTCCTCGATCAGGTGCACCAGCACCTCGGTGTCGGTCTCGCTCACCAGCCGATGGCCGGCGGCCTGCAGCCGATCCCCGATCTCTCGGTAGTTCTCGATGATTCCGTTGTGGATGAGGGCCAGCTTGCCGGTGCAGTCCGCGTGGGGATGAGCGTTCGTGTCGTTCGGGCGGCCGTGCGTCGCCCACCGGGTGTGGCCGATGCCGGGGTGGCCGGCCGGGGCACCGCCGTTCAGGTGCTCCGTGAGGTTGTTCAGCTTGCCGGCCTTCTTCTCGATGAAGACCTGTCCCTCCGCGGTCAGGAGGGCGATCCCCGCCGAGTCGTATCCGCGGTACTCCAGCCGCCGAAGCCCGTCGAGCAGGATGGGCGCGGCGTCACGTGGTCCGACGTACCCGACGATCCCGCACATGCGCGCCCTCCTCTAGTTCAGCCGTGCCTCGGCAAGCTGCGCCAGCTCACGGGCAATGCGATCGATCTCGTCCTGCTCCTCGCCCTCGACCATGATCCGCAGCTTTGGCTCGGTCCCCGAGGGGCGGACCAGGATCCGGCCTCGGTCGGCGAGCTGCGCCTCCGCGTCTGCCACGGCGGCGGCAAACGCTCCGTCCTCGCTCCACTCCTCGCGGCGGCGGGCGGCTGAGTTTAGCACCACCTGCGGAAGCCTCGGAATCCGGCCAGCCAGCTCGGAAAGACGCGACACCCCGCTCGCTCGCCAGGCCCGGACCAGCTCGATCGCGGTCAGCAGCCCGTCTCCGGTCGTCGCGCGGTCGCGGAAGATGATGTGGCCCGACTGCTCGCCACCAAGGGCCGCGTCGTGGAGCTCCATGGCCTCGAGCACGCTGCGGTCGCCAACAGGCGTCCGGATCATCCGGCCGCCGCCCCGCACGATCGCTCGCTCGAGCCCGCCATTGCTCATCACGGTCGCCACGAGCAGACCATTGCGCAGCTCGCCGGTGGCAAGCCGCTGCAGGGCGCAGATGCCCATGATGGCGTCGCCATCCACGAGGGCGCCGCGCTCGTCCACGGCGATCAGGCGGTCGGCGTCACCGTCGAACGCGAGGCCGAGCTCGAATCCGCCGGAGGCCACCAGCTGGGCGAGGCGCTCCGGATGCGTCGAGCCGCAGGCCACGTTGATGTTCGTCCCGTCGGGGTCGGCGCAGAGCACCTCGACCTGCGCGCCGAGGCTGGTGAAGAGGTCGGGCGCGATGACCGAGGCCGAGCCGTTGGCGCAGTCGATCGCGATCCTGCGGCCGACGAAGACATCTCCCGCCGCATCCGCCAGGTGAGCGGCGTAGGCGCTCGACCGCGGCTGGGTCGGTGCCCATCCGGCCGATCCGGTCGTTGGGCACACCTTCAGCCCGGCGGCCCCTCCTCGATCAGGCGCTCGAGGTCCGCCTCCGCCTGGTCGTCCACCTTGCGGCCGTCGACGATCACCTTCAGGCCGTTGTCCTCTGCGGGGTTGTGCGAGGCCGAGACCATGACGCCGGCCACGTGGCGGCCAAGGGTCGTGGCATAGACCAGGCATGGCGTGGTCACGACGCCAAGCCGTGCGACCTCGACCCCCTCGGCCGCAAGCCCCGCCGCCAGCGCGTCGACGAGCATCTCGCCGGAGCGACGGGTGTCCTGCCCGAGGGCAACGCTGCTGCCCGGGCGCGCCACGCGCGACCCCACCGCCCGGCCCAGCGCGAGCGCCAGCGCAGGAGTGATCTCGACGTTCGCGCGGCCGCGAATGCCGTCTGTCCCGAAGAGACCGACCATCACGGCGTTGGAGCGGGAGTCGGCGTGCTGGGAGGCGTGACGGTGACGTTGATCGCGGGCGGGGAGATGGTGACGACCCGGACGCCCTGGGGGAGGCCACCAACCACCGGGCTCAACGAGTGGACTCCCGGGCCGAGCCCGGTGGCGTCAACCACCGGGATGATCTTCGCCGGGTCGAGGCCGGCCAGGACCGCGGTTGGCCCGCTCAGGGTGACGGCAAGCTGATCGACCGCCGGCACACAGCTGCTGCCGTTCGGGGCTCCCTGGCATACGACACCCAGGGCGAAGGTCCGGCTCCCGCTGGCGGGCGCGATCGTCACCGTGACCGATGCGGATCGTCGGCTCGCCCTCGGAGAGGATGACCCCGGTGGGCAGCACCAGGGTGACCTTGAACGTCTGGGTGGCGCTCAGGTTCTCCAGGCTGATCGGCTCGGTGGCGACGTCGTCGATCCCCGTCAGCGCGGCTGGGATCCCCCGCAGGCTGACCGCCGCCGGTTCGACGCGCAACCTCGGCCAGGGCCGAGCCGTTGGCGGGCGCTCCCTGCAGGACGGCGCGAATGGGCACGCTCTTGCTGGTCTCGATGGTCCGGACGTTGATCTTCACCGTCACGGTTGCCGGGTTCAGGTCGATCGACTCGACCGGGTTGCCGTCGACGTCGACCGCCAGCAGGTCGACCGGGTGATCGAAGTCGATCCCCGACGGATCGATCCGCACCCGGGCCAGCGCATGGTCGACCTGGCTGAGAAGCGACTTCGGGCCGCGCGCCTGTACCTCGCGCACCCCGAGCTGCGGATCGTCGATCTCGAGGCCGGGGGGCACGTCACCGCGGTCGAGCCGGACCGGGATGTTCTTGGCGGTCACCTGGTCGAGCGCCACGGTGACCTCCTTGCGGTCCTGGTCGAGCACCGTCACCCCATCGATGATCGATCGCGCGACGATCTTGAGCGACTGTGGCTGGCCGGGCTGCTCGAGGTCATACGCGGAGAGGTCGACGCTTGCCACGAAGGAGTCTGGAGTGATCTCCCGGGCGGAGTCGGTCGCCACCCGGTAACGCAGCTCCACCGAGCCGAGCTGGGTGGTGTTCAGCAGAAACCAGTTGCCGGCGGGCTGACCGGAGGTCGTGATCGGCACCTCGATGGTTGCCGTCGTGAACGAGCCGGAGAAGACGAGCCCGGTGTAGAGCACGGTGGCAAGGGCAACGGCGCCGAGCTTCAGGTGCCAGTTCCGGAAGAGGAACCGGCATCAAGAACGGTTCTCTCGCGAGGCGGGCAGGGGTGCAGTCTCCGTCCGCGGGGTGCGGACGACGCGCTCCTCGGGGTCGATCGGCTGCGGCGTCTCCTCGCTGGCGCGCGACTGCCAGCGGCCCTCCAGCGTTCGTCGCAGGAAGGGAACGGCGCGGCGCGGGGCCTGGGGCCGCAGCAGGTTGAAGAGGCGGCGACGCAGCTGCTCCTCGGTGAGATTGCGCTCGATCCGGCCGCGAACCACGAGCGAGATCGAGCCGGTCTCCTCGCTCACCACCACCACGATCGCGTCGCTCTGCTCGCTGATCCCGATCGCGGCGCGGTGCCGCGTCCCGTAGCGCTCGGAGTCGAGCACGTTCTGGCTCAGCGGAAGCAGGACCCCCGCCGCCAGGATCTCGCTCGCCGGAGACGATCACCGCCCCGTCATGCAGCGCGGTGCCGCGATAGAAGATCGTCGACCAGCAGCTCCGCGCGCAGGTCGGCGTGGATCGGGACGCCCGGTCTCGGTGGCCACGTCGGCGAGCCCGGTCTCTCGCTCGACGGCGATCAGCGCCCCGTGGCGCGAACCGGCGAGGAGACGTGCCGCACGGCTGATCTCGCGCGCCGTCCGCTCGGCGCCGGCCACCTCCGGCGACACGAAGAACCGGTTGAGCGATCCCATGCGACCGATCTGCTCCAGGGCGCGTCGCAGCTCGGGCTGGAAGACGACCACGATCGCGAAGAGCCCGACCACGGCACCGGCCTGCAGGAGGGCGGTCAGGAGCCGCAGCCCCAGCGCCTGGGCGGCCAGGTAGACGAGATAGAGGATCGAAAGGCCGATCACGATGCGCACGGCGCGGGTGCCGCGGATCAGGATGAAGATCCAGTAGATGACGATCGCCACGAGCCCGATGTCGATGAGTGACGTCCAGCTGCCGCGAAGGTATGAATTCAGGAAGTCGCGGATCGCGTCGAGCACGAGGTCGGCGAACCCAATCGGTGCTGCGGAGGTGGCCCGATGATAGCAGAGGGCCCCGGCGTCTCCGCCGGGGCCGATCGGGTCAGCGCTTGGTGTACTGGGGTGCCTTGCGGGCCCGCTTGAGGCCGTACTTCTTGCGCTCTTTCGCACGCGGATCGCGGGTCAGGAGGCCCGCCTGCCGCAGCGAGCGACGAGCGTCGGGATGGGCCGAGAGGAGGGCCCTGGCGATCCCGTGGCGGATCGCGCCGATCTGGCCGGAGAAACCCCCGCCGGCGACCAGGATGCTCGCGCCGTAGCGGCCCTCGGTCTCGGTCACCCGGAACGGAAGGCTGACGTCGGCGGTCGGGCGCACCGGTGCCGAAGTACTCGGTCAGCGGCTTGCCGTTGACGACGATCCCGCCGTCGCCCGGCAGGAGTCGCACGCGGGCGACCGCAGTCTTGCGCCGGCCGGTGCCGTAGACATAGTTCGTGCTCATTCGATTCCTCTACAGCTCGGCGGCGGTCGGCTGCTGGGCGGCGTGCGGATGCTCACCGCCGGCGTAGACCTTCAGCTTCTTGATCATGGCGCGACCGAGGCGGTTACGGGGCAGCATGCCCTTCACCGCGCGCTCGATCACGAGCTCCGGGCTTGCGTGCCAGGAGCGTCTCGAGGCTCTCCTCCTTCAGCCCGCCCGGATAGTTGCTGTGACGGTAGTACGACTTCTGCTGCAGCTTGTTGCCGGTCACCCGGATCGCCCGGCGTTCACGACGACGACGTGATCCCCGGTGTCCAGGTGGGGCGAGTAGATGGCCTTGTGCTTGCCCTCGAGCAGGGTCGCGATGCGCGTGGCGAGCCGCCCGAGGGTCTGGTCGGTCGCGTCGACCAGCCACCAGCGTCGCTCGATCTCGCTCGCCTTGACTGCGTAGGTCTTCATGTCGCCTGCTCTCCGGTCCGTTCTTGCTTCGGGCCGATGCGCCCCGTCGGCGTCCCGCCCGTTCCGTTTGTCTTGAGGTAGATGACTCGTTCGAGGGTAAGCCCCCGCGCCGGTGCCGCTCGCCCAGCGAGCGCCCGCTCCCCGGCCTGCAGCAACGGTGCGATCTCCGCCGAGGCGAGCTTCCCGCGGCCGGCCTCGATCAGCACCGCCACGATGCTGCGCACCATGCCGCGCAGGAAGGCGTTTCCCGTGACGCGGATCTCCACGAGATCGCCGCGCCGAACGATCGCAATATCGCTCAGCCGCCGCACTCGTCGAGCCGCGGGAATCGCTTCCCAGCGCCGCGAAGTCGCGCTCGCCGACCAGCTCCCTCGCCGCGGCGCGCATCGCCGCGGTGTCGAGCCGCTCGCCGATCTCGAACGTCCGATGCCGATCGAGTGGTCGCTTCCCGCCACCGGTCCGAATCCGGTAGCGGTAGACGCGCCCGATCGGCGTGGCGCCGCGGGTCGAATCCCGGCGGCGCCGAGCGGAGTGACCGCACCGCCAGGTCGGGCGGCAGGAGACCGTTGAGCCGTCCCGCAGCTCGCGCCACCCCACTTCTCTCCCCGCCCGCGGCGGGAGAGGCAGAAGGCAGCCACCTGGCCGGTTGCGTGCACCCCGGCATCGGTTCGCCCGGCGAAATGGATTCGCACCCGCTCGCCGGTCAGTCTGTTAAGGGCCTCCTCCAGCTCCCCCTGCACCGTCCGATGATTCGGCTGGTACTGGGAGCCGGCGAAGCCGGTCCCCTCGTATTCGATGACCGCCCGCGCGCATCGCTGCGCCCCGGCGATCATCGGTCTGTCATCGAGGCCGCGTCGCTAGACGAGCTCGATCTGGACGATCGGCGCCGCGTCACCCAGGCGCTGGCCGATCTTCACGATGCGCGTGAAGCCCGAGCTCCGATCGGCATACTTGGTCGCGAGCTCGCCCATCAGCTTGTCGATGATGAGCGGCTCGTCGCGGCAGCTTCGCGATCAGCTGGCGGCGCGCCGAGAGGTCGCCACGCTTGGCCAGCGTGATCATGTGGTCGACCCGGCCGCGCACCTCCTTGGCCTTCGCCTCGGTGGTCTTCACCTTCTCGTAGCGCAGGATCGAGACCGCCAGGTTGCCCAGCATCTGCATGCGATGGGCATGCTGGCGGCCAGCTTGCGGCCGGCGAAGCGGTGCGGCATCGGTGCCTCAGCCCTCGCGGTCGAGCTCGGCCGCGGCGGCCTCGTCCAGCTCTGCGGAGGCCGGGAGGTCCGACTCGTCGGCGCTCGCGCCGATGCTGTCGGGAGCGATGAAGCCGCGCAGCGCCAGGCGCTCCTTCATCTCGTCGAGGCTCTTGCGCCGAAGTTGCGCATGCGGAGCAGCTCGTCGTCGTCGAGCGCCAGGAGCTGTCCGACCTTGGTGATGTTGTTGCGCTTCAGGCTGTTGTAGGCGCGCATCGGGAGGTCGAGCTCCTCGATCGGTGCGTCAAGCAGGTTGGCGCTCGGACCACGCTGGCAGCTCCTCGCCACCGATCGCGCACCGGCCGGCCGATCTCGGCGAACCGGCTGAACTCGCGGACGAGGATCCCGGACGCCTGCGCGAGCGCCGACTTCGGGGTGGTGGTGCCATCGGTCTCGATCTCGAGCGTCAGCTTGTCGTAGTTCGTCATCTGGCCGACGCGCGTGTTCTCGATGCTGAAGTTCACGCGACGGACCGGGGAGAAGATCGCATCGACCGGGATGACCCCGATGGCGAGGTCCTCGGTGTGCTCCGCCGGCTGGGTAGCCGACGCCGGCCTCGACGGTAAGGTCCATCTCGATCGAGCCCGTCGTCGGAGTCGAGCGTCAGGAGCACGAGCTCCGGATTGACGATCTCCACGTCGGCGGTCTCGCTGATGTCAGCCGCCGTGACCGGACCCGCGCCGTGCTTCACCAGCTTGAGGGTGACGGCTGCCGCGCGAACGAGCGCAGGCGCAGCTTCTTCACGTTGAGGACGATCTGGGTGACGTCTTCCTTGACGTTCTCCAGGGTGCTGAACTCGTGGAAGACGCCGGCGATCTGGACCGATGTGACGGCCGCGCCCTCGAGGGAGTCAGCAGCACGCGACGCAGCGCGTTGCCCAGCGTCACGCCGTAGCCAGCCTCCAGCGGGTTGACCTCGAAACGGCTCAGGTTGCCGTTCGATTCGACCTCCTCGATGCGAGGCGTGGTCGGGGTCTTCAAGTTCGATCATCAAAAGGGTCTGCTCCCTAGCGCGAGTAGTACTCGACGACGAGCTGCTCGTTGAACTCAAGCGGCATCTGCTCCCTGGCCGGCTCGGCGAGCACGGTTCCGGACAGCTTGGCCGTGTCGACGCTCACCCACTCGGGGATCTGCGCCGACTTGATCGTCTCGGCGACGGTCTTGAAATACTCGCGACTCGCGGCGGCTCTCGCGAACCTCGATCCGGTCGCCGAGCTTCGTGTTGCAGCTCGGGACGTTGGTCGGCCGGCCGTTGACCGCGAAGTGGCCGTGGCTCACGAGCTGGCGCGCCTCCGCGCGCGAGCGCGCGAAGCCCATCCGATAGACGACGTTGTCGAGGCGCATCTCGAGCAGGCGCAGCAGGTTCTCTCCGGTCATCCCCTTGTGCTGCTCCGCCTTCTCGAAGTAGTTGCGGAACTGCCGCTCGAGGACCGAGTAGCTCCTGCGAACCTTCTGCTTCTCGCGCAGCTGCAGCCCGTACTCGCTCACCTTGCGGCGGCGCGTCGTGTTCATCCCCGGCGGGGTGCTGCGGCGCTCGAAGGCGCACTTCTTGGTGTAGCAGCGGCTGCCCTTCAGGAAGAGCTTCAGCCCTTCGCGGCGACAGATCCGGCAGACCGCATCGCGTATAGCGTGCCATCCGATCCCCTAGACCCGACGCCGCTTGGGGGCGCGGCAGCCGTTGTGCGGGATGGGCGTCACGTCGGTGATGGCCGTCACTTCGAGGCCGGCGGTCTGCAGCGATCGGATCGCCTGCTCGCGGCCGGCGCCCGGACCCTTCACGAAGACCTCGATCTGGCGCATGCCGTGCTCCATGGCACGGCGAGCGGCGTGTCGGCGGTCTGCGCGGCGGCGTACGGCGTGCTCTTGCGCGAGCCCTTGAAGCCGACCAGGCCGGCGCTCCCCCAGCTGACCACGTTGCCGCCGGTGTCGGTGATCGTGACGATCGTGTTGTTGAAGGTCGACTGGATATGCGCGTGCCCGACCGGAATGTTCTTTCGCTCGCGCTTCTTGTGCGCGCGTGCGCTTACGCTCTGCCATACAGCTCCTGCTACTTCTTGCGACGGATGCCGACCGTCTTCTTGGCGCCCCGCCGCTGGCGGGCGTTCGTCTTCGTTCGCTGGCCGCGGGTCGGCAGGTTGCGCCGATGCCGCAGGCCGCGGTAGCGAGCCGATCTCCATCAGCCGCTTGATATTCATGCTGACCTCGCGCCGCAGGTCGCCCTCGACCTTGTACCGACGGTCGATCTGCTCGCGCAGGCGGTTCACCTCGTCCTCGGTGAGGTCGCGGACGCGGGTCGTCCGGCGAGATGCCGCGCGGCGGTCACGATCTGATCCGAGGAGGTCGGCCCGATGCCGTGAGATGTAGGTGAGCGAGACGATCACCCGCTTCTCGCGGGGAATGTCGACGCCTGCGATACGTGCCACGAACTCTCTCTACCCCTGGCGCTGCTTGTGCTTGGGAATGACGCAGATGACCATCACCACGCCGGAGCGCTTGATGACCTTGCAGCGCTCACAGCGGGGCTTGACCGAAGCGGAAACTTTCATCTCATCCTGTACGTGATACGACCCCGGCTGAGGTCGTACGGGCTCAGCTCGACGCGGACGGTGTCACCGGGAAGGATGCGGATGAAGTTCTGGCGAAGCTTGCCGGAGATGTGCGCGAGCACTTCGTGCCCGTTCTCCAGTCGCACCTTGAACATCGCGTTGGGCAAGGGCAGAACGACCTCTCCCTCGACCTCGATGGCATCCTTTTTTGGCAAGCGCTACGCACCCTCGTCTGGCGTTTGAGCAGAAATTGATGGGAAGACACACGTAAAGGCCGCCGCACCCGGCGACCCACGGAACGGAGATTGTACACCACTCCGGCGGGTGCTTTCAACGGTCCTCATGAGGCCGATTCGGCTCGTCGCACGGTGAGCAGCTCCGGCCCGTCGTCGGTCACCGCGATCGTGTTCTCGAAATGTGCGGAGAGGCTTCCGTCTGCGGTGCGGACGGTCCAGCCGTCATCCTCGACGTACACGTCATCGCCGCCGAGGTTGAACATCGGCTCGATCGCGAAGCACATTCCTGGCTCGATGCGCAGCCCGCTCCCCGGCTTGCCGTAGTTCGGGACCTGCGGCTCCTCGTGCATCGAAGTGCCGATCCCGTGGCCCACGAAGGGACGCACCACCCCGAAGCCGTGCTCGTGCGCCACCGCCTCGATGACCGCCCCGACGTCGCCGAGCCGATTGCCCGGCAGGGCCGTTGCGACACCCGCCTCCATCGCCCGCCGCGTGGCGTCGATCAGGACCTCCACCTCGCGTGGCACCCGCCCGATGGTCCACGTGCGGGCACAGTCGGCATGCCATTCGCGCCAGATGCATCCAATGTCGATGCTCACCAGGTCGCCTTCAGCCAGCCGCCGGTCTGGGGAGGGGATCCCGTGCACGACCTCGTCGTTGATCGAGGTGCAGATCGACGCGGGAAACCCTCGGTAGCCCTTGAACGATGGGACCGCGCCCGCCTCGCGGATCAGCCGCTCGGCGTGGACGTCGAGCGCGCCGGTCGTCTGTCCCGGACGCAGCTCCGCGTGGAGCTCGTCGAGGATTGCCGCCAGGATCCCTCCCGCGTGGCGCATCCGCGTCGATCTCCTCGGCCCGCTTGATGGTGACCGTGCCGGTGCGTGGGATGCCCATCACTGGCGGGCCTCGATCGGCGGGCGCAGGCACACGCAGCATCTGCTCGGTCAGGCTCTCGATCGGGCTCGCGCCCGTCGAGGCGGGTCAGGACGCCGCTGTGGTCATAGTGGTCGACGACCGCGAGCATCGGTGGCACCTGCTTCGCCAGGCGCGCGGTCACGACCTCCGGCCGGTCGTCGTCGCGCTGGACCAGCGCAGTCCCGTCCTTGTCGCAGATGCCAGCCATTCGCGGTGGATTCGTGACGTCGTGGTAGGGGGTGCCGCAGGTGGGGCAGATCCAGCGACCCGCCACTCGCCGCACCAGCTCGTCGGTGGGGACGTCGAAGTAGAAGACCTGGCGCACCCCCTCGCCCTGCTCCGCGAGGGTGGCGTCGAGCGCTCGCGCCTGGCCGACGGTGCGCGGAAAGCCGTCCAGGATCGCGCCCGCTGCCGCGGCCGGCTTCGCCAGCTCGTCCATCAGCATCGCGATCGTGATCTCGTCGGGCACGAGCTCGCCGCGGTGCATGTACTCGCGCGCCTGGTCGCCGAGGGGGGTCCCGTCGCGCAGCGCCTGGCGGAAGAGGTTGCCCGAGGCGAGGCTCACCAGGCCGAGCTCCCGAGAGAGGGCCGCCGCCTGCGTGCCCTTGCCGGACCCGACGGCACCGACCAGCAGCAGGATCTGGCGGCGCCCGCCATCGGCAGCCGTGGCGCCATCAGTGCCATCGGCCGGATCGGTCAACGAATGAAGCCCTCGTAGTGGCGCATCATCATCTGCGCCTCGAGCTGCTTCATCGTCTCGACGACCACGCTGACCACGATCAGGATGCTCGTGCCGCCGAGCTGCAGCTGGCTGCGTGCCCGGGATCGCGGCGGAGACGACGAGCGGCAGGATGGCAATCCCGCCCAGGAACAGCGCGCCGCCCAGGGTGATGCGGTTCGTGACCCGGCCCAGGAACTCCTCCGTTGGCCTGCCGGGCCGGATCCCCGGGATGAAGCCACCGTTCTTCCGCAGGAAGTCGGCGGTCTGGTCCGGGCGGAACTGGAACGCCGTGTAGAAGTACGTGAAGAAGACGACCAGCACGAAGTAGAGGAGGCCGTAGACGAGCAGATTGCCCTGGTTGGTCAGGTTGTTGATCACCCACTCGGCCACGCCCTTGACCCAGCCGATGTCGCTGTTGCGGAAGTAGGTCGCGATCTGGCCGGGGAAGAGCAGGATGCTGATCGCGAAGATGATCGGGATGACGCCCGCCATCGTGACCTTGAGCGGCAGATACTGCGTCTGGCCCTGGTACATGCGACGGCCGCGCACGCGGCTGGCGTACTGCACCGGGATCCGGCGCTGGCCCTCGTTGATGAAGACCACCCCGGCGATCACCACGATCGCGATGATCACGAACGGGATGATGCGCGCCAGGCCATCCGGGCCGCTGATGACCGTCCCCGCCTGGTGCGGGATACGGCCGACGATGCCGGCGAAGATGATGAAGCTGATCCCGTTCCCAAGCCCGCGTTCGCTGATCAGCTCGCCGAGCCACATCAGCAGGATCGTTCCGGCCGTGAAGCTGAGCAGCAGCGAGACCGTCTGCAGGCTGAAGAGCGAGCTCTGCGGAATGACTCCCGCGCTCTGCAGCAGGACGCTGAACCCGTAGCCCTGGGCAAACGCCAGCGGCACCGTGAGGAGCCGGGTGTACTGGTTGATCTTGTTGCGGCCGTACTCCCCTTCGCGCGCCAGCTCGCCCAGGCTGGGGATCACGCCCTGCATCAGCTGCATGATGATGCTGGCGTTGATGTACGGGTTCACGCCCATGCCGATGATCGAGGCGGTTGCGAGGCCGCCGCCGGAGAAGAGGTCGAGCAGGCCCAGCAGCGCGTTCGTCTGGAAGAGATCAGTCAGGCGCGCCTGGTCGACGTTCGGCACCGGGACATTCGTGAGCGCCCGGAAGACGAGCAGGATCGCAAGCGTGAAGAGGATCTTGCGCCGGATATCCGGCGCCCGGAACGCGGTGACGACCGATTCGATCACGCTATGACTCGGCCTCCTCGGCCTCATCTGCCGGTGTCACCTCGGCCTCGTCGGCCCCCGCGGCCTCCTGACCCTGGTCGGACGTCTCCGGGACCGGTTCATCCCGCGCCTGCGGTTCTTCGGCACGCTCCGCGGGGAGATCCTCGACGGGGAGGTTCTCGGGCCAGCTGAGACGCTGCGCGGTGCTCCCCGCGGCGGCGAGCTTGGCGAGCGCCGAGCGCGTGAACGCGTGGGCGTGGATCGTCACCCCTTTGGGAGCCTCTCCGCCTCCGAGGATCTTGAGGGGCAGCTGCCGGGTCTTCTGGTCGCGAATGAGCCGATCATGCTGCAGCACGTCGGGCGTGATCAGCGTGCCCGAGGCCACCTCGCTGAGGGCGGCGAGGTTGATCCCGACGTACTCCACCCGGAATCGGTTCGTGAACCCGTGGAGCTTCGGGGTCCGGACATGGAGCGGCGTCTGGCCGCCCTCGAACCAGGCCGGGATCGACGAGCCGGCGCGCGACTTCTGGCCCTTGGTGCCGCGTCCGGCGGTCTTGCCACGGCCCGGACCCATGTCCTCGGCCGACCCGGCGCGACGGCTTGTTCGAGCCCGCGGCGGGGTGCAGATCATGGAGCTTCACCTCGCCGATCCTCCTTCAGTGTTCGAGGTCGCGGCCGGCTCCTCGACGTGCAGCAGGAACGCGACGCGGCGCAGCATGCCGCGATTCTCCGGCGTATCGGCAACCTCGACCGTCTGGTGCAGCCGATGCAGCCCCAGCGCCCGGATGGTTCCGCGCGCGGCGGCCTTGTGGCCGATCGTCGAGCGGATCCACGTGACGCGCAGGCCCTGCCCGGACTTCCGCGCTCGCTCAGCGGCCACGGCCACCCCCCGATCCGGTGAAGGTATGCGGCCGCTCGACGTACTCGTGGGGCGTGCGGGCCGCCTCCGCGCCGCGCTTGCCGAGCAGCTCCTCGGCCGTCTTGCCGCGCCTCCCCGCAATCTCGTCTGCCGATCGCAGGCCGCGAAGCGCCTCCATGGTGGCCTGAACCACGTTCACCGGGTTCGTGCTGCCCATCGTCTTGCTGAGCAGGTCACGGATGCCGGCCGCCTCCACGACCGCCCGCACCGAGCCACCGGCGATGACGCCGGTCCCCGCCGAGGCCGGCTTCAGAAGGACGTTCGACGCGCCGAACCGGAAGCGAATCTCGTGCGGGATCGTGGCGCCCACCAGCGGAACCCGGGTGAGGTTCTTCTTGGCGTCCTCGACTCCCTTGCGGATCGCCTCCGGCACCTCGCCGGCCTTGCCCAGCCCGGCGCCCACGGTCCCGTTGCCGTCGCCCACCACGACCACCGCGCTGAAGCTGAAGCGCCGGCCTCCCTTGACGACCTTGGCGACCCGGTTGATCTGGACCACCTTCTCTTCGAGGCTCAGCTTCGAGCCATCGATTCTTGCCATGCGAGCTCCTTTCGCTCTACAGCTCGAGGCCGCCCTCGCGGGCGCCCTCGGCGAGCGAGCGAACCCGCCCGTGATATCGATACCCACCCCGATCGAGCACGACCTGTCGCACACCCGCGGCCTTCGCTCGCTCGGCGATCGCCTTGCCCACCGCG
Organism: uncultured Chloroflexia bacterium; assembly: GCA_963799675.1. Classification (GTDB taxonomy): domain Bacteria; phylum Chloroflexota; class Limnocylindria; order QHBO01; family QHBO01; genus JALYSK01. The sequence goes on from CAWCXQ010000015.1 coordinate 93,568, forward strand.
TGCGCGGGCTCGAGCTTGCCGGCGCCGCGTGCCCAGCGAGGGCTCGCGGCTGGATGCCGCCGCCAGCGTGCGCCCGGTCGTATCGTCGATCACCTGGGCGTAGATGAATTTCGTGCTGCGGAAGATATTGAGGCGCGGGCGCTCCGCGCTGCCCTCGATGCGAAGGCGGATCCGCTCGTGCCGCTTGCGCCGAAGGCCGTCCCGCGATTCAGACTTGATCATCTACTTCGCGCCTCCGACCTTGCCGGCCTTGCCGGCCTTGCGCAGGATCTGCTCTCCGGCGTAGCGGATGCCCTTTCCCTTGTACGGCTCCGGCTTTCGCTGGGAGCGAATGCGCGCGGCGACCTGGCCGACCAGCTCCTTGTCGGCTCCGAAGACTGCCAGGCGGGTCGGGGTCTCGACGCGGAACTCGATCCCGGCGGGCGGGGTCATCTCCACCGGGTGGGAGTAGCCGAGCGCCAGGACGAGCTTCTCACCCTGCAGCTGCGCCCGGTAGCCAACCCCGCTGATCTCGAGCCCCTTCGTGAAGCCGGTCGTCACCCCGGTGACCATGTTGTTGACCAGGGTGCGGGTCAGCCCGTGGAGGGCGCGGTGGCGCGGCTCGTCCGTGGGACGGACGACCCGCAGCTCGCCGTCGCTGCGCTCGAGCTTCATCTCGGGATGAAGGTCGCGCTGCAGCTGTCCGAGCGGGCCTTTCACGCGCAGCGTGCGGCCCTGCTGGTCGATCTCGACCCCCTGCGGGAGCGTGATCGGCATTCGACCGATTCGTGACATCGCTTCGCTCCCTTACCAGACGTAGCAGAGCACTTCGCCGCCGAGATTCAGCTTCCGGGCCTGCGACCCGGTCATGATCCCGCGGGAGGTGGAGAGGATGGCCAGCCCGAGTCCGCCGAGGACGCGCGGGATCTCGGTCTTGCGGGCATAGACCCGCAGCCCGGGCTTGCTGATGCGCTTCAGTCCCGAGACGACGGGCGTCCGACCCTCGCCGTACTTCAGGCGAACGACGAGCTGATCCTGCACGCCGGCTGGCTGGGTCTCGTAGGCGTCGATGAAGCCCTCCTCGACGAGGATGCGCGCGATCTCGCGCTTTACCTTCGACGAGGGGAGCGTCAGCTCACGGTGGCGCGCGGCACTCGCATTGCGAATCCGCGTCAGCATGTCGGCGATCGGGTCGGTTACGTTCATCTCGGTGTGTTGTCTCCTCGGCGACGGTTCGCGCCCACGCCTCCAGCGTGGTTGGCGCCTGCCGCTGATGCTGCCGCCGCTGCGCGGCGACCTGTCATGACTACCAGCTCGACTTGGTGACTCCCGGCAGGAAGCCCTCGAGGGCTCGCTCCCGGAAGCAGATTCGGCACAGCGCGAATCGGCGCATGTAGCCGCGCGGCCGGCCGCAGACCGAGCAGCGATTGTGCTGCTGGACGCTGAACCGCGCGGGACGCATCGACTTCGCGATCTTGGATTTCTTGGCCACAGTGTCCTTTCTTTGCCTAGCTCGCCTGGAACGGCATGCCGAGCAGCTGAAGGAGCAGGCGCCCCTCCTCATCGGTCCGTGCCGTGGTCACGATGCTGACCTCGAGCCCGCGGAGGCGATCGATCTTGTCGTAGTCGATTTCCGGGATAGACGAGCTGCTCGCGCAGCCCGAGGCTGAAATTGCCGCGCCCGTCGAACGAGCGGGTCGGGATCCCCCGGAAGTCGCGGATCCGCGGCAGGGCGAGGTTCATGGTGCGCTCGAGGAAGTCGTACATGCGCTGCCCGCGGAGGGTTACCTTCGCGCCGATGGGCATCCCCGTTCGCAGCTTGAACTGGGCGATCGAGCGCTTGGCTCTGGTCACGATCGGCTTCTGCCCGGTGATGGTCGCCAGGTCCCCGACCGCGGCGTCGAGAGCTTTGGCGTTCTGGATCGCCTCACCGAGGCCGATGTTGACGACCACCTTGTCGAGGCGCGGCACCTGCATCGGGTTCGCATAGCTGAACTCTCGCCGCAGGCTGGGCACGACCTCGTCGTGGTATCGCTGCCGGAGGCCGTGATACTCCGGCTTGCGGAATCCACCGTTCCCCTTCTTCGCGCTGGCCTCGACGGGTGCGGAAGCTGCGACGGCCTCGACGGCCGGCTTTGTCCCCCGATCACCGCCGCCCTTCGCCCGGCTCGCGGCTGCAACCTTCGGCGCGGCGGCGCGCGTACGCGTGGGCTTCTTCTCGTCGGCGCTCACTGGCTGACCTCGATCTGCTCTCCGCAGCGCTTGCAGACGCGGACCAGCCGGCGTCCCTCGCCCTCGAGATGCTGATGCCCAACCCGCGTCGGCTTTCCGCAGCGCGGGCAGACAACCTGCACGTTGCTGATCTCGAGCGGGATCGGCACGTCCAGGATCCCGGCCTGCTGGGTGCGGGTTCGGGGTCGCTGGTGCTTCTTCGCCATGTTGATGCCGGGAATGACCACGCCAAAGCCACGCTTCGTGCGCTCGACGCGCTCGACCGTGCCGCGCTTCCCGCGATCCTTGCCGGCGAGCACCAGGACGGTGTCACCCTTGCGAATATTCATTTCCTAGAGCACCTCCGGTGCGAGCGAGACGATCTTCATGTAATTGCGCTCGCGCAGCTCCCGCGCAACCGGTCCGAAGATGCGCGTCCCCCGAGGACTCCCCTGGGGAGTGATCAGCACGGCCGCGTTTTCGTCGAAGCGGATATGGCTGCCGTCGGGCCGGCCGAACTCCTTGGTCGTACGCACCACGACGGCGCGGACCACGTCGCCCTTCTTCACGCCCGAGTTCGGGAGTGCCTGCTTCACGCTGGCGACGATGACGTCTCCCACCTCTGCGGTATCGCTCTGCGAGCGGCCGATCACGGTGATGCACATCAGCGTCCGCGCCCCGGTGTTGTCGGCGACGCGCAGCCTGCTGTACTGACGAATCATGGGATCAGCCCACCAGCTCCTCATGAGAGCCGCGCGCCACGACCTCGACCACGCGCCAGCGCTTGTCCGCGGAGAGCGGTCGGCTCTCCTCGATGCGCACGGTGTCGCCGACGCGCGCGTTGTTCTCCTCGTCGTGCGCTTTGAACTTGCTGGAGAGACGCACCACGCGCTTGTAAACGGGATGCCTCCGCAACCGCTCGACGCTGACCACCACGGTCTTGTCCATCTTGTCGGAGACGACGCGTCCGACCTTCGCTCGTCGCTTGCCCTGCATCAGCTGGCCTTCTCGGCGTCGGCGGCGCACGGCGGCGTGCTGACGCTCGGTCATTACCGTCAGGATGCGGGCGATCCGCTTGCGGGTCGCCGGCAGCCTGCTGTAGTTCTTCTCCTGTCGCGTGGCGAGATCGAAGCGGATCTTCCAGAGCTCCTGCTTCGCGTCCACCAGGGCGATCTCCAGGTCACGATCGGAGAGCGCTCGGATCTCACTGAGGTCCATGGTCGAAGCCCTCCTTGATCACGAACTTCGTCGAGATCGGCAGCTTGTGGCTCGCCAGGCGCATCGCCTCGCGGGCGATCGGCTCGGGGACGCCGGCCATCTCGAACATGACCCGCCCGGGCTTCACGACCGCGACCCAATGGTCGGGCGCACCCTTGCCCGATCCCATCCGCACCTCGGCGGGCTTCTTGGTGACCGGCTTGTCCGGGAAGACCCGGATCCAGACGCGACCACCGCGCTTGATGTGGTGCGTCATCGCTCGCCGGGCGGCCTCGATCTGGCGGCTCGTGAGCCAGCAGACCTCCTCCGCCATCAGGCCGAAGTCGCCGAAGCTGACGGTCGTCCCGCCCTTGGCCATACCGGAACGGCGGCCACGCTGGACCTTGCGATGCTTGACACGCTTGGGCATCAACATCGGTTACTCCTCCTCGCCCTTCGTCTCGGCCTGACCGTCCTGGTCGGCGGCCGGCTTCGACGTCTTGGCGGCGGCCGAGCGTGGTGCTCGTGCGCTTGGCCCGCGCCGCTTTGGCGGGTGCGACCTCAACCGGAGTGGCGGTTGCCGCTTCAGGTACGGCCGCGGGTGCCGCCTTGGCGGGCGCCGCGACCTCGACCGGCGTGGCGGTTGCCGCTTCAGGTGCGGCCGAAGTCGCCGCGACGGCCTCGACCGGCGTGGCGATTGCCGCTTCAGGCGCGGCCGCGGTCGCCGCCTCGGCCGGCGGTCGCTCGGCGACAGCGGTGGCCGAGTCGGCCGCTCGTGGCGGCCCGCGTGCGCGTGCGCGCCGGTCGGCGCGCCTCGCGCGGCTCGGTACGGGCCGAGCCGGGCCGGTCGCCGAGCTGCTCTCCGCGGTAGACCCAGGCCTTGACCCCGATCCGGCCGTACGTGGTGCGCGCGTGGACGACGCCATAGCTGATATCCGCCCGCAGGGTCCCGAGCGGAATCCGCCCCTCCTTGTCCCACTCGGTCCGGCTCATCTCGGAGCCGCCGAGCCGACCGGAGACCTGGATCTTCACGCCCTTGGCGCCGGCCTTGATGGTGCGCTGGATCGACTGCTTGATCGCCTTGCGGAACGCGATCCGGCGCTCGAGCTGGCCGGCGACGTTCTGCGCCACCAGCATCCCGTCGAGCTCCGGCTGCAGGATCTCCTTGATCTCGAGCTTGACCTTCTTGTTCGTCAGCTTGCCCACCGCGGTGCGCAGCATCTCCACGTTGGCGCCGCCCTTGCCGATCACGATCCCAGGCTTGGCCGAGTGAACGGTGACGGTGACGTGGTTGATGCCGCGCTCGATCTCGACCTGGCTGACGCTGGCGTTCGAGAGCTGCCGATCGACAAGCTGCCGGATCCTCATGTCTTCCTGCAGCAGGGTCGAGTAGTCGCGATCCGCATACCACTTCGCGAGCCAGGGCTTGATGATGCCGAGCCGGAAGCCGTACGGATGAACCTTGTGACCCATCAGGCCTCCTCTCGATCAGCCACGGCGATGGTGATGTGGCTGGTCCGCTTCAAAATCGCAAATGTTCGGCCCTGGGCACGCGGCCTCGAGCGCTTGAGGGTCGGTCCCTCGTTGGCCTGGGCGCTCACGACCCGGAGCTCGTCGGCCGACAGGTTGTAGTTGTTCTCCGCGTTGGCGGTCACGCTCTTGAGGACCTTGGCCACGTCTCGCGCTGCCGCATTCGGCAGGAAGCGCAGGATGGCGATCGCCTCCTCGACCGGCTTGCCGGTGATGAGCTCGGTCACCAGCCGCACCTTGCGCGGGCTGATCCGGATGTACCTGGCGGTTGCAGAGACGCGCATCGGCCTTCCTACTTCAGCGCAGAGGAGCGTTCGGTGGCCTTGCCGTGGCCACGGTAGGTGCGCGTCGGCGAGAACTCGCCGAGCCGATGCCCGACCATGTTCTCGGTGATGAAGACCGGCACATGCCGCCGGCCGTCGTGGACCGCGATCGTGTGGCCGATCATCTGCGGGAAGATGACCGAGGCGCGCGACCAGGTCTTCAGCACCTTCCGCTCGTTGCGCTTGTTCATGTCGTCGATGCGGCCGAGCAGGCGCGCGTCGACGAAGGGTCCCTTCTTGACGGAACGACTCATCGAAGCCTCCTAACCCCGCCCGTACCGACGGCGGACGATCAACTTGTTGGTCGGGTTCCTCTTGGCCCTGGTGCGCAGCCCCATGGCGGGCTTGCCCCACGGCGTCTTCGGCGGCATGCCGGTCGGCGACTTGCCCTCGCCACCACCGTGCGGGTGGTCGTTGGGATTCATCACCACGCCGCGGACCGATGGACGACGGCCCATGTGCCGGCTCCGCCCGGCCTTGCCGATCTTCTGGTTCTCGTGGTCCAGGTTGCTCACCTGTCCGATGGTGGCCATGTTCTCGGCGCGCACCCGCCGCACCTCGCCGGAGGGGAGGCGAATCGTTGCCATCTCGCCCTCCTTCGCGAGCAGCTGAGCGCTGCTGCCGGCGCTGCGCACGATCTGCCCGCCGCGTCCCGTGCGCAGCTCGATGTTGTGGATCTGGGTGCCGAGCGGGATCCGCGCCAGCGGCAGGGCGTTGCCCACGCGGGCCTCCACGTCCGGCCCGGACGAGATGACGTCTCCGACGCCGAGCCCGTGCGGCAGCAGGATGTAGCGCTTCTCCCCGTCCGCGTAGTGGACGAGCGCAATCCGGGCCGACCGATTCGGGTCGTACTCGACAGTTGCGATGCGCGCCGGCACGCCGGGCTTGTCGCGCTTCCAGTCGATCACGCGGTAGAGCCGCTTGTGTCCCGCGCCCTGGTGGCGCACGGTCAGCTTGCCCTGGCTGTTGCGCCCGGCGCTGCGCACCTGGCTCTCGGTGAGCGGCTTGTGCGGCCGGTCAGATGTGATCTCGTCGAAGGTCGATCGAGTCATCTGGCGCATGCCGGGGCTGGTGGGTCGGTAGCTGCGGAGTGGCATCGCTTACACGGCCTCGAAGAGTTCGATCTTTTGGCCCGCCCCGATGGTCACGATCGCCTTCTTCCAGCCCGGGACCGTCCCCAGCGTGCGGCGTCCGCGCCGCTTCTGCTTGGGCCGCACGCTCACGACGCGAACGCCGAGCACGTCCACTTTGAACTGCGCCTCGACCGCCGCCTTGATCTGGAACTTGTTCGCGTCGCGGGCGACCGCAAACGTGTAGTTGCCGCGCTCGGTCTGAAGGGTCGACTTCTCGCTGATCACGGGGCGCAGCAGGATGTCGTGCAGGCTGATGGCGCTCATGCGAAGACCGCCTGCGCCTTTTCGAGCGCCAGTCGTGTGAAGACGATCGTATCGGCCTCGAGCAGGTCGACCACGTTCAAGCTGTCGGCCAGAATGATGCGAACCTCGCGAAGGTTGCGGGATGACAGCTCGACCACCGGATCTCGCTCGGGGATGACGAGCAGCACCTTGCCGCCCGCCTTCCAGGCGTCGAGGCGAGCGATCAGCCCGCGGGTCTTGATGGCGTCGAGGTCGAAGCCCTCGACCACGCGCAGCGCGCCCTCGGCCTGCTTGGCGGAGAGGACCCCGCGCAGGGCGAGCGCGCCGCATCTTCGCCGGCATCCGCTGCTCGTAGCTGCGCGGGTGCGGCCCGAAGACGACGCCGCCACCCGCCCACTGCGGGGAGTTCGTGCTTCCCTGGCGCGCGCGGCCGGTCCCCTTCTGGCGCCACGGCTTGTGGCCGCCGCCGCGAACCTGCCCACGCGTCAGCGTGTCCGAGGTGCCCGCGCGCCGGCCCGCAAGCTGCCGCATGGCGGCCTGGTGGATGATCGCCTCGTTCACCGGCGCAGCGAAGAGGCTCTCGGCCAGCTCAACCTTGCCTGCCTGCTTGCCCGTCGCCGAGAGGACGGGGGTCTCTGCCATCGCTACTTCGCCTTCTGCACGAGCAGGAGCCCGTTGCGGGCCCCGGGGACCGCGCCGCGGACGAGGATCAGGTTGCGCTCGGGGTCGATGCGCACCACCGTCAGCTTCTTGACGGTCACCCGCTCGTCGCCCATGTGCCCCGCCATGCGCGTGTTCAGGAAGACCCGGCCGGGCGTCGTGCCGGCACCCACCGAGCCGGGCGCACGATGATGGTCCGAGCCATGGGTCTTGGGTCCGCGCTTGAAGTTGTGTCGCGCGATCACGCCGGTGAAGCCGTGCCCCTTGCTGACGCCGATCACGTCGACCAGCTCGCCGGCCTCGAACAGGCTGACATCGAGCTGCTGCCCGACCTCGTAGGCATCGCCCCCATCCACTCGGACCTCTCGGACCGCGCGGGGGTGCTGCTGCTCGCGATCGAGGTGCTTGAACTGGCCGGCGACCGGCTTCGTCTGCCGCTTGGCGGTGCCGCTGCCGAGCTGCAGCGCGACATAGCCGTCCCGCTCCGACGTGCGGAGCCGCGTGACGGTGTTCGGCGTCGCCTCGATGACGCTCACCGGGACGACGCTGCCGTCCTCGGCGAAGATGCGTGTCATCCCGAGCTTGCGCCCGATCAATCCTGCCGGCACTACCTGCTTGCTTCCTTCCTTACCAGTCCGATGCGCTCCCTGCGGGAGCCCCGCTACATCTTGATTTCGATATCCACGCCGGCTGCCAGCGACAGCCGCATCAGCGCATCCACGGTCTTGGTCGACGGATCGATGATGTCGATCAGACGCTTGTGAGTCCGGATCTCGAACTGCTCCCGTCCGTCCTTGTGGACGAATGGGCCGCGAATGACGGTGTACTTCTCGATCCGGGTCGGCAACGGAACCGGCCCCGCCACATCGGCGCCGGTCCGCTGCGCCGTCTCCACGATCTGCTCGGCCGACTGGTCGAGCAGCTTGTGGTCGTACGCCTTGAGCCGGATCCGGATGCGCTGCTTGGCCATCGTCAGGCCGTCAATGCGGTGATCACACCGGCTCCCACCGTGTGGCCGCCCTCGCGGATGGCGAAGTGCTGCCCCTGCTCGATGGCGATCGGCGTGATCAGCTCGACGTCGATATTCACGTTGTCGCCGGGCATGATCATCTCGACGCCCGCGGGGAGCTTGATCGCCCCGGTGACATCGGTCGTGCGCAGGTAGAACTGCGGGCGGTAGCCGGCGTAGAACGGCGTGTGGCGCCCGCCCTCCTCCTTGGAGAGCACGTAGACCTCGGCCTTGAACTGGGTTCCCGGCTTGACGCTGTTCGGCTTGGCCAGCACCTGGCCCCGCTCGAGCTCCTCGCGCTCGATGCCGCGCAGCAGCAGGCCGACGTTGTCTCCGGCCTGGCCCTCGTCGAGCGTCTTGCGGAACATCTCGACGCCGGTCACCACCAGCGAACGGCTCTTGGAGTGGATGCCCACCAGCTCGACCGTCTCGCCGGTCTTGACCATCCCACGCTCCACGCGGCCCGTCGCCACGGTACCGCGGCCCTTGATCCCGAACACGTCCTCGATCGGCATCAGGAAGGGCTTCTCGGTCTCGCGGACCGGGGTCGGGATGTAGTTGTCGACCGCGTCGAGCAGGTTCTTGATCGACTCGTACTCCGGTGCGTTCGCGTCGGTGCTGGTCGACTCGAGCGCCTGCAGCGCGGAGCCACGGATGACCGGGACGTCGTCGCCGGGGAAGTCGTACTTGCCGAGCAGCTCGCGGACCTCCATCTCGACGAGGTCGATCAGCATCTCGTCGTCGACCATGTCGACCTTGTTGAGATACACGACCAGCGCCGGCACCTCGACCTGGCGCGCCAGGATGATGTGCTCGCGGGTCTGGGGCATCGGGCCGTCCGCGGCCGAGACGACCAGGATGGCGCCATCCATCTGGGCGGCGCCGGTGATCATGTTCTTGATGTAGTCGGCGTGGCCGGGGCAGTCGACGTGGGCGTAGTGCCGGTTCGCCGTCTCGTACTCGACGTGGCTGATCGCGATCGTGATCCCGCGCTGCCGCTCCTCGGGAGCGTTGTCGATCTGATCGAACGCGCTGAAGTCGGCCAGCCCCTGGAGGGACAGGTACTTCGTGATCGCGGCGGTCAGTGTCGTCTTGCCATGGTCGACATGACCGATGGTGCCGACGTTGACGTGGGGCTTGCTGCGGTCGAACTTCTTCTTGGCCATCTGGTGTCCTTCGTCGCTCCTCTTTGGTCGCTTAGCTCTTGGACTTCGCGATCAGCTCACTGGCGATGCTGGATGGAACTTCGGCGTAGCGGCTGAACTCCATCGCGTAGGTGGCGCGGCCCTGCGTCATGCTCCGCAGCTCGGTCGCGTAGCCGAACATCTCGGCCAGCGGGACATGTGAGGCGATGACGCGCGAGCTGCCGCGCTCGTCGATGCCATCGATCTGCCCGCGCCGAGCGTTGAGATTGCCGATGACGTCCCCCATGAACTCCTCGGCGGTCGTGACCTCGACCTTCATGATCGGCTCGAGGATGGTCGCGTCCGCGCGAGCCACCGCGGCCTTGGCTGCCATCGAGCCGGCGATCTTGAATGCCATCTCGGAGGAGTCGACCTCGTGGTACGACCCGTCGACGACGGTGGCGCGCACGTCGATCAGCGGGTAGCCGGCGATCACCCCCGACTCGAATGCCTCGCGGATCCCCTGCTCGATTGGCTTGATGAACTCGCGCGGAACGCTGCCGCCAACCACCTTGTTCACGAACTCGAACCCGCTCCCGCGCTCGAGCGGCTCGAAGTCGACGACCGCGTGGCCGTACTGGCCCTTGCCCCCGGTCTGCCGCACGAAGCGTCCCTCGCCGCGAGCCGGCTTGCGGATCGCCTCCCGGTAGCTGACCTGCGGCCGGCCGACGTTGGCCTGCACCTTGAACTCGCGCAGCATGCGGTCGACGATCACCTCGAGGTGGAGCTCGCCCATCCCCGCGATGCGCGTCTGCGAGCTCTCCTGGTCGGTGCTCACCCGGAAGGTGGGATCCTCCTCCGCCAGGCGCTGCAGGGCGATCGCCATCTTGTCCTGGTCGGCCTTGGTCTTCGGCTCGACCGCCAGCTCGATGACCGGCTCCGGGAAGGTGATCGACTCGAGCACGATCGGCTTGCCCTCGTCGCACAGCGTGTCGCCGGTGGTCGTGTTCTTGAGGCCAACCGCTGCGGCGATGTCGCCGGCACCGACCGCGTCGATCTCCTCGCGGTGGTTGGCGTGCATCTGCAGGATGCGGCCGACCCGCTCCTTGACGCCCTTGGTCGAGTTGTAGACGTAGGAGCCCGTCTTCAGCGTGCCGGAGTAGACCCGGAAGAAGGCGAGCTTGCCGACATAGGGGTCGACCGCAATCTTGAAGGCGAGCCCGGCGAACGGCGCGTCGACCTCGGTGGCGCGCTCCACCGTCTCGCCGCTGCGCGGATCGAGCCCGTGGACCGGCGGAACGTCGAGCGGCGACGGCAGGTAGTCGATCACCGCATCGAGCATCGGCTGGACGCCCTTGTTCTTGAGCGCCGAGCCGCACAGCACCGGGACGATCCGATAGTCGAGTGTCGCCGTGCGCAGCGCCTTGCGGATCGTGTCGGGAGCGATCTCCTCCGCCTCGAGATAGGAATGAGCGATGCCGTCGTCGGTGTCGGCCAGCGACTCGATCAGCTTCTCGCGCCATTGGCGCGGCGATCTCGGCCACGTCGCCGGGAATCTCGCCCACCACGATCTCGTCGCCCTGGTCGCCGCCGTAGGTAATAGCCTTCATCTCGACCAGGTCGACCATGCCGCGGAACTTGTCCTCGCCGCCGATCGGCACCTGCAGCGGGACCGGCGTGACGCCCAGGCGGTCGCGAATCATGTCGATCACGCGCCAGTAGTCGGCGCCGGTACGGTCGAGCTTGTTGACGAAGCAGAAGCGCGGGATGGCGTACTTGTCAGCCTGCCGCCAGACCGTCTCCGACTGTGGCTCGACCCCCGCCACGCCGTCGAACACGACCACCGCGCCGTCGAGCACGCGCAGGCTCCGCTCGACCTCCACGGTGAAATCCACGTGCCCGGGTGTGTCTATCAGGTTGATGCGATGGTCGTGCCAGAAGCAGGTGGTGGCCGCGGCGGTGATCGTGATGCCGCGCTCCTGCTCCTGCTCCATCCAGTCCATCGTCGCGGCGCCCTCGTGCACCTCGCCGATCTTGTAGATCTTCTTGGTGTAGAAGAGGATCCGCTCCGTGACGGTGGTCTTCCCCGCGTCGATGTGGGCGATGATGCCGATATTCCGCGTTCGCCGCAGCGGGAGGTCCGCAGCTGGCGTCGCGCGTCGGGCGACCGCGGCTGATTCCATGACGGCTACCACTTGAAGTGGCTGAAGGCCTTGTTGGCCTCCGCCATCCGGTGCGTGTCCTCGCGTCGCTTCACCGCCGCTCCCACGCCATTGCTGGCGTCCATCAGCTCGGCGGCGAGCTTGTCGCTCATGCTCTTGCCGTTGCGCTTCCGCGCGGAGTCGATCAGCCAGCGCATGCCGAGGCTGACGCGCCGATCGGCGCGGACCTCGACCGGGATCTGGTAGGTGGATCCGCCGACCCGCTTGGGCTTCACCTCGATGAGCGGCATCGCGTTGCGGAGCGCCAGCTCGAGGACCTCGACGCCGGCGCGGCCGGACTGCTTCTCGCAGCGCGCGATCGCATCCTCCAGGATGCGGCTCGCCAGCTGGCGCTTGCCCCCGTGCATCAGCTTGTTCGTGAACTGGTCGAGGGTCAGCGCGGTGCCGACGAGGGTCTGCTCGTACTTGCTCTTGCGCGCGACGGTGGGACGGCGGGGCATCGGCTAGGCCTTGCCCGGCGCCTTCGCGCCGTACTTGCTGCGACCCTGCCTGCGGTCGCGCACGCCGGCGGCATCCAGGGTGCCGCGGATGATGTGGTACTTGACGGCCGGCAGATCCTTCACGCGGCCGCCGCGCACGAGCACCACCGAGTGCTCCTGGAGGTTGTGCCCGATGCCGGGGATGTAGGCGGTCACCTCCATCCCATTCGTCAGCCGTACGCGCGCCACCTTCCGAAGCGCCGAGTTGGGCTTCTTTGGCGTACGGGTCATCACCTGCAGGCAGACGCCACGACGCTGGGGAGCGCCGCGTCCCTCCGATGCGGTCTGCTTCAGGGTGTTGAAGGTTCGGCGCAGCGCCGGCGCCTTGACCTTCTTGACCGCCGGCTTACGTCCCTTGCGGACGAGCTGGCTGATGGTTGGCAACGAGAACCTCGCGTTC
>CAWCXQ010000016.1:0-65765 GCA_963799675.1 uncultured Chloroflexia bacterium
GCACGAGTGGCGTGACCCTGATCGCGGAGAGTGGCCTCGCCACCGCCGAACAGCTGCGCCAGGCCGCCGCCGCGGGCGCGCACGGGGCCCTGGTTGGCAGTCACCTGTTGCGGAGCGCCGATCCGGCGGCCGCGACCCGGGAGCTCGCCTCCGCGGCGCCGCGGGCGAGCGCCGACACCATTCCCACGGCGCCACGCCGTGCGGCGATCAAGGTCTGCGGTACCCGATCGGAGGCGGGCGTTCGGGCGGCAGTGGCTGCCGGGGCCGACATGGTTGGCTTCGTCGTCGCCCCCGGCGCGAAACGCGCGATCGCCCCCGAATGGGCCGGCGAGCTGGCACGCGGCCTGAATGGTGGCCCGTTGCCCGTCCTCGTCTTTCGACGGCCAACGCGGGATGAGGTCGAAGGCGCCGTCGCCGGGAGCGGCATCGCGACCGTCCAGCTCTCCGGCTTCGACGAGCCGCCGCCCTGGCTGGCGGAGCTCAGGAACAAGGTCGAGGCAATCGGCGTCATCCACGCCGAGGGCTCGGTGCGAGAGGCGGTCGTCGGCGCCGAGGCCTGGTATGCGGCCGGCGCACGCCGCGTCCTGCTCGAGGGCGCCTCGTCGGCCGACGGCGGCGGCAGCGGCCGCGCAGGGTCCCTCTCGATGGCGCGCCGCCTGAACCGGATCCTGCCGGTGGGGATCGCCGGAGGCCTCACGCCCGCGACCGTCGCCGAGGCGGTCAGGACCGCGCGTCCCGCGTACGTGGACGCCAGCACCGGCCTCGAGCGCGACGGCCAGCCGGATGCCCAGCGCATCCGGGCCTTCGTCCGCAATGCGCGTCGCGATCCGTCGGGTGCGGACCGCGTCGACCCACGTGGTCGGTTCGGCCGCTTCGGCGGTCGCTACGTTCCCGAAACGCTCATCCCGGCGCTCGACGAGCTGACCGCGGCATGGACCCAGGCGCGGGGCGAGAATGGATACCGCGACGAGCTCAGGCGGCTGCATCGGGACTTCATCGGTCGGCCAACGCCGATCTTCGAGGTTCCCCCAGCCCTGCTGGCTGAACACGGGGGGATCGGTCAGCGGGTGTTCCTGAAGCGCGAGGACCTGGCGCACACGGGGGCGCACAAGATCAACAACGCGATCGGCCAGGCGTTGCTGGCGAAGCGGATGGGCAAGCCGCGGGTGATCGCCGAGACCGGTGCCGGACAGCACGGCGTGGCGGCCGCGACCGCCTGCGCGCTGCTGGGGATGGACTGCGTGGTCTACATGGGGACCACCGATATCGAGCGCCAGTCGCCGAACGTCCAGCGCATGCACCTGCTCGGCGCCGAGGTGCGTCCGGTGGCGACCGGCAATCGGGACGCTGCGCGACGCGCTGAACGAGGCGCTGCGTGACTGGGTCGCCAACGTCGAGTCGACCTTCTACATCCTCGGCTCCGCCGCGGGCCCGCATCCCTATCCCGAGATGGTCGCCGAGCTACAGTCGGTCGTGGGACGCGAGGCACGCGGCCAGATGCTCGCTCGGCTGGGACGGCTGCCTGACGCGGTGATCGCGTGCGTCGGCGGCGGCAGCAATGCGATCGGGATCATGCGGCCATTCCTCGACAGCGCCGCGCGGCTCATCGGGGTCGAGGCCGGCGGCCGCTCCGATGCCCTGGGCGACAACGCGGCGTCGCTGGGCCTCGGGTCGCCCGGCGTCCTGCATGGCGCCCTCACCATGCTGACGCAGACGAGCGCCGGCCAGGTCGTCGAGCCGCATTCGGTCTCGGCCGGGCTCGACTATCCCGGGGTCGGGCCCCAGCTGGCGGCGCTGGCCGCCTCCGGGCGGCTGGAGGTCGAGCGCGCGACCGATGCCGAGGCCCTCGAGGCGACCCTCTGGCTCTCGCGGCAGTGCGGGATCGTTCCGGCGCTGGAGTCTGCGCACGCGCTGGTCGCGGCGCTGCGGCTCTTCCCCTCCCTGCCCGCCTCCGCGGTCGTCCTCGTCAACCTCTCGGGGCGGGGCGACAAGGATCTCGAGATCGTCGCCCGCGAGCTCCCCGCAGCGCTGGCAGCCGTCGCTTCGTGACCGGGACCGATGGCGCCGCGCGTGTGCGCGACGCCTTCACCTCCGCGGCCGATGCCCACCGAGCCGCGTTCGTCGCCTATCTCATGGCGGGCTTCCCGACCGAGGCCGATGCCATCGAGGCCGGCGCAGCGGGCCTGGGTTGCGGGGCCAACATCCTGGAGATCGGCGTGCCGTTCTCGGATCCGATGGCCGACGGCCCGGTGATCGCGGAGGCGGGCCGGGTTGCCCTCGCCGCTGGCGGAGGCTTCGAATCCGCCCTACGCATGGTGCGCGGGCTGCGCTCGAGCGGCCACGAGCAGCCGATCCTGGCGATGAGCTACCTCAACCCGCTGCTCGCCCTCGGCGAGGGCGTGGGACTGCGGCTGCTGGCTGCCGCCGGCGCGGATGGGTTGATCGTGCCCGACCTGCCCGCCGGGGAGTTGCCGCAGTTCGAGCGCGCGGCCGCTGCCTCCGGGCTCGGGTTGAGCTTCCTGGTCGCGCCAAACACGTCGGCGGCTCGGCTCGAGGCGGCGATCGTGGCGTCGACGGGCTTCCTCTACGTGGTGCCGCTCTTTGGCGTGACCGGCACGCGCGAGCACGTGGCGGCCGGCGCGGCCGCGCTGCTGGCGCGCATCCACGTGGCCGCGGCGGGACGGGTGCCAGTGGCCGCCGGCTTTGGCCTCTCCTCGGCGGAGCAGGTCCACGAGCTGGCGGCCGTTGCGGACGGGGTGATCGTTGGCTCTGCCCTGGTCGCCGCGCTTCGTGACGGCGGGCCGGGTGCGGTCGGAGCCCTGGTCCAGCGGCTGGCGGCCGGTACCCGCGGGCGCGCTCATAATCTGCGCGGAGGTATTCCATGTGCTTCGACGGTGACTCCCGACCACCGATCCCCCCGATTCGCGGCGCCGCGATCGACAGCCAGGAGCTGACCCTCGCCAGCGCCGACGGGGCCAAGTTCGCGGCCATCGGTGCCCGCGCAGAGCAGCCTTCGGGCGCCGGCGTGGTGATCATCCCGGACGTTCGCGGCCTGCACCCGTACTACGAGGAGCTGACGCTCCGCTTCGCGGAGGCCGGCGTGGATGCAGTGGCGCTCGATCTCTTCGCGCGGACGGCCGGCGCCGAGAGGCGGGACGCCGACTTCGCCTACGAGGAGCACGTCGTCCAGACCCGCCCGGAGACAGTCGACGCAGACATCGCCGCCGCGGTCACCTACCTTCGGACCCCGGCCGGCGGCAATCCCGAACGCATCTACACGCTCGGGTTCTGCTTCGGCGGGCGGGTCAGCTACCTGCAGGCCGCGGCCGGGCTTGGGCTGTCGGGCGTGGTCGGCTTCTACGGCTGGCCCACCGGGACGCATCGCACCGGTCGGCCGGCGCCGGCGGACAGGGCGCCGGAGTTCGGCTGCCCGGTGCTCGCCATCTATGGCGGCGCCGACAAGGGGATCGGTCCGGAGGCTCGACGCCGAGTTCGACCGGGCCCTGGACTCTGCCGGCATCGCGCACACCACCGTCGTCTACGAGGGAGCGCCGCACTCCTTCTTCGATCGGAAGCAGGCCGAGTTCGCGGATGCATCGGCCGATGCGTGGCGCCAGGTGCTCGACTTCATGGGAGTGACCCCCGCCTAGGCGCTGCGCGGGCCGCTGCTCGGGGTGGGACGCGGCGGGGACTCGCCGGCATCGGTCGCAGGTAGAGGGTGAGCACCGTCGCGACGTACGCCAGCCACGCGATGAGCGTGATCCACTCCGGGGTGCTGGTGTAGCCGAAGAGCGCGTTCAGGAGCTGGCCCACGACCGCGGCACCGCCGGCGCCCTCGTGCGGCAGGACCCCGCTGATGTCGAAGGCGGTCCCGGTCAGCGGCAATCCGACGCCGTAGAACTGGTCACCTCGATCAGCTCATGGATGCCGCGGCTGAGGACGCCGGCGGCGACGAAGACCAGCGCGACCCCGGTCCACTGGAAGAAGGTGCGCAGGTTGATCACGCGGGCGCCGCGGTAGAAGCCGTAGCCGATCCCCGCGGCAATCGCCGAGGCCCGACGACAGCGCCGAGGAGCGTGCTGAAGGCGCCGGCATCGGCCTGGGAAGCCGCCGTGACCTGGGCCATCAGGAAGAGCGCCGTCTCGATCCCTTCGCGGATGACCGCGGTGAAGGCAAGCGTGGAGAGCCCCCAGATGCCGCCCTCGACCAGGCGGCGGTCGATGGCCGACGTGCAGCTCGCCCTTGACGTTCGCGGCCGTGCGGCGCATCCAGAAGAGCATCCAGGTGACGACCGCGGCGGCGAGGAGCATGGCGATCGCCTCGAAGAGCGGCTCGGCGGGCGGGGTCATGCCGCCGATCGTCGCGAAGAGGACGACTCCCACCGCCAGGCTGATGCGCGGCCGCGGCGAGGGTCCCGAGCCAGATCTTGCCGGATTGCCGGCGCGTTCTCCGTCTTGGCGAGGTAGGCGAGGATGATGCTGACGATGAGGGCCGCCTCGACCCCCTCGCGCAGGCCGGTCAGCAGCCCGGTACTGAAGAAATCCGATGTCCAAAAGGACCCGCCCGCTAGCTCATCGTCTCGGAGGTTAGGCTACCCTAACCTCTGACCTTCGTCAAAGCGAACTACCGGCGTCTGCGTCGGAATTCGCTCTGGCCGATTCGCGCCTGCTGATCCCGTCTACAATCGCGCCGCCATGGTCGATTTCTCCCTGACCGATGAGCAGCGCGAGTTGCAGCGCACGGCGCGGACCTTCGCCGAGCGCGAGATATTGCCCCGGGTCGGCGGAGCTCGATGCGAAGGCCGACTACGACCGATCCATCTACGAGCGGATGGGCGCCGCGGGCTTCCTGGGCCTGCCGATCCCGGAGCGCTACGGCGGTGCCGGCATGGATTACATCGCGTTTGCGCTGCTGTGCGAAGAGATGGAGCGGGCCGACACCGCGTTCCGCGTGATCCTGTCGGTCCACACCGGCCTGAACTCGCTGACGCTGCTGCAGTGGGGGAGCGAGGAGCAGAAGGAGCGCTTCCTCGTTCCGCAGGCGCGCGGCGAGAAGCTGGCCACCTTCGGCCTCACCGAACCGGGGGTGGGCAGCGACGCGGGCAACCTTTCCAGCACCGCGCGGCTCGCGAGGCGACAAGTACATCCTCAACGGCGTCGAAGATCTGGATCAGCCTCGGCGACACGGCCGATCACTTCCTGGTCTTCGCGACCGGTCGACAAGGCGCAAGGGCCATCGCGGCGTCACCGCCTTCATCGTCGAGCGCGGATTCCCCGGCTTCAGCAGCGAATCGCTGCACGGCAAGCTGGGGGTGCGCGCCGGGAACACCGGGAGTCCTGTTCTTCAGCGACTGCGAGGTGCCGGTCGCGAATCGCGTCGGCGAGGAGGGCGAGGGCTTCACGATCGCGATGAGCGCCATCGACCAGGGTCGCTACACCGTCGCGGCCGGATCGGTCGGGCTGTCGGTCGCGTGCCTGGAGGCATCGGTCAAGTACGCGCATGAGCGCAAGACGTTCGGCGAGGAGATCGGCCGGCACCAGCTCGTGAAGGAGATGCTGGCGAAGATGGAGGCCGGCACCCAGGCGGGGCGGCTGCTCGTCTGGCGTGCCGGCTGGCTGAAGAACGCCGGGAAGCGGAACACGCGCGAGACCTCCCTCGCGAAGTGGTTCTGCACCGACCACGCCGTCGCCGCCGCCCTCGACGCGATCCAGGTGCATGGCGCCTACGGCTACTCGAACGAGTACCCGGTCGAGCGCTATCTGCGCAACGCGAAGGGATCCGTGATCTACGAGGGGACCTCGCAGATCCACACGCTGATGCAGGCCGATTACGTCCTCGGCTACCGCCGCGACCGCGGATCTGCGCATGCCCCAGCCCGCCTGGGAGGGTGAGGCCTAGCCTCGGGTGCGCTTCGGCTCGAGGCGGAGCGTGGCAACGGGCTCGCCGGGGATCGGGACGCCCTCCCCGCGGCGCCACAGCTCGAACAGATCCCCGTAATGCGGCGAGAAGGGATTGCCGGACTGGCCCCCCGCCAGCACGAAGCGGCTGGCGGCGAGATCGCCAAGATCGATCACCGCGCGCGTGTTCGGGATCGCTCCCGGGTTGGCAAGCGGGTCGAGCGGATGGACCGATGCCTGCGCCACCGTGTTCGCGTCGCCGCCAAGCGGCACCGGGCCGAGGTTGAAGATGGGCGCCGCGCCCTTCAGGTTGCCGAAGGCATGGAGCAGGCGCAGCGGTCGCAGGCGACCCCACGCCCAGCCCGCGGGATCCGCGCCGTGCTCCGATTCGAGGCGCGCGATCACCTCGCGCCAGGACCGGCGCGACGAGCGAGGCATCGGTGCGGAGCCTGCGCACGAGCTGGCTGAGGCTGCGCGCCAGCGGCAGGGTGCGGGGCAGGATTGGCCCGAAGCCGTCGCCCAGCGACGAGCGCCACGCGTTCGGCGCGGCGGCAGCCGCGAGGCGGGCGGCGAGCCCGGCCACGAGCAGCTCGTAGACGGTGGCCGCGGGCGAGTCTGACGCGACCTCGCCGTCCCAGTCCCGCAGGAGGGCCAGGCCCGGGCCGCCCACGCCGGGCGCGCCGAGGATGAGCGGGCGGAGCTCGCGCCACGGAACCGACGCAACGTCGACCTGGAGGCGCGCGCAGGCAGCGGCGTCCCAGTCGTCCCGACCGGAGAGCGCCTCGACGATCCGCGACTGGCGGTAGCCGTCGATCCAGTCGATCCCCAGGAACGGCTCGGATCCCGATGGCAGCGGCTGGTTGTTGGCGGTTGCCACGAACCCCTCCTCGGGGTCCAGCGCGCAGGGCATCTCGTCGAAGGGGACCGGCTCGTCGGCCCACGCAGCATCGGGCTCCCATCCCGGGCGCGGGAGGGTGCCGAACCCGCTGGTCCGCCGCGGTACCTGCCCGACCAGCTGCCAGCCGATATGGCCCGCCGTGTCCGCGTAGACGACGTTGAGCGAGGGACCGGGCCACTCCGCGAAGCAGCGCCGGAAGCTCTCGAAGGAGTCGGCCCGCATCGCGGAGAGGAAGCCGCGGATGGGAAGCGGATCGAGCCAGGCGGCGCGCATGGCGAAGACACGGTCGACTCCCTCCAGGACGGGGCTGATCACCGGCCCGCGCGGCGTGATGAGCACCTCTTCCACGACCGTTGCCGCGCCGCGGACCGCGATCTCCTCGCGCCGCACCTCGCACGCGATGAGCTCCGCGCCCTGGCGCACGCTGCGGCCGTCGGGCCCGGCCTCCTCGATGAACAGATCGGTCGAATCGGCCAGGCCGGCGGTAATGCCCCACGCCGCGAACCCGTTATGCCCGATCGGGAAGGCCGGGCCGCCCACGAACGAGGCGCCGGTCAGCGACCACTCAGGCGTCGAGATCCGAGCGAGGTACCACTGCGCCGGCAGCTGGCTGGCGAGGTGCGGATCGTTGGCGAGGATGGGAAGGCCGCTCGCCGTCCGCGAACCGGCGATCGCCCAGTTGTTCGACGCGCCCGCGCCCCCAACCAGGCCTGCCAGGGCGGCGAGATCCGCGGCGAGCGCGCCGGTCGGTGGCCCGGCCGAGGCTCCAATCGGAGAAGTCACGGGGTGCCACTCGGCGTAGACCGGGTCGACCGCCTCGAGCGCGGCCGGACCATCCTCGGTGAGCACCTTCCAGCGGGCGAGCTCGGAGTCCCAGTTGGCCGAGAGGGACAGGCTCTGCAGGCCCGCGAACGCCAGCACATCGGTCGCTTTCCACCGGGTGGCCGCGCGACGCAGCAGGACGAGCTCGTGGGGCCGGCGGGACGCCGCGATGCCCGCGTTCACGCCCTCGACGTATGCCTCGAGGGTATTCCGGACCTCGGACGCAATGATCGGGAGCTGCTTCGCCGCGGTTCGCGCGAAGCCGAGCCGCCGCGAGAGGCGGTCGATCGGCAGCGTCGCCGTGCCGCCCATCTCCGCCAGCGTCCCGCGCCCCGCGCGCAGCAGCGTCTCGAGCTGGAAGCCGCGGTCCTGCGCGTGGCAGAAGCCGAGCCCGAACCAGGCGTCGTGGTCGGTGCTCGCCTCGACGGTGGGAATCCCCCAGCGGTCGCGATGGATGGCGATCGGCGCGTCTGGGCCGTCGACGGTGATCCGGCCGCGAGTCTTCGCGAGCCGCCGGCCGAGCAGGCGAAGGAGGGTCTTCGGCCAGTTTGGCTCGGACATCGGGGCCATCTTGCCACCTCCTATACTCGGCGGCATGAGCCGAAGGATCGAGCTGCTGGTCGGCCTGATGCTGCTCCTGATCGGGGTCGTGGTGCTCGCCTCCGACCTCCTGGCGAGCTGGATTCGCGGCTTCGGCATCGGTCCCGAGCTCTGGGACTGGTGGCCGGTACTGCTCATCGTCCTGTCGCTCTTCTTCATCGTGCCCGGCTTCGCGGGGCGCCAGAATCGGCGGCTGCGCGCGGGGATGGTGATCCCCGGGGTCATGCTCGCCGCGATCGGTGCGACCCTGCTGTACACCAGCCTCAATGACCGATGGGGCGCCTGGAGCTACCTCTGGACGAGCGTCCCGTTCAGCCTCGGCCTTGGGATGTACGCGGCCGGCTGGATTGCCGATGCCCCCGCATTCAAGTGGATCGGCTCCGGCATCGCGGCGGGTGGGGTGGTGGCTTACCTGGCGTTCGCGACCGCCTTCGGTGGCGAGGCGTTCCGCCTGGTCGGTGCGCTGGGCATCATCGGCCTTGGGCTGGCGCTCACGATCGGCGGACTCGCGGAGCGCCTCTCGCGCAAGTCAGCCGCGTAGGATATCGGTCGAACCAGGCGAGCGTCCGCTGCATCCGGTCGATGCGCCGATCCGGGCGCCCCGTGTTCTTCATCTCGTGGTGCTCCTCGGGATAGAGGACGTACTCGACCTCCCGCCCGAGGACCTTCAGGGCGGTGAAGAGCTGCTCGTTGTCCGCGGCGGGGCAGATCCGATCCTCCTCCGCCTGCAGCATCAGCAGCGGCGTGCGGATCCGGGCCGCGTTGCCCAGCGGCGACGCGTGCCATAGCCGCCGCATCCCGGCTTCCGAGAGTGGATCGGCCAGGCCCGCGCGGCGGTTGTAATGGACGCCGAAATAGGAGTTCGCCCAGGCGCTCACCTGGTTGCTGACTCCGTTCTCCGCGACCGCTGCGCCGAATCGGTCCGTCACGCCGATCAGCCATTGCGTGAGAAAGCCTCCGTAGCTGAGGCCCATCACCCCGAGCCGCTGCGGATCGGCGAGGCGCCGCGCCACAAGGCCGTCGACGACCGCGAGCGCATCGGCGGCATCCACCTCGCCCCAGCGGCCGGCCAGCGCCTCGATCCAGGCCGATCCGAAGGTCGCCGAGCCGCGGGGGTTGGGCATCGCGACCCGGTAGCCGGCGTTCGTCAGGAGGATCGCGTCCATCGTGCCGCCCGGCGCCCAGGCGCCGGTCGGCCCCCCGTGCAGGTGGAGGATCGTGGGCATCCGCCGCCGCCCGGCCCCCGCGGCGAGGCGAGCCAGACCTGGATCGGCCCGGCGGGGCCTTCGACCTCCAGCTCGTCGACGTGCAGGTCGCCGCCGAAGCTGCGCTGCCACGAGGCGCCCTCCGTGGTGATCCGGCGGAGCCGGCCGCGGCTGATGGCATGCAGCTCCAGGGACCGACCGTCGATGGCGGCGCTCAGCGCGAGCCGGCCATTGGCGAGGTCGATGCCTGCGGCCGCGAGTCGCTGCGTCGGCATCCACCAGCGGCTCGGCCCTGCCATCGAGCGAGATGCGGTAGGGAATATTGCGGCCGCGGCGACCGATCAGCGCCACCAGCGCGCCGTCATCGGACCAGGCCGGCCCCGGCACGTCTTCGCCGAGCGCGAGGTCGCACCATGCCCATGCGCCGACCGGCAGGTCGAGTTCGCGTGTTACGCAGCGCAGCTCGCCGTCCTCCTCCCTGACATAGATCCGAGGCGGGACGTGGTCGGCGGGATCCGCGGCATCGGTCCCGATGAACGCCAGGCGGCGTCCGTCCGGGGACCAGGCGGGATGATCGGCATCGCCGGGCAGGCTTGCCAGCTCGACGAGCTCGCCACCGTTGCCGCGCGCGGAGACGGACCAGATCTGCGTCCGTGGGGCGATCGTGCTGTCGGGGCCGAGGTCGGCCGCGAAGGCGATGCGTGACCCATCCGGCGACCAGGCCGGATGCGTCACGTCGAAGTCGCCTCGCGTCAACCGGCGGGGGCGAGCGCCGGCGCGCGGCGCGACCAGCCAGAGGTGGCTGCGTCGTCCGACCGGGCCCGACTCGTCGTCGCGAAAGTCGAGACGCGTGATCCGGCGGGCGGTGACCGCCCGTCCCTTGCGCTCCGAACCGACTACGAAGCGTGGGTCGCCGGCCTCCGCCACGAGGGCCAGCTGCTTCCCGTCCGGGCTCCAACGGACCGAGCCGACACCGTGCCGCATGGTGGTGAGCTGCCGCGCCGCGCCGCCCTCCACGGGAAGGATCCACGCCTGCGGCTTCGCCTCGTCATCGCCAACCGGCGAGCGCACGAAGGCGACCTGTCTGCCGTCCGGCGAGATGGCCGGGCCTCCGTCGCGCACGGCACCCCGCGTCAGCTGGCGTGCACGGCCCCCGCGCCACGGAGCGAGCCACAGGTGGGACCGATACCGCCCGCCGGCGACGACGCGCTTGACGAACAGGACGCGGCCATCGGGGAGGAGCCGAAAGGCTTCGATCACGGCCTGTGCCCGAACGAGGCGCTCCGCGGTGGATCCGGGTGTGGGATCTGCCACCGAGCGGCCTACTGCTCCACGAGGAGGCGGGCCATGATCAGCGCCACGACAACCCCGACCGCGGCCGACGGCAGCCATCGGCGCTCGCGGCGCAGAAGGTCGCCGAGGCCGAAGGCGGCGATCGCGGCGCCGAGCGCTCCGGCCGCTCCCGCGACGGCGGCCGCGAAGGAGAGCGCGAGGGCGGGAGATGCGGCAGCCTGGCGCTCGCCGCCGAGCACGGTGCCGGCCACCACCGTCAGGAGGGCGCCGAACAGCCCCGCGCCCAGCGTCCCCGCGAACGCCCAGCTGCGGCCGATCTGCGTGCTGCCGGTAAGGACCGCGCCTGCGACCAGGGCGACCGCGACGAAAAGCGTGCCCGGCAGCAGCGGGCCTGCGTCGCGCCGGCCGCGCGAAGAGGATCCAGGCGATCGCGGCGAGCGGCCCGGCGAGCATGCCGATGGCAGCCACCCAGGTGAGCGGCCGGGACCAATCCTCCGGATCCTCGGGAGGGACGACGGCTCCCAGGCGGACGCTGACGGGGACCGCCTCCTCCTCGTCGGCCGCAGGATGCGTCACGCTGAGACGCGCTCGGCGGCGACCTCACCGGCGGCGGGGGCGGTTGCCAGCCGCAGCCCGAGGATGCGACCGCCGAGCTCCTTGATCACCCAGCCGGCCTGCGAGCGAAGCTGCCGATCCGAGGCACCTTCGGCCAGCGCCCCGAGGGCATGCAGCTCCGGCAGTGCGGCCGGCGTGTCAAGGTCGTCATCCATCGCCGCCAGGAAGCGAGCGCGGTGCTCCGCGACGCCGGCGAGGAGACTCGTCGGGTCAGACAGCGCCGTGGCGGACGGATCGATCTCCTCCGCGGTCTGCGCCGCGCGACGCAGCCGCGCGGACGCGAGCGCCGAGGCGTCGAGCTCGGCCTGGTCGTACTCGACCTCCGCCCGATAGTGGTTCGCGACCAGGTAATGGCGAATCGCGTCACCGGGATAGGAGCGCAACAGGTCGCGCACCAGCACGAGGTTCCCGAGCGACTTGCTCATCTTCTCTCCCTCGTGGCGCAGCATCCCGGCGTGCATCCACCAGCTGACGAAGGGGTGCTCTCCGGTCGCGGCCTCCGACTGGGCCAGCTCTGATTCATGGTGCGGGAAGATGAGGTCCTCCCCGCCGCCATGAATCTCGAAGCGGTTGCCGAGGTAGCGCATCGACATCGCCGAACACTCGACGTGCCAGCCCGGCCGCCCGGCTCCCCAGGGCGCCTCCCACTCCGGCTCGCCGGGCGCGGAGCGCTGCCAGAGGACGAAGTCGAGGGGGTCCCGCTTGCCGGCCATCTCGGGCACGTTGCCGCGCTCGTTCGCGATCGGCAGCATCGCCTCGCGCGGGAGGCCCGAGAGCTCGCCGTAGGATGGCCAGGAGTCGATCGAGAAATAGGCGTTGCCTTCCGCAACGTAGCCGTGCCCGCGGTCCAGCAGGCGACGGATCAGCTCGATCACCTCGGTGATGTGCTCTGTGGCACGCGGAAAGACATCGGGCGGCAGCCAGTTGAGCGTGGCCATCTCGGTGAGGAAGGTGGTCACATGGCGGCTGCCGAGCTCCAGGTAGTCCTCACCCGTCTCGCGGGCCTTGCGCAGCATGTCGTCGTCGACATCGGTCAGGTTCTGGACGTACCGCACGTCATGGCCGAGGAATTCCAGGTACCGATGCAGGACGTCGAAGCTCAGGTAGGTGAATGCATGCCCCAGGTGTCCGGTGTCGTACGGCGTGACGCCGCACACGTACAGGCCAACCGGTCCGGGACGGATCGGCGCGAAGGGGTAGCGCGCACCTCGCCGCGCATCGTGGAGCTGGAGGGTCACGCTCTGGATTCTAAACTGCTGAGGGTTGACGGCCCGGACGTACAATCCCCGCACCTGCCCGGAGCCGAGCCATGCTGGAGATCCTGCGTCCCTTCCTGATCTTCGTCGCGGCGATCCTGCTGATCATCGTGGGGATCTTCTGGGTCGTCGGACGCCCGCTTCCGTTCCACTTCTGACCGATCACCACAGCTGCGGCTTCGTGCTCATCAGGAAGCCGATCACGCCGATCACGGCGGCCATGCCGTACGCCACGTAGCGCTGCTGCCGCGCGCGGCGAGCCCAGGTCGTCCCGTTGCTCGCACCCATCCCGATGAGGCGCCGCAGGTTCGGGCGGCTGATGAAGGCAGCCACCAGCAGGTTGAGCGCGTAGAGGGAGAGCGCGACCAGCAGCCACGGCTGGCCCAGGAGCGACGGCCCCAGGATCAGGAGCATGGCCGCCCCGGTGATCGCCAGCCCGAGCCCGATCAGCAGCGTCCCGCCGCCCTGCAGTGCCAGCAGCTTGCGCGCGAGGCCGCCCGGCTCCCGCCCGCCGCGCAGGATGAACGGCAGGACCACGCTCGGCAGCAGCAGGGCGATGGCCAGGGCAACGTGCGCGATGAGGAGCACCGGGAAGAGGTTCATCGATCCCGATGCTAGCGGGGTTCGGCCGCGCGGGGCACCTCAGCTGCTTCGCGTGCGCGTCCGCGTTCCGATGACGCCAAGCCGCTTCAGCACCGCGGCGATGTTCACGGACCAGCCGATACCCACCGGCTGCGAGGTGAAGAGCGCGGGGTTCCGCGTATTGAAATAGCTGTCGCGCAGGCGGGCGAGCGTCGGGACCCGCAGGTCGTAGGGCACGAAGCCCAGCAGGCGCCCGTTCCAGGTCCGTTCGGGTGGCGGCTTGCTCAGCTCGCGCCAGATCGCGCCAACCAGTGCGCCGAGCACGGCCATGCGGATGATCCAGAGGAGCGCGTCGATCTCGTCGCGGGCGGTGCGCAGCATGTGGGTCTCCCTCGCAAGCGCCGTGCCGCGGCGCGTTGCCTGGGCCGTGGCATCATGGCCAACCGATGGCCCAGGCTCCCTACCTTACCCCGCCGCGCCAGACTGAGCGGATCTGATGCCTGCCCTGCCCTTCATCGATGCCGATGCGCTCCGTGCGGTGCCGATCCTGGATCTGATCGACGCCGTCGAGCAGGCCTACCACGACGTGGCCACCGGTCGGGACGCGTCTCCCGAGCGATTGCGGGTGCCCTTGCCGCACGGGGACCTGCTGCTGATGCCCGGCCTGCGACGCGGGGCTTCGGGGGCATCGGTCAAGCTGGTCACGGTCACCCCCCGCAACGCGACGCGGAGCCTGCCGACAGTCCAGGCACTGGTGGTGTGGCTCGATCTCGAAAGTGGCGCGCCGCGAGCGCTGCTCGATGGCGCCGAGCTGACCGCGATGCGGACCGGAGCGGGGACGGGCGCCGCGACGCGCCTCCTGGCCCGGCCCGACGCCTCCGTGCTGGCCATGATCGGGGCCGGCGCGCAGGCGGAGTGGCAGGTGCGCGCAGTCCTGGCCGTGCGTCCGATCCGCGAGGTCCGTGTCTACGCTCGCGGCTCGAGCCGCGACGCACTCGTGGCGCAGCTCGACGGGCAGGTCGAGGCGGTCGCCGTGGCCAGCGCCCCCCAGGCGATCGAGGGCGCCGACATCATCTGCTGCGCCACCAGCTCGACGGAGCCGATCTTCGCTGCCGAAGCCGTGCGCCCGGGGACGCACGTCAACGCGATCGGCGCATTTCGGCCGGACATGGTCGAGCTGCCTTCCGCGCTCTTCGCCAGGGCCACGCTCGTGGCCGTCGACTCCCGCGGCGCGGCGCTCGCCGAAGCAGGGGACGTTCTGGCTGCGATCGCGGCCGGCGACCTGGCGGAGGCTGATCTCGTCGAGGTGGGCGATCTGGCGTCGGATCACGCCGCGCGGCGTGACCCCGAGGTGATCAGCATCTTCAAGAGCGTCGGACTCGCGATCCAGGACGTGGCCGCCGCGGAGGTGATGGTCGGACGGCTGCTGCCGAGCTAGACGCGCCGCAGCCCGGCGAGGGTTGGTTCAGCCACGTCGGCGGTGCTCGCGTCCGGGGCCGGCCACGCCACCAGGAGATCCGACACCAGCCGGTCGACCGTCGCGTCGATCCAAAGCCCAAACGCGATCAGGCCTGGGCTCGGCGAGCGAGGGGCCCACCTGGCGGCGGCGGCACGCGCATCCGCCGTCCGCTCGAAGCGCACGACGGCGCGGTCGGCCATGTCACGGATATCGACCTCGGCTGCCCTCGGGCGCGGGGCCGCCGGGGCGGCAACGCTCACCGGGGCTGCGATGAAGATTGGCGTTGGATTCGGCGGAGGAGGCGGAGGAGGAGCGGCCAGGCCGACCTGCCCGCCGCCCGGCGCCTCTGGCGGCGCTGCCGGACCGGCCGCTTCCGTAGTTGCTGCAGGGGTCGGCGTTGCAACAGGCGGCGGCTTCGCGGTTGGTTGAGCTGAGCTGCTGGGGGCCGGCAGAGACGACGGCGGCGTCGGTGCGGCACTGGGCCGTGGCGTGGGTGTCGGCGCAGGCGTCGGCGTTGGAGTGGGAGGGGGAGGCGCAGGCGGAGGCGCCGCAATCACCTGGATCCCGGCGTAGTAGACCGACATGATCTGGGCCGCGCTCAACCCGTCGAGGCCACAGGCCTGGCTGCCCCACTGGAACATCTGCCACCCGTTCGCATTGGCGCCGCAGCGCTCGTTGGGGCTGCCGGCGTTGTAGTAGGTCGGAACAATCAACCCGTTGCGGAGAGCCAGCGTCGTCCACGTGGCGTCGACAGCGGCGGCCATGGGCGCGTAGATCGGGCGCGAAGGGTCGTAGACCTGGTCTCGGGTCGTGTCGAACAGGTCGAAGCATTGCCCGCCTGCGCTGACGTAGCCGCGCCAGTGAAGGACCTGGTACCAGGCGTAGTCCTTGACCGCCAGCGCCCCAGCGCGGAGCGACTCCGTGGTCCAGCTGCTGATCCACTCCCGCGACAGGACATTCTTGAGATAGGCGCGGAAGTCCACCGTTTCGACCGTGCCAGCCGCCGCGCGGTAGACGCGAACCGTGGGAGGCGGAGTCGTCTGCGAGCCGTAGCCGCCGCACAGTGCGGCCGCCGTCGCCGGCGGTGATGGCGTGGAGGCGAGCATGCAGAGCGCGGCGAGCGCCCAGCCCGCGATAGTGCGTCGTGTCATCGGGTTCGCACCCTACGGCCTTGAATGGCCGTCCTACAGCCGACCGAAAGTACCGGCCGGGTCAGGCCTGGTCCGCCTCCCAACGGTGGATGCGTTGCCGAATTCGGTCGAAGCCGAGCTCCTCGCAGAACGCCAGGAATGCCTCCCGTGGGACACCGTGCCACTCGAGATCGTCCAGGTCCCGGCTGATGGGCGAGTCGGTCCGCAGGACGGCGAGGGTGCGATAGAGGAGGGCCTCGTCGCGGCGCTCGACCAGCGTTGCCGCCAGGCGGCTCGCGTTGCGCAACGGCAGATCCCAATCGAGAGCGCTGGGGGGCACGTCGTCGAGGTGGCCCCAGCGTGCGAGGACCGTGGCCGCGCTCTTCGCTCCCCAGCCGGGGAGTCCCGGATAGCCGTCAGAGCTGTCGCCGACCAGCGCGAGGTAATCGGGGATGCTCGCCGGTGGCACGCCGAACTTCTCGACGATCCCGGCCTCGTCATATGTCTTGTTGCGGATCCGGTCCCGCAGCACGACGTGGCTGCCGCGAACACATTGGCCGAGGTCCTTGTCGACGCTGCAGATGACCACCTGCTCGACGCGCGGGTCGTCGCTCCAGCGGGCGACCGCGGTGGCAATGGCGTCATCGGCCTCGTCCGCGACCATCGGCCACAGCGTCACCCCGATCGCCTCGAGCGCGCGCTCGGCATCGGGGAACTGGCTGAGGAGGTCAGGTGGCACGCCCGCCTCCGTCTTGTAGCCCGGGAAGAGATCGTTCCGCCAGCTCACGATCACCTGGTCGGTCGCCGCTCCGAGGTGCGTGACGTCGGCCTCGCGGAGCAGAGCGAGGGTTGACTCGAGCAACCCATGCACCGCGTTCACCGGACGGCCGTCGGGAGCCCACTCCGGAGGGCGTGAGAAGTAGGCGCGAAAGAGCTCGAAGGTGGCGTCCAGCAGATGCAGCTTCACCATGCGTATCGTATGCGGGTGAGCCGTCGGCACGACACCTGCTTTCCCTCATCCGGTGTGACCGCTCCAGCAGTCCCCGCCGAGGGACCGATGCGCATCGGGCTCCTCGCCCCACCCATGATTCCCATCCCTCCACCGGCCTACGCCGGGACCGAGCGCATCGTCGCGGTGCTTGCCGACGAGCTGGACCGGCGCGGACACGACGTCACGCTGCTCGCTTCCGGGGACTCCCGTTCGCCGGGAAAGCTGATCCCGATCGTCGAGGAGTCGCTCTGGAAGCAGGGCGAAGAAGGCAACATGAGCTGGTTCCAGCTCGCCGCCGCCGTTGCCTGGCGGGAGCAGGACCGATTCGACATCATCCACTCCCACCTCGAGGGGTCAGCCTTCCTTCTCGCCCGCCACGGCCGTGTTCCGATCCTGTCGACCATGCACGGCAGGCTCGACGTCGACGGCATGCCTGAGCTGTTGGCCGAGTTCAGCGAGATCCCGCTGGTGGCGATCAGTGAGAGTCAGCGGCGCTGGCACCCCGACGCGAACTGGGTCGCCACCGTCCATCACGGGTTGCCGCTCGCGCAGATGCCGTTCCGCAAAACGCCCGGCGACTACCTGGTGCTGGTCGGGCGCATCACGCCGGAAAAGGGGGTCGCGGAGGCGATCGACCTGTCGCGCCGCACCGGCCTCCCGCTGCGCATCGCAGCGAAGGTGGCCAATCCGGAGGAGGAGGACTACTTCCGCGAGGTGGTCGAGCCTGCCCTCCGTGACGAGCAGATCGAATTCCTTGGCGAGGTCGCACCGGTGGAGCGGGATCCGCTGCTGGCGGGGGCCCTGGCGACACTGATGCTCGGCGCTTGGCCGGAGCCCTTCGGTCTGGTCGCGATCGAATCGCTGGGCACGGGAACGCCCGTGATAGGGCGACGCGCCGGGGCGCTGACCGAGATCGTGGAGCACGGCGTCGACGGCTTCCTGGTGGATGACGTCGCGGAGGCGGCGCTCGCGGTCGATATGGTCCGCGACCTCGACCGCTCCGCAATCCGCGAACGGGCGCTCGAGCGCTTCTCCACCTCGAGGATGGTCGACGAGTACGAGGGGCTCTACCGTCGACTGATCGCTGAGCGGGGGCCGGTCCCAGCCAGCTCGCGAACCTGAGCGGGGAAGCGGCGCGGTCCGAGCCCGCGACCGGCCGCGAGCGTCGGAACTGCAGGGCACGCACCCGCGCCGTCCCCCCGCCGGGGCGCAGCGTGCCATGCCACGCTTATCGGGTGCTTACCAGCTGATTACCGGGGGAGCGGGCGGCCGGTTGGCGGCCGTGGGTCATAATCAGCACGATGGATGTCCGCCGACGAGCGCACGTGGCCCTGCTCCTGCCGCTGCTCGGCATCGGCCTTGTGCTGGCCTTCGCCCGCCCCGTCCTGGGCGCTGAGTTCTCGGCTGACGAGACGAGGACGATCGCGGCTGACGAGACGATCGACGGGAGCCTCTATTTCGCCGGGCAGACCCTCGTCGTCAACGGGACGATCAATGGCGATCTCCTCGCGGCGGCGTCTCAGATCGTCATCAACGGCCACGTCAACGGCTCGGTGATGGGCGCGGCGCGCTCCATTGAGCTGAACGGCCAGGTTGGCGGGGCTGCGCGCGTCGCGGCACAGACCGTCACCGTGGGCGGCTCGATCGGCAAAGAGCTCGTGGTCTTCGCATCGGACGCGGTCGTGAGCCCGGGGGCCACGATTGGCGATGGCCTGACGGCGGCGGCCGCAACCCTGTCGATGGACGGCACGGTCAGCGGCGATCTGACCGGCGACGTCGGCGCGCTGACGATGACCGGGCAGGTCGACGGGACGGTCGACGTGGAGGCATCCACGGTGAGTGTCGGCCCAGCAAGCCGCATCAGCGGGGACCTGCGCTACCGGAGCAACAAGGAGGCACAGGTTGCCCCGACAGCGCAGATCGGCGGCCGCACGGAGCGCCTCGCCCCGCAGGTCGAGCAGCGGAACCCGCTCGACGAGAACCCGTTCCTCAACCTCCTCGGCCTGTGGGTGGGCCTGCTGGTGCTCGGCTACCTGATCCTCCTCGTGCGCCCGGCCCACCTCGCGAGTGTCGGCAACGAGATCCGCACCCGGCCGGTGCCGAGTCTTGGTGTCGGGATCCTGGTCTGGATCGGGCAGATCGCCGCGCTCATTGCGCTCTTCGTGCTGGCGATCCTGTTCGGGATCGTCCTGCCCCAGGTCGGCGGCGCATTCGTGGCGCCGATCATCGTCCTGGTCCTGATCGCGATCGTGGTCGCCCTCCTTGCCCAGGTCTACGTGGCCGAGGGAATCGGCCAGGCGATCGCCTCGCGTGCGGACCTCTCGCCCTGGCTCGCCTACGCCGCGGGAGCCCTGATCTGGGCCGTCCTGCTGGGCCTCGCCAGCTTCGTCCACGGAGCGCTGGGCGCGCTCCTCTACTTCATCGCCTGGTTCCTTGCCCTTGGGGCGCTCGGCTTCCACGTCATGCAACGCCGCCGAGCAGAGGCGGTCCCGGTCGCGCCTGTCACCGTCGTCGAGGGGCCCCCGCCAGCCCAGGTTGGCTGAAGCTCCGGATCACCCGATCCCCAGGGTCAGACCGCGAGCGGCTCCCGGTATTCGCCGTACACCCCGCGCAAGACCCCGCACATCTCGCCGATCGTGGCGTAGGCCTCGACCGCTGCGACGATCGCGGGCATGAGGTTGGTGTCGCCCGCGGCCGCCTCTTCGCGAAGCCGGGTCATCGCGGCGGCGTGGGCCGAGGCGTCGCGCTCGGCGCGCACACGCACGAGGCGATCGAGGTGGCGACGCTCCTGCTCCTTGCTGATGATCAGCAGTGGGATGCGCAGCTCCTCGTTGGGGTCGTCGTACTTCGTGACGCCCACGATCTCCCGTTCGTGCTGCTCGATCTCGCGCGATTGCTCATAGGCGGCGTCCGCGATCTCGGCCTGCGGGTAGCCCGCCTCGATGGCGCGGACCATCCCGCCCAGCTCGTCGATGCGCGCGATGTAGGCCCAGGCGCGCTGCTCGGTGCGGTTGGTCAGCGTCTCGACGAAGTAGGAGCCGCCCAGTGGATCGACCGTCGAGGCGACCCCTGACTCCTCGGCAAGGATCTGCTGCTGGCGCAGGGCAAGCATGGCGGCATCCTCGCTGGGAACCGCCCATGCCTCGTCGTACGCATCGGTGTGCAGGCTCTGGGTGCCGCCCAGGACGCCCGCCAGTGCCTGGAGGGCAACCCGCGTCAGGTTGTTCAACGGCTGCTGCGCCGTCAGGGAGACGCCGGCGGTCTGGGTATGGAAGCGCATCCAGGTCGAGCGCTCGTTCTCCGCCCCGAAGCGCTCGCGACAGAGCTTGTACCAGATCCGGCGGGCGGCGCGGAACTTGGCGATCTCCTCGAAGAAGTCGTTGTGGCTGTTGAAGAAGAACGAGAGGCGGGGGGCGAAGTCGTCGAAGCGCAGGCCGCGGGCCAGGGCGTCCTCGACGTAGGCGATCCCGTCGGCGATGGTGAAGGCGAGCTCCTGCACGGCGGTCGAGCCCGCCTCGCGGATGTGGTAGCCGCTGATGCTGATCGTGTTCCAGCGCGGCAGCTCGCGCGTGCCGAACTCGACGGTATCGGTCACCAGCTTGAGGGACGGGGCGGGCGGGAAGATGTACTCCTTCTGCGCGATGAACTCTTTCAGGATGTCGTTCTGCAATGTGCCCGACAGCTGAGCCCGCGGCACCCCCATCTTCTCGGCGGCCACGATATACATCGCCCAGATCATGGCGGCGGGAGAGTTGATCGTCATCGAGGTGCTGATCTCACCGACGGGAAGCCCTTCCAAGAGCAGCTCCATGTCGGCGAGGCTGCTGACCGCGACCCCACACGTGCCGAACTCACCCTCGGCGAGGGGCTCGTCGTGGTCGTAGCCGTACAGGGTCGGCATGTCGTAGGCGATCGAGAGTCCCGTGCCGCCTGCCGCGATCAGCTTCTTGAAGCGATCGTTGGTGTCCTCCGCGGTACCGAAGCCGGCGAACATGCGCATCGTCCAGAGCCGTCCCCGATGCCCGGTGGGATGGATCCCACGAGTGAATGGCGGCTGGCCCGGTAGCCCGAGGTCGTCGATCTCGTTCCAGCCGTCTGTTGCATCGGCCCCGGGGCTGAACCGATAGCGGGGCCGGCCGGTGTCCGGGTCGTTGGCCGCATCTGCCAGGTCGGCGGAGGTGTAGAGGCGATCGATCTCGACGCCGGACTGCGTGATGAAGCGCTCCTTGCGCTCGGGGCCCTTTTCGAGGGCTGGACGCAGCCGCTCCGCCTCCCAGCGGGCCTGGTGCTCGTCCCAGCGTGTTCGGTCACTCACGAGGCCAAGTGTGCGGGCAAGACCGATACCCCTGCAACCGAAGTCGGTCTCCTCGGCACGCCCGCTGCATAGGTAGCGCCTCATGTTCGCATTGCTGCGGCGGCTGCTCGTGGGCTGGCTGCTCGTGCGGCTCGCCAGGAGAGTGGCGGCAAGGAGACAGCGCCCGCCGAACCGGCAGCGCTAGGGGTAGAGGCCCCGAAGGGTGGTCGCCTCGGCGACCCGGGAGACCGCGACCATCATCGCCGCCGCGCGAAGGTCGACCTTCTCCGCGTCCGACATCGCCTGCACCGAGCCGAAGGCATCGTCCATCGCCTCGTCGAGGCGCGCGGCGATCTCGTCGCGGGTCCAGAAGAACGCCTGCATGTCCTGCACCCACTCGAAGTAGGCCACCACCAGCGAGCCAGCCGTGCAGATGACGTCCGGAATGACAGTGACGCCGCGCTTGGCGAGGGCGGCGTCGGCGTCGGGGCTGACCGCCCCGTTGGCGACCTCGACGACGGTCTTGGCGCGCACCGCGGCCGCGTTTGCGCCGACGATCTGGCCCTGCAGGCCGGCTGGGACGAGCAGGTCGCAATCGAAGGCGAGCACCTCCGCCTTGCCGATCGGTTCCGCGTCTGGCAGCCCCCGGATGGCGTCGTGCTCGCGCATCCAGCGGATGGCCCGCTCCACGTCGATGCCGCGCGGGTTCTCCACGCCGACGCGGTCGTCCGCGATCGCCACCACCCGCGCCCCCGCCGCCTACGAGCAGCTGCGCGAGCGTCATGCCGACCCGGCCGAAGCCCTGGATTGCGACCCGCGCCCCCTCGAGTCCCGTGCCCCGGATGCGCGCCGAGGCGGCGATGCAGCGCATCGCGCCCAGGCTCGTCGCCTCGCGCCGACCACGCGAGCCTCCGATGTCGAGCGGCTTGCCGGTGACGGCGCCGGCGACGGTGTGGCCGCGATGCATGGAATACGTGTCCATCATCCACGCCATCGTCTGTGAGCCCGTGTTCACGTCCGGGGATGGGATGTCGCGATCGGGGCCCATCAGGATCCCGATCTCGGTCGTGTAGCGTCGCGTCAGGCCCTCGCGCTCCTTGCTGGTGAGCTTTCGGGGATCGACCCGCACGCCGCCGGCCGCGCCACCGAATGGGATCTCGGACCAGCGCTGCCTTCCAGGTGGTCAGCATCGCCAGCGCTCTGATCTCGTCGAGGGTCAGGTCGGGGACGTAGCGGACGCCGCCGGTCGACGGTCCGCGGTTGACGTTGTGGTGGACGCGGTACCCGGTGTAGACCTCGACGTGGCCGTCTTCATGCGTGACCGGGAAGCTCACCGTCAGCTCGCGCTTCGGGACGCGGAGCACGCGACGCATGCCCTGGCCGAGCGCCAGGCGGTCCGCGGCGGCGTCGAACTGCTGCTGGGCGAAGGTCCACAGGTCGGGCGCGTGTCCCGCCGCGTTTCGGGCCGGCATCGGCACAGGCTAGCGCGCGAGGGGCTCCGGCGGTGGCAAACTGTGGCGGTCCACACCTCTGCGCTCCGGCGGCTCGCCTTGACCGACCGGCGTGCCCGCCAATCCAGGAGCGACCGATGGCCCCTCGCGTCATGACCGTGTCCGGACCGATTCCTCCCGAGCGTCTCGGCTTCACGCTTCCGCACGAGCACACCGCCATCTCCCTCTGGCAGATCCCCAATCGGTGGGACTACTGGGAGCTGAGAGCGGACGAGGAGATCATCGCGGACGAGCTGCGCGATTTCCGGCGCCGCGGCGGCTCGGCGCTGGTGGATCTGACGCTGCCGGGAGTGGGCCGCGACCCCGAGCGCCTGCGACGGTTGGCGAGCAGCACCAGCGTGTTCATCGTGATGGGCTGCGGCTGGTATCGCGAGGCGTACTACCCGGACGAGGCGTTGATCGACCGGCGCAGCGTCGACGACCTCGCGGATGAGCTGATCGCCGAGTTCGCGGCCGGGGTGGCCGGCACCGGCGTCCGGCCGGGAATCATCGGCGAGATCGGGACCGACAAGCCGTGGGTCAGCGCCCGCGAGGAGCGTGTCCATCGGGCCGCGGCGCGCGCCGCCATGCGTACGGGGATGGCGATCACGACGCACGGCGTCCAGTCGCCAGTGGGTCTCGAGCAGCTGCGCATCTTCTCCGAAGAGGGGGTCGACCCCGGGCGCGTGGTGATCGGTCACGCCGATTCATACCTAGACCTCGACCACTACCTGGCGATCCTGGCCCGTGGCGCGAACCTCGAGTTCGACTTCCTCGGCCATCGGTTCGGTGTCGAGGAGCAGCTCGAGCCGCGGCTGGTGGAGATCATCGTCGAGCTGCTCGAGCGTGGCTTCGCATCCCAGCTGCTGCTCAGCCAGGACGTGTGCCACACCAGCCAGCTCAGGGCCAACGCTGGGTTCGGCTACGTCTATCTGCTGCAGCACTTTCTCCCGCAGCTGCGGACGGCAGCCGTGGGGGAGGGGGAGATCGTGCAGATGACCGTCGAGAACCCGCGCCGCATCCTGACCGTTCCGTAGTGGACCCGGTCGCAGCGCTGAAGCGGATCGGCTACCTGCTCGAGCGGTCACGCGAGCCGACGTACCGCGTGCAGGCTTTTCGCCGGGCGGCTGCCACTCTCGAGCGGATCGGTGCCGAGGAGACTGCGGCGCGGGCCAACGCCGGCACGCTCGAAGAGCTCACCGGGATCGGCGAGGTGCTGGCACGAACGATCGCCGAGTCGGTCAACGGCGAGGTGCCGGTCTACCTGCGACGGCTGGAGGCGACCGGTGGCCGCCCCGTGGCCGAGGGAGGCGCAGAGATCTGCGCCGCCCTGAAGGGCGACTGCCACGTGCACTCGACCTGGTCCGACGGGGGGAGCGAGATCCGCGAGATGGCAGAGGCGGCTCGCTCCCTCGGCCATGAGTACATCGTGCTCACCGACCACTCCCCGCGCCTGACCGTGGCCAACGGCCTCAGCGTGGAGCGGCTGCGGGAGCAGCTGGGCGTGGTCGCCGAGCTCAACGCGGAGCTGAAGCCGTTCCGGATCCTGACCGGGATCGAGGTCGACATCAACGAGGACGGGACGCTCGACCAGGAGCCCGAGCTCCTCTCCAGCCTTGACGTGGTGGTGGGCAGCGTCCACAGCAAGCTGCGCATGGAGGGAAAGGAGATGACACGGCGCATGGTGACTGCGCTCGCGAACCCGAGGCTCGACATCCTGGGCCACTGCACCGGGCGGATGAAGACCGCGAAACGGAATCGGCCGCCGTCAGACTTCGACCCCGAGATCGTCTTCGCGGCCGCGCTGCGCTTCGACAAGGCGGTCGAGATCAACGCGCGCCCGGAGCGCCTGGATCCTCCCAAGCGTCTCCTGCGGCTGGCGGTCGAGGCGGGCTGCCGGCTGAGCGTCGACACCGATGCCCACGCACCGGGCCAGCTCGAGTGGCTCGACTACGGCTGCGAGCGCGCCGCCGCCTGCGGCGTGGAGGTGGCCTCCATCGTCAACGCCATGCCTGCCGCCGACCTGGTCGCGTGGGCGCAGTCGCACGAGGCCCGGCAGTAGGCTTGCAGTTCGTATCGGTCCATCAAGCAGACAGGAGAACCGCCATGTCAGTCGCCAGGGTCACCGAGCTCTCATGCACCTCGACGGAGAGCTTCGAGGATGCCATCCGCGAGGGGATCGAGCGTGCCGGCAAGACGCTGCGCCAGGTGCGCAGCGCATGGGTCAAGGAGCAGCGGGTGAACGTCGGCCGCGACGGAGGGATCGAGTTCCAGGCGAATATCCTGGTGACCTTCGTCCTCGAGGACTAGGCCTCGGCCAGGCCGATGCGTCCGCCGCTTCGCGTGAAGCGGCCGCGGTACGTCGGGTTCGAGACACGGCCGTTGACCATCGCGGCGTCGATCGCCTTTCCGGAGCGGGGCGGCTGATAGCGGCCGCGCTCCACGATGGCGCTGGCCAGCTCCGCGGCGGTCTGCGGGCCGCGCTCGGCCAGCACGGCGATGATCTCCGCGTGAAGCGGGGCGCGCGGTCCGGCAGGCTTCCTCGAGGCCCTTCTTCGCTTCGCGGCCGGCCTGCGCGGTGCTCGTGAGCCGGCCGTTGGGGTGGTGGAGGACGCCTGCAGGGCGGCAGGTCTCGCGGCCAGGCTGTCCACCCGACGCGAAAGCTCGTCAAGGCGGGCGCTGATCTCGGCCAGGGCGGAGCTCGATGCCGCGGCCGGACCGGGGCTCGGCTCGCCCACGCGGACGGCATCGAGCCGCTCTTCGAGCCAGTGGACGGCGAGCTCGCCCGGCCGGACCCCCGCCTCCGCGGCGAGGCGCTTCAGGATGCCGACGCGCCGCGGATCGAGGCGTATCGACATGCCCGCGTCCTCGCTGGGTCGTGGAGGATACGAAGGGCGCTGCTGCCCGTAGCGCTGCGGAGGCTGGCCGAAACCACCCGGCGCCCGCTCTGCATCGCGCGGCGGACGATCGGTG
This sequence comes from uncultured Chloroflexia bacterium, assembly GCA_963799675.1. Lineage (GTDB taxonomy): Bacteria > Chloroflexota > Limnocylindria > QHBO01 > QHBO01 > JALYSK01. The sequence continues at coordinate 25,506 of CAWCXQ010000016.1, forward strand.
CGGGGCGGGCGATCCGGGAAGCGCCGATCCGCGTCCCGCGGACGGTCGAAGCGGCGCTCACCCCCGCCGGGGCGGCGGTCTCGTCGTTGCATCGGTCGCACTCTAGCACGCGCCTCAGAAGCTGCCGCTGGCGCCGCCTCCGCCGGAGCTGCCGCCTCCGCCGAAGCCCCCGCCGCTCGATCCGGAGCTGCTGGAGGCCGGCGTGGTGCCGATGCTGCCCAGTGCCGAGAACATCCCGTTGAAGTCCGGGACCGGCGATCCTGAGAAGAGCCCGCCGCTCGCGTCCGCGACGGTCCCTGGCTGCATTCCCCCCGCCATCCCCACGTCGCCGAAGGCCGAGCCGGTCGAGGTCGAGCCCAGCCAGAGCGGATAGAACGCCGACTGCGCGGACGAGACGCCGGCACGGCGATCTTCCAGGGTCCGGGTGAGCACCGCAGCGAGCTCGTCCCGCAGACCCAGCGCGACGGCCCAGACGACTGCCTTGTCGGGCGAATCGGCAAGGATTCGCACGGCCGGCTCGTCAACCACCTGGTCCATGCTGCGCGCCTGCTCCATCGTTTTCTGCAGCGTCCGAGCGTATGCCTTCAGCATGCCGTCGACCTGTGCTCCCAGCGGGGTCCGCTGGCTCATGGCCCGTCCAAACAGGACGGTGCCGACGCCACCCAGGACCAGCGCAATGCCGAGCAGAAGCAGCCCGCTCGACGGCATGCTGAATCCGAAGAAGCCGATGACCAGGCCGAGCAGCAGCTCGCCCACCCCGACCGCCGTCCAGCGCCCGATCAGGCGGCTCGGGCGCGCGGTGAACCATCCGAGTCCGACTGCGGCCTCCTCGAGGATCGAGCGATAGCCCGAGATCGCGGCGTTCAGGCCCCAGAGGCGTTCGCGGCGCAGCTCGCCGGCGCTGCCGGCCAGGCCGCGAATCGCGTCGTAGACGTACTCCTGCGGCTTGGCGAGCCGCGGTGCGGAGGACGGCTCGGGCGGCACCGTGATCGCCGGGTCGGTCAGGGGATCGGGCTCTTGATCGGACCGGACTTCGCTGACGCGGTCGAGGTTGCTGAAGGCGATCCTTCCCTGGCTGGCCAGCTCGACGAGCGTCACGTTCAGGCTCTCGCCGGTTGCCTCACCGTGTCGCACGACAGTGGCGAGGGGTGGTGTCATGCCGGCCGGCGGACCGGCCATCAGGATCGAGGGGCTGTCGTGGAATTCGGGATCGCGCCCCTGTCGACGCCAGGCGAGGAACGCGAAGCTGAGCGCTGCGAGGAGAACGATGGGCGCGACGCCGAGGCCCACGACCGCATTGAGCTGCCGCGCGCGCTCGATGCGCGCGCCCCCGTCCGCGGTCATGCGGGGGTCGATCGAGTCGATGGCGGCGAGGAGCGCCCCGTCGATGTCCCCGCTGCGCGCCCGGGGAACCATGTCGTCCTGGATCACTGCCGAGAGGGCGTTGGGGTCGAGGTACGCGGCGCTGAAGCCCGAACCGCCGAAGAGGCTGATCCGCCCATGCTGCAGGTCGGGCTCGAGCCCGAGCAGGATCACCAGTCCGTCGTCGAAGCCCCTGCGGCCGACACCCCATTGGTCGAGCAGCGCGCGGGCCTTGTCGAGGTTCTCCTCCTCGCTGACACCCGGATCCACCTGGAGGTAGACGACGATCTCCGCCTTCGTTCGGGTTTCGATCGCGTCGATTCGGGCCTCGAGCTGCTGCTCGGTCTGCGCGCTGATTGCCCCCGCGGGGTCGTAGACCGCCTGGTCCGGGACGGGATCGGGAAACGGCGGTCCCGCTGCCGCGGCGCCCGCCGCGGCAGCACCCGCCAGGAGCAGGGCGAAAACGACGCCCGCGAGGGGCAGGGGCCATGCGCGCATCTGCGGAGAATAGCCGGCTCCGCGACGCGTTATGAGCAGGTCACCCTCACCTCCGCCGGCGCCTCCGGCACGGAGGGCAGGCTCGCCTCGGACGTGGCCTGGGCGCCGGCCGCGATCGCCGGTGTCACTACCAGGGTCCGCCCCAGCACGCTGCCGGTCGCGTCGCTGGCGACCACCTGGCACTTGGCCCGCCCCTCGCGGCTTCCCTGGTTCTCGACCGCCAGGGTCACGACGAGCGACGCTCCGGCCGCCGGCTGGGTGCGCACGACATGAGCCTCGAAGGGACCGACGCCGCGCAACGCCAGGCTTGCCGCGATCGCGAGGCCGGCGACCGCAACCACGATCGCGACCGCCACTGTCGCGTGGTACTGGGTCGCCGACGGGGTCGCCATGCCGGCCCGGTTGCAGACCGGGCAGATCGTCTCGCCGGGGCCGATCTCACGCCCGCATTTGATGCAGTGGCGGGTTGGCTCGCTCATTCGTGCGGGGCCGTGAGGCGCTCGCCGGCGGGGATCGGAAGCGCGAGCCGGTTCTCCGGGGGCGCCAGCGGACACGACCAGCGTGGGTCGTAGACGCAGGAGGGGTGGTAGGCGAAGTTGAAGTCGAGGACGAGCTCATCGCCCTCCGAGCCGAGGTCCGCACCCTTGATCGAGTCCCACAGGTAGCGGCCTCCGCCGTAGGTCTCCGAGCCACTGGTCGCATCACGGAAGGGGATGAAGATGCCACCCGCGTAGCCCTCGATCCAGAAGACCCCCAGGGCGAGCTCTGCGCCATCCACCTCGAAGGCCACTTGGCCGATGCGGCGGAAGCCCATGCTCCCTTCCCCGGAGCGGGGCAGCTCCGTGCCCGGCGCGTCGGCGTCCGGCTCGAACCGGCCCCGAAGCGCGAGGTCCGGGTCGTAGCGCCAGTAGGCCAGGCCCCGGAAGGTGGGTCGCTCGTCGGTGGGGACCGGCGATTGAGGGTGCGAGCCGAAAAGCCGATCCTTCGCGCTTCGGAACGCGACCGCCCGCATCGGTCCCGGGCGCGCGTCGCGGCGCAGCGTGTCGTACATCGCGAAGACGCGACGCCGGTAGTCGGCCAGATCGAGATGCTCGGAGGACATCGGAAGCTGCATCATGCGCGCAGAAGGGGCCGCCGGCGAACCGGCAACCCCTTCCGCTTGGTCGGCCCGGCCCTAGATCAGGCCGTTATCGGTCAGCCACTTCTTGGCCACTTCGGCCTCGGTCTTGTGGTTGTTGACGATCTCGACGCCGAGCGCGGTCAGCTCGTCGGTGGTGAGCTTCGCCGAGATCGCGTTGAGCGTGTCCGCAAAATCCGCGGGCGCGCTGTCGAGCAGGTCTTTGCGCACGACCGGGGCCATGTTGTCCGCCGGCTGCGAACGCTTGTCGTCGTCGAGCAGGACGAAGTTGAACTGTTGGATCGCCGGCTGCGTGGTGCACAGCTCCGCGACGTCGACATTGCTGCTGTTCAAGGCCTCGGCCATTGGCGCGCTGCACGGCGCGAGTGGCACGACCTCCAGCTTGTCGGTGTCGATCCCGTACGAGTCGAGGAGCGCCTGGTGGCACGACGGGCTCGTCTTGCATTCCGGCGGGAGGCCCCACTTCAGCTTGTCGGTCACGCCGGCCAGGTCGCTCAGGGTCTTCAGGTTGTACTTGGTCGCCGTTTCCTGGCGGACCACGAAGCCGTTCTGATCCTGTCCCGGTGCGACGTCGAGCAGCGTCAGCCCAAGGGGCTCGAGCGCCTTCTTCAGGTTCGCGGCGGTCGCTTCCGGATCACCGGTCGCCTCTGCCTTGAACTCTCGCGCATCACTGCCGATGTATTCGGGCATGAGGTTGAGCTGACCGTTCTTGAGCGCGTCATTGGTCAGCTTGCGCGCCCCGAGGACCAGCTTGCGCTCGACGGTATATCCCTTGGCCTCGAGGGCCTGGGCGTACATCTCCGCCACGAGGGTCGACTCATAGAAGTCGGCCGACCCGACGATGATCTTTGGCTTGGTGGCCTGGCTGGCCACTGGTGACTGGCTGCTCCCACCCGTCGTGCAGGCGCTGATGAGCAGCACGAGCACCGACGCCCCGAGAGCGACCCCGCGGTATCTCCGCATTGGGTTCTCCTTCTCCGGTCTGCGTTTGGACCGCGAATGCGGCGAATCGCCAGCGAGTGTAGCAGCGTTCCCCAGATGGCCCCGTTGCGGATCCGGGCGCCGGGATGCGGATCAGATGGGCGGCCCGGCGTCGACCGCGACCGCCGGTGCTGATCGACCCGAAGCCCGAATGCCCGGCGACACGGCGGCACGTTGGAGCGCGGCGAATGCCAGCTCGGTCGCGATCGCGAGCAGTGCGACGATCACCGCGCCGACGAAGAGGCGTGGGTCGTCCTGCTGCTTGATGCCGTCGATGATGTAGCGACCCAACCCGCCTGTTCCCAGCACCGCGCCAAGGGTCGCGGTGGCGACGACCTGGACGGCCGAGGTGCGGAGCCCGGCGAGCACGATCGGCATGGCGAGCGGTAGCTCGACCTTCGCGAGAAGCTCACGCTCGCGCATTCCCATGCCGCGGCCCGCCTCGATCAGCTCGGGATCCACCTCGCGAATGCCGGTGAACGTGTTCGTGACGATGGGCGGAATCGCCAGTGCGAAGAGCGCGATGACCGTCGGTGGCACCCCGAAACCCAGCCCGAGGCCCGCGGTGATGGGTAGGAAGATGCCGAGGATCCCGAGCGAAGGCAGTGCCCGCCCGATATTGGACAGATTCACCGCCAGGAAGGCGCCGCGCCCGGTGTGCCCGATGTAGAGGCCGAGCGGCAGGGCCACCACGACTGCGGCGAGCAGCGGGCCGACGCTGAGCAGGAGGTGCTCTCCGATCCGCGTCGGAATGCCGTCCGGTCCCACCCAATGCGTCGGATCGAAGAGCCAGGTCGCGACCGAGTCCACGAACTCCATGCGCCTACCCCGAGGCCGCTCGCGCCCGGGCCCATGGCGTCAGGGCGTGCTGCACGCGCAGCAGACCGATGTCCGCGCCGATCGCCAGCGCCACGGAGAGGATGGCGCCCACGTAGATCGGGGTCGGGAAAAATTGGTTGATCCCGATCGTGACGATCAGGTAGCCGAGTCCGCCCTGCCCGATCAGCGAGGTCACGGTGACCAGGCCGATGGTGGTGACGGTCGCGATTCGGAGGCCAGCCACGATCACCGGCAGCGCGATCGGGAGCTCGATCCGCCACAGGCGCTGGGATGCCGTGAAGCCCATCCCGACCGCGGCCTCGGTGACGTCGGGAGGCACGGAGTCGAGGCCGGTGAGCAGGTTGCGCACGAGGATCAGGACCGTGTAGCTCACCAGCGCGATCTCGGCGGAGAGGAGGCTGAGACCTGTGAACGGCAATACGAGCGCGAAGAGGGCAAGGCTCGGAATGGTGTAGAGCACGCCCGACACCCCGAGAACAGGGCCCGCCAGGGCGTGGTAGCGCCGAATGAGCAGGGCGAGCGCAAACGAGATGACGAACCCGACGATGACGGCGATGAGCGTCATGACCAGGTGCTCACCCAGCCGACGACCGATCTCGCCGATGTTGTCGACGATCCAGTCGAAGCGGATCAGCGGCTCGTCCGGCATCCGTTTCCCGCGCCCTCAGCTCTCCGGCTCGGCCGCGACCGGCGCGCGCAGCACCTCGCCGATGCCATCGACACTGATCAGGCCGATCACCGCGTCATGCTCGTCGACGACCGCGCCCAGCTGGACGCTCGAGGTCAGCAGGGCGGAGAGGGCGTCACGCAGGGTCGACTCCCGCTCAAGTGTCGGCGCGCCGGGCGTCGCAACGCTCGGATCGACGATGCCGTCGCCCTCCAGGTCGCGATGGTCGATCCAGCCGAGCGGCCTGCGGCGGTCGTCGACGAGCAGCGCATATCGGGTCACGCCTTGCTGCTCGAGCCGTTTCCGCGCCTCGGGCCGCGGCTCGCCGGCGTGAACGATCACGGGCTCGATCAGCGGGACGTCCTGCACGCGGCCGAGCGAGAGCCGCTTCAGGCCGCGGTCCGCCCCGACGAAGCGCTCCACGAACTCCGAGGCCGGGTTGGCGAGGATGGCATCGGGCGTGTCGTACTGGGCCAGGATGCCGCCCTTCTGCAGGATGGCGATGCGGTCGGCCATCTTGATCGCCTCATCGACGTCATGCGTCACGAACACGATGGTCTTGCGCACCTTGGCCTGCAGCCGCAGGAACTCGTTCTGGAGCCGGTCGCGCCGAATCGGGTCGACCGCGCCGAACGGTTCGTCCATAAGCATCACGGCGGGGTCGGCCGCCATCGCGCGCACGACGCCTACGCGCTGGCGCTCCCCGCCCGAAAGCTCGGCGGGATATCGGGCCCGATAGGTCGCCGGCTCGAGGCCGACGAGGTCGAGTAGCTCTTCGACCCGGTCGCGAGTCCGCTGCTCCTTCCAGCGCAGGAGACGCGGCACAACGGCGACGTTCTCGGCGACGGTGAGATGCGGGAAGAGCCCCACCTGCTGAATCACGTATCCGATTTGCCGGCGCAGCTCGACCGCGGGGAGGCTCATCACATCGGTGCCGTCGATGGTGACCCGCCCGCTGGTCGGCTCGATGAGGCGATTCACCATCTTCATGGTGGTCGTCTTGCCGCTACCCGACGGGCCAACCAGCACGCAGATCTGACCGGCGGGGATCGTGAATGTCAGGTCATTGACGGCTGCCTGATCGGAGCCGCCGGGGTAGCGCTTCGTGACTCGCTCGAAGGCAACGACCGCTCCGGTGGCTCCATTCACCCCGGCATGATAGAGGCGGTCAGGGTGCCGAGCCGGCGATCGGCAAGGCGCCAGATGCGAAGCTCCGGATTCTCGTAGGCGAGGGTGAACTCGTCGCTTGCGCTGAAGTTCGTCCGGGTCGGGCAGTCGCTCGGCGGCCCGGCGTCGACGACATAGCTGGCGTGCAGGCTTCGCATCAGGTCCGCGGAGAGGAGCGGGATGCCCCCGCAGTAGATCGCCTTGACCTGGGCAATCCGCTCGTCTGGCGAATACCCGAGGTTGGCGACATACGGGCCAAAGGTCGTCAGCCGCAGGCGGCCCGCCGCGTCCGTCAACGAGTTGACCCATCCGTCGGTCACGAAGACGGATCGCTGCGGGGTGTTGGCGGCGACCCAGCTGGCGGCGGCAAGCTGCTGCGTCGAGAGCACCTGCAGGTCGGAGGTGGCTGTCCAGGCGGCCACCAGCAGCGGCGCAGGCAGGCTCAGGGCGAAGACCGCCAGGAGGGCTGGAGCCGGCCAGCGGCGAACCAGCCAGCCCGCGAGGATCGCGACCGCGACCCACATCGCCTGGAAGTACTTGTTCATGTCGAATGCGATCACGCTCACCTGCATCACGTTCGGCACCCAGAACAGGAGCGCCACCCAGGCGGCCAGGAAGGCGCGGCGCGGTACGCCCCCAGCAGGAGCGCGACGAGCGCGAGGACGAAGGGGAGCCCCAGGTTGGTCAGGTAGAAGAACGCCACCGCGCCAGGGCCATCCCCGATGGGCGCGGATTCCCAGCCCTGGACGAGCTGCAGTGCGCCGGAGTCCGCGGACTGCAGCAGCGCCGGCAGCGCGAATGGCAGCGCGAGGAGATAGGGCGCCAGGAAGATGAGCGCGTTGCGCACCGAGTCGAGCCGGCGGCCGATGAGCACATACAGCAGGGCAAGCGCCAGGAAGGCGGGGAAGAAGAAGAAATGAAAGGGCGCCAGCAGCGCGCCGGTCCCGCCCGCAAGGCCGATCAGCACCGGCCGGTCGCGCCAGCCCCTGCGCCGCTGCTCTGCGGTGGGGAGGCCCGCCAAGAGCAGGAGAATGCCGCCAACCAGGATCGGCAGGCCGGCGGTCGTGGCGCGATGCACCAGCAGCCCGGTGCCCATCACCGAGGGGATGCGGAAGAACGGCCAGCTGGTCAGCCACTGGTTGTCGTAGCTGTTGGTCGCGATCAGGCTGAGCGGATCGCCGAGCCCGGCCGACAGATCCCCCACGAAACGGACGTAGCCAAAGCCGCCGCCGAAGACTGTGCAGGGCCGCCGCGATGAGTGCGGCCCGCCGCGGCATGCGGACCCCGCATCAGGTGACGGGCAAGGGCGTGCACGAGGAGCACCAGCGCTCCTGCGAGCATCGCGGACTGGACGACCATGGCCGGGACAGCGAAGAGGCTGGCAGCTGAGGCGGCCATCGCCGCGTGCAGGTCGGCGAACCAGTGGTAGACGAGCGGCAGTCCGGCGAAGTAGGGCACCTGCGGTGGGAAGTTGCCGGCGTTGACCGACTGCGCGATACCCAGGTGCACGCCGAGGTCGCTCCAGTTCGAGCCGCCCGACGAGACGCCCTCGGAGGTGACGCGCCAGAGGCTCGCTCCAAGGACACCCCCGACGAAGACGGACGCCACCCCCGCGAGCGCAAAGGGAGGCCACGAACGCCGGATTCCCCGAAGCGAGGACCCGAGGTCGAGGCGACCGCGCCAGGCTGCGATCGCGAGCGGCAGCGCCAGCAAGGCCGACGCCGCGAAGACCACGCCGCGGCCGTAGCCACCGCTCGCCATCGAGAGCCACCAGACGAGGTGGCTGCTCAGGATGACCGAGATGACGACGGCGAGACCCAACCGCCCCGGTGCCTCGATCCGTGGCCGCGCCACGGCGATCGTCGCCCAGCCGGGTACGAGATAGAGGAGCGGCCAGATGAGGACGATGGCCAGGTTGGGCAGCAGCCAGGCCGCGACAAGGAGCCCGAGCGAGACGCCCGCGACCAGCGCGGCTCGGGCCGCCCCGCCCGGCGCGAGGCTGCGGCGAGCTTCGATCGGCTCACTCAGGGCGGTCGGTGGCAGCATCGGCAGCGGATGATAGTCCCGCCGTAGACTCCTCCGACCAATGCGCTCCCGTCTTCATCTGCCGCTGCTTGCCGTCGTCGCCATCGTGCTCGTCGTGGTGCTGGCGGGGCTGGTCACCAACAACGTGACCGACGGGCTCGACCTCGCCATCATCCGCGCGGTCCGGGCCTCTGCCCTGGTCGCTCCGCTGGCGATCCTGCGCCAGGTCACCGAGCTTGGCTCGACGACCGCGATGATGGTCCTCGCCATCATCCTGCTCCTGTCCGAACTGGTTGCGCGGCGTCCCTGGAGCGGGATCACCGGGGCCGGCACGATCGGCCTCGCATCGCTCGGCAACGAGCTTGCCAAGGGCCTGATCGCGCGGGCGCGCCCGGATCTCATCCAGCCGATCGTCGTGGAGCGGGGCTACAGCTTCCCGTCGGGGCACGCCGCGCTCAGCATGGTCGGCTACGGGGTCGCCGCGCTGCTCGTGGCGCGGAGTGGCGCGCCTCGCCGGGTCAAGGTAGTCGCCGCCTTCGCCGCTGGCTGCCTCGTCGCGCTGATCGGCATCTCACGGGTCTACCTGGGGGCGCATTTCCCGACCGATGTGCTGGCGGGCTGGCTGGCGGGAGGCGCGGTCGTCCTGATCTTCGCCTGGCTCAGCCCGGCGTCGAAGGCGCGAGCTGGCGCACCGGCTGCCTCGGATCGAGCAGGGCCACGATCCGATCCACCTGGGAAGCCGTGAGCTGCTCGTCGCGCGCGATGCGCGTCGCGAGCGCCGTCGGGTCTGTCTGGACGTGGACTCCGGGCCGCTGGTCGGGCTCCCAGGTGACGTGCATCACCGTCGAGACGACCAGGCACGGCTCCACGGCGGCCTGCAGTCCTGCCCGCTCCAGGTAGAGGAGGAGGCGATGCCCGGCCAGGCGCGCCTCGGTCACCGCCTGTGCCTCCCACGGCACCCACGACTCGGTGGATCCGTTCCAGCGGTACCAATGGCCGTTACGCTTGCGGAAGCTCCCACGCTCATCCTCGAAGCGCAGTGTCCACGTCCCGCCAGGTCCCACGACGACGGCGTCGATGCGCGGGATCCCGGCCGGCGCGACGTTGCGCAGGTAGTGATAGCCGTCGTCCAGCCGTCCAGCGAGGAGGCTCGCCCAGCGGTCGCCCGGTGCAAATCCCGGGATGCCCAGGCGGCGGGCGCGAGTCCGTTGTGTGTGGAGAATCATGGCAGCGATTCGGCGGTGTGGGGGGCTTCGGGCGGGCAACTATAAGTCTACCGCGCGCATCGGCGCATGGGCTAGATGGACGTATCATTCGCGTCCATGCGTACCACTGACCTGCTTGGCGGGGACCTCGAAGCGGCCGTTCGCACCCTCCTCGCCGAGATCGGCGAGGACCCGCTGCGCGACGGGCTGGCGGGCACCCCGGCGCGCGTGCGACGGATGTACGGCGAGCTCACCGCCGGCTACCAGACCGATCCCGAGCGCGCTGATCAATGGCGCCTGCTTCGACGTCGACTACGACGAGATGGTCGTCGTCCGCGACATCGAGTTCTTCTCGCTGTGCGAGCACCATCTCCTCCCGTTCTACGGCCGCGCGCACGTCGGCTACCTGCCGCGCGGGACGGGTCATCGGCCTGTCGAAGATCCCGCGCATCGTCGACATGTACGCGCATCGTCTGCAGGTGCAGGAGCGCCTCACGGTCCAGATCGCGGACTTCCTCATGGAGCGGCTGGAGCCGAAGGGCGTCGGCTGCGTGGTGGAGGCGAGCCACCTGTGCACCATGATGCGCGGCGTCCGGAAGCAGCAGGCCACGATGGTGACCTCGTCGATGCTCGGCCGCTTCCGCCAGGATGCGAAGACCCGCACGGAGTTCCTCACCTTCATCGGCCGCGGCTCGGACTGAGGCGTGAGCGCGACGCGCCTGACCGATGCCGAGATTGCCGCCGGACTCGCTGCGCGTGCCCGGCTGGCAGCGCGAGGGCGAGACGATCGTGCGAACGGTGAAGTTGCGCGACTTCGGTGCGGCAGTCGCCTATATCGGACGGGTCGCCGAGCTCGCGGAGGCGGCGAACCATCATCCGGACATCTGCATTCGCGGCTACAACCGCGTGACGCTGACCCTGACCAGCCACGACGCAGGCGGCCTGACCTCCCGTGACCTGCGGCTCGCGGCCCAGGTCGACGGGCTCCAGGGATAGTCGCGGGTCTAGAATCGCCGCGCCGATGTCCGACGAACGCGCGACCCCGATTCGTGTCCTCATCGCGAAGCCCGGCCTCGACGGCCACGACCGCGGTGCGAAGGTGCTTGCCCGCGGGCTGCGCGACGAGGGCTTCGAGGTGATCTACACGGGGCTCCGGCAGACGCCCGAGATGATCGCCGACGCCGCGGAGCAGGAGGACGTCGACGTGATTGGGATGTCGATCCTGTCGGGCGCGCACATGGCGCTCCTGCCCCGGGTCGTCGAGCTCGTTCGCGGACGCGGGATGGACGACGTGCTGATCGCGGCGGGCGGGATCATCCCGGACGCGGACGTCGGCAGCCTGAAAGAGGCCGGGATCGCCGAGATCTTCGGTCCGGGCACCAGCATCGGTCAGATCGCCCGTTATTTCCGGGAGCACGCCCGGCGCCGCTCGTGAGCCGGTGACCGATCTCCCGGCGCTGGTGGACGCGGTGCGGACGGGTGAGCGTCGCCCGCTGGCGCGGCTCCTGACGGCAATCGAGGCGGCCGACCCAGGACTGCGACGGTTGCTCCCCGACCTGTTCGCCGCGGGGCACGGGGCGCACGTGGTCGGCATCACCGGGCCGCCGGGGAGCGGAAAGTCGACGCTCGTCAACGCCTTGATCGGGGAGTGGCGCCGTCGCGGGCGCCGGGTCGGCGTGCTGGCGATCGACCCGTCGTCGCCGTACACCGGTGGCGCGATCATGGGCGACCGGGTCCGGATGATGGAGCACGCCGCGGACCGCGACGTCTTCGTGCGATCCATGGCGAGTCGCGGCGAGCTGGGCGGGCTCGCGGCCACGACCTGGACCGCCGCGGCCGCACTCGATGCCGCGGGCTTCGACCCGATCCTGATCGAGACGGTCGGTGCCGGCCAGTCCGAGGTCGAGATCGCGCGGCTCGCTGAGACGACGGTGGTGGTCGAGGTCCCGGAGATGGGGGACGAGGTGCAGGCGATCAAGGCCGGCCTCCTCGAGGTTGCCGACGTGATCGCCGTCAACAAGGCGGATCGACCCGGCGCCCAGCAGGCCGCGCGTCAGCTGCGGGCCATGATGTCGACCGCGGGCGGCCGAGTCCGCCGCCAGCCTCCCAGGATCATCATGACGACGGCGGTCAGTGGAGAGGGGGTACCTGCCCTCGTCGATGAGATCGAGGCGCATCGGCGCGAGGGGCAGAGTGCTGCGCAGGCGCACGAGCGCGCCCGGCATCAGATCCGTCGGGCCATCGCGGACGTGGTCGCACGCCGCGCCGCCGCATCGGCGGCCTGGGACGCGACGGTCGACGCGGTCGCCAGGCGCGAGATGGATCCGCTCACGGCGGCTGATCGTCTCCTCGACTCGTGATCCGCGGCCGGACCCCCGTCACCGGCTGGTACGCTTCGGGGACATGAGCATCGAACGCATTTTCGTGATCGGCGCCGGCCTGATGGGCCACGGGATCGCACAGGTGAGCGCCGCCGCCGGCAAGCACGTCACGCTCTCCGACCGGACACTGCAGCTCGCCGAGGAGGGCCGCCAGCGGATCGCAGCGAACCTCGAGCGCCAGGTCGCAAAGGGCAGGCTCGAGCAGGCGACCGCCGATGAGACGCTCGGACGTGTGGTGGCCGCTGACGGCCCCGACGGCGCCGGCGGACACGATCTCGTGATCGAGGCGATCTTCGAGGATGAATCGGCCAAGCGGGAAACGTGGGCGGCCCTGACCGCCAGCGCCGACGCGGCGGCCATCTTCGCGACCAACACGAGCAGCATCAGCATCACCAGCCTGGCGACCGCCACGGATCGGCCCGATCGCTTCCTGGGCCTCCACTTCTTCAGCCCGGTGCCCGTCATGCGGCTGCTCGAGATCATTCGTGGTCTGGAGACCGGTGAGGAGAGCTACCGGGCATGCCTGGGGTTCGCGGCGGAGCTCGGCAAGACGGTCATCGAGAGCAAGGACTATCCCGGGTTCCTCGTCAACCGCATGCTGGGCCCGTTCATCAACGAGGCGATCTTCGCCCTCATGGAGTCGACCGGCAGCGCGGAGGATATCGACACGGGCGCCCGGCTTGGCTTGAACCACCCGATGGGTCCCCTCGAGCTGAGCGATTTCATCGGCAACGACGTGATGCTGGGGGTCATGGACGTCCTCTACCGCGGCTTCGGTGACCCGAAGTTTCGAGCTGCCCCGTTGCTGCGCCAGATGGTCGCCGCCGGACACATGGGGCGGAAGACGGGCCGCGGCTTCTATACGTACGACGAGCAGGGGAAGAAGACCGGGTGACGACCGAGGTGGCGCGCCGCGGCGACCCATTCGCGCTGAGTGGCGAGGAGCGCCAGGTCCGCGACACGGTGCGCACCTGGGCCCAGGCGGAGCTCGCTCCCGGGGCCGCACAGCGCGACGAGGACGAGCGCTACGACCGCGGGCTCTTCGAGCGGGCGGCGGAGCTGGGTCTTGCCGGGCTCACCTGCCCGGAGGAGTACGGCGGGGCCGGGATGGGCAGCTTGGCGTGGGCACTCGCGATCGAGGAGGTCGCTGCCGCGGAGATGGCGATGGCGGTGTCACTCTCGGTCCACGTCCTTGCCCAGCTTCCGATCCTGACCTTCGGGACCGGGGCGCAGAAGCTCCGCTTCCTGCCCCCCATGGCCGCCGGCCGCGAGCTCGGGGCATTCGCGCTCACCGAGCCGCAGGCTGGTTCGGATGCTGCGGCCCTGTCACTTGCCGCCGTTCGGGACGGGGACGACTACCGGCTCAGCGGGACGAAGATCTGGATCACGAACGGCGGCGATGCCGGGATCTTCGTTGTCTTCGCCACCGTTGACCGCAGCCGGGGCAAGGACGGGATCACGGCGTTCGTGGTCGAGCGCGAGACGGAGGGCTTCCGGCTCGGGACGAAGGAACGGAAGATGGGCATCCGGGCCACCACCGGCTACGAGCTCGTCTTCGAGGAGGCCCGGGTACCCGCCGAGAACAGGCTGGGCGACGAGGGGCAGGGGCTGAAGGTCGCGCTCGCGGCCCTTGGCGCGGGCAGGATCAGCATCGCCGCCGCATGCGTCGGCCTGGCGCGCGGCGCGCTCGAGCTCGCGGGCCACTACGCGTTGCAGCGCGCGCAGTTCGGGCGGCCGATCGGCGACCAGGAGCTGATCCAGGGGATGCTGGCCGAGATGGCGGTCGCCGTCGAAGCGTCCCGCCTCCTCACCTGGCGCGCGGCGCGGATGCGCGACGCGGGCGAGCAGATTGCATCGGCCAGCAGCATGGCCAAGTGGCACGCCTCGGACGCCGCCATGCGCGTCACGACCGATTCGGTGCAGATCTATGGTGGCGCGGGCTACAGCCGGGACAATCCCGTAGAGCGGCTCATGCGCGACGCCAAGGGGGCGCAGATCTACGAGGGAACGAACCAGATCCATCGGCTGATCGTGGCCCAGCACCTCCTCGATGAGCTTCGTCGCCGATGACGACGACACCTGGCGTGGCGCCAACCCGCCTGACGCGGACGCCAGAGATCGAGCGGCTCGTCGTCCCGCCCGAGGAGCGCGCCGCGAACCTCGTGGATCTCGTCCATCGTGCGGTCCGACGGGATCCGGGCAAGGAGGCGATGCGCTGGAAGCCGCCAAAGTCTCGCGGGACCGACGAGACGGCCGGCGAGCGCACGTGGACCAGCCGCTCGTACGGCGAGATGTGGGACTGGATCACCGACTTGTCGCTTGGACTGGCGGACCTCGGGATCAAGGACGGTGACGCGGTCTGCCTCCTCGCCCGCACGCGACCGGAGTGGGCGATGGCCGACTTGGCCGCGCTGGCCCTCGGCGCAATCACCTGCCCGATCTACCCCCAGTCGGAGGCGGGCCAGGTCGCCTTCATCCTCAACAACGTCACCGCGGTCGCGGTCGTCGTCGAGAACGCCCAGCAGGCGGCCAAGGTCGAGTCGGTCAGGGCCGCCTGTCCGTCGCTCCGCCACGTGATCACCATGGAGGCGCACGGCAAGTTCGCGCCGGGGACCCTCACGGTCGAGGACGTGATGGCCCGCGCGGACCAGGACCCGACCCGTCGCAGGCTCTGGCGCGAGGACTGGCTGTCCATCCCCAGGGAGCACCTGGCGACCGTGGTCCACACCTCCGGGACGACGGCGAACCCTCGGGGCGCGATGCTGAGCCACGGAAACGTGCTCTTCAACTTCGAGGCGGCGAGCCAGGTGATCGACTTCTACCCGACCGATACGTTCCTCTCATTCCTGCCGCTCAGCCACATCTACGGCCGGATCGTCGACGAGGTGGTCGCGCTCGGCCGCGGCGCGACCGTCGTCTACGCCGAGGCGCTGCTCGAGCGGCTGCCGGCCAATATGGTCGAGGTGCGCCCGACGGTGATGGGCTCCGTCCCGCGCCTCTACGAACGCGTCTATGCCCGCGTCCTGTCGGCGGTCGAGAACGGCCCTCCCAGCCGGCAGCGCATCTTCCACTGGGCAGCGGGACTTGGCCGCCAGCGCTACGCGAACCATCTGGCCGGACGCGGAGACTCGCTCTGGCTCGCGGCGCAGCTGCGGATCGCCGACCTGCTCGTCTTCCGCAAGATTCGGGAGCGGACCGGTGGGAGGGTGCGCTACTTCGTGTCCGGCTCCGCTCCGCTGGCGCGCGAGATCGGCGAGTTCTTCTACGCCATGGGCATGCTGGTGCTCGAGGGGTACGGCCTGACGGAGACGTCGCCGTTCGTCTCTGTCAACCGCCCCGATGACTTCGTGTTCGGGACAGTCGGCCGTCCCGCGCCCGGCACCGAGGTGATGATCGATCCGGCGACCGGAGAGATCCTGGTCCGCGGCCCGCAGGTGATGCAGGGCTACCTGAACGATCCGGCCGAGACGGCGCGAGCCATCGATCCGGAGGGCTGGTTCCACACCGGCGACATCGGCGAGCTCGATGAGATCGGCCGCATCCGGATCACGGATCGGCTCAAGAACATCATCGTCCTGGCCAACGGGAAGAACGTCTCGCCCGGACCGATGGAGGCCGCCCTTGCCATGTCTCGGTTCATCGCCCAGGCGGTGATCCTCGGTGACCGCCACCCCTACACCGGCGCGCTGATCGCCCCGGACTTCGACGAGCTCGGCGCGTGGGCTGCAGCCCAGGGCGTGGCGGAGATGCCGCCGGACCAGCTCGTCGAGCAGCAGGCAGTCGCGAAGCTCTTGGATGGCGAGGTGCGCCGGGCGCTCGACGGGTTCGCCGTGTTTGAGCGGCCGAGGCGCATCGCACTGTTGCCGCGGCTCCTCTCCGAAGAGGAGGGCGAGCTGACCCCTTCGATGAAGGTCAAGAATCGGGTGGTGCTCGAGCGATGGGCCGACAAGATCGCGTACCTGTTCGACGAAAAGGGCGCCGACTGAGCCGCGCCGCGTCCCGCGCTACCATTGGCGGCATGAACGACGTCTACATCCTTTCGGCCGCACGCACGCCGATCGGCAGGTTCGGCGGCGGCCTCTCCACGACCCCCGCCACCGAGCTCGGCGCGGTCGCCATTCGTGCCGCGGTCGAGCGCAGCGGGGTTGCCCCGGAGCGGGTCGATGAGGCGATCATGGGCCAGGTGATCCAGGCAGGCGCCGGGCAGGCCCCCGCCCGCCAGGCCGCGCTGAAGGCGGGTCTGCCGGCCGGCGTGAGCGCCACCACGATCAACAAGGTGTGCGGATCCGGTCTGAAAGCGGTGATGATCGGTGCCGCCGCCATCCGGGCCGGGGACGCGGACCTGATCGTCGCGGGTGGGATGGAGAACATGAACCTGGGTCCGTATCTGCTGCCCCAGGCTCGCACCGGCTACCGGCTCGGCGACGGAACGATCGTGGACTCGACCGTGCACGACGGCCTCTGGTGCGCGACCTGCAACGTGCATATGGGCGTTCACGCGGAGCGGGTCGCCGGGAAGCACGACGTCACCCGAGAGGCGCAGGACGAGTTCGCGCTCCGGTCCCACCAGCGCGCACTGGCCGCCCAGGAGTCGGGTGCCTTTGCCGAAGAGATCGTCCCGGTCACCGTGCCCGGCAAGAAGGGGGCGACCATCGTCAGCGTGGACGAAGGCCCGCGGGCGGACACGAGCCTCGAGGCGCTCGCCAGGCTGAAGCCCGCCTTCCAACCCGAGGGTGGCACGGTGACCGCCGGCAACGCGCCGGGCATCACCGACGGCGCCGCTGCCCTGGTCCTCGCCTCTTCGGCCGTGGTCGATGCGGAGGACCTGGCTCCGATCGCACGTATCACGGGGTATGCCCAGGCCGATGTCGCGCCCGAGTGGCTCTTCGAAGCGCCGATCTACGGCGTTCGGCGCCTCATCGAGCGGGTGGGCGGCACGCTCGACGACTTCGACTTGATCGAGATCAACGAGGCCTTCGCCGCACAGGTGCTGGCCGACGGCAACGAGCTTGGCTTCGACTGGGATCGGGTCAATGTGAACGGCGGAGCGATTGCGCTCGGCCACCCAATCGGCGCCTCGGGAGCGCGCGTGCTCACCACCCTGCTCTACGCCTTGCGGCGCCGCGGCGGCGGGAAGGGCCTCGCCACGCTCTGCCTTGGCGGCGGGGGAGCGGTCGCCATGGCGGTCGAGACCGTCTGAGTCGAGGCGCCGGCCCGAGCGCCCGTATAATCGGCCCGTTTCGCGGCCGGCCAGCTTCCGCCTCAGTCTGGCGTGCAGAGGCGCCGTGTCGCGTGCGCATCAGGAGGCTATCCACCGAAGCCTATGGCCAGCCAGAACCCGGTCGCGGAGGCCCCCAACATCTGGGCGGTGGCCCAGGAGCAGTTCGACCACGCCGCGGAGAAGCTCGACCTCGACGACGGCATGCGGCGCGTGCTGCGCGTCCCGCAGCGCGAGCTGACCGTCAACTTTCCGGTCACGCTGGACAACGGCGATGTCAGGGTCTTCACCGGCTACCGCGTCCAGCACAACGTCAGCCGCGGCCCGGGCAAGGGAGGGATCCGGTACCACCAGGACGTCAGCCTCGACGAGGTCCGCGCGCTGGCGATGTGGATGAGCTGGAAATGCGCGTGCGTGAACATCCCGTTCGGGGGAGCCAAGGGCGGGGTGATCGTCGACCCCAAGAAGCTCTCGATCCGCGAGGTCGAGGGGCTGACCCGTCGCTTCACGACGGAGATCAGCCCGCTCATCGGTCCCGACCGGGACATCCCCGCCCCCGACGTCAACACGAACGCGCAGACCATGGCCTGGATCATGGACACCTTCTCGATGCACCACGGCTACACGATCTCGGGGGTGGTGACCGGCAAGCCGATCAGCATCGGCGGATCGCTGGGCCGCAACGAGGCGACCGCGCGGGGCGCCGTCTTCACGCTGCTGCAGGCAAGCGAGGCGCTGCACCGGCCGCTCCCCGGCGCCAGGGTCTCGATCCAGGGCTATGGGAACGCCGGCTCGATTGCGGCGACCCTCCTCGCCGACGAGGGGGCGAGCATCGTCGCCGTCTCGGACTCGACGGGCGGGATCTACAACCCCAAGGGCCTGGACCCGGCACGCGTCAGCGGCTGGAAGCGCGAGCACGGAACGGTGGTCGGCTTTCCGGGGTCCGAGGAGATCAGCAACCAGCAGATCCTCGAGGTCGAGTGCGAGATCCTGGTCCCAGCGGCGCTCGAGAACCAGATCACCCGGCACAACGCGCCGCGCATCCAGGCGCGGAATCGTGGCGGAGGCCGCAAACGGACCGACCACCCCGGAGGCCGATCAGATCCTCCACGACCGGGGCATCTTCGTGATCCCCGATATCCTCTGCAATGCAGGCGGCGTGACCGTCAGCTACTTCGAATGGGTCCAGGACATGCAGAGCTTCTTCTGGACCGAGGAGCGCATCAACGAGAGCCTCAAGGGCATCATGGATCGGGCGTTCGAGAGCGTCCATACCATGAGCACCAGGCACGAGGTCGACATGCGGACCGCCGCCTACATGGTCGCGGTCGCCCGCGTGGCGGAAGCGACCACCCTGCGCGGGCTCTACCCCTAGGCTGCATAGGCCGATGCGCTCGCCGCCGCGCGGGCGAGCGTGGCGCATCGGTACAGGAGGGCAGGTCGTGATGCTCGACCACGAGGAGCGCTTCCTCTTCCGAGAAGAGATCTTGAACCTCGCGAATTCGCTGGCCGAGGTCGGCCAGCTCGACAACGTCGAGGACCTGCTCGCCGAGGTGACGACCAGCCCCCGCTTCGATGCCGACGTCTTCACCCTCGAGCGCTCGCTGCAGGTGATGCTGGGCGGGCGCGCCGGCTCCACCCTGGTCGGTCTGCTCACGGTCGACCGCGGCGTGTTCGATGAGCTCGGCGAGATCGGGCTCTCCTCGGATGTCCACGAGCGGATCGTGTCGTGGCGCGCCCGTTTTGGGCTGGCGATCGACAACGCCCTGAACTTCCTGAACAACCCCGACGGGATCCAGGGCCACAACTTCGGCACGCAGGTCTCGCACGCCGAAGGCGGGTCGACACTGCAGGGCCGGCTCACGCTGGTGCGCTACAACAATGAGCCACAGTTCTTCATCGCCGATGCGGACGTCCTGCTCAGCGTGGCGGTCGACATGATGGAGCGCCTGGGGGAGCACCTCGAGCCGGAGATGATCGACGCAGACCTCGTTGGCCGCCTTCGGGAAGGGGTCGAGCTGATCGAGCGTCGCAGCAAGGCGCGCTAGGCATGCCCTGCGCTGCGGCGGCCTCATCCGCGCAGCGCATCTTCCTGGCGGCAACCGGGCAGAACCGTGGCAAGACCACGGTGTCGCTGGGCCTCACCGCCGCGATTCTCGAGCGCGGGCTGCGCCTGGGCTTCATGAAGCCGGTCGGGCAGCGCTATCTCGTGGTCGACGGCACACGCGCGGACGAGGACGCCGTCCTCCTCAAGGAGGTGTTCGACCTGCCCGATGCCCTCAATGACATGAGCCCGGTCACCCTTCCGCGGCACTTCACGACCGATTTCGTGATGGGCCGCGTGCACGACGACCTCGGGCGTGGCGTGTGCGATGCGTTCGCGCGCGTGGCTGCCGAGAAGGACCTCGTCCTGGTCGAGGGTACGGGGCATGCCGGCGTGGGCGCCGTGGTCGGGCTCTCGAATGCGGCCGCGGCCGCGCTGCTCGAGGCGCCGGTGGTCATCGTCAGCGAGGGCGGCGTCGGGCGCCCGATCGACGAGATCGTGCTGAACGCCGCGCTCTTCGAGCGACACGGGGTGCGAGTCCTGGGGGCGATCGTCAACAAGGTCGACGTCGAGTCGCATCCGCAGCTGGCCGAGGTGCTGCGGCGCGGCCTCGGCCAGCACGGCATCGATCTTCTCGGCTGCATTCCGTACAGCGACTTCCTCGCCAACCCATCGCTCGAGCTGGTGGTCACGCATCTTGACGGGGAGCTGCTGGCGGGTGCGGCGACGCCGGGGCTCACGATCGGCGAGGTCGCGATCGGCGCCATGCAGGCGGGGCACGCCATGTCGCTCCTCCGCGACCGCACGCTGCTCATCACGCCGGGCGACCGAGAGGACCTGCTCCTTGCTGCGGTGGCCGCGAACCGCGTCGCGACCGCCCACCCGAAGGTGACGGGGATCGTCCTGACGGGCGGCTTTCGCCCCTCGGCCCCGGTGCTTGCCGAGCTCGACGCCGCCGGCACCTTCACCTACCTGGTGCAGACCGATACCTATCGCACCGCGCAGGCGGTCGACGAGATCCTCGTCAAGACCCACCCGTCGGATACCGAGAAGATCGAGACGATCATCGGGCTGGTGCGGCAGGGCCTCGGCCTCGATGGCCTCCTCGCCCGTCTCTGATCGCAGATAAGGAGGAGGCCGGACGTGGGCACCCGCCGGCCTCCCCTGCACACGCGACAGCGTCCGACCTCGCGGCCGGAGGTCGCGGTGACGAGCGCATCATACGAAGCACCCCCGCGCCGGCACTAGTACTTCGGTAGCGGCTAGAGGACCTCCCAGCCGAGCGGCGCGTTGTCGGCGAGGCGGGCCCGACCGATCCACACCGCGAGCATGGCCAGGGCGGGGCCGGTGACCCGTTGGAGCTCGGCAAGGGTGGCGGCATCTGCCACGCTGATGTAATCGGGACGCGCCATCGGCTCGTCGGCGATGACGGAGGTCATCCGTGCGCGCAGCACCTCGGCGGAACGCTCGCCGCTTTCGTACGCATCGACTGCCGCGCGGAGGGCCGCGTACAGGCACGTCGCGGCGTGGCGTTGCTCGATGGAGAGCTGCGCGTTGGCCGATGAGAGGGCAAGGCCGTCATCGTCGCGCACCGTCGGGCAGATCACGAGGTCGGCGTGCATGAACAGGTCCTGCATCATGCGGCGCAGGATCACGACCTGCTGCGCGTGCTTCTGTCCGAGGTAGATGCGGGCCGGACCGACGAGCTGGATCAGCTTCATCATCACCGTGGTCAGGCCATCCAGGTGCCCGGGACGGGATGCTCCCTCGAGCTGCCGGGTCAGACCTTCCACCGAAACGCGGGTCATGTTGTCGGCGGGATAGAGAACGCTGACCTCGGGGAGAAACGCGATGTCGGCCTCCGCGCTCTCGAGCAGGGCGAGGTCCCGCGCCTCGTCGCGGGGGAGTGGGGAGGCCTCGTCCAGGGTGCTGAAGCTGCCCGGATCCATGAAACAGCTGACCACCACGCAGCCGTTCTCGGCGCGCGCACGGCGAACGAGCGAGAGCTGGCCATCGTGCAGGAATCCCATGGTGGGGACCAGGCCGACCGCATCTCCCGCCACGCGTCGGTCGAGGATGGCGCCGCGCAGCTCAGGGATGGTGCGAAGGACGAGCATCGAGTGGGCGGGTCGGAAGCTCAGCCCTGGCGACGGCGCGCGCCGGGCCGTTTTTCGTCGGCCGGTTCGGTCGGTTGCTCGCCGTGTGCCGACCGGTAGCGATCGACGATCAAATCCCAGAGCCGCTCCGCCACCTGGCGTTTGGGGAGCATCGGCCAGTCGGTGAGCGTGCCCTCGACCCCGAAGACGGTGACCTTGTTCTCCTCGGAGCCGATGGCGTCGAACGGGCCGCCCACCTTGTTGGCGACGATCAGGTCGAGCCCCTTGTCGCGCAGCTTGCCGGTGGCGTTCGCCTCCAGGTCGTCGCTCTCGGCGGCGAAGCCGATCAGGAACGGGCGCATCTCGGGTGGCATCTCGCCAACCTCGGCCACGATGTCGGGATTGGGGACCAGCTCGATCTGGAGGTTCGCCCCGGAGCGCTTGATCTTCCGCTGCTGCGCCCTTGCGGGCGCGAAGTCCGCGACCGCGGCGGCCATCACCAGGATGTCCGCGGCGGGAGCGGCCCGGATGATCGCCTCGCGCATGGCCGATGCGGTCGTCGCGTCGACGAGCGTCACGCCCCGTGGCGGGGTGACGCTCATCACGCCGGCCACCAGGGTCACGCTGGCCCCGCGGTCGCGCGCTGCCTCTGCGATGGCGACTCCCATCTTGCCGCTGCTGCGGTTGCCGATGAAGCGGACCGGGTCGATTGGCTCGCGGGTCCCGCCAGCGCTGACGACGACCTGCAGACCCTCGAGGTCGCCGCTGCGGGCGAAGAGGTGCTCGATCGCCTCCACGATGGTGGCGGGCTCCGCCAGGCGGCCAATCCCGGTCAGTCCGCTCGCCAGCTCGCCCACCTCGGGCTCGACGACGAGATATCCGAAGGAGCGCAGCGTCTCGACGTTGCGCTGGGTCGCCGGGTGCGTCCACATCCCTGCGTCCATCGCCGGCGCGACCACCACCGGCGCGCGGCTGGCGCAGGCGATCGCGCCGACGGCGTCGTTCACGAGGCCGGCCGCCAGCTCGGCGATGGCGTTGGCAGTGGCGGGCGCGACGACGATGGCATCGGCCGCCTCGGCAAGGTCGATGTGCGCGATCTGCTGCTCTGCATCGAGCGCGAGCACGTTGCTGAGCACCGGGCGATGGGTCAGCGACGCGAAGGTGAGCGGTCGCACGAACTCCGTCGCAGCGGGAGTCATCGCCACGTCCACGATGGCGCCCTGCTCGAGGAGGCGTCGCACGACCAGCACCGCCTTGTAGGCCGCGATCGATCCGGTCACGCCGACCACGATGCGGCGCCCCGCGAGCGGTCCGAGCTGCTCGCTCATCGACGCTGCTCCGCGGTGCCGGTGCCGAGGTTCGCCTCGGCTGCGCTGCCACGCGTAGGCGATCCCACGCAGGGTCAGGTCCGGCTCGATCGCGTCGATCCCCTGTATCTCTCCCAGCCACGGCTCGTGGGTATAGCCGCCCGTCGCGATCACGGTCACCCGCGAGCCGGCGGGGGAGCGCTCGGCCAGCTCGCTGCGCAGCGCGGTGAGGAGGCCGCTCACGAGGCCGATATACCCGAGCACCATGCCGCTCTGCATGGCGTGCACCGTGTTCGAGCCGATGGCACGCGGGCGGGCGCCGCAGCTCGATGCGCGGCAGCTTGCTGGCGTAGCCGACCAGCGCTTCGAGCGAGAGCCCGAGCCCGGGCGCGATGGCCCCCCCGAGGTAGGCGCCTTCGGCAGAGACGACGTCGAAGTTCGTGCTGGTGCCGAAGTCGACGACGATCGCCGGTCCTCCGAACTCGATGCGAGCGGCCAATGCGTTGGCGAGCCGATCGGCCCCTGCCTCGCCGGGCCGATCGATCTCGACCGGCAGCAGGCCCTGCAGCGAGTTGGCATCGACGAGGAACGGCTGGAGGTGCGAGGCGATCCGCCAGGAAGCGCTCGAACCGTTCGGTGAGCGGCGGCACGACGCTGGCCAGCGCGACGGCGTCGAGGTCCTCGAGCGCGTGGCCGTCGAGGGCAATCAGCTGCGAGGCCGTCGCGGCCAGCTCGTCGGCGGTCGCTGCGGTCCGCGTCGCGGCGCGCCACGAGCCAGCCAGCGCGTCCTCGTCGAAGAGGCCGAGCGTGATATTCGTGTTGCCGATGTCGACCGCCAGGAGCTTCATTGCCGGCAATCCTACCAGCCGCTTCCGCGCGCTCAGTGCGGTGCTAGACTCGCCGACGACTCCCGCCCGCATCGCTTTCGAAAGAGGCTCATGGAGCCGCGTGCCAAGCTCTACATCAACACCGGGGTGGTCACCACCAAAGGTGATATCTACAACATCCTGCGCCCCCTGCTGAAGCAGACCGTGACCTACAACTACTTCCGCGGCAACCGTGTGGAGAGCAGTGGCACCGGCTGGGTTGAGCGGATCGTGGTCGATCACCCCGAAGTTTCGAGCTACTTCACGCCGCTCTCGATCTGCCTGAACCTCGACTCATTCGACTACCTCCAGTTCGACACGACCAGCGAGCAGCTGCTCACCTACACGCTGGTGATCGGGACCGAGCGGGTGGTGATCGAGTTCGCCGCCGCGGCGCCCCTCGACCCGAAGAGGGCGATGAGGTCGGGGGCGCGCGGCCCCTGCCGCGCAGCGCGGAAGAGCTGGCGCGCGACCTCCGCTTCATCCAGATGGAGCTGATGATGTCCTCGGGAGCGTCCGACGCAGAGTCCTCCGACGGGGCCGAGGAGGACGAGGACGCGTAGGCGTGGCGCGCAGTCTCGCCGCCCAGCGCGCGGCCGCGCGGCGGAGCCTGCCCTACGAGCGGAGCGTCCTGTCGAACGGGCTGCGCGTGGTCAGCCAGGAGATGCCGGCCGCCCGTTCGCTGTCGGCGGCCCTCTTCGTCGGCGTTGGCTCACGGCACGAGGACGACGCGCATGCCGGCCTCTCGCACCTGCTCGAGCACCTCGTCTTCAAGGGTACCCAGGGCTATCCGGATCCGCGGCTCGCTGAGCGCCGAGATCGAGGCCTGCGGAGGGAGCGTCAACGCCAGCACGGACCGCGAGCTGACCGTCTTCAGCGCGAAGGTGCTGGCCGAGCACGCGCCAACCGCCCTGGAGATGGTCGGTGAGCTTGCGCTTCGGCCGCTCCTGCGGCAGCGGGACCTCGCCTCGCGAGAAGCCGGTGATCGTCGACGAGATCCGTATGTACGTCGACTCTCCCAGCGACCACATCTTCACGCTCTTCGACGAGATGCTGTTCGGGCGGCATCCGCTCGGCCGGGAGATCGCGGGCTCGGCCCGCAGCGTCCGTCGGGCGACGCGTGCCGCAGCGGTCGGCCACTGGGAGCGCTGGTATCGGCCCGAGAACCTCGTCCTGGCCGTTGCGGGGATGGCCGATCACGCCGCCGCCTGCGCTCGCGGCCGAGCGGTGGTTCGAGGATGCTCCCGCGTCGGACGCCAAGCCACCCGCCGAGCTCGTCATCGCTCCGAGCCCCGCACCGCCGGGATCGCTGCGGGTCGCCTACCGCAAGCTCGGCCAGGCGAACCTGTGCCTCGGCACGCCGGGCGTGTCGCGCTCCGATCCTGACCGCTGGGCGCTGGACCTGCTCGGTGCGGTCCTCGGCGATGGCATGAGCAGCCGCCTCTTCCTCGAGCTGCGCGAGCGCCGCTCACTTGCCTACGACATCTCCACCTTCTCTTCGACGTACGCGGACTGCGGCACGTTCGGGATCCACGCGGGCTTCGACCCCGAGCAGGCGGACAGCGTCGTGGCGGCGATTCTCGACCAGCTCGAGCGCGTCGTGCAGGAGCCGGTCACATCCGCTGAGCTGGACCGGGCACGCGCCTATACCCGTGGCCGGCTCGAGCTCCGCATGGAGGAGAGCGGAGCGGTGGCCGGGTGGCTGGGGACCGGCGAGACGCTGCTGCCACGGATCCTGACCCTCGACGAGGTGATCGAGCGGTTCGCCGCCATCACCACCGATGATCTGCTCCGCGTCGCGCGCCGGTTCGTCAGCCCGACGGAAGCTCGGCTCGCGATTCTCGGCCCCTTCCGAGGAGCGCGCCGCTTCGAGCGCCTGCTCGCCCGATGACCGGGGACGACGAGGTCCAGCTGATCGACGTGGTCAACGGCGAGCTCGCCCTGGCCCGCAGTCAGCTCGACTCGGGGCTCGCCTCGCTGGCGGAGGCCACGCTGCGGCGTCGGATCGGGCGCCTGGAGGCTGACGGCGGTCCGGTCGCCGACGAGCTCGACGCCGCTCGTTCGCTCCTCGCGGAGGCGCTCTGGCGCCAGCAGCGCCCCATCGCCGCAGGGGCCGCCCTCGATCCGATCACCAGCGGCAGCCTCGAGCTGCGCCGTCCAATCGTCATGCTGATCGAGGCGGAGGCGGCCGCCGCCACCGGCGATCCAGACCGCGCCGCCGGGTTGATGGAGCGGGTGATCGACGCGATCGGCATCGACGACGCCTGGCAGCTGCGGGCAGGGACGCCAACACGCATCGCGTGGCCGCTCCCGTCCGGCCTGCGACCGGTGGAGCCGCACGAGGCGCGGCCGCCCTGGAGCGTGGCAGGTCGGGTCGCGGTGACCACCGCCGAAGGTGCCACTGCCGAGCGCGGTGGAGAGGCGCGCGCTCGATTGGAGGCGGCACAGTCCGCCTATGCCGCCGACGATCTTGCCGGCGGGGATGCCGAGCTCAGCCTCGCGCTGCGCCTCGACCCGGCGATCGGCGCCGACGGGCTGAAGCTCTTCCGTCCAACGTTGGGCAGGCGGCCGGCGGCGGACCGTCTGCTACTCTACGGCGACCTCTTGCGAGCCGCCGGGCGCGAGGCTCAAGCGTCCGCCGCCTACGACCGCGCCGCACGAGCCTGAGCCGATCCTGGACCCTCGCCGGCCGCCATCATCGGCGCACGAAGCACGGAAGGAGCCCCACGCTGGCACTGGAGCGCACCCTCGTCCTGGTCAAGCCCGATGGCGTCCAGCGCGGGCTTATCGGTGAGATCGTCGGCCGCTTCGAGCGCAAGGGCCTGAAGGTGGTCGGTCTGCGCTTTCTCCAGGTGCCGAACGAGCTGGCTGAGCGCCATTACGCTGTGCACGAAGGAAAGTTCTTCCACCGCGGCCTGATCGAGTTCATCACCTCCGGCCCGGTTGCTGCTCTCGCCCTCGAGGGGCCAGACGCCATCGCGGTCGTGCGCCGCATGGTGGGCAAGACGATGCCGAACGAGGCCGAGCCCGGCACGATCCGCGGGGATCTGGGCATCAGCGGCCTGCGGAACCTGATTCACGCCTCCGATGCGCCGGAGACCGCACAGAGCGAGCTCGCGCTGTGGTTCGGCGACGAGCAGGTCGACTACGAGCGAGAGATCGACGCCTGGGTCGTGGCCGAGGACCCGCCAAAGGCATAAGCGGCCGGCGCCGGCCCGCCAGCCGTCCCGCGCTTGAGGTCCGCATAGTCCGGGCGCTGCATGAGGCCGATGCGATCGAGCGGGAAGTATCGCAACCAGGCGCGACCGATGATCGTGCCCTCGGCGATCGGCCCGAAGACACGCGAGTCCTGGCTCACGCTGCGGTTGTCGCCCATCACGAAGTAGCTGCCCGCCGGCACCGTCCATTCCGGCGGGCAATCGGGGCGTGGGCAGGCGGTCGGCTGCGGGACCGCCGTCGAGGTCGCGGGCCACGTACGGCTCGTCGAGCACGACCGGGCTGCCGTTCGCCTGGGCGACGTAGACGCGCCCGTTCATCGAGGCTGACGGTGTCGCCCGGCAGGCCGATCACGCGCTTGATGAACGGGACGCCGCCCTGCTCGAAGCCGGCAGGCGGCTGAAAGACGACCACGTCGCCGTAGTCGTAGTGGTTGAAGCGCGGGCTGATCTTGTCGATCAGGATGTACTCGTGCGGCTCGATGGTGGGGACCATCGAGCTCTGCTCGACCTCGAATGGCTGCGCGATGAAGTTGTGGATGAGCAGGTAGATGACGAGCGTGAGCACGAGCGTCTCGATCACCTCGAAGGCGCAGCCCAGGGCTCGCCGCGGCCGGCGTGGCTCGTCGCGGGGCGCACCGGTGCTGCGCCGGGTCGTCGGACAGGTAGGTCATCGGCGCTCCGTGAGAGGAGGGGATCGGCAGGCGCCGCTGAGCATAGCGCCTGCGCGGGTCAAGGGTCTGTCAACCCGGCATTGACCGGCCGCGGCGGACCGGTCCGGATACACTCGCCCGCGTGGGTAGCCTCTTCCTGGTGCGTCACTCCGCCACCGAAGCGAGTGCAGCGGGCCGGAGCCTGGGGCAGGGAAGCGATCCGCCGCTCTCCGACGCGGGCGTGGCGCTTGCCGAGCCAGCTTGGCGCCGCCGTCGCCGCCGAGCTGGCGGAGCTGCCGCATGACGAGCTGCGGTTGGTGGCGAGCACGGCGCTCCGCTGCCGCCAGACGGTGGCGCGGATCGGCAGCGCTCTCGATCGGCCTGACGCTGCCATGGAGGTCGAGCCCGGCCTGCTCGAGATCGACTACGGGGAATGGGAAGGGCTCACGCCCGAGGAGTGCATGCGTCCGCGACCCGGCGATCCGTACTGCCTGGGAGCAGGATCCCTATCTGACCCGATGTCCCGGGGGCGAGAGCGGGGCGGAGGTGGCCGCGCGCGCGTTTGCGGTCCTGGCACCGATCGAGGAGTGGCTGGCCGGCGAGCGAGCGCGTTGCGCGATCGTGGTGGCGCACAACCACGTGAACCGGCTCCGGCTCTGCGCCCTGATGGGCTGGCCGATGGCGGACTATCGCCGCCGGGTCGTCCAGGATCCGGGCGGTTACAGCATCGTGACCTTCGGCGCGTGGCATGCCGGTGCTCCGCCGGCTCAACAGCTCGGCTGGCGCGCCGCTTGCTTAGGCGCGCCCACGGGGGGAGCCGAAAATCGAGCGTCCGCCCGGGCGACCGTATAATCCGAAGCCCGCGTTTCGGGCCTGTCATCACCGCGAGGTCCCATGTCGGTCGAGCTCAGCCAGCAGCTGCAACAGACTCTGCAGGTCAAGGTCACGCCGAAACAGATCGCGGCGAACTACATCCTGCAGATGAGCTCTGTGGAGCTGCAGGAGGCAATCAGCCAGGAGCTTGACGAGAACCCGGCGCTCGAGATGCTCGAGACTGCCAGCTGCCCGATCTGCGGCAACCCGGTGGTCGGCAACTACTGCACCGAGTGCATGCCGCGTCGGAACAGCGAGGAACAGCTGGGCACTGGCGCCGACGAGCTTCCGGCCGATACCCCGGCCCGCCTTCGGGATGAGGAGGACGAGTTCGACCCGATCGCTCGCGCGGAGGCGGAGTTCACCCTCGAAGAGCACCTCACCTGGAACCTCTACGCGCTTCTGCCCGGTGAGCTGCACCCGGTCGCCGACTACGTCATCGGCGCGCTCGACGACAGCGGCTTCCTGACCGCCGGCAACGCCGAGGTCGCCGCCGCGACCGGGGTCGGGGACGCCGCGGTGGAGCAGGTCCTGGCCGCCATGCGCACGCTGGAGCCGATCGGGATCGGGTCGCGCTCGATCGTCGAGAGCCTGCTCGCGCAGGTGGCCCACCTGCGCGAGACCGGCGAGGCCGACGTGCCAGCCATCGCGGAGGCGGTGATCGGAGAGCATCTCCATTCGCTCGGGGAGCGTCGCTTCCGCGACGTGGCCAACGCGGTCGGGGTCAGCGCCGAGGAGGTGATCGGGACCTGGGAGTTCGTGAAGGCCAACCTCAACCCGTACCCGGCATCGGCCTTCACGGCGGCGGTCAGCGGTGACTCGTCGCGAGCCATCATTCGACCGGACGTCCTGATCCGTGAGGTCGATGGCGAGCTCATCGTCGAGGTCGTCGAGTCCCGGCGTTTCAGCCTGCACGTGGCCCCCATCTACTCGGCGCTCTCCGCGAAGCTGCGCAGCAGCGAGACGAGCGAGGACGAGAAGCAGCACGTGCGGGAGTACGTCGGGCGCGCGAAGTTCTTCATCGACAACATCAACCGGCGGCGGGCGACCATCCAGCGCATCGCGGAATGCCTCTGCGACCGGCAGCGCGACTACCTCCTGCATGGCGTGCAACACCTCGTTCCCCTGACGCGTGCCGAGGTGGGGGAGGTGATCGGGATGCACGAGTCGACCGTGAGCCGGGCAACCGCCGACAAGTACGTCATGATCCCGGCCGGCGAAGTGGTTCCGTTCAGCCACTTCTTCACCGCCTCGCTCGGCATCAAGGACCTCATCCGCAAGATGATCGAGGCGGAAGACGGGGCGCATCCGTACTCCGACCAGGAGATCGCCGACCTCCTTGCCGGCGACGGCATCGCGCTGGCGCGGCGCACCGTGGCCAAGTACCGCGACGAGCTGCAGACACCTTCCCGCCCGCCTGCGCCACCGGTAGCGACCGACCCAGTTGCGCCACGTCGGCCTGCGTTCCCTCGCGGTGATCGCGGTGGGGGTCGCCGTCCTGGGCGTGGTCCTGTACTACGCAAGCACGGTCGACGGGCGTCCGCCGCAGGTCAGCGCCTATCGGCTCAGCCAGCACCTCGCCGGCGACGAGGCGACGGCGCTACCACGAGCAGCCTGGAGATCGTCTTCTCGGAGCCCGTGGAACGGCCGACCGCGCAGGCCGCCTTTTCGATCGATCCGACCGTGCCGGGCAGCTTCAGCTGGAGCGGAACGACGATGGTCTTCACGCCCACCGAGACGCTGCCCATCGAGACCGACTTCACCGTCAGGCTGGCGGCGGGCACGAGCGACCGTGCCGGCAACCGGATGACCCAGCCTGCCACGCCGTTCACGTTTCGGACGGCGACCCCCACCGCGATCACCGCGAGGAAACGCTGGCCGACGTGGCGCAACTGGGTCGGTCGCTACCGGTGGCGCAGGCGGGCGGGAAGGATCTGCAGCTCGTCGCGGTACTTGGCGACGTGCGCCGCGCCAGGGCGATGCCGTCTCCGGCGAGAAGTCGGCGATCTCCTGGTCGGAGTACGGGGCGCCCCGTCCTCCGCCTCGATGATCTTGCGGATCAGGTCCTTGACGCCGAGCGAGGCGGTGAAGAAATGGCTGAACGGGACCACTTCGCCGGCCGGGATAATCACGAACTTGTCGGCGGTTGCCCGGCTCACGGTCGACTCGTGCATCCCGATGAGCTCCCCCACCTCGGCACGCGTCAGGGGAACCAGGTGCTGCACGCCATGGAGGAGGTAGTCGTGCTGGCGGTCGCGAGGATTCCGCGATGCGCTGGATGGTCGCCCGCCGCCGGTTGATGTTGTCGATGAAGAACTTCGCGCGCCCGACGTACTCCCGCACGTGCTGCTCTCGTCCTCGCTCGTCTCGCTGCTGCGCAGCTTGGCGGAGAGGGCCGAGTAGATCGGGGCCACGTGCAGGCTGAAGCGCCGCGACTCGACGACCTCGACGACGAGCTCGCCATCGACCTCACGGATCAGGACGTCCGGTCGGATGATGGCTCGCGACGAGTCACCGCTGACCGCCGCCGTGAAGGCCGATGCCGGGTACGGGTTGAGGTTGGCCTTCACGAACTCCCACGTGCCGATCACCTCCTCGCGCTGACCCCGAGCGCGTTGGCCACGTCGCGGAAGCGACGCTCCCCGAGCGAATGGAGATGCTCACCGATCACCGCCTCCGCGATGGCCGGCACTTCGGCCTCGCCGGTCTCCCGCAGGTGGGCCACCTGGGCGAGCAGGCTCTCGACGATCGAGCGCGAGCCGATCCCGATCGGCTCCAGCGTGCGCATCGCGGCCAGGACCTGCTCCACCGCGGCGTCCCCGACCCCGGTCGCGGCGGCGACCTCCGCGTTGTCGGCGGTCAGGAAGCCGCTGTCGTCGAGCGCGCCGATGACGTAGTCGGCGACCGGGTGCAGCTCACCGGGCAGAAGCGCGTAGAGGTTCCAGGTGAGGTGCTCTTCGAGGGTGAACTCCGCCTCCGCGCGAGCGATCGGGTCGAACTCGTCTTCCTCATCCCGAAGGCGGGCCGGGGTATCGGCCGGAAGCTCGTCGGCGCCAGTGCCCAGCTGCTCCTCGCTGTTACGACGCGGCATGCATTCGGTGCAGTAGTTCCCGACCACCGGGTTGCCGCAGATCGGGCAGCTGGCGGTCTCGAGCATCTCGAGGGCCGGGTTCTCGTCAAGCTCCTGGCTGATCGCCTCCTGCAGCTCCACTGAGCTCATCTGCAGGATGTAGTTCGCCGCGATCTGTTTCGGGGTGACCTTGACCTGCAGGGTCTGTTGCAGCTGCTGGCTGAGCTCGACCGACATGGGACCTCGCGGTGATGACAGGCCCGAAACGCGGGCTTCGGATTATACGGTCGCCCCGGCGGACGATCGTTTTCCGGCTCCCCCCGTGGGCGCGCCTAAGCAAGCGGCGCGCCAGCAGAGCTGTTGAGCCGGCGGAGCACCGGCATGCCCGCGCCGAAGGTCACGATGCTGTAACCGCCCGGATCCTGGACGACCCGGCGGCGATAGTCCGCCATCGGCCAGCCCATCAGGGCGCAGAGCCGGAGCCGGTTCACGTGGTTGTGCGCCACCACGATCGCGCACCGAGCTCGCTCGCTGGCCAGCCACTCCTCGATCGGGGCCAGGACACCAAACGCGCGTGCGGCCACCTCCGCCCCGCTCTCGCCTCCGGGACATCGGGTCAGGTAGGGATCCTGCTCCCAGGCCGCACGGATGGCAGGGTCGCGGAGGCTGCACTCCTCGGGGGTGAGCCCTTCCCATTGCCCATAGTCGATCTCTAGCAGGCCGGGCTCGACCTCCATGGCGGCGTCGGGCCGATCGAGAGCGTTGCCGATCCGCGCCGCCGTCTGACGGCAGCGGAGCGCCGTGCTCGCCACCAGCCGCAGCTCGTCATGCGGCAGCTCCGCCAGCTCGGCGGCAACGGCGGCGGCAAGCTGCTCGGCGAGCGCCACGCCCGCGTCTGAGAGTGGCGGATCGCTTCCCTGCCCCAGGCTCCGGCCCGCTGCACTCGCATCGGTGGCGGAGTGACGGACCAGGAACAGGCTACCCACGCGGGCGAGTGTATCCGGACCGGTCCGCGGCGGCCGGTCAATGCCCGGTTGACAGATCATTGACCCGCGCAGGCGCTATGCTCAGCGGCGCCTGCCGATCCCCTCCTCTCACGGAGCGCCGATGACCTACCTGTCCGACGACCCGGCCAGCACCGGTGCGCCCCGCGACGAGCCACGCCGGCCGCGGCGAGCCCTGGGCTGCGCCTTCGAGGTGATCGAGACGCTCGTGCTCACGCTCGTCATCTACCTGCTCATCCACAACTTCATCGCGCAGCCATTCGAGGTCGAGCAGAGCTCGATGGTCCCCACCATCCAGCCGCACGAGTACATCCTGATCGACAAGATCAGCCCGCGCTTCAACCACTACGACTACGGCGACGTGGTGGTCTTTCAGCCGCCTGCCGGCTTCGAGCAGGGCGGCGTCCCGTTCATCAAGCGCGTGATCGGCCTGCCGGGCGATACCGTCAGCCTGATGAACGGCCGCGTCTACGTCGCCCAGGCGAACGGCAGCCCGGTCGTGCTCGACGAGCCGTACGTGGCCCGCGACCTCGACGGCGGCCCGCAGCCGACTGCCTGCCCGCGCCCCGATTGCCCGCCCGAATGGACGGTGCCGGCGGGCAGCTACTTCGTGATGGGCGACAACCGCAGCGTGAGCCAGGACTCGCGTGTCTTCGGGCCGATCGCCGAGGGCACGATCGTCGGTCGCGCCTGGTTGCGGTACTTCCCGCTCGATCGGATCGGCCTCATGCAGCGCCCCGACTATGCGGACCTCAAGCGCGGGACGGCCGGCGGGCCGGCGGGCGGCCGCGCCACTTATGCCTTCGGCGGGTCCTCGGCCACGACCCAGGCGTCGATCTCTCGCTCGTAGTCGACCTGCTCGTCGCCGAACCACAGCGCGAGCTCGCTCTGTGCGGTCTCCGGCGCGTCGGAGGCGTGAATCAGGTTCCGCAGGCCGCTGATGCCCAGATCGCCGCGGATCGTGCCGGGCTCCGCCTCGTTCGGCATCGTCTTGCCCACCATGCGGCGGACGACCGCGATGGCGTCGGGCCCCTCGAGCGCCAGGGCGGCAACCGGGCCGGAGGTGATGAACTCGATCAGGCCGCGGTGGAAGAACTTTCCTTCGATGCACCGCGTAATGGCGCTCAGCCAGCTCGTTCGGCACCTGGAGAAGCGCAGGCCGACCACCTTCAGGCCCTTGCGCTCGAAGCGGCCGACGATCTCACCGATAAGCCCGCGCTGGACGCCATCGGGCTTGACCAGGACGAGGGTGCGCTCCAGTGACAGCGTGGGGCTCCTTCCGTGCTTCGTGCGCCGATGGTGGCGGCCGGCGAGGGTCCAGGATCGGCTCAGGCTCGTGCGGCGCGGTCGTAGGCGGCGGACGCTTGAGCCTCGCGCCCGGCGGCTCGCAAGAGGTCGCCGTAGAGTAGCAGACGGTCCGCCGCGGGCCGCCTCCCCAGCGTCGGACGGAAGAGCTTCAGCCCGTCGGTGCCGACCGCCGGGTCGAGGCGCAGTGCGAGGCTGAGCTCGGCATCCCCGCCGGCAAGATCGTCGGCGGCATAGGCGGACTGTGCCGCCTCCAACCGAGCGCGCGCCTCTCCACCGCGCTCCGCAGTGGCACCTTGGGCGGTGGTCACCGCGACCCGACCCGCCACGTCCAGGGTGGCCGCGCCTCGTGCGGCTCCACCGGCCGCAGGCCGGACGGGAGCGGCCACGCGATTCGGGTTGGCGTGCCTGCCCGCAGCTGCCAGGCGTCATCGATGCCGATCGCGTCGATCACCCGCTCCATCAACCCGGCGGCGCGGTCTGGATCGCCGGTCGCGGCGGCCGCCTCCGCCTCGATCAGCATGACGATTGGACGGCGCAGCTCGAGGCTGCCGCTGGTGATCGGATCGAGGGCGGCGCCCGCCGCAATAGGGCGCTGCTGGCGCCAGAGCGCCTCCGCGAGGAGCGAGCGAGCGGCGTCGAGCTCGTCGGCGACCGGACCGCCGTCAGCCTCCAGACGACCGATCCTGCGGCGCAGGGTGGCCTCCGCCAACGACGCGAGCCCCGAGTCGAGCTGGCTGCGCGCCATGGCGAGCTCGCCGTTGACCACGTCGATGAGCTGAACCTCATCGTCCCCGCTCATCGGGCGAGCAGGCGCTCGAAGCGGCGCGCTCCTCGGAAGGGGCCGAGGATCGCGAGCCGAGCGTCCGTCGGGCTGACGAACCGGCGCGCGACGCGTAGCAGGTCATCGGTGGTGATGGCGGCAAACCGCTCGATCACCTCGTCGAGGGTCAGGATCCGCGGCAGGAGCGTCTCGCCGGTCCCAAGCCACCCGGCCACCGCTCCGCTCTCCTCCATCCGGAGCTCGAGCCGGCCACGGGTATAGGCGCGTGCCCGGTCCAGCTCAGCGGTGGTGACCGGCTCCTGCACGACGCGCTCGAGCTGGTCGAGAATCGCCGCAACGACGCTGTCCGCCTGCTCGGGGTCGAAGCCCGCGTGGATCCCGAACGTGCCGCAGTCCGCGTACGTCGAAGAGAAGGTGGAGATGTCGTAGGCAAGTGAGCGGCGCTCGCGCAGCTCGAGGAAGAGGCGGCTGCTCATGCCATCGCCGAGGACCGCACCGAGGAGGTCCAGCGCCCAGCGGTCAGGATCGGAGCGCGACACGCCCGGCGTGCCGAGGCACAGGTTCGCCTGGCCGAGCTTGCGGTAGGCGACCCGCAGCGATCCCGGCGGTGCGGGGCTCGGAGCGATGACCAGCTCGGCGGGCGGCTTCGCCTCCGACGCGGGAGCATCCTCGAACCACCGCTCGGCCGCGGCGCAGGCGGCGGCGTGATCGGCCATCCCCGCAACGGCCAGGACGAGGTTCTCGGGCCGATACCAGCGCTGCCAGTGGCCGACCGCTGCGGCACGCGTCGCCCGACGGACGCTGCGGGCCGAGCCCGCGATCTCCCGGCCGAGCGGGTGCCGCCCGAACAGCATCTCGTCGAAGAGCGTGAAGATGTGGTCGCTGGGGGAGTCGACGTACATGCGGATCTCGTCGACGATCACCGGCTTCTCGGAGGCGAGGTCCCGCTGCCGCAGGAGCGGCCGAAGCGCAAGCTCACCGACCATCTCCAGGGCGGTTGGCGCGTGCTCGGCCAGCACCTTCGCGCTGAAGACGGTCAGCTCACGGTCGGTGCTGGCGTTGACGCTCCCTCCGCAGGCCTCGATCTCGGCGCTCAGCGAGCCCGGATCCGGATAGCCCCGGGTACCCTTGAAGACGAGGTGCTCGAGCAGGTGCGAGAGGCCGGCATGCGCGTCGTCCTCGTGCCGTGAGCCAACGCCGACGAAGAGGGCCGCCGACAGCGAACGGGCGGCCGGCATCTCCTGGCTGACCACGCGCAGCCCGTTCGACAGGACGCTCCGCTCGTAGGGCAGGCTCCGCCGCGCGGCCGCGCGCTGGGCGGCGAGAGCTGCGCGCCACCCTACGCGTCCTCGTCCTCCTCGGCCCCGTCGGAGGACTCTGCGTCGGACGCTCCCGAGGACATCATCAGCTCCATCTGGATGAAGCGGAGGTCGCGCGCCAGCTCTTCCGCGCTGCGCGGCAGGGGCCGCGCGCCCCCGACCTCATCGCCCTCTTCGGGTCGAGGGCCCGCGGCGGCGAACTCGATCACCACCCGCTCGGTCCCGATCACCAGCGTGTAGGTGAGCAGCTGCTCGCTGGTCGTGTCGAACTGGAGGTAGTCGAATGAGTCGAGGTTCAGGCAGATCGAGAGCGGCGTGAAGTAGCTCGAGACTTCGGGGTGATCGACCACGATCCGCTCGACCCAGCCGGTGCCACTGCTCTCCACACGGTTGCCGCGGAAGTAGGTGTAGGTGACGGTCTGCTTCAGCAGGGGGCGGAGGATGTTGTAGATATCACCTTTGGTGGTGACCACCCCGGTGTTGATGTAGAGCTTGGCACGCGGCTCCATGAGCCTCTTTTCGAAAGCGATGCGGGCGGGAGTCGTCGGCGAGTCTAGCACCGCACTGAGCGCGCGGAAGCGGCTGGTAGGATTGCCGGCAATGAAGCTCCTGGCGGTCGAATCGGCAACACGAATATCACGCTCGGCCTCTTCGACGAGGACGCGCTGGCTGGCTCGTGGCGCGCCGCGACGCGGACCGCAGCGACCGCCGACGAGCTGGCCGCGATGGCCTCGCAGCTGATTGCCCTCGACGGCCACGCGCTCGAGGACCTAGACGCCGTCGCGCTGGCCAGCGTCGTGCCGCAGCTCACCGAACGGTTCGAGCGCTTCCTGGCTGGATCGCCTGCACCTCCAGCCATTCCTCGTCGATGCCAACGCGCTGCAGGGGCTGCTGCCGGTGCAGATCGATCGGCCGGGCGAGGCAGGGGCCGATCGGCTCGCCAATGCATTGGCCGCTCGCATCGAGTTCGGAGGGCCGGCGATCGTCGTCGACTTCGGCACCAGCACGAACTTCGACGTCGTCTCTGCCGAGGGCGCCTACCTCGGGGGCGCCATCGCGCCCGGGCTCGGGCTCTCGCTCGAAGCGCTGGTTGGCTACGCCAGCAAGCTGCCGCGCATCGAGCTGCGGCGCCCGCCCGCGGCCATCGGCTCGAACACCGTGCACGCGATGCAGAGCGGCATGGTGCTCGGGTATATCGGCCTCGTGAGCGGCCTCCTGACCGCGCTGCGCAGCGAACTGGCCGAGCGCTCCCCCCGCCGGCTCGCGGGTCACGTGATCGCGACAGGTGGCTATACCCACGAGCCGTGGCTGGGAGAGATACAGGGGATCGACGCGATCGAGCCGGACCTGACTCTGCGTGGGATCGCCTACGCGTGGCAGCGCAGCGAGGCGAACCTCGGTACCGGCAAGGCGGAGCAGCGTCGATGAGCGAGCAGCTCGGCCCGCTCGCGGGGCGCCGCATCGTGGTCGGCGTGACCGGATCGATCGCGGCCTACAAGGCGGTCCTGGTCGTGCGACGCCTGCTCGAGCAGGGCGCCATCGTGGACGTCGCGATGACTCCCGCTGCGACGCAGTTCGTGCGACCGCTCACCTTCGCCTCGCTTACCCATCGCCCGGTGCTCAGCAACGTGCTCGCGCTCGATGCCGAGCAGCAGATCGCGCACATCGACCTTGCGGAGGCCGCCGATGCCATCGTCGTCGCGCCCGCCACGGCCAACGCCATCGCCGAGCTCGCGGCCGGCCTCGAACGACGCCGTCGGCGCGATCGCCTGCGCAAGCCGCGCGCCGGTGGTGGTCGCGCCGGCGATGGACGCAGGGATGTGGACCCACCGGCGACCCAGCGCAACGTCGAGACACTGCGCTCCTTTGGAACCTCGTCGTCGAGCCCGAGGTAGGCGAGCTGGCGAGCGGCTGACCGGGATCGGCCGGCTGGCGGAGCCCGCGACGATCGTGGAGGCGATCGAGGCCTCTTCCCGGGCAGCGGCGACCTCGAGGGCCTGCAGGTCGTGGTCAGCGCCGGCGGGACGCGGAGCCGATCGACCCGGTCCGCTTCATCGGCAACCGGAGCAGCGGCAAGATGGGAGTCGCGATCGCAGAGGCGGCGCGCGACCGCGGCGCCAGCGTGACCCTGGTGGCCGGCGCGATGAGCGTCACTCCGCCGCGCGGCGTGACGGTCGTCGAGGCGACGACCGCGCGGCGATGCGCCAGGCGGTGCTCCGGGCCGCCCGGCCGCCGACATCCTGGTGATGGCGGCCGCGGTCGCCGATTTCGCGCCCGAAGGGCCAGCAGCGCAAGATCAAGCGCACGGCGGAGCGAACCTGCAGATCGATCTCGTCCCGAATCCGGACATCATCGCCGAGGTTGGCGAGATGCCGCCGGAGATGCGCCCGTTCCTGATCGGCTTCGCCGCGGAGAGCGACGACCTGGAGGCGAACGCCCCCGGCAAGCTGCGCGACAAGGGGCTCGACCTGATCGTCGCGAACAGGGTCGGCGGACCGTTCGACGCGATCGGCTCGGACGAGAACAAGGTGACGGTGTTCGGGGCCGAGGGCATGCTCAGCGACTGGCCGATGCTTCCCAAGCGCCAGGTGGCGGAGCGGCTCTGGGACCTGATCGTGGACCGCTACCGGGCGGCACACGGCGAGCAACCGACCGAACGGCGACGAGAAAGGCCCGGCGCGCGCCGTCGCCAGGGCTGAGCTTCCGACCCGCCCAGTCGATGCAGGTCCTTCGCACCATCCCCGAGCTCCGTGACGCGATCCTCGAGCGACGCCTGGAGGGAGACCGGTCGGCTTCGTGCCGACCATGGGATTCCTGCACGACGGCCAGCTCTCGCTCGTGCGGCGGGCGCGTGCCGAGAACGGCTGCGTGGTGGTCAGCTGCTTCACGGATCCGGGTAGCTTCAGCACGCTCGACGAGTTCTCCCCAGTTCCCCGCGACGAGGCGCGGGACCTCGCCCTGCTCGAGAGCGCGGAGGCCGATCGCGTTTCTCCCCGAGGTCACCGCTCTACCCGCCGACAACATGACCCGTGTTTCGGTGGAAGGCCTGACGCGGCAGCTCGAGGAGCCTCCCGTCCCGGGCACCTGGACGGCCTGACGACGGTGATGATGAAGCTGATCCAGCTCGTCGGTCCGGCCCGCATCTACCTCGGGCAGAAGCACGCGCAGCAGGTCGTGATCCTGCGCCGCATGATGCAGGACCTGTTCATGAACGCCGACTCGTGATCTGCCCGACGGTCCGCGAGATGACGGCCTTGCCCTCTCGTCGGCCAACGCGGAGCTCTCCATCGAGCAACGCCATGCCGCCACCTGCCTGTACGCCGCCCTCCACGCCGCCATCGAGGCATACGAGGCAGGCGAGCGATCTGCCGAGGTGCTGGGGCACGAATGACCGCGGTGATCGCCGAGGAGCCGATGGCGCGTCCTGACTACATGAGCGTCGCCGATGCCTCCACCCTGGCGGAACTCCAGCGCGTCACCGGTCCGGCGCTGGCCATGCTCGCGGTCTGGATCGGTCGGGCCCGCTTGGCCGACAACGCGCCGCTCGGCTGGGAGGTCCCCTAGCCGCTACCGAAGTACTAGTGCCGGTGTCGGGGGCTCCTTCGTATGATGCGCTCGTCACCGCGACCTCCGGCCGCGAGGTCGGATGCTGTCGCGTGTGCAGGGGAGGCCGGCGGGTGCCCACGCTCCGGCCCCTCTTTCTTTGCCGCGGTCAGAGACGGGCGAGAAGGCCATCGAGGCCGAGGCCCTGCCGCACCAGCCCGATGATCGTCTCGATCTTCTCGGTGTCCGAAGGGGTGGGTCTTGACGAGGATCTCGTCGACCGCCTGCGCGGTGCGATAGGTGTCGGTCTCCACGAGGTAGGTGAAGGTCCCAGCAGCGTCGAGCTCGGCAAGCACCGGTGCTGACGGGCGAAAGCCGCCCGTCAGCACGATCCCCGTCACCTTCGGGTGCGCGGTTGCGCGGCCGTTCGCGGCCACCGCGGCAAGGAGGAGGTCCTCTCGGTCGCCGGGCGTGATCAGCAGCGTGCGGTCCCGCAGGAGCGACATGGCGTGCCCCGCCTGCATGGCGCCGATCGCGACTTCGCCGATCGTCAGGCCCGGCGTCGCCGCACCCGCGAGCAGCTCCCCGTCGAGATGCGTGACCACCAGCTCGAGCGATGGGTTGGCCAGGAAGTCGCTGTACGGGATGCAGCCGAGCAGATCGATGGGAGACACGCAACTGAACGAAGTAGAGGAAGGA
>CAWCXQ010000017.1:0-7230 GCA_963799675.1 uncultured Chloroflexia bacterium
GAACGATCCTTCCGGGTCCTCGTCTCTCGTCCTGCAGAGACTGAACGGATGCTCGCCAACCTGGTGCTCGGCGACCTCTTCGGCGACACCGCGCCTGAAGTGCTGGCCGCCCTGCCGGGTCCCAGGCGCCGCGCGTTCGAATCGGCGCTGCTTCGAGAAGAGCCTGACATTCGGGTCGACCCTCGTGCGCTTGGCGTCGCGATCCTCACGCTCCTGCCCCTGCTCGCGGATGGGCGGACGCTGGTGCTCGCGATCGATGACGACCAGTGGTTGGACCCTTCGTCGGCAGCCACACTCGGGTTCGCGCTGCGGCGGTCGCTCGATCAGCCCATCCTGCTTCTTCTCTCGCGGCGCATTGACGGCGCGTCGACGCCATCGCTGGAGGAGGCGATCGACCCGGCCGAGGTCACACGGCTCCGAGTCGGTCCGCTGAGCGTGGAGGCGATCCAGCAGCTGCTGCGACAACAACGGGGCAAGGCGTTCCCGAGGTCGATGCTGGTGCGGCTCCATGAGGTGTCGGGCGGTAACCCGTTCTATGCGCTCGAGCTTGCCCGTGCCCAGTCTGGGGATCCAGAGCGCGACACGACCCTGCCACTGGCGGTCCCTCCCAGCCTGGAGCGGCTCGTGCGAGCGAGGCTTGGTGCGCTTGACGCGCCGACGCGACGAGCGCTCCTCCTCATCGCTGCGCATGGCCGCTTGCCGGTCGGGCTCCTTCGCGCCGTAGAGGTGCCGCCCGAGGTGCTTGATCAGGCGCGCGCAGGGAACGTGATTGAAATCTCAAACGGTCTCGTTCGCTTCACGCACCCATTGCTGGCCTCCGCGCTCTACCAGGGAGCCACGGGCGATGAGCGTCGCTCTGCCCACCGGCAGCTGGCGATGGTGGTGGACGATCCGGTCCATCGCGGCCGGCACCTCGCCCTGGCATCGGACGAGCCGAACGATGCGCTCGCCGCTGCCCTCGAGTCGGCCGCGAGCGCCGCCCGCCACCGCGGGATGCCGATCGCTGCCGCCGAGCTGGCCGAACATGCCATGCGCCTCACGCCGCTCGACGCGGTCGACCATCTGCACCGGCGCACCGTCGCGACCGCTCGCGCCCATCTGGAGGCGGGCGATGGCAGCCGAGCGCGGTCGATCGTCGATGATCTGCTGACCCGGACCCGAGCGGGGCCGCGCCGAGCGGAAGCGCTTCTCGTCAGCTCGGAGCTCGCAGACCCGGGTTCCGCCGTGGCTCTCCTCCTGCAGGCGTTGCACGAGGCCGCGGGGTCCCCCGCACTCGAGGCCGCCATTCACGCTGGCCTCGCGGATGCCGGACAATTCACGGAGGGGCGCGCGTGGGCGGAGCGCCACGCGCGGGCGTCGCTGCGGCTCGCCGAGCAGCTCAACGACGACGTCCTGCGTGCGACCGCGCTTTCGAGGCTGGCCATCCTGCGGTTCGAGCGCGGGGATCGGCACGCGCTGGAGCTCGCCGAGCGGGCGTATCGGCTTGCTGCGAGTCTCGCCGATCCGCGGCAGGCGAAAGGGGCCGACTGGTCGGCGGGTCACGTGCTGGCGTGGTCGGGCATGACCGAACGAGCGCGCGAGTGGCTGGAGAGCCAACTCGCGGACTGGGGCGATCGCGACGAGCGGGTGCGGACGGAGCTCCTCTGGTATCTCGCGCTGGTGGAGTTCTGGTCAGGGAGATGGGGCATTGCCAGCGAGTACGCCGACGAGTCGCAGGAGATCTGGGTTCGGTACGCACCGCTCCTTCCCCAGGATCACCTCCCGCCGGCGCTCATCGCGCTCCACCGCGGCCAGTTCGCGGTCGCCAGGGATCACTCGCAGCGCGCCCTGTCCGGGGGCATCGGGCAGCTGCTGCCAGCCCACATCGCGGTCCTGGCTGTCTGCGACCTGTGGAGTGGGAGCCCAGCGTCGGCTCTCGTCGACTTCACCCGCGCCGAGCAGACTGCCGACGCTCGCGGCTGGGATGAGCCGAACATGCGCTGGTGGCGCGGCGAGCTGCGTCGAGGCGCTGCTCCAGCTCGGTCGGATTGAAGACGCCGAACGGCTGGTCGCCGACTGGGAGGCGGCAGGGGCACGCCTCGGCCGTGAGCGGGTGCTGGCCCAGGCGGTGCGTTGCCGCGGGCTCATGGCTGCCGCACGCGGCGACCTCTCCGCCGCACACGACCTGCTCGTGGAGGCGGTCGACCGGCACGAGACGGTCGGCGACCCGTTCGGGCGGGCCCGGAGCCTTCTCGGTCTCGGCGTGGTCCGGCGCCGGGCCCGGCAGAAGGGGTCGGCTCGGAAGTCGCTGGAGGCTGCGCTGGCCGGTTTCGAAGCGATCGGTGCGATGAGCTGGGTGGCCGCGGTCCGCGTCGAGCTCGCCCGGATCGGCGGGCGCCAGCGGATGGAGGGACTGAGCCCTTCCGAGCTCAGTGTCGCCGAGCTCGTCGCAGAGGGCCGTACCAACCGCGAGATCGCATCGGCCCTCTTCCTCCGAGAACGCACCGTGGCGAGTCATCTGACTCACATCTACGCCAAGCTCGGGGTCCGCTCCAGGACCGAGCTCGTACGGCAGCTGCTTTCGCGGGCGCCGTCCGCCGCCGGCGCGAGCAAAGTTCAGATGTCCTGACGTTTCCTCCGCGCCTCCGAGCGCATAGCGTGCCAGCCATGCCGAACTACCGCGTCGAAACCTTCGCGGACGTGGCGCACCGGCGAAGGCCCCGATGATCGAGGACTATGCGGGCGTGGATCTGGTTCCCCTCACGGGGCGAACAGATCAGTGGCTCTGGCTCGCGATCACGTTGGGGATCGCCATCGTCGGCTTCGGTTTCGCGGGCCACATCTGGGCTCCGCCACCGATCGGCGTCAGGTCGGTCGAGTCGTCGGCGCCTCCGTCGTTCGGACAGGTCCCGGGACCGAACGCGGCGCCGGTCGTCGTGCTCACGGTTCTGAACTCGGCCCAGGAAAAGCCCTCCGAGGGCGAGGTCGTGTCGGTCCTCGAGGTGTCGAGCACCACTGTGGCGGGCCCGACCTCGGTCAGGCTGCGACGTTCGGCCGCGTCCGGGCAATCCGGAGGCGACGTTCGACTGCTGGTCGACGGGTACGCCCCGTCCAACGTCCAGGCTGTGACGATCGATATCCGGACAGCTTCCGGCTCGCTCCTCGCTTCGACCGTCGTGCCGTCGGTCGGCGATGAACGGCCCGGATCGGGTGGCGGACCGCGAGTCGGAATCGGTAGCCTCCGGCGGGCAGCTCGTCGTTCCGGGGCCGATCCCGCCCGACGGCTGGCAGGTCAAGATCACCTGGCGAGACGGTTCGAACGGCTCGCTGGGATCGGTCGTCCAACGGATTCCAGCCCTCAACCTCGGTCGAAATCTGACCCCCTAGCGGCGATCGAAATCTGGTGTTGTTTCCGCAGCACCTATACTCGATCGACGCCGACATAGCTCAGCGGTAGAGCAGCTGTTTCGTAAACAGCAGGTCCTCGGTTCAAATCCGAGTGTCGGCTCCACTCCCCCGCGACCACAACGACGTCGATGACCGAGAACGCGCTGTTCCTCCTGCCCGCGCTGCGGCGAGCTCGCGACCTCATCGATCGCGACTACGCGGAGCCGCTCGACCTCGACGCGATGGCCGGCGAAGCCGGCTACTCGCGATTTCACTTCGCTCGCGCGTTCGCGGCAGCCTATGGCGAGACGCCCCGGGCCTATCTCACCCGGCGCCGGATCGAGCGCGCGAAGACCCTCCTGCGAACCGCGAACCTGTCCGTCACCGAGATCTGCTTTCTCGTCGGCTTCGCGAGCCTCGGCTCGTTCAGCGCGCGCTTCCGCGAGCTCGTCGGACGGTCGCCGAGCGAGTACCGCGATGACGCCGTCGCCCGAACTGGCGTCCCGCCGATCCCCGGATGCGTGGTCCTGATGTGGACGCGGCCGCACCCGGAGGAAGAGCAATCGGGAAGAAGCGCGGCACACCCCGGCCCGGCTACGGTGCCCCAGGAACCGCAGCCGAAGGAGCACCGATGATCAGCCGCCTCAACCACGTGAACGTGTTCGTGCTCGACCAGGACCGGGCAAAGGCGTTCTACACCGAGACCCTCGGGTTCGAGCTTCGTAACGACGCCATCCTCGACGGCTTCCGCTGGCTCACGGTCGGCCCGAAGGACCAGAAGGACATGAACATCCTCCTCGCCTACCCCGCCCCGCCGATGTTCAGTGCCGAGGACGCGGAGACGGTCCGCGCGCTCGTCGCGAAGGGCTCGCTCGGCGGCGG
The DNA here is from genome assembly GCA_963799675.1 of uncultured Chloroflexia bacterium. GTDB lineage: Bacteria > Chloroflexota > Limnocylindria > QHBO01 > QHBO01 > JALYSK01. Next base: position 4,249 of record CAWCXQ010000017.1, read on the forward strand.
GGTGTTCGAGACGGCCGACTGCCAGAAGACGTTCGAGGAGCTGTCGGCGAAGGGCGTCACGTTCCTCCAGGAACCAGCGGAACGGCCCTATGGGATCGAGGCGCTCTTCCGAGACGATTCCGGAAACTGGTTCAGCCTCACCCAGCCCAAGTGGCTCGGGTAGTCAACCTCGACCCAGGTTCCTCATGGCGACCAGCGGCTCGCCACGGTGGGAGTCCTCGACGCGCCGCCCGACGAGGTACCACGTCTCCATCTCGCCCTTGCCCTTCACGGTGATGGTGCCGCGGGGCTCGCAGACGAACTCGTTCCTGAGGAGCTCGTAGGTCGCGCGGGTGATCTGGATGTCGCCGGGCGTGCCATGTGACTCCATCCGGCTCGCCGTGTTCACGGCATCGCCCCAGAGGTCGTACAGGAACCGCTTGCGGCCGATGACGCCCGCGACGACCGGACCCGAGTTGATGCCGACACGCAGCTCGAGATCGAGGTCGCCGACCGCGCCGTCCGGCGCCATCGACGCGACCATGTCCAGCGCCAGGAGCGCCAACGCCCGCGCATGGTCGGGGCGTGGGCTCGGGACGCCGGAGGCGACCATGTACGCGTCGCCGATCGTCTTGATCTTCTCGAGCCCGTACCGCTCGGCGAGCGTGTCGAAGTGGCTGAACAGCCGGTCGAGCAGGCCGACGACCTCTGCCGGCGGCAGGTTCTCGGACCGGGGCGTGAAGTTCACGACATCGGCGAACAGGACCGAGGCGGCGCTGAAGTGGTCGGCGATCGTCTTGGGATTCGACTTCAGCCGCTCGGCAATCGAGCCCGGCAGGATGTTCAGGAGCAGGCCCTCCGCCCGTTCCTGCTCCCGCCGGAGTGCCGCGAGCGCGTCCTCGCGCTGCTTCGCGAAAAGCGCCAGAAGGGTGAACACCATCGTGCCGCCCACGGAGATGTTGAGCCCGAGCATCAGGTTGGTGAACCAGGCAGGCAGCGGCGAGTGGAAGCCGAGAAGCGGACCGGCGATGCCCGAACCCACGAGCACCGCGAGGAACGCGACGTACCACCTGATCCCGTCACGGGTGCCGCCGAAGATGAGCGCACCCAGCGGGGCCATCACGCCCCACAGCCCGACTCCGCCGGAGCCGATGAAGCCGCCCAGCGGGATCATCGACAGTGTCGGCGCGAGCAAGATCGCGATCAGCTGGAGGCGCAGCAGCAGGGCGAAGTCGTGCGACCGCGCGAAGAGCGCGATCGAGCGCCAGAGACACCCCGAAATACAGGAACGCGACCAGGCCCGACTGGGCACCGAGCGCGAGGTAGAGCACGCCCCAGACGACCGAGATCGGCAGGATCAGCGCCGCGATCAGGACGAGCAGCCCCTTCCGCAGGCGCGTCTCCTCGTCGTCGTCGGGATCGGCGCCGACCTCCGCGAGGCGCGCCAGCGTGGCATCGATGAGTTCTCGAATTGACCTCACCTGGCGAGCATACAGACCGAGACGATCAGCGAGAGTCAGCGCGCTGAGGGACCCTGCGAGCCGCTTGTAACCTGAGGCGCCGGGATTGCAGCCGCATTTCGACGCCGCATCTGTCACGCTCCCCTTCACGTTCCCAAGCCCACACCTGAGGTTGACCATGCCGACCATCTCGAAGATCAGCCCGTGCCTGTGGTTCGACGGTGAAGCCGAGGCCGCGGCGAAGCACTACACCTCCATCTTTCCCGACAGCCGCATCGTGAGCGTGGATCGCTCCCCGGCGGATACGCCAAGCGGCCCAAAGGACATGGTTCTGACGGTCAACTTTTCGCTCGCCGGTCAGACCTTCATCGCGCTGAACGGCGGGCCGGATTTCAAGTTCAACGAGGCGATCTCCTTCTCGATCGACTGCGCCGACCAGGCCGAGGTCGACCGGTATTGGGACGCCCTCATCGCGGGCGGCGGCGAGCCCAGCGTGTGCGGCTGGCTGAAGGATCGCTTTGGCGTGTCCTGGCAGGTCATCCCGCGGCAGCTGCCCGAGATGCTGCAGAGCCCGGACCGCGAGGCCGCCGGTCGAGCGATGGAGGCCATGCTCAAGATGACCAAGATCGAGGTGCAGGCGCTCGAGGACGCCTTCAACGCCGTCCCGGCCGGCCGGTGAGCCCACCGGGGTCCGCTGCGAAGGCGCTCAACGGCCGGCGCGACGGGCCCAATCCCCGGGTTGCACCGCACCAAGAGCGTCACCCATGTGATCGTTGCATGCGTCAGGCCAGAAGAAGGCGGTAGATCTCGCGCGCAGTCGATAGCTGACGCCTATCGGTGTATCGCAAACAGGTATTGGAGTTCCTCGTTGCGCCGCGCGTAGAGTCCGCGCCGTGCAGCAAGGAGGAACCGTGGTCACCGCGTCAACGAGTCCCGACCAGGAAGCGCTCGATCGGGGGCGTCAGGCACTGCTTCGCGGCTGGTCGACGACGGTCACCCGCGAAGCAAACCTGCTCCTCGTCCGAGCCAAGGGGACGCGGATCTGGGACGCCGATGGGAACGAATACATCGACTGCACTTCGCAGGCCTGGTCGAACAACATCGGCGCCGGCCACCCCAACGTCCTCGCGGCCGCGGCCGCCCAGGCCGAGGCGATTGCCCACGCTCGAAGCAACTACGACACCGTTCCGCTGCTGCTCTTCTCGGACCGGATCACGCAGCTGGCTCCCCGCGGACTGAACCGGGTCGGCTACTGCCTCCACGGGAGTCTCGCCGTGGAGATGGCCCTGAAGATCGCGGCGAAGAACCGGCCGGGCGCCGCCAACCCGCTGACCCTGTACGACGGATATCACGGCCGGAGCCTGGCCACGATGTCGGCGAGCTGGCCCCATACCCACGACCAGTTCCATCGCCTCATGCCCCAGTTCGTGCGGGTCCCGCAGCCTTACCCCTACCGCGCGTCCGGGGGAATGTCCAGCGACGACCTCGCCGTCCACCACGCGGACCTGCTGAGGAACACGATCCGGCGTGGCGTTCACGTTGC
>CAWCXQ010000018.1:0-12302 GCA_963799675.1 uncultured Chloroflexia bacterium
ATACGTGTCAGCCACGGCAAATTCAGCCATCGGATGGCCGGTACATGCCAGCGCTGGCAAACGCCGCAGCTCAGGCGACCCTAGGGCCAGCCCACGCCCGATACGGGCGCCTCGACGCTCAGCAGCTGGCCCTCTCGCGCGCCGGCCATGCTGTCAGGACCGCGCCAGTCATTCGCGGCAATGAACAGCGTTCGCCGATCCGGACCGCCGAGCATGCAGGCGAAGCCGCCGCGGTCGAGGTCGATCGTCTGGAGCACCTCTCCCCCTCGCGGACGCGGACGCAGCGCTTGTTGGGGACATCGGCGTACCAGACGGCGCCATCCGCGTCGAGGCAGATGCCGTCGGGGGTGCCCTCGCCGAGATCGGCCCACAGCCGGCGATTGGACAGGCTGCCGTCGGCGGCGATGTCGAAGGCGGTGAGCTTCTTGCCGTAGGACTCGGCCACGATCAGGGTCGAGTTGTCCGGCGTAACGACCATCCCGTTGGGAAAGGCCACACCGTCCGCGACCTGCCGCGCGGAGCCGTCGGGGCTGACCAGCGCGACGGTGCCAGGGCGCACCTCGTCCGGCGGGGAATTCAAAGCCGATGTTGTTGACGTAGGCATTGCCCCGACCATCCACGACGATGTCGTTCCACGGATGGTCAGCCAGGCCCGACAGGTCGGCGTGGGTCACCAGCGAGCCGTCGGGCTCCATGCCGCAGGAGACGCCCATCCGCGGCCGATACGATCAGCAGGCGACCATCGGGCAAGAAGTCGATGCACATCGGGAAGGACGCCACGCGGGCGACTACCTCGCGGCGGCCCTCGAGATCGAGCGCGATAACCTCGTCCGCGCCCCAGTCGGAGACCCAGACGCGGCCCTCGTGCCAGCGAGGCGACTCGGGGAATGCGAGGCCACCGGTCAAGATCTGAACGTCCGGCATGCAAAGCAGACTGCGCGGCGGCGCGAAAATCATCGCGCGGGAGTGCGGGCAGCCTCCGTGGATGCGACAGCCGGAGCGGTCGACGGAGCCGATTCCAGGGCCTCGTCGAGGCGCTCGAGGTAGGTTCGCGCGCGAAGGCCCTCCAGGATCGGACGCGCCTCCTCCGCCCACGCACGGATCTCCGCCTCGTCGGGCAGCACCATGAGCGCGTCGATCCCGAAGGCGGCGTAGTCGAACCACTGCTCGAGCCGCCGGAGCTGGTCGCGGGCGTCACGGAATCCCGCAAGAGCATCGGCAGGTCGACCCTCGAGCGCTGCCAGCGCGGCCATATCGCGCGCCCCGTACGCCTGCGCGACAGGACCGCTCGTGCGCAACGGAGCCAGGGCGTCATTGACCTGGCGCAGCCTGGGCGGGGTCGCGGATCCAGATCGCAGTGCGCGCGGCCCCGACCGAGCGCGAATTCGCGGACCGGCGTATCGAAGGCCGCCGCCTCCATGAAGAATCGATGGGCCTCGGCCAGGTCCCCCCTGGCCAGAGATGTGTCGGCGCGCGCGAGCATCTTGGTGAGCCGATCGATTGGATCGGGCGAGTCACCGCAGATCTCGTCGATCTCGCGGACGAGCTCGTCGAGCCCCTCGCCGCGCGCGGTCTCGATGTCGGCCAGCAGGATTCGCAGGCGACCCCGATCGGCCCGGAGGGTGCTGGTCTCGAGAGCCTCGCGGAAGAGGACGACCTGCTCATCCCAGTCCTGGCCTGCGGCAACGACGGCCGAGGGAGAGGGTACCCACCCCCCAGTTGTAATGCCCGCGGTCGCCAACCGCGCGGGCGAGCTCGAGCGTCTCGATCAGAAGCTCGAGAGAGCGCTTCGGATCGTCCTCCGAGAGCCCAGTGGCGAGGTTATGCCGGGCACGCATCTCGCGGGAGGTGGACGAGCCCTGCATCGCGAGCTTCACCGCTGCTTCCAGGAGGGCGTTCGCCTCGCGTCGACGCCCCAGGTACCCCAGCGCCGACCCCTTGTTGAGCAATGCCTCGGCCACCACGTCGTCGAGGTTCAGGCGCTCCGCAATCGTCAGCGCACGATCCGCCATCTCGACAGCGCGCTGGTTCTCCGCCTCACGCATGTACCCTCGCGCGAGATACGCGGCCACCTCCGCCTCGACCTCCGGCGCCCCGGCCCCCTCGACCGACGCAAGCGCCTCGTTGAGGACATCCATCGCGGGCGCGATCTCGCTCGCGTCGAGGAGGACTCGACCCAGGAGAGCGGAGGCTCGGACGGCGGCGACCGTGTCGCCGAGCTCGCGATAGGCGTCCACCGCGGCGGCGGCGTACCGCTCCGCGTCCACGGTGGCCGCCAAGGCCGCTGGTTCTGCTGCACGCGCGAGCAGCTCCGCGCGCTCTCGCTTGTCGCTGGTGACGCTCAACGCCTGCTCCAGGAACGTGACGGCCTGGTCGGGCGCGCCCAGCGATGCGGCGCGGTCTGCGGCGGCGGAGAGGGCGAGACGAGCCTGGACGGCGACGGCATCGGCCTCCGGTCCTTCGTCGGAAGCCTGGTGGGCCGCAAGGTAGTGGCTGGCAAGGGCACCCGCCAGCTCCTCGTCGCCCTGCCCCTCGTAATGGCGCGCGACGGCGAGGTGGCGCGCCCGGCGGTCGCGGCGCGCCAGGGTCCCGTAGGCGACCTCCTGGATGAGCGACTGCACGAACCGATACTGCCCGCGCTCCGGCGAGCGCCGGATCGGTCTCCAGCTCGAGCAGCTCGCGCCGGACCAGGGCTCGCAGCTTCGGCTCGAGGTCGGCTGCAGCCATCCCGCTGATGGCGGCCAGCGCATCGGCCGAGAAGACCTGGCCGAGCACCGCGGCATCCTGCAGCAGCGACCGATCCGCTCCGTCGAGCGCATCGAGACGCGAGGCGATGAGCGAGCGCAGCGACTCCGGCACGGCCAGCTTCGAAAGGTCGCCGACCGGCTGGTATGCCTCGCCGACGCGCTCGATGTGGCCATCGGCCATGAGGGCGCGCACCGTCTCGACGGCGTAGAGCGGCATGCCCTCGGCCCGGGCCACGATCGCGCGCATGGCGGCGTCGGGAAGGCCGGGCACCAGGCCCGCCAGCATCTCCGTGATCGACTCGTCGGAGAGTGGCTCGAGCGCCATCGCGGTCAGGTGCCGGCGCCCCGCAGCCCAGTCCGGGCCGTCGGTCGAAGAGCTCGGGCCGCGCGAGCGTGACGACCATGATCGGCAGCGCCTTCAGCCAGTCGAGGAGGTGGTCGATGAAGTCGAGCAGGCCTGAATCGGCCCATTGGAGGTCCTCGAAGACGAGCACCGTGGTGCCGCTTGCCGCGATCCTCTCGAAGAAGAGGCGCCACGCCGGGAAGAGCGTGTCGCGGCCGCCGGCCGGTGCAGGCTCGACGCCGAGCAGGGTGAGGAGCGCAGGCTCGATCCGCTCGCGATCCGCCGCGTCGGGAACGTGCTGGTCCAGCGTCGCGGCGATCTTTTCGCGCGTGGTCGCCTCGTCGTCGTCCTCGGCGAGGCCCGCCCGCCGGCGGATCATCTCGCCCAGCGCCCAGAACGTGATCCCCTCGCCGTACGAGGGGGACCGGCCGCGGTGCCACCAGATGCTCTCGGTGACCCCGTCGACGTACTTCTCGAGCTCCCAGACCAGCCGGCTCTTGCCGATCCCCGCCGGACCGGTGATCGAGACGAGCCGCACGCGCTGTTCGCGACCGACGGCGTGGAGCTGCTCCTTCAGCTGCCGGAGCTCCTCGTCGCGACCCACGAACGGCGCCTCGAGCGCGTCCGCTCGCCCCTGGCCGCCCGCGTGCCGCGACCACGCGCAGCGCCTGCCAGGCGGGGATCGGCGCGGTCTTGCCCTTCAGCGAGTGGTCGCCGATCCGCTCGAACACGATGGCGCCCGACGCGGCGCGCATGGTGGCCTCTCCCACCAGCACGGTGCCGGGTTCCGCCACGCCCTGGAGCCGCGCGGCGGTGTTGACGAGGTCGCCCGCCACCATTCCCTGGTTCTGCGCGCCCAAGCGTGACGGCAGCCTCCCCGGTGAGCACCCCGGCCCGTGCCTGGAGCGCGGGGCTGAGGGCGCGAACGGCGTCGACCAGCTCCAGGGCGGCGCGGACCGCCCGCTCGGCGTCGTCCTCGTGCGCGACGGGCGTCCCCCAGACGGCCATCACCGCATCGCCGATGAACTTCTCGACGGTGCCCCCGTGCCGCTGGATCAGGTCGGTGGCGGTCGCGAAGTATCGGCTGAGCAGCTCGCGGACATGCTCCGGGTCGCGGTCCTCCGCGAACGTGGTGAAGCCAACGAGATCCGTGAAGAGCACCGTGACCAAGCGTCGCTCCGCCGTCGCGGCCTGCTGGCCCTTCGGCGCGTCGGCCGCCATCGGGGCGCCGCACGATTTGCAGAAGCGCCCGTCGGGGCGGTTCGCCTCGCCGCACGAGGGGCAGCCGACGGCCATCGTGGCGCCGCACTCGTCGCAGAAGCGACTCCCGATCTCGTTCTCATGGCCGCACGCGGCGCAGCGCATCGTCATCTCTTCGCCCGGCTTTCAGCCGCGAGCGTACCCGATGCCCGCAATGGCCTCCTCACGGGCCGATTTGCTCGCCCTGGCGAGTATCGGCCACTGGATGGCCAGATTTGCCAGCCTGAGTATGAATCGGCCAACGACGCGCGCCGTTCCTTGGCCGATGCATGCCAGCCGCAGCAAATTCCGCAATCCGATGGCCGTTAGATGCCAGCCCTGGCAAAGAGCGGTCGTGCGCGCGGCCCGGGCGACCCTAGGGAAGCGAGACGTACTGCCCCAGGAACGCGCGCGAGGCCGCAGTGTCGACTCGCTGGTCGACGTTCGTCGACTTGCACCACGGGTCGCCGGTGATGGTGGTCGCGGCGATCACGTTCGTCTCGGAGGCGCCGGCGCCAAAGAAGTTCGGCCCGCCGGAATCGCCGCCGCAGGTTCCGCCGTCGCCGTGCGCGGCGTTCTGCGAGAGGCGCAGATACCCCTTGCCGAGGGCGTTGAAGCTGCCGACCGAACGCTCGCGCTGGTCGAGATACACGGTGCACGTTGCCGCTGCCCTTGACGTGGATCGGCTCCTGGCCGCCGTAGCCCACCGAGGTGAACCGGGTCGACTGGTTGAGCGTGCCCGCGGCCTTCATGGCGCTGAGGATATTCAGGGCTGGCAGCGCCGCGGGAGCGACACCCGAGATGGGCGTGGGAAAGACGACCACCGCGAGGTCGCCGGGATCACCCTGGCTCTTGCTGTAGGCGGGATTGGCGTGGAACGTCCCGGTGCGGAGGGTGGCGGCAGCGCTGTAGCTGGGGGCAAAGGTGACCCTGACCTGCGCCAGGCCGATATCGCAGTGCGCGGCGGTCAGGAAGACGGTCGATGAGATGAGCGTGCCGGAGCAGTACGGGTAGGTATCGGAGCCGAACGTCCCGACCAGCGCGCCCACCTCCGGATGGGCGGTCCCGTCGAACGTGCCGTACGTGATCGCGGCCGCGGGGCTGGCAGCCACTAGCAGGGCAAACAACGTGGCGAGGGGGGCAAGACGTCTGGCGATCACGAGGCTCCCATTCGTACTACAGGGCCCGGAATCGTAGCGCACTGGCACAAGCGATGCGGGTCTGGCCATTGCCGCCATGATGAGCTCATGCGCCGATCCGGTCCGATCCTCGCCCTGGCGGCAGCGATGCTGATCGGGCTGACCGGCTGCGCGAACGGAGCGCAGGAGGGACCGATGCGACCGACCAGCACTGCGACAGCAACCCTCACTCTCAGCAGCCTCGCCTTTGGCGACCGGGAGCTGATGCCCCGCAAGTTCAGCTGCGACGGAACCGAGGTCTCGCCGCCGCTCTCCTGGTCGGGCGCGCCCGATGGGACGCGCTCCTTCGCCCTGATCGTCGAGGACCCCGATGCCGGCGGCTTCGTGCACTGGGTGGTGGCCGGCATCCCGGGCGAGAGCGAGCGGCTCGATGAGGACGCATCGGGCTCCGATGGGCTGGTCGAGGGCCGCAACAGCTTCGGGAAGACCGGGTGGGGCGGCCCGTGCCCGCCGTCCGGGGAGCATCGGTATGTCTTCACGCTGTATGCGCTCTCCGAGGCGCCCCCCGTCCAGAAGGGCTTCGACGCCGCGGCGCTGCGCGACGCGATGGCTGGCAACGTCCTGGGTGCCGGTGAGCTGATCGGGCGGTATTCGCGGGGCTGACGGAATACAGAAGAGGGGCCGGATGGTCCGGCCCCTCTCCGCGAGTTAGGTTCGCCGCGCCGCTATTTCGCGACGAGCGCCGTGACGAAGGCGGGAGCATACGGCACTCCCAGCCCGGTCACGTTGTCGTAGGCGGCCGTCGTTCGCAGGGAGGTATCGGCCCCCTCGATCACCGGACCGGTCGTGCCGACCGGCACCGAGTTGATGGTCCGAACCGTCGTCGTCAGCGAGCCATTCGCGTTCTCCACATTGCGGAGGATCGCAGTCGGGCTCGCCGGCGCGAGGATGTCCTCGATGGCGAGGTGCGAGTCTGGCGCGCCGATGGGCGTGCCGTGGTAGATCGCCGGATTGAGGAAGCCAATCGGTCCCTTGCCGGCAGTCGACCGAGCCTGGTCGACGAGAGCGATGACGCCAGCCAGCAGCGGCGACGAGAGGCTCGTTCCGCCGATGCGGCGCTCGCAGTATTCCTGGCCACCGCCGAGAGGCGTGCAGCCAGCGTCGATGAGCGCGTCACCACTGACGCGGTACGTCTCGCCCACGAGGACGCCGGTGTTCGGGTCTCCGACCATCGAGATGTCCGGCGTGACCCGGTGCGGTGATCCAAGCTGGAGCACCTGCCCGGTGGAAGTGGTCGTGGTCGTGGCCAACGCGTTCGGCACGACGCCAGCCTGGTAGCTGGGCTGGCGCGAAGTGCAGGCTGGTGCCACCGCCGGAGCCGTACTGGAAGGCGGGCGGCCACGGCGACAGAGAGGTCCCGGTCACGGTGGTCGACGTCTGGGTGGGCGCGGAGCCCACCAGCGTGGTGGTGTAGGTGCCCCAGCCCCATTCGTCCTTCGCGCCTGGAGCGGTCTGGACGGCCAGGCTGGTCCCGCCGACCGATGTCACCCACGGGCTGGATGACGGATAGCTTGCCTGCGCGACGCCACGTGACGCGGCGACGTCGCCGAGGTCGCCTGATGAGAAGAGGACCGTGATGCCCGTGGCGGCGGCCTGCATGAAGGCGCGCTCGTCAGCGATCACGTGCCCGTACTGGTGCGGATACTCGCCGTTGATCCCCCAGCTGTTGGTCACCACGTCGACGAGGTGGTTGTCGATCATGTGGATCAGCGCGTGATCGAGCGGAGTCGGTGTTCCGTTGCGCACCGGCGTAGACGATCTTCGCCTGCGGTGCCATGGCGTGGACCCACTCGACGTCGAGCGTCTCCTCGCCGAACCAGCCCTGCGGGTCGAATCTCTTGCTCTCCGGTGCGTTGAAGACGCCGGGGACGACCAGCTGCTGGAGGGTGCTCGACGTCATGGTCGGCAGGCCGTAGTGCGTCGAGAAGCGGTTGACGTCCTGGAGGAGGGTCGGCGATGCGAAGGCATCGGTCATGCCGACACGCACCCCTTGCCGGTCAGCCCGGTCGTGTCGATGCCGTAAGCGGCCCGGATCTGCTGCGGGGTGTAGCCGCAGGGCGTCCAGGGCAGGTGTGCTCCGTACTGATAGGCCGCAGGCGTGATGGTGGCCGAGTGATCGGCCCAGTAGGTCGAGCAGGGTCCCGGGGTCGAGTAGCCGACGCCGGGAGGCGCTGCCTTGTCGAGCTGCGGCTCGTAGAGCACTTCCGTCTCGTCGAGGCCACCGATGAACGAGACCGAGCTCGCGAGGGTGGCGGGATGGTGGGGCCTGCGCGTTTGCCCGCAGGCTCTTGCCCGAGTAGGTGTAGACGTTCTCGGTGACGCCGAAAGGCCTTCTCGAGCTGGGTGATCGATCCGGTCGCGTCGACGTAGAGGCCGTTGGCCGGTGCGGCCGTCAGGGAGCCCCGCGCCGAGAGGAAGTCCTTGACCGGGTGCACGTCGGACGCGGCCGGCGCGTAGGCGGCGCGGAACTGCTGCGGGGTCAGATAATGCCCGTACTCCTTCGTGCCGGGGCGGGAGAAGTTGGGGAGGAACTGGCGAGCCCTTCCTCGTTTCGCCGATTCAGGTAGACGCTGACGGTCATCTGGCCGGTCGGATTGGCGTGGCGAACCAGCTTGGCCTGGGATAGCCAGGCGCGGTGTTGTTGGCAACCTTCGCGCTCGTGGCTGCCAGGGTCGCGCCGGGACTGAGCATCGCTCCGAACAGCGCGACGAAGGCAAAGACGGACAGCGTCCGGGACTTTCATCGACAGGAACCCTCTCGAGAGTGCTGCGCCCGCACGGGCGCGCTCCTCTGAAGAAGGAATTTACGCCGACAAGTACTTTCCGACAAGCGGCGCGCAAGGGTGCGGGCGGCATCTACCATGCACCCGGACCGGCGTTGTTGCGGAGATACGGGACCGATGGACTGGCTGGTGTTCGGCGTGCAGTGGCTGCACGTGCTCCTCGGCATCCTGTGGTTCGGCTACTCGCTCAGCCTTGCCGTGATCATCATCCCGGCGATCAACCGGCTGGCCATCACGAGGCAGCGGGAGATTGGCCAGTACCTCGGGGAGCGCGGTGAGGCCATCATCGACTTCGTTGGCCCTGCGGTCATCGTGCTCGGCTTCGTCCGCGGCACCTTCCTCGGGCAGCTGCGCATCGGTGAGCGACGTCTTCGCTCCACCGTTGCCCGGCTGACCTGGCTGCTCGGCCTGCTTGCGGCGACGGCGACCTTCCTGTGGGGCAAGTTCGTGATCGTTGGCGCCCTCGACGCTATGAATCGGCTACCGCTGGGCGCCGACGGCACGGCCACTCCCGAGCTCGTTGCGGCCACCGACCGCGTGAAGCTGGTCGTGGTCCTGGAGCTGGCCGGCTTTCTCGTCGTCTTCACCTGCATGATCCTGATGCGCTTCGGCCTCTGATCTCCGCTAGGTCGGATGTACTGCGTCGGGACGGCGCCATCGATCCATTCCCAACGCCATGACGCCGGCGTAGGCTGAGGCGGATGGACGCCGCCACCAATGCGCTGCTCGTTCAGCTGGTCACCGTCGCCGGGTTGATCGGCGCGACGATCGAGTACGCGGAGATCGTAAACGAACGGCGCAGCTCCGCCTCCAGGCGGCCGACGTCGTCGTCGAGGAGGACGGCCTGCGCGGCCTGGTCCGGCTGTTCGGAGCCGGTGATGTGCCGGCCAAGGCGCCTCGGCGGCGGTGGCGGCGGTTCGCCATGGAGCACCGGCGACGCCGCGCGGTGCACCGCTGACCCACTGAACCAATGGGCCATGGCAGGCCTAGGCGTGCGGGGCGTCTACTTGACGGCGATGACACCATGACAGCGCCCGGGCGTGATACGACCACCGAACTGGCTTCGACGTGCGGTTGGCCGACTCGAACGACGATGGATCCCCGATCTCGCGGCTCGTCATGCGCATACGGAGCTCGTCGTTTCCCGCTTGCCGGATCCCAAGGCCGTCCCACCGCGCAAAGTTCCGGGGCGCAGCCTCACCGAGCGCTGACGCCTCAGTACACTGCGCCGATGCAGCGGCTTCCCGTCCTCGACCTCGTCCTCGTGCGCCACGCGGATCCCATCCCCAGCGGCACACCGGACTACGAGGAGAACATGCGGCCACTCTCCGACGAGGGCCGCCGCCGGCCGAGGAGCTCGCCGATGAGCTGGAGCCGTACCAGCTGCACGGCATCTACTCGAGCCCGTACCCTCGTGCGGTCCAGACCGTGGAGCCGATCGCGCGACGCCGAGGCCTCACCATCCAGCAGCTCGACGACATGCGGGAGCGCCTCCTCTCCCCGGGGCCGCTTCCCGACTGGCGCAGCCACCTCGAGCGGGGATTCGCCGACGACGACTACGCGCTCGACGGGGGCGAGACCTCGCGCGACGCGCAGCGGCGCGGGATGGGGATGCTCGACCTCCTTCGCCTGCGCCACGCCAACGGCGGGCGGAACCTGGTCGCCCAGCCACAGCGCGCTCATCACCCTGATCCTGCGTTCCCTCGAGCCGGCGGTCGGCTACGCGTTCTGGGAGGCGATGCCCTACCCGGCGGTCTACTGGCTCCAGCACGACGGCCGCGCCTGGCACGTCATGGGCGGCTACGGCTTTGCAGTCGCCGATGCCACCGCCTAGCAGCGTCCTCCGCTACTTGCGGAGATAGGTGATCGGGAAGTCGAACTCCCATTCGTCGCCGGCGTCGCCCAGGCCGCGCTCCCAGCGGCCCTCGATCGTCCTGCCGTCGGCCGAGAACTCGCCGATGAAGCGCTGGTTGAAGCCGGGGCCGTCGGGGCCGTTCCAGTCCTCGCCGGGGGCTCGCCAGATCCTCCAGGTGGAGCCCCGAGGCCATCAGGAACAGCCGCTTGACGCCGCGACGTCGAAGTAGTGCATCGGCTGTGGCTCGCCGTCGGGCGCGCCACCGATGATCGAGAGGTGTCGGGCATCTCGGCGGGCTCGCCGACCGGCGGAAGACAACGAACTCGCCCAGCCGCTCGATCGTCGCGTCGACGGAGATCTCATCGGCGGCTCGATCGGGACATCGCCTCGCCGTGCCACTCGCCGATCAGCGGCTCGAAGTCCTTCATCAGTCCCCTTTCGGTTCTGGGTGTCGCGCGCCAGCAGATCCTCGAGCGTTTCGCGGCGCCGGCTGAGCCGCAGCTCGCCGCCCTCGAGCACGGCCTCCGCAGGACCAGCCGCCCGTTGTAGTTCGACGCCATCGCGGCCCCGTACGCTCCGGCGCTCCGATCGCCAGCAGCGCGCCCTCGCCAGCGACCGCCAGCTCCTCGGCGCGAGCCACCGAGAGAGGTCACGCACGAGGAGTCGCCCGCCTCGCAGATCGGACCGGCAAGGTCCAGCACCCCGTCCACCGCCGCGCCCGGCGTCACGAGCTGGACCGGGTGATCGGCGCCGTAGAGGATCGGTCGAATGAGCTCGGTCATGCCAGCATCCGCCACCAAGTACTCGCGCTGAGTCCGGGTGACGCGGGTGAGGAGCCAACCACATCAGCCACGATGGTGCGCCCCAGTTCTAGCAGAATCAGCTCGGCTGCGAGGGTTTCGCGGATCGCCTTCGCGACTGCCGGCACCAGTGCCATGCTCGCGACGCCGCCGCCGATATCCACGCGCTCCGCATGTGTCGTCGCCAGCAGCTCGGGGAGCTGCTCGAACGGTTCGACCGACTCCACGTTGGAGCCGATGTGCGCTCCGATCGACTCCAGCGCATCGCCGGCACGGCGGCGAGCCTCCGCGGGTTGCCGGCCAGGCGATTCCGAACTTCGCATCGGCCGATCCGGTGGCCAGGTGCAGGTGGTCTGCGCATGTCCAGGCCGGGGTTCATCCGCAGACCGATTCGCTGGGCGCCCAGCGAGAGGAGCGCTTCGAGCTCGTCGAGCGACTCCGCGTAGAGCAGGAACCCCCGGCCGCCAAGGCCGCGCGGAGGTCCGAGTCGGTCTTGCCGACGCCGTTCATGACGATGCGCTCGGGTGGGCAGCCCGCGCGGACCGCCAGCGCCAGCTCGACCTCGTTCACGACCTCTGCCCCCGGCGCCATCGGCCACCAGCCGGCGCAGGAGCTGCGGGTCGGAATTGGCTTTCACGGCGTAGGCGATCAGCGCGCCAGGGAAGTTGCGCTGATACGTCGTGAGGTTGGCCGCGGCGGCGTCGGTTGCCCGTCTTGTAGAGGGGCGTACCCCAGCGCCTTGCGGCCTAGGCCAGGATGTCGCTGTCCATCGCCCGCAGGGTAGCCGCGCGTGGTCGGACGCCGTCAGGGGCTTTCGTGCAGCCGTGCTCTCGTGCGGTCGTGCCCTCGTGCGCTCGTGCTGCACGAGCCGCGCTGACGTCAGGTCGAACGCAGGTCCTCGCCAATCCCGTCGACGAAGAGCTCGACGCCGCCGCAACGCGGGCAGACATAGACGTCGAACCGTTCCTTCTTCACGAAGAGCTCGCCGAGATCACCGAGCGCACCCCAGCGCGTCCCCTCGTGGAAGTCGCGCGTGCCGACGAACTCGAGGGCGACGTTGCATCGGGCGCAATTCAGAGTGTTCATGCGGCCCAGCGTAGCGGGAGCGGGCGAGGCCCAGCCGGCACACGTACGCTGGGCGTGCGTAACTGCCAAGCACGGGCGGGATCGGCGGCGATTTGGCCCGCATCGTGGCCGCGGTGCACGCTGAGCGTGCGGGTACCAGGTTGACGCCGATGGCAGGTCGAACTTCGCAGTTATACACGCTCAGCGTGCACGCTCCGGCGTGCGCGCGTAGAGGGCTAGGCGGCCGCCGCGTCGGGCTCCGGGATCCGCTC
>CAWCXQ010000019.1:0-455522 GCA_963799675.1 uncultured Chloroflexia bacterium
CGACCCCGACGCGCTCGCGGCGGCCGTCGCGCGTGGCGCCGTGAGTCCCGCGACGAGCCTCGAGGACGCCGTTGATGGTGCCGACCTCGTCGTCGTCGCGACGCCGATCGCCCAGCTTCCGGCCGCGGTCGCCGCAGCGCTCGCCGCAGCGGGCGACGCGACCGTGATCGACGTCGGCTCGACGAAGGCGAGCGTCGTCGCTGCGGCGGCCGGCTCGCCCCGGTTCGTCGGCGGCCACCCGATCTGCGGCTCCGAGACGCGCGGCGCCGAGAACGCGAGCGCCGGCGCTGTTCGAAGGCGCGACGTGGTTCCTGACGCCGGTCACGCGACCGACCCGGACAGCTACCGGCCGTGCACGGCTTCGTCACCGACGTCGGGGCGACACCCGTCGCGATCGACCCGGAGGCACACGACCGGCTCGTCGCGCTGACGAGCCACGTGCCGCACGTGCTCGCGAACGTCGTCGCGAACCAGACCGGCGCCGCCCGCGTGGAGGGCCACGAGCCGCTCGCGCACGCCGGCGGCTCGTTGCGCGACATGACGCGCATCGCCGGCGCGAACCCGCGCATCTGGGTCGACATCTTCCTCGACAACGCCGACGCGCGTTCGCGCCGAGCTCGCCGAGCACCGCCGCCGGATCGAGCAGGTCGAGCGGCGCTCGAGCGAGGCGACGCAGGCTTTCTCGCGCGCTGGATCGGCGAGGCGTCGACGAGCCGCCGCCGGATGCTCGAGCGCGAGTACCCCGACCCGGGCGAGCTGCAGCGGCTGCGCGTGCACGTGCCCGACCGGCCGGGCGTGCTCGCCGGGATCACGCAGGCGCTCGGCGCCGAGCGGATCAACATCGAGGACTTCGAGCTGCAGCACGTCTCGCCCGAGCGCGGCGGCACGCTGACGCTGCTCGTGACCGGCGAGGGCGAGGCGCAACGCGCGGCGGCGCTGCTCGAGGGCCAGGGCTACAGCGTCGTCGTCTCCGCGGTGATCGATGAAGGTTGAGCCCGCCGTCGCGCTCGAGGGCCATTTCGCGGTCCCGGGCGACAAGTCGATCTCGCACCGTGCGCTGCTGCTCGGCGCCGTCTCCGACGGGACGACCGTGATCCGCGGCTTCGGCCGCTCCGGCGACACCGAGTCGACACTCGATGCGATCAGGACGCTCGGGGTGCAGGTCGACGAGGAGGGCGACGAGCTCGTCGTGCACGGCGTCGGCCTGCGCGGCCTGCAGTCCGCCGAGATCGACTGCGGCAACGCCGGCACGCTCGCGCGGCTGATCGTCGGGCTGCTCGCGTTCCAGGACGGCACGTTCACGCTGACGGGCGACGAGTCGCTCTCCGCGCGGCCGATGGAACGGATCGCCGGGCCGCTCGCGCCGATGGGCGCGCAGATCGAGACCACCGACGGGCACCTGCCGCTGACGTCACGGGCAGCGACGTTGCAGGCGATCGACTACGAGCTGCCGGTCGCGAGCGCGCAGGTGAAGTCGGCCGTGCTGCTGGCCGGACTCGGCGCGACGGGCCGGACGACCGTGATCGAGCCGGCGCCGACGCGCGACCACACGGAGCTGATGCTGCGGCCGCCGGTGCGAGCGTGAGCATCCGGCCGAACTCGGTCAGCATCGACCCGGCCGAGCGGATCAGCGTCAAGGCGGTCGACGTTCCCGGCGATTTCTCTTCCGCAGCGCCGTTCATCGTCGCCGCGACGCTCGTCCCGGAGTCACGAGCTGACGATCCATGGCGTCAGCCTGAACCCGCGCCGCACCGGGCTGCTCGACGTGCTCGAGCGGATGGGCGCGCGCGTCGGCATCCTCCGCGCACCCGCTCCGGGCCGGAGCCGGTCGGCGAGCTCGAGATCCGCACCGGCGAGCTGACCGCGACGACGATCCGCACCGAGAGAGGTGCCGCTGCTGGTCGACGAGCTGCCGCTCTTCGGGCTGCTCGCCGCCGGCGCGCGCGGCTCGAGCTGGGTGTACGGCGCGGCCGAGCTGCGCCTGAAGGAGACCGACCGGATCGAGGCCGTCGTCGACGCGCTGCGCGCGATCGGCGCGCGCGCCCAGGGCCAGGAGGACGGCTTCTCCGTCACCGGCGTGCCGACGCGGCCGCGTGGCGGCCGGGTGGACGCGCGAGGCGATCACCGGATCGCGATGCTGGGCGCCGTGGCCGGCTCTGGTCACGGGAAGGCGTCGAAATCGAGGGCGCCGACAGCGCAGCGATATCCTTCCCCGGCTTCTTCCAGCTCCTCGACCAAATCGTGCAGAGATGATCATCGCCATCGACGGGCCCGCAGGGGCCGGCAAGAGCACCGTCGCCCGCCTGCTGGCGGAGCGGCTCGGCTTCCGCTACCTCGACACCGGCGCGATGTACCGCGCGCTCACGTGGCTCGCGATGCGCGAGGGACTGCCGCTCGGCGAGGGCGGAGCCGCTCGGGCGAGCTCGCGCGCCAGAACCCGATCACGTTCGACGAGGCGGGCCGCGTCTTCATCGCCGGCTCGGACGTCACCTCGGCGATCCGGCAGTCGCGCATCGACCGGATGGTGCCGGTCGTCGCGCGCCATCACGACGTGCGCGAGGTGATGCGCGAGCGGCAGCGCGAGCTCGCCGCTCACGGCGACGCCGTGATCGAGGGGCGCGACATCGGCACGGTCGTCGCGCCGGACGCCGGCGGTGAAGGTCTACCTCGCAGGCGAACCCGGATATCCGCGCGCAGCGCCGCCAGGCCGAGCGGCCGGACATCGGCGCCGACGCGCTCGCGACCGATCTGCGCACGCGCGACGAATCCGACCGCGTGCGGATGCAGCCGGCCGCGGACGCCGAGCTGATCGACACGACCGACCTCGAGGTCGACGACGTCGTCGGGCGGATCCAGGAACTGATCCGCACGCGCTCGCTCGCAGCGTCTTGACCGTCCCCGAGCTGGCGTGGGCGATCGGCCGCTCGGACGATGGGCTGGCCGACCCGGTTGTTCCGCCCGTCCGCGCGCCTACGGCGCCGAGCGGATTCCGGCGACCGGCGGGCTCGTCTACGCGATCAACCACCTGCACTGGGTCGACGTGCCGGTCGTCGGCTTGACTGTCGCCGCGCAACATCGACTTCGTCGCGAAGGCCGAGGCGGTGCGGCTTCCCCTGGCTCGGTGCCTACCTCCGCTGGCACGGCACGATCGCCGTCCGGCGCGGCGAGGGCGACCGCGACGCGGTGCGCATGATGCGCGAGGCCGCGCGCGACGGCCACGTCGTCGGGCTGTTCGTCGAGGGCACACGGCAGACGCACGGCCGGCCCGGCACGGCGCAGCCCGGTGCCGCGATGGTGGCGATGCAGGAGGACGTGCCGGTCGTCCCGGTCGCGGTCTACGGGACGCAGTTCTGGAAGCTCGGCAACTTCAAGCCGTGCTCGGTCGCGTATCGGCGAGCCGGTCCGCTTCGACGGGCTGCCGAAGGGCGGAAGGGGCTACAAGGAGGCGACCGTGGAGATCGAGCGCCGAATCAACGTCCTCTTCGACTGGCTCGCCGACGTCCACGCACAGGGCCGCCCGCCGGATCGACGCCGCCGCTGTGAGCAGCAGCGACCGAGAGCTCGTACGGCACGGTCGCGATCGTCGGCTTCCCGAACGTCGGCAAGTCGACGCTCGTCAACCGGCTGACCGTCGACGCGGCAGGCCGTCGTGCACGAGACGCAGGGCACGACGCGCGACCGCAAGGAGCTGATCGCGAGTGGAACGGCAAGCGCTTCCTGCTGATCGACACCGGCGGCGTCGACATCGCCGACCGCAGCCCGATCACGCGCGCAGATCGCGGAGCAGGCGCGCGCCGCGATCGCCGAGGCCGATCTCGTGCTCTTCATCGTCGATGCTCGCGCGGGTGTCACGCCCGGCGACGAGGAGCTGGCGCAGATCCTGCGCGAGTCGAAGAAGGACGTGCTGCTGATCGCGAACAAGATCGACGACCCGTCGCAGGAGTCGCTGGCGCTCGACCTGCACCGGCTCGGCTTCGGCGAGCCGTTCCCGATCTCCGGCCTGCACGGCTCGAACACCGGCGACCTGCTCGACGAGGTGATCGACCGCCTGCCGGGGACGTCGGCGCGGCGCGAGTCGACGACGACGCGATTCGCGTCGCGATCCTCGGCCGCCCGAACGTCGGCAAGTCGTCGCTCTACAACAAGCTCGTCGGCGAGGAGCGCACGATCGTCGACGAGGTGCCGGGCACGACGCGCGACACGATCGACACCGTCGTGCAGACGCGAGGACCGCACGTTCATCCTGGTCGACACCGCCGGTCTGCGCCGCAAGCGCAAGCAGCGGCAGGGGATCGACTACTACTCGGAGCTGCGCGCGCTCGAAGCGGCCGAGCGCGCCGACGTCGCGCTGGTCCTGATCGACGCGAGCGAGGGGATCGTCGAGGGTGACATCACCGCCGTCGAGGTCGCGCGCAAGTCGCATTGCGGCGACGCTGATCGTGCTCTCGAAGTGGGACATCTCGAACGATCACGATCGAGGACGTCCGCCCCGAGCTGCAACGCCGGCTGCGGCAGCGGCCGCCGACTTCATCACCGTCTCGTCGAAGTCGGGTCGCGGCGTCTCGCGGCTGCTCGGCAAGATCGCCGAGCTGTTCGACCGCTACGCGGCGCGCGTGCCGACCGCCGAGCTGAACAAGTTCATCGGCGAGCTGAAAGAGATGCGGCAGGCGCCGTCGAAGGGCACGCGCAGGCTGAACCTGCTCTACGGCGCGCAGGTCACGTCGCGGCCGCCGCGCTTCCGCTTCACCGTCAACGACCCCGGCCTGGTGACGCGCGACTACGCCTACTGGGTGGAGAATCAGCTGCGGGAGCGGTTCGAGCTCGAGGGGGTGCCGGTGGCGATCGATTTCCGGGCGCGCTCGTGAACGTGATCGTCGTCGGTGGCGGGGCGTGGGGAACGCGCGTTCAGCCACCTGCTGCGCGAGCCGCGGGCACGACGTGACGGTCGCCGTCGCGCGCGACGCTCGACGACGCGCCGTACGAGGAGCAGCCGACCTCGTCGTCGATCGCCGTCCCGTCGAGCCGCGTTTCGCGAGGTGATCGGGTCACGTGCGCGGCTCGGCGCGCCGGTGCTGAGCCTGCGTCAAGGGCCTCGACCCGGCGAGCGGCGAGCGGCTCTCGACGCTCGTCCACGGACCGTCCGGTCGCGGTGCTCTCCGGGCCGAACATGGCGGAGGAGGTCGCTCGCCGGCCTGCCGGGCGCGGCCGTGATCGCCTCCGAGGACGAGGCGCTCGCGCTCCGGCTGCAGGAGGCGATCAACTCGCTCACGTTTCCGCGTCTACGTCAACACCGACCTGATCGGCGTCGAGATCTGCGCCGCCGCGAAGAACGTGATCGCGCTCGCGGCCGGCGGCGTCGACGGGCTCGGGCTCGGCGACAACGCGAAGGCGGCGCTGATCACGCGCGGCCTCGCCGAGATGGCGCGGCTCGGCGAGGCGCTCGGCGCCGAGTCGGAGACGTTCTCCGGGCTCGCCGGCATGGGCGACCTGATCGTCACGCTGCTGGCATCCGACCGGGCGCAACCGCCGCGCCGGCGAGCTGATCGCGCGCGGCGCGTCGGCCGAGGAGGCGAAGGCGCAGATCGGCCAGGTCGTCGAGGGGCTGACGACGGCGCCGGTGCTGCGCGACCTCTCGCGCCGCATCGGGGTCGAGCTGCCGATCACCGAAGGCGTCTGCGCCGTGCTCGAGGGCATGCCGCTGGACGAGCTCGCCGGCTCCTGATGGGCCGCCGGCCGACCGGCGAGTGAGCACGCTCGAGCCGCGTCGGCTACCCTAGGCGCGATGGCGGCGCGCAGCTTCCTCTTCACCTCCGAGTCGGTCACCGAGGGCCATCCCGACAAGATCGCCGACCAGATCTCGGACTCCGTCCTCGACGCCGTGCTCGCGAACGACCCGATGAGCCGCGTCGCCTGCGAGACGCTGATCACGACCGGCCTCGTCGTCGTCGCCGGCGAGATCACGACCGACGACGTACGTCGACATCCCGCGCCTCGTGCGCGAGACGGTCGAAGGAGATCGGCTACACGCGCGCGAAGTACGGCTTCGACGCCGAGACGTGCGGCGTGATCGTCGCGCTCGACGAGCAGTCGCCCGACATCGCGCAGGGCGTCGACGCGGCGTACGAGGTGCAGCACGACCCGGGCGACGACGATCCGCTCGACCGGGTCGGCGCGGGCGACCAGGGGATGATGTTCGGCTACGCGTCGAACGAGACGCGCGAGCTGATGCCGCTGCCGATCATGCTCGCGCACCGCATCGCGAAGCGGCTGTCGGAGGTGCGCAAGGCGGACGTGCTGCCGTACCTGCGGCCGGACGGCAAGGCGCAGGTCTCGATCCGCTACGAGGTCGACGGCGACGGGCGCCAGACGCCGGTCGAGATCGAGCGCGTGCTCGTCTCGACGCAGCACCGCGAGGGGCTCGACCCCGAGACGATGATCAAGCCGGACCTGATCGAGCACGTGCTGCGGCCGATCCTGCCCGAAGGACCTCTACGACGAGACGCAGCTCGACGACCCGAACTTCGTCTACGTCAACCCGACCGGCAAGTTCGTGATCGGCGGCCCGATGGGCGACACCGGCCTGACCGGGCGCAAGATCATCGTCGACACCTACGGCGGCGCCGCGCCGCACGGCGGCGGCGCGTTCTCGGGCAAGGATCCGACGAAGGTCGACCGCTCGGCCGCGTACGCGGCGCGCTACGTGGCGAAGAACGTCGTCGCCGCCGGTCTCGCCGACCGCTGCCAGATCCAGGTCGCCTACGCGATCGGCGTCGCGCGGCCGTTCTCGATCCTCGTCGAGACGTTCGGCACCGAGACGATCCCGGTCGAGCAAGATCGAGGAGCTGGTCGCAGGAGCACTTCGACCTGCGTCCGGCGGCGATCCTGCGCGACCTCGACCTGCGCCGCCCGATCTACGCGAAGACCGCCGCGTACGGCCACTTCGGCCGCGACGACCACGACTTCACGTGGGAGCGCACCGACAAGGCCGACGCGCTGCGCGAGGCCGCCGGCCTCGCCGCCGCGACCGTCTAGCCGCGCTGCGAAGAGCGCCGCGCCCTGATCGCGGCCTGAGTCTCGACGTGAGTCTGACTCGAGTCAGACTCGTGTCTGACACACCGAAGTGGACGCGGGCGACGGAAGAGTGACGAACTCGCCAAACCGTGGATCCGTGCTGACTGCGCGGCCTCGACGTGTAGCGTCGCAGTCGGAAAGGACCGGCGCGGGCGGTTGGTCTGACCGTGTCTGACGGAGTCGACTCGGGTTCGCGCTAGCGCCTAGGCGCGCTTGACGAAGAGCCCGGCCGCGGCCTTGTCGCCGATCGCCTTCTCGACGCCGTCGACGCGCGACGCGGAACTGGCCGGCGGCCGGCTCGGCTGCCGCGCAGCTCGACCTCGGTGCCGGGCGCGAGGCCCTGCTCGTAGAACCAGTGCAGGAGGTCGCCGTCGTGCTCGGCGAGGCGGACGATCGTCGCCGTCGCGCCCGGCTCGAGCGCTGAGAGCGGCTCCAGCTCGCGGTTCTCGGCCTGCTCGACGTCCGGGTCGACCGGCCAGCCGTGCGGGCAGCGATCGGGATGGCCGAGCTTCTCCTCGATCCGCTCGACCATGTCGTCGCGTGAACGTGTCGCCGAGCTCGTCGGCGTGCACGTGCGCCTCGGCGGCCGTGTAGCCCATGAAGTCGGTCAGCAGGCGCTCGATGACGCGGTGCTTGCGGACGACGCGCTGCGCGCGCGCTCGGCGCCGGCGGCGGTGAGGATCGCCTCCTTGTGCTCGCCGCGCTCGACGAGACCCTCGGCCTCCAGCCGCTTCAGCATCTCGCCGGCCGAGGCGCGCGAGACGCCGAGCATCTCGGCGACGCGCGACGCGAGCGTCGGCGAGCCGGTCGCGGCGGCCGGTATTCGCCGATCGGGAAGGCGAGGAAGTAGATCGTCTCCAGGTACTCGTCGATCCCATGTCCACGGCGCCATCTGCGACTCTAGAGATCGGTGTGTAAGGTGACCCTTACATGAGCACGACGCAGACCTTGCTTCTCGGCGCGATCGCCGGCGCGACGATCTTCCTCGGCCTGCCCGTGGGCGGCGTGCGCGGCACCTCGACCGGCGATGCGGGCCGCGCTGACCGCGTTCGCCACCGGCATCCTGATCTTCCTGCTTCTGGGACGTGCTCGGGCACGGCGTCGAGCCGGTCGAGGGCGCCGTCTCCGACCACCACTGGGGCCGCTCGCCGAGCTCGCGCCGCTCCTCGCCGGCGGCCTCATCGTCGGCCTGATGAGCCTCGTCTACTACGACCGCTGGATGTCGAACAAGCGCGCCACGCCGCTCGTCGGCCCCGGCGCCGCCGCCGTCGACGAGTTCACCCACCGCACCTGGATCGAGAGCCTGACGCCCGGCGCGCCGCCTCGCGCTCCTGATCGCGACCGGCATCGGCCTGCACAACTTCGGCGAAGGGCTCGCGATCGGCCAGGCAGCCGCCGCGGACGAGGTCTCGCTCGCGCTCGTGCTGATCATCGGCTTCGCGCTGCACAACGCGACCGAGGGCTTCGGGATCGTCGGCCCGATGTCCGGCGAGTCCGAGCGCCCGAGCTGGGGCTTCCTCGCCCTGATGGGCCTGATCGGCGGCGGCCCGACCTTCGTCGGCACGGTGATCGGCCAGGCCTGGGTCAGCGAGGCGCTCGGCGTGGTCTTCTTCGCGCTCGCCGCCGGCTCGATCCTCTACGTCGTGATCCAGCTCTTCGAGGTCTGCCGCCGCTACGCGATGCCGGTCGTCGTCGCCTGGTGGATCATCGGCGGGATCGTTCTCGGTTTCGCAACAGATTTCGTCCTGGTCGCCGCCGGGGCCTGATGCTACCGTCCTAGGCGTCTGTGGGCGCCTTTCTTCACGCGGTCGGGGTCTTCTTCGACCATCTCGCCGATGTGAAGTGGGCGGCGCTCGGGCTGGCGCTCGCGTGCCACGTGATCAAGCTGCTCTTCCGCGCACGCGCCTGGCAGAACATCGTGCGCGCCGCCTACCCCGGGCAGCCGGCTCAAGTACCGCAGCGCGCTCGGCGCCTACGTGGCGGGAGTGGGGGTCAACTCGATCGTCCCGGCCCGCGGCGGCGACGTGATCAAGATCTACCTCGTCAAGCACCGCATGGAGGCGGCGACCTACCCGACGCTCGCCTCCACGCTCGTCGTCGAGACGATCTTCGACTTCTTCGTCGCCGGCGGACTGATGATCTGGGCGCTCTCGATCGGCGTGCTGCCGACCCATCAGGTCTATTCGCGCATCCCGACCGTCGACTGGAAGTTCCTCCTCCGGCACGAGCGGGCGATCGCTGATCGGGCTCGGCCTGCTCGCCGGCCTCGGCGTGATCGGCGTTCTTCTGGGCGCGCATCCACGTGGAGAAGTTCTGGAGCCGCGTGCGGCTCGGCTTCGCGATCCTCGGCGACCGGCGGCGGTTCACGCTCGGCGTGCTCCTGCCGCAGGCGCTCTCGTGGGGCTTCCGGATCGCGACGCTCTACTTCTTCCTGCGAGGCGTTCGGCGTCCACGCGTCGATCCACAACGCGCTGCTCGCGCAGGTCGTCGACTCGCTGGCGACGCTCTTCCCGGCGACGCCGGGCGGCGCGGGCACGAAGCAGGGCCTGATCGTCTTCCTCTTCCGCGGCCAGGCGATCTCGAAGGCGCTGCTGCTCGCCTTCAGCGTCGGCATGAACATCGCGATCACCGTCACGAACCTGGTGCTCGGGCTGATCTCGATCGGCCTGATGGCGAAGACGCTCTCGTTCAAGAACCTGCGCCAGCGGTCGCGCGCCGAGCAAGAACAGCCCGTCTAGTGCCGCTGCGCATCCGTCTATCCGCTCGTGACGGCGCGCGCCGTCGCGCGCGAGTTCACGTACGAGGTCGACGACGGCGTCGGCGTCGGGGCGATCGTTCGCATCCCGTTCGGCCGCTCGCGTGCGCGCGGGATCGTCGACTGCGCTGCGTCGACTCGGCTCCCGAAGGGATCGAGGCTCGTCCGGTCGACGGCGTGATCGGCCAGGTGCCGCCGGCGCTCGTCGCGCTCGCGCTCTGGATCGCCGACTACTACGGCTCGACGCCCGCTCGGGCGCTCGCGCTCGTCGCCCCGGAGTTGCCGAAGCGTCGCAAGGAGCAGGCGCCGCCGGCCGAGCGGCAGGCGCTCGGCGGCGAAGCCGAGCCGCTCTCGCTCGCGGCCGAGCAGGTCGCCGCCGTGACGCGGATCGTCGAGGCGATGGACGCCGGTGACGGCGGCAACTTCCTCGTCTACGGCGCGACCGGCTCCGGCAAGACCGAGGTGTACCTGCAGGCGTGCGCCGCGGCGCTCGAGCGCGGGCTCGGCGCGATCGTCCTCGTTCCGGAGATCGCGCTCGCACCGCAGACCGTCGGCCGGGTGCGCGCCCGCTTCGGCGACCGCGTCGCGATCCTGCACTCGGCACTCACGCGACGCCGAGCGGCGCGACGAGCGCGTGCGCATCGCAAGCGGCGAGGCGCGCATCGTCGTCGGCGCCAGGTCGGCGATCTTCGCGCCGGTCGCCGGGCTCGGCCTGATCGTCGTCGACGAGGAGCACGACTCGTCGTACAAGCAGGACTCCGACCCGCGCTACGACGCCCGGACCGTCGCGGCGAAGCGCGCCTCGCTCGAGGGCGCCGTCGCGGTCTACGGCTCGGCGACGCCGCGGCCCGAGAGCTGGGCGGCGCTCGAACGGCTCTCGCTCGGCGGCACGCATCGGCGCCGGGCTGCCGCCCGTGCGCGTCGTCGACCTGCGGCGCGAGGCCGGCTACCCGCTCTCGGCGCCGCTGCTCGAGTCGCTGCGCGGCGTCGCCGAGCGGCGCGGCAAGGCGATCCTCCTGCTCAACCGCCGCGGGATCGCGCCGGCGCTGCACTGCCGCGCCTGCGGCACGACGGTGCGCTGCCCGGACTGCGACGTCTCGCTCGTCCTGCACAGCGACACGTCGCTTCGCTGCCACCACTGCGGCTATCAGACCGACGCGCGCTCGAACTGCCGCGTCTGCGGCTCGCCCGACCTCGCCCGGCTCGGCGCAGGCACGCAGAAGCTCGAGCGCGAGCTGCGGCGCGAGGTGCCGGAGCTCGAGCTGATCAGGCTCGACGCGGACGCGGTCGCGAAGCCGGAGCAGCTCGCCGAGTCGCTGCGCGCGCTTCCGCGACGCGGAAGGCGCGGTGCTGCTCGGCACGCAGATGGTCGCGAAGGGGCATCACTTCGCCGGCGTCGAGCTGGCGGCGGTGATCGACGCGGACACCGGTCTCGCGATGCCGGACTTCCGCGCCGAGGAGCGGACGTTCCAGCTCGTCACGCAGCTCGCCGGGCGGAGCGGCCGCGATGCGCCGGGCCGCGTGATCGTGCAGACGTTCCAGCCGGACTCGCGCACGATCGCGCACGCTGCGCGCCACGACGTCGAGCGCTTCCTCGCGGAGGAGCTCGAGCGGCGCGAGGCGCTCGGCTACCCGCCGTACGCGCACCTGGTGCGGGTGCTCGTGAGCGGGCCGGAGCCGGAGCCGGTGCTGCGGGCGCTCGAGGAGCTGAAGGCCGGCGTGCAGGGCGCAGAGCTGCTCGGCCCGGCGATGCTCCTGCGCCTGCGCGGCAAGCACCGGGCGCAGCTGGTCGCGAAGACGGAGCATCCGCGGCGGATCGCGTCGCAGGCGGCGCGCCTCCTCGCGTCGGCGGCGCCGGCGATGCGCCGCGCCGGCTGACGGCGGTTGTCGACGTCGACCCGCAGTCGCTCTGAGCGGCACCATGACGCCATGAAGAAGGGTCGGCGCCCCGAAGACGTGATCGGCGAGTGGGGCGTCCGCGACGTGACGCCGCCGTCGGAGAAGGAGCGCAAGGCGCTCGCCGCCGAATCCGACCTGAACCCGCTCGTCGGCAAGCCGCTTCGCCGGCGCCTGCGCAACTTCGTCGCCGAGCCCGACTCGTACCTCGCCTCGCTCGGCGGGCCGCTGCCGTACATGCGCCGCCTCCGCGAGATCGAGCGCGAGACCGACCGCCAGCTCGAGGCGCTCGCCGCCGCCTACGAGGAGCACCGCGACGACCCCGCCGCGTGGCTTCGCGTCGCCGAGCGCTGGGACTTCGGCTCCGTGAACGAGCTGATCGAGAAGCACAACCGCTGGTTCCCGGCCGAGTCCCGCCTGAAGATGGATCCGCGCACGCGCGACTTCGTCAAGGTCGGCGGCAAGCCGTACCGCCTGCGAGCCGCTCGACGCAGCGTGGATCCTCGAGCAGGTTCCCCGCACCGACCGCTGACTACACTGCACCGCCGATGGCTCACGACCACGACCACGACCACGAGCATGACCACGAGCACGACGACGAGCACGTCGACGCGGACGTGCAGGCCGACGCCGAAGCCGAGGCCCGGCGCCGCTTCGCGCTCGCGCAGATCCGCCAGTACGGCGATCCCGCGCTGCGACTGACGGCGTACGAGGTCTCCGACTTCGACGACGACCTGCGGCGGCTGGTCGCCCGCATGACCGAGCTGATGCACGACGCGCAGGGCGTCGGGCTCGCAGCCACGCAGGTCGGCGTGCTGCGGCGGGTGTTCGTCTTCGAGCAGGACGAGGACGGCCCGCACGCGGTCGTCAACCCGACGATCGTCGAGCGCGGCGAGGAGCTCGAGACGGAGCCGAGGGCTGCCTGTCGCTGCAGGGCGTCCGCGTGCCCGTCGAGCGGGTGACGACCCTGACGATCGCGGGCAAGGATCGAGAACGGTGAGGACGTCAGCTACGAGCTCTCGGGCCACGGCGCCCGGATCGCGCAGCACGAGCTGGACCACCTCGACGGGGTGCTGATCATCGACCGCACCGACGAGGAGCACCGCAAGGAAGCGCTCGCGACTGCTGCGGCCGCGCGTCACCTTGCGGTGAGAATCGGAGTCGCCGCGACGGCGCCGATCGGCGCCGACGTGCTCGAGCGGCTCGCGGCGCACCACGAGATCGCGTTCCTGCTCACCCGGCCCGACGCGCCGCGCGGCCGCGGGCGCAAGCTCGCGCCGCCGCCCGCGAAGGAGGCCGCAGTGCGGCTCGGGATCCCGGTCCACCAGCCGGAGAAGCCGGATCTGCCTGCCGAGGTCGACCGCATGGTCGTTGCCGCGTACGGGCTCTACATCCCGCCGCGGCTGCTCGAGCAGTCGCTGTGGCTGAACGTGCACCCGTCGCTGCTGCCGCGCTGGCGCGGCGCCGCGCCGGTCGAGCGCGCGATCCTCGAGGGCGACGCGCGAGACCGGCGTGACGATCCATCGCACCGTCGCCGAGCTCGACGCCGGCCCGATCGCGCGCGCGAGGCATTCGAGGTCGGCGAGCTCGACGCGGGCGACGTCTTCGCGCGTCCGGGGAGGTCGCGGCGCGGCTGCTCACCGCCGTGCTCGACGAGCCGGTCGTTCGAGCCGCAGGACGAGGACGGCGTCGACGTACGCCGAGAAGATCGGCCCCGCCGACCGCCAGCTCGATCTCGGCGATCCGCTCGACGCCTGGCGGCGGGTGCGGGCGCTCTCGCCGCACATCGGCGCGTGGACGACGCTGCACGATCGTCGCGTCACGATCTGGAAGGGCCACCTCGACGACGGTGCGTACGTCCCGGACGTCGTGCAGCCGGAAGGGCGCGCACAGATGAGCTACGACGAGTTCCTGCGCGGCGTGCGTTGATCGCGCCGGCGCGCCGAGCCGCGTTCGAGGTCGTGCGCCGCGTCTTCGAGGAGGACGCCTACGCCGATCGCGCGCTGGCTGCGTGCCGTCGAAGGGCTCGACGACCGCGACCGCGCGCTCGCGCAACGACTCGCGTACGGGACGGTGCAGCGCAAGCGCACGATCGACTTCGGGATCGAGCAGCTCGGCAAGCGCCGCGTGCGCAAGCTCGATCCTCCGGTGCGGACGGCGCTGCGTCTCGGCGCCTACCAGCTCGCCTGGACCGACCAGGCGGTGCACGCGGTCGTCGACGACTCGGTCGAGCTCGTTCGCGCCGCCGGTCGCGAGCGAGCCGTGCCGTTCACGAACGCCGTCATGCGCCGCCTCTCGCAGGGCCTGCAGGGTCTCGTCGCCTCGCTGCCCGAAGGGCCGGTCAAGCACTCCTACCCGGACTGGATCGGCGAGGTCTGGACGCGCGACTTCGGCGCCGAGGACGCTCTCGCGCTGATGCGCGCGCAGAACGAGCCGCCGGCGCTCGAGGTTCGCGCGGCCGAGCCGGTCGGTGAGCCGACTGATGTCCCCGGCGCCTACATCGTCGAGCGCGTCGACCTCGACCCGGATGCGCCCGATGAGCCGCGCCTCCCAGCTGGCCGCGCTCGTCGTCGGCTCGCAGCGACGGCGAGCGCATCCTCGACGCGTGCGCGGCGCCCGGCGGCAAGACGCTGCTGCTGGCCGGCGAGATCACCGCGGTCGAGCTGCACGCCGGCCGCGCTCGTGCGCTGGCCGAGGAGATGCCGCCGAACGTCCGCGTCGTCAACGCGGACGTTCGCGAGCTCGACGAGCGCGGGTTCGATCGCGCGCTCGTCGACGCGCCCTGCTCGGGCCTCGGCGTGCTCGCGCGCCGACCCGACCTCCGCTGGCGCTCGCAGCCGCTGCCCGAGCTGCAGCTCGAGCTGCTCCGGGCGGCCGCCGAGCGGACGAAGCCCGGCGGCACGATCGTCTACGCCGTCTGCACCCTGAACGCCGACGAGAACGAGGCGGTGGTCGACGAGCTCGGCCTGGAGGTGGAGCCGCTCGGCGCGGAGTGGCCGCAGTACGCGCATCCGACCCGGCCGGAGTTCCTGCTCACCCGCCCGGACCGCGACCGCACGTCGGGGTTCTTCATCGCGCGGCTCAAGCGTAACATCCGCCTGATGCCCTGGAGCGACTGGATCCGGACGGTCGAGGTCGAGCCGTCGCTCTACGGCGCCGACTTCTCGCGCCTCGGCGAGCAGATGGACGCGCTGCTCGACGCCGGCTGCCGCGTCTTCCACTTCGACGTCGGCGACGGCCACTTCATCGAGCCGATCACGATCGGCCCGATCGTCCTGCAGTGGATCTCATCGCGCGTTCACGACCGCGGCGGGGCGATGGACGCGCACCTGATGGTCGAGCGGCCGGCCAAGTACTTCGAGGCGATCGCGAAGGCCGGCGGAGACAGCGTCACGTTCCACTACGAGGCGGTCGACGACGTGGCAGCGACGATCGCAGCTGCGCATGAGCACGGCCTGCAGGCAGGTCTCGCCTTCAACCCGGAGACGGAGCCCGAGCAGGTCGCCGCCGTGGCCGGCGGAGCCGATCTCGTCCTCTGCATGGCGATCCATCCCGGCTACTCGGGGCTGCCGTTCCGCGAGGAGACGTTCGAGCGCGTCGAGCGGCTGCGCGCCCACCTCCCGGATGCAATCCCGATCCAGGTCGACGGCGGCGTCGGGCCTGCCAACATCAAGCAGCTCCGCGAGGGCGGTGTCACGCTCTTCGTCGCGGGGTCGTCGATCTTCGGGCGCGACGACCAGCCGGCCGCCTACCGCGAGCTCGTCGACCTGCTCGCGTGAGCATCCGCCGCGCGGTCGAGCTCGTTGCCGCGGCCGGACAGAGGGCGTATCCGAAGCCGACGGTTGGCGCGGTGATCGTCCGCGAGGGCGAGGTCGTCGGCGAAGGCGTCACCGAGGCGGCCGGCAGGCACGCCGAGATCGTCGCGCTCGCAGCGGCAGGAGACCGTGCGCGCGACGCCACGATGTACGTGACGCTCGAGCCGTGCGCGCATCACGGCTCGACGCCGCCCTGCACCGAGGCGATATTCGCTGCGGGCGTCGAGCGCGTCGTCTTCGGGGCGCACGATCCGAACCCGGAGGCGGCCGGTGGCGAGGCGCGGCTGCGCTCGCAAGGCGTCGACGTCGAGTTCGTCGACTCGTGGGACGCACGCGTCCAGAACGAGGCATGGCGCACCTGGGTGCGGGAGCGGCGCCCGTTCGTGATCTACAAGGTGGCCGCGACCCTCGACGGCCGGGTCGTCGTCCCCGGAGCACGCTGGGTGACCGGCGAGGAGAGCCGCCGCCTCGTCCACGAGCTGCGCGCGCAGGTCGACGCGGTCGCCGTTGGAGGCGGGACCGCGAGGGCCGATCTGCCGCGCTCGACGCCCGCGACGTCGCGACGCCCAAGGGGCAGCCGCGGCGCCTTGCCTTCTCGAAGGGGCCGCTGCCGGAGGGCCTCGACCTGGAGCTGCGAACGGGCACGCCGGCCGAGGAGCTGGCGCGCTCGGGGCCGATGGCGTCCAATCCCTGCTGCTCGAAGGCGGACCGACGCTGGCCTCGGCCTTCCTCGAGGCCGACCTCGTGGACAAGCTTCTGCTGTTCGTGGCGCCGGTTCTGGCGGGCGACGGCCCGTCGCCGACGGCTTCGCTACCCTCACCTCGCACGTTGACGCACCTCACGGCCACGCCGGTCGGTGCCGATGTGCTCCTTGAGGCGTATGTCCACGACCCCTGAGCAGACCGATCGCGCCGACGACCAGCTCGTCACGCACCTGAGCCACTGGCTGACCCGCCAGATCGGCAACGACGAGCTGCTGCGGGAGGTCCAGAACGTCGACACCGCCGACCTACCTCCGGGTTGCCGCTCGGCGATCGCGGAGCTGCTCGTCGAGCTGCACGCGGCCGCGCCCGGAGAACGGGCACAGCTCGAGGTGGCCGTCCGCGAGACGGTCGAGACGCTCGTCTACGGCGACTAGCCTGTATGTGTGTTCACCGGGCTGATCCGCGAGGTCGGCGAGGTCGTCTCGCTCGACGGCAGCGAAACGGGCGTCCGGCTCGTGCTCGCTGCGGGCGAGACCTCGGCGCACGCGACGCTCGGAGACTCGGTCTCGATCGACGGCGTCTGCCTGACGGTGGTCGGCGTGGGGGACGGGCAGCTGGCGTTCGATGCGGTCCCGGAGACTCTGGCACGGACGTCTCTCGGAACCCTCGAGCCGGGGTCGAGGGTCAACCTCGAGCCGGCGCTCCGCGCGGGTGACCCGCTCGGCGGCCATTACGTTCAGGGTCACGTCGACGGCGTCGGCACGGTTCGCTCGGTCGAGCCCGAGGGCGATGGGCAAGGATCTGGTTCGACGCCGGCCCCGCAGAGCTTCGCTACGTCGTCGAGAAGGGCTCGATCGCGGTCCAGGGCATGCCGCGAAGGCGATCGACCCGACGCCGTCGAGCAGCGATTTCACGGCGAGGAGGGTGATGTCGCCGCGAAGACCGTTGTCGAGCGACCCAAGGATGGTCAGCGGCCCAACGCAGAAGACGAGCGAGGCGGTGACGAATCCCTCGCTGATGCGTGACCGGCGGTCATCGCGCGAGAGGCGACGCTGGAACCAGCCACCGAGCTGCTCCAGGCGGTCATGGAGACCCAGCAGCTCGCCGATCGCCACTCCCGAAAGCAGCGCGGTGAGGACCGCCAGGTTGTCCCCGGCGTCCGCCCGGGGATCGGTGAAGATGCGGGTCGCCATCGAGACGCCCAGAACCAGGGTGTAGAGACCGAGGCCGGTGGTCAGGCTCTCCTGCATCCGGGCCGGCATCCGCGCGCCCAGGAGGAGTCCGACCGTTGCGCCGATCAGCACGATCGCCACGTTGAGCAGGGTGCCGGTCAGGAACACAAGGCAGATTGTGTGCGAAAGTGGCCGACCGGAAGCCCGCCCGCCGCGTACGGTTCTGCCCGATGACTGAGATCGACCCGCTCGCGGGCCGGGGCTCGACCGAGGCACCGGCCCCGCGGCCGGGCCGATCGGCCAGCCAGATCGTGCTCGATGCGAGCCTGATCCTGGCGGTCACCGCGGTCGCCAGCCGCATCCTCGGCTGGGTGCGGCTGGTGGTCATCGGCTCGCAGTTCGGTGCGTCGGACCAGCTCGACGCCTACTTTGCGGCGTTCCTGATCCCCGACGCCATCTTCCAGCTCGTCGTGGCAGGGGCGCTCTTCACCGCCCTGGTGCCCGTCTTCGTCAGCTATCGGGCCCGCGACCAGGACGACGAGGCGTGGCGCGTGGCGAGCAGCGTGGTCAACATCCTTGTGCTCGCCCTCGCGGCCGTGGCGGTCGTGGTCGCGATCTTCGCTCCAGCTCTCGTTCCCGTGGTCGCACCGGGCTTCGATGCCCCCACCACCGATCTGACCGTTCGGCTAACGCGAATCATGCTGCTCAGCCCCATCTTCATCGGGCTTGGCGCGGTCGTCACCGGGATCCTCAACACCTACGACCGCTGGGCGGTGCCCGCCATGGCGCCCCTCGTCTACAACCTGTCGATCATCTTCGCGGCGATCTTCGTGGCCCCGATCCTGGGGGTCGAGGCCCTGGCGGTGGGGGTGGCGGTCGGCTCCCTGCTGCACCTCGCCATCCAGCTGCCAAGCCTCGCCGCGGTCGGGCAGCGATATGACCTCACGCTGGGGCTGCGTCACCCCGGCGTTCGACGCGTGGCGCTGCTCACCGCGCCGCGAACGCTTGGCCTGGCGGCCGGGCAGATCAACCTGATCGTCTCCACCGTGCTGGCCAGCGGGCTGGCGGAGGGAAGCGTCGCGGCCTACAACTACGCGTTCCAGCTCTCGATGATCCCCGCCGGGGTGGTCGGGGTCAGCATCGCCGTCGCACTCTTCCCCACCCTCTCACGCGATGCAGCACTTGGGCGCCTGAGCGAGATTCGGCGCCAGGTCGCGGGGAGCCTGCGCGTGATCGTGTTCATCGCGCTCCCGATCACCGCGATCATGATCGTGCTCGCGCAGCAGATCACCGGCGTCTTCTTCCAGTACGGCCTCTTCGACGCCCGCGCGGCGTCACGAACCGCGGGCGCGCTCCTCTTCTTCGCGATCGGCCTGGCGGCCAACTCCGCCGTTCACGTCCTGGTGCGCGCCTTCTACGCCATGCACGACACGCGCACGCCGGTCATCTGGGCGATCCTGGCGGTCGTCTTCAACGTTCCGCTCATGGTCTGGCTGGTCGGTCCGATGGGAATCGGCGGCCTGGCGCTCGCCCTCTCGATCACGGCGACGGCGGAGGCGATTGGCCTGGTCTGGGCGCTCCGCAACAGGATCCACTCGATCGAGGGCGCATCGATCCTGCGATCCGTGCTGCGCGCAGGCGTCGCCGCGCTTGCTTCCGGCCTGCTGATGCTCGGCGGCCTGCAGGTGGTCAGTTCGGGCTTCGGGGCCCTCCATGGCAGCGCGCTCGGCCGCCTGGCGGTCCTGGTCGTGCTGTCCGCTGCGGGGGTGTCGATCTACCTGCTGGTCGCCGCGGCGCTGCACAGTCCCGAGCTGGCCCAGCTGCGCGACATGGCTCGGCGGCGACTCAGCCGGGGCGCCTGAACCCCACGGCTCTCCGTTTGCCAAGCGGACGACGGGGCCCGCATCATCGCGGGCATGTGCGGCATCAGCGGATTCTGGGGAGCGCCTGATACCGCGCTGCTGACCGCCATGACCGAGGTGATCTGCCATCGCGGGCCGGACGACTCCGGCCATTTCGAGGCGCCGGTGGCGAGCATCGGCAGCCGGCGGCTCTCGATCATCGACCTGGCCCATGGCCACCAGCCGATGCACAGCTCCGACGGCCGGATCCAGATCGTCTACAACGGCGAGGTCTACAACTACCGCGAGCTGCGAGAGGAGCTCGTCGCCATCGGCTGCGCCTTCCAGACCGATTCGGACACCGAAGTGGTGCTGCGAGCCTACGAGGCCTGGGGGACCGATGCGTTTGCCCGACTCAACGGCATGTGGGCGCTGGCCATCCTCGACTTACGGGGATCCAGGCCACGCCTGGTCCTTTGCCGCGACCACTTCGGTATCAAGCCCCTTTACTGGACGCGGTCCGGCGGACGCCTGCTCTTCAGCAGCGAGATCAAGGGCCTGCTGCAGGATGCATCTGTCAAGCCAGAGCCGAATGAGCAGCGGATCTACGAATACCTGGTCGCCGGGCTCCACGATCACGACCGCGACACCTTCTTCGCCGGAGTTCATCAGATTGCCCCGGCCTCGTTTGCCGTCACGGAGGGCGGCGAGCTGCGCGAGGAGGCGTATTGGGAGCCCCACCTCTCCACCTCAGGCGACGCGTCACCTGCCCGCTTCCGCGAGCTCTTTGAGCGCTCCGTGCAGCGACGCCTGGTGGCCGACGTGCCGGTCGGCACCTGCCTCTCCGGCGGTCTCGACTCATCGTCGATCGTGATGGTCATGAACCAGCAGCTGCGGGCGCACGTGCCGGACGCGGCCTCGATGGGCGATCGGCTGAAGACGTTCAGCGCGATCTTCGACAACGACCCGATCGACGAGCGCGACTACATCAAGGCCGTCCTGGACGCGTCCGATGCCGAGGGCAACTTCGTCCGACCCTCCTCATCGGAGTTCGTCGACGAGCTGCCGCGCGTGGTCTGGTACGCCGACGAGCCAATGGTCTCCACCGGCCCGTACGCCCAGTGGTGCGTCATGCGCATCGCCGCCGGCAAGGTAAAGGTGCTGCTCGATGGGCAGGGTGGGGACGAGCTGCTGGCGGGCTATACGCCGTACCACTTCGTGTACCTGCGCGAGCTGCTCCGCCGCAGGCAATTCGCTGAGCTGGCGCGCGAGGCCTGGCGGGCGCGAGACATCCTCGTGCCGATGCTGCGGCGCCGCTTCCGCGAGAGAGGCGGGAGGTTCGATCCGCGCACCGTGCTGCGTCCGGAGTTCCGGCGCCGTGTGCGGCGACCGGTCGATCATCGCGTCGGCGACGACCTAAAGGTTCGCCTCGTCCAGGACCTGACCGTCTACAGCCTGCCTTCGCTGTTGCGCTATGACGACCGCAACTCGATGGCCCATTCGGTTGAGTCGCGCGTCCCGTTTCTTGACCAGGAGCTTGTCGATCACGTGCTGACGCTCCCGCCGGCCGCGATCATCCACAACGGCTGGAGCCGCGCCATCTTCCGTGAGGCAATGCGGGGGCTGCTCCCGGACAAGATCCGGCTGCGTCGCTGGAAGGTCGGGTTCACCACCCCCGAGATGCGCTGGATCCGACGGGAGCGCGCCTTCTTCGAGGAGCTGGTTGACTCCACCTCGTTCGCTTCGCGGCCCTACTGGGAGGCGGCTGCGCTGCTCGCCGCGTTCCGCGATGCGCTGGATGGCCGCACGGCCGAGTCGCTCTTCTTCTGGCGTGCGATCAACGTGGAGATCTGGCTGCGCGTCTTCTTCGATCGGGACGGACGGACGGATCCCGGAGGCACGCCTCGCGGCCTCGCCGATACGACGGCGCCGACCACCGAGCCGGCATCCCCTGAACGGGTCGCCACCGCCTGACGATGGCGTTGCCAGGTCTACGACGGCCGGCTTGGCTCGCGCAGGTCGGCGAGAAGGGCGCCAGCTTGAAGCCGCTCGAAGATGCCGGCGGCGGCACCGCGGTCTGAGCGGTCACCGCTGGGCAGCAAGGTCTCACGATCCAGGAGGCAGAGACCCAGCTGCAGGGGAAGATCGAGCGCGCGCAGCTGTGCCGCGGCGGCACGGTATCTAGCTTCCGCCTCGTCGCGCCGACTCGCCAGCGCGAAAATCCCCGCCTCCAGGGCGTCTCGCACCGCGTCGACTGCTCGGCCGCGCGTGCGCAGCGCACGGATTGCCGCCAGCTGCCTGGACGCACGATCCGGATCGCCCACTCTCAGACTGGCCCGGGCGGCGAGCGCGAACGCGGCGTGCTGCTCAGCGCCGAGGGATCGAGCCCCGGAGATCTCCCCGAGCTCACGTGCATCCTCGAAGCGGTGGTCGAGGAACGCGATCCAGGCGGCTGCGAGGTCGATCGCCCCCAGGATCTGCGGATCGGTCTCCGGATCGATCGGTTTCAGCGCCTCGAGGACCGTGACAGGTTCCTGCTCGCCCCGCAGCGCACGGAGCGTCGCCTCCGTGGCGGCGAACTGGATGCGGTGGGCGGGGGACTGCGGTTGATCGCGGAGCTCGCCTAGGGTCGTGAGCGCCCAGTCCCAGTCGCCGGTATCGACCGCCACGGCGCAGGCCACCTCCGCCAGCTGCAGCGCCATGTCGCCCACCCCCATGCGGGTCGCAAGCTCCATCCCGCCCCGGGCCGAATCCATGGTGGCCCGGGGATCGTCCGCGACGACCAGCCAGGCAAGGTTGTTCCGGGCCCGGAGCTCGGCACTGATCGCGCCCTGCTCCTGGGCCTGGTCGATGGCGCGCCGAAGATCCGCCACTCCCGCCTCGTCGCCCATTCGCATCGCGGCAGTGCCGCGCGTGATCAGCGCGTCGATCGCCACCGCGCCTGAGCCGAGCGCTCCGGCCACCTCCAGCGTCCGGTTCGCCCATTCGATCGCCTGCTCGTTGTCGCCCACGAGCACGTGCGCGCGTGCCAGCTGCCCGCTCAGCTCCACGCTGTCGGGGTCCGATGCCAGGTCGGCGATCCCCTCGAGGGCTGCCTGGAGATCCTCGAGCGCCGACCCGTGCCGCTCGGTCGCCAGCATCAGGCTGGCGAGCTGGGCGCGAGCGCGTGCCGCTCTGGCCCGCTCACCGTGCTCGGCCCGCCATGCGATCAGCTGGCGCAGCAGCGCTTCCGCCTCATCGAAGCGCGGCACGGCACGCGCTGCAGCAGCGGCCTCCTCCCAGAGCGTGGCGCGCACCTCGTCATCGGCAACAAGCTCGAGCGCCTGGTTCAGATGCGCCAACGCGCGGCTCGGGGCATGGAGGGCAAGCGCGCGTCTGGCGGCTTCGCGCAGCGCAGCGACGGCCCGCACCGCGACCAGCGGCGTCTCAAGGTGCTCGGGAGCCGCTCGATGGGCCTCGACCAGGTGCTCGGCCGTTGCCTCGACCAGGTCTCCCTCGTTCAGCGACTCCAGGTGGTCGGCTGCTGCGAGGTGCAGGACCCGGCGCTCGCGCCGCGAGAGCGTGCGATACGCGACCTCGCGGACCGCGTCCTGGACGAAGGAGAGCTGGCCGTTGCCCGGCGACCGCAGCTCGTCGTCGACCGCCAGGAGCTCACGTCGCACCAGCCCCGCGATCCGCTCGCGTGCCTCCGGGGCATCCACGCCGCTGATGGCCGCGAGCGCATCGGGGTGGAAGCGGCGGCCGAGGGCCGCGCCGCTGAGCAGCAGTCCCCGCTCGGCCGCGGGGAGCGCGTCGATCCTCGCGGAGATGAGCGCGTGCAGGGTCTCGGGGATCTGGACACGATCGATCGGCTCCGGGAGGACGTAGAGGCCGTCGCGCAGGACGAGCGTTCCTCGATCGATCAGCATGCGGACCACTTCCACCGCGTACAGCGGAACACCGCCCGCGCGATCGAGGATGTGCCGAACCGCAGCATCGGAGATGCCGGGGGCCAGGCCGAGCAGCAGGTCGGCCATCGCGGGGTCGTCGAGGCGCTCGAGATGGATCGCCGTGAAGCTGCGCTGGCCGGCTCCCCACGTTGGACGCCGATCCATCAGCTCGGGTCGCGCGAGCGCCACGATCAGGATCGGATGGTCGCGGGACCAGGTCCCGAGATACTCGATGAAGTCGAGCAGCGCCGGATCGGCCCATTGCAGATCCTCGAAGACCAGCAGCGCCGGAGCCCATTCGGAGACGCGCTCGAAGAAGCGGCGCCAGGCCGCGAACAGCTCGTCGCGTTCATAGGCCACGTGCGAGCCCGGGTCCAGGAGCGTCGCCAGGCGTGGCTCGATCCATTCGCGCTCGGCCTCGTCTGCAACCAGCTCGCCCAGGGTGGTGGCCAGCTGGCGGCGGGCCACTTCGGCCTCGGTCCCTTCCGCGATCCGCGCCCGGCGACGAACCATCTCCGCGAGTGGGGCGAAGGTGATCCCCTCGCCGTAGGCGGGGGCCCGCCCGAGGTGGAGGGCGACCGGATCCGCAAGGCCATCGAGGTGCCGCTCGAACTCCCAGGCCAGCCGGCTTTTGCCGATGCCCGCGATGCCCAGCACCGAGACGAGTCGGCCGCGACGGTCGGCCACGGCGCGCTGGTAGAGGCCAATCAGCTCGTCGAGCTCCGCCCGACGACCCACGAACGTACCGGAGTGGCCTGCCGCGCGACCCCGCCCGCGCACGTCCGCCAGGCCGGTCGCCAGCCAGGTCGCGACCGTGCTGCTCTTCCCCTTGAGCGTGGCGGCGCCCTGCGTCTCGAACGTGACCGCGTCGCCCACGATGCGGTGGGTCGTCTCGTCGACCAGGATGCCGCCCGGCGGTGCGGCGCCCTGCAGCCGCGCCGCGGTATTGACGAGGTCGCCGGCGACCATCCCCTGCCCCTCGACGCCGACGGTGACCGCCGCCTCGCCGGTGGCGATCGCGGCGCGGGCGGTCAGCCGATGGCCGGGGACTGGACCACGGAGCTTCGCGACGGCTGCGACCAGCTCGAGCGCGGCGCGCACCGCTCGCTCGCCGTCATCTTCATGTGCCGTCGGAGCACCCCACACCGCCATGACCGCGTCGCCGATGAACTTCTCGAGCGTTCCTCCGTAGCGAGCGACGGCGGAGCGGGCGACCTCGAAGTAGCGCGACTGCAGGCTGCGGACATCCTCCGGGTCGAGCGACTCGGCGATTGCCGTGAAATTCTCGAGGTCCACGAAGAGGACCGAGACGAGGCGGCGCTCAGATGGAAGCGAAGCGTCCGCCGCTCGATCGGCGGCATCGATGCCCGGCAGCTTGGGCATCGGCCCGCCACAGGCGTTGCAGAAGCGCAGTCCGGGAGTGACTTCGGCGCGACAGTGGGGACAGGTCGCGGTGAGCCGCACCCCGCACGCGCCGCAGAACCGGGCCGACTCGGCGTTCGCGGAACCGCAGCTCGCGCAGCGCATCGGTCAGGGTGCCCCTCAGTAGAGAGGCTCTTCCTCCTCCTTGTGGATCATCTGGCCGGCCACCTTGCCGTCCTCGATCGTTAGGGAGCGGGTGATGTACTTGGCCAGCGTGAGCTCGTGGTTGACGACCAGGGTGGCGATGTGCTGCTGCCCACGCGACTCCGGAAAGTTTGCGACGCTGCCCTCGATCCCCTCGACGTGGTCGTCGTGACCTTCCCTCACCATCGCCTTGTGGGGCTTGTGCAGGAAGTACTCGGTCTCCCGATAGCTGCTCTTGAACTGGGCGAAGTTGACGCTGAACGGGGCCGCCAGGAACTGCTGAATGACCGGGTCCTCGCGGGCTCCTTCCGTGAAGAGATCCGGATTGTTGATCTGCACCCAGCGGTTGAATCCCTCCGCTGGCCCGAAGCCGTGCTCGTCGCCGCGCGGGAACTCGTCGTAGATCTCCTCCTCGTTGACGTCGAACCGATCTTCCATTGGTCTCCCTCGGTGCTGCCCTAGGGCGGGATCATAGGCCCGCCTTCCGCAGCCGCCTAGATGCCGGTCGCTGCCTGCTACCATCGCCAAACCCATGACGACGATCAGCCCAAAGGCCGTGCGCGTGCGCATGGCCCCCAGCCCTACCGGACCGCTGCATATCGGCAGCGCCCGCACCAGCCTCTACAATTTCCTGTTCGCCCGCCACACCGGCGGCACGTTCGTCCTGCGGATCGAGGACACCGACGTGGCTCGCGGAAGCGAGGCGTTCGAGCGCGACATCATCGAAGGCCTGCATTGGCTCGGGCTGACCTGGGACGAGGGCCCACAGGTCGCCGGCGGCGAGGATATCGGTACCTACGGCCCGTACCGCCAGAGCGAGCGCATGGACCGATATGCCGCAGAAGCGGATCGGCTCCTTGCGGCCGGCACGGCCTACCGCTGCTATTGCACCCCGGATGAGCTCGATGCCGAACGCCGTGGCCAGGAGGCGCGCCATGAGCCGCCGCGCTATTCGGGGCGCTGCCGGAAGCTCTCCGCCGAGGAACGGCTGGCCTTCGAGGCGGACGGCCGAACGTCGGCGATTCGCTTCGCGGTGCCACCGGAGAAGGTGGCCTTCGACGACATCATCCGCGGCACCGTCGAATTCGACAATGCGCTGCTCGGCGACTTCGTGATCGTGCGGACCGATGGGATGCCGCTCTACAACTTCGTGGCGGTCGTGGATGACGCCGCCATGGCGATCAGCCACGTCCTCCGCGGCGAGGAGCACCTCTCGAACACCCCGAAGCAGATCGCCCTCTACCGTGCGCTCGGATCCGAGCCGCCGCGTTTCGGGCACGTGCCCCTCATCCTGAACCCGGACCGCTCGAAGATGAGCAAGCGGAAGACCCAGACCGCTGTCGATGCATATCGGGAGCAGGGATACCTGCCG
Organism: uncultured Chloroflexia bacterium; assembly: GCA_963799675.1. GTDB lineage: Bacteria > Chloroflexota > Limnocylindria > QHBO01 > QHBO01 > JALYSK01. Next base: position 26,122 of record CAWCXQ010000019.1, read on the forward strand.
GAGGCGCTGGTGAACTTTCTGGCGTTTCTCGGCTGGTCGCCCGGGACGGAAGAGGAGATCTTCAGCATCGACGAGCTGGCGAGCCGATTCGAGATCGAGAAGGTCCACAAGGCCGGCGCCGTCTTCGACGCGGACCGGCTCGACTATCTCAACGGCACGTACATTCGCTCGCTCGGAGACGAGCAGCTGGCGCTCCGTCTCCGACCCTTCGTCCCGGCGCTCCTCGACGACGCGGCAATACTGCGTCTCGTCCCGCTGGTGCGCGAGCGCCTGGTTCGGCTCGCGGACGTGGTCGACCTGGCGAGCTTTCTCTGGGAGCCCGATGCCGTCGTCGCGGGCTGGTACGAAGCAGCCGTGCTCGCGCCGAAAGGTGGGGGGCCGCGCGACGCGGCGCGCGCGCTGTCACGGGCCCGCGAGCTCGTCACCGAGCTCGACGCGGCCGACTTTGCCGCCGACGTGCTGGAGGATCGCTGCCGAGCCGCTGCGGCGGAGCTGGAGATGAAGCCCGCTGACCTGTTCAAGCCGCTGCGGGTTGCGCTCACCGGCCGCACCATCTCGCCGCCGCTCTTCGCGTCGATGGAGCTGCTCGGCCGCGACCGGTGCCTGGCACGAATCGACGCTGGGCTCGCCAAGCTGCAATGACCGAGCCGCGGCTCGCCGAGCTGATTGGGCGCGATCTGATCGTGCCGATCCGCTCCTCGTCCGGGCAGCGCGCCGACCCGGACAGACTCGCCGTGGAGCAGATCCGCCACGGGACCGACGAGGACGGGTCACGTTTCGTGGCCGCGTTCGCAAGCCCTGAGGCGTTCGCCGAGTTCGGGCCGCCGGGGAGCGATTACGTGACCCTGCCCGCACGCCTCCTCTTCGCACGTGCGGAAGAGGCGGGTGAGCGCGTCGTGGTTGACCCCGGCTCACCCTCGCAGGTCGCGATCGCGGTCGGCGTGCTGCCGTATCTCGCCGCCGGGGTCGATCCCACGCATCCTGATGCACAGCGTGCGCGACGGCCCCTCGGTGAGATGCCCTCGCTGGAGACGCCGGCCGAGGTTCCCGAGCTGTTCAGCTCGGAGCTGCGCCGCGCCCTCGGCGCGCTGCCGCAGGTCGACCGCGCCTGGCTGCTTCGCGGTGCCGAGGCCTGGGTCGCGGGGATCGAGCTCCGGCCGGATGCCGAGCTCGCGGATTTCGACGCGGTCCGCAACAATCTGCATGCCCTCGCGACCGAGCACCTCGGCTCGCGCACGATGCTGACCGTCACCGACCTGCGGACGCCCGGGCTGCGCGACCAGTTCAATGCCCTGGCGGCGCCCTTCTACGTCGTCGCGCGACCGACGAAGGGGTTCCTGTCTCGCCTCCTCGGTGACTGACAGCGGCCCACGAGCTCCCTCAGCCGGGAACCAGCACGATTCGGCCCTCCACCGCCCCCGCTCGCAGCCGGCGATGCGCTTCTTCGGCCTCCGCGAGCGGCATGCGCTCCACGCTCCAGCGCATCTTCCGCCCGCGGGCTCGACGCACCACCTCGTGGAGCTCGTCGAGCGCTCCCCAGGCGATGCTCGAGGCCCAGGCCTCGACCGGGATCCTGTCGATCCCCATCTCGAACCGGCCGCCGCCCTCGCCGATCACCAGCAGAAGCCCGTTGGGACTCAGGTCGTCGACGGCGCCGCGCAGTGATTCATCGCTGCCGACGAAATCGAAGATCGCGTCCGCGGGCCAGGGGGGCGGCTCGTCCGCCAGCAGAGCCACGTCTGCGCCGAGGGCGGCTGCCAGCTCCAGGCGAGTCGGCTCGGTCTCCCGTACCGCGATCTGGAGCTTGGGCCCGGCGCTCGAGCTGCGCAGGTACTGCAGGCCGAACTGCCCGAGAGCCCCCAGCCCGACCACGAGGACTCGGGCTCCGGGGCGCAGCCATGGGCTCGCACGGCGCACCGCTCGGAACGGTGTCAGCCCGGCATCGGCGAGCGGTGCGGCCTCGATCGGGTCGAGATCGCCCAGCGGAACGAGGTGACGCGGATCGGGCACCAGGAGGAACTCCGCGTAGCCGCCGTCAAGCTGGAATCCCGGCGAGCGACCCGTCGGGCATCGCTGCTCCTCGCCCGCAAGGCACTCGGCGCATTGGCCGCACCCCCAGCCGCCGAAGACGACCACCGGGTCGCCGCCGCGCAGGCGCGCCTTTCGCAGTGGCCGCACCGCGTCGGGGCCGACCGCATCGATCCAACCCGCGACCTCATGGCCGAGGGTGAGCGGCATCTCGACACGCGGCTGCCTCCCGTCGACGATATGGAGGTCCGTGCGGCAGACACCACAGCCGGCCACTCGGACGCGGACTGCGGTCCCCGAGGGCTCGGGAATCGGGACCTCTTCGAGGCGGAGCCCGTCGCCCGGGGAGTGCAACCGGGCTGCGAGCATCAGGAGCCGGGGCGCGTCTCCGCCAGCGGCATCGGCTCCGCAAGGGCGGCCATCACCTCGTCAACCGCCGTGGACGGATCGATCTCGGTCAGGATTGCCCGGATCTCACCCTCGCGGCCGATGACGATCAGCACGGGCTGGGCCACGTTCACGTTCTCCCCATCGGCCACCGTGGGGATGCCGAGCATCTCGACCGCCGTGCGCCGCTCGTCGCTCATGAGCAGGTACGGGAGCCTGGTCTCCTTCAGATACTCCGCCTGCTGCTCCGCGCTGTCGCAGCTCACCCCCGTCACCTCGATCCCGGCCTCGCGGAGGCGCTCATGGCCGTCTCCCAGGGCGACCGCCGCCTTGGTACCGCGCCGCCGGGCGGCGCCCTCCAGCGTGGCGGCCCCGAAGAAGAGGACCGCCACCGGCTGCTTCGTGACGAGGCTGCGCAGGTTCAGCAGGTAGCCATCGCTCGCCCGCAAACCAACCGACGGGACCTGGTCGCCGACCTTCACCTTCAGGCTCATCGGCCGATTGTAGGGGCTCCGCCGAGGCGCAGCCGGGCGCCCGACCGATGCACCAATCCATCGCGCTCGAGGCCGGCCAGCATGGGTCGAAAGCTGGCTCGATCGAGCCCAAGCTGGCGCCGCGTGGTCTCCGGCGCGAGCCCGTTGCCGTCAGTTGCGGCGAGCAGCCGGAGCAAAGCGCCCCGCCGCGCGCGGGTTGACCCGATGTACGCCGGCTGGCGGGTCACGGGGACCCTTCCCGCTATCCCTCGCGAGGGGCATCCGCGAGCGATCGGGCACTCCGGGCAGCGTGCCGAGCGGGCGGTGCAGATTCGTGCGCCGAACTCCATCGTCGCGTGGGTCCAGGCGGCCGTCTCCTCGGGCGCATCTCGGCCCGCCACAGCAAGGGCATCGGCCAGCGCCTGGAGGCGCGCGCCATCGTCGGGCTCAGCACCGAAGCGCCGGACCAGCCAACGGCGGACATTGGTATCGACCACACCCACCCGTTCCGCGAAGGCGAGGCTCGCGACCGCGCGCGCGGTGTACGGCCCGACCCCGGGCAGCTGCTCGAGCCCGGATGATTCCACGGGCCAGCCGCGATCCACCACCGCACGTGCCGCGCGCTGCAGGGCCAGCGCACGTCGGTTGTAGCCGAGCCCGCTCCACTCCACCAGGACGTCGGATTCGGGCGCGGAGGCCAACGTCGCCGCGGTCGGGAAGCGGTCCATGAAGCGGGGGAATCGGTCTGCGGCGCGAGACGCCTGTGTCTGCTGCAGCATCACCTCGCTGACGAGCACGGGATACGGGTCCCGGGTGTGGCGCCACGGAAAGTCGCGGTGCTCCGCCCGATACCAGCCCAGCAGCCGGCGCCGAACGCGGGAGAGGTCGAGCGGGTGGAGCGCTTCAGGCACGCGGGCGAGGGTAGCAGCCGGCATCGGTCTGCGCGGCTGCGTTACCGTTGCCCCGATGCGCACCGGCCCCGACCTCGGCTCGCACGCAGTCGTCGTCGACAAGTTCGGCGGCTCTGTGCTGCGGCGCCCGGAGGATATCGTGGCCGCGGTCGAGGTGGTGGCCCGCCAACGGGCGAGCGGCCTGCGTCCGATCGTCGTCGTGAGCGCCTTCGAGGGTGTCACCGACACGATCCTCGCAGCGGCCGCGGTGCTCCTGCCGGACGGCGGAGGCTCCCTGCGCGAGCCTCGCCACGATGCGGGCTCCGCACTGGCGCGAGAGACGGACCGGGCTCTCGCCACCGGGGAGGCGCTCTCGGCCGCGCTCTTCGCGCTCGGGCTCCAGGCCCGGGGCATCCGAGCGCGGTCGTTCAGCGGTGCCGAGGCCGGAATTCGAACCGCCGCGGCGCATCTCGGCGCCGAAGTGCGCCGCGTCCTGTCACGTCCCCTGCGCCGAGCCCTGGGCGAGGACCTGGTCCCGGTCGTCGCCGGCTTCCAGGGGATCGGTACGCACGGTGAGCTGACCACGCTCGGACGCGGCGGGACGGACCTCTCTGCGGTCGCCCTGGCGGTCGCGCTGCGCGCGGATCGCTGCGAGCTCTTCAAGGACGTCGGGGGAGTCATGGATGCGGATCCGCACCTCGTCCCGGCTGCCCGCTTCCTTCCCTTCGTCGACGCGTTGCAGCTGGAGCTGCTCGCCGAGCTCGGAGCCGAGGTGGTCCACCCGGTCGCCGTTCGGCGCGCCCGTCGGGGCAGGCTGCAGCTGGTGGTGCGGGCGCTCGACGACGCGGCTCCGATGACCGTGGTGCGACCCGGCGGCTCGGACGAGGAGGGAGTGCTGATGCTGGCGGTGGACCGCAAGGAACGGATTGCCAGGATCAGCCTTGTCGGCCCTGCCGGCAGGATGCCGGAGATCCTGCCCCTGCCCGCGCACAACGAGGGATCGTTCGACGAGGGTGGGCTGCGCGTGGTGTGGGCGGAGGTGCCACTCGCATCCGCCGATCGGGCTGCGCAGGCGATCTACGCCACGTTCGTCCTGCCGTCGGCACCTGGCCGGGACGTAGAGAACCGGGGCCGTCGCTTGTGGCGTCGGCCCCGGTTCCTGCTGCCGCGGATCAGCGCTTGCGGGAACGATCCCGGATCGCGACCACGGCATAGGTCCCCGAGCCACCGAGCAGCAGGAGCCCTGCCAACAGGGTGAGGGCGGTCTCCCCGCTGGCGGGAAGTGCCGTATCGGGTAGCACGGGGCTTTCAGGCCCGCCTGCACCACCGAGCGTTCCGCCGTGGGGCGCATTGCTGGGCGGATTCGACGGAGGATTGCTGGGAGGATTCGAAGGGGGATTCGACGGAGGATTGCTGGGCGGATTCGAAGGGGGATTCGACGGAGGATTGCTGGGAGGAGTTTCCGGCTGCTCGCAGCCCTCGACCCAGAAGACCTTGTGCTTCGTGTCCGCGCCCTGAGAGCCATCGGCATGCACGGTCAGCTTCACGTGCCAGCCCTGCTGCGGATGTGGCGCGTAGCCGGCGAGTGCCTCGCTCAGGTCGTAGGTTCGCGACGCGTCGAGACCGGCTTGGCTCCCGCCCCCGCTATTGTCGTCCTCGCCGATGAAGACGGTGTCCTCGAGCAGGACGCCGCTTCCGGTTGGCGGGTGGGCCTCGAAGATCACGTCGGCGGAGAGGTCGCCGGCGTCGAAGCCGTAGAAGTCGACCTGGAAGATGCAGCCGACATGCGGCTCGTTGTTCGGTGCGTCGTCGAACGCAACGCGGTCGATCTTGACCGTGCCGTTGTTGCCCGCCGGGTTGGCTGCCGCGACCGGTGCGGCAAGGGCCAGCAGGGCCGCGATGCCTGCCCCCAACGTGAGCAGCCGCGCGGCTCCTCGGGTGTTCTGTCGATGAGTCAGCATTTCGCCCTCCTGGTGGACCGGTCGAAATTTCGGGTGACAGGTCCTGGGATCGACCGTAGCCGATGGTCCTATCCGCGCCTAGTACCTCTGGCGGTCAGGTCCGGACGGGTGCTCCGGGCTCCGGGTCGGTGAGGTGAGGAGAGCCGGTGCTGGGAGTCAACGCAAAAACGGGCCTCACCCGGGCTCGGCGACCGCTTCGTGCTCGGCCAGGTCACCCCCGGCCCCCGACCTGCAGCAGCACGGCGGCGACGACGATGAGCAGGCCACCGACCAGCTGCAGCGCTCCCGGCTGCTCGCGAAGGAGAAGCGCCGCGAGACCGACGCCGACGACTGGTTCGAGGGTCGCGAGGATCGCCGCGCGTGGCGCTCCCATCAGGCGGATCCCGACGATGTAACAGACGGTCGGGATCCCGGCTCCGACCGTTCCGGCCAGCAGCACCGGCCACAGCGCGTCTGCACTCTCCACTGGCCGCGCGATTGCGGGCAGCTGTCCCGCGCCGAGGGCGAGGAGGACGTAGAAGACGGCGGCGCCGCCCATCGTCAGGGCGGCGGTCTGGGGACCCGGGATCGCGGCCAGCCAGTGACGGGCGGCGAGCATGTAGAACATCTGCATCACGCCGGCGACGAACGCGAGGCCGATTCCGATCAGATCCAGCGCTCCCAGGTTTCCCGCGCCGGCAACGACGAGGATGACGCCGGCGAGTGAGACGCAGAGCGCAAGCCAGCGGATGCGATCGAGGCGGTCGCCGAACCAGATCGCGCTTGCGACCGCCACGTACGCGGGGTAGAGGTAGAAGACGAGGAGCGCGAGCGCGATGGTGATGCGCAGGAAAGCGGCGAAGACCGCCAGGTTGAGGATCGCGTTGGCCGCCGCCGTGGCGACGAGCATCCATCGGTCCGCGCTCGGCAGATCCCGCAGCGCGAAGCTCGACCGGCCCCGGGCCGCGCGGCGAACGAGCAGGAAGAGGGCCATGCACGCCGCTCCAAGGGCCGAGCGCCAGGTGACGAGACCCAGGGCTCCAACGCCGGCCTCCTCCGCGAAGCGGGAGACTGGGCCGAGCGTTCCGAAGCAGACCGCCGCCACCACGATCAGCACCGCCCCAAGCGAGCCGCCGCGCATGCGGCCAGCCGAGTCCGGGTGCATCCGCGGATGATAGGGGCCGGTCAGTGGGTGAGCGTCACCTTGTTGAGGCCCCGCGGCGTTTCCCAGTCGATGCCCTTCTCCCGGGCGAGGTGGTAGCTGAAGAGCTGGGCGGGCAGGATCGCGGTGATCGGCGACAGCCACTCGGGCAGGTCGTCCGCGTGCGGAAGGCGATCGACTCCATCGATTGCGTGGCTGCTGATCGCAATCAGCTGCGCTTCGCGCTCTGCGCGAAGCTCCTCGAGCAGCGTCCACAGCTCATCGCTCATTGCCCCGGGCGGTGCGATGGCGAGGAGGTGTGCCGCACGCTCCACGCTGGCAACCGGCCCGTGCTGGAAGTCGGCCGTCGAATAGGCCTGGGCCCGGACGTACGTGAGCTCCTTCAGCTTGAGCGCCCATTCGAGGGCGGTGGCAAGGTTGAAGCCCCTGCCGAGGACCACGCACTGCTCCATCGACCGATGCCGCTGCGCGGTCCTCGCGGCCGCGTCCTCGGCCTCGAGCGCCTTGCGCATCGCCGCCGGTACCCCTCCAAGCTCGTCGCGCGCCTCGGATCGGTTCGAAAGGGCCGCCGCGAGCATGGCAATGACCAGCAGCTCTGCGGTGTACGTCTTCGTGGCGGCCACCGAGAGCTCGGGGCCGGCGAGCAGGGGGAGAGCCCACTCGGCCGCCTCCGCCAGGGGCGAGTCGGGGTCGTTGGTGATGGCGGCCGTGATCGCGCCCTGTCGCCTCGCCTCGGCCACCACGCTCACCACGTCGGGGGAGCGTCCGGACTGGCTGACGCCGAGCACGAGCGCCTGGCCCATGCGTGGCTGGGCCCCGTAGCGCGAGATGACCGAGGGCACGGCGAGGGCGACGGCGAGCTGCGCCTGCACCCCGAACGCGTACTGCGCGTAGACAGCGGCGTGGTCGGACGTGCCACGAGCCGCGATGAGCGCGAACGCGCTCCCGCGGGCGCGAACCGCGTCGGCCAGGAGCTCGACCTGCAGGGCTCCTTCGCTGAGGAGCCGCGCGGCGACGTCCGGCTGCTCGCCGATCTCGCTCCTCAGCGCCACGTCTCGCCGTCCCTGGTGCAGCTCATCGGCCGCGGCCGGCGGGCGCCTCGATCCGCTCTGCGGCATCGAGCTCTCCGGCGATTCGCTCGCGCTCCGAGCCCAGCGAGCTGCTCCGCTCTCGCGCCGCGTTGTGGCGCGCGATCAAGCCGCGGACCCGCTCGCCGTCCGCGTACACGGCGGGGTCGGCGAGGCGCTCGACCAGCTCTGCGGCCTCGGCATCGGCCTGGCGAAGGTCCGACTCGACCCGCTCGAGCGCGGCGCGCAGGTCGCGCGTGCGCCGGTAGCGCCGGTTCCGCTCCTCCGCTTCGTGGCGTTTCCGCGCGGCGGTCTGCGACGCCGACTCGCGCGGCCTCGGTGCCGGCAACGACCGATCCCCGGGGCGTCGCGACGCCCTCCACCGCGCCGCGCTGCTCGATGTCGAGCCCGCGCTTGGCGGCGTAGTACTCGAAGTCGCCCGGGTAGAGCGGTCGCCTCGCCGCCATTGACTTCGACGATCGCGTTCGCAACGGAGCGGATCAGGTATCGGTCGTGCGTGATCAGCACGATCGTGCCCGGGAAACGCATTCAGCGCATCTTCGAGCACGTCGCGGCTCTGGATGTCGAGGTGGTTGGTCGGCTCGTCAAGGCAGAGCAGGTTGGCTGGATCGGCGATCAGCTTTGCCATCGCCAGGCGCGTCTGCTCGCCGCCGGAGAGGACGGCGACCGGCTTGCTGATCGCGTCGCCGGAGAAGAGGAACGCGCCGAGCAGCCGGCGCATATCGGCGGTCGTCATCCGCGGGGCGGCCGCCTCGAGCTCGCCGAAGACGGTGTTGGCCGGGTTGAGCGCCTCGATCTGGTGCTGCGCGAAGTAGGCGACCCGCACGTTGAGCCCGAGCTCCCGGCTGCCTCCCTCGAATGGCAGCGCGCCGGCCAGGATCTTGAGCAGGGTCGACTTCCCGGCGCCGTTTGGACCGATCAGGGCCACCTTCTGCCCACGCTCGAGCTGCAGGTCGAGCCCGTCGTAGACCTGTGTGCTGCCGTAGCTCTTCACGATGTCTCGCAGGGTGATGACCGTGCGACCGCTGCGCGGCGGCTGTGGGAAGCGGAACTTCACGCTCTTGGATCGGGCGGCGGGTATCTCGATGCGCTCGACCCGGTCGAGCGCCTTGATCCGGCTCTGGACCTGCCGCGCCTTGCTGGCCTTGTACCTGAATCGGTCGATGAAGGCCTGGGTGTGAGCGATCTTGCGCGCCTGGCCCTTGGCTGCAGCCTCGATCTGCGCCATGCGAGCCGCGCGTTGCTCGACGAAATCGGCGTAGTCGCCGGTGTACTCGGTAAGCATCCCGTGGTCGAGCTCCGCGACGCGGTTGGCGACCGTGTTGATGAAGTCCCGGTCATGGCTGACGAGCACGATCGCGCCCGCGTAATCTGCCAGGAAGCCCTGCAGCCATTCGACGGATGCGAGATCGAGGTGGTTGGTGGGCTCGTCGAGGAGCAGCACGTCGGGGTTCTGGAGGAGCAGGCGGGCAAGGGCGACGCGCATCATCCAGCCCCCCGAGAACTGCTCGATATCCCGCTCGACATCGGAGTCCGCAAAGCCGAGGCCGGCCAGGATGCGACGCGCCTCCGCCTCCATCGAGTAGCCACCGAGCGCCTCGAAGCGGTGCTGCAGGCGGCCGTACTCGCCCATCAGCTCCTCGAGCTCGTCGTCCTGGCTCGCCTCCGCCAGCTCGAGCTCGATATGGCGCATTCGGCGCCCGATCCCCGACAGCTCTCCCGCCCCGGCCAGGACCTCGGCAAGGACGGTCCGCCCGCGGCTCTCTGCCACCTCCTGGCGCAGATAGCCGATCACCACGTCGCGGCCGCGCGCGACCGTCCCCGTATCGGCCTGCTGCTCGCCGGTGATGATCTCGAGCAGCGTCGTCTTGCCGGCGCCATTCGGCCCCACGATCGCGATCCGCCGCCCGCCGCTGATCTGGAGGTCGACGCCCTCGAAGAGATGCTGCGCGCCGTGGCTCTTCGAGAGGCCGCTCAGCGTGACGAGGCTCATGACTCGGCCGCCGTGATCCGCGCGCCGGAGGTGTCGAAGCGGAGCCTCGTCGCCATCCCGGGACTCCGACGGCGTTCAGCGCCTTCTCGACCGAGTGGGCGCCGGCCGGGGAGTCGCAGATGGCGATGACGCTCGGTCCCGCCCCCGACAGGCAGGCGCCCGCGGCGCCGTGCTCGTACGCGGCTGCGATGAGCTCCGCGCTGCCGTTCAGAAGGGGCAGCCGATACGGCTGGTGGAGCCGGTCGTCCATCGCCTCCCTGAGGAGCCCTGCGTCGGAGGTGATGACGGCGGTCGCCAGCAGGGCGCCGCGCGCCGCCTGCGCGACGGCATCGCCGTACGGCACCGAATCCGGAAGGGCCGCCCGCATCTCGCTGGTCCGGCTCTCGCGCTGGGCGATGAAGACGACCGGCACCCACGCCTCCGGCACGCGGAACCTGCGCAGCTGAACCGGTCCGCGCGCCGCCACCGCGAGCGTGAAGCCGCCGTATAGCGCCGCGGCGACGTTGTCGGGGTGGCCCTCGATCTGCGTCGCCAGCAGCAGCAGCTCGTCCGCGTCGGGCGATCGGCGACCGATGCTCGCACCCAGGAGCAGCCCTGCCACGATCGCGGCCGCGCTGCTTCCCAGGCCCCGCGCCGCCGGAATCATGCTCGAGGCCTCGATTCGCCAGGCACCCGACCCGGCGCTCGAGCCGAGGGCCGCGCGCAGCCCTTCGCGAAAGGCGCGCAGCAGCAGGTTCTCCTCGTCGTCCCGCGCGGAGGCGCCCTCACCGCGCTCCACGAGGGTGATTCCCGCCTCGTCGCCCACGTACAGCTCCGCCCGCAGCTTGAGGCTCAGCGCGGCCGCGAAGCAATCGAAGCCGCTCCCCAGGTTGGCGCTGCTCGCCGGCACCTCGACCGTGGCGATGGGACGTGACATGGCGGCCCGAGTATAGGAGCGGCGTCCCGCGAGGCAGGCGCCCTTGACCCGGCCCCGAAGGGCGGCCTAGGATGCGCGTCCAAGTCAAGACAGGCGTCGACCGGGACGAGTAACCCGGCCACGGCCACAGCAGCGAGCCGGGAGCGTGCAAGCCGGCGTGGTACGGACCGCGGTGAATGGACCCGCGAGCCTCGCTCCGAACGGCCGCAGGGCCAGGTAGGCGGCGACGGACGGCCACCGTTAGCAGGGCCGGCGCATCGGTCCCGATTGAGACCCGTGCGAGCCAAGTGCGGATCGTCGAACGGTCCGAATGCAGGGTGGCACCGCGGACATTCAGCCTCCGTCCCTCGCAGTGGATGGAGGCGTCGTCATACCTGGAGTGCGATTCGTGACCGCGGAGACCCCGACCCGGGCGCCGGGCATCGTCAGCCTGGAGGTGGTGGCCGATACCCTGACCCCGGTCGCCGCCGCGCTGCGCCTGGGTGAGCGCTGCGCGTTCCTCCTCGAGAGCGTCGAGGGCGGCGCGCGCTACGGCCGCTACTCCATGCTCGGCGTCCGGGGCCGCACGCTGATCGTCGACGAGGGAGAGGCGCGGCTGGATCGGGCCGGCCGGAGTGGAGCGGCTCACCGCGCGCGACCCGCTGGAGGCGCTTCGCCGGGTGCTGCCGGCGGCGCCGCCGCCGCGCGCCGACCTGCCGTTTCCGCTCTCCTGCCGGGGTCGGCTACCTCGCCTACGAGGCCGCTGCGCGCTGGGAGCGGCTGCCCGTTCCCGAAGCGGACCCGGTCGGCATGCCGGATGCGCTGTTCCACCTGCCCGACGTGGTCATCGTCGTTCGACCACCTGGCGCAGGCCGCCACGCTGGCCACGCTGGACGGGACGGGCGCAGCGGAGCGCCTGGCTCGAGCTGGCGGACCGGCTGGCGACGCCCGTGCCGCGGACGAGGCGCCGCGCCGCGATCGCGAGCGCGGCGAGCGGGCCGCGTACGACGATGACCCGGCGGCGAGGGCACGGTACGAGGCCGGCGTGGCCGAGCTGGTCGAGGAGATCCACGCCGGCGAGATGCTCCAGGCCGTGCTCGCGCGCCGCTTCACGCGTGCCAACCCGGCGCCGGCGCTTCGACATCTACCGCTCGCTGCGGCGCATCAACCCCTCGCCGTACCTGTTCTACCTCGACCTGCGGGACGCGCCGCCGATGCCGCGCTGGTCGGCGCGTCGCCCGAGCTGCTCGTCCGGGTCCGCGACGGCGAGGTCGTCACGCGGCCGATCGCCGGCACGCGGCCGCGCTCCGAGGACCCGGTGCGCGACGCGGCGCTGGAGGCGGAGCTGCGCGCCGATCCAGAAGGAGCTCGCGGAGCACGCCATGCTCGTCGACCTGGCCCGCAACGACGTCGGGCCGCATCGCCGAGGCCGGCGAGCGTCGAGGGGCCGATGCTGCGCGGCATCGAGCGCTACTCGCACGTGATGCATCTCGTGTCCGAGGTGCGCGGCCGCCTGCGCGACGGATCTCGACGCCTTCGATGCGGTTCGCGCCACCTTCCCGGCGGGGACGGTCAGCGGCGCACCGAAGGTGCGCGCCATGCAGGCGATCGCGGAGCTCGAGGGCGAGCGGCGCGGGCCGTACGGCGGCGCGGTCGGCTTCTTCTCGCCCGCGGACGTGGAGGCGGCCATCACCATCCGCAGCGTCGTGCTGCGAGACGGCGATGGCCTACGTCCATGCCGGAGCCGGGATCGTGGCCGACTCGATTCCCGAGCGTGAATCGGCAGAGGTGGCGGCCAAGGCCGGCGCCGTGCTCGCGGCGCTGGCCGAGGCGGAGGCAGGTGACGCGATGCGCCGTCACGGTCGCGCCTGCTGTCGACAACTACGACTCGTTCACCTACAACCTCGTACCAGCTGCTCGGCCGACCTCGGCGCCGATGTCAGCGTCGTCCGCAACGACGAGGTCACGGTCGACGAGGTCGCGCGCGCTGCAACCTGACGCCATCGTCATCTCGCCCGGTCCGTCGCTGCCGGAGAAGGCGGGCATCAGCGTGGAGCTCATCCGCGCGGCTTGGCTCCGACGATGCCGATCCTCGGCGTCTGCCTCGGCCACCAGGCGATCGGGCGTCGCCTACGGCGGCGCGCGTCATACGCGTCGATCCGGTCCACGGCAAGCGCTCGGCCGTCTTTCACTCGGGTCGCGGCGTCGTTCGCGGGACCTCCCCTCGCCGATCGCAGGCGGCCCGCTACCACTCGCTCGCCATCGAGCGCGACTCGCTGCCCGCCGAGCTCGAGGTCACCGCCTGGTCTCCCGACGGGCTGGTGATGGGCGATGCGCCATCGGTCGCACCCGGTCGAGGGCATCCAGTTCCACCCGGAGTCGATCCTGACCGATGACGGCGAGGCGCTGCTTGGTGCCTTCCTGGGGCGCGTCGCGGCGGCGGTCACGTGATCGTCGTTCTCGTCGGGGCGAGCGGGTTCCCCCCGGTCCGCGCTCTTGCGCGGCGTGCCGGGTTGCGCTGCGTGCCGGACTCCGCCGAAGAGCCGCATCGGCTGGCCCTCGTGGGCGCGCTCTCGTCCGCGGATCGCGACGAGCTCGCCGCTGCGCTCGAGGCGCGGCCGGACGTTGCGGAGGTGATCCGCGATCCGGGCTCCACGCCGCTCGCGTCGCGCCACTTCAGGCCGGAGCCCTCAGTGGTGGCGGTCGGACCGCTGAGCATCGGCGGGGAGCGCCGGTCCTCGCGGCCGGCCCCTGCGCGGTCGAGTCCCGAGAGCAGCTGATGGCGGTCGCGGAGGCGGCCGCACGCGCGGGCGCAGGGCTTCTGCGCGGTGGCGCCTTCAAGCCCCGCACCTCGCCGTACGCGTTCCAGGGGCTCGGGCCGGAGGGGCTGCGCCTCCTGGCCGAGGCGCGCCGCCAGACCGGGCTGCCGGTCGCCACCGAGGTGCTCGCCGCCGAGCAGGTCGACCTGGTCGCCGAGGTCGCGGACCTGCTGCAGATCGGCGCCCGCAACATGCAGAACTACGCCCTGCTGGCGGCGGTCGGCGCAGCCGGCAAGCCGGTGCTGCTGAAGCGTGGCCTGGGTGCGACCCTCGAAGAGTGGCTGCTGGCGGCGGAATACCTGCTCGCCACCGGCGCGTCGGGAGTCGTCCTGTGCGAGCGCGGCCTGCGCCACTTCGACCCCCAGACGCGCAACATCCTGGACCTGGCGGGTGCGCTTGCCGTCAAATCCCTCACCCATCTGCCCGTCATCGCCGACCCGTCTCATGCAACGGGGCGCCGCGATCTTGTGGCTCCGATGGCGCTTGCTGCGCTGGCCGCAGGGCTCGACGGCGTCATCGTCGAGGTCCATCCGGATCCCGACCGGGCGCTCTCGGACGGAGCCCAATCCATCGATCTGGCGGCCCTCGCCGACCTCGCGCAGCGCGCCGCCGCGATGGGCGTGAGCTTCGCGACGCCGAGCGTCCAACGACCCAGCGCGTCGGTCGAGGGCTGGGGCCGCTAGCTAGCCCTCGGTGAGCAGGTCGACCGCCTCGAGGTAGCCCCGCCAGCCCTTCCCGATCACGCTCGTCCTTGCTGCAGCCGCCGTCACCGACACCCGGCGCCAAGGCTCCCGGACCGAGGTATCGCTGATGTGCACCTCGATCACCGGTCGGGAACAGGCGACCAGCGCGTCGTGCAGCGCATAGCTGCTGTGCGCCAGTGCGCCGGGGTTGATGATCACCGCCTCGTAGTCGAGCGCCTCCAGGCGGTCGATCAGGGCCCCCTCGTGGTTCGACTGGAGATGATCCACGCTCGCGCCGCGCGACCTGGCACGTTCGCTGACCGCTTCGACGACCTCCGCGAGGGTCTGCGAGCCGTACACTTCGGGCTGGCGGCGGCCCAGGATCCCGAGGTTCGGCCCATTGAGCAGCAGGATCCTCATCTGAGGATCCGATCCAGCGCATCGTTCAGCTCCGCGTCGGTGACGTCGTCGACCTCGACGACGTGACCGATGGCCATCGGCAGCAGCCACCGCTGCCGCCCGCGGAGCCGTTTCTTGTCCCCCAGCAGCGCCTCACGAACCTTCGCTGCTTCGAAGGGATGACGCAGCGCGAACCCGAGATCGACAAGCAGCGCGTCGAGTCGCCCGGCAAGCTGTGGCTCCGCCCCACGCACGGTTGCGATGCCGGCCACCGCGCGCAGCCCGAGCGCTACGGCTGCGCCGTGGGGCAGCCCGTATCCGCTCTCGACCTCGAGCGCATGTCCCAGGGTGTGGCCGAGATTGAGCTGGCGCCTCTCGTCCTGCTCGAATGGGTCGCGGGCCACGATGGCCAACTTCACCCTGGCCGCGCGCTCGGTGATCGCGTAGCGCGCCGCCTCGTCCCGATGCAGTGCCGCAGCACCCCTCTCCTCGAGCAGCCGCCAGAGCTCCGGATCGCCGATCAGCGCCGCCTTCACCACCTCCGCCAACCCGTCGCGTCGCCGGCGCAGGGACTGGGTCCGCAGGGTGGCCACGTCGGCGAAGACGGCGGTGGCCGGCCAGAAGGCGCCGACGGCATTCTTGGCCCCCGCCAGGTCGACGCCGACCTTCCCGCCAAGGGCGGCATCCGCCTGCGCGAGCCAGGTGGTTGGCACCGCCAGATACGGCACGCCGCGCGCGTAGAGGGCGGCCGCCAGCCCGGCGAGATCGCCAATCGTGCCCCCGCCGACACTTATGATCGTCCCGTCGCGCTCGGCTCGCGAGGCAGCCAACCACTCGAGCACGCGCTCAAGGGTCCGCATCCGCTTGGCCCGTTCGCCGCCGGCGATCGCGATGCACCGGGCTGCGCCGAGCGACGCGACGAGCCGCGGCTGAAGCCGGGTCAGGCGGGCATCGACGATCGCCGAGCTTCGACCGTCGCTGGGTGGCTCCAGCCCCACGCCGAGGACCACGCGCGCGTGCGTCGGCCCTAGCGGGTGATGCCGCTCGACCTCCGCGTCGAAGAGACGCCTCTCTTTCGGCTCAGCCAACCCGGCCGCAAGCTCGTCGGCAATGACCGCCGGCGGCCGGTCGCCATCGACGACGCGATCCGCGGCGCGGTAGAAGGGCGCGCGCTCCGCCGCCAGCCTTCGCAGCCCGGCGAGCCGGTCGGGCTCGAGCAGCGGCCGTCGCGCCCCGTCGTCTGCCAACCGCGAAACGAGCAGCTCGGCCGGCGCATCCAGCCAGACCGCCGCGCCGTGCCGCCACAGGTCCCAGCGGTTGAGCGGCTCGTTGAGCGCGCCCCCGCCGGTGGCCACCACCGCTCCGGGCTCCACGCTCGCGATGACGAGGCGCTCGGCGGCCCGAAACGCGGGCTCGCCGTCTTCGTCGATGATGGCCGCCGGCGAGCGACCTGTCCGGCGTTGCACCAGCTCATCAGTATCCGCGAAAGGGCGGCCAAGGCGCTCAGCCAGGAGCCTGCCCACGACGCTCTTTCCGCTGCCGGGGAGGCCAACCAGGACGATCCCGTCAGCCATTGGCCGCCACGCCTAGCGCATCGGCGAGCGCGCTGCGCATCGCCGGCAGTGGGGCAGATCGGCCGGTCCACAGCTCGAAGCTGGCGGCGGCCTGGGCGAGCAGCACCTCCGCGCCATCTTCCGCTGGCCCACCGGACGCGCGAGCCTCGCGCACGAGGCGGGTTGGACTCGGTCGGTAGACAAGGTCCAGGACGCGCAGGTCTGCGCGCAGCAGCTCAGCCGGAATGGGTGACTCGTCCGACGCGGTGCCGATCGGAGTCGCGTTGACGAGCAGGTCGGCGCGGACCAGGAGCTCCGGGATCCGATGCCAGTCGAAGCGCGTCACCACGTTGACGCCCTGCGCGCCGGCGTCGGCGAGGGCAATCACCACCGCCCGCGAGGCGCCGCCGGACCCGAGCACGACCGCCTGCCAGGGGTCGGGCGCGAGAGCGGCAAGGCGTGCCGCGATGGCGGTCACGTCCGTGTTGTGCCCGACCAGCTGGTCGCCGTGGCGCACGATCGTGTTCAGCGCACCCACGCGCTCCACTTCGGGCGCCACGTCGTCGACGAGATCGAGCGCCTCCACCTTGTGCGGCTGCGGTGACGTTCGCTCCGAGCGCGTTCGCGGTGCGCAGCTCCCCGATGGCGCCGGGGAGCTCTTCGGCGCCGACGTCGCGCAGCTCGTATCGCGCGTCGACTCCCATCGCCGCGAAGGCCGCATTCAGCATGGCCGGCGAGGCCGAGTAGCCGATCCGATGGCCGAGCAGCGTGACGAGGGCAGTCACCTGGCGCCGGGTCCCGTCGATCTGCGCCGCCGGCGACGGACCGCCGCCAGGAGGTCGGCCATCGTGTCGCCGCCGAGTGGTCGAGCAGGGCATCCGCCAGGACCAGGGCGACCATCGCCTCGCCGACGACCGCGGCTCGCGGCACGATCGCCACGTCGCTGCGCTCGATGTGGGCCGGCCCGGCTGCGCCGCTGACCAGGTCGACCGAGTCGAGCGGAGTGGCGCAGGGTGGCGACCGGCTTCAGACCGCGGCGCGCACCACGATCGGCTCTGCCGTTGCTCATGCCGCCCTCGACGCCGCCCGCGTTGTTCGTCGACACGCCGCCATCCGGGTCCGGTCGGGGTCGACCTCGTCGTGGACCGGCGCTGCCGCGCCGGCTTACGACCCCGAACCCCGATCCCGATCTCCACGCCCTTGACCGCCTGGATGGCCATGACGCGCGCCCGCCAGCTCGCCGTCGAGGCGCGTGTCCCACTCCGCGTTGGAGCCGAGCCCGATCGGCAGCCCGGACGCGACCACCACGAAGCGCCGCCGATCGAGTCGCCCGCCTCGCATGCCGCGTCGATCTCGGCCAGCATCGCGCTCCTCGGCGTCCGGATCCGGGCAGCGCAGCGGCGAGGGGTCGCAGGCGGTCGCGCTCGCCACCAGCCGTCCGGAACGCACGCGACCGGATCGCTCGCGTCGGGGAATGCGCGGACTCGGCCCCAGCTGGTCGACGAAGCTCCAGACCTGCGACTCCGGCTGCTGCCAGCAGCTGGCGGCACACCGGCCCGCCGCGACGCGCGAGCGCCGGTCGGAGCGCGCAGAGGCGCGCTCGAGCACGTCGCGGATGTCATCGGTGCCGTACTTGATGGCGCCCGCGAGGTCCGCGTGGCCGGGACGGGCGCAGCGTGATCGGCTTCGGCCGCCGCGCCGCGGGAATCGGCTCGGCGGACATCCGATCGGTCCAGTTCTCCCAGTCGAGGTTCTCGACGAGGAAGCGCGAGGGGAGCCCCGAGCGTTCGCCCGAAGCGCAGACCCGGCGAGTCCACTGCGACCCGGTCGCGTCTCGATCAGCATCCGCCGGCCGCTGCCGTAGCCGTGCTGGCGGCGGCGCAGGTCGCGGTCGACCTCGCGCGTCGAGACGCGCAGGCCGGCCGGCAGGCCCTCGAGGATGCCGCCAGGCCCGGCCCGTGCGACTCGCCGGCGGTCAGCAGCCGGAGCCGTCCTCACGCGGGCACCGGCCGCGACCGCATCGAGGTCGTCCCAGAAGCCCGGGTACGAGACGTCGAGCAGCAGTCCGGGTCGTCGATCTGCGACCGTTCCGGCGACGCCGGCCAGCGCGGCGACGGCGAAGGCGATCGCGATGCGGTGGTCGCCCCCGGTCGCGATCGCGGCGTCGCCGCGCCGCTGCCCCGCGCGTGACCCGCCAGCCGTCGGGCAGCTCCTCGACGTCGCGCCGATCGCCGCAGGCCGGCCGACCATCGAGCGCGATCCGGTCCGACTCCTTGACCCGCAGCTCGCCCGCATCGCGCAGCTCGCTGGCGCCGTCGGCGGCGGCCATGGCGACGGCGAGCAGCGGCAGCTCGTCGATGAGCGTCGGCGACCTCGCTCGCCGCCGAGCCGGATCGGCCGCAGGCGGCCGCCGCTGCGTGACCGCAGGTCGCCCGACCGGCTCCGGCGCCGTCGGACGCCGTCTCGTGCCACCTCGATCTCGGCGCCCATCTCGCGCAGCACGTCGAGATCGGCGAGGCGGGTCGGGTTGAGGCCGACGTCGCGGCAGCCGAGCTCCGCGTCGGGATGGAGCGCGCGCGGCCACCAGCCATGCGGCGGCCGAAGATGTCGCCGGGCACCGTCGAGCGACCGCGCGCGTCGAGCCGAGCGGGGCCGGCGATCGTGGTCGCAGGCCCGTCGCGGCGGATCGGCACGCCCATCCAGGCCAGCAGCCGCTCGGTGTGGTCGCGCGTCGGCCCGGGGACGTCGATCGTCGTCGTCCGTCGGCGCGCGAGCGCCGCGAAGCGCGACCGCGCCCAGCACCTGGGCGCTGGCGACCGGCAGGTCGTGGCTGCATCGCGCCGGAGGCCGCCGCCGCTCGATGCTCGATGGGCGGCGTGGCCGTCGGTCGTCGCGACCCGGCGCCCATCGCGCGCAGCGGCGCGGCGACGCGCTCCATCGGCCGCCGCGACAGCGATTCGTCGCCGATCGAGCGACGCCGCGTGACTGCCCGACCCGCCAGCGCGCCCGCGAGCAGCCGCATGGTGGTGCCGGAGTTGCCGCAGTCGAGCGGCTCGCCGCCGCCCGGCAGCTGCCGGCTCCGTCCAGCCGCCGCGACCCGGACGCGCATCGTGCCCACGCGGCGGCTCGTCGATCCGCGCCCAGCGTCCGCCAGGCGCCATCGCCGTCGACTCGACGTCCGCGCCCGGCGCGCGCAGCCGCACCGTCCGCCTCGCCGTCGGCATGGCGTTGAACAGCAGCGCGCGATGGCCGATCGACTTGTCCGACGGGCAGCCAGGAGCTCGCTCCGCGCGCGCAGCGCCGGCCGCCGATGGCCCGGCGAGCTCACGCGGCCGGCCGCTGCGGCCGCGGCCGTCTGCTCCGTGCCGCCGCGGCGTCGGCCTCGCGCGCTGCGCCGAGCGCGAGGCACGGAGGACGGCCGCGAAGACCTCTCACGCTCCTCCGGCGTGAGCACGCCGCCTCGCCGGCGGCCGCCCGCTCGAGCAGCGCCCGCTCGCGCGCCACGTCGTGGCCGTGCGTCGTCGCCGACGCGTGCTGCTGGACCTGCGAGCGGCCAGCTGCGGCGCGCTCCTCGAGCAGCGCCGCGAGGCGCGCGTCGACGTCGTCGATCTGCGCGCGCAGCGCTGCCAGGTCGGTGTCCCGGACCCGACGATCGGCGGCTGATCCGCGACATGCCGGCTCGCGCAGGTACTCGAGCCGGCGCAGGTCGTCCATCAGGTCGCCGAACTCCGGGAACGAGAGCGACTGGTCGCCAGTCGGATTTCGCGCGCGGGCGGATCCGGATGGACCTCGATGATGAGCCCGTCGGCGCCCACCGCGGCCGCGGCCAGCGCCATCGGTCCGCACCAGCGAGCGCTGGCCGGTGCCGTGCGACGGGTCGACCACGATCGGCAGGTGGGTCAGCTCGCGCAGCACCGGGACCGCCGACAGGTCG
Organism: uncultured Chloroflexia bacterium; assembly: GCA_963799675.1. GTDB lineage: Bacteria > Chloroflexota > Limnocylindria > QHBO01 > QHBO01 > JALYSK01. Next base: position 46,366 of record CAWCXQ010000019.1, read on the forward strand.
AGCGTGTTGCGGGTCGGCGGTCTCGAAGGTGCGGATGCCGCGCTCGCACAGGATCACGTTCGGGTTGCCCGCTCGAGAGGATGTACTCGGCGGCCATGCAGCCACTCCTCGATGGTCGCGCCGAAGCCGCGCTTGAGCAGGACCGGCTTGCTGCTCTGGCCGACCGCCGCAGCAGCACGAAGTTGTGCATGTTGCGGCTGCCGACCTGGAGCATGTCGACGTAGTCGGTCGAAGAGCTCGACCTGGCCGGGATCGGTGATCTCGCTGACGACCGGCAGGCCGGTCTCCTCGCGCGCCTCGGCCAGCAGCTTGAGGGCCGCGCACGCCGAGGCCCTGGAAGGCGTACGGCGAGGTGCGTGGCTTGAAGGCGCCGCCGCGCAGGATGCGAGGCGCCCTCGCGCTTGACCCAGTCGCGCCGTGGCCATCAGCTGCTCGTCGCGACTCGACCGCGCACGGGCCGGCCATGACCACCACGTCGCCGCCTCCAAGCGCCGATGTCGACGTCGCGCACCCGCACCCGGGTCCGGTCGGGGTGGTGCTCGACGCTGGCGAGCTTGTACGGCTTGGTGACGCGCAGGACGCTGCTCGACGCCGGGCATCGTGCCGAGGTGCGCGACGCGGTCGACGTCCGCTCCCACCACGCCGATGACGGTGCGCTCCTCTCCGGCGCTCACGAAGGCCTCGAGGCCCTCCGCCTCGATGCGCTGCCGCACCTCGTCGACCTGCTCCGGCGTCGCTCCCGGACGCATCACCACGATCATCGTTCGCTCCCTCTTGGGTAAACAAAAACGCAGCGGTCGGGTCGACCACTGCGTCTGCGGGCACGAGTGCCTTCGCCGGCGGGATCTACTCGCCTGCATCGTGCCCGCTAGCCGTAAAACCAGTTCTGGTTCATGAGTGGCGCGGAGCGTAGTCCGCACGTTGCTGCCTTGTCAACGGCCGTGCGGCCCCGCGATGCTGCGGCCCCCGTCGACGCGCCAGACGACGCCGGTCACGTAGCTCGCCTCGGCGCTCAACAGGAAGGCGATCACTGCCGCGACCTCGTCTGCGGTGCCCATTCGACCGAGCGGCACGTCGGGCCGGGCGACGGGCGGGTGCAGCGGCGGATCGAAGGGCGTGTCAATCGTTCCTGGCGCGACGACGTTCACGCGCACCCCGTCGGGCGCACCAATCAGCGCCGCCGAGTGGGCCAGCCCCTCCAGACCGGCCTTGGCCGCGGCGTAGGCCGGTGATCGGGCCGATCCCTCCACGGCTCCCACGATGCTCCCAATCAGCACGACCGATCCGCGGGCGGCACGCAGGGCCGGCATGGCCAGCTCGAGCGCGAGCATCGGCCCAAGCAGGTTCACGCGCAGGATCTCGTCGCCATCGGCGCCCGGTGGGAGGCCGGCGCTGCAAACGAGGCCATCCAGGCGTGGGCCGGCGCCTTCAAGCGCCGCCTGGAGCGCGTCCGCGGAGGCCGCATCCCCGATCACGATGTCGGCCCTGGCCAGCTCGTTCATATCGACGCCGATCACCCGCCAACCGGCGCCAGCCAGCCGCTCGGAGGTGGCGCGGCCGATACCGGACGCTGCCCCCGTGACGATCGCCATGCGGCTCTCATCCATGGCGGCCCGAGTATAGGAGCGGCGCTCCGCCTCACAGGCCGCGGACTCGGCCCGCCCTTATGCGCCAACCAGTCACGCTGCACGCGCCGCGGGGCGTCGGAGGGGCTCAGCGTGACCGAGCCGCACATTGGCCGCTCTCAGACGCAGGTCGTCATGGGAACGTGAATGAGCCGCACATTGGCCGCCCTCAGAGCGCACGTGGCCATGGGACGGTGACTGAGGGGCACATTGACCGAGCCGCGTAGGGAGCGCCCGTCAGGCTCCGCCGAGCTCCGCGTGCCGGAAGCAGCTCACGATGTGATCGTTGACGAGCCCGGCCGACTGCATGAAGGCATACACGATGGTCGGCCCGACGAACGAGAAGCCCATGCGCCGGAGCTCGCGTGAGAGCCTGCGCGAGACGTGGGTCTCGGCGGGGACGTCGGCCATCGAGCGCCACGCGTTCTGCGTCGTTCGGCCGTCGACGAACGACCATGCCCAGGCGTCGAAGGAGCCGTGTGCATCGGTCAGGCGCAGGTAGGCTTGCGCGTTGGCGATCGTGGATCGGATCTTTGCCCGGTTGCGGACGATCCCAGGGTCGGCCAGGAGCCGTGCGACGTCGGCGTCGTGGTACGCAGCGATGAGCGCCGGGTCGAAGCCGTCGAAGGCTGACCGATACCCCTGGCGCTTGCGCAGGATCGTGATCCAGGCGAGGCCCGCCTGGGCACCCTCGAGCACCAGCAGCTCGAACAGCTGACGGTCGTCGTGAAGCGGCACGCCCCATTCGAGGTCGTGGTATTCGAGGTAGGCCGGATCGGTGGTGGACCAGTCGCAGCGGTCAGTCATGACGGCAGCCATGCTAGGCCCTCACTTGACTCTCACGTAACGTTATGGTTCAAGGTAGCGCCAAAGGAGGTCCGATGAGCTACACGGTGGGCGCGGTCGCCCGGTTGGCGGGAGTGACCGTGCGGACGCTGCATCACTACGACGAGATTGGCCTGCTGACGCCCGGTGCCCGGACCGATGCGGGCTATCGCCGCTACGGCGAGCCGGATCTCGACCGGCTGCAGCGCATCCTCTTCTACCGGGAGCTTGGGTTTGGCCTCGATCAGATTCAGGGACGTCATGGCGGACGGCCGTGGGAGCCCGCTGGGCCATCTGCGTCGCCAGCACGGCCTGCTCGTGGAGCGGATCGGCCGGCTGGAGCGGATGGTCCTCGCGGTCGAACGGGAAATGGAGGCACGCAGCATGGGAATCTCACTCACCCCCGAGGAGCGCTTCGACGTTTTCGGGGACTTCAATCCCGAGGACTACGCCGCCGAGGTCGAGGAGCGCTGGGGCGGCACCGAGCCGTACAAGGAGTCGCAGCGCCGCACCGCTCGCTACACGAAGGCGGATTGGGAGCGGATCAAGGCGCAGGGCAAGGCGGCGATCGACCAGGTCGTGGCGGCGATGAGCGGCGGCAAGCCCGCCGACAGTCCGGAGGCGATGGCCGGCGCGGAGGCGCACCGGATGCAGATCAACGACAGCTTCTACGACTGCTCGTACGAGATGCACGTCGGCCTGGCCGAGATGTACATCGCCGACCCGCGCTTCACCGCCACCTACGAGAAGATCGCGCCCGGGCTGGCGCAGTACCTCCACGACGCGATCAAGGCCAATGCGGGCCGCCAGACCGCGGGTTGAGCCCGCCGAGCCAGAGGCGGCACGAACCCCCGACGGATGGTCCGCCGGGGGTTCTTCGCCGCTCAGAAGGGATAGCGGCTCAGCCTCGGGAGGAAGCGGAGGTGGCCCTCGCTTGACCGCTCGAAGTCGCGTCGCCCGCTGCGGCCCCTGGGTCCGTCGCTCGGCTTGTCGCTCCTCGCGGGGCCACCGCCAGCGCGGGGGCTGCGGGAAGGAGACCTCGACCAGCGCCAGGGTGCTCAGCATCTGCATTCGATTGTCTCCTTTCTTCAGTCGTGGGTTAGATCTGGCGGTTGTTCTGGCTGACGGGGCGGGAATCGGCTCCCAGGGCCCCGGCGGCCAGCGCCAGGACGATGATCGCTGCGATTGCGATGAGCAGTGGCATCTTTCGTTCTCCCGATATGGGCGGCCTTCTGGACCGCTGCGACCAGTCTGCGAGGGCGATGTACCGCGGCAAAAGGGACGGGAGGCGCGAATTGGGCGGGCGCTTCGACGGGCGGTTGCTACGTCATTTGGCCTCCACCGAAGTGCATACTTCGGTGCGCCGCGCCGCCTCAGAGGAGGACGATTCGTTGGACGACGAAGCCACCCCCATCCGCGTCATGCTGGTCGACGACCATGCGGTGGTGCGGCGCGGGCTGCGTGGCTTCCTGGAGCTGCTGGACGACATCGAGATCGTTGGCGAGGCGGAGGATGGCGTGCAGGCGGTCGCCCTTTCCGAGCGCGAGCGGCCCGACGTGGTCCTCATGGATCTGCTCATGCCGAACATGGACGGCCTCCAGGCGATCGCAGCCATCAAGGCAGCGCAGCCGGAGACCGAGATCGTGGCGGTCACCAGCTTCATCGAGGAGGAGAAGGTCACCTCGGCCCTGGAGGCCGGAGCATCCGGCTACCTGCTGAAGGATGCCGAAGCCGATGAGGTCGCCACTGCGATCCGGGCGGCGCACGCCGGCGAGGTGCATCTCGATCCGGCGGTCGCCCGGCTCCTCGCCCAGCGGATGCGCGCTCGCCGCACCGAGGAGCCGGTCGAGCCGCTCACCCAGAGGGAGCGCGAGGTGCTCGCCCAGCTCGCGAGGGGAGCCTCAAACAAGGAGATCGCGTACGACCTCTCCATCACGGAGCGGACCGCGCGCACCCACGTCAGCAATATCCTGGGCAAGCTCGGGCTCGCGTCGCGTACGCAGGCCGCGCTCTACGCCGTAGAGCACAAGCTGACCGACTCTTCCTGAGGGGCATGGAAAAGCGGGCCGGGAAGATCCCGGCCCGCCTGCTCGGGCGAAGTCTCTGTGCGCCTATGCGTTGAGCGACGTATCCCCGCTCGGGTTGAAGACCGAGTCTCGGGCCGCGCTCAGCAGGCCGCCGAAGCTGCCGTACACGCGGAGGATGTCGGTCACCAGGAGCGCGATCAGCACGACCTCGACGCCCTTGGCGATGAAGCCGAGCGTGAAGTACGGGCCCATCACCAGGTACCCGACGATCGTGACCAGCGTGTAGCCGATCAGGCCAACCCGCGGCAGCCAGCTGAAGCGTGCGATGAGCGGGTGGGGGGCCCAGGCAGCCACCACGATCGCCACCGCGGCGGTCGCGTATCCGGCCGCGTTGAGCAGGAAGAGCAGCCCGCCAAGGCTGAAATGGATGGAGGCCGTCGTCAGCGTCAATGCGACGATGCCGACGGTGAGCAGGACTCCGGTCGTGCGGCTTCTGGACTGGGAAGCGGTGAACACCTCGGGGACCTCCGGTCAGTGCTGACTTGCTTGCTCCGTGCCGTTGATCGGCGTCGGTGCACACAGTCTGCGACGCGCAGCGGCGGATCGAAATCGGGCATCGGCCATAGAAGCGGTCGGCGAAATGACGTAGACCACGTCTTCGCTCGGTGATGCCGTATGCTCCGCCGGATGACGGGCGATGCCGAAGGGCCCGCGAGCAGCCTGGCCGATTCCCCTTCCTCGCTCCTGCGCCATGCGGTCGGCGAGGCCGCGCGCCTGCTGCGGGCGGACGGCGCGATCGTCTACCTCGTGGAGGCGGGCAGCCTTCGTTTCGAGGTCGATGCCGGCATTCAGAACCCGGAGGCGCGCCAGCTGATCCGCGACCTCGTGCTGCCGCTCGGCCAGGGGATGTTCGGTGCCGCGGTCGAGCGCCGCGAGATGGTGGTCACCGGGGATTACCTGGGTGACCCGGGGTTCAGGCACTCGGACGTGGCCGATCGGATCGCGACGACGGCAGGGATGCGGTCGATGGCAGTCGCGCCGCTGCTCGCCGAGGGCGAGGTGCTCGGCGCGCTGGGTGCCTACGCGGCGCGGGTGGAGGGTTTCGGTGAGGCGGAGCTCGGCCTCCTGCGAGCGCTCGCTGACCATGCGGCCGCGGCGATCTGGAACCTGCGGCTGATCGAGCGTCTCAACCAATCGCAGGCCGAGCTCGCCCAGCGGGTCGAGGCGCAGCGGACCCTGGGGCAGATCGCGGCGGGTATCACCGCGATCCACGACCCGGCCGACGTCCTGCAGGGCGTGGTCGACGCCGCGAAGCGGCTCATCGCCTCGGATGGCGCCCATCTCACCCTCATGGCCGCGGACGGCCGGTCACTTCGGCCGACGGTCATCGCCGGTGGGATGGACGAGCCGACGCGCGCCTGGCTCGCCCAGCTGGAATTCCCGGTGGAGGGCGGCATCAATGGCCTCGCAGCTGCGCGCAGCGAGCTGGTGTGGACCGCGGACTACGAGGTTGATCCGCGAATCCCACACGAGGACGAGGATCGAGAGGTGGCCAGCCGGCTGGGCGTGCGGGCCATGGCGGCGGCGCCACTGCGAGCGGTCGAGGGAGGGATCATGGGGACCCTCGCCGTGTCCTTCGCATCACCGCGCGAATTCGGCTCCGACGAGCTCGAGCTGCTCCAGGGCCTGGCCGACCAGGGAGCGATCGCGATCGCGAACGCGCGCCTCACCGAGCGCCTCAGCGACCAGGCGCACGAGCTCGGGCGCCGGGTCGAAGTGCAGCGAACCCTGGCCGAGATCGCCGGTGCTATCTCCTCGCTGCGAGAGCCAGCGGCGGTGCTGCAGCGAGCGGTCGACGAGGCGGTACGCCTCCTCGGCGCAGACGGGGGCCTGATCGACCAGCTCGACCCCCAGACCGGTGTGATCGACTGGGGCCCGGGCAACGGCGCCGTCGGTGAGCCCCGCAGTGCCGCCGACGCCGAAGCCGTGCTGGAGATTGGCGAAGGTATCGCGGGGCTCGCGATGCAGGAGCGCCGCGTCGCCTGGACCGGCGACTACCTCGAGGACGACTCGTTCGTGCATTCGGAAGCCTCCGACAGCTATGCCCGGCGACGCGGCTTTCGCTCGGTGATGTCGGCCCCGCTGGTGGGTGGCGGCGACCGATTGGCGACCCTCAGCGTGATGTCGACGACGCCCGACGCGTTCGACGCGGACGACGCCGAGGTACTCCTGACCCTCGCCAGCCACGCGGCCATCGCGCTCACCAATGCGCAGCTCGACGAAGACCTGCGGCGGCAGGCCGAAACGCAGCGGACGCTGGCCGGCATCGCCGCACAGCTGACCTCGATCCGCGACGCGGATGCCGTACTGCGACGCGCGGTCGACGAGGCGACCCGGCTCCTGGGCGCGGATGCGGCCATGATCAACCCACTGGATGCGGCGGGTACCGCGCTCGACCTGCCGCTCGCCTACGCTCCTGCCGATCGCCCTCTTGACGACGTCCCGGTTGCGATGGGCCAGGGGGTCTCCGGTCGATCGCTCGCACAGCGTCGCGTGGTCTGGACGGCCGACTACCTCGGCGATCCGCAGTTCGAGCACACGCCCGAGCTCGACGCATACATCAGGCGCAGGGGGATGGCCTCTGTCATGTCGGCACCGCTCACGGGCAGCTCCGGGGCGATCGGCGTGCTGACCGTCCAGGCGCGACGCCGGAATGCCTTCGACGTGGACGATGCCGAGCTGCTGGGCCTCCTCGCCGACCACGCGGCGATCGCCATCAGCAACGCGCGTCTCTATGCCCAGCTTCGCGAACGGGCCGATGCCCAGAAGAGCCTGGCCGAGATCGCGGGCCATATCGCTTCGCTGCGTGATCCCACGACCGTGCTCCAGCGAGCGGTCGCCGACGCCGCGCGCCTGCTCGGCGCGGATCGAGCCCAGGTCAACCTGATGACCGATGGCGGCGAGCAGCTCGAACGGCCCGTCGCCGCCGCCCCGGATCCGCCCTCGGAGGATGACGTGGTCGTGCCGCTCGGCTCGGGGATCGCCGGCAGGGCGGCCGCAGATCGGCGCGTGCGATGGACCGGCGACTACCTGGCCGATGGCGCATTCCCGCACGACGAGGGCGATCTGCGGATCCGACAGCAGGGGATCCATTCGATGATGTCTGCCCCGCTGATCGGCCCCGATCGGCTGATTGGGACGATCACCGTGCAGTCGTCGCGCGTCGGCGCCTTCGACGAGGGCGACGCCGAGCTCCTGAAGCTGCTCGCCGACCAGGCGGCGATCGCCATTACCAACGCCGAGCTCTACGAGCAGCTGACCGCTTCCGAGGAGCGGTATCGGTTCCTGGTCGACACCTCACCGGACATCGTCTGGTCGGTCGACGCCGAGGGCCGCTTCAGCTTCTTCTCCGATTCGCTCGAGCCACGAACCGGGTGGAAGCAGGAGCAGATGCTCGGCACCCATTTCTCGGCCTTCATGAATCCTGACGCGGTCCCGATGGCGCGGGCAGCCTGGAGCGCGGTCCAGGAGAGCCCGCACGCCGAGCAGCGGCTGCGCATCGAGCTCCCGCTCGCTGACGGCCGGAGCGCGCCGGTCGAGATCACGATGGTCGGGACGGTGCTCGACGGGCGCTTCGCCGGTGCTCACGGATCGGTGCGCGACATCACCCAGCGCGAGCGTCTCGAGGCTGACCTGCGCGGACAGGCCGCCGAGCTCGCCGCGGGCGAGGAGCGGGCACATCTCGCCCGGGAGCTCCACGATTCCGTGACCCAGGCGCTCTTCAGCATGGGCCTCACGGCGCGCAGCCTGGAGATTCTGCTCGACAAGGATCCCGCGGCGGCGCGCGAGAAGCTGACCGAGCTGCGCGACCTGCAGCGCGACGCGCTCGCCGAGATGCGCGCGCTGATCTTCGAGCTGCGCCCCTCGAGCCTGGAGCAGGACGGGCTGGTGCAGGCGATCCGCAACCATGCCGCCGCGGTCGGAGCGCGCACCGGCCTCGCGGTCACCGTCGAGGCGGAACCGATCGAGCGCCTTGCCCTGGACGCGGAGGAGGCGCTCTACCGCATCGCCCAGGAGTCGCTCCATAACGTCGTCAAGCATGCGGGCGCCCGGGGGGCCCAGATCCGGCTCGAGCACGACGCGCGCGGAGTCGTGCTCACCGTGGTTGATGACGGCGAGGGCTTCGATCTCGAGCAGGTCGGTCGCGGACACCTTGGCCTGGTCGGCATGCGCCAACGGGCAGAGCGGGTTGGCGCCGAGATCGGGATTGCCAGCCGGCCCGGTGCCGGCACGAGCGTCACCGTGCGCCTCAGCCTGCCGGAGGCCGCCCTGGCTTCGGCCGAATGACGTAGGACACCGGCGGACGCAGGACCGATGGCGCGGTCCGCCGGCCACCCTAACCTGCGTGGCATATGCAACCCGCTGTTCCCCTCCTCACGTCTCCTCGCGTCGTGATCATCGACGCCGATCGCCGCATTCGGCAGAGCCTGACCGACGTCCTCCGCCTGGCGGGCGGAGTCGACGTGCTGGGCAGCGCCGGTGACGTGCCCGCGGCGTTCAAGCTGGTTGCGGAGCATCTGCCAGAGGTGGTCGTCGTCGATCCGCGGCTTCCCGACGCGCCCGCCGGCATGGCCCTGATCAGCGGAATACGGCACGCGTGGCCCTCAACCCGCATCGTGCTGACCGGCTGGGCCGGCCCGGAGAGTGCTATCCCCGACCGCGAGATGGCTTTTGTCGCGAAGTCGGCTCCGGCAGAGGAGTTCGTCGCCGCGGTCGTCGACGCCTGCTGCTCCGTCTGACCGCGGCTACCATCGGCTCGTGCGCGCACGAGACCTGGGCATCGAGATCGGGCGCCTGGCACCCGGGCCGCTCAATTCGATCAGCGACGTCCCCGGGGTACGGGTCGGCCACACGACCCTGGTCGAGGGCGACGGGCCACTCCGGGTTGGCGAGGGTCCGGTGCGAACCGGCGTCACCGTCATCGTTCCCCATGACGGCGATATCTGGCGTGAGCCGCTCTTTGCCGGATGCCATCGCCTGAATGGCAACGGCGAGCTGACCGGCCTCGAGTGGATCCGGGAGTCGGGCCTGCTGGGCGGAGCCATCGGTCTCACCAACACGCACAGCGTCGGCGTGGTGCACGACGCCCTGATCGCGGCGGCCGCGCGATCACGCGGCGACGACGAGTTCTGGTCCCTTCCCGTTGTCGGCGAGACGTACGACGGCGCGCTGAACGACATGAACGGCTTCCACGTGCGTCCCGAGCACGTCGATGCCGCGCTCGCCAGCGCTTCGGTGACGGTGGCGGAAGGGAGCGTCGGCGGCGGCACGGGCGCCATCTGCCACGAGCTCAAGGGTGGGATCGGCACCGCCTCGCGACGCCTCGAGCCCTCGCTGGGGGGCTGGACGCTCGGGGTGCTGGTCCAGGCCAATTACGGACGGAGGGAGCTGCTGCGCATCGATGGTGTCCCGGTCGGCCGTGAGATCGGACGGGGGGAGCTGCCGAGTGCGTGGGACCAGCTGGACGCAGCCATGCAGCCCCGCGCGGTCCGGGGCCGAGGGCGGCTCGATCATCGTGATCGTTGCCACCGACGCACCGCTGCTTCCGCATCAGTGCACACGGCTGGCCCAGCGTCCCGCGCTGGCTCTTGGCCGGATGGGAAGCTTCGCCTCAAATAGCTCCGGGGACCTCTTTCTCGCCTTCGCAAGCGGCAATCGCGGCGTCTCCGCCGGCGCAGGCGAGAGCGACCCTCGGCTCACCAATACGGTCATCATGGTGGTCGACGGGCAGATCGATCCGCTCTTCGAAGCAACCGTCGAGGCCACGGAGGAGGCCATCGTCAACGCCCTCGTGGCCGCCGAAACGATGACCGGGCGCGACGGCATCACCGCGCACGCGCTCCCGCACGATCGGCTGCGCGAGGTGATGGAGCGCTACGGCCGGCTAGAGGCCCATCGCTGAGCGGATCGCGTCCAGGTCTGGCGGGACGGCAATCATCGAGCCCTCTTCGCCCGCCATGATGTCGGGGTCCTTCAGCCCGTGACCGGTGAGCACGCAGACCACGGTGTCGGACCGATCCAGCCGTCGCTCGCGTGCCAGCCGGTGGACGCCGGCAACTCCCGCGGCCGACGCGGGCTCGCAGAAGAGTCCCTCGAGGGTCGCGATCGCGCGCTGGGCGTCCAGGATCTCGTCGTCGGCGACCGCCTCGATGAGGCCGCCCGATTCGTCGCGGGCCGTGATCGCACCCTGCCACGACGCCGGGTTCCCGATCCGGATGGCGGTCGCCACCGTCTCGGGCCGCTCGACCGGTGCGCCGAGCACGATCGGCGCCGCGCCATCGGCCTGGAAGCCGAGCATCTTGGGCCGCGCCCCCGAGGGCAGGCAGCGGTTGAAGCCGCGCCAATAGGCGGTGATATTTCCTGCGTTGCCGACCGGCAGCGCGAGCGCATCAGGGCCTCGGCCCAGCGCGTCCACGATCTCGAAGGCGGCGGTCTGCTGGCCTTCCAGGCGGTCGGGGTTGATCGAGTTGACCACCACCGCCAGGCCCTCGTCCCCGAGCCGCCGCACGATGGCCAGGGCAGCGTCGAAATTGCCGTCCACCGTGATCAGGCGGGCGCCGGCGGCGACCGCCTGCGCAAGCTTGCCGCGCGCCACCTTGCCCGCCGGCAGCACCACGAAGCAGGGAATTCCGGCCGCCGCCGCGTAGGCAGCGGCCGAGGCCGAGGTGTTCCCGGTCGAGGCGCAGACCACGGCTCTCGCGCCCGCCGCCGCAGCTCGGTTGACGGCCAGGACCATCCCGCGATCCTTGAACGAACCGGTTGGGTTCGTCCCCTCGAACTTCAGATGCAGGTCGTCGAGCCCAATCTCGGCGCCCAGTCGACGAGCCCGGATGAGCGGCGTCGCGCCTTCACCGAGCGTGATCGGGAACGCCTCCCCGTCGCGCGCCAGCAGATCGCGGTAGCGCTCGAGGAGTGGGATCGGCCGCGGCATGGCGCCGAGTCTAGCGGCGCGACGGCCGAGCGAGCCGTCTAAGACGTGATTCAAGCATTACATGGTCTGGACATCGATCAGTACACTGGCGCCTGCGCACAACGGACGCGGCTGCTTCGGGCTCCGTGCGCAACGGAGGGGTGATGGAAGGCGAACGACCCAAGGGCGAGCCGGACGAAGCCTGGATCGCCCGCGCGTCAGATCAGCACGCCTTTCACATGCGAGGGCTCCGCGCCCGACTCGGAGATCGACGGCTCAACGCCGAGCGTTCCGCCGCGGACGCTGATCAATCGGGCATTCGGACGCCGCACCACGACTGCCTCGGACGCCGACCAGACTGCCTCCGACGCCGACCAGACCGCCGAGGACCGCGACGAGGCCGACGCGACGAGCGATCAGCGGGTCCGCTGAACGCGACCAGGCGCGCGCTGACGAGCGACTGCCCGCCGGTGCCGAGGGGGAGACGCTCGAGGCCTACGAGGCCTCGCGCACGTCGCGTGACGCCAGCAGGGCGCATCGCTCTCGCCACGCGCGCCGCTCCAGGCGCGGCTCGGGCTGGTTCTCGGCTCGAGGCAGGCGCGGAGCGCGACATGACCGCTAGCACTAGGGATGCGACGGCGCGCGGCCAGGGACGTTCGGGCAAAGGCGCGGCTTGCCGCTCCGCGCCCGACGCAGGCGCCAGCCGTCAGGAGCCTCGGCGACGAGGACTTCGACAGCATCGAGACGGCCGTAGCTCGGGCAGCGGGAGCACATCCGCGCGCGTTCCGAGGCAGACCGGGTACGGGCCGCTGCTGATCGCGGATCGCGCCGCGCAGGATCGAGCGAACGCCGCCCTCGAGCGAGCCCGCCTGGAAGCTGCGCTGGATCATGCGCACCTCGATGACCTCACCGGCGCGTTCCGTCGGGAGATGGGCATGCTTGCCCTGACGCATGAGATCGACCACGCGCGCCTGGGGGACGGCCGCTTCGTCATCGCCTTCGTGGACGTCGACGGGATGAAGTGTGGCCAATGACCGGGACGGGCACGCGGCCGGTGACCGCGTGCTGCAGAGCCTTGTCACCGCGATGCGCTCTCACCTGCGCTCCTTTGACCCGGTCGTCCGGTACGGCGGCGACGAGTTCGTGTGCGGGCTCGGCGGCGCCGACCTGGAGGAGGTCGAGCGGCGGTTCGACCTGATCCGTCAGTCGCTGGAGAACGAGGTCGGGGCCGGCATCACCGTCGGGCTTGCGGCGCTTGCGCCCGATGAGACGCTCGAAGAGGTCACGTCCCGCGCTGACGCTGCGCTCCTCGAGGCGAAGCAGCGGCGCGCCCTGTAAGACGGCCCTACCCATTCGGCTGGCCGAAATAGCGCACGCGCGGCAGCAGATCCGCACGCGGACGGCCCGCATCGGCGGCCACCCATCCGACGAGGTCGGATCGCCGCCCGAAGAGCACGATCGTGTGCTCGCTGCGCGGCCGTCCCGGCACCAGCCCGCCGCTCACCCGCCAGCCGCTCGCCGAGCCGGCGTGCAGCGCCGCCGAGGGAGCTCGCAGCGCCCTGAGCGCCGGCCGCCCGGAGACGCGCCGCCTCGCCCTGGCAGGCGGGGTACGAGTCGCGCTCCCCGACGAGCGTGCTCAGCGGGGAGGCGGGGACGGGCGAAGCGCTCAGCTTCGGGGACCTCGATCGCCCAGATGGTGCGCTCGACACCGGCCAGGTCCGCCGCATCGCGGATCTCCTCGTGGCGCAGGAACTCGGCCCACGCGGCATCCGGCGTCTCCGCCAGGTAGTGGGCCGGGCCGTCGCCCTCGGCATGCCAGCGGGCCGGCGGCTGGCTCGCGTCCTCCCACAGGAAGGGGACCGATGGATCGGCGTGGCGAAAGACGATCACGTGGCGGGCGACCCGAGCAGCGCCCGCGCCAGGTCGGAGACGCGCCGCGGACCAGGATCGTCCGGGTCCCAATTCCCGGAGAGGAGCTGCTGGGGCGCGCTCCCGTCGAGCTGGCTGCGCGGCCGCTCGAACCAGCGCCGCACGCCGAAGGCGTTGTAGCCGCCACGCAGGTAGCTGACGACGATCGCCAGCCAGTGGGCGCGCCGGGCGATTTCGTCCGGCACGCTGCGGCTGCCCGCCAGGTAGCGGCGCAGGGATGGCTCCGAGGTACGGACCAGCTCCGCGAGTCGATCGCGGCCAAGGAGGTCGCCGAGGGCGCGCAGCTCGGACCGGGGGAGCGGCGACTCCTTCATCGCGTCGAGGAGGCTGTCGAGCGCCCGTCGGATATCGGCCATCGAGAGCGGGGCGTCGCTCGTCAGCGTCGCGGCCGGTGAGGTGCCGATCCCCTGCTCGGCGACCTGATCGGCAACCTCGGCGATCTGGCCATACGCCAGGCGACCGGCGGGCGCGCCGGCGAGGCCCATGGCCTCGGCCAGCCGCAGCACCTCGACACCCCGCCGCGCCACCGCGGGCGTCATCCGGCGGTCGGATCGGATCTGGATCATCGTCATGATCCAAAGTCTAGCCGGAGCGCACGGCCCCGGTCAAGCGGCGGACGCCGGCGTCAGCGGGTCAGCGCCTCGTGGACGATGCGCGCCTGCTCGGCGTGGTGGGCGAGCGGATAGCCCTCTGCGGGACGCGAGCGCTCGGGGCGAGAGATGTCGCCCATCGGGATCTTGTACGGGACGAGGAGGCGAAGCTTGGGCAGCACGAACTTGCGGGCCCCCATGTTGCGCGGCTCCTCCTGGACCCAAGCCGAAGCTGTCGATCTTCGGGTAGCGCGCCAGCAGGTCGTCCGAGCTCCTCGCTCGGGAAGGGGTAGAGCCGCTCGACGCGAAGGATCGCAACGTCAGACGCCTGCTCGAGCTCGGGCGCAAGCGGCCAGGTCGTAGTAGATCTTGCCGCTGCACAGGATCAATCGGCGCGCCCGCCTCGCTGCGTCGTCGGCCGCGAAGCGGGGATCGTCGAGGACGGCGTGAAAGGCGCCATCGGTCAGGTCCGAGAGCGAGGACGCGGCCTGCGGCAGCCGGAGCAGCGACTTGGGGGTCATCACCACCAACGGGCGCATGCTCGTGCGTGTCGTGCCTGGCGACGGAGGAGGTGGAAGTACTGTGCCGGCGTGGTCGGATAGATGACCCGGATGTTGCCCTCGGCGCCGAGCGAGAGGAACCGCTCGAGACGAGCCGATGAGTGCTCCGGCCCGGACCCCTCGTAGCCGTGAGGCAGGAGCAGCGTCAGGCGGCGAGGTCTGCCGCCACTTCGCGAGGCCCGCGATGATGAACTGGTCGACGATGATCTCGGCCCCGTTGACGAAGTCGCCGTACTGCGCCTCCCACAGCACCAGCGCCTCGGGCGCCGTCGACGGCGTAGCCGTATTCGAAGCCGAGGCACGCGTACTCGGACAGCGGGCGAGTTGTGCAGCTCGAAGCCGGCCGCAGCGCCGTCGACTGCCGGATCGGCGTGTAGGTGTCGCCGGTCTGCGACGTCGTGCCAGGCCAGGTGCCGCTGGCTGAAGGTGCCGCGCACGCGTGTCCTGGCCGGTCAGGCGGATGGGAGTTCCCTCGACCAGGAGCGACGCGAACGCCAGCGACTCGGCATGGCCCCAGTCGACGCGCGGGGTGCTCGCGTCGAGCGCCGCAACGTCGCGCTCGAGCTGCTTCCCCAGCTTGGGGTTGATGGTGAAGCCCTCCGGGACCCGATGTAGCTCCGCGTTCAGCCGTCGCAGCAGATCGGCCGAGACGGCCGTGGTCGGCTCATCGCGCTGCTTCGGGAAGCAGCTGCTCCGACCCGCGGTCGAGCTCGCCCTCTCCGGTCTCCGAGCCCTTGCGCAAAGCGGCCTGGCGGGCGAGTCATCTCGCGGTTGGCGGCCTTCACCTGCTCTTCGGCCGCATCCCGGGTCACCGTCCCAGCGTCCGCCAGGACGGCCTGGTAGAGCTCGCGCACCGTCGGATGCGCCGCGATCGCCGCATACATCCGCGGCTGGGTGTACGCAGGCTCGTCGCCCTCGTTGTGGCCGTAGCGGCGATAGCCGACCAGGTCGATCACCACGTCGCCGTGGAATCGCTCGCGGTAGAGCATGGCCAGCCGGGCGGCCGCCAGGCAGGCCTCGGGATCGTCGGCGTTGACGTGCATGATCGGTGCATCGAAGCCCTTGGCGAGGTCGCTGACGAGTAGTCGGTCGAGCGCCCGTCGCGCGCATCGGTCGTGAAGCCGACCTGGTTGTTGGCGATGAGGTGCAGCGTGCCGCCCGTGGCGTAGCCCGGCAGCCGGGCCAGGTTGAAGGTCTCGGCCACCACCCCCTGCGCCGCGAACGCGGCATCGCCGTGGATGAGCACGGGAGCGTGATGGCGTGATCGACCCGCGCCTGCGGCTGCGAACGGTCCGTCTGCTCGGCGCGAGCGCGTCCCTCGACCACCGGGTCGACCGCCTCGAGGTGGCTCGGGTTGGGTGCCAGCGTGACGTGCACCTCGGCGTCGGCCTGGGTGCGGTAGGTCGCCCTCGGCGCCGAGGTGGTACTTCACGTCGTCGAGACCGCCCTTCGGGGTGAGCGGCATCCGTCCCGCCGCGGCCGGCCTCGAACTCCGCCAGGATCGCCTCGTAGCTGACTCCGACGATGTGGGCCAGCACGTTGAGCCGGCCCCGGTGCGCCATCCCGATCACCACCTTCTGCGCGCCGGCGTCGCCCGCGCCGGTCAGGATGCGGTCGAGCATCGGAACCATCGTGTCGAGCCCCTCGATGCTGAACCGCTTCTGCCCGAGGTAGGCCTTGTGCAGGAAGCGCTCGAGGCTCTCGACGCTGATCAGCCGCTCGAGAAGCGCGCGCCGCTCGTCGTCGGTGAGCGGCCGCCGATGCTCCCCGGACTCGATCACCTGGCGCAGCCAGACCCGCTCGCTCGTGGCTGCCGATATGCTCGACCTCGTACGCGATCGTGCCGCAGTAGGTCTCCTGCAGGTGCGGAAGCGCCTCGGCCAGCGTCTCGCCCGGAACGTAGATGCGCAGCAGGGCGGCGGGGATGCGCGCCATGTTCTCGGGCGTCAGTCCGAGCGGTCCCGGGTCGAGCGCTGGATCGCCGGGAGGCTCGCTGCCCAGCGGGTCGAAGTGCGCGGCGGTATGGCCGAAGTGCCGATAGGCCTTCACCAGCGCCATCGCCGCCGCAACCGCCTTGAGATCCTCGTAACCGGCGCCCGGCGTGGCCGATGCGGCGCCGTCGGGCTCGGGCGCGCCGGCCGCCTCCGCAGCCGACACCTCGCTGGCGCCCAGCGCGCCGAACAGCTCCTCGTAGAACCGGTCCCCGCCGCTCAGGAGAGCATCGATCCGTCGCAGGAATGCCCCCGACTCCGCGCCCTGGATGACACGATGGTCGTAGGTCGAGGTGATCGTCATCAGGCGCGCGGCGCCGATGCCGCGAATGCCGCCGGTGGCGACGATCGTTCCCTGGTTCGGCATCAATCGCGGCACGCTGGCGGTGGTGCCCAGCGTCCCCGGGTTGGTGAGCGTGATCGTCGCGCCGGTGAAATCATCCGGGCCGAGCTTGTTGCTGCGCGCCTTCTCGACCAGCTCCTCATAGCGCCCGTGGAACCCGGCGAAGTCCAGGCCATCCGCGCCCTTGATGACCGGCACCACCAGGAAGCGCGTTCCGTCGGGGCGTTCCACGTCGACCGCCAGGCCGAGGTTCACGCCGGCCGGATCGACCCGGTAGGCCTGGCCGCCAACGTCGGTGAAGTAGTGCGTCATGCCCGGCTGCTCGCGAGCCGCCTGGACGATCGCCCAGCCGATCAGGTGCGTGAAGCTGACCCTGCGCGGCGCGACCTGCGCGTTGAGCTCCGCGCGGCGGACCTCGAGGACGCCCACGTCGAGATCGCGGAACGAAGTCGCCGTCGGGACGGCCAGGCTGGCCGTCATGTTCAGCGCCAGCCGCGCCGCCGCACCCTTGATCGGCGTCGCGCCGGCGGGGATCGGCCTGGCGTCCGCCTGACCGTTGCCTCCCGAGGGGGGAGCCGAGGGCGGGGCCGGCTCGAAGCCGCCCGCCCCGGACTCGAACAGGGTTCGCCACTCGGGATCGACGGATGTGGGGTCACGCCGGTATTGCGCGTAGAGCTCGGCGACGTAGCCGGCGTTCACGCTTTCGAGCGCGCGCTCGATGCTCGATGCCTCTTCAGGCTCGTGGGGTGGCATGTACGGCTAAGGATACGGCCGTGCTGCGCGAAGCGCGGTAGCATCGGTCCGTGGATCTCAACGCGGACCTCGGTGAGAGCTACGGAGCCTGGCACCTGGGCGATGACGAGTCGCTCGTCCAGCAGCTGACCAGCGCCAACCTGGCGTGCGGCTTTCATGCCGGTGACTTCCGCGTGATGGAGGCAACGGTAGCGCTCTGCCAGCGAGCCGGCGTGGCCGTCGGCGCACAGCCCGGCTACCCGGACCTGCTGGGCTTCGGCCGTCGACCGATGCCCTTCACCCCGGACGAGGTCGAGTCACTGGTCCGTTACCAGATCGGCGCACTGGAGGGCTTCTGCCGCGCGCACGGGATCGCGATGCAGCATGTCAAGCCGCACGGTGCCCTGTACAACCAGGCGGCCGCGGATCCTGCGCTCGCCGGGGCGATTGCCCGCGCCATCGCCCGATTCAGCCGCGAGCTGCCGTTGCTGGGGCTCGCCAGCTCGGAGCCGATGGCCGCGGCAGCTGCAGACAATGGCTTGCGATTCGTCCCGGAGGCGTTCGCGGACCGACGCTACCTGCCCGACGGCTCGCTGCAGTCGCGCTCGCAGGCAGGCTCCGTACTGACCGATGCGCGCGCTGCCGCGGCGCAGGCACTCGCGATCGTCAACGGCAGCGTGACCGCGGTCGACGGCAGCAGCGTATCGGTGGCGGCCGAGAGCATCTGCTGCCATGGCGACACGCCGGGAGCGGTCGCGATCGCGTCCGCGGTGCGCCAGGCGCTGGTCGATGACGGTGTGACCCTCACCGCCTTCGGGACGTGATCCGGCCGTTCGGCGATCGTGCGCTGCTGGTCGACGTGGGGGACTACAGACGTGCGCATGCGCTGGTCGATTCGCTCGACGCCGAACCCGCGCCGGGTGTCCTCGACCTCGTCCCCGGGATGGAGACCGTCCTCGTCGAGCTCGATTCGTCGTCCAGCGCGGGGGCGGCCAGCGCCGAGCTGGAGCGGCGCCTGGCATCTCTACGGGTCGAGGCTTCGGGGAGCCGCGAGCGGACGATCCCGACCTGCTACGGACTGGAGCATGGCCCCGACCTCGATGACGTCGCGCGACTGACCGGGCTCAGCCCCGAGGAGGTCGCGGCGACCCATGCGGCCGCCACCGACCTGGGGGTTCAGCTGGTCGGGTTCGCGCCGGGCTTTGCCTACATCGGCGATCTGCCCGACCGGCTGCGTGTTCCCCGCCTGGAGACGCCTCGCACGACGACCCCGCCCGGCTCCGTGGCCATCGCGGCGAGTCAGACCGGGATCTACCCCGCCGCGCTGCCCGGCGGCTGGAGGGTCATCGGCCGCACCCCGATCACCCTCTTTGACCCGCGCCGCGACCCGCCTTCCTACCTGGCGCCGGGCGATCGTGTTCACTTCCGGGCCATCGACCCCGCTGCATGGACGGCCCATGCGGGTCCTCCCGGGGACTGGAGCGGACGCGCCGCTGCCGGCGAGGCGAGCGAACCTTCCGGCAACGAGATCGAAGTGCTGGAAGGCGGCCTCTTGACCACCGTCCAGGATCCGTTCGGCCGGCCGGGCTGGCGGCGCTACGGCGTCCAGGCGGCCGGGGTTCTCGACCCTGATGCAGCCACCGCGGCAAACGCTTGTGCCGGCAACGCCCCCGCCGCCGCGCTGCTCGAGATCACCGTGCTGGGGCCGACGCTCCGCCTCGCCGCCCCGGCCAGGGTCGGTCTTGCGGGCGCCGACCTCGGCGCCGTAATCGATGGCCGGGCGCTCGCGCCCGGCAGCTCCGCGGTGGGTTCGCAGATACATTTCGGCGAGCGGCGGAGCGGCGCGCGGGCATACCTTGCAGTGGCGGGCGGAATCGCGGTGCCGGCGGTCCTCGGCTCGCGATCGACCGACCTGCGTTCCGGCTTCGGTGGATTCGAGGGTCGCGCGCTGCGGCCGGGCGATCGCCTGCCAATCGGGGTCGTCGGGGATGCCGAGCCACCCAGCCGCCCCGCGGCATCGGTGCGGGCGGGGGCTGGACCCATTCGCGTTTTTCCCGGCCCGCATCCCGATCGATTTGCCCCGGGCGCGCTCGACCGCCTCTGCGAGACGGACTGGACGGCCTCCTCCCGTGCCGACCGCGTGGCCTACCGGCTCGATGGCCCTCCGATCGAGCTCCAGCAGATGTGGGAGCTGCCCTCCCTGGGGCTGCCGCTCGGGGCCGTGCAGGTGCCACCGGACGGCGGCCCCATTGTGATGCTCGCCGACCGCCCTGTTACCGGTGGGTACCCCGTGATCGGCTGCGTCGCACGCGCGGATATCGGCCGGGTCGCCCAGCTGGTTCCCGGCGAGCCGCTGCGCTTCACCCTGGCTCGCGACGATGGGGACGCGGCCTGGGCCGGGGCGCTCGAATAGGTCGGCTCAACCGAGGATCTGGCGCAGGGTATCCACGCCCAGGTTGCGCCCCGTGACCACGACCGCGACGCGGAGGCCGCGCACGGAGCTGAGCTGACCGCTGCGCAGTGCCGCGATGCCCAGGACACCGCTCCCCTCCAGGAGAAGGTGTGGCACGTCGATTGACCAGCGCATGGCGTCCGCGATCTGCTCCTCGTCCACGATCGTCATCTCGTCGACCAGCTGGCGGCACATCTTCCAGGTGATGCTGCCGCGCTCGATGTTCCCCGCCACGCCATCGGCCAGGGTGGGTGCGATCGGCATCGGGCCCGTGGCCCCCGACTCGAGGTAGGCGTACATGGGCGGGCTGGCCGCAGGCTGGACTCCCACGAGGCGGAGGCCGGGCTTGACCCCCTTGACCCACAGGCCGATGCCCGAGATCAGGCCACCCCCGCCGACCGGCACCACGATCGCCTCACACTCGGGCCACTCTTCCAGGATCTCCACGCCAACCGTCGCCTGGCCGGCGATGACGTCCGCATCGTTGTAGGGCGAGATATAGACCGCCTGCCGCGCATCGTCGCGTCGGCGCGCCTCTGCCTCCGCATCGTCGCTGTCACGACCGAAGACCTCGACGGTGATGGTGTCCGTCTCGAGCCCGCGCAGCCGCTCGAGCTTCGCCGGCGAGACCGACGCGCCAACCAAGATCGTCGCGCTCATCTCGTACCGAGCCGCGGCAGTCGCAACCGCGATCCCGTGGTTGCCGCTGCTGGCGGTGACGAGCCCTCTCTCGATCCCCTCCGCGGCGACCAGGGCGATCTTGTTATGTGCACCCCTGGTCTTGAATGCGCCCGTCGCCTGCGCATTCTCCAGCTTCAGCCGGACCTCGGCCGCGCCCGACTCCCCGCCAAGTGCCATCGATGGCTCGAGCGGTGTTCGCAGCACGATCCCACGGAGGCGAGCAGTAGCAGCGAGGACATCATTGATGAGTGGATACCGAGGCATGCGCCTGAGTCTACGGGGCGGCGCCCTCAGGATCGGCATCCCCGTTCGCGGTGGACGGCTCGTCTCTGCCCCGTAGGAGCGAGATCCGAAACGGTCGCAGCTCGCCGCGGGCATGGCCGCCGGCGATGGTCGGGTCCTCATCCATGATCCGGCGGGCCGCCTCCTCGTCGGGCGCCTCGAAGATCGCGATCCCGGTGTTGATCGGCCCGAGGGTCGGGCCCACCAGCACCATCACTCCCTCGTCGAGAAGGCGGCGGAGGCGCTCGAAATGGACGCGCCAGACATCCTCTTCCTCCCGCGTCATGGTCGCCGCGAAGTTGTCACGCAAGGGATGGATGAAGTAGATCCACTCGGGCATCGTTCCGCAGAGCGTAGCGGCCCGCAGGGAGTCGAAGCACGGTCAGATGACGCCGGCGCGGCGCTCGACGATGCCGCCCGGGCTAATCGGTCGATCCTGGCGCCACGAAGATCTCATGAATGACCGACCCATCGGTCGCCCGATGCTTGTGAAACGCCCGGTCAAGCTCGAGCTCGAAGAGAAGATCGTCGTCAGACACGACGTCGTTGTGAGCCGCAACGACTCGGCCTCGCAGTTCCTGGTCGCTCACCAGTGACGCGCGGCCGCCGAGCATGAATTCCTCGTCCTGCCACCCGTTGGGGGTGGGGAGCCTTGGGAACGCATGCAGAGCGTATCGACCGTCCCGGAGAAGATCAGAGGCCTTTCGGGTCGAGCCGACAATGCTCACGTACAGTCCGCCCTCCGCGAGCGTCACGGTCACTGGATGGACGCGCGGCGCGCCGTCCTGGCGCAGCGTCGCCAGGTATCCGATGCTGAAGGCGCTGAACAGCGAGCTCGCGGCAGCCGCGAGCTCAGGCCGTGCGCTTGCGAACGCCTCCCAGCGCATCTTCGCTACCTCGCTCTGACTACACCTCGCGAGCGTGACTGGTTCCAGCTCCAGCGAAGGTGGCGGTGCAGCCGAATCTATCAGCGTGCTCGCCCGCTGGGAATGACTGAGCGGGCATCGCGCAGGGCTCCTGGGACTTCAGCCAAGCGCTCCAGCCCTTTACGGGCTCTTAGCGGGCGGGTCGGATCTCAGGCGGCCCGCAGGGGCTCCGGGTCAGGGTTCGTCATCTCCCGCAGCTTGCGGCTGATGCGCATCAGCGAGCCGAGCCGATCCTCGACCCGGGCGCGCTCCACCGGAGTCGCCCAATGGCGCAGCGTGTAGTCGATCTCGTGCTTGTGCCGAGTCGCGGTGGTGAACAGCTCCTCCAGGATCGCGCGCGTCTCCGCTTCCGGGCCGTTGCCCATGATCTGGCGTCGCGACTCCAGGGCATCGACGTAGTACGACGTCGCCAGGCGGTCGAGATCCCGCTGGGCGCCGCGCTCCCACGGCTCGGGAGGACCCCCGAAACCGTACCTGCGCCACTGCTGCGTCTCGATCGTCTGCATCGGTGTGTGCCTGCTCCATCTCTGCGGCGGGTGGCCGTTGCCTGCACGGTAGCGAGAGGAATCGGTGAGCGGCAGACTCCCGTCCGGCCTATGGAGGACCTGTACCAATGGCGAGGCGCCGGTCCGACGATTGACACCGGCGGGGTCATCGCGGTGCTTCGCGCGCAAGGTTGTCCGAATCACGATTCGAGCATGACCGCGCACATCGACTTTCCGACCTCGCAACCGTCGCAGGTACGAGCTGCTGCCGTGGCGGTCACGGTGCTCGTTGCCGGAGTGATGATCTGGTTCGCGATGGCGGCAAACGCTCTGGCTCCTTCGGCGGGTTCCGGCCATCCGATGCCGGCTCCCGCACCGCCGCCCCTCGAGCGAGGCATCTCGCCCCAATAGGAACGCGAGCCGCAGCCGTCGACTATTCCGACTGCTCGTCGCGGCCCGACGCCGGCGGCTGACGACCCCGGCGTGCCAACCGGGAGAGCCGATCGCGGGCCACCTGGTAATGCTCGCCCTCAAAGCGGCGCAAGTCGCTCTCGCTGCGCCGATGCTGGAAGTACCAATGGAACGCGATGATCGTCGTCGCCAATAGCAGCAGGAGCAGCAAGGCCCCCAGCTGTCCGCTCATTGCCAGTCCTAAGCCGGTTCAGCGCCGCCTGCTGGTCCGCGAGTGAATCTCCACCGCGCGCAGCAGGTCGTATGTCTCCATATCACCATACGTGCGCGTCAAGCCGTCGACGAGATCGTGCCAGGCGGTGTCAGACGGCTCCTGGACGTAGCGTCGCGCCCGCCTACGCACTTCGGCGATCGCTCCACTGAGCAGCTCGACCCGGGCCCTGTCCATCTCGCCGGCCAAGCTGAGGGCGACCTGACGCGTCTCTTCCACCGTCATCTCCGCGTGTCTGGGCGGGGAGTGTGGATAACTTGGTGCTCGTTGTCAACAGGTCGCCTCATGTCGTCGGTGGCCAATTTCCCGCTGGATTTCGCGCTGTCAGGAGTCCCGCGCAGACCCGGTGGTAAACTCGATCTCCTCGGTAGTCCGTCACGCCGACCGAGTGGGACGCTCAATCTGAGCGTACATGCGCTGGGGTGTGGCCAAGCGGTAAGGCGCCTGACTCTGGATCAGGAGATCGAAGGTTCGAATCCTTCCGCCCCAGCCAAGCCTGGTCTGGATTTCACGCCGCGGCGCCGATCGCGAAGGCGACGCCGACCGGGTTGGGATTGAGCAACGCCAGATAAATCGGGCAGCGTTCTCGCCACGCCGTGAACATAGCTTCCAGCCGGTCGGCGGGGTCTGGTGAGCTGACAGTGCGCGGCTCGCGCTCGCAGTGCTGATCGTCACCGTGCTCCCCTCCTACGACCGCAGCCAAGCGACCCTCGGCGTCCTCGATCGGTGCTCGATTGGTGCTCGCTACGCTAGGCCGCGGGCCGCCCACGCGCGAGCGGTGAGCACGAATGGCTCGGTTGGGACGAGGGCCCGGCAACGCTCGCGCAGCTCATCCTGTCGCTCGACCTCCAGGCTGGCGAGGTAGGTTCCAGCCGGTCCCACGCTGTGTGTGAACGGCTCCCACCACGCTTCGAAAGTGGGGTGCTCGAGACTCACCGGGAGAACGGCCTCGGCAACCTCGCGCAGGCGCGCGAGCGTGAACAGCTCGGCCAGGTCACCCTCCCTGGCGCCCGGGAGCTGCGACTCATCATCGACCTCGGGATCGAGCTCGCGCGCAGCCTGCCAGAAGACGCTGAGCGGTCCCTGGCCGCCCCCGTGATCCCAGACGCAGGCGGCGACAACGCCATCCCGATGGGTCACCCGCGCCATCTCCGCCAATCCCCCGACCGGATCGGCCATGAAATGGACGACGAGCTGCGCGGCGGCCACATCGAAGGTGCCATCGGGCAACGGCAGCGCCTCCGCGGACGCCTTCAGCACCGTGACGCCGGGGTGCCGCTCCCGAGCGGCGGCGACGAACAATGCGGACGGGTCGACGGCGGTCACGCGTTGCGGCCCAACGCGTGCGACGAGCTCTGCGGTGAGGGCGCCCGGGCCGCAGCCGACGTCGAGCACCTGCTGGCCGGCGCGCACGCCGGCGAGGTCCGCCAGCTGCGGTGAGAGCTGGGACGAGTACCTCCCCATGAACCGGTCATAGGCTTCAGCGGCGACGTCGAAGCTCATCGGCGCAATCTACGCGCTCGCGTCCCGCCTGCGAGGCACCAGAGAGCCGGGCTACGCCCCATGGCTGCCCGGCTCTCGCAGTTCGTCAACCGTCGGCCAGCACGGCCGCGAGGCGATCCCAAGTCTCGATCGCACCGCCGACCATACCGG
Organism: uncultured Chloroflexia bacterium; assembly: GCA_963799675.1. Classification (GTDB taxonomy): domain Bacteria; phylum Chloroflexota; class Limnocylindria; order QHBO01; family QHBO01; genus JALYSK01. The sequence continues at coordinate 71,119 of CAWCXQ010000019.1, forward strand.
TCGCCAGGGCACCCTCGAGGATGTCGGGCGAACCCATGTTGGCGATGGACGTCACCTTCGTCTTGCCGCCGAGGTCCTCGAAGCTGAATGCCTCCGGTCCTCCCTGGGGACCGACGCCTTCGACGTCGAACATGAAGGTCCACCTGAAGCCTGCAGGCGGCGTGACCTCCAGGTACTCGCCATAGAACTCCACGTCGTCGCGATCCGACGCCCGACTGACGTACCGCCACTTGCCACCCGGCCGCACGTCCATCTCGGCGACGGTGGTGGTGGTACCGTGCGGACCCCACCAGCGGGGCACGATCTCGGGATCGGTGAAGGCCTGCCAGACCCGCTCGCGCGGCGCGTCGAACGTGCGCTCGAAGACGAGATCGCCGCCCTCCGAGTAGATGGTCGTCGACGCGGTGCTACCCCGGTCGATTCGAGTCGTAGTCATCGTCGTCTCCATTCTGGGGCTCCTTGCTGTCCTGTACGTCACGGAGGTAGGCATCCAGCCGTTCGAAGCTCTCCTCCCAATGTCGGCGGTACTGGCCGACCCAGCTGGCAACATCCCGCAGCGGCCCGGCGCGCAATCGACGAGGCCGCCATTGCGCCTGCCGGCCCTGTTCGATGAGCCCCGCCCGTTCCAGGACCCGGAGATGCTTCGAGATGGCGGGCTGGCTCATGTCGAACGGTGCGGACAGGTCCTTGACCGATGCCTCCCCACGGGCGAGACGGGCCAGGATCGCCCGCCGGGTTGGGTCAGCGAGTGCGGCGAAGGTCGTGCTGAGGGGGTCGGGCTGCTGCATAGACATCACTTAGTGGTTATATAACCTAGAGGTACTCTACACGCTTCGACCGAGTTGTCAACCCCTGCGCTGAGCCCCCTTGGCTATGCTGATTGACCGATGAGGATCGCCCCGAACATCCACCGCATCGGCAGCGAGAGCATCGTCAACGCCTACCTCGTCGAGGAGGCCGGAGAGGTGACGATCATCGATGCCGGCGTGCCGGGCTACTACGGCGACATCCCGCGCGAGCTCGCGGCCATGGGGCGCGCGATCGGTGACGTGCGTGCGCTGGTCCTGACCCACGGCCACAGCGACCACATCGGCTTCGCCGAGCGCCTGCGCGTGGAGCGTTCGGTGCCGGTCTGGGTCCACGAGCTCGACGCCGCTCTGGCGCGCGGCGAGGTGCCCAATCCGGCCAAGTCAGGACCGATGAAGCTGGCGCCGCTGCTCGGCTTCCTGTGGTTCGGCGTGCTCCACGGCGCGCTCCGCACGCCACACCTAGTCGAGGTGTCGACCTTTGGTGACGGGGCGACCCTCGACCTGCCCGGCAGCCCCCGCGTGATCCTGGCGCCGGGCCACACGTCGGGGAGTGCCGCCCTGCTGGTGCCGACACTCGACGCGCTCTTCGCCGGAGACTGCCTGTCGACGTACGCGGTGACGACCGGCGAGCGCGGACCCCAGATCGCGCCTTTCACCGCCGATGCGGACCAGGCGCTCGAGTCCCTGGAGCGCCTCGAGCGAGTTGATGCGCGCTGGGTGCTGCCGGGCCACGGCGACGCGTGGGATGGAGGAATCGCCGCAGCGGTGCAGGCGGTCCGCGATAGGCGCCCGACCGCCTGAGCCGGGCCACCCTCGCAGGGACCGGTTCTGGTGCAGGCGCGCACCATCACCGGCAAATGATCTGGTGCGGTGGGGTGAGGTGCTGTAGGTTGTCCACGCATTCATCCATCTCGCACGTTGCACTTGAGGACGGTTGCGCCTGGAAGTCGTGGCGCGGCGTGGTCCGAACGGGGGGTTCCCACATGCGTGGCGGTCCAGGCGCCAGACGCCGCCGGGTCGGCGCCGGCACGGCACTCCTGCTGGCGATCGGGCTGCTTCCGATCGCGCCGCTGGTGCCGGCCGCGGCCGCGGCATCATTCAACGCGGAGCTGGCGAGCCCACAGCTGGCACGTGCCCCCTATCTCACCGACCTCACACAGACCTCGGTCGTGGTGACCTGGGCGACGACTATCCAGGGGCAGGGCACATTGCGCTGGGGACCTCCGGGCAGCTGCACGCAGAACACGGTCGCGGCTGGCACGTTCACGCAGGTGAATGTGGCGCCCACGGGCTATACCCGCAATGACTTCCAGGACACCATGACCATCAGCGGCCTGGCCCCAAGTTCGACCTACTGCTATCGCATCTACGCCGCGGATTCGACCGATCTGCTCGGCTCAGCCAATCCATCACCAAGCTTCACCACGCTCGATCCCGCAAGCACCGCGAGCGTGACGCCGCTGACCTTTGCCGTGGTGGGTGACTTCGGCGACAACACGGACAGCACGGGATCCGCAACCAGCACCTCGGTCAACACCAGCCAGCAGGCCATCGAGGCCGCCATGGGGGCCTCGGGCGCCCGGTTCATCGTGGGGGTGGGTGACATCGCGTACCAGGATGGCTCGCAGTCGAATTACGGCGACCTGCATGAGACGGGCACCAACGCGCCGGGGGGAACGCCGGCTCAGCTGACCCAGATCAGCAACGTCTTCGGTCCGCAGTACTGGGCGCAGATCCAGGGCATTCCATTCTTCGCCGCGGACGGCAACCACGGCCAGAACAACAACATTCTGCGCAACTGGCCCGAGACCGCCACCGCGGCAGCCGCGGGAGGATCCTATGCCATGCGGTCGTACCCCGCGATCGATGGCGCCACGGCTGGCACCTACCCTGCGGCGTGGTACGCATTCTCGTCAGGCAACGTGCGGATCTACATGCTCGACGCGGCATGGACGGAAGGCAACGCCGGCGTCGGAACGGGCGGAGCCTGCGCGCCGCCGCCCTCCGGCGCGAACCCGTGCGCCGCCTACCAGCTCGATCACGACGAGCACTGGACGCCGAGCTCGGCGGAGTACCAGTGGCTCCAGGCCGATCTGCAGGGCCATCCAGGTGGTGTGAAGCTCGCCTTCTTCCACTTCCCGCTTCGGGTCGACAATGCCACTCAGCCTGGGGACCCGTATCTGCAGAACACGCCGTCCAACCCCAACAGCCTCGAGGCCCTCCTGAGCGCCAACGGGGTGTCGATGGCCTTCAACGGTCATGCCCACCTGTATCAGCGCAACACCCCCGCAGGGCCCGGTCAGCTGATCAGCTATGTCACCGGTGGCGGCGGCGGCAAGGTGCAGCCGGTTGGCACGGGCACGACCCCGTGCTCGTCCACCGACGCGTACGCGGTCGGCTGGTCCTTTACCGTGGGCCGTGGTTCGGCCTGCGGCGCGGCGCCCGTGCCGGCGACGCCCGCTGCCGTCTATCACTTTCTGAAGGTGACAGTGAGCGGCACACGTGTCACGGTCGCTCCCCAGAATGCCCTTGGCGCCACGTTCGACGTGCAGACGTACGACCTTGGCCCGCCTCCGGGGCCTCTGCTCAGCGACGGATTCGAGTCGGGGACGCTCGCCGCCTGGCGGCCGGTCGTCGGAGGCGTTGCTCTGGAAACCGCCGTAACCCACGGCGGCTCGTACGCGTCGCGGCTCACGAGCACTGGTGGACAGAGCTATGCCCTCGGTCCTCTGTCGAACCCGTGTGGCGAGCTCTGGGCGCAGACCTGGGTGCAGCTGCCAAGTTCTCCGGCGACGTCGATGACGCTGTTCGGACTGAAGAGCCCCACCGCTCAAGTACTGGCCCTGTACCTGCGAGCCGGCGGAATACTGACCGCGCGTAACAACATAACGGGCGTCAACTACCAGGGCCAAACGCAACTCTCACCTGGCTCCTGGCACCAGATCGTCCTTCACGCCTCTGTCAGCGGACGAGGCTTCGACGTCATGGTGGACGGGGTCTCCGATCCTCTGCTCGCGCAGAGTGGCCAGAACCTGGGTACCTCAGTATTCACCGTGTTCCAGCTCGGCGATGACGCCACGGGCCGCACGTTCGACTGGTACGCCGATGACGTCCTTGCCTCGACCGCGCCGATATCAGTACCCGGCCCGCCGATCCTGAGCGAGGGCTTCGAGTCTGGAGCCCTCGCCGCCTGGCAGCCGGTCGTCGGCGGCGTGACGGTAGGGACTTCCGTGAAGCACAGCGGCGCTTATGGAGCCCAGCTGACCAGCACGGGCGCTCAGGCCTTTGCACTCCGGGGTCTGGGGGGCTCCGGCTATACCGGCGCCCTGTATGCGCAGGCGTGGGTCAACATGGCGAGCCAGACGACCTCGGCCACGCTCTTTGGCCTGCGCAGCGCCAGTGCGCAAGCGATCCAGGTGTACCTCGCAGCCAACCGCCAGCTCAAGGTCCGGAACAACATCACCGGCATCAACTACACCGGAACCCTCACCGTGCCCGTGGGTTGGCACCGGGTCACTCTGTCGGTGAACGAGAGCGCGGGCACGTTCGCTGTGTCCCTCGACGGACAGAACGACCCGGCTCTTTCACAGGCCGGCCAGAATCTGGGGAATGCGCCATTGACGAGCCTCCAGCTGGGCGACGACTCGACGGGTCGCACGTTCAGCTGGTCTGCCGACGACATCTCCGTCTCGACGACCCCGCCCAGCTCCTAAGGAAGGCACGGCCGGGCCATGCCCACCAATGGGATACAGGGGTGGCCCAGGGCGGTCCAAGGGCCGAGGGCGACCGCGCAAAGTCATTCCTTGCGGCGCAATCCAGATACGCGGCATAATCTGGATGTGAAAGCAGAGGCGACCAGGGTCCCGAAGGCCGGCCACGGCGCACGTCGCCGGCGGCTGACCCGCGTCGAGGCCCAGAGCGTGACCCGGCGGCGTCTGCTCGAGGCTGCCGCCGAGGTCTTCGGGGAGAAGGGCTTCCGCTCGGCGTCCCTCACCGACGTGGCGGATCATGCGGGCTACACGATCGGGGCGGTGTACTCGAACTTCGCCAGCAAGGACGAGCTCTTCCACGCCCTGATGCGCGAGCGGCTGGACATGTTCGAGAAGGGACTCGCTGCCTCTCTGCCGCGGCACGATCCCACCTTCGGATCGTCAAGTGACTCGGTGGAGGATCTGATCGAACGAGAGCTGGATCGGATGGCTGCAGCCGAGGATGCGGTTCCATCGCGCTGGTGGCGCCTGCTCAACGAATACCGGACCCATGCGGCGACCGATCCGGCCGCCCGGGCGGAGCTCGCGAGCGCGGAACGCCGATGCCGCGAGATCATCGCCGACTACATCGAGCAGTTCTCGGCCGCGATCGGAACCGTTCCGCCGATGCCGGCGATCGAAATCGCGGAGCTGACCATTGCTCTCACTGATGGGTTGCGGGCGGCGCATGCCGATGGCCGCAGCCGGATGACGTCGGGGGAGGGCCTCCGGCTTGTCACGAAGCTGCTCATGGCCGGCTCCACGCCGCGCGGTGACGCGAACGCCGCGTCCGGCGCAGAGCCCCACGTCATTCCCTGATCACGCCCGCGGTCGGCCGTGCCCAGGCCGCCGTCTCTGCGAGGAGCTCGGCGAAGCGGCGAGGGTGGGCGAGGTGCGGGAAGTGGCCGCTGGCAGGCCAAACAAGAATCCGCGCATCCGGCAGGTTCGCGTCGGTCCACGCGACTTCCTCCGGTGACGGGTCGGCGCCGACGACCGTAACGTAGGGGATCCCCGCTGCCCTGATCGCGGCGGCCCCGCCGGCGACCATTGCGTCCAGCTCGGCCGGCGTGCGCGCGAACAGGTCCTGCCAGTATCCGAGGACGATCTCCTGTCGCGGCCTGCTGGTCGCGATGACAAAGTCCCGCACGTCAGGAGCGACCTCGTCGAGTCGGAAGGCGCCGTCGGCGATCCGAGCCCATGCGTCGGCGAAGGCCGGTCCGCGAAGCATCGGCTCGAGCAACTGCGCCATCCCCGCAAAAGCCCCGACCTGGAGGGTGCCCTCGACGGCGATCACGCCACGCGTCGGGTGCGTTGCCCCGTACACGGTGGCCGTTCCCGCGGCGGCGGAGTGTCCCACGACAACCGGGTCTGCCAGGCCTGCCTCGAGGATCGCGGCATGGACGCGCTCCACGATCTCGTCGAGGGTGTACGGAGGTGAGTCCGGAGAGTCACCGTGCGCGGGGAGATCGAATGCGATCGCCCTGCGTCCGGGATCGATGGCCGCGAGCTCGGCCAGGGCCGAGCGCCACATGGTGCGGTCGAATGTCAGCCCGTGAAGCAGCACGAGCGGAGGCCGTTCGTCGGAGCGGCCGAGGTCGTCGGCGGCGAGGCCCGCGTAAGAGGTGGTCGGGGACCCGGGAATCTGCATCATCTGCGTAGCCTCGTATATCGGGATAGTCGTAGACTATCGCAGTGTGAGGCCTTCGATGGGATTGCGCAAGGCCCAGATCGACACTGATCGCCGTATCCTCTCCCCGTGGAGCGCTGGCACACGATCATCGAGCCGTTCCGGATCAAGAGCGTTGAGCCGATCCGGCTGACCACCGTCGAGGAGCGGCAGGCGAAGCTCGAGGCGGCCGGCTACAACCTGTTCAACCTCCACGCGGACGACGTCCTGATCGACCTGCTCACCGATTCGGGTACCGGCGCCATGAGCAGTGAGCAGTGGGCGGGGATCCAGCGCGGCGACGAGAGCTACGCCGGCTCCCCGTCATGGTTCCGCTTCCTCGAGGCGGTGCGCGAGCTCTTCCCGTTCGAGCACGTGATCCCCACTCACCAGGGACGCGCCGCGGAGAAGATCCTCTTCTCGGTGATCGGCGGGCCGGGCAAGGCGATCCCGAACAACACGCATTTCGACACGACTCGGGCGAACGTGGAGTTCACCGGCGCGGAGGCGATCGACCTGGTCATCCCCGAGGGCCATGAGCCCGCGACCATCCACCCCTTCAAGGGCAACATGGACCTCGACGCGCTCGATGCGTTCATCGCCGAGCGCGGGCCGGCGAACGTGCCCGTCGTCTTCGTGACGGTCACCAATAACTCCGGCGGGGGCCAGCCGGTGAGCCTCGAGAACCTGCGCGGCGTGCGCGCCATCTGCGACCGATACGGCGTGCCGCTCTTCCTCGACGCCTGCCGCTTCGCGGAGAACGCCTGGTTCATCAAGGAGCGGGAGACCGGGTACGCGGACGTCGCGGTGGTCGAGATCGTGCGCGAGATGGCCTCCCTGGCCGATGGGATGACGATGAGCGGCAAGAAGGATGCGATCGCCAATATCGGCGGCTGGCTGGCCCTCAACGACGCGCGCTGGGCCGAGGCCTGCCGCAACATGCTGATCCTGACCGAGGGCTTCCCGACCTACGGCGGCCTGGCCGGGCGCGACCTCGAGGCGATGGCCCAGGGCCTCCGAGAGGTGGTCGATCCCGACTACCTGCGCTATCGGATCCGGTCCACCGCCTACCTGGGCGAGGCGCTGTCGGAGGCGGGGGTGCCGCTCGTCCTGCCGATCGGTGGCCACGCTGTCTACCTCGACGCCGCTGCATTGCTGCCGCATATCGACCCGCTCGAGTACCCCGGGCAGGCGCTGGCCTGCGCCCTCTACCGCGAGGGTGGGATCCGAGGCTGCGAGATCGGGACCGTGATGTTCGGGCGTCATCCCGACGGCAGCGAGGAACCAGCGCCGATGGAGCTGGTGCGCCTCGCGATCCCGCGGCGCGTCTATACCCAGTCGCACGTCGATTACGTGATCGAGGTTATCCGCTGGGTCGCGGAGCGCGCCGGCGAGCTGGGCGGCCTGCGCATCGAGCAGCAGCCGGCCACGCTCCGCCACTTCACCGCGCGCTTCGCGCCGCTCTAGGCGGCGGCTCGACTAGGCGGGCGCGGTGCTCGGCGCGCATCTCCGCGAGCCGATCGTCGAATGCCTCGATCTGCTCCCTGAAGCCGAGCAGGTAGCCGAGCTCATCGGTGCCCGCGAGGAGCATCGATCGGGAGAATGGATCGACGTCGAAGGGAAGGCGATCGCCGTCGGGCAGCTCGATCGTCCGGCCCTCGAGGTCAACGCCCAGCTCCATCCCCGGGCCTGCCGCGACAGCCTGCTGCACGGCGGTCAGCGCCGGTGGATCGAGCGCGATTGGCAGGAGGCCGTTCTTGAGCGCATTGGCGCGGAAGATGTCGGCGAACGAGGGGGCAATCACCGCTCGGATGCCCCACGCCGCGAGCGCCCAGGCCGCGTGCTCGCGGGATGAGCCGCAGCCGAAGTTGGCTCCCGCCAGCAGGATCCGCCGGCCCTCCATCGAGGGATCGTTGAGCACGAACTCCGGGCGGGGCGTGCCCAGGCGGTCGTAGCGCCAATCGGCGAAGAGGCCGGCGCCCATTCCATCGCGATCGACCGCCTTCAGGAAGCGGGCGGGGATGATCTGGTCGGTGTCGACGTCGTCGCGCAGGAGCGGCAGGACGGCCGAGCGGAAGGCCTGAAAGGGGGCGCTCATGCCAGCGCCCTCGCATCGGCCAGGTGGCCGGCAACGGCCGAGGCCACGGCGGTGAGCGGCGAGGCAAGAAAGGTTCGGCCGCCCTGGCCCTGGCGTCCCTCGAAGTTGCGGTTCGAGGTGCTCACCGCGTACTGGCCGGGCCGCAGCTCGTCGCCGTTCATGGCCAGGCACATGCTGCAGCCTGCCTCCCGCCACTCGGCGCCCGCCGCGCGGAAGATGCGGTCGAGCCCCTCCTCCTCGGCCTGGCGCTTCACCTCGGTCGAGCCGGGAACCACCAGCATGCGGACGCCATCGTCAACCTGGCGGCCATCAAGCAGCCCGGCGGCCTCGCGCAGGTCGCTGATCCGCGAGTTCGTGCAGGAGCCGATAAAGACGACGTCGACCGGCTGGCCCAGGATCGGCTCGCCGGGGTTGAGGCCCATGTACTCGAGTGCGCGGACGAGACCAGCCCGGCGGGAGGGATCGGCCAGCGAGGCTGGGTCGGGGATCCGCGAGCTGATCGGGAAGCCCATGCCCGGATTCGTGCCGTAGGTGACCATCGGCTCGAGCACCGAGGCGTCCAGGCTGACCGTCCGGTCATACGCGGCTCCGTCGTCAGAGGCCAAGAGGCGCCAGCGGTCCACCGCGAGCTCCCAGTCCGCGCCGGCGGGGGCGTGAGGCCGGCCGGCGAGATACTCGAAGGTCGTCTCATCGGGGCTGACCAGCCCGGCGCGCGCGCCGCCCTCGATGCTCATGTTGCAGATCGTCATGCGCTGCTCCATGCCGAGGGCGCGGATCGCATCGCCGCTGTACTCGAAGACATGGCCGGTCCCCGCGCTCACCCCGATCTGCGACAGGAGCGCCAGGATCACGTCCTTGGCCGCCACGCCCGGCGCCAGCCGCCCGCTGATGCGCACCTCGTAGCTCCTCGGCCGATGCTGCAGCAGGCACTGTGTGGCGAGGACGTGCTCGACCTCGCTGGTGCCGATCCCGAAAGCGAGCGCGCCGAACGCGCCATGCGTGGCGGTGTGGGAATCCCCGCACACGATCGTCATCCCCGGCTGGGTCAGGCCCAGCTCCGGGCCAATGACGTGCACGATCCCCTGGTGCGGCGAGCCGACGCCGTGCAGGGGGATGTCGAACTGCTCGCAGTTCTCCTCCAGGCGGTGGATCTGGGTTGCGGCCTGCTGGTCGACGATGGGCAGCGACCGGTCCGTGGTCGGGATCGAGTGGTCGACGGTAGCCAGCGTCAGGTCCGGCCGTCGGACGCCCAGGCCCTTTGCGCGCAGCCCGTCGAACGCCTGCGGGCTGGTCACCTCGTGGATGAGATGAAGGTCGATCGCCAGCACGGTCGGCATGCCCGGCTCCGAATGGACCGCGTGGCCGTCCCAGATCTTGTCGACGATCGTGCGCGGGCGTGGGGAGCTGGAGGTCAGGTCGCTCATCGGTTCGGCCACCCTAGCGGGCGTGTCAAGTAAGGTAGCAGCCAGCCCATGAACGATTCCGCGCCTGCGTACGACCCCCGCGAGCACAGCCGCGTTCTCCTCGACGGGCCGGATCGGGCCGCCGCGCGGGCGATGCTCAAGGCGATCGGCTTCACCGATGCCGACCTCTCGAAGCCGATCATCGGCGTGGGCACGACCTGGATCGAAACGATGCCCTGCAACTACAACCAGCGCGACCTGGCGCTGCTGGTCAAGGAGGGGATCCGGGCGGCCGGCGGGACGCCGATGGAGTTCAACACGATCGCCGTCAGCGACGGCGTCTCGATGGGCACCGAGGGAATGAAGGCCTCGCTCGTGAGCCGGGAGGTGATCGCGGACTCGATCGAGCTGGTGGCGCGCGGCCACCTCTTCGACGGCCTGGTGTGCCTGGTGGGCTGCGACAAGACGATTCCGGCTGCGGCGATGGCGCTCGCCCGGCTCGATCTGCCGGGCCTGGTGCTCTACAACGGGACGATCAACCCCGGGGTGCTGCGGGGAAAGCGCAACGCGACCGTGGTCACCGTGTTCGAGGCGATCGGGGCCTACCGGGCGGGGAAGATCAGCCTCGAGGAGCTGCGCGAGATCGAGGACGTCTCGTGCCCCGGCCCCGGTGCGTGCGGCGGCCAGTTCACCGCCAACACGATGAGCACGGCGCTGGAGTTCCTCGGCATCTCGCCGGGGGGACTCAACGACATCCCGGCCGAGGATCCGCGCAAGGCAGACGCCGCGCGGCGCGCCGGCGAGCTCGTCATGCGGCTCGTCAACGAAGGCACGCGCCCGAGCGCGATCATGACCCGGCCGGCGCTCGACAACGCGATCGCGTCGGTTGCAGCGACCGGTGGCTCGACGAATGCCGTCCTGCACCTTCTGGCCATCGCGCACGAGCTCGGGATCGCGCTCGACATCGACGATTTCGACCGAATCGCCGCACGCACGCCGATCGTGGCGAGTCTCATGCCCGGCGGGCGATACACGGCGGTCGACATCCACGAGGCGGGCGGGATCGGACTCGTCGCGCGCGAGCTGCTGCGCGGCGGCCTCCTCGACGGCTCGACGCGCAACGTGGACGGGCGCACGCTCGCCGAGGTCGCGGACGCAGCCATCGAGACTCCGGGCCAGGAGGTGGTGGTCTCGATCGAGCATCCGATCAAGCCGACCGGCGGCCTCGCCATCCTGCGTGGGTCGCTGGCGCCCGACGGCTGCGTGGTCAAGCTGGCTGGACATGAGCGCCGGCTCCATCGCGGGCCGGCGCGTGTCTTCGACTCGGAGGCGGCCTGCTACGACGCGGTGCGCGCCCAGCGGATCGGTCCGGGAGACGTGGTCATCATCCGCTACGAAGGCCCGGTCGGAGGACCGGGGATGCAGGAGATGCTGAGCGTGACCGCCGCGCTCGTCGGAGAGGGGCTTGGCGACGAGGTTGCGCTCATCACAGACGGCCGCTTCTCCGGAGGGACCCATGGGCTGATGATCGGCCACGTGGCGCCGGAGGCGGCGCTGGGCGGCCCGATCGCCCTGGTCGAGGAGGGGGACCAGGTGATCATCGACGTGGACGCGCGTCGCGTCGACCTCGACGTGCCTGCGGAGGCGCTCGCGGACCGGCGCGCGGCGTGGAGCGCTCCGGCGCCGCGCTACGCGCGTGGGGTGCTGGCGAAGTACGCGGCGCTCGTCTCGTCCGCGTCAAACGGGGCGGTGACCGAAGTACCATAGGGGCCGGCTTGACACCCCTGATAGGGTCCTCCCAATGCATTCGTCGACCCGCTTCGGCCATTCGCGCGCGTCCGTCCCACCCGGGAACGGGCTCTTCGCGCTTCTCGTAATTCTTCGCCTCGTCATCCTCCTTGGATGGCGGGATCGAGGGCGTGCAAGCGGCTGAACACACCGGGGCACACGTGACCATCGAATCCCGCCGACAGATCCGGCGGGTTTTTCATTTCACGAAAGGGAACTCATGGCATCACTTCCGATCCCAGCGGCGCAACCGGGCAGCGACCCGGGATCCGAGGTTGCGCCGCGGATCGGTGCACGCGCCCTGTGCGAGGGGCTCGTCGCTCGTGGCGTGACCACGATCTTCGGGTACCCCGGCGGCACTGTGCTTCCCATCTACGACGTCCTGCGCGAGTTCCCCCTGCGCCACATCCTGGTTCGGCATGAGCAGGGCGCGGCGCATGCCGCGGACGGCTTCAGCCGCGTCACCGGCGAGGTTGGCGTGGCGATGGCAACCTCCGGACCGGGCGCCATCAACCTGATCACCGGGCTCGCCACCGCGATGATGGATTCGGTGCCGATGGTGGCCATCACCGGCAACGTCCCGCGCGCGCTGCTGGGACGCGACGCCTTCCAGGAGACCGACATCGTGGGGATCGCGCTGCCGGTCACCAAATACGCGGCGCTGGTCACGGATCCGGATGAGGTGCCGCTCGCCATCGCGGAGGCGTTCGAGATCGCCTCGACCGGGCGGCCAGGCCCCGTCCTGCTCGACTTCCCCAAGGACGTGCTGCAGATCGAGACCTCGGCTCCCCGCCCGGCCACGGCGACCTGCGCCTGCCCGGACTGCTGCGCCCGGTCCGCGGCGACGTGCCGGAGGCGGACGAGCTGGCGGAGATGATCGCGGCCGCGGAGCGGCCGCTCATCCTGGCCGGCCATGGGGTCCAGATCGCGGGGGCCACCGAGCTGCTGCGGCAGGTCGCGGAACGATCCGAGATCCCGGTCGCGCACACGCTGCTCGGCATCGGAAACATCGACGAGACCCATCGGCTCTCGCTCGGCTACGCGGGCATGCACGGCTGGATGCACGTCAACAAGGCGATCCAGCATTGCGACCTGCTGATCGGGATCGGCATGCGCTACGACGACCGGATCACGGGCAAGACCTCGACCTTCGCGCCGCGCGCCCGGATCGTGCACGTCGACGTGGATCGGTCCGAGATCGGGAAGAACGTGCGCGCCGACCTCGGGATCGTGGCGGACGCCGGGGATCTCCTGGCGGCGTTGGGACGGCGGCTGCCGCAGTCGCCGCGGCGGGACGCGTGGTGGGCCGAGCTCGAGGCCTGGCGCGAGGTCTCCCTGCGGAGATCGTGGCACGGCTCCGGCGCCTGGCGCGCAGGGCCGCCTGTCGGCCGATTACGTGGTCGAGCAGATCGGCGAAGCGACCGGCCATACCGCAACCCTGGCCAGCGACGTCGGCCAGAACCAGATGTGGGCGGCGCGTTACTTCGGCTTCCGCCGGCCCTTCGCACATGTCTCGAGCGGCGGCCTCGGGACGATGGGCTATGGCGTTCCGGCCGCCATGGGTGCTGCGGTTGGCCGTCCCGAGCACGAGACCTGGGCGATCACCGGGGACGGTGGCTTCCAGATGACGATGCAGGAGCTGGCCACCCTCGTCGCGGAGCAGATCCCGGTCAAGATCGCGGTCCTCAACAACCACAAGCTCGGCATGATCCGCCAGTGGCAGGAGATCATCTACGAGGGGAACTTCCACTCCGCCGAGCTCTTCGGCCCCGACCTGGTCCGGCTCTGCGAGGCGTACGGGATGCCCGGCTTCCGGGCCACGACCCCCGAGGAGGTGGTCGACTGCATCGCCGCCGCGCGAGCAGCGCCAGGCCCGGCCCTGATCGACTTCCAGCTCGACGACGCGCAGAACGTGTACCCGATGATGCTCCCCGGCAAGGGCCTCTCCGACATGGTCGAGGGCGGCTCGTGACCGACGCGGACGTGCGCCACGTGGTGAGCGCGCTGGTTGTCGACAAGCCGGGCACGCTGAACCGGGTGGCCAGCCTGCTGCGCGCGCGGTCCTTCAATATCGAGTCGCTGACCGTCGGGACCACCCACGAGCCGGGCCGCTCGCGGATGACGATCGTGATCCGCGGCGACGACGCGCATACGCACCAGGTGCTCGCCCAGCTGAACCGCCTGATCGAGGTGCTCGAGGTGGTCGACCTGACCGATGCCTCCCGCTTCGAGCTGGAGCTGGCGCTCGTCGAATGCTCGGTGCCGGCCGACGCGGCCGCGCGCCGGGCGATCAAGGACGCGATGGCGACGGCAGGCGGTGAGCTGCTGACCGCGGGCCCCGACGGCTGGCGCCTGCGGCTGGCCGCCGCGCCCGCCCAGATCGAGATCGCCCTCGCCGCGCTCCGCGGCCACGGCCTGCGGAACCTCGTTCGTGCCGGATCGGTGGCCATGGCCGCCAGCACCCCAAGCCAGATTGGAGAGAAGCCGTGACCAAGCTCATCTATGACCGCGATATCGATGCCGGGGCGCTGGCGGGCCAGCGGGTGGCGGTGATCGGCTACGGCTCGCAGGGGGAGGCCCATGCCCGCAACCTGCACGACTCCGGCGTCGACGTCGTGGTTGGCCTGCGGCCGGATTCGCGCTCGGCCGCCGCAGCCCGAGAGGCCGGGCTGACGGTGACCGATGCGGCGCAGGCGACCGCATCGGCCGACGTCGTGATGCTGCTGGTGCCCGACACCGCGGCGCCGGCGGTCTACGCGACGAGGTCGCGCCGAACCTGCGCACAGGGGCAGCTGCTGCTCTTCGCGCACGGCTTCAACATCCACTTCGGCGAGATCGACCCGCCCGGCGGCGTCGACGTCGGGATGGTCGCGCCCAAGGGACCCGGCCACCTCGTGCGCCGCACTCTACACCGAGGGCGGCGGCGTGCCGGCGCTCTTCGCGGTGCACCAGGACGCGACCGGGCAAGGCCCGCGCACGCGACGCTCGCCTACGCGCAGGGCATCGGTGCCGCGCGGGCCGGCGTGCTCGAGACCACGTTCGAGGAGGAGACCGAGACCGACCTCTTCGGCGAGCAGGCGGTGCTGTGCGGGGGCGTCACCGCCCTCGTGCAAGGCGGGGTTCGAGACGCTGGTCGAGGCCGGGTACCAGCCCGAGATCGCCTACTTCGAGTGCCTGCACGAGCTGAAGCTGATCGTGGACCTGATGTACGAGGGCGGCCTGTCCTGGATGCGCTACTCGATCTCCGACACCGCCGAGTACGGCGACTACTCGCGCGGCCGCGGGTCGTCGACGACCGGGTCCCGGGCCGAGATGAAGCAGATCCTGGACGAGATCCAGGACGGCATCGTTCGCGCAAGGAATGGATCGCGGAGGCCGACGGCGGGCTGCAGCGACTTCCTCCGACTTCGGAGCGAGGCGCGGGCGTCCCAGCTCGAGGAGGTCGGGGCCGAGCTGCGGCGAGATGATGCCCTGGTCCTCGAAGCAGCGACCCGCGGGATGGGCCGATCGCGACGCCGAAGCCGAAGCGCAACGTAGCTGATGCGGCGCCAGCGATCCGGATCTTCGACACCACCCTGCGCGACGGCGAGCAGGCCCCCGGCATCGCGCTCACGCGCGCCGAGAAGGTCGAGATCGCCGAGCAGCTCGCGCGGCTGAACGTGGACATCATCGAGGCCGGCTTCCCGGCCTCCTCGCCGGGCGAGTTCGAGGCCGTGCGGCGGATCGCCTCGGAGGTCGGTGCGCGCGGGCCCGGTGATCGCGGCGCTCGCGCGCGCGCCGAGGGCGACATCGGGCGCGCCGCCGAGGCGCTGAAGGGCGCCGACGCGCTGGCGGATCCACACGTTCATCTCCACCAGCGAGATCCAGCTGGAGCACAAGCTGCGAATGACGCACGAGCAGGTCCTCGAGCGCGATCCGCGAGAGCGTGACGCTGGCGCGTCAGCTAGGGCCGGACGACGTCGAGTTCAGCGCGCAGGACGCCACCCGCACCGAGCTCGACTTCCTGCTCGAGTGCTTACGACGAGGCGGTCGGCGCCGGCGCGAGCGACGATCAACGTGCCGGACACGGTGGGCTACGCGGACGCCGGACGAGTTCGGCGAGCTCGTGCGCGCGTCGTGCGCGACGATCGCGCCGACGCGTCGACTGTGAGCGTCCACTGCCACAACGACCTCGGGCTGGCCGTCGCCAACTCGCTGGCCGGCGATCGAGACGGCGCGCGACAGGTCGAGGTGGCCGTCAACGGCATCGGCGAGCGGGCCGGGAACTGCTCGCTCGAGGAGATCGTGATGGCGCTCCACACCCGGCCGGGACGCTACCGCGGCGCGACGACCGGGATCGCGACCGAGCAGATCATCGCCGCGCAGCCGATGGTCAGCTACCTGACCGGGCTACGCGGTCCAGCCGAACAAGAGCGTGGTGGGAGCCAACGCGTTCGCGCACGAGAGCGGGGATCCACCAGCACGGCGTCCTGAAGAACCCGCTCACCTACGAGATCATGACCCCCGCCTCGGTCGGGCTCGCCAGCTCATCGCTCGACGCTCGGCAAGCTCTCCGGCAGGCGTGGCTTCGACGACCGCCTGCGCCGGCTCGGCATCGAGCTCGAGCCCGCCGATCTCGACACCCTGTACACCGAGGCGATGGCCCTCGCCGACCGCAAGAAGCAGGTCACCGATGCCGACCTCCTTGCGCTGGCTGAGCAGCACGTCGACCCGGTCCCGCAGCTGGTCCGGATCGAGCACTGGGCCGCCGCCAGCAGGCAGGGCGAATCAAGCAGCGGCAGCGTCAGCCTCTTCTTCGAGGGCCACACGTTCCGGGCGTTCGCGGGCGGGAACGGCCCTGTCGATGCCCTCCTGAACTCGGTCGACAACGCCCTGGTGAAGATCATCGGCGGCCGGCCCTCGCTGGTCGATTACCAGCTGCGCAGCGTTGGGGCGGGAGAGGACGCCCAGGGAGAGGCGACGGTCAAGATCTCGGCGCCGACCGGCGACGACGACACTCCCGCGGTCTACACCGGCCACGGCCTCTCGACGAACGTCGTCGAGGCCAGCCTGCGGGCCTACCTGGCGGCCATCAACAAGCTGCTCGCCGAGCACCCGGCAACCGCGGAGGCGGTCGGATGACGAGCTATCGCGTCGCGTACCTGCCCGGCGACGGCATCGGGCCCGAGGTCAGTGGCGCCGCGCGACGCTGTGTCGACGCCGCCGGCGAGCGCTTCGGGTTCAGCGTGGCGTGGGACGAGCAGCCGGTCGGCGGCTGCGCGATCGACGCGCACGGCGAGGCGCTGCCGACGGCGACGCTCGACGCGTGCGCGGCTGCGGACGCCGTCCTGCTCGGCGCGGTCGGGGGCCCGCGCTGGGACGATCCGCGCGGCCGGCGTCCGGCCGGAGCAGGCGCTCCTGGGGCTGCGGGCCGGCGCTCGGCCTGTTCGCCAACCTGCGGCCGGTGCGGGCCTTTCCCCGCTCGCCGCCGCCTCGCCACTGCGCGCGGAGGTGCGCGACGGAGCCGATCTGCTGATCGTGCGCGAGCTGACCGGCGGCCTCTACTTCGGCGAGCACGCAGCCCTGGACCGGTGACGAGGCGGTCGACACGCTGCGCTACACGCGGCACGAGGTCGAGCGCGTCGTGCGCCTCGCCTTCGAGCTGGCGGCGGGCGCGCCGCGGGCACCTGACCAGCGTCGACAAGGCGAACGTGCTGGCAAGCAGCCGCCTCTGGCGGGACGTGGTCGACGCGCTGCGCGCCGAGTTCCCGGACGTCGCGTCGATCACTGCTCGTCGACTCGATGCGCACTGCAGCTGGTCGAGCAGCCCCTCGCGCTTCGACGTGATCGTGACCGAGAACCTGTTCGGCGACATCCTCTCGGACGAGGCGGCAGCGATCTCGGGCTCGCTCGGACTGATGCCGTCGGCGAGCCTCGGCGATCGAGCCACCGCCCACGGGCGCTTCGGCCTCTACGAGCCGGTGCACGGCAGCGCGCCGGACATCGCCGGCCGCGGGATCGCCAACCCGCTCGGCGCCATCGGCTCCGCGGCCCTGATGCTGCGCTGGTCGCTCGGTGAAGCCGGCAGCGGCCGAGGCGCTCGAAGGCGCCGTCGGAGGCGCGCGCTCGAGCTGCGCACGCCCGATCTCGGGGGGAGAGCGCCACCACGGAAGCGGTGGAGGACGCCGTGCGCGGCGAGCATCGGCTCGAGCGGGTGGCGGCATGACCCCGGTCATCCTCTACGACACGACCCTGCGCGACGGGACGCAGCGCGAGGGGCTCGTCCTGTCGCTGGCGGACAAGCTGAAGATCGCACGGCGCCTCGACGAGCGCGGGATTCGCCTACATCGAGGGCGGATGGCCCGGATCCAACCCGAAGGACGAGGAGTTCTTCGCGCGCCGCGCGAGCGATGACCTGGAAGCACGCGCGGATCGCCGCCTTCGGCGTCGACGCGGCATCGGCCAGCCGCGCCGCCGACGACCCGAACCTGCAGGCGCTGGTCGGCCGCGGAGACGCCGGTCGTCACCATCTTCGGCAAGAGCTGGCTCCTGCACGTGACCGACGTGCTCGGCGCGACGCCTCGACGAGAACCTGGCGATGATCGCGGACTCGGTGGCGTACCTGCGCGCCGCAGGGGCGCGGGTGGTCTACGACGCGGAGCACTTCTTCGACGGCTACAAGGCGCGATCCGGCCTACGCGCTCGCGACGCTGCGGGCGGCGCAGGCGGCCGGCGCCGAGCGGCTGGTGCTGTGCGACACGAACGGCGGCTGCCTGACCGATGAGGTCGCCGCATCGTGTGGACCGTGATCGACGAGCTGGGCTGGACGACCGCGTCGGGATCCACGTCCACAACGACGCCGGCGCTGGCGTGGCGAACACCCTCGCCGCGGTGCAGCCGGGCGCGCGCCAGGTGCAGGGCACGATCAACGGCTACGGCGAGCGCTGCGGCAACGCGAACCTGTGCACGATCGGGGCCGACCTCGCGCTCAAGATGGGGATGCCGACTGCGCCGCCGGGCGCGCTCGCCGGCCTGACCGAGCTCTCGCGCTTCGTGGCCGAGGTCGCGAACCTGCGCCCCGACAACCACAGCCCTACGTCGGGCGCGAGCGCTTCGCGCACAAGGGCGGCGTGCACGGCGCGGCGACGGCGCGCGTCGGCCACGCGTACGAGCACGTCGACCCGGCGCGCGTCGGCAACGCGACGCGGCTGGTGGTCAGCGAGCTCGGCGGGCGGGCGAGCACGCGTGGCGCGCCGAGCAGCTTGGCCACCGCTCGAGGGCCAGAGGATGCGGCGAACCCTCAGCGACCTGATCAAGCGGCTCGAGGCGCGAGGGCGCCAGCTTCGAGGCGGCGGAGGCGTCGTTCGAGCTGCTCATCCGGCGCGGCCAGCCGGGCTACGCGCCGCCGTTCCGGCTCCTCGACTTCACGGTCATCGTCGAGCAGCGCGACGGCCGAGACGTGCGCGCGGAGGCGACGCGTCAAGGTCGAGGTCGACGGCGAGGTCCTGCACACGGCGGCCGATGGCAACGGCCCCGTGAACGCGCTCGACCAGGCGCTGCGCAAGGCGCTGCGGGCCGTCTATCCGCAGATCGACGACGTCCAGCTCGTCGACTACAAGGTGCGCATCCTCGACGGCGAGGCGGCGACGGGTGCCCGCACGCGCGTCGTCATCGAGTCGCGGGGCGCATCGGCCGGGTGGTCGACCGCGGGCTCGCCACACGAACATCCTGGCCGCTTCGGTTGCCGCCCTGACCGATTCCTTCGAATACGCCCTCTGGAAGAACGGCGCCCAGCTGCGCCCCCACGACGAGCGCCACTTCACCACGCTGCGGCCCGCCCCGTCCGCGGCGCCGCTGCTCGAGGGCGGAGGTCGCTCATGAAGACCGAGGTCCCGGCGGCGAACCCGCGTCCGGCGTCAGCGCAGGGAGGCGATGGGAGCCGGCTCGATCCCAGCAGCCGCGTGGGCCGATTCCGGGGCGGCTGGCGCCGTTCGGCCGAGGCCAACCTAAGCATTGCCATCCATGCGCTGAACTACGGAACGGCGATCTTCGAGGGGATCCGCGCCTACCGCCAGGACGATGAAGCCTGGCCATCCTCTTCGCGCTCGAGCACTACTGGCGCGCCTGCTGCGCAACGGGCGTCTGCTCCGCGCCGAGGCGCCCGAGAGCGCCGAGGAGCTGGTCGAGCTCACGCGCGAGCTGCTCCGCCTCAACGGCGAGACGGCCGACATGTACATCCGACCGCTTCTCTACAAGGCCGGCACGCTCGGTTCGCCTGCAGCTGAGCGACCTCGAGGATCGCGTCGCGATCTATGCGTTCCCGCTCGGCGATGACGTGCCGATCGACGGGCTGCGCGTGGCGGTGTCCGCCTGGCAGCGCGTCAACGACAACGCCGTTCCCGCCGCGCGCAAGACCACACCGGCTCCTACGTGAATGCCTGCCTCGCGGTGGAGGATGCGCACGCGGCGGGCTACAATGAGGCGCTCCTGCTCACGGCGGACGGGCACGTCGCCGAGGCGTCCTCCGCGAACCTGTGTCCCGGTCCGGGACGGGGCGGCGGCCACTCCTCGCCTGCTGACCGATGACGTGCTGCCCGGCATCACCCGCCAGGCAGTGATCACCCTCGCGCTCGATGCCGGCTATCTCGTCGAGGAGCGGAAGATCGACCGCACCGAGCTTTACCTCAGCCGATGAGCTTTCCTGACCGGCACGGGAGCGCAGCTCGCGCCGGTCGCTTCCATCGACGGCCGGCCGATCGGCGACGGCGCCGCGTTCCCGATCAGCGCCGACCTGGCTCAACGCTACTCCGCCGCCGTGCGCGGCCGCGACCCCGCGTACGCGGGCTGGCTCACTCCCGTCTGAAAGGATCGAAGAACAATGACGACTCCATCCTCCTCCTCGCAGGCCACGGCCCTCACGCCCGATGCCGCCTTCTCGCTCGAGCGCTGGTCGGCGAGCTCGCAGCGACCGCACCAGCCGAGCGAGCCTGGTGCTGGTCGGCGGTGGGCGTCGCTGGTACGCGCACGCCAATGGCAACGGCGCAATCGACGCCCTCATGCGCGCCGTCGACGACGCGCTTGCGCGGGTGCTCCCCGCGCCCGTCGAGCTGCTCACCTACAACGTGCACGCCAGCGGCCACGGCCACGCCACCGCCGCCACCGTCACCCTCAGCGTCCGGGACGCCGGGGCGAGGGCCGGAGCACCCGCCTATCCCGGTCGGGCGCTGCATGACAACGTGCTCGAGGCCAGCGTGGTTGCCTACCTCGACGCCATCAACGGGCTTGGTCAGCGACCGCGAGATCGACGTCGCCGCCGTGGCGCCGCTCGACGGCGTCTCGCCGGACTCGATGGAGCCCGAGGGTGACGACGCCCGAACGCACGCCAGGGGCCGGATGATGGACGCCTATAACCCGTGATCGACGGATCGCCGCTGCGCGTCGCCTTCCAGGGAGAGCCCGGCGCGTACGGCGAAGAGGCGATCCTCGGCTACTTCGGTCCCCAGAACGCGCGGCCGGTCGGCGCTCCGACATTCGCTGCCGCCGCCCGGCTCGTCGAATCCGGATCCGTCGCTGCGGCCATGCTTCCCATCGAGAGCTCGAGGGCCGGCACGGTGGGCGATGCGGTCGACGTGCTGATCGACGGCGGCCTGCGGGTCCGTGGAGAGCTGCTCCTCCCCGTCCGGCACCAGCTGCTTGCACTGCCCGACGTGGCGATCGGGGAGATCGAGCGGGTGGTCAGCCACCCCCAGGCGCTCGCCCAGTGCGACGCGCTGCTCACCGAGCACGGCTGGCAGCCGATTCCCGGCGGCGACACGGCCAGCGCAGCACGCTCCCTGGCGGAGAGCGGCGATCGGCACACCGCCGCGATCGCCTCCGTGCACGCTGCCACGCACCATGGCCTCGAGATCCTCGCCGACCTGGGCGAGGAGCGGAACCTGACCCGCTTCGTTATCGTGACCCTGCCTGAGCGGGAGGTATCCCGCGGAACGGGGCCGCTGGCACCACCGCCGGACGGACCGCGCGCCGCGATCATCAGCTTCGAGACGAAGCACGTCCCGGGCGCCCTGCACGACGCGCTCGGGGCGTTCGCGGAGGCCGGCGTCAACCTGAGCCGGATCGAGTCGCGACCGACCCGCAGCGTCCAATGGGAATAC
The DNA here is from genome assembly GCA_963799675.1 of uncultured Chloroflexia bacterium. Classification (GTDB taxonomy): domain Bacteria; phylum Chloroflexota; class Limnocylindria; order QHBO01; family QHBO01; genus JALYSK01. The sequence continues at coordinate 92,765 of CAWCXQ010000019.1, forward strand.
CGATTCCTGGTCCAGATCGAGGGCGACACCGATCGGCCACCAGCCTCCCAGGCGCTCGCCACGCTTCGGCAGCGCGCGCACGGCGTAGAGGTCCTTGGCAACTTTCCGTCGGCCCGCGCTCCGAATCCGGGAGGGTGATCCCTTGGATCCAGTGTGTCCGCTCCCGTACCGAGTCGCATGGCTAGGTTCCTCCTCGTCGCGGCGGCGTTGACCTTGTGTGCGGCCGGCTGCGCGGCTCGCGGCGTGCCTTCAGCCGGAGCATCGTCGCCGGTCACCGCTGTCGCATCGATCAGCGCCACGCCGAGGCTTGGTGCCACGCCGTCGCCGGTGCCGCTCCAGGCAATGCTGCCTGCGCGGATCGGGACGACCGTGCTGCATACCTTCCCGGTGGGACAGGACTGGCTGGCGCGGCTCGCGAGCGAACTTGGCGTCTCGCGCAGCAGCCTGGACGTCGCATACGCCAGCGACCACGGAGCCGCCTTCGTCCAGATGTATGCGCTTCGGTCCACCGGGCTCGACACTCCGCGGCTGCTTACCGCGCTGGGAGCGGTCGCCTACCCCACGGGCAAGGCTGACGTCAGCTCGAAGACCATCGCCGGGCGGGAGGTCACAATCATCAACCAAGCGGAAACCGCGAATCGGCTCGGGACGTTCTACGCATTCGGAATCGGCGACACCTTGATCGTCGCCGAGGCTTTCGCCGAACCGGTCGTGGAGCGCGCCTTCCAGGCGCTCCCCGGCGGCTAGAGCAGCCGCTCGAGCAGCGCGAAGCCCTCAGGAGGTCCCGGCCACAGCTCGCGGAGGCGAGCGCTGCCGAGACTGCGCGCCACCCAGCGGAGGACCAGGGCCGTGACCACGAGGTCATCGAGGGGACCGATCACGGGAATGAACTCGGGCACCAGGTCAATCGGGCTCGCGATCCAGGCCATCAGACCGATCAGCGCGATGCGCTGGCCGCCGGATGTCCCTGGATCGGCGAGCAGGCGGCGCACCAGGCGCAGGATATCCGGCAGAAGACGGAGCGCAGGGAGCGCAAGCTCACGCGACGGCCGATGCAGCCAGATCAGCGAAACGGCGATGATCCAGAGGGCGACCAGCGCCGCCAGGGTGACGAGCAGCGCGCTGAGCCAGCCAGCCAGCTCTCAGGCCCTGCCGAAGAGCAGCGCGGCGTTCATGCCGCCAAAGCCGAACGAGGTGGAAAGGGCGACGGAGACCTGCCTTGGCAGGGCGTCGCGCAGCAGGTTCAGATCGCAGGCTGGATCGGGATCGACCAGGTTGCAGGTTCCCGGCAGCACGCCATGGTGCAGGGCAAGGACCGTGATCGCGGCTTCGATCGCTCCGCTGGCGCCAAGCGCGTGACCGTACAGCCCCTTCGTGCCCGAGACCGGCACCGTCGTCCCGCTGGCCCCGAGCGCGAGGTTCAGGGCACGCGCCTCCGCGAGCTCGTTAAGCGGCGTGCTCGAGGCGTGCGCATTCACGTAGCCGATCGAATGTGGCTCGAGCGCGGCATCGGCGAGGGCCACGCTGATCGCCCGTGCCGCCTCACGTCCATCGGGCCGCGGCGCGGTCATGTGGTACGCGTCGTTGCTGCTGCCGAAGCCGAGCAGCTCGCCCAGGATCGGCGCATCGCGCCGAATCGCCGAATCGCGTTCCTCGAGGGCGAGTATCGCTGACCCCTCGCCCATCACGAACCCATCGCGGGCAACGTCGAAGGGGCGCGAGGCGGTCGCCGGATCGTCGTTCCGCTGGGAGAGGACGCGGATCATGGCGAATGCTCCGAAGGTGAGGGGCGCGAGGGGAGCCTCGGCGCCCCCGGCCACGGCTACGTCCACGACGCCGTCGCGGATGGCGTGGAACGCCTCACCGATCGCCACTGCACCGGAGGCGCAGGAATTGGCGTTTCCGAGCGTCGGCCCGGTGATCTCGAGGTCGATCGCGACGTTGCTGGCCCCGGCGCCGCCGAACACCGCGAGGGCAAGGGTTGGCGCCACGCCCCGCACGCCGCGCGCCACGTACGCGGCGTGCTGCTCCTCGCCGAACGCGACGCCGCCGAGTGCCGAGCCAACGAAGATGCCTGTTCGATCGCCGGCCGGCGACTGGCCGGCATGCTCGACGGCGCTGCGTGCTGCGGCCACGGTGAGGGCGGAGAAGCGGTCGAGGCGACGCGCCCGCCGTGCGTCGAGATGATCGGCCGGACGGAAGTCGTCGATCTGGGCTGCCACTCGCGAGGGGAATGGGCTCGGGTCGAAGCGGTCGATGCAGCGCACCGCTGAGCGGTTGGCCAGCACGCCTGCCCAGAGCCCGTCGGCCCCGTGGCCAACCGGGGTAAAGGCGCCGATGCCGGTGACCACCACGCGCCGCGGCTTCATGTGGCCGACTCCGCGAGCGTCTTGATCCGTCCCAGCGTCCGCCCGGCCACCGCCTCAACGAAGCTCGCGACCAGGCGGCCGAACAGCGGCCAGCGCGTCCGAAGCTCGTGCTCGATGATGACCTCGACCGCGCCGTCGACCGGCTCCAGGCGCCACGCGACCTCCATCCCGCGGGTCACGCCGCCGACGTGGCTGAACTCGATCGTGCGTTCGGCAGGCCGTGGGCGCTGGATCGCCTCCCAGCGCACCGGAATCGGGCCGCGCCGAGCGCCCATCGCGAACCTGCGCTCCCCGTTCAGCGCCGGGAGGCGGCGGACGTATCGGTAGTGGGGTAGCAGCAGCGGCCAGCGCTCCACGTCGGCGGCAAGGGCGAAGATGCGCTCCTCCGGCGCCTGCATGCGAATCCGCATCACGCTCCTCATGGCCGCAGGACCTCGAAGAGGGCTCGCGGCGTGAGGACGTCGGCCGCCGGCAGGCAGTCGCCCAAAGCGGATCCGAGGCGCAGCCGGGCGGCCGGATGGTCCTGCAGGCGCTGAAGCGCGTGGTGCATCAGCGGCGGGGCCACGAGCAGCCACTGGACTGCCCAGGTGAGCGCGTCCTTCGCCGAGAAGGCAGCCCTGCGCTCTGTGCGGTACGCCGATGCCGGGTCGTCCGTGCCTAGCGCATCGGCCGCCGCGCGGGCGGATCGCAGGGCTCGATAGATTCCCTCCCCGGTGAACGGATCGACGAAGCCGGCCGCGTCGCCGACCAGCAGCCAGCCTGGCCCGGCGACCTGGCTGACGCGATGGCCGATCGGGCTGGCCCCTCGGATCGGCGGTGATTCTTCGGCTGCTTCGCAGACGGGCCGCGACCGCCGGGCAGCCGCGCAATCGCGGATTCGAAGCGCCGCGTCGCGCTGCCGCGGCCCATGGGGAGCGCCATTCCCACGTTCAGCTGACCACCCGGCGTGGGCGCAAGGCCAACGTAGTAGCCATCGCCGACGTGCATCTCGCCATGGTCCTGCAGCCCGGGGATCTCCTCGTAGTGCGCGACCAGGCCAAGCCGCCGTGGGAAGCGGACCGAGCGCTCGACGCCGAGGAGCCGCGCCGTTCGCGAGCGGGCGCCATCCGCGCCCGCCACCCAGTCGGCGGTCACGTCGAGCTCGCCGTCGCGCGTTCGCACCGAGGCACCGATGACGCGATCGCCGCGGCGGAGGAGGTTCACGAGGCGCGCGCCCTCGACGAGCCGGGCGCCGCGCGCCCGGGCATGGCCGGCGAGCCCGGCGTCGAACTGCAGGCGATCGAGGCCCCAGGCCGTGCGCGGCGACGAGCGATCCGCGTAGCGGATCTCGGCTGAGGCGTCGCCCGAGACGACCCGCATTCCGTCCAGGGGGATGGCAGCCTCACGCCAGCCGCCTGCGCCTAGCCGCGCCAGCTCCTCCGCGATGCGGGGGCTGGCGTACTCGGCGCACACCTTCGGCCGCGGATGATGCGCGGCTTCGATGAGGAGCACGTCACGCCCGCTCGACGCGGCGGCCGCGGCCAGGGCCGATCCGGCCGGGCCGGCACCCACCACCAGCAGATCGCAGTGCAGGGCCGTCACGCGACTGCCGCCGTCACGACGCGTGGCAGGAGGCTCGACGAACGCCATGCTCGCCGCAGCCCGACCTCGCCGAGCATGGAGTCGAGCTCCGCCAGCGTGTACGCGCGGCGCGCTGACAGCATCCCGTCGTGCCGTGTGTAGCGGCTGCGGGCGAGCACGGCGACGGTGAGCGTGGCGAAGGCGACCGGAAGGATGCCACGCTGGAGGTCGTTGATCACGACGCCACGGCGGCTGACCCGTCGCAGCTCGCGGAGGACTTCGACCGCGTCCGGCGGATCGAGGTGATGGAGCAGAAGCGACGCGTGCGCGACGTCCACCTCCCCGTCGCCGATCGGCAGCTGGCGGGCATCGGCGAGGAGGGTGGTCACCATCGGCTCGTTCGCCGTCCACGAGGCCGCAAGCTCCAGGATCTCGGCTCGGTTGTCGACGGCGATCACCCGCCATCCTCCCCGCCGACTCGCCTGGCGGGCAAAGGCGAGCGGCATGTCGCCGCCTCCCGTGCCGACGTCCAGGATCGTGATCTGCTCGTCTCCGGCAAGGCCCGCGATGGCGCGCAGGCTGGTTGCGGCGCCTCCCGGCAGACGGTTCAGGACCGCCAGCTCGCGCAGGTTCGCGCGCAGCTCGTCGGTATCGAGGTCGGGAAGGTCGAGCAGCTCGCGCTCCCGCGCGCGGTCGCGCAGCGGCCAGTGCGGCATACGGAGCCGACCGAACATCATCCCGAATCGGTCGATGCGATTCATGGTCCTCGCCGGTCTGTTCGCTGAACGGTAACAGGAGACGCGTGCCCCGCCTCAGCGGGGAGCAGCCGCTAGGCTGCTGAGGTGACGCTCCTCGACGCGCTTGCCGCCGCGGTGGGCGCAAGCCACGTCCTCACCGACGCGGACCTGCGCGCCTCGTACGAGGTGGATCTGGACCCGCCGCTTCGGCGGCGCGGCCCTGGCGGTCGTTCGCCCAGGCTCGACGGCAGAGGTCGCGGTCGTGCTGCGCACCTGTGCTGATGCGGGCGTGGCGGTCGTGCCGCAGGGTGGCAACACCGGTCTCGTGGGCGGCGGTGTGCCCCGTGGCGGCGAGGTGCTGATGAGCCTCCGCCGGCTGATCGACGTTGGCCCGGTCGACGACGCGGCGGGGCAGGTGACCGTCGGTGCGGGCCTCACGCTGGCCTCGCTCCAGGCCCACGCCCGGCGCTCCGGATACGCCTTCGGGGTCGACCTGGGTGCCCGCGACTCGGCCACCATCGGCGGCATGATCGCCACCAACGCCGGAGGGATCAATGTCCTTCGCTACGGGCCGATGCGCGCTCAGCTGGTCGGGATCGAGTCGGTTCTCGCCAACGGGAGCGTCATCGCGCGGCTCCCCGGCCTGCCAAAGGACAACGCCGGCTACGACCTCACCTCTCTGCTCGCCGGCAGCGAGGGGACGCTGGCGGTGATCACCAGCGCCCGGCTGCGGCTGGTTCCGCTGCTGACCCATCGCGCGGTCGGGCTGGTGGGCCTCGCCAGCACGGACGCGGCGATCGCCGTAGTCGCGGCGCTGCGGCGGCATCTGGCCCTGCATGCCGCGGAGATCTTCTACGCGGATGGCCTCGCGCTCGTGATGCGACATGCCGGGCTGGAGCGGCCATTTCGCACGGAGCACCGCGCCTATCTCCTGCTGGAGGTTGCCGACCGCACCGATCCGTCCGAATCGCTGATCGCTGCACTGGCGCAGATCGACGCCGACGACGTGGCGGTCGCCACGGACGAGACCGGACGGCATCGGCTCTGGCAGCTGCGCGAGCGTCACACGGAGGCGGTCAACGCCGAGGGGATACCGCACAAGCTCGATATCGCCGTCCCGGTTGCGCGGCTGGGCGAGCTCGAGCGGCGGGTGCGCAGCGTGGTGTCGGCGACCGCCCCGGCCGCGCGGACGATCCTGTATGGCCATGTCGCCGACGGGAATCTGCACGTCAACGTGCTCGGCCTGCCTCCCGAGGATGGTGACGTGGACGAGGCGATCCTGCGGCTTGCGATCGAGCTCGACGGAAGCATCGCCGCGGAGCACGGCATCGGCATCGCCAAGGCGCAGTGGCTGAAGGCCGCTCGCGGCGCCGCCGACGTGGCTGCCATGCGTGCCATCAAGCGCGGGCTCGATCCGAGCGGGATCCTCAACCCCGGCGTGATCCTTCCCGTCGACCGCGGACGCCGGGTAGCTATCCCGACCCGCCGCCCCAGATGTCGCCAACCGTGAAGCCCTCGGGGAACGGGTCCTCGCTGTCGACGACGTACTGGCTCAGCGCGTAGATCCATGCTGACCCGGTGATGGTGGGCACGACCGCCGGGTAGCTCCCGACCTGCGTCGTCCGCAGCAGGCGTCCCGTCCAGGTCGTCCCCAGGATCCCCTCGTGCACGAACGCTTCGTCGATTCCCAGCTTGCCGCGAGCGTGGAGGGTCGCCATCTTGGCGCAGGTGCCGGTCCCGCACGGGGATCGGTCCAGGATCCCGGTCCAGGAGCTGGGCCGCTCCCAGTCGAGCTCGCCGCTCGACACGACGACCGTGTTCTTCAGGCTCGCCCCAGGCGCGGTGGGCGGCGCGGAGAACTCGAAGATCGAGACGCCGGAGATCCCCTCGTTGTCGGGATGCACGACCGGCACCTGCTCCCGGGCCGCGGCCTTGATCATCTCTCCCAGCCGCACGATATCGGCGCCCTCGTCCGGCGCCAGGCGCAGCCCGACCGCCGATGCCTCGGCGATCGCGTAGAACATCCCACCCCAGGCGACGTCGACCTTGACCGTGCCCAGGGTGGGCACCTCGACCTCGCGGTCAAGCGCGACCACGAAGGCCGGCACGTTCTCGAAGGTGACCGCGGTCACCTTGCCGTCGCTGCAGTCGGCACGCACGTGGATCAGTCCGGCAGGCGCCTCGAGGACGAGCTCGGTCACCGGCTCGCGCATCGGAAGCATGCCCGTCTCGAGCAGGACCGTGGCGGTGCAGATCGTGTTGCTGCCCGACATCGCCGGATATTCCGCCTGCTCCATGATCACGAAGCCGGCGTCCGCCGCGGGATCGGTGGGCGGCAGGACCAGGTTGCAGCAGAGCGCCGGGTAGCCGCGCGGCTCGCGCAGCATCAGCCTGCGCAGGGCGTCGCCGTGGTGCTCGAGATGGAGCCGCTTCTCGAACATGGTCGCGCCGGGCACGTCGAGGACGCCGCCGGTGATGACACGTCCCGGCTCACCGCCGGCGTGGGCATCGACCGCGGTGATCACCCTTTCCAGGCGCATGGCTCTCCTCTCATCTGCGATCGGCTCCGCCCGACAGGGAGCCCCCTCGGTGCCACCATAGAGTGGCGGTCAGTGGACAGCGCCCGCCGCATCGACGGGCCACCAGTCAACGACACGACCCCCGCGAACGACCGCGTAGCCGGCTGCCAGGTTCGCGACCGCGCAGGCGTGATTCGGCAGGATCCGCACCGGGTCGCCAACCCCCAGGCTCGACGTGGCGGCCAGCTCGACGACGCCGTGCTCCTCGGAGAGCCGGACGACCGCCCCATCGGTCTCGACCAGGCTGCCGTAATGGGGCAGCGAGCTGCTGCCGTGCGCACCGCGGTCGAGGCCGAGCGTCTTCGCTCCCGCGTCGACCACTGCACGGTCAGCGGCCGGGCGGCTGATGACGGTGGCGGCCACCGTGAGAGCGCAATCGTCCGCGCCGGCGGCCCCGAGCGCGACCTGCATGCCGTCGTAGAAGACGTAATTTCCCGGGCGCGCCTCTGTCACGCCGGGCTCCGCAATGCTTCGGGCCGCGGTAGGGGTGTTTCCCACGCTGATGGACCCGACGGGGCCGATCAGCTCGGCGGCGCGAAGCACGGAGCTGCGCCTCCTCCTGGCCGATCCGCTCCAGCTCGCCCTCCGATTCGGCGGCGTACGCATGGCCGGCATGGGTGAAGACGCCGTCGAGCTCCACCTCTGGATGCGCCCTGATCCGCTCCGCGAGCGCGACTGCGTCCTCGGGCGAGACGCCGCACCGATGCAGCCCGGAGTCGATCTCGATGCGCACCCTGAGCCGGGTTCCGGCACCGGCACTCGCGGCGGCGGCGAGGTCGATTCCTGCGAGCGAATCGACGCCAAAGGCAAGGTGCACCTGGCCGCCAGATCGATCGCGCGCTGCAGCTTCGCCGGCGAAACGAGCTGATACGCGATGAACAGGTCACTGAACCCGGCATTTGCGAAGACCTCCGCCTCGTCGAGCTTTGCGGCCGTCAGCCCAACCGCGCCGGCGTCGATCTGCATTCGCGCGATGGCAGTCGACTTGTGCGTCTTGACGTGTGGCCGCAGCGCGACGCCGTGGGCGCGCGCGAGCGCAGCCATCCGCTCGATGTTGCGCTGCAGCCGATCGAGATCGACCAGGAGGACCGGGGTATCGACCTCGGTCCAGTGGCGGCCGATCATCTAGACCACGCGGCCAGGGTTGAGGATGTTGAGCGGATCGAGGGCCGCCTTGATCGAGCGCATCACGGCCATTGCGCCGGCGCCGACCTGGAGCTCGAGATACGCTCGCCGAGCCTCGCCGATCCCGTGCTCGCCGGTCACCGTTCCGCCGAGCTCGATTGCGGCGCGGTAGAGGTCGCCGCACGCCGCCTGCACGCGTCCCGCGGCGTCGCTGTCGTCGCGCTGCCAGACGAAGGTCGGGTGCAGGTTTCCGTCGCCGGCATGGCCGAACGTCCCGACCATGACTTCGTGGTCGGCTGCGACTCGCTCGATGGCGCGCAGCAGGTCAGCCACGCGCGAGCGCGGGACGCCGACATCCTCCATCTGCGAGACGCCAAGCCGTTCCAGCGCCCGAAACGCGAGGCGCCGAACTTGTCGCAGCCAGTCAGCCTCCGACGCGTTGGCGGCACGCACGACCTCGGTCCCGCCCGCCGCGCGGCAGGCCGCCTCGGCCCCCGCGAGCTCGGCCTCCGCCGCCGCGCCAGGCTGGTCCGACTCGACGAGCAGGAGCGCTGCCGCCGTCCGATCGAGGCCGAGCGAATGCCAGTCGTCGACCGCCGCGATGGTGAAGCGGTCCATCAGCTCGAGCGTGCAGGGCACCAGGCCTGCGGCGGTCATGCCGGCTACCGCCTCGCCCGCCGCGTCGAGGGAATCGAAGAATGCGAGCAGGGTCTGCTTCGGTGGCGGCGCAGGGCGGAGCCTCAGCGTCGCCTCGGTCACCAGGCCGAGGGTTCCCTGCGAGCCGACGAAGAGGTGGGTCAGCGCGTAGCCGGCGACGTCCTTGACGTTTCGTCCGCCGGTCCGGATCACGGATCCGTCCGCCAGCACGACCTCCAGGCCGAGCACGGCAGTCGCGGGTCACGCCGTACTTCACGCAGCACAGGCCGCCCGCATTGGTGCCGATATTCCCGCCGATCGTGCAGAACTCGTAGCTCGCCGGGTCCGGTGGGTAGAAGAGGCCCTCGGCCGCGACCGCCTTCTTGAGATCCGCGTTGATGACGCCGGGCTGCACCACCGCCACCATGTTCGCGGCGTCGATCTCGATGATCTGGTTCATCCGTGTGAAGGCGACGGTGAGCGCGCCGTCGATCCCGGCCGATCGCCGGAGAGCCCACTTCCTGCCCCGCGCGGGACGATCGCCACGCGGTGCTCCGCGGCGCAGCGCAGGAGCGCGGCGACCTGCGCTGTCGAGGTCGGCAGCGCAACCGCCAGCGGGAGCCCCGGCTCGAGGTGGGCCGTCTCGTCGCGCCGGTAGGACTCTCGGTCGCCCGCATCGGTCAGGAGGCGGAGATCAGGCAGGCTGGCGCGAAGCGCCTCGAGGAAGGGCATCGCGGCAAGGATATCGGCTCTCCGGTGCTATGAGCCTCGTTCCTTTAGGCTCTGGGCATGTGCTCGACCTCTCGTGCCCAGCTCATGGCGGCACTGCTCATCGGCGCGCTCGTTTCGGGCTGCGGCGCCGGAGACCGCAGCCCCGGCTCCTTGGGCGCCGACGCCTCGCTGGGGTGGCAGGACGAGCTCACCGGCCAGGGGGACATGCTCGACGTCGCCACCACCGTTGCCCCTATCAGCTCGCTCGCGCGGAATATCGGGGGGACCCATATCCGGCTTCACGGACTCATCCCCGACGCCACGAACTCGCATACCTTCGAGCCGACTCCGTCGGACGCGCAGACGCTTGCAAAGGCCGATCTGATCGTGGTGAACGGCCTCCACCTTGAGCAGCCGACCCTCGACCTGGCCGAGGCGTCGAAGCGGCCGGAGACGCCCATCAGGCAGCTCGGCGACGGCACCATCACACCGAAGGAGTGGCTCTTCGACTTCAGCTTTCCCGAGTCGAAGGGCGACCCTAACCCGCACCTGTGGATGAATCCGCGCTACGCGCTGCGCTACGCCGAGCTGATGCGCGACTGGTTCGGACAGGCCGATCCGGCGAACGCCGCGTACTACGCGGCCAACTACGCGGCTTACGCGAAGCGGATCGACGCCCTCGACGCCGCGATCCGCGAGATGACGCCCACCGTGCCGAAGGAGAACCGCAAGCTGCTGACCTACCACGACTCGTGGGCCTACTGGGCGCGCGAGTACGGCTTCACCGTGATCGGCGCCGTCCAGGCTTCGGACTTCTCCGATCCCAGCCCGCAGGAGGTGGCCCGCCTCATCGAGCAGATCCGCGCCGAGAAGGTGCCCGCGGTCTTCGGCTCGGAGGTCTTTCCCAGCCCGGTCCTGGAGCAGATCGCACGCGAGTCGGGCGCGACGTTCATCGACGCGCTGCGTGACGACGAGCCGCCCGGGAGCGCAGAATTCGCCGGACCACACCTACCTGGGGATGATGAAGAGAGACATGATCGTCATGTTCGGTGCGCTCGGCGGCGACTGACGATCTTCGATGGGCTCGAGGTCACGGACACGTATCGGCCGTGACGAGCCGCGCCAGCGCTGCACGCCGCCGAAGGCCTCTCGTCACCTTCGAGGACGTCACCTGCGGTTACGACGGGCCGCCCGTTCTCGAGCAGATCGACCTGCGGATCCAGCCCGGAGCATTCGTGGGCATGGTGGGGCCGAGCGGCGTTGGAAAGACGACGCTGCTGCGCGCGATGGTCGGGGTCGTCCCGCGGGTCCGCGGCCGGGTCACCGTCGGCGGGCCAGGTCGTGCGGCCACGGGAGCACGCCGCGCGTCGGTGGGTCCCGCAGCTCGAGACGGTCGACTGGAACTTCCCGGCGACCGTCTCCGAGGTGGTGCTGATGGGCCGGTGGGCGCGATGCGGCCGTGGCGGCCGCGGGCCAGCGCCGAGGACCGACGCGCGGTCGATCGGCTGCTCGAGCGGCTTGGCATCGGCGACCTGGCGGGCCGCCACATCCGCGACCTCTCCGGCGGCCAGCAGCAGCGGGTCTTCCTGGCGCGCGCCATGATCGCCGACCCGTTGCTCCTGCTTCTCGACGAGCCGACGAGCGGCGTCGACCTCCGGACGCGTGACGACATCCTCCACCTGCTTGCGGACCTGAACCGCGACGGGATGACGATCGTGCTCACCACCCACGAGCTGAACGCCGTCGCGGCTCACCTGCCGTGGGTCGTGTGCGTCAACGGCGCGATCATCGCCGAGGGCGACCCCGGACGAGATCTTCACCGATCCGCGATCCTCGGCCGGACGTACGGCGCCGACCTTCGGGTCGTGCGCCAGGACGGCGCCATCCTGGTGGCCGATGCGGCCCCACACCGCCTGCGCGAAGCGCTGCAGCACCACCACCCCGGCTACGACCATGCCCACCACGAGCACGCGGCCGATGACCACGTCCACGCCGGACCGCCAGCGTGAACCTGGTCACCTGTCGGATCCGCTCGCCTTCGAGTTCTTCCGGCAGGGGCTGCTCGCCGCCACGATGGTCGGCGCCCTGTGCGGCATGGTCGGCGTCTACGTGATCCTGCGAAAGATGAGCTACATCGGCCACGGGCTCTCGCATTCGGTCTTCGGCGGCGCCGTCGTCGCCTACGTGACGAGCATCAACTTCTACGTGGGCGCCGGCCTGTGGGGCTTCCTCTCCGCGCTCCTCATCAACGCCACGGCGCGGCGAAGGAAGATCGGCGCGGACGCCGCCATCGGGATCGTCACCACGGCCAGCTTCGCCATCGGCGTGGCCCTGATCAGCAAGACGCGCAGCTTCACCCGGAACTTCGAGGCCGCGCTGTTCGGCAACGTCCTGGGCGTGACCCCGACCGACCTGATCGCGGTGGCGATCGTGACCGGCCTGGTCGCCCTATTCATCGGCCTCTTCTACAAGCAGCTCCTGTTCCTGACCTTCGACCCCGAGGTCGCGCCGATCTACGGGGTCCGCGTCGGCCTGGTCGACTCCCTGTTTGCGCTGGCGATGGCCGCCACGATCGTGGCCTCGATCAACGTGGTGGGCGTGACCCTGATCGCCGCGACGCTCGTGATTCCGGCGAGCACGGCGCGGCTGCTCACCGACTCGTTCGGGCGGATGATCGGCTACTCGACCCTGCTCGGCGCCGCAGCCGGCCTGCTGGGCATGTACGTCAGCTACTGGCTCGACGTCTCATCGGGAGCCACGATCGTGCTGCTTGAGGCGGCCGTCTTCGCGGTCATCTCGCTCGTGGTGGCGCTTCGCCAGCGCGAGACCTCGTGGGAGCGCGATCACCAGCCGCGCGTCCTCGACACGCTGTAGAGGACTGTCTCAGGCGGACTCGCCCGACGTGTGGTGATGCTGCCCCAGACGCATCGGCAGAGCGGGGAGCGGGCGTGGATCGGGATCCGGCTCGTACTCCTGCGTCTCCTCGGAGCGCCGGTACGTCCAGCGTGGGCCGTCGCTTGCGATCTGCTGCAGCGCCTCGGCCACCACCTCGACGTCGGCGCGGCCCGTCCCCAGTCCGAAGCTGATCCGCGCGGCGCCGGGGAGCCGTGGATGCTGGCCGTCGCGCGTGGCGTCCATCAGCCGATGCGCCTCGGGCTCATCCACCCGCAGCAGCCGCATCATCAGCGGATGCGCGCAGAAGCAGCCATGGCGGATTCCGATCCCGTGCTCCGCCGAGAGGGCCGCCGCCAGGAGCTCGTACGGCACGCCCGCCAGGTTGAACGTCAGCAGGCCGACGCGGGGATGTGCCGCCGGCCAGATCCGGTAATGCTCGAACGCCGATGATCGCCTGCGAACCGCTCCCGCGCGTAGGCGAGCAGCTCCTGCTCCTCTGCGGCGATGCGGTCCATTCCCGCCTCCGCCAGGGTGTCGCAGGCGACGCCCAGCGCCACGGCGCCGATGACGTTGGGTGAGCCCGCCTCCTGGCGATCAGGCAGATCGGCCCACAGCACCTCGTCGACGGTGACCAGCTTGACGGCGCCGCCGCCGCGCAGGAACGGATCGCCCGCGCGCAGCCAATCCGGATGGCCGATGAGCGCGCCCGCCCCGTACGGCGCGTAGAGCTTGTGCCCGCTCATGGCGAGGTAGTCGATCCCATCGGCGGCCATGTCGATCGCGGCATGCGGGGCCAGCTGAGCCGCGTCGACCAGGATCCGGGCGCCGTTCTCGTGGGCGACCTGCGCCAGCTCACGGATCGGCCAGATCTCGCCCGTCACGTTGCTGGCCGCGGTCACGGCGACGAGGTGGGGGTCGTCGCAGGCGGGCAATCCGCGCAGCGCCAGGCGCACATCCTCGACCGCCTGCTCGGGCGATTCGGGGACGCCCAGGAAGCGAACGCCGCAGCGCTTCCAGGGAAGGAGGTTGGCATGGTGCTCGCCCGCGAAGGCCACCACGTGCGTCCCCTCCGGAAGGGTGCCCGCCAGCAGGTTGATCGAATCGGTCGTGTTGCGCGTGAAGACGACCGCGTCGTCGGCCGATGCGTTGAAGAAGGAGCGGACCGCCTCGCGCGCGCCCTCGTAGGCAGCGGTCGCCGCGCGTGACTTGAAGCCGGCCCCTCGGTGGACGCTCGAGTACCACTCCAGCAGCGCCTCGACTGCCCTCGCCACCGAGGCGAGCGCGGGTGCCGATGCGGCGTAGTCGAGGTTGACGTAGCGACGCTCCTCGCCGGTCACCAGCGGCACCATCGTATCGGCGCCAACGAGGCGCAGGAGCTCGCTGCCGTGGAGCGACGGCACGGTCGTCATCGGCGCCATCCTACGCCGCGCCTCAACCCAGGAACAGGAACTTCGCGGCCGCGATGACCATGACGATCGCCAGCACGCGGCGCAGGGTGAGCACGGTGAAGCGCTGCGCCCCCAGGTAAGAGCCGATCAGCCCGCCCACCGCAACCGCCGCAACCCAGATCGGCAGCGGGGCGGGCAGGGCCTGTGCGCTGCCCACGATCCCGGCCAGCGCGGCGAGCGAGTTGACCAGGATGAACGCACCGGAGAGGGCCGCCGCCTGCCGCGTCGTCGTCCAGCCTGCCAGGACGAGCAGCGGCGTCAGGAAGATGCCGCCGCCGGTCCCGCTGAGCCCTGCGAGAAGGCCGATTCCGGCACCCGCCGCCAGCGCAGGCAGCCATGGCACGCCCGGCTCGGTCGGGTCGCCGTGGCTGGGCTGGATGGCAAGTCGGAGCGCTCCAACCGTCAGGACAAGCGCGAGGAGCGGCCGATACAGCTCGGGCGCCAGGCTGATCGTGCCGCCGATGAACGCAAACGGCGCCGAGCCGATGACGAGCGGCAGCAGCGGGCGCAGCTGGAGGTGGCCCGCCCGCGCGAAGCGGTAGGTCACGATGGTGGCCACGAAGAGATTCAGGGTCAGCGCGGTCGGGCGCATGACCGACGGATTGGTCCCGACCAGCGCCATCGCCGCGAGGTAGGCCGATGCTCCCGCGTGGCCGACCGATGCGTAGAGGACCGCCGCTCCAAAGAAGAGGAGGGCGAGCAGCAGGACCTCGTTCACGCCGATCGCGGGTCGCGGCTCGGCTCAGCCGGGCTGTGCCGAAGGGTCGTCTCGCCGAAGCAGGATGCCCAGGTACGCCTTCCACGGGCCGACGGCGTCGTCGTGGCTGCCGGCGAGGCCCGCATGCGCCTGCGCAAGGTGATCGAGGTCGTGCACCGCCCAGGTGGCAAGCAGCTCTCGCATCGTCACCTGTCCGAGCGCCGGATGCCGGCCGGTGCGGTCGAGGTCTTCCTCACTGACGAGGGCGCGCAGCTGGCGGATGTTCTCGGCACGCAGCTCGGCAAAGCGGTCGATCATCTCCGGCAGCGTTGCCCCGCGGTCCCGCTCGACGTGGGCGAATCGGTCGAACGATGTGAAGGGCCGGTCGGCGCCATGTTCGAGGATGATCCGCACGCGGACGATCCAGTCGTCGAGCTCCGCCGTGATGAGGTGCCCGACCACGTCCCGCGGGGTCCAGCCCTCTTCCCGGTCGGGGGCGTCGAGCCACGAATCGGGCAGGCCGTCGAGGAGGTCGCGCACCACGCGCGGCGTGCGCTCGAGGAGCGCGGTCGTCTCGTGCAGGAAGGGATCGGTCACGCCCGGTCGGCCTCGGTGAAGAGGGTGCCCAGCACGCGGGCGACGGTCGGGAAGGCATGGATCGTATCGGCCAGCACGGAGAGCGGGGTACGGGTCTTGATGGCGAGCACCGCCTCGTGAATCCCCTCCGAGACCCCCGGCCCCGCCATGAAGGCGCCGACGAGGGTGCGCTGCGCGCGGTCGAACACGATCGTGACGTGTCCCTCCGACTGGCTGACGTAGCCCTTGGCCGTGGTGGCCAGGTCCTGCGTGAGCTCGGCTGCGTCGATGCCGGCCTCGCGCGCCTGGTCGAGCTGGAGGCCAACCGAGGCGGTCTCGGGATCCGTGTAGGTTGCCCGCGGGATGACGCTGACGTCCGGCTGCACGTCGTCGCCGAGCGCCAGCCGTGCCGCCATCTCGCCCTCGTAATGCGCGAGGTGAGTGTGCAGCTCGGGCCCTGCGACGTCCCCGGCAACGTAGACGTTGTCGGCGATTCGCAGCTGGCCGTCCGGCTTCACCAGGCCACGGTCCGGGGTCACCCCGATGGCCGAGAGGTTCAGCTCATCGAGCGGAATCTCGCGTCCGATCGCCAGCAGCAGCGCAGCCCCCTCGACGCTCGACCCATCGGAGAGCTCGACCACCGACACGCCGTCGCCGGGCCGGATCCGCTGCGCGCGGACACCGGTTCGAATCTTCACGCCGTCCCGCTTCAGTGAGGCCGCGAGGAACTCGGAGCTGCGCGGGTGGTCGCGGCTGTTGATCCGCTCGTTGCTGTCGACGAGCGTCACGGGCACGCCGTACCGAGCGTAGACCTGGCCCAGCTCGACGCCGGTGGGTCCGCCGCCCAGGATCACGAGGCTGCGCGGCAGCTCGCGTGTCGAGGTCGCCTCGCGGTTCGTCCAGGCCTTTGCATCCGCCAGCCCGGGCAGGTCGGGGACACGCGAGTGCGAGCCGACCGCAAGGATCACGGCATCAGCCTCGAGCTCGCGGGCCGACCCGTCCGTTTGCACGCTCAGGCGACCTGGCGCTTCGAAGCGAGCCGTGCCGCGAATGACGGTCGCGCCCGCGCTCTCCAAGGACTCCACGTGGCTCGAGTCGTCTGGCCAGTCGACCTTCTCGCGATTGATCATGTAGTCGCGAAAGTCCGAGGCCTTCGCCCACGGATAGTCGCCGCCGGCGTGATGGACCGCAGCGGCGTGCAGGAGCGCCTTCGAGGGCATGCAGGCCCAGAAGGGGCAGCTGCCCCCGAACAGCTCACGGTCGACGACCGCGATCTTCGCGCCGCGCCCGACTGCCAGCTGGGCTGCAGCCTCGCCGCCGGCTCCGGCCCCGACGATCACGATCTCGAAGCGTTCCATTCCGGTCGCATGATAGGGCGCTTCACGCGACCGCCCGGCCGTGAGCCCCGCGCGGTCTTATCGGAGCGTGCCTATAGCTCGCTGCCACCAATCCAGATCCGATGCGGCCGCACGTCGCCGAGGTGCAGCGCGAAGGCGCCCTCGTGCTCCGCGTCCCAGGCGACGAGGTCCGCTGCGAGACCCGGCCGGATGGTGCCGCACACCTCGCCCAGGCCGAGCGACGCCGCGCCGCCGGCGGTCGCTGCCAGGAGCGCCTCCCCGACATGCATGTCCAGCAGGGCTGACGCAAGGCCAATCACCAGCGGCATCGAGAAGCTACCGAACGTGCCTGCATTCGCGTCGCTGGCGATCGCCACCGTGGCCCCTGCGTCGAGCAGGGCTCGAGCGGGGGGAAGGCCGCTGCCCATCAGGAGGGCGGGCCCGGGCAGCAGGGTCGCCACCGTGCGCGACGCGGCGAGCGCGGCGACTCCCGCCGGGTCCAGCTGCTCGAGATGGTCGACGCTTGTCGCGCCAAGGCGAATGCCAAGCTCGGTTGCGCCGGTGCGCGCCAGCTGATCGGCGTGGAGGCGCACCCCCAGCCCGTGGCCGAGCGCGGCGATGAGGATCCTCTCCGCCTGCTCGACGCTGAAGAACCCGGCGTCGCAGAAGACGTCGCAGAACTCGGCAAGCGGTGCGGCCTGGGGGAGCATCTCCTCGACGACGCTGTTCACGAAGCGATTGGCCTCGATGCCCTCCGGGATCGCGTGCGCACCGAGGAAGGTGCGCACCAGGCGCATCGGCGTGTCCGCGGCCGCAAGCAGGCGGAGGGCGCGAAGCTCATCGGTCAGGGAGAGTCCGTAGCCGGACTTCGCCTCCAGGGTCGTCGTGCCCGATGCCAGTGCGGCCCGCAGGCGCGTGTCGAGCAGGCCGGTCAGCTCGTCATCCGATGCTGCTCGCGTGGCGCGGACGGTGCGCAGGATCCCGCCGCCGTCGTACGGCTCTCCGGCCAGCCGTGCAGCGGTCTCGTCCGAGCGGTCGCCGGCGTAGATCGGATGGGTATGGGCGTCGATCAGGCCGGGGGTGACGAGCGCGCTGCCGAGGTCGACGCGCGTCTCCGCGGGCGGCGCGTGGCCCGGCCGCCCCACCCACTCAATCTTTCCGGCCCCCAACAGCACGGCCCACGGCGAAAGGACAGCCGGCCGCTCCGTTCCGGAGGGCTGGGCGACGCAGAGCCGGCCGCTTCCGGAGAGGAGCAGCCGGCCCTCGCTCATCGCGGTCGCGAGGTCAGGCGGCGCTACGCCCGGTGATGAACCGGTAGACGATGACGATGATGGCGACCACCAGCAGCAGGTGGATCAACGCCCCCGCCACGTGCAGCAGGAACCCGAGCAGCCAGAGCGCCAGCAGGATGACAACGATCGTCCACAACATGGCGCCACCATACTCGGTCGCTGCCGTGCGGCGCCGGATATCGGTCCGCAGCCCGCGCGGCTATCCTGCCGACATGGCCAAGGCGGCGATCCTGGCGGTGGATGACGATGGTCTGGTCCTGCGCGCCGTCGAGCGCGACCTTCGCGCCCGGTATGCGAAGGAGTACAGGATCGTGGCCGCCGACTCGGGGATGGCCGCGCTGGAGGCGACGCGGCAGCTCACGCTGCGCGGCACAGCCGTCGCGCTCTTCGTCGTCGACCAGCGGATGCCGGTGATGACCGGGATCGAGTTCCTGCAGCGAGGCGATCGAGCTGCAGCCAGACGCCAAGCGCGTCCTGCTCACCGCCTACGCGGACACGGAGGCGGCCATCCGCGCGATCAACGAGATCCACCTCGACCACTATCTGCTCAAGCCATGGGATCCGCCGGAGGAGCGCTTCTACCCGGTCCTCGACGACCTGCTCTCCGACTGGACCGCGAACTTCCGCCCGGCCTTCGAGGGGCTGCGGCTGGTGGCGGGCCGATGGTCGCCGCGCGGCCACGCCATCCGCGACTACCTGACCCGCAACCAGGTGCCCTACCGATGGCTGGACCCGGAGGAGGACGAGGAGGGCCGACGACTGGCCGCCGCGGCTGCCCCAGCCGACGGGAACCCGATGCGGACCCTGGTCCTGCTGCCCGATGGAAGCGAGCTGAGCGACCCAACGAACATGCAGATCGCCGAGCACGTTGGCCTCCAGACGCACGCCGCGCTCCCGTTCTACGACGTGGTCATCGTCGGGGCGGGGCCGGCGGGATTGGCGGCGGCCGTGTACGGGGCCAGCGAGGGCCTGAAGACGATCCTGATCGAGCGTGAGGCGCCCGGCGGGCAGGCGGGGACCACCAGCCGGATCGAAAACTATCTCGGCTTCCCGGCGGGGCTCTCCGGCGGCGATCTGGCGCGACGGGCGCTGACCCAGGCGCGCCGCCTGGGCGCCGAGATCCTCTCCCCGCAGGAGGTCGTCGGAATGCGTCGCGACGACCCCTACCGCACGGTCCGCCTCGCCGATGGGACCGATCTCTCGTGCCAGACGATCGTGATCTCGACCGGGGTCAGCTATCGGCAGCTCGAGCTCCCGGGCGTCAGCGAGCTGGTGGGAGCGGGCATCTTCTATGGCGCCTCGATCTCGGAGGCGGTCCTCTATCGGGACCTCGAGGTGGGCGTCATGGGCGGCGGGAACTCCGCCGGCCAGGCGGCGGTCTACCTGGCGCGCTTCGCCAAGCGGGTCAACCTCATCCTGCGTGGCGAGAGCCTGGCAGCCGGGATGTCGCAGTACCTCGTGGACCAGCTCGAGGCGCTCCCCAACGTGCAGGTGCGGACCGGCAGCTCGCTGGCCGCGGTGATTGGCGATGGACGGCTCGCCGGGATCCGCCTGAAGACCTCCGGCGGGGAGGAGGAGGTGCCCGTCTCGGCGCTCTTCGTGACGATCGGGCAGCGGCCGCGGACCGACTGGCTCGAGGGAATCGTGGAGCGTGAATCGACGGGCTTCGTGATCACCGGTCCGGCACTTTCGGCCGAGGGCAGGCCGCCCGCTGGCTGGGGCCTGGAGCGCGACCCGCTCCTCCTCGAAGCGAGCGTCCCAGGCGTCTTCGCGGCCGGGGACGTGCGGTATCGGTCGATCAAGCGGATCGCAAGCGCGGTTGGAGAGGGAGCCATGGCGGTCGCGCTCATTCACCAGTACCGTGCCGGGCTCTAGGCCCGCCAGGCCGATGACGATCGAACAGCTGCGAGGCACTCCGCTCTTTGCCGGGCTGCCCGAGGAGCATCTCGAGCGCCTGGCCGCGATGTCCGAGCCCGATGCACCTGGCGCCCGGGGATCTCCTTCTCGAGGAGGGGACGCCGGGTGACGCCCTCTTCGTGGTGGTCAGCGGCGAGCTCGACGTCACGAAGCATGCCGACGGTGCGGAGCTGCCGGTTGCGCGCATCGGAGCGGGATCGATCCAGGGCGAGATGGCGGCGCTCGAGGGCGGGATTCGAACCGCCTCCGTCAGGGCGGTGAGCGAGGCCGACGTGCTGCGGATTCGGAACGAGGCGCTGCGCGAGCTGCTCGCCAGCGGGCCGGAGGCCGCCCTCGCCATCATCCGAACCGTGGTCGGGCGCCTGCGCTCGACTGAGGCGACGCTGCGCCAGCGCGAGAAGCTCGCCGCGCTCGGCACCCTGGCCGCGGGCCTGGCCCACGAGCTGAACAACCCTGCGGCGGCCATTCGCCGCAGCGTGGGCGGCCTGGGCGAAGCGATCGCGCTGCGCGGCCGCGCCGCCGCTGCGCTCTCTGCCGACTCGCCCCGGCTCGCCCGCCTGGTCGGCGCGATCCCAGCGGCCCCGGCGCCGAGCGATCCGATCGAGCACGGAGATCGGGTCGACGAGGTTGCCGATCTTCTGCGCACGCTGGGCGCGGCGGAACCGGATGCCGCTGCCGGCGAGCTGGTCGACGCGGGTTGGACGAGCCAGGAGCTGCGAGAGGCGCTCGCGGGCTACGCAGCCGGCGAGATCGAGCCCGCGATCGGCTGGCTTGCGAGCGTCACCAGCGCGGATGCCCTGCTCCGCGAAGTCTCGATGGCGGCGGAGCGCATCGGGGAGATCGTCGGCGCGGTGAAGGACTACGCCTACCTCGACCAGGCACCGGTCCAGCGCATCGACGTGCGGGAGGGGCTCGACAACACGCTCGTCATCCTGCGGCACAAGCTCAAGGGCGGGGTATCGGTCAAGCGCGAGTACGACGACGGGCTGCCGCAGATCGAGGCCTTTGGGAGCGAGCTGAACCAGGTCTGGACGAACCTGATCGACAATGCCGTCCAGGCCATGGACGGTCAAGGCGAGCTGCTGATCCGCGCCGAGCCGATCGACGACGGGGTCCGGGTCTCGATCTGCGACGACGGCCCGGGTATCTCCGCCGAGCACCTGCCTCGCCTCTTCGAGCCGTTCTTCACCACCAAGCCGCCGGGGATCGGCAGCGGGCTCGGGCTGCACATCAGCCACAACGTGGTGGCGCGGCATGGCGGCAGGCTGGAGGTCGCCTCGCGGCCTGGCGAGACGTGCTTCACCGTCACGCTGCCCGCGCAGCTTCCGGCGCGCTGAGACGCTATCCGACCTCAGGCTCGGCCAGTGCTGCCGGGCGCCGCGGGCG
This sequence comes from uncultured Chloroflexia bacterium, assembly GCA_963799675.1. Taxonomy (GTDB): domain Bacteria; phylum Chloroflexota; class Limnocylindria; order QHBO01; family QHBO01; genus JALYSK01. The sequence continues at coordinate 114,030 of CAWCXQ010000019.1, forward strand.
GAGCGTCGCCAGCGCCAGGCCCGACAGGATGGCGAGCACACCGACCAGCTGCAGCGCTGACGGCTCTTCCCCGAGCAGCACCATCGCCAGCGCTACCGATGCGACTGGCTGGATGGTGAGCAGGACCGACGTCAGCGCGGCGTCGAGGCGCGGCAGCGAGATGCTGATCAGCAGCCAGCCGCCGACCTGGACGCCGAGCGCCAGCAGCAGCAGCCAGCCGTGCGCCGGCCAGGAGGGAACCAGGTTCACCTCGCCCAGGGGGAAGCCGATCACCGCCGCGCCAATGGCGGCCGCCAGCGTGGCGTCGAAGAGCGGCCCGGCGGGGCGCCGCAGGTCCTGGTTCGCCCGCCGCTGAACGAGCAGAAACCCGGCATAGGCGAAGCCGGTCCCGATCCCCAGCAGGACTCCAAGCGTCGGATCGTCTCCGAACGGGTCACCGCCCAGCACGCCGGAGATGAGCAGCACGCCCGCGACGACCAGGGGAACCGAGAGCAGCACGCGGCTGCCCGGACGCTCGCCAAGGAAGAGCCAGGCGAGGACCGGCACGATCAGCACCTGGGTATTGCCGAGGACGGTGGCCAGCCCCGCCCCGACGGCGCCGATGGCGTGATGCCAGAGCACGAGATCCAGCGCGAAGAAGAGGCCGGCCACCAGGGCCAGCTGGCGCTGCCCGGCCGCGCGCGGGCCGTATCGCCGCCGCTCCCAGGAGGCGAGCAGGTAGAGCGCGGGGAGCGCGTACAGGCAGCGGAAGATCGCTGCGGTTGCCGGCGAGACGTCGGCGAAGCGGACGAGGATCGAGCTGAACGCGATGGAGAGGGCACCCAGCGTGGCGGCGAGGACCGGCCGGGCGGCGAGCGCCTCGAAGGCGCCGCCACGCGTCTGAGAAGCAGGTGACGTCACCGCCCGAGCGTAGCCGACCTGCGGCGGTCGCGGCCGAGGGGGTTGCCCGTGACGTTCGGGAAGCGGAAACTCTCCCCGCACATGAGCGAGCGCAGACCGGCTTGACAGCGCTGCCGACCGGAACCGTCACATTCCTGTTCACCGATATCGAGGGCTCGACCCGCCTCCTGCAGGCGCTCGGGCCTGAGTACCCGGCGCTGCTGGCGCGCCATCACGCCATCATCCGGGCGGCGATCGCCGCACACGGCGGGGTCGAGATCGGGACGGAGGGCGACTCCTTCTTCGTCGTGTTTCCGAGCGCCGCCGGCGCGGTCGGCGCGACGGTCGACGCGCAGCGCGGGCTCGCAAGACGAGGCGTGGCCCGAAGGGCATCCCGTCGCCGTGCGGATGGGCCTGCATACCGGGGAGGGGACACTTGGCGACGACGGCTACGTCGGGATCGACGTCCATCGCGCGGCGCGCATCGCGAGCGGCCGGGCACGGCGGGCAGGTGCTGTCTGTCGGAGTCGACCCGCGCGCTCGTCGGCGGGTCGCTGCCCGACGGGGTCACGCTGCGCGATCTCGGCGAGCATCGGCTCAAGGACTCGACCGAGGCGGAACGGCTGTATCAGCTGGTGATCGACGGGCTGCCCGTCAGATTCCCGGCGCTGCGGACCCTCGACGCGGCGCCAAACAACCTGCCGCACCCAGCTGACCTCGCTTCCTGGGCCGCGAGCGCGAGATCGCCGAGATCGATGCGCTGCTGCGCGGGCTCGCGCCTGCTGACGCTGACCGGGCCCGGGGGGACGGGCAAGACGCGGCTCTCGCTGCAGGTCGCTGCCCGCGTCATCGAACCGCTACCCCGACGGCGTGTTCTTCGTGCCGCTCGCGCTGATCAAGGACCCGGACCTGGTCGCGGCCGACGATCGGCCATGCGCTGGGGCTGACCGACGGCGGCGGGCGCACGCCGGTCGAGCGCATCCTGGAGCACCTGCGCTCGAAGCGGGTGCTGCTCGTGCTCGACAACTTCGAGCAGGTGATCGCGGCAGCCCCGATCGTCGCCGAGCTGCTCGCCGGCGCCGGACGGGCTGACGCGTCCTGGTCACGAGCCGCGAGCGTGCTGCACCTCTACGGGCGAGCAGGAGTATCCGGTCCCGCCGCTCGCGGCTGCCGGACCCGAAGCACCTGCCCGACCTCGCGTCGCTCGCCGGCTACGAGGCGGTCGCCCTGTTCGTCGAGCGAGCCCGGGCGGTGACGCCCGACTTCGCGGTGACCGAGGAGAACGCCGCCGGCCGTCGCCGAGATCTGCGTCCGGCTCGACGGGCTGCCGCTCGCCATCGAGCTCGCCGCGGCACGGGTGCGGATCCTGCCGCCGGCAGGCGATCCTCGAGCGGCTCGGCGACCGGCTGCAGCTGCTGTCCGGCGGCGCGCGCGACCTGCCCGCGCGCCAGCAGACGCTCCGCGGCGCGATCGCCTGGAGCCACGACCTGCTCGATGAGGCGGAGCGCGCCTCTTCGCGCGGATTCTCCGTGTTCGTTGGCGGCTGCCGGGATCGAGGAGGTGGAGGCGGTCTGTCGCGGTGACGGCCTCGACGTGCTCACGGGGCTCGAGTCGCTCGTCGACAAGAGCCTGGTGCGCCAGACCGGCGGGCCGGCGGGAGCTCCGCGCTTCGCAATGCTCGGAACGATCCGCGACTACGCGGTCGAGCGAGCCGCGGAGCGGGGCGACACCGAAGGCTTGAGGGATCGTCACGCCGAGCTGTTCAGCAGCCTGGCTGCGAGCGCGAGCCCGCACCTGCTGGGTTCTGACAAGCGGGAGTGGCTCGACCGCCTCGAGCTCGAGCATGACAACCTGCGTGCCGCGCTGTCGTGGGCGATCGAGCGCGGAGATGCTGAGCGCGCGCTGCTCATGGCCGCCCGGCTCTGGCGCTTCTGGCAGATGCGCGGCTATCTCGTCGAGGGCCTCGACCGGGTGGCGCAGGCGATGCGTGTCGCGAATGCATCCGAGTACCCGGCCGCGCACGCCGCCGCCGCTGAAGCGGCGGCCGGCCTGGCGTACTGGATCGGCGACTCGTTCGCCGCGCGCCGCCACTACGAGGCGGCGATCGACCTGTACCGGGGCCTGAAGGATCGCGCCGGCGAGGCGGAGAACCTGTACGGCCTCTCCTTCGCCTACGGGATCGCGGTCGACCCTGCGGAGAACGACTACCCGAGGGCGAAGGAATTCGCGGCCGCCGCACTGACCATCTTCCGCGAGATCGGGGATCGGGCAGGGACTGGACGGGCGCTGTGGGCGCTCACGAACACCGAGTTCGGGCCTGACGACCTCGAGCGTGGCGAGGAGCACTCCCTGGAAGCGCTGGAGATCTTCCGCGAGCTCGACGATGCCTTCGGTGCGGCCTGGACGCTCTACACCCTCGGGCTGATCCATCTCCTCCAGGCGCAAGCGGGACGAGGCCCGGGAGGGCCTTGACGAGGCACTGCGCAATCTTCGTCGAGGCTGCCGACGTCACGGGCTACGTCCTGGTGCTGGATGCGTACGCTGCTCTCGCTGAGCGGTCGGGGGATCGCGAGCGGGCGGCGCGACTGTCTGGGGCGGTGGAGGCGCTGGAGGCGTCGAGCGGGACCGGGCTCAACCCCGCGAACCGCAAGCTGATGGACTTCGAGCCGGAGCACCTGCGCACCGATCCGGCGACCGCGCGACGCGTGGGCGGCGGGTGCGCAGATGCAGACGCCGGAGCTGATCGCCTACGCGCTCGCCCGGGAAACCCTCGGCTCGGGAGCGCCGCCTAGCTCGGGGCGGCGAGGTCGCGGCGCGGGAAGACGACCAGGGCGTAGACGACCGGTATCGCGACGGCGATGCGAGGATCACGAAGTCGAGCGCATCGCGTCTTGCCCGTCAGGATCAGCCCGGGCTGGAAGTGGTGGAAGAGCGAGTAGTTCTGGGTCCAGGCCAGGTCGGTCAGCAGGGAGCCGAGGATCTCCACGAAGTAGTTGACCAGCACATAGGCCATGGTCAGACCGAGGGCCGGCCCCACCCGGTCGAAGGTGACCGACGCCGCCAGCCCGAACGAGGCGAAGGATCCCACAACAGCAGCCCGTTGACGAAGACCAGCGGCAGCGCGCCCATGTCGAGCTGATCCAGCAGCCCCTGGGTTGCCGCTCCGATCGTCATGCCCACCAGGATGGCGGCCAGCACGACGCCGATCACGACGAGCAGGGCGATCGCCACGGTGACGTAGAGCGTGCGGCGCGAGATCGGGCGAGCAAGAAGCACCTCCAGGGTGCCCGCGCTGGCGCTCGCCGGCCACCGCGCCGGTGGTGGCGCCGACGGCGAAGATGCCCAGCATCGCGAGAGTGAGCGGGTGCTCCAGCCCGAGGGTCAGCGCACCGGGCAGGGTGAAGAGGCTGCCGGAGCCGAAGTTGAAGAGCTGCTCCGGGATCGTGCCGGAGTTCGCGCAGGCTCCGCAGCGCGTCGGAGAACGCGCTGTAGAAGATCGGGAAGAGCGTCCCCCAGCCGAGCGCGGCGACCGTGATCACGAGCAGCCGAACGCGCTGCCACCGCCAGGTCTGGAGGAGGAGCCTGCCGTTCATGGCATTGGCTCGTCGGCGCCGCTCGTCGATCGGCTCGCCGTCGTCGGCGTAGTACTCCAGGAACGCCTCCTCGAGCCGGGCGGGCTCGATGGTCAGGTCCTCGAGGTTCGGGCGAGGCGATCGCACGCACGAAGGGCGCGACGTGGCCGCTCAGCGTGCCGACCATGCGGTCGCCCTTGGCCACGACGTCCTCCAGGCCCGGGATGTTCGGCCAGATCGGGGACGGCGCCGGTCCAGCGCAGGGTGACGCGCCGCCGGCGGCGGGCGAGCAGCTCGCCGACGTCGTGGAGCGCCATCAGGCGACCGGCGCGGATGATCGCGACGCGATCGCAGACCCGCTCAACCTCGGAGAGCACATGGCTCGAGAAGAAGACCGTGTGCCCCTCGTGCCCGAGGTCCTCGAGGATGCCGTAGAAGGCGTGCTGCATCAGCGGGTCGAGCCCCTCGGTCGGCTCATCCAGGATGGCGAGCTCCGGATCGTGCTGGAGCGCCTGGATCACGCCGATCTTCTGGCGCATCCCACGCGAGTAGTCACGCACCTTGCGCTTCAGGACGCTGCCGGTCATCTGCAGGCGGTCGCACAGCTCGCCGCGCCGGATCGGCTCCTGCCCCTGCAGGTCGGCGAGGTAGTCGAGCGCATCGCCGCCGCTCAGCGAGTCGTACAGCGCGATCCCGCCGGGCAGGTAGCCGGTTCGCCTGCCGGATCTCGACGCTCTGGCTGACGACGTCGAGGCCCATGACGCTGGCACTGCCCGCGGTGGGGTGCAGGAAGCCGAGCAGGGTCCTGATCATGGTCGACTTGCCCGCGCCGTTGGGACCCAGGAAGCCGAAGACCTCGCCCTGCCGCACGTCGAGCGTGAGGTCGATGAGCGCCTCCACCTTGCCGTAGTGCTTCGTCAGTCCTCGAGTGGCGATCACCGACGCGGGCGTCGAACTTTCCATCAGAACGGAGCGTAACCCGAGCGCGCTCCTCCTCGTCGCCATCGGGGCGCGGGCTACCATCGCGCGATGCGCGTGATCGTGATCGGGGCTGGGGTGTTCGGCGCCTGGACCGCGCTCTGGCTGCGGCGCGGGCGGAGCCGAGGTGACGCTGCTGGACGCCTACGGAGCGGGCAACTCGCTCGCCTCGTCGGGGGGCGAGACGCGCATCACGCGCAGCGCTCACGGCGAGGACGACCACTATCCGCGCTGGCAGCGCCGTGGCCTCGAGCAGTGGCTGGAGCTCGAGCGGGCCTCGGGCGAGCGCCTCGTCGTCCCAGCGGAGTCCTGTGGTTTGCGCGGCGCGAGGATGGCTTCGAGGCCGACTCACTCGCATCCCTCCGGCGGCTGGGGATTCCCGTCGAACGCCTGTCGGCCGATGAGCTTCGGCGCCGCTATCCGCAGATCGCGAGTGACGACCTGACCTGGGCCCTCTTCGAGCCGGAGGGCGGGGCGCTGATGGCGCGGCGGGGCGTCGCGTCCGCCGTGGCCGCGTTTGTCGCCGACGGTGGCGACGCGCGAATCGGTCTGGTGCGCGCCCCCTCATCCGCCGAGGTCTCCGACGGCGCGCTCGCCGCGCTCGCCTTGCAGATGGCGCCCAGCTGGCTGCCGATGCCTTTGTCTTCGCCTGCGGTCCCTGGCTGCCGAAGCTCTTTCCCGACCTCGTCGAGCTGGCAGTCACGCGCCAGGAGGTGGTCTTCATCGCGCCGGCTCCCGGCGATCGTCGCTTCGACACATCGGCTCTGCCGACATGGGTCGATTTCGATCGGTCCTTCTACGGCGTCGGGTCCGTCGAGGGCCGGGGCTTCAAGCTCGCGCCGGACTGGCCGGGTCCCGTCGTCGACCCGGACGCGCAGGAGCGTCGGCTGACCGATCCCATCGTGGCCGCCTCGCGGGACTACCTCCGGCTCCGCTTCCCGGCCCTGGCCGAGCGGCCCGTTGCAGAGGGGCGCGTCTGCCAGTACGAGGCGACTCCGGACGCACACTTCATAGCCGATACCCACCCGGACTGGGAGAACGTCTGGATCGTGGGCGGCGGGAGCGGACACGGATTCAAGCACGGTCCCGCCATGGGGGAGCATGTCGCGGCCCTGGTTCTCGGGCGCTCGTCGGAGCTCGCTCCACCCGACCAGCGGTTCCGGCTCGGTGCACGGGAGCCGGGCGGCGCCCTGCGCACCGCGGCGTCGCCCGCCCGTGATCCCTAGGCCGTGTCGCCCAGGCCGGCCAGCGCTCTGCTGAAGGCCTCGAGCGTCTCGGCCGAATAGAGCACGAACCGGGCGACCTGGAGCGTCGTCTCCCCGCGCAGGTGCTCGCTCACCGTGCGCACGGCGATCTCCGCTCCCTCGCGCCTGGGATAGCCGTAGATGCCCAGGCTGATCGCCGGGAAGGCGACCGACTCGGCGCCGAGCTCGTCGCAGAGCTGGAGACAGGCGCCGTAGGCCGCCGCGAGCAGATCCGCCTCGCCATGCTCGCCGTCATGCCAGCGCGGGCCGACCGCGTGCAGCACCCAGCGCGCCGCGAGGTTGCCCGCGCCGGTCGCGACGGCCGTTCCGGTGGGAGTGCCCTGCGGGTAGCGGGAGCGCAGCTCGGCCATGAGCCCAGGGCCAGCGGCGGCGTGGATCGCGCCATCGACGCCGCCGCCACCCGCCAGCGCGGCGTTCGCCGCGTTGGCGATGGCATCGACCCGCTGGCTGGTGATGTCGCCTTCGATCAGCTCGAGCTGGCGAGCGCCAATCGTCGCGACCGCCGACGGCCTGGCCTCGGACGGATGGGACACCGTTCCGTGGGCTACTGGGTGGTGCGGCGGTTGTAGAGCCAGAGCCCCAGCGGAAAGCTCACGAGCAGGATCCCCACCGACCAGGCGACCGCCGACAGGCCGGCTCCATACAGGTTTGTCCCCAGGGTCAGGTCGCGCACCGCGTTGACCACCAGCGTCATTGGCTGACGCTCGGCGAAGACCCGCATCCAGTCCGGCATCGTGGCGGTCGGCACGAAGGCGCTGCTCACGAAGGTGAGCGGAAAGACGGCGGCGAAGATGATCCCCTGCAGAGCCTCGGGCGTGCGCACGAGGGCGCCGGCGGCCACCCCGACCCAGGAGAGCGCGAAGCCGAAGAGCAGCATGATCCCGACCGCTGCCAGGCTCCCGACGATCCCGCCGCCCGGCCGGAAGCCGACCAGCATGCCAACCACCCACATGATCGCCACGGCCAGAGCGGCGCGCAGGAGATCGGTCAGGGTCCGGCCGGTCAGCACAGATGACTGGGCCATCGGGAGCGAGCGGAATCGGTCGATCATCCCCTTCTGCAGGTCGTTCGCGAGCAGGACGCCGGTGTAGATGCCGGCGAAGGCCACGGTCTGCACGAAGATCCCCGCCATCAGGAAGTTGATGTACGAGGCACCGGCGCCACCCTCGCTGCCCACCTTGATCGCGCCGCCGAAGACGAAGCTGAACAGGAGCACGAACATGATCGGGCTGAGCGTGACGTCGAGGAGGAGCTCCGGGGTGCGCTTGATGTGAATCAGGTTCCGCTTCACCATCTCCAGCCCGTCGTGGAGCCACCACTGCAGGCCGCTCATGGCGAGGGCTCCGGCTTTGCGGTCTCTTCGGCCGGACGGCCGGTCAGCGAGAGGAACACCTCGTCCAGCGTTGGACGCCGGAAGCCGATGTCGTCCACGTGCACCCCGGCGGCATCCAGCTCGCGGATCGCGCGCGTGAGGACCCCGTCGTGGGAGGTCACCGCAACGCTCAGCCGCCGATCGTCCTGGTCGATGTGCACCGCGCCCTCGCCCATCGCCTCCAGCACGCGCCGCGCGGGCTCGAGATACGGATCGTCGCTGATCTTCACCTCGAGTCGCTCACCTCCCATCTGGCTCTTCAGCTCGTCGGCCGTGCCACGTGCGATATCGCGACCGTGGTCGATCACCACGATGTCGTCGGCGAGCCGATCCGCCTCCTCGAGGTACTGCGTCGTCATGAGCACCGTCGTGCCACCTTTGGCGAGCTGCTCGATGAGATCCCACATCGCGAGGCGGCCCTTTGGGTCGAGCCCGGTCGTCGGCTCGTCCAGGAAGACGACCGGCGGTTCGGCGATCAGGGCGGCCCCGAGATCGAGACGCCGGCGCATGCCGCCCGAGTAGGTCTTCACCGTGCGGTCGGCGGCATCGGTCAGCTCGAACCGCTCGAGCAGGTCGTCCGCGCGGCGTTTCGCGGTTCCAGCATCCAGCCGATACAGGCGCCCGATCATGCCGAGGTTCTCGCGGCCGGTGAGCAGCTCGTCGAGCGCCGCGTACTGGCCCGCGACGCCGATCCGCGCGCGCACCTGGTCGGGATGTCGCAGGACGTCGATCCCCGCCACGCTCGCGCTGCCGCGATCCGGGTGCGTCAGCGTCGTCAGAATCCGCACGGCGGTCGTCTTGCCGGCGCCGTTCGGACCCAGGACGCACAGGATCGTGCCCTCTCTGGCGTCGAAGTCGAGACCCGCAAGCGCGCGGGTCTGGCCGAAGGATTTGTGGAGGCCGACGGCCTCGATCATGACTTGTGACATCGCTTTGCCAGCCTACCGGAATTCGCCGCGAGGGTTGCCATGGGCCATGAATCTGCCGAATTCCCATGGGGTGAGCGTTACGCGCGGCCGCCGGCTGCGAACGGTCATTCAGGCCCCTGGATGCGTCACCCGGTGAGCATCCCGACGGTTCGCCGGGCGCGAGGCCGCGTAACGCTCACCCGGTGAGAATCCGGACGGTTCGCGGCGGCGCCGCGCGTCCCGGCGGCTGACCGGACGTCGGTTACCGGGAGACGCGGGTCGCTCGCCACACCTCGCGGATGCCTGGGCGCTGGCCGTAGAGCAGGACCCCGGCGCTGTAGATCCGCGCCGCGACCCAAAGCGCACCAACCAGGGCTGCCGCGAGGAGTCCGATGGAGAGCGCGATCTCCCAGGCGCTGGGGTCGCCGAGCAGGATCCGCGCAGGCATCAGGTACGGGCTGAAGAACGGGATCAGCGAGAGGACACCAACCCAGCCCTGGTCGATCCCATTCAGGGCGCTGAACGAGACGAAGTAGCCGGCCATGGCCACGATCATCAGCGGGCTGGCCGCAGCCTGGACGTCCTCCTGCCGGCTCACCATCGAGCCGACCGCCGCGTACAGGATCGAGTAGAGCAGGAAGCCGCCCATGAAGAACGCCCCGAACGCCAGGCCGAGACCGATCGTCAGGGCCGGGAGCTGGCCGCCCTCGACCGGCGCGCCGCCCAGCGACCGTTCCAGGACAGGACCGGCCTGCAGCCCGATGAGCGCGGCACCGACGACCACCGCGAACTGGGTGAGCCCCGCCGCGCCGGCTCCCATCACCTTGCCGGTGAGCAGCTGTCGGGGAGAGGCGGCGGTGATCAGCAGCTCCATCACTCGACTGCTCTTCTCCTCCGCCACCGACTGCGCGACCCAGTTGCCATAGGTCAGGATCGCCATGAAGGTCAACACGACGAGGATGTAGCCCAGCAGGAACGAGGCGCCGAAGTCCCGGTCCTCGCGACGCCCCGCGGCCGCGCTGGCGGCGGACGTGGTCAGGTCGGGTGGCGCGAAGATGCTGGATCGGTCCTCGGGGGTCAGCCCCGCGCGCCCGAGCCGATCGGCAATCGCGAGGGCCGAGGCCCCTTGCCGCACGAAGACCGACGCCTCGTCATTGGCCTCGCCATTGGTCAGGTAATCGAAGGCGAGGTCGCCGCCGGAACCGCGCGAGATCGTCAGCAGCCCGTTGAGGCGCCCGTCCCTGACCCGCTGCCGGGCGTCGGCAGCATCGGCGACGCGGCTCACCTCGATCTTGGGCGCGGCGCCCGCAGCGCCGGCGGATCCACCGCTGAGCAGCCCATCGAGGGTCGCCACCGGGTCCGCGGAGAGATCCGGGGCCGTCACCAGGACCGCGACCTGTGCGGGGCGGTCGATGCCGGTCGTGCGCAGGATCACCGGGAGCAGGACGTACACCAGCGCCACGATGGCCAGGAGCCCGGTCGTGACGATGAAGGTTCGGCCACGGACGCGCTGGCGATACTCCCTCCGGGCAACGTGCCATGCGTTGGGAAAGACCCCGCTCATCGGTCCAGGGTGGCGAGGTGCGACTCGCTCTCCTCCGTCGCACGGCGACCGACGTGCTCGATGAAGATCTCCTCGAGGCTCGGGTCGGCGATCTCGAAATGGGTCACGCGCTCACCGCGGCCGATCGCGGCCTGCAGGATGGTGTCGGGCTCGCGTTCGCCGGAGACCTCCATCTCGACGTAGTCTTCGCCGCGCCGCGTGACCTTCACTCCGGGCAGCTGCTCCAGCCAGCGAATGCCGTCGCCTCCCTCGGTGGCGAGCCGCACCGTCCGTCGGTTCATCGCCCGCTTCACCTCACGCAGTGGGCCGCTGACGACCACCCGGCCGCGATCGATGATGGCGATTGCCTCGCACAGCTCCTCGACCATCTCCATCTGGTGCGTGCTGAAGATCAGCGTCTTCCCCGAGTCGCCATCTCGAGGAACGCCTCCTTCAGGAGCCGCACGTTGACGGGGTCGAGACCAGTGAACGGCTCGTCCATGATCAGCACCTCGGGATCGTGGATGATCGCGGCGATGAACTGGATCTTCTGCTGGTTCCCCTTCGAGAGCTCCTCGACCTTGCGATCTCGGTAGTCCGGGATCCGGAAGCGCTCGAGCCATTCGTCGATCTCCGCCGCGGCGGTGGCCGACGAGACGCCGTAGAGCGACGCGAAGTAGCGCAGCTGCTCGCCGACCCGCATGCGCGCGTACAGGCCTCGCTCCTCAGGCAGGTAGCCCCAGGTGCGGCGCGGCAGCGCCACGTTTTGCGTGCCGCGCCACGTCACCTCGCCCCCGTCGGCCCGCAGGATGTCCAGGACGATGCGCATGCAGGTCGTCTTGCCGGCCCCGTTCGCTCCGAGGAGGCCAAAGATGCGGCCGGGCTCGACGCTGAAGCTGACCTGGTCGAGGGCGACGACGTGGGCAAAGCGCTTGCTGATCCGATCGATGACGAGGCTCATGTGGGGCAAAGCCTAGCCCACCGCCCCGGACCCCCGGCATCCGCGCGGCGCTGCTACACTCGCGCTCCCGAACCGCCACCATCGCGGAGGCGGTTTGCGTGTGCATCCGCCAGGAAGACTTGAATGAAGATCGCTGTCCCACGTGAGACCGCGGAGGGCGAAACCCGCGTCGCCGCGACGCCGCAGACCGTCGGCCAGATGCTGGGCGACGGGGTCGAGGTGCTGGTCCAGGCCGGAGCTGGCGAAGGTGCTTTCATCCCGGACCAGGCGTATACCGATGCGGGCGCCACCATCGTGGCCGATGCCGCAGCCCTCTACCGCCAGGCTGAGCTCGTGCTGCGAGTCGGCCGGCCGAGCGACGACGAGATTGCGCTCCTGCCGAAGGGGAGCGTGCTGATCGGCACGCTGGGGACCCTGTCGAATCCGAAGCTCGCCGATAAGCTTGCGCGCCAGGGAGTCAGCGCCATCAGCATGGACGCGATTCCGCGCATCACCCGCGCCCAGAGCATGGACTCGCTCAGCTCTCAGAGCACGGTGGGCGGCTACAAGGCGGTCCTGATGGCCGCGGACAAGCTGCCGAAGTTCATGCCGCTCCTCACGACGGCCGCCGGCACCGTGCGGCCGGCGAAGGGGCTGATCATGGGCGCCGGCGTGGCAGGGCTGATGGCGATCGGCACCGCGCGGCGGCTGGGAGCCGTGGTCGAGGCGACCGACGTGCGGCCGGTCGTCAAGGAGCAGGTCCAGTCGCTGGGAGCGACCTTCCTGGAGGTCGAGATGACCGATGAGGAGAAGGCGCAGGCGGAGACCGCGGGCGGCTACGCGCGGGAGATGAGCGACGACTACAAGCGGCGGCAGGCGGAGCTGATCGCGCAGCGGGTTGGCGAGGCGGACTTCGTGATCACCACCGCGCTCATCCCCGGCCGCCCCGCTCCGCGCCTCATCACCGACGAGATGGTGAAGAGCATGAAGCCGGGCAGCGTGATCGTTGACATGGCCGCGGAGGCCGGCGGCAACGTCGAGGGCACCGAGCCGGACAAGGAAGTCGTGCGCCATGGCGTGACGATCATCGGCCTGACCAACCTCCCGGCCCTGATGCCGGCCCACGCCTCGCAGATGTACGCAAAGAACGTCCAGACCCTGGTGAAGCACCTCATCAAGGACGGCGCGATCGACCTCAACCTCGAGGACGAGATCACGCGTGGTGCGACGATCACGCACGACGGCAAGGTCGTGCACGAGGCGACCGCAAAGGCGCTGGAAGGGGGCGGCTCGTGACCGAGGCGCTGGACCCGCGGGCGCTCCTGGACGCGCTCTTCATCCTGGTGCTCGCCGCGTTCGTCGGCTACGAGGTCGTCTCGAAGGTGCCGACCATGCTGCACACCCCGCTCATGTCGGGCGCGAACGCGATCCACGGCGTGATCGTGGTCGGCGCCATGCTGATTGCCGCCACCGCGGACGATTCGCTCCGCATCATCCTCGCCCTCGTCGCGGTCACGCTCGGCACGATCAACGTGGTCGGCGGATTCGTGGTGACCGATCGAATGCTGGAGATGTTCAAGCGCCGGCCCGGAGATCGCTCGTGAGCGGGACGGAGATCGTCACCTTCGCGGTCTGGCTGATCGCGGCCGCCACCTTCATCCTGGCGCTGAAGTTCCTCGCTTCGCCCAAGACGGCACGGACCGGCAACCTGCTCGGCGCCGCCGGCATGGCGCTCGTCATCGCGTGGACCTTCGTGAGCAGCTCGGGCATGCTCGAGCACTGGTGGATCCTGGTCGTCGGCGGTCTCATCGGTGCCGTGGTCGGCACCCTTGGCGCGCGACGGGTGCCCATGACCGCCATGCCGCAGATGGTCGCCATCTTCAACGGCGCGGGCGGCGGCGCGGCTGCTGTGGTGGCGCTCTCCGAGTTCCTTCTCGGCGTCAACCAGCGGCCCGGTGGCGAGCTGCTCCCCCTGGTGCCGATGATCGCCACCCTGCTGGGCGCGGTGATCGGCGGCGTCTCGCTGACCGGCTCGATCGTCGCCTTCGGCAAGCTGCAGGGGCTGATCAACGCCCGGGCGGTCACCTACCCCGGGCAGCAGATCGTCGCCGCCCTGCTGCTGGGCGCGCTGGTCGTGATCGGCATCGTGCTGGCCGCGCTCACGAACAGCGTCCCGCTCTTCCTGCTGTTCGTGGCGATCGCGCTGGTGACCGGCGTCGCGCTGGTGATGCCCATCGGCGGGGCGGATATGCCGGTCGTCATCAGCCTGCTCAACAGCTACACCGGCATCGCGGTGGCGGCGACCGGGTTCGTGCTCGGCAACTACGCCCTTCTCATCGCCGGCACGCTGGTGGGCGCCTCCGGCGCGATCCTGACCCAGCTCATGTGCACCGCCATGAACCGATCCATCTTCAACGTCCTGTTCGGCGCCTTCGGTGCCGTGGTCGCCGGCGGCTCGGCGGCCGCGGGGGGTGAGCAGGCTGCGCGCGAGATCACCGCGGAGGACGCCGCCGTCCTGATGGCCTACGGCAAGAAGGTGATCATCGTCCCCGGCTATGGCATGGCGGTCGCCCAGGCGCAGGGCCCGGTGCGTGAGCTGATGGACCTGCTGGTCGCCAAGGGCGTCGACGTCCAGTTCGCGATCCACCCGGTGGCCGGTCGCATGCCCGGCCACATGAACGTGCTCCTCGCCGAGGCGAATGTCCCCTACGACCGCCTCAAGGAGATGGACGAGATCAACGACGACTTTGCCAACGCGGACGTGGCGCTGGTCATTGGCGCCAACGACGTGACGAATCCGGCGGCCCGCAACGACGCAGGCTCACCGATCTACGGCATGCCGATTCTCAACGTCGACCATGCCCAGAACGTGATCGTGCTCAAGCGCTCGATGGGTGCCGGGTTCGCTGGCATCGACAACCCGCTCTACGCGGATCCGAAGACCGCGATGCTGTTCGGCGATGCAAAGACCTCGGTCGCGTCCCTGGTCAGCGGAGTGAAGAGCGCCTGAGCGCCCGGGTCGCCGCGTCAGGCAATCCGCGTGAGACGGGCCATCGGGATCACGCGGCCCGCCTTCTCGGGGTAGTCGGCGAATTCGGGTCGCTCGGCCACGTGGCGATCCCACAGCTGCTCACGGTCCGCTCCCTCGACCTCCGTCGCGCGGGCCTCGAACGCCTGGCGATCGACCTCGACCTTGACCTGCGGGTTCGACCTCAGGTTCCTGAACCAGTACGGATCGGTCGGCGCGCCGCTCTTCGACCCAGCCACGACGTAGGCGTCGCCGTCGCGCGTGAAGGTCACGACGACGGTCCGCGGCTCGCCGGTCTTTGCACCGGTGGTGGTCAGGACCATCAGCGGGCGGCCCGCCATTGGGCCGCTCGTCGGCCGTCCGTTCTCCCGCACGTCGGCTATCAGAGCCCTCGTGAAAGCCTCTGGATCCCAGTCGGTCATCTCTGCTCCTGTTCCCGGGCACGCACGACAACGCCGCGCTTCTCAAGGTCGCTGCCAGTAGGCTACGCCGCGTGACCGATGCCTGATTCGTCGACCCGCTGGGTCTGCCTGGACGTTGGCGAGACGCTCATCGACGAGACCCGAATCTGGTCGATCTGGGCCGATGAGCTGAAGATCCCGCGCCTGACCCTGTTCGCCGCGATCGGCGCGGTCGTCGCACGCGAAGGCGAGCATCGGGACATCTTTCAAATCTTCGGCGTCGACGATTGGCGGACGCGGGTCGCGGCGGTCGAGGCGAGCTACGGTGGCTTCCAGCCGGACGACCTCTATCCCGATGCGCTGTCGTCGATCGACGGACTCCGCGCGGCCGGCTACCGGCTCGCGATCGTCGCCAATCAGCCCGCGGCCCGATCAGAGGAGCTGCGGGCCCTGGGGGTCAGCGCCGAGGTGATCACGATGTCGGACGAGATGGGTGTCGCGAAGCCGGACCTCGCCTTCTTCTCCCGAGCGCTCGAGCTGATGGGCGGCCCTGCGGCGGCCGACGTGGCGTATGTCGGCGACAGGGTCGACAACGACGTGCTGCCGGCCATGGCGGCCGGGCTGCGATCGATCTGGCTGCGCCGAGGGCCGTGGGGCGTCATCCAAAGGCTCCCGGACGGCGAGCGTCCTGCCCTGGTGGTCGACTCGCTGCATGAGCTGGTTGGCCGCATCGGCGAGGCCTGGGAGTAATGACTGCGCGGCGCAATGAGCGTCGCCGCGACCTACTCGCGCCGCAGGATGGCCGCCACCTCGCGATCGGAGACGCCGAAGCGGCGGAGCGTGTGGCGGACCAGCTCGTTGCCGAGCTCGCGCTGTGCCACGACCACGTGGAGCGCGCCGGCGCGACGTAGGTCCGCCTCCTCGGCGCTCGAATGGGCACGCGCCACGACCGCCAGCCGCGGGTTGTGGCGGACCGCGTACTCGACCGCCTGGAGGGTGGCCAGGGCGTCCGAGATGGCGACCACCAGCACGGAGGCCTCGTTCACCCGCGCCTGCTCGAGCACCGATGGCGCACCGGCATCGCCGAAGATCACCGGCGACCCCGCCTCGCGGGCACCGCGCACGCGACCGTAGTCGGCGTCGACCGCGACCCATCCGAAGCCACGCGTCGCCAGGACGCGGCAGATGGAGCGTCCGACCTGGCCGTAGCCCAGGACAACCGCGTGGCGGCGCAGGCCCGAAAGCTCGACCTCGCCCGGCATGCTGCGGCGCAGCGCGCCGGTCGCGTCAAGGCGGCCGCCGATACGCCCCATCAGCGCGTTCAGCGGCGCCGCCGTCACGATGCTCAGCACCACCGCGCCCATCGCCAGCGAGAACGCTTCGCTGCTGACAGCCCCCACCTGCAGGCCGAGCGTGGCGAGGACGAAGCTGAACTCACCGCTCTGGGCGAGCAGCGTCCCCGCTCGAGCGGCGGTCGACGGGTTCTGCTGCGCGAGGAGCGCGATCGCGGCGACGGGCAGGAGCTTTCCAAGGATCACCAGCGCCAGCAGGGCAACGACCACGGGCCAGCCGGCCAGCACCGCGGCCGGCTGCAGGAGGATGCCGATCGACACGAAGAAGATGGTGGCGAACAGCTCGCGCAGCGGGACGATCTCGCCCAGGACGCTGGCGGTGAGGTCGGAATCGGCCAGGGCCAGGCCCGCGACGAATGCGCCAAGAGCCACCGATACCCCGAGGCTGCTGGCCGCGAACGCGGTTCCGATCGCCAGCACCGCGACCGCGATCACGAACAGCTCCCGCGAGCCCAGGCGCGCCACCCGTCCCAGGAGCGAAGGCAGGACGCGCGAGCCGAGCAGGACCATCACCAGCACGAACCCGAGGGCGACCGCGCTCGAGCGCAGCGCGTCGACGAGGGGCGCCTGCGACCCGCTGGTCAGCGCGGTGAGCACCACCGCCAGGACGACGGTGAGCAGGTCCTGCACGATCGACCAGCCGAGGGCGATGCGGCCGTGCGCGGTCGTGGCCAGCGCCGCTTCGCCCGCGACCTTGGCGAGCACCACGCTCGAGGAGATCGCCAACGCAGCGCCGATGAACAGCGCCTGCATCAGATCCCAGCCGAATGACAGGCCGATGCCGGTGCCCGCGGCCATGGCCACGGCAACCTGCAGCGGCGCGCCGGCCAGCACCAGGGCGCCAACCGAGCGGAGCTCGCGCAGGCTGAAGCGCAGGCCGATGCTGAACATCAGCAGCGCGACGCCGATATCGGCGAGCGCCAGGACCTCCTCGCGGTTCGCGACGAAGCCCGGCGTGAACGGGCCAACCAGGAGCCCGGCGGCGATGTAGCCGACCATCGGCGCCATCCGCAGCCTATGCGCCACCGCGCCGAGCACCAGCGCCGCCGCCAGCGCCGCCAGGAGCGTCAGGCCCAGGCCGCCCGTCATCGGCTGGTCGCTGGTGGCGGGGTCGGCGATCGTTCCATCGTCGGGCTCGCGGGCGGGAGCGCCATGGTACAGGCGCCCGATTAGATCCGGGCCGAGAACGGCTGAGGCCCCTCATGCGAGGGGCCTCAGCTTTCAGCGGCGGATGGAGATCATTCGCCGCCGGGCGTCACCTGCAGGTCTGCCTTGGTGAAGTCGGCGCCCTTCGTGTCGCCTTGGAGCCCATCGAGGGCGGCCTGGGCGAGATCGGTTCTGAAGGTCCAGGAGGGGGGATCGGCCTTGAGGATAAAGAACTCCTTCGAGATATCGACCGTCTGTTGCCAGAGCTTGGGATCCAGGATCCCGATGCCATCCGGAGACGGCCAGATCAGCGCGTTGATCTCGTTCATCATCCAGGCCTGGTGGCCTTTGCCCAGGATCGTGCCCTGGTTGAGGGTGATGTCCACGCAGTCATCCGGGTTGTCCCGGCAGTAGATCCAGCCCTTGAACGAGGCCCGCAGGAAGCAGGTCGCGATCTGCTCGTTGCTCACCCCGTTGGTCTTGTCCTCGAGCCAGCTCTTCCGCGCGATGACGTGGTCCTGGAGCATCGCGGTGCCGACGTCGTTGAAGCTCAGGATGTTGAGGTCATCGAGGCTGTAGAGCTTGCCGGTATCCGGGTTCTTCTTCTCGAGCAGCTGGGCGAGCTCGTTGTAGGTCATCGCCATCGCGGTGTCGACATCGCGGTTGAGCAGGAGATCCATGTTGAAGTCCTGCGTGACCTCCTTGTAGTCGGTCTTGGCGAGCCCGGCCTTGCTTGCAGCCGCCGTCATCTCGAACTGGTTGCCGAAGCCCCAGGCACCGATCCTCTTGCCCTTCCAATCGGCTGGGCTGGTGATATTGCTGTCCTTCCAGCTCACGTCCAGTGTTCCGGAGCGCTGGAAGACCTGGGCAATGTTCACGAGGTCGGCGCCAGCTTCGTCGGCGACCAGCACCTTGGGCACCCAACCCTCGCCGAGCTCGGGCCCGTCCTTTGCGGCGACGACCTGCTGCGGGGGAATGGTCGGCCCGCCGTCGAGGATCTTCACGTTGAGCCCAGCCTCGTCGTAATAGCCCTTGTCGTTGGCAGCGAAGTAGCCCGCGAACTGCGCCTGCGGGGTCCATTGCAGCTGGAAGCTGATGCTCACGTTCGAGCCGCCGAAGGCCGCTTTGCCGCAGTCGTTGGCGGCCGCCGGCTCGCTGCCGCTTGGCCCGCCTGCCGCGCTGGCGGTCGCCGTCGCCGTGGCGCCGGTGCCGCCGGTGCCGCATGCGGCGAGAATAAGCGCAGCGGCGCTCAGCAGTGATGTGCTACGCCAGAGTTGCTTCATGTGATCCTCCGACCTCCACCTGCGCCCCGCCGATCGGCGCGGTCGCCTCTCTCCTATGACCCCCCAGCCCGGTGTGTGGCTTTGTACCCCTTGCTCACGTATCGCGGGTGCGCATCGATGCGTGCCACGGCATGGCTGCCCGCTCGATGGTGATGATCAGCAGATAGAACGCGATCCCGAGCGCCGCCGCAATGATGATCGCCGCCCAGGCCGTGGAAAAATGCAGAAATGCAGCGTTCTCGACGATCAACCGTCCTAGTGCATCGTTCGCACCCCCGAAATACTCACCCACGATCGCCCCGATCAGGCTGAGCGTGGCGCCGACCTTCAGGGCGGTGAAGAAATAGGGGAGCGCGGCGGGGATCCGAACCTTCCAGTCGATCTCCCGCTCGCTGGCGGCGTAGCTGCGCATCAACTCCAGGGTGGCGGGATCCGCGCTGGTCAGGCCTCGGACCACGTTGATCATGACCGGGAAGAAGACGAGGACCGCCACGATCATCATCTTGCTCACCGGGCTCGCCACGCCGAACCAGTTGTTCATGATCGGGGCGAAGGCGACGATCGGCACCGCGTTCGCGGCGATCGCGAACGGCATCAGCCCGGCGCGCACCAGCCCGAAGCGCGCGGTCCCAAAGGCGACGATGAGGCCGACGGCCAGGCCGATGAAGAAGCCGCCCACCGCCTCGATCAGGGTGGTGGTGCCGGCGGCTCGGAGGGTCGGCCACTCGTCGACCAGCTCGCGGCCGATTGCCGACGGCGGCGGCAGCAGGAAGCGCTGGATGTGGAGCACGGCGACGAGCGCCTCCCAGCCCAGGATGACGGCCACGAAGACGACGACCGCGGGCAGGTAATACCGGAGCCGCCTCATGGCCCCGCGACTCGCGCCGCGTCGGGAGCGCGCAGTGCCTCGCGCACCTGCGTGACCAGCTCGAAGTAGCGCTCGCTCTCGCGCGACGCATCGGTCCGGGGTCGGGGCAGGTCGACCTCGACCAGGTCCGTGATCCGGCCGGGGCGAGGGCTCATCACCACGATCCGGCTCGACAGGAAGACCGCCTCGGGGATCGAGTGGGTGACGAACACGATCGTGGTCCCGGTCCGCTCCCAGATGCGCAGCAGCTCGTCATTCATGCGCTCTCGGGTCATCTCGTCGAGCGCGCCGAATGGCTCGTCCATCAGCAGCAGCGCGCGGCTCGAAGCGCCAGCGCTCGGGCGATTGCCGCTCGCTGCTGCATTCCGCCGGAGAGCTGCCACGGATGGTGCCGCGCGAAGTCCGACAGCTCGACCAGGGCCAGCATCTCCGCCGCGCGCCGCCGCCGCTCGACCCGGGCGACGCCGATGATCTCGAGCGGCAGCTCCACGTTCTGCTCGATCGTGCGCCAGTCGAAGAGCACCGGCGCCTGGAAGACGATCCCGTAGTCGCGGTCGCGCCGCGCCGCCCCCGCCGGCTTGCCATTCACGGTCACCGCACCCGCTGACGGCGCCGTCAGATCGCCGATGATCCGCAGCAGCGTGCTCTTGCCGCACCCCGACGGACCGATCAGGCTCACGAACTCACCCGGCGCGATCGCGAGGTCGATCGCCTGCAGCGCGGTCGTCGTCTCGCGCCGGACCCGAAGCGCTTGTCGACGCCGCGAGACGGCGACGATTGGCGCGGACGGCTGCGGCGTCATGCTCACAGGTCGCTCGGCACGCTGCGGTCGCGCAGCACGATCAGCTCGACGGTCGGACGAACCACGAAGAAGCCGATTCCGACAGGACGCGCAGCGACAGCACCACCGCCCACAGCTTCTCCGGCCCGCTCGAGTACTGCGTGTTGAACTGGAGGATCGCCCGGCCGAGCCCGCCGCGGATGCCCGTCGGCTCCTCGCCCACGATGGCCCCGACGACGCTCGCGGTCGCGCTGATCTTGAATGCGGTGAACAGATACGGCAGGGCGGCCTGCAGGCGGACCTTCCACAGGACGCTCCAGTCGCTCGCGGCGTAGCTGCGCATCAGCTCGAGCGCGCGAGGATCCGGCGAGCGAGAGTCCGCGGATCCCGGCGATCGTGACCGGGAAGAAGGTCAGATAGGCGCTCACGAGCACCACGCTCGTCCATTCGCGTCCGACCCACAGCACGAGCATGGGCGCGAGGGCGACGATCGGGACCGTCTGGGTGGCGATCACGTACGGCACCAGGGCACGCTCCAGCAGCCTCGAGCGCACGAAGATGATGGCCAGGAGGAGCCCGACCACCGCGCCGACCGCGAAACCGAGCACCGCGCTGCGTCCGGTGAAGACGGCCGCATCGATCAGGACCGCGCCGAGGGAGAAGGGGCTGTTGCGGACCGACGGTCGTGAGAGGGCGCCGATCACGTCCCAGACGTGGGGGAGGTTCAGGTCGTTGAACTGCTTGATATCGAACGGCGGAACGTGCGGCGGGTCGAGGGGAATGCCCAGGGCCTGGCGCCAGGGATCACCGGCGATCCATTTCGCGGCCTCCCAGGCGACGGCCAGCAGGATGACCACGACGACGAAGGCGGCCACCGAGCGCAGGACCGATCCGAGCCCGCCGAGCCGCGACGCTCCCCGCGAGCGGGGCACGAGAGTCGCACCGGCGGCGGTCATGGAGCGAAAGGATGCGGCCGCTCAGGCGGCCGCGGCATCGGTCACTTCGAGGGCGCGATCGATGATCGCGAAGCCCTCCCGCAGCTGCTCCTCGGTGATGCACAGGGGCGGGTTGGTGAAGAAGCTGTTCCAGTGCAGCATCGTGTACAGGCCGTCGGCCCGAGCCGCGCGTCGAGCGCGGCCATCTCCGGCGAGGATGCAGTTGAAGGGGGCCATCGGCTCCATCGTCGTCCCGCGATCGCGCACCAGCTGGAAGATCCCGAAGAGGCCGATATTGCGCACCGCCCCGACGCTCGGATGCCGCTCCTGCAGGCCGGCGAGCTCCGCGCTCATGATCGGGTCGAGCCGGGCCGCGTTGCCGACCAGGTCGTCGTCGCGCAGGACGTTGACCGCCGCGATCGCCGCCGCGCAGCTCATCGGGTGCGCCGAGTAGGTGAGGCCGCCGTAGTAGACCTTCTCCGTCGAAGTAGTCGGCGATCGTTCGGGCACATCGCCACCGCGCCGAGCGGCAGGTAGGAGCTGGTCAGGCCCTTGGCCATGGTCATCAGGTCGGGCACGACGTCCCAGTGATCGACCGCGAACCAGCGCCCGGTGCGACCGAAGCCGGCCATCACCTCGTCGGAGATCATCACGATCCCGTGCTTCGTGCACAGCTCGCGGATGCCCTGGAGGTAGCCGTCGGGCGGGATCAGGATGCCGTTCGTGCCGGCGACCGTCTCCATGATGAAGGCGGCGATCGTGTGCGGACCCTCGTACTGATCACCTCGTCGAGGTAGGCGAGGTGCTGGTCGACCGGCTCCGGCTCGCCGCGTCGCCCAGCGCTGCGGGTCGAGGACGCGGATCACGCCCGGGCACGCCGGCTCGTTCGCCCAGCGTCGCGGGTCGCCGGTGGCGCTGATCGCCCCCGCGGTGGCGCCGTGGTAGCGAGCGGTGGCGGGCGATCACCTTCTGGCGGCCGGTCACGATCCGCGCCATGCGCAGCGCGTTCTCGTTCGCCTCTGCGCCGCCCAGCGTGAAGAAGAACGATTCCAGGTCGCCCGGCGTCACCTCGGCCAGCAGCTGTCCCAGCCGGGCCCGCGGCTCGGTCGCGAACTGCGGCGCGGCGAAGGCGAGCTTGTGCGCCTGCTCGGCGATCGCATCCGCCACCCGCCGGTCGCCGTGGCCGATGTTGACGCTCATCAGCTGGCTGTTGAAGTCGATGTAGCGCTTCCCGTCGGGATCCCAGAAATAGATCCCCTCGGCCCGATCGATGACGATCGGGTTGATCTTGGACTGGGCCGACCACGAGAAGAAGGTGTGCTCGCGGTAGAGCCGCAGGATCTCGTCGGTGGTGAGCCGATCGGTGGAGGTGACGGTCATGGGAACCTCGGGCGTTCTGGGGTGCTGAAGCGCGATTACACCACACGCCGCAACGGGGAGGCGACGCCCGATCAGATCCCGGCGATCAATCCGCCGTCGACCGCGATCAGCTGCCCGGTGACGTAGGAGGCAGGCTCCGAGGCGAGAAACGCAACGAGCGCGGAAAGCTCCTGCGGGCGGCCGTAGCGACCGGCCGGGATGGTCGCCAGCCGCTCCCCCCGAATGGTCTCCACGTCCACGCCCCGTCGCTCGGCGGCCTCGCGGTCCAGGGCGGCGACGCGGGGGTCTCGAGGCGCCCGGGGAGGACGCCGTTGATGGTGACTCCCTCCGCGGCGACGGTCCGTGCCGTTGTCTTCAGCCAGGCGGCGAGCGCGGAGCGGCCGGCGTTCGAGTAGACGAGCTCGGGGATCGGCTGCCTCACCCCTGACGAGAGCACCGCCACGATCCGGCCCCAGCCGCGCTCCCGCATGCCGGGGAGAAGGGCGGTCGCCAGCTCGATTGGCGTCATCGCCAGCAACTGAAGTGCCGACTGCCAGCCGGCAGCCAGCGTGTCGGTCGGGTCGACGGTCGGCGGACCGCCGGCGTTCAGGACCAGGATGTCGACCGGGCCGAGCAGCTGTCCGGCGGCCTCGGCGACCGCGGCGGCGCAGTCGGGATCGGAGGCATCAGCGGCAAAGAGGTGCAGCTCCGTGCGATCGCGCAGCGGTGCGGCGACCGTCTGCAGGTGTTCGAGGCTGCGCGACCAGAGCAGGAGCCGACAGCCCTCCGTCGCCAGCGCGTCGGCGATCGCCGCCCCGAGGCCGGAGGAGGCGCCGCCGACGACGGCTGCCCGCCCACGAAGTCCAGGGTCCATCGGCTAAGGGTTGCACACCGTGGTCGTACCATGGGGAACGTGAACGAATTCCCACTGCACCTGAGGACGTGGACGATGCGGACCGCGCTCGTCGCCGGACTCAGCAGCCGAGCGTCCCCGAGCTCGACGAGGTCTTCGTGGCGGGCTATCGCACGCTGCTGGCGATGACCGGCGCCGCAGGGCTGCTGATGGGTCTGGCCACGAACGAGCCGATCCAGCGCCTCCTCCTGGTTCCGGCCGCGCTCGCCCTGCTGGCCGCCACCGCGGTCGGGACGCGGCGGACCCTGGGGCGCCGGCTCGCGACGCTGGGAGGCTGGGCCGGAACCGTCGTCTGGCTTGCCGCTCTCCTGGTGGTGGGTGACAACGAGAGCTGGATCGTCCCGGCCTTCCTGCTGGTGGCCTGCGCCCTCGGCGCTCGCCATGTCGCGCCGCGCCGTAACACTCCCGCGGCGCCACCAGCTCCCGCGGGCCCCCGCGGACCGACCGCGTGGATCGAGGAGGACGGCGCGATCATTCCCTGCTGACCGCCCGCGTCGCCCGTAAGAGGTGACCGGGGGATCGGCCGGTGTACTGTATCGGCTTCCCTCAGGCATCGACGGAGGCATCCATGGCGCGAACCGTGCGCGCGGCGCTGCTGCAGGCGGAGTGGACCGGCGACAAGGACTCGATGATCGAGAAGCATGAGCGCTACGCGCGGGAGGCTGCGAAGCAGGGCGCGAAAGTGATGTGCTTCCAGGAGCTCTTCTACGGCCCGTACTTCTGCCAGGTCCAGGATCCGCAGTATTACTCCTACACCGAGAAGATCCCCGGCGGGCCGACGACGGACCGCATGCAGGCCCTCGCAAAGGAGACCGGCATGGTCCTCATCGTTCCGATGTACGAGGAGGATGAGCAGACCGCGGGCATCTACTACAACACCGCCGCGGTGATCGACGCCGACGGGAGCTATCTCGGGAAGTACCGCAAGACGCACATTCCGCACGTGAAGGGCTTCTGGGAGAAGTTCTACTTCCGCCCCGGCAACCTCGGCTACCCGGTCTTCGACACCGCGGTCGGCAAGGTGGGGGTCTACATCTGCTACGACCGCCATTTCCCGGAGGGAGCGAGGGCGCTTGGCCTCAACGGCGCGGAGCTCGTCTTCATCCCATCCGCGACGAGCCGCGGCCTGTCCGAGTACCTGTGGCGGGTGGAGCAGGTGAGCCACGCGCTGGCGAACGGCTACTTCGTCGGGACCATCAACCGCGTCGGCGTCGAGCCGCTGGGCGACGACGACTTCTACGGCCAGTCGTATTTCGTCGATCCTCGCGGTCAGTTCGTCGGCGACGTCGGGGACCCGCACGACGAGGAGCTGATCGTGCGCGATCTCGACCTCGACAAGGTGCAGGAGGTCCGTCAGACCTGGCAGTTCTTCCGCGACCGGCGGCCCGATGCGTACGACGACCTCGTCCGACCCTAGCAGCGGGGTGATCCCGGTCACCGTCCGCGTCGAAGAAGCCGAGGATCGCGCCGCGGTCGATGACCTGGTCGAAGAGGCGTTTGGCGACGCGAGCGTCAAGCGGCTCGTGCAGCTGATTCGAGCGTCGGAGCATTGGGTCCCGCAGCTATCGCTCGTCGCCACGCGCGACGGCGAGCTGGTGGGCCACGTGCTCCTCAGCACCGCGGACCTCGTTTCCGATGGCGATCACGCAGCAGATCCTCCTTCTGAGCCCGCTGGCGGTCCGACCCAGCGCGCAGGGAGGCGGCATCGGGCGCCGCCTGGTCGAGGAGGGCATCGCGGCGGCCGATCGCGCGGGCTACGGGGTGATCGTCCTCGAAGGTGATCCTGCACTCTATGGAAAGCTCGGCTTCCAGCCCGCCACGCCGCTCGGAATCGAGCGCCCGTCAGACCTCATCCCCGAGCCCGCGTGGCAGGCGCATCGGCTGGCCGCATACCACGGCGGGATTCGGGGTCGGGTGACGTACCAGAGCGCGTTCTGGGAGACCGGCAGCGTCGGGCCATGAGCGAATGAAGTTCGGGATCACGCTGAAGCCGGAGCATCGCTTCGACCGATCCGTGGCCCTCGCCCAGCGCGCGGAGGCGAACGGCTTCGCCTACTGCTGGCTCTTCGACAGCCACGTCCTGTGGCGCGAGCCATACGTGCTGCTCACGCTGATCGCGCAGGCGACCAGCTCGTTGCGGCTCGGCACCTGCGTCACGAATCCGGCGACGCGCGAGCCATCGGTGACCGCCAGCACCCTCGCCACCCTCGACGAGCTCAGCGGCGGCCGGATGGACCTCGGCATCGGTCGCGGAGACTCAGCGCGGCGCGTCCTCGGCAAGCCCCCGACGACCATGAGGACGCTCGAGGAAGCCATCGGCGTCATCCGCGAGCTGGTCGAAGGGCGGACCGTCACATACGAAGGCACGGAGCTGGTCCTGCCCTGGAGCGGCCGATGGCACCTGCCGGTCTGGGTCGCGGGCTATGGACCCATGGCGCTGGCCATGACCGGCCGCATCGCAGACGGGGTGATCCTGCAGCTCGCCGATCCTGACCTGGTCCGGTGGCTGGTCGCCCAGGTGCGGGAGGCGGAAGCCGCCGCCGGCCGGGCGCCCGGATCGGTCAAGGTCCAGGCCGCAGCTCCCGCCCACGTCGGCTCGATCGCCGACGGACGCGAACGGACTCGCTGGTTCCCGGCGCTGGTCAGCAACCACATCGTCGACCTCGTCAACAAGTACCCGCGCGAGCAGCTGCCCGAGACGCTCACGGGGTACATCCGCGACCGGGAGGGCTACGACTATCACCACCACGCGGAGGTCGGATCGAGCAATGCCGCATTCGTGGCCGACGAGGTGACCGACCGGTTCTGCGTCCTCGGCTCAGCCGATGACCACCTGGCGAAGCTCCGAATGCTGGCCGATGCCGGGGTCGACCAGTTCAACATCTACCTCATGAACGGTGACGAAGAGGAGCAGCTCGACCTCTATGCCCCGATGGTCGCGAGCCTCGCGGGGGCGCGAGCGAGCTGATCTGCCCCTCCGTTGACCGGGGCCACCGGTTTCCGCGCCCAGTTCGATGACTGCGGATAGTTGCCGGTGCTACGCTTTCGCTCTCGGCGCCGCCCATCGCGACCTGCTGCTCTTGCGAGTCGGCTGCCGGCGCCATGTCAACGACCCCGAGCATCCGGGGCCTGGGCTTCACCGCACCGAGGGAGTGAGGATGAGGAGACTCTTCAGCGTCCTGGCCAGCTTCGCGCTGATCGCCACGGTCGCAGCACCGGTGACCGCCACGCAGCCAGCCGCTGCGGGTGGGAAGGCGAGGACGTACATCGTCGTCCTGGCCGAGCCATCCGTCTACGCCTACAAGGGCGGAATCGCGGGCATCGCCGCGACCGCACCGGGCAAGGCCAAGAAGGCCGACCCGGCCGCCGCGAACGTGCAGAGCTACACCGCACACCTGAAGCAGGCGCACGACAATGCGATCGCGAAGGTTCGTGGAGCCAGGAAGCTCTACGACTATGGGTTCGCCTTCAATGGCTTCGCAGCGATCATGACGCCGGCGCAGGCATCGCAGCTGCGCGGCAGCGGCGATGCGCTGTTCGTGGTCGAGGACCAGATGCGGCATGTCGATACGGACAACACACCCACGTTCCTGGGCCTGACAAACCAGAACGGGCTCTGGGCGAAGGACGGCGGGCAGGGCTCAGCGGGTGAGGGCGTCATCGTGGGCGTCGTGGATACCGGCATCTGGCCCGAGCATCCGAGCTTCAGCGACCGCGCGGGGAACAATCCGCGTGGCCGGCTGGTCTACGACAAGGCGAAGGACTTCTTCGGCACCTGCCAGACGGGAGAGCAGTGGCCGAAGAACACGTGCAATCGCAAGCTCGTCGGGGCGCGCTATTTCGCCGATGGGTTCATTGCCGCGACCGGTGGAATCCCGGGTCACGAGTACCTGTCGGCGCGTGACGCCGAGGGCCACGGGACGCACACGGCGTCCACCGCGGCGGGGAACGCCGGGGTCAATGGTTCGATCATCGGCCGCAGCTTCGGCACCATCAGCGGCATCGCGCCGCGTGCACGAGTCGCTGCCTACAAGGCGCTCTGGGGTGGCTCGGGGACCACATCGGACCTCGCCGCCGCGATCGACACCGCCAGTGATGGCGTCGACGTCATCGACTATTCGATCGGTTCGACACGCCGTCGCTGTCCGGCGGTGATGAGATCGCATTCCTGTTTGCCAACGACGCGGGTGTCTTCTCCTCGGTTTCGAACGGCAACGCCGGACCGAACGCCGGAACTACCGGCTCCCCGGCCTCGGTTCCATGGGTGACCGCGGTTGGCGCAAGCACCCAGAACCGGACCTTCCAATCGACCCTGACGCTTGGCAGTGGCGCCCAGTTCAATGGCGTGTCAGTCACGCCGGGGACGAACGGCCAGAGGCCGCTCGTCGATTCAGTGACCGCCGCCAACGGCGTCGACAACCCGGACGTTCCGGGCAACGACGTGACCGAGGCGCAGCTCTGCCAGGTCGGCGAGCTCGACCCGGCAAGGTGACCGGCAAGATCGTCCTCTGCCTGCGCGGCACGAACGCTCGCGTGGACAAGAGCCTCGCGGTCAAGGAGGCCGGCGGGGTCGGCATGATCCTCTACAACCCGGTTGACGCGCAGGCGCTGGTGACCGACACCCACTGGGTGCCCTCGATACATATCAACTTCACCAATGGCACCGCGGTGAAGGCCTACATCGCAAGCGCCGGGGCAACTGCCACGGCGGCGATCTCGGATAGCATCAAGGTACCCAGCCAGGGCTCGGTGATGGCTGACTTCAGCTCGCGAGGGCCAGATGGCGCCGCGAATGACATCATCAAGCCCGACGTGACCGCGCCAGGCGTGAACATTCTGGCGGGGCACACTCCGACGCCTCCGCGCATCGAAGGCGGCGCGCCGGGACAGCTCTTCCAGTCGATCAGCGGGACGTCGATGTCGGCGCCGCACGTTGCCGGGGTCGCGGCGCTGCTTAAGCAGCTTCATCCGGGATGGAACGGCGACATGATCAAGTCGGCCCTGATGACGACCGGACGGCAGGACGTGGTCAAGGAGAACGGGACCACGGCGGCCGATCCCTTCGACTTCGGTGGCGGGCACATCGTGCCCAACTCGGCTGCCGATCCGGGGCTGGTCTACCAGGCCTCCTTCAACGAGTACCTCGCGTTCCTGTGCGAGGCGGACCCGTCGGTCTTCACCAACCCCACGGCCACGTGCAACTCACTCCGCGACGCCGGCTACTCGACCGATCCGAGCGATCTCAACCTCGCATCGATCGGCGTCGGCAGGCTTGTTGGCAGCGAAACGGTCACCCGCACGGTGACCAGCGTGGCTTCCGGCTCGACGAGTTGGACGGCGAGCGTGCAGGGGATCCCCGGCTTCGCCACGGTCCCGCTTGCCCCCTTCACGGTCGCCGCCGGGGCCTCGCACAGTTTCGACCTGACCTTCAGCCGCACGACCGCCGCCTTCGGGACATGGTCGTTCGGGGCACTCGTCCTGACAGACGGAGTGCATACCGTTCGCAGCCCCATCGCGCTGCGAGCGGCTCGCATCGAGGCGCCGACCACGGTCACAGCGACCGGGGCGGCTGCGAGCGGCAGCACGACCTTCGACGTGAGGGTCGGCTACTCCGGAACCCT
Source organism: uncultured Chloroflexia bacterium (assembly GCA_963799675.1). Classification (GTDB taxonomy): domain Bacteria; phylum Chloroflexota; class Limnocylindria; order QHBO01; family QHBO01; genus JALYSK01. The sequence continues at coordinate 143,174 of CAWCXQ010000019.1, forward strand.
GTCGGCCAATGGGTACGGCCTGGCGGCCGATACGCCCCAGACCGTGCACGTGCCGCAGGATCCCGACCAGGACGTCACGACCGGAACGTTCACCACGGGCGTCGTCTTCAATGACTTCACCCTGACCGGTGCGCGCTATTACGCCGGTGGCATCACGGAAGACTCGACCGTGGTCGGCGACCTGGACGTCTACCTGTTCCGAGACGTGAACAACGATGGAACCTTCGGCCTGAATGAGATCGTGGCCTCCGCGGCCGACGGCGACTCCAATGAGATCGCGCAGCTGGTCAATCCCGCGAACGGGAACTACCGGCTGCTGATCCACGGTTACGGCGCGCCTCCGGCCGGCGTTGACGTTACGCGCCACCAGTGGACGGTGGTCCAGGCCACGGCCTCACCGGACACCGGATCGTTGGTGGCCACCGCCGGCGCCGGGGATCCGAAGACTGTCGCGATCAACGACACTGTGACTATCACCGCCGCGTGGTCCGGGTTGGCAACGGCCGGCCTGGAATACCGGGGCGTGGTCGCGCTGTCGGATGGCACGCTCACGCTGTCGAACACGGTGATCCGCGTCATCCGCTAGGCCATATCGTCGCAGCGTCGGCTCGCGCTGGCGCTCACCAGCCCACGAAGCCCGCCGGTCCGCCGGCGGGCTTCGCTGTGCCCGCCACCCATCGGGCGGGCGCGGCTGCTACGATCCTCGCTCAGCATGGTCTTCACCTGCCACGGGCACTTGCGGGAGCGCAGTGAAGGAGGCGTCACAACGTGACGATCAGCTTCGTTGCAGGTTTCGGCCCAATCGTGCGCGACATCGACGTCAGCCGGGCCTTCTGGGAGAAGGGCCTGGGCATTGGGCTCGACGAGCCGGTCCCGGGTTACTTCACGAACGACGACCTCGAGGGGATCAAGGCATTCGCGCTTTGGCCCCTGGAGCAGGCCGCAGAGTCATGCTTCGGCACGGATGCATGGCCGGCAGACATTCCAGTGCCGGTCGCCTGGCTTGAGTTCGACGTCGAGAGCCCGGACGCGGTAGCTCCCGCGGCTGCGGAGATGGAGCACGCCGGTCACCAGCTGCTGAAGGAGCAGACCCTCGAACCGTGGGGCCAGACCGTGGCGCGCCTGCTGAGCCCGGAGGGGATCCTCGTCGGGATCACCTTCACCCCGTGGATGCACGATCACCTGCACGACCACGACGAGCATGAGCACGAGCATGAGCACGAGTAACGACGCAGTCCGCAGTGGCGAGCGTCAGCGCTTGGGCGAGGTCATGCCCTTCGTGTCCGTGCGGCGGGCCGACGGGTCGAAGGTGCCACCGGACTCGCGCAGCGTCGCCTTGTAGGCGCGCTTCTTGGCCTGGTAGTCGGCGAGCGCCTGCGCCGAGTCCACGTCTCCGAGCGTCGGGTAGTCCGGGAGCGCCTCCTTCCAGCCGGCGGGCCTGACGCCGAGCCGCTTGACCAGCACCGCGGTGAGGCCGTTGACCTTCATCGCGCCGAAGCCCGGCAGCTGTCCAATGCGGCGTCGCAGATCGGCACCATCGGCGGCATCGGTCCAGAGCCGGCTGGCGTCGCCGTCGTACGTATCGGCGATGTGCTGCGCGAGCTCGCGGACGCGGTCGCCCATGGCACGCGGGAACCGATGGATCGCGGGCGGCCCCTTGGCTGCGGCCTCGAGCTCGGCCTGGTCGACCGTGGCCAGGCGCTTCGCGTCGAGAGTGCCCAGCCGCTCGAGGAGGACCTTCGGGCCGGAGAACGCCTTCTGGACGGAGACCTGCTGATCGAGCGCAAAGCCGATGAGCAGCGCCATCGGCTCGGTGGCGAGCAGCCGATCAGCCGCGTCGTCACCGGTGAAGTGGAGGCGGTCGGTGGTGGGAAGCGTGGTGGTCATGGCCTCATCCTACGCTCGGTCACGCAAACTAGCTCGCTGATCATCACGGCAAGGCGGCGCTACGATTGGTGCCCTCGCCGTCGCCAGCAACGGAGGAACCGATGCGCACGCTCATCAAGAACGGGGTCGTGGTGAATGCCGATGCCATGACCCCGGCCGACGTCCTGATCGACGGCGAGAAGATCGCGGTGATCGGCCAGACCCTCGAGATGGCCGCCGACCGAACGATCGATGCCATCGGTAAGTGGGTCATCCCCGGCGCGATCGACGTCCACACCCACATGGAGCTGCCGTTCGGCGGGACCTTCGCCAAGGACACGTTCGAGACGGGGACGCGCGCCGCCGCCTTTGGAGGCACCACCACGATCATCGACTTCGCGGTGCAGTCCAAGGGAAAGAGCCTGCGCGAGGGGCTCGACGCCTGGATGGCAAAGGCGGAGGGAAACGCGGTCATCGACTACGGCTTCCACATGATCATGAGCGACGTCACCGACGACAGCCTGGTCGAGATGGATCGGCTGGTGGAGGAGGGGGTCACCGACTTCAAGCTCTTCACCGCCTATCCCGGGGTCTTCTTCAGCGACGACGGCGCCATCTTCCGGGCGATGCAGCGGACCGCGAGCAACGGCGGCCTGATCATGATGCACGCGGAGAACGGCCTCGCCATCGACGTGGTGGCGGCCGACAACGTCGCCGCCGGAAACGCCGATCCCTACTACCACGGAACCTCGCGCTCACCCGTCCTGGAGGGCGAGGCCACAAACCGCGTCATCCGGCTGGCTGAGGTGGCCGGGGTGCCGGTGTACATCGTCCATCTCACGGCCCACGAGGCGCTCGACGAGGTGCGCCGAGCCCGGGACGCCGGCCTCGCGGCGTACGCCGAGACCTGTCCCCAGTACCTGTTCCTGACCCTCGACGACCTGGGCCACGGCTTCGAGGGAGCGAAGTACGTCTGCTCACCGCCGCTGCGGCCCGCCGGACACGCCGACGAGCTCTGGAAGGGGCTGCAGAGCGACGACCTCCAGGTCGTTTCCACGGATCATTGCCCGTTCGACTTCCACGGCCAGAAGGATCTCGGGGTCGGGGACTTCCGCAAGATACCGAACGGGATCCCCGGCGTCGAGAACCGGGTCGATCTCATGCACGACGGCGGCGTGGCGGCAGGCAAGCTGACGCCGAACCGATGGGTCGAGCTGATCTCGACCGCCCCTGCCCGCATGTTCGGCCTTCCCCAGAAGGGGGTCGTCGCCGTCGGAGCGGATGCCGACCTCGTGATCTACGACCCGGCTCGACGCCACACCATCAGCGCGGGCAGCCATCACATGAACGTCGACTACTCCTGCTACGAGGGCCGGGAGGTGACCGGCGGCGCGGACGTCGTGCTGTCGCGCGGCGAGGTCATCGTCGAAGGGGAGACATTCCTCGGCAGGCCCGGTGCCGGCCGCTTCCTGAAGCGCGAACCGACCGGCGCCGCCCTGATGCGCTAGCAGGCGGGCCATCGGCCGTGTGGCGCCGCGCTCCATCTGCGGCTATCCTGCCCCGGCTGCCGTGAGGCCGCCCAAGCACCACGTCCAAAAGGGGATCATCGTGCACCGTCCCGTTCTCGCGGCACCCGCTGCCCTTCTCTCGCTCGTCCTCGTCGCCTGCTCTGGGGGGACCGCATCCGCACCCGCCAGCGCCACCCCGGCGCCGACGCCCACCCCGGAGCCCACCCCGACGGCGACCGCGGCTGGCACGCCGAATCCGCTGGCGTCGTTCGACCTGAACCAGGACAAGGCGCTCGAGGCGCTGCTGCCCGACACGGTCGGCAACCTGACCCTCACCAAGTTCAGCGTGAAGGGCGCCGAGTTCTTCACGGGCGCGGGCACCGACCCGGCGTTCAAGGACTTCCTCGACCGCGTGCACGCACAGCCCGATGACGTCTCCGCGGCCGTGGCGGCCGATCAGGGGAGCACCCTCCAGCTCCTGGCGCTTCGCGTTGCCGGCGCCAACACTGACGACCTCAAGACCGAATTCCGACGCGCGCTGAGCGAGTCAGCCTCGACGACGGTCACCCTGAGCGAGGCGACCGTGGGCGGCAAGAGCGTCCTGACCGGCTTCGACCCCGACCAGGAGGCGAACGTCTACTTCTACGTCGTGAATGACGTCCTCTTCTTCGTCACCACCGCCGACAAGACGCTCGCGGAGGCGGCCCTTCAGAAGCTCCCGTAGAGGGCGCAGGACGGGCAGAGCGGGGCTGGGGCGTAGAATCGTCCCTTCTATCGAGCTGCATCGGTGACGAGATGACCGCAACGATTGACGCCGTGCGCGAGATCCCCGCATCTGCCCGTCGGGGAGAGCTGAAGAACTTCATCGGCGGCAAATGGGTCGCCGCGCAGACCAGCGAGTACCTCGACGTGCCGAACCCCGCCACGGAAGAGGTGCTGGCCCGCGTGCCGATGTCCTCCGCCGCGGACGTCGACGCGGCCGTGAAGGCGGCCCGCAGCGCTTTCGTCGACTGGAGCGAGCTCGCGGTGCCGGAACGCGCGAACTACATGTTCCTGTTCCGCGAGGCCCTGAACGACTACCGGGAGGAGCTCACCCGGCTCTGCACGACGGAGAACGGCAAGGTCTACTCGGACTCCGCCGGGGAGGTGCGCCGCGGGATCGAGGTGGTCGACTTCGCCTGCGGCATGCCGACCCTGATGATGGGGACCAACCTCGACCAGATCTCCAAGGGGATCGACTCGGAGATGGTCCGCTTCCCGGTCGGAGTCTGCGCCGGCATCACCCCGTTCAACTTCCCGTTCATGGTTCCGCTGTGGATGTATCCGATTGCGCTCGCCGCGGGGAACACCTTCATCCTGAAGCCCTCCGAGCGCACGCCGCTCAGCTCGGTGCGCACGATCGAGATCCTGGCGGAGATCGGCCTCCCGCCCGGCGTCATCAACATCGTCCACGGCGGCGCGGACGCGGTCACCGAGCTCTGCTCGAATCCGGGCATCGATGCGGTGAGCTTCGTCGGCAGTGCCAAGGTCGCGAAGATCGTGTACGAGACCTCCGCAAAGCACGGCAAGCGCGTCCAGGCGCTGGGCGGTGCCAAGAACCACATCATCGTCATGCCCGATGCCGTGCTCGAGCCCTCGATCGCCAACATCACCGAGTCGGCGTTCGGGAACGCGGGCCAGCGGTGCCTGGCCGGATCGGTCATGACGGTGGTCGGGAAGGCGCGCGACGAGTTCCTGCCTCGCTTCGTGGAGAACGCCGACCACCTGCGGATGGGCTTTGGCCTGGACGAGGATGTCGACCTGGGGCCGGTCATCCGCGACGACAGCAGGCGTCGGATCCTCGGATACGTCGAGCGTGGCGTGTCCGACGGTGCGCGCGTGCTGCGCGACGGACGCGATGGAACGCCGGCGAAGGGCTATTTCCTGGGGCCCACCATCCTGGAGGTCGACCCCGCGGCGGAGATGGCACGCGACGAGCTGTTCGGCCCTGTCCTCTCGGTGCTCAAGGCCGATTCGGTCGAGGCCGCGCTCGAGCTGATGCGCACCACGAACGAGTACGGCAACGCGGGCTCGATCTTCACCTCCTCGGGCAAGGCCGCCCGCGAGTTCAAGCGGCGATCGTCCGCGGGGATGCTGGGGGTGAATATCGGCGTTGCGGCGCCAATGGCCTTCTTCCCGTTCAGTGGGCGGCGGAATTCATTCTTCGGCGACCTCCACGTCACCGGGCGCGACGGAGTCGAGTTCTACACCACCAAGAAGATGATCACGACGAGGTGGTTCTGAGGCAGCGGGTGCTGTTCCGCGCTCGTTCTCCCTCTGCTTCGCTACCGCGTAGTGCGCCGTGGATGAACGCTCTCGAACGCAACCAGCCTCGCTAGTGCGCTGGTCGGTCACGCATCAGCCGTCCCGGGAGCCGTTCCCGGGGTCAGCGTGCCCACTCAGCGCATTGAACCCTGGCGAGGCGCTTGCTGCGACGCCAGTGTGAACTCGCGGCGCATTGGCGACCAGCGGCCGGGGGCGGCCGCAATCTTCGTCAACGAGGGAGCCGGGTCCGCGCGGGGCGACCGCGCGCGACGCGCGGTGGAGCTGGTGCGCGCGCTGCTGGACGCGGAGGTGTTCGTGACCGCCACGCGCATCCCCTCCGAGCTCGAGAGCTGGCTGCGGGAGCGCGCCGGCGACTACCGAACGATCGTCATCGCGGGTGGAGACGGCTCCCTGGGGGTTGCCTACAACGTGTTCGCCGGTCGCGACGTGACGCTGGGCTACATCCCCGCGGGATTCGGGAATGCGACCGCTCACCTGCTGCGCCTGCCGTCTGACCCCGAGCGCCTGGCGTCGTTGATCTCCGACCGCGACGCGCGGCCGGTCGACCTGGTGGCGATCGACGGCCACCTTGCGCTCTTCGCGGGCCTTGGCTGGGACGCCCTGGTGGCGCACCGCTACGCACGGGCAGGTGCTCACGGACTCCCCGGCTGGACCCGCGCGGTTGCTCGGTCGCTTCCTGACCTGCTGCGCCGTCACTCGATCCGTGTCGACGCGGATGGCCAGACCGTGTTCCAGGGACCGATGGAGCTCCTGGTCGCCAGCACGACTCCGTTCTACGGACGGGGACTCAGGGTCAACCCGGGGCGCCAGCCCCGATGCGGGACGGCTGACGATCCGAATCTACCCTGGCCCCGCGCCGATCCTCGCCCTCGAAGCGCTCCGATGGGTCACCCGGCGGCCCCCGGCGGCGCCCGCCATCCACGCATCGTCGGTGACGGTGAGCGCCATCGACGGCCAATCGATCCCGCTCCAGTCGGACGGGGACCTGCTCGGCGACAGGCCGGTCTGGCATCTCGAGATCCGCCCGGCCGCGGTGCGGCTCATCGGTCGCTGGAGCTAGCGGATCGAGACCACTTCGGTGGCACGGAAGATCGGTCCGATCTGGCAGGTCGAGGCCATGTCGTCGGCGATGCTGCCGCGTACCGTGATCGTCTCGCCGCCTCGAGCGACCACGGATCCATCCGGCCCGATGAGGCGGAAGGGGCCGCGCTCGAGCTTCCACGGGTCGGGATAGAGCACCTGGTAGCGGGTGCCCTCGGCGGCCTGGAGATACGCGCAGCCGCCCTCGATCGAATCCGAGCCGAAGGTCCCGCTGATGGTGACAGCCTTGCCGGTTTGCGACGGCGCCGGGCGAATGATCCCATCGCTCGGAGAAGGAGTCGGAACGTCGCTCGGCGGCGTGGGCTGACCGCCCCCGGCGGCGCAGCCGCTCACGAGCATGACGCCGAGGACCAGGGCAAACTGGGTACGCACAGCGTCATGGTCCCACACCCGGCGTTGGGAGTCAGCGCGCGGAGTCGAAGCGGGGACGTGGCGTGGCAACGATCTACGCCAGCTCTCTGCGGACGCTGGTCGAGGGCGGCGAAGGCGCTGCGCCGGAGGCGTTGCGGGCCTGAGCCATGGATCCGCAGCCGGCGAGGCGGCAGGCTGAGCACCCGCTCATCGAGACGTCGAGCTCGCTGCGGCCCGGCGCGACCGGCGGGCGAGAGGGCGAGCTGCAGGACGACGTCGCCATGCGGCACGGCGGCGGTTCCTCCCTCGTCGAGCAGGCCGCCGGCGAATCGCGCCATGCCGTCGGCGGCGGCACGCCGGCCAGGATCCGAGCAGGGCACCCCGGTGCCGGCCTCCCAGCTGGCCACAGTGCCGACGCCCCGACGCGCCAGCGCGGAGAGCGCGACCGCCGGCAGCTCGTCCCGGTCGGTACCGAAGGCGTCGTCGCCGGCTCAGCGCCAGCGCGCGGGTGACAGCGCCTCGAGCCCGGCCTGGATCGCCATGCGTCGTGAAGCGGACGTGCACCCCATCGTCGCGCGCGTAGATGCCGGCGCGCGGATCGTCCTGCCCGAGCAGCCCCGCCAGCCGCTCGGCCAGCGCCGACTCGCCGACGCCGAAGGTCTTCACCGTTCGCACGTGCAGGGTTGGCAGCGAGAACCGGTCGCGGAGCCTGGGAACCGCCTGCTCGCTCCACATTCGGCGCATCTCGCTCGGGACCCCGGGCAGGAGCACGAGGACACACTCGTCGCGGTCGACCCACCAGCCGGGGGCCGAGCCGATTGGATTGTCGAGCGCCACGGCCGAGGGAATCCGGGTGGCCTGCTTGCGGTTGGCGGATGGCATCGGCCCATATGCCCGGAACCGCCGCGCAAGGGCGGCCATCAAGCTGGCATCCTCCGCAAGTGGCTCGCCGAGCGCGTCCGCAGTGGCCTCCCGGGTCAGGTCGTCGTGCGTTGGCCCCAGCCCGCCGGTCGCGACCACGAGGGTCGACCGCGAGCGGGCATCGCGGACGGCCGCGGCGATCACGGCTCGGTCGTCGGGCAGCTGCCGGACCCCGCTCGCCAGCAGCCCAAGGAGCGTCAGCTCACCGGCGAGATAGGCCGCATTGGTGTCCACCGTCTCCCCGACCAGGAGCTCCGAACCAATGCTGAGCAGCTCGCACGAAATCGGCTCCATCCGCGCGAGTGTAGGGTCTCCACTCGGCATCGGTTAGTATGAAAAATGAAGCGTTGCCTGCCCCGAATGGCATCGGTCATGCGCCAACGCCGGCGTCCCACACGTGCGAAGGAGCGGAAGCCCGCAATGCCCGAAATCCAGGTGCTCGGCACCGTTCTGACTCCCGAGATACGCTCGTGGCTGACCGCCGAGCTGCGGATCCCGGTGATCGCCGTGGTCGGCAGCGACGGCGCTCCCAGCCAATCCGGCATGTGGTTCGACCTCGACCCCGATCAGCCCAACACGATCCTGATGAACACCCGGCCGGAGCGCGTGAAGGCGCGGCTGATCCGTGCAGATCCGCGTCTGAGCCTCTGTTTCGTTGACGGCGAGGAATGGGTCACCCTGCGGGGCACCGCAGAGATCGATGACGATCCCGAGCGCGGCAGTCGCACCATCCAGCAGCTCGCCGTCCGCTACGGGAAGGACCCAGGCAGGTATGCCGGACAGGCGCGCGTCACAGTGCTGATGCACGTTGAGAAGGTGATCCGCTACAGCTGAGGAGGTTGACCGATGACGACCGATGGCGCCGGCGGCGGCGACCTGAAGCTTGGGATCCTGGCCTGGCCTCAGTACACCGACTGGGAGTCGCTCCGGGGCGTCGCGCGTCGGGTCGAGGAGCTTGGCTACGACTCGCTGTGGACCTGGGACCACCTCTATCCCATCGTGGGGTCGCCCGACGGCCCGATCTTCGAAGGCTGGCTGACGCTCGGCGGCGTGGGCAGAGGTCACGCAGCGGGTCAGGCTCGGCCTGATGGTCGGTGCCAACACGTTCCGCAACCCGGCGCTGGTGGCCAAGATGGCGACCACCCTCGACCACATCTCCGGCGGTCGCGCCTACCTGGGGATCGGCGCCGCCTGGTTCGAGACCGAGCACGTCGCCTACGGGATCGACTTCGGCGCGAGCGTCGGTGAGCGGCTCGATCGCCTCGATGAGGCGGTCGCGATCATGCGCGGCATGCTCCACGGCGAGGAGCCGTCGGGGCGGGAGGTCTACGCGGCCAGGGAGGTGCGCAACGACCCCGCGCCGGTGCAGCGCACGCTCCCGATCCTGATCGGCGGCGGAGGGGAGCGCAAGACGCTGCAGACCACCGCCCGGTACGCGGACGCCTGGAACATCGGCGGCACCCTGGAGGAGGTCCGCCACAAGGACGAGGTGCTGCGTCGCTGGTGCACGGAGGTGGGTCGGGACGAATCCGAGATCGAGCGCACCCTCGGCGCCGACATGGTGGTCCTGCGTGACGACCCCGCCGAAGCTCGCCGCGTGGCGGACGAGATCTCGCGACGCCAGGGCGGCTGGAAGAGTGGGCCCGAGTTCGTTGGCACGCCAGAGGAGCTGGCGGAGAAGCTCGCGCCGTACGTGAGCCTGGGCTTTGGCCACATCTACTTCGACTACGCCGCGCCGTGGGATGCGGAGACGCTCGAGCGGCTCATCGGCGAGGTGAAGCCGATGATCCTCGACCGGGTGGGGGCCGCTTCTCCGGCGTGAATGCGCCGCGCCTCGTCCTGCTGGCCGGCGGGGTGGGTGGAGCGAAGCTCGCGCACGGCTTCCAGCAGGTGCTGCCCGCCGGCGACCTGACGGTGATCGTGAACGTCGCCGACGACCTGGATCTCTTCGGCCTGCATGTGAGCCCGGACCTCGACACCGTGCTCTACACGCTCGCCGGTCTCGCCAACCCGGAGACAGGCTGGGGCATCGCCGGGGATACGTTCCGGGCACTGCCGCTGCTGGAGCGCTACGGCGAGCCCGGATGGTTCCGGATTGGCGACGCCGACCTTGGCACGCATGTTCGACGCACCCATCTCCTGCGCGACGGCGCCTCCCTGACCGATGCCACCGCCGCCATGGCGACCGCGCTCGGAGTGGCGTCCCGGATCCTGCCGGCGACCGACGACCAGGTCCGCACATTCGTCGGGACCGATGGGGGCGAGCTCGACTTCCAGACCTACTTCGTGCAGCGCGGCCAGCGCGACGAGGTTCGCTCCGTACGCTTCGCGGGAATCGACGCGGCGAAGGCGAGCACGCCCGCGCTGGATGCGCTGGCCGGAGCGGACATCGTGGTGCTCGCCCCTTCGAACCCGATCGTGAGCATCGGTCCGATCCTCGCCCTACCGGGCGTCCGCGAGGCGGATTGCCGCCAGGCCGAGCGCCGCGGTGAGCCCGATCGTCGCCGGCCGCGCCCTGCGCGGTCCCGCCGACCGGATGCTCGGCTCGCTGGGGCACGAGGTCTCCGCCCTGGGCGTTGCCCGCCTGTACGCAGGCCTGGTGCAGCGCTTCGTCCTCGACGAGGCCGATGCCGACCTCGCACCCGCCATCGAGGCGCTCGGCATGCGGGCCGAGGTGCTCCCCACGATCATGCGTTCCGACGCCGATCGGGCGCGGCTCGCCGAGGCGATTATTCTCAACCGGTGAGGACGCGCTTCATCATCCCGCATCGGGGCCTGGAAGCCGCCAAGACACGCCTCGCTCCCGTGCTCACCGAAGACGAGCGAGCGACCCTCGGCGCCACCCTGCTGCGTCACGTGCTTCGCGCCGCCCTCGCCGCCGCCAGTCCGGACGACGACGTGATGGTGATCTCACCGTCCGCCGGCCTCGCGGAGATCGTCGGGCCGCTGGGAGCCACGCTGGTCATCCAGCGCGGAATGGGCCTGAACTCGGGGCTGGAGGAGGCGCGAGCCGCAGCCACGGGCGCCCGAGTCGATACGCTCGTCGTGCTGCACGGTGACCTCCCCAACCTCCGTCCATCCGACATCGTCGCGCTCATCGCCGCGCTGCCGCCCGATGGCGGTGCCGCGATCGCCCCGGACCGCTCGGGAACCGGCACCAACGCGCTTGCCCAGCGGCCGATCGACGCGATTCCCTTCCGGTTTGGTGCGGGCAGCTTCGCGGCACATTGCGACGCCGCGGTCGAGGCGGGCTGGCGCCTGAACGCGGTCAATCGGTCCGGGCTCTCGTTCGACCTCGACACGCCCGCGGACCTGCGGCGCTGGATGGAGCTGGGGGACGCGGCGTGAGCCGGATCGAGCTGATCGCGCTCGACGGCATCCCTGAGGTTCACCCCGGCGACGACCTCGCGGCGCTGATTGCGGCCGCGGTCTCCTCGTCGGGCATCGGCCTGCAGGCTGACGACGTGGTGGTCGTCACCCAGAAGGTGGTGAGCAAGGCCGAGGGCCGAATTGTCGAGCTTGCATCGGTCGAGCCCTCCGAGCTCGCGCAGCGATGGGCGAACCGATGGGAGAAGGATCCGCGCCAGGTCGAGCTGGTCCTGCGCGAGAGCGCAGCGATCGTGCGGATGGCTCCCGGCGGTCTGATCATCGGCCGGACGCGGCATGGGTTCGTATGCGCCAACGCGGGGGTCGACGTCAGCAACGTGGGGACCGCCGACGTCGCGACCCTGCTCCCCGAGGATCCGGATGCCTCCGCTGCCGCGCTCCGGGACCGGCTCGGGGCGCCGGTCGTGATCAGTGACTCGTTCGGCCGGCCCTGGCGCAATGGGATCGTCAACGTTGCGATCGGCGTTGCTGGGCTCGAGGCCCTGGTGGACCTCAGGGGACAGCCGGATGCCGCGGGCCGCATCATGCGCGCGACCGTGATCGCGGTCGCCGACGAGCTCGCCTCCGCCGCCGACCTCGCGGGCGGCAAGGTCGGGCAGCGACCAGTGGTGGTGGTGCGCGGGTACCACTGGGTCCCTTCCAGCGCGGGCGCCGCGCCGCTCATCATGGAGCCGGAGCGCGACCTCTTTCCCTAGCACAACCGGAGTTCGATGCCCGAACCACCACTCGTTCTTGACCGATACCGCCTCGTCGAGCGCCTGGCCGTGGGCGGCAGCGCCGAGGTGTGGCGCGCCCACGACGAGCAGCTCGACCGCGCCGTCGCGGTCAAGCGCCTGCACCCGCACCTGCTCCCCGACGCGGTCTCCCGCCAGCGCCTGGCGGCAGAGGCACGGGCGGCCGCCGGCCTCTCCCACCCGGGAATCGTGGGGATCTACGACGTCGACACCACCGGCGATTGGCCGGCCCTGGTCATGGAGCTCGTCGACGGGGAGTCGCTCGCGTCCCGCCTTGCCCGCGAAGGCCCGCTCGCCGAGCGCGAGGCGGCGGCCGTCGCCGCAGACATCGCCGATGGGCTCTACCACGCGCACAAGCGCGGCATCGTGCACCGTGACGTGAAGCCCGGCAACGTCCTGCTCGACCGCGCGGGGCGTGCGCGGTTGGCCGACTTCGGGATCGCGCGCAGCCTCGCCGAGTCCGCCGAGCGGCTGACCCAGACCGGCTCGGTGATGGGGACGCTGCGCTACATGGCGCCCGAGCAGCTGACCGGCGGTGAGATCGGGCCGCGCACCGACCTGTATGGCCTCGGCGCGGTCCTGCACGAGGCGCTCACCGGCGAGCCGCCATTCCCCGCCGGATCGCCGGTCGGCTTGGTGGAGGCGCAGCGAGCGGGCCCCCCGACCATTCCAGCCATCGACCCGGCGCTCGCGGCCCTCATCAGCGCCTGCCTCGCCTACGATCCCGGCGGACCGGCCGATCCATGCGCGGGCGGTCGCCGATGCGCTTCGCGCCTGGCTCGAGCGGCGGACCCAGCGCCGCGGTTGCGCCGGGCTCGGGCGATCCGCACGCAGACGATGGCCCGACCGGTCGCGCCAGCGCCGGTCGTCACGCCGCGCCCGGGCCCGCAAGCCCCGGCCGTCCCCGGCTCTGGCTCCCGCGCTGATCGCCGCCATCGTGCTCAGCGCCCTGGTCGTCGTCGCGTTGCTCGCGTTTGGGGGGCCGTCGGTCGGGATCCCGAGCGTGGGTGCCTCGCCGACGCCCAGCACGGCGCCAACGCCGAGCCCGACGCCGGAGTGGCTGCCCGGCCTCCTCGACGAGTTCGCGCAGGCGTGCGGCGCCGACGCGCAGCCACCCGACGTGAGCGGTCTATCCGAGGACGAGGCGAAGCAGGCCTTCGATGACGCAATCGCCGTCTGCGACAACGGCAAGCCCGGGAAGGGGAAGGGCAAGGGCCACGGCTGAGCCGCTAGGACGGTTGCAGGAAGAGGCTGACGATCTGGCCGTTCTCGACCCGGAAGTTGGCTTCGACATGCATCGGCTGGACGCCCGGCCGGATGACGGTGCAGTCCGCGATATAGCTGGCGCCCATGTTCTGGCTCTCGTTGGCGTACATCCGGAAGCCGTCGCCGGCGCGCACGAACCAGCCGCCTACCTTGTCGCGGCCCCGCAGGTTCGTGCGCTCGTCGGAGCCGGGAACGCTGATCCCCAGCACGGCGTGCTCCGCGAACAGCTCGATCGCCTTGTCGCGCTGGTCCTCGTTGATGAGCTCGAAGAAGAGGTCGACGGTCTCGGTGGCACCCATTGCCGCTGCAGTCTACCGGCTCGCCCGGCCGATACACTTGGCCGATGCCACGCCTCCGCATCGGTCTCATCGGCTGGGGGACGGTGGGCTCGGCACTCGGCGCGCTGATCGAGGAGGGTCCGCTGCCCCTCGAGCTGGCGAGCGTCGCCGTCCGCGACACGGCGCGCGAGCGGAGCCGCGCGCTGCCGCCCGACGTCCGCATCGGCCTGCCGGAGGAGGTCGACGTCGTCGTCGAGCTGGCAGGAGGGACAGATGGACCGCTCGATTGGGCGCGTGCCGCGCTGGAGCGCGGGCTTGCGTACGTCACGGCCAACAAGGCACTGCTGGCGACCCACGGAGACGAGCTGTGCCGGCTGGCGCGCGCCCACGGCGGAGCGCTGCTCGGTTCGGCGAGCGTGGGTGGAGGCGCGCCCATGATCGAGACCGTCGAGCACCTGGCTGCGACCGGCGAGATCGAGTCGCATGCGCGGCCTCGTCAACGCGACCACGACCTACATCCTCTCGGCGATGGGCGAGGGCCGCTCGTATGCCGATGCGCTGCGCGCGGCGCAGGAGGCCGGCTACGCCGAGGCCGATCCCTCGTTCGACGTCGAGGGACGCGATGCCGCGCAGAAGCTCGCGATCCTGGCCAGCGTGGCGTGGGGCCGCTGGCGCGCCGAGAGCGAGGTGGACACCTCGGGTATCGTCGGGGTCGCCGTGCCGCCGGGCGACACGCTCCGGCTGGTGGCCGAAGCGACGCGGGAGCAGATGAAGGTCGGACCGATGCAGCTGGAGCCTGGCTCGCCACTCGCCGGGGCTGCGGGCGTCGAGAGCATGCTCGAGGTCGTCGTGGCCGGGGCTACGTTCCGGATCTCCGGGCCGGGTGCGGGCGGCCGCGTCACTGCGGGCGCGGTCTACGGTGACCTTGCGCGGCTGGCCGCAGGTGAGCGGCCGATCCTCTTCGGAGGTGCCTCGTGACTTGGCCGGTGGTGGGCGTGGCCGGGGCTCGCGGCGTGGTCGGCGGTGTCTTCCTCTCGATCCTGGCCGATGCCGGCCTGCCTGCTGTCTGCCTCCGCGCCTTCGGCCACGAGGACGGCGTCGTGCCCTACGGCGACGGCGAGGTCGCGGTCTTCGTCCTCAACGATGAGCTCGCGGCGGAGCTGGACCTGCTCTTCCTGGCGACCGACGCGCAGACATCCCGACAGATCGTCTCGGGTCCGGGAGCCCGGATCGGCCTCATCGTCGACAACTCCAGCGCCTTCCGCCTCGATCCTTCCGTCCCGCTGGTCGTCCCGGAGGCGAACGCGGCGGCGGCCCGGGAGCGCCGCGGGAACGTGCTCGCGAATCCGAACTGCACCACCGCCGCGGCGGTCGTCGCGCTCGCGCCGATCCGCGACCTCGCCGGCCTCGAGTCGGTCGACCTGGCGTCGTACCAGGCGGTGAGCGGGGCGGGCCGCGCGGGCCTCGATGCGTTCCTGGCGGAACGAGGCTCCGAGGATCGGGAGGCGGCCGATGGCTCGCCGTTCCACGGCCGCATCGCCGACAGCGTGGTGCCGCAGATCGACGTGCTCGACGAGAGCGGCTGGACCGGCGAGGAGAACAAGATCCACGCCGAGCTGCGCAAGATCCTTGGCCTTCCGTCGCTCGATGTCGCCGCCACCACAGTCCGCGTGCCGGTGGAGACCGGGCACAGCGTCGCCATCCATCTGCGCACCGCGCGACCGGTCACCGTCGCTCAGCTCGAGGAAGCCCTGCGTGCGGCTCCCGGCGTCGAATATCGCCCCGCCGACGGCTCCGAGCGGCACCCGATGCCGCTCGATGTCGAGGGACGCGACCCGGTGCTCGTTGGCAGGCTGCGGGCGATTCCCGGCCGCGAGCGCGGCTTCGCCCTCTTCGCCTCGAGCGACAACCTGCGCAAGGGAGCGGCCCTCAACGCAGTGCAGGTCGCTGCCGCCGCGGACCCGGAGCGATTCGCGCAGCTGGTTCCGGCTCTCCGATGAGCGAGATGGAGCGGGTGACCGGGATTGGCGGCGTCTTCTTCCGCGCCCGTGACCCGGCGGCGCTGGCGGCCTGGTACGCGGCCCATCTGGGGATCGAGGTCGACCCCGCCTTCAATGGCTCCAGCTTCGCGTGGGTCGAGCCCGGATCGACCGTCTGGGCGCCCTTCGCCGCCGATACCGACTACTTCGGGCGGCTCGATCAGCAGTCGATGATCAACTATCGGGTCCGCGACCTCGACGCGATGCTCGCGCAGCTGCGATCGGCGGGCGTGCCCGTCGATGACCATGTCGAAGCGTCGGAGTTCGGGCGGTTCGGATGGGCGAGCGACCCGGAGGGCAACCGCTTCGAGCTCTGGGAGCCGCCGGAAGGCCAGTAGCGGAGACGCGAACGCGACGAGACCGACTGGACCTGGTGAGGAGAACAAGATCCGCACCCCGATGAACGGCCTGCAGGTCGCGAAGCTGATCGACGCCCTGGACGCCCGCGAGGTCGAGTTCCTGGTCGCGGGATCGGTTGCGGCTTCGGCTCACGGCGTCACCGGGATCGTGCCCGGCGACCTCGACATCGTCCCGCGACGGACCCTGCGAACCTCGAACGTCTGGCGGCGGCGCTGGGTGATCTGGATGCCGAGCCGGGCGTGGACTTTGGGGAATGGCGTCGGGACGAGCATGGCGCGTTCGAGTGGATCCAGGACGGCGTGGCTCGCCCGATCCAGCCGCTCGACCCCGAGCGGCCGGCGACGTTCGATCACTACTTCCGAACGCAGCATGGCCAGCTCGACGTCGTTCCCGTGGTGGCTGGGGACTACGCGGTCCTCCGGCCCCGGGCCTTACGCCTGCCTCTCGGCCGCCGCGAGGCATGGGTCGTCCACGCGATGGACCTCATCGCAGCCATGAGCCAGGCGCGCCGCGCGAAGGACGCATCGCGACTGTCACAGCTGCGCGCGATCGCAGCGGCGAGCTGACGCGCCGGGCGGGTCGCCGGCGAGGTCAATGCCCGGCCCAGTCACGTTCCGCCGGAGAAATGGCGCGGACGGCTCCAATGCGCTCCTCCGTCACGATAGGGTCGTTCCACCGGGACTCCTAAGGCGGCCGTGACTCCGCACGCATAAGCGGTCCGCAGCACGAATGATCAGCAGCCGGCTTGCCGGCCACTCGTGCCAGCACGAGCAAATCTGGCCAGCGGTTGGCCGTTGGATGCCAGCCCTGGCAGATCTGGGGCGCCAGACCTGCGGTCGTTGCGGATGCTAACCATCGGTCTATCCTTGGTGGGTCCGAAACGTTGAGGAGGCCATTCGTGCCGTCATTCACCGATCTGACCGATGAGTTCCTGCAGCGCGAGTTCGAGGAGTCGCCCGTCCGCGCCAGCGGCCTGGGGCTGACCGACTACGACGACCGGCTCGACGACCTGTCAGAGGCCGGCTTCGAGCGACGGCGGGCCTCCGACGCCGACTGGCTCGGGCGCTTTAGCGAGATCGGCGACGGACTGGGCTTCGATGAGGGGATCGACCGCGACCTGATCGTCAGCACGATCCGCGGCCGCGGGATCACCGACGAGTTCGAGATGTGGCGCCGCCAGCCGGACATCTACCTGAATCCGGGGATGCAGGGAATCTTTGCCCTCTTCCTGCATCGGCTCCGTCCAGAGGCCGAGCTCGTCGACGCGGCCATCAGCCGGCTGCAGCAGATCCCCGACAACCTCGAGGCCGGCAAGGCGAACCTGCGGCCCGAGCTGGTGCCCGCCATCTTCCTGGACCGCGCCGCCAACCAGGCGCGTGCCGGCGCGCGATACGTTCGCGACCTGCTGCCGCAGCAGATCGAGGATGCGTCGCTGCGCGCAAGGATCGCGGATGCGGGCGGCCAGACCGCGACGGCGTACGAGGGCTATGTCGCCTTCCTCGAGGAGATGCGACCCGCGGCGGGCGGCGACTACGCCCTGGGCGAGGACCGCTACTCGCGGCTGCTGCGCGAGAAGGAGCTGCTCGGCTTCGGCGCCCGCGAGCTGCGCGATCGAGGGCAGGCGGAGTACGACCGCCTCGCCGCCGAGCTGACCCGCTGCGCGCGCGACCTCAAGGGCACCGACGACTGGAAGCAGGTCCTCGACGAGCTGAACGAGGACCATCCGCGCACCCCGGAGCAGATGCGCGCCGGCTACGAGGACTGGACGAATCGTGCGCGGGAGTACCTGCGCGAGAACCGGCTGGTCAGTTTCCCGACGGGCGAGGAGTGCGCCGTCGTCCCGTCGCCGCCGTTCCAGCGCCCCGTGCTGGCGGTCGCCTCCTATATGAGCCCGCCCGCCGTTCTCGGACCGGCATGCTGGGCCACTTCTTCGTCCCGTTCCCGCCCGACGGCGCGAGCGAGGAGGAGATCCAGCAGCGGCTGGCATCCAACTCGTACCCGCGGAATCCCGACCACCTCGGTGCACGAGGCCTACCCCGGCCACCATTGGCACATGGTGATGTCGAAGGCGAACCGGTCCCGCGTGCGCCAGGTCTTCAAGACCCCGTACTTCACCGAGGGCTGGGCCCTCTACGCGGAGCGGATGATGCGCGAGCAGGGCTTCTTCACGGACCGCGCCCACGAGATGTTCCAGTACGAGGCCACCATCTTCCGGGCGGCGCGGATCATCGTCGACACCTCGCTGCATATCGGCGAGATGAGCTGGGACGAGGCCGTGCGCTTCATGCTCGACCACACCGCGCTCACGGAGCCGACCGCCAAGGCCGAGGTGACGCGCTATTGCGCGTGGCCGACGCAGGCCTCGTCGTACCTGACCGGCTCCCTCGAGATCGCGCGCATCCGGGAGGCGTTCTTCGCCCAGCGTGGCTCTTCCGATACCGATGCGCTGCGCGCCTTCCATGACGGCATCACGTCGTCGGGCGGTCTCCCGATCGCGCTTGCCGAGCGCGCGGCGCTGGCGGTGGCCGCGCCGGTATGATCCCGGCCGCCTGAACCTGTCAGCTTCTGGCTCCGAAAGCCCGATACGATCGCCGCCGTGAAGAAGCGCACCGCGCCCGACCTCGAGATCCACGAGCTCAGCGCCGAGCGGCTGCCCGATCTGGCTGCCCTCTTCGGCGAGGGAGGCGACCCGAAATGGTGCTGGTGCTCGTTCTACCGCGTTCGCGGGCCGTCCTGGAGCTACGCGCCGCGGTCCACCCGGATCGCGCCGAACCGCGCCGTGATGACTGAAGCGGTGCGCACCACGGCCGCCGTGGGCCGAGCCCCGGGCCTGGTCGCGTACCGCGACGGCAAGGCGGTCGGGTGGGTCAGCCTGGGGCCGCGCGAGGACTACGACCGGCTGGCGCATGCGAAGGTTCTCGCTCCGCTCGACGAGCGCCCGGTGTGGTCGATCGTCTGCTTCGTGGTCGGGAAGGAGTCCCGCGGCCAGGGCATTGCCCACGCGCTGCTCGAGGCAGCGGTGGCCTACGCGCGCGAGCACGGCGCCACGCTGCTGGAGGCGTACCCGATCGAGCCGGCCGAGCATCGGCTCTCTCGCTCCACGAAAGGCGGTCGCGTCCCGGCTGCCTACGCCTACTCGGGCACCGTGTCGATGTTCGAGCGCGCGGGCTTCAAGGTGGTCGCGCGCCGCCAGTTCAACAAGACGACGCCGGTCCAACCCATCGTCCGTCGCCGAATCCGCAGGACCGGCTAGGTCTTACCAGCGCTCCTCGTGCACCAGGCTGTCGAGCGGCTGCCGCCCGCCTGCCCGGTTCGGCGCGCTCAGGACCGAGGCGTCTGCCGGATAGCCGAACGAGAGCAGAAAGTCGCAGCGCTGACTCGGGCGGCAGGCCGAGCAGCCGGCTCGGCGAGGTCGTGGTCATAGACGGTCGCCGGCACGCTGCCGATCCCCAGCTCCCAGGCGGCGAGGACCATGTTCTGCGCGGCGCGGCCGAGATCCCACATCACCGAGCTCGCCCGATCGCCGGTCACCGCCGGGGCCACCAGCGCGATCGCGGTGGCGGCGCCGGCGAGATGGCCGGCGTACGGTCCCACGCTCGCCAGCTCGCGCAGGTGGTCGCGATCGCGCAGCACGATGAACGCCCAGCGCTGCTCGTTCTTGGAGCTCCCGGCGCGCCTCCCCGCGTTCAGGATCCGGGCCTCGTCCTCGGGCGCGAGCGGGCGGTCGGCAAAGCTGCGCACCACCCGCACCGAGTTGATCGCCCGCCAGGTGTCCATCAGTCCAGCACCTCGATCCGGATCCGCTTGTTGATCCGACCCTTGCACTCGTAGCCGGTCACCCGCACCCGCCCGATCTCGCGGTGTCGGGCGCACATGGGTTCCGCCGTCGGCCTGCAGGTCGAGCCCGACGATCTCGATCGTCCGCACCTCGCTGATCCCCTCGGGCAGCAGGTTGATCTTCGTGCGAATCAGGTCGGGGATGGCGAAGGCCTCGTCACGAGGGAGAACCTTGACCCGGATCTCGCGGTCGGCGGCGATCTCCTCGTTGACGCGTCGCTCGATCGAGGCGACGAGGTCGGCGTGCATCGTCTCGAACTCGAAGTCCATGCGGCCCGAGAGCGGCTCCATGTTGCCGCCGGTGACCGATGCGCTGGTGGTCGCGCCAGATCACCCCGCACAGCACGTGGAGCGCAGAGTGGGTGCGCATCAGCGCGTGCCGGCGATCCCAGTCGAGCTCGGCGGAGACCGATGCCCCGACCGCAGGAGGCGAGCCCTCGACCGTGTGCCAGATCTCGTCGCCGCGCTTCGTCGCGCCGGTCACTGCCAGGCGGGAGCCATCGGCGGCGACCAGCCACCCGTGGTCCGCGGGCTGACCGCCGCCGCCGGGATAGAAGACGGTGCGGTCGAGGCGCACCGCGCCGGCATCGGTCTCGAGCACCTGGGCGGGACACGGCGCGCAGGTAGGCGTCGCGGTAGCAGATGTTGTCGCTCATCGGTCATCAGGGTAATCGGGGCCGGGCTAGGATGTGCCCCCGCACATGAGGTTTCTGCGCCCGATGCAGGCCGTCGTCGACCGCTTCTTCGCCGATTTCTTCCGCCTCTACCCGGTCGACGCCACCGAGGCCGGCAATCACGACCATGACGGCGAGTGGCCTGACCTGACCGATGCGGGCAAAGCCGAGCGGCTCGCCTTCCTGGCGGATGCGCGGGCCAGCCTCGAGGCCGCAGACGAAGGCGGGCTGGCGCCGGAGGAAGCGATCGACCGCCGCGTCCTGCTGACCCAGATCGACGCGCTCCGCTTTGCCGAGGAGGAGCTCGACGAGCTCTCGTGGAGCGCGATCGCCTACGTCTACCTGTTCGGGACCGGCCTGTTTGGGCTTCTCTCCCGGGAGTTCGCCGCGCCCGAGGTCCGCCTTGCGAGCGTCGCCCGAAGAATGCGGGGGCTGCCGGCGGCGCTCGACGACGCGCGCGCGAATCTCGACGCGCCGGGAGGGCGTGCCGGTGAGCCACTTCCACGTCGAGAAGGCGATCGCCACGATGCCCGGCGTCGCAGACCTGTGCCGCACCGCGGCCGAGCGAAGGGGCGCGGCTCCAAGTGACCCAGCTCCGTGACGAGGTGAGCGCGGCAGCGGACGGGGCCGTCAGCGCGGTGGAGCGCTTCACCGCCTGGCTGAGCGAGGAGCTGCTGCCGCGGGCCGACGGGGACTTTCGCCTGGGCCGCGAGCTGTACGAGCGCAAGTTCCGCCACGCTCTGAAGTCGACCGTGAGCCCCGACGAGCTCGAGGCGCGGGCGGCATCGGCGTACGAGGAGGTTCGGGGCGAGATGCTGCGCCTGGCGCGTCGGCTCTGGCCTGACTGGATCGGCGAGGAGCGGATCCCCGAGGATGGCAACGCGGCCATCCGTCGCGTCCTGGACGCCATCGCCGCGGACCACCCTGCGGCCGATGAGCTCCTCGACTTCTGCCGCGCCGAGAACGAGCGGATCGAGGCCTTCATCCGCGAGCGCGACCTGGTCGGGCTGCCCGATGAGCCGCTCGAGATCACCTGGACGCCGCCCTTCCTGCGCGCGTTCGGCGGCGCCATGCTGATCCCGCCCGGGCCGCTCGACCGCGGCATGCAGAGCTTCTTCGCCATCACTCCCATGCCCGACGACTGGACCGATGAGCAGCGCGAGTCGAGCCTGCGCGAGAGCAACGAGCGCATGCTGCGCCTGCTCACCATCCACGAGGCGGTGCCCGGCCACTACCTGCAGCTGGCCTACTCGAACCGATGCCCTTCGCTGGCGCGCGCGATCTTCGGCTCCGGCGTCTTCGCGGAGGGCTGGGCGGTGTACGTGACCCAGGTGATGATGGACGTCGGGTACGGGGCGGATGACCCCGCGCTCCTGCTCGTCCACTGGAAGTTCTTCCTGCGCGCCATCACCAACACGCTGATGGACATTCGGATCCACACCGGCTCGATGACCGAGGATGAGGCGATGACGCTGATGATCGACGGCGGCTTCCAGGAGCGCTCGGAGGCGTCCGAGAAGTGGAGCCGTGCGCGCCTCTCCTCGACCCAGCTGTGCGAGTACTACCTCGGCAGCGTCGAGATGACCGAGCTCGAGCGGCTTGCCCGCAGCCGAGCGGATGCGGAGGGCCGTGACTTCGCGTGGCGGCCATTCCTGGAGTCGGTCCTGGCGCACGGGACCCCGCCGATGCCGGTGATCCGCGAGATCCTGTTCCCGGGCTAGCGCGCCAGCAGAAGGTCCAGCAGCGAGGGAGCGGAGCCCTCGCGATAGGACAGGATCCCGGTCAGGTCCGCATGGCTCTGGTGCGCGATCACCGCCAGGGTGACGTCCTGCTTGGGGAGATGCACCAGCAGCGTGGTGTAGGTGCCCAGCAGGCCACTGTGCCCCGGCCCGACGAGCGTCTTGGTCAGCTGGACCCGCTGGGTGCCCAGGCCATAGTCGTCCTTGTTGAACGCGGTCATCCGTCGCAGGGTTGCCGGCTTCAGCAGCGCGCCACCGTACAGCGCCTCTCCCCATCTCACGAGATCGTCGACAGTCGACTCGGTGGCGCCCGATCCCCAGAAGGCGCTCGCCCACGAGGGGTCGAGCAGGCCATCGTCCGCCGACTCGCCGGGACCGATGAGGCGGGTGCTGGTGAGGCCGAGTGGACCGGTGAATCGGGCAGCGAGGACGTCGTGCAGCGGCGAGCCGGTCACGCGTTCGATCAGCATGCCGAGCAGCAGGTAGTTGGTGTTCGAGTACGCCCATCCTTTGCCGGGCATAAACCATGGGCCGCCTATCGTCTTGAGGATCTCGGCGCGGCTCCACGCGTGCGAG
This sequence comes from uncultured Chloroflexia bacterium, assembly GCA_963799675.1. Classification (GTDB taxonomy): domain Bacteria; phylum Chloroflexota; class Limnocylindria; order QHBO01; family QHBO01; genus JALYSK01. Next base: position 166,136 of record CAWCXQ010000019.1, read on the forward strand.
CGGTCCGCGTTGAGGGCATGGCTCATGCTCTCGGTGAAGAGATCCGCGATGCCGCTGGTGTGCTGCAGCAGCTCGGCGATGGTGACTCCGCGGGCCATCTTGGCTTCGGGAAGGTAACGGGTCACGGGGTCGCCGAGCCCGATGGCGCCCTCATCGGCGAGCTGGAGGGTTATCGCCGCCACGAAGGTCTTCATGACACTGCCGATCACCAGCGGGCGACCCGGCTCGATCGAGCCGGCGGTCCCGCTCCAACCAGCGCCGTTGCCCTTGAGCACGGCCAGTGAGATCCCCGGCACCCCGAAGCGGACGCGCGCCGCCTCGAGCGCCACGTCGTACGCGCCGATCGCCAGCGGTGCGGGAGGTGGGGAGGCGGCCACCACCGCCCGTGGGAGGTCGGCACCGTCGATGGGCTGGCGGGCGACGAAGAGGCGCGTGGGCGCATCGATCCGATCCGCGGCACGCGCGGGTCCGAGCAGGGTCATCCCGCTCAGCGCCAGCGAGAGCGCGAGCAGGGCAATGCGGAACGCGAGGCGACCGGAGTGGCTGGCCCGCCCGGGGAGGGTCATGAAGGCGGATTCTGGAGCATCGGTTGGCACACGCGCAACGGCCATCGGTCAGGGGTCCCTTGGCAGAGCTCCCCAACTTTGTTAGCATTGCTAAGCATGGCACTCGGTGACTCCGCGCCCAACCTGCGCGTCCTGCCTCCTCCCTCAGCGCCGCCCGCCGGGTCCCCTCCTGGCGGCTTCAGGCGCGGATTCGTCGCGCTCCGCTACCGCAACTACCGGCTCTACTGGTTCGGACAGATCGCGAGCCTGATCGGCACCTGGATGCAGTCGGTCAGCCAGCCGTGGCTCGTGCTCCTGTTGGGCGGGTCGCCACTCCAGCTCGGCACCGTGCTCGCCCTCCAGTTCGCGCCCGCCATGGTCCTGGCCCCGCTCGGCGGGGTGCTGGCCGACCGGGTCGACAAGCGCAACGCGCTGCGCGTGACTCAGTCGATCGCCATGGTCCAGGCCGCGGTGCTCTGCCTGCTGACGCTGACCGGCGTGGTCCAGATCTGGCACATCTACATCCTGGCCGCGGTCCTCGGCATGACGAGCGCAGTCGACATGCCCATCCGCCAGGCCTTCGCGGCGGAGCTCGTTCGGCGCGAGGACCTCGTCAACGCGATCGCGCTGAACTCGACCTCGTTCAATCTCGCGCGCGTCATCGGTCCCGCCATCGCCGGGCTGACCCTCGCCGTCTTCGGCACGGCCTTCAACTTCGGGCTGAACGCGGTCAGCTATCTCGCGGTGCTCATCGCGCTCACGATGATGAATCCGGGTCATCTGCACCGCAGCGAGCGCCCGGCCGTCTTCCCCTCCGTGCGCAGCAGCCTGGCGGAGGGGATCCGCTACGCGTGGCGCACCCCGGCCGTGCTCTGGCCGTTGCTGCTGCTGGGCGGCATGGCCACCTTTGCGATGAACTTCCAGACCCTGCTCCCGCTGTTCGCTCGCAACACCCTGGGCCTCGAGGCGAATGGCTACGGCGCCCTGTACGCCTCGATGGGCGCGGGCTCGCTGCTCGGGTCGCTGATGCTCGCCTTCGCGCGCGGCAAGCGGCCGCTGGTGCGCATGATCCTTGGCGGCGGCGCGGTCTTCCTCGCCTTCGAGGTGCTGCTGGGGCTGACGCGCTCGCCCCTCCTGGCATTCCCGATCGTCGTGGTCGTCGGCTTCGCCTCGATGCTGATGGTCAACACGATCAACGTGACCGTTCAGCACGGCGTGCCGAATGAGCTCCGCGGGCGGGTGATGTCGCTGTACGTGACCGTTTTCGCCGGCACGGCGCCGATTGGCGGCATCTTCGCGGGGCTGGTCGCGCAGTTCTTCGGCGCGCCCGCCGGGTTCCTCCTTGGCGCCGCGCTGTCGAGCATCTTCCTGGCCGTGGTCGCCTGGCAGCTGCTGGTGCGCCGCGCCATGCGTGACGTGACCCGCTCGTGGGCGCGGCCCGCCGGCGAGACCGGGACGCGGGCGGTCGAGCCGCCCGACGCAAGGGGCAGCCAGGCCGGCTGACCCGCTTGATCAGCGCCGCGAGCGTTGGGGAAGCAGGACCTGCAGCTCCTGGAGCGCCGCCGAGATGGCCGCCCGCCGCTCCTCGGGGAGCGGCTCAAGCAGCTCGCGGGCGGCGGCGAGCAGGTCGCGACGCATGGCCCGGGCGCGGCGCCGGCCGGCGGCGGTCAGGGCGAGGATCACCGCGCGCTTGTCGGTCGCATGCGCGGTGCGCTCCAGCAGCCCCGAGTCGACCAGCGCGAGGCGAGCCTCGTGACCACGGGCGCCGTGACCAGCAGGCGCCGTGCGACCTCTGCCTGCGCGGACGGACCCTCGAGGTCGATCATGCGCAGCACGTTGTACTGCTGGTAGGTGAGCTCGCTCCAGGCGCGCCGGCGGCGAGCATGGGCCACGAGGTGGCGCATGACCGGCGCGACCGTGGCGATCAGGCTCGCCTCGAGGCTCGTGCGCCCCGGTTGAGGAGCCTTCGCGGTGGCCGACATGACGATCGATCGTAGCACCCGGCGGCGCGGGCTCACGCTTGGTCTCCTGGCGCTGGCTCACGCCGTGATCCACGCGCAGTCGGCGTTGATGCCGCTGGTCTACCCGATCGTCATCGCGCAGTTCGCGCTCCAGCCGCGCGACATCGGCACCTTCATCGCGATCACCACCGCGGTGGGTGGCTCGATGCAGCTCGCCTATGGGTTCCTGACACGCTACATCGCCAGGCCGGCGCTCCTGGCCGGAGGCCAGCTGGTCTTCGGCGCGAGCCTGATTGCGGCGGGGCTGACGCAGTCGGTCGGGCAGCTGCTCGCGGCCATCAGCGTGGCCCGCATCGGCTCCAGCCCGCAGCATCCGGTTGGCAACGCGCTCCTCTCGGACCGATTCCCGGCTGAACGGCGCGGATTCGCGATCAGCGCGCACATCAGCGGCGGCAACGTGGGGACCATCGCGGTGCCGTTCGTGGGCGGAGCGCTGCTTGCCACCGTCGGCTGGCAGGCGACCCTGGCGCTGTTCGGGATTCCCGCGCTGGTGGTCGGACTGCTGATCGCGATCGCGGTCCGCGAGGACCAGGCGGCATATCGCCGCCGTGCCCGCGCCTCCGGGTCTGTCGCCAGCCAGCTGCGGACGGTCCTGGCCAGGCACGACCTGCGCCTGATCCTGGGTGCCTCCCTGATCGCCGCCGGCGGCCGCGGCCTCGACATCGTGGCGCCCTTCATGGTGCTCTACCTGCGCGGCCCGCTCGGCATCTCGGAGCAGACGACTGCGCTCCTCTACGGGCTGCTGCTGGTGGGCGCCGTCATCGGCCCGTTGCTGGCGGGCTGGCTGTCGGACCGGTTCGGGCGCCGCCGCACGCTGGTCGTGTACTACGCGCTCTCCGCCATCGGCATCCTCGCCTTCGTCGCCGCCGGCTCCAACCTCCTCCTGCTCATCCCGCTGTTGCTGCCCTTCGGCACGGCGGTCTTCAGCGAGTCACCGGTGCTCCAGGCCTACCTGGCCGATCGCTCCGCCGGGTCCGATCCGCGACGTCGCCTTCGCCGTCTACTTCACCGCCGCCTTCGGGGTGGGCGCCGCCTGGGCATTCATCATCGGCAGCGTGGTGAGCGCGTACGGCTACCCGATCGCCTTCGGCCTGATGGCGGCGTCCTACGTTGGCGCGGCCATTCTGCTGCTGGCGGTTCGGGAACAACGGCTCGCGCCTGCTGACGGGTCCTGACCTCGAGACCGCCACCCGTGGTCCGCAAATTTGGGCGCGTACACTCGCCTGACGGCGTCGCTCATCGAGGAGGGGTCATGGGGACTTTCGAGGACGAGGTCGAAGCGACTCGCTGCTGGATGGAGAGCGAGCGTTTCGCGAACACGACGCGCCTGTACACCCCCCGCCAGGTCGTCGAGCAGCGGGGGACAGTGCTGACCGATTATCCGGTCGCCCGAAACGCAGCCGAACGCTTCTACTCCCGGCTGCGCGAGCTGTTCGAGCAACGGCGCTCCATCACCACCTTCGGGCCGTACTCGCCTGGCCAGGCGGTGGCCATGAAGCGAGCCGGGATCGAGGCGATCTACCTCGGCGGATGGGCCACCTCGGCGAGGGGGTCGGCGGATGAGGATCCCGGCCCCGACCTGGCGAGCTATCCCCTCAGCCAGGTCCCGGACGAGGCGGCCGGCCTGGTCCGGGCGCTGCTGACCGCGGACAGGAACCAGCGCTTCGCCCTTGCCCGGATGACCGAGGCCAACCGAGAGACCACACCCCAGGTCGACTTCCAGCCACTCATCATTGCCGACGCCGATACCGGCCACGGCGGCGACGCGCACGTCCGCAACCTCATCCGCCGCTTCGTGGAGGTCGGCGTGCCCGGCTACCACATCGAGGATCAGAAGCCCGGCGCGAAGAAGTGCGGACATCAGGGCGGGAAGGTGCTGGTCGCCCAGGACGAGCAGATCAAGCGCCTCAACGCTGCGCGCTTCCAGCTCGACGTCATGGGCGTGCCCGGCATCATCGTGGCGCGCACTGACGCGGAGGCCGCCAACCTTCTCGACGGGCCGGGGGACGAGCGCGACCAGCCCTTCCTCCTCGGGGTGACCAACCGTAATCTGCCCGCGTACAAGGCCGCCTACCTGGCAGCGATCAGACGTCTTCACCGGGCAGGGGTCAGCGAGATCAACGGCCACTTGCTGTACGCAATCTCCGACGAGGAGTACGCCGCTGCGGATGCCTGGCTCGAGCGAGTCGGCCTGATGGCGGCCATCGACGAGGCCGCCCGAGCGCACATCGCCGATGAGGGATCCTCGCCGGAGGACACGCTCGACACGGTGGCAGACCGCTTCCTCGAGGCCTGGCAGGGCGAGGCCGGTCTGCAGACGCTGGGCCAAGCCGTCGCGGAAGTCATGGCCTTCCGAGCCGATGAGGGTATCCAGCTGGAGATGACGATCGTGGAATGGCTCGCATTCGCCGCCACGGCATCGGTGTACATGGCTGAAACGACCGCCAGGCGAATGGGACTTCACGTCACCTGGGATCCTGATCGGGCGGTGACCCCCGAGGGCTACTACCAGATCCAGGGCGGCGTCCCGTATGCCATCGCCAAGTCGCTTGCCGCTGCGCCGTACGCCGACATCCTCTGGATGGAGACGAAGACGGCCGACCTGTCTGAGGCGCGGGAGTTCGCAGAGGCCATTCATGCGGTCTTGCCCGACAAGATGCTCGCCTACAACCTGTCCCCCTCGTTCAACTGGGACACGACCGGCATGACCGATGACGAGATGCGTCGGTTCCCCGAGGAGCTGGGCAAACTCGGGTTCGTGTTCAACTTCATCACCTACGGCGGCCACCAGATCGACGGCCTGGCTGCGGAGGAGTTCACGACCGCGCTGCGAGAGGACGGGATGCTGGCGCTTGCTCGCCTTCAGCGCAAGTTCCGGTTGCTGGAGTCGCCCTACCGGACGCCCCAGACTCTGGTGGGTGGGCCCCGTGCGGATGCCGCGCTGATGGCGGCATCGGGACAGACGGCAACGACCAAGGCAACTGGGGAGGGATCGACCCAGGTGCAGCACCTGGTTCAGACCGAGGTGCCGCCCAAGCTCCTGGCCGGGCTGGCTCACCCGCTGGGCAGAGCACCATGGCGCGCCCGCTGATTTGCGTGTCTCGTTGCGCCCCCACACGGCGGGCTCAGAGCTGCTGGAGCTGAGCGTGCTGGATGCGTCCGAGGAGAAGCTGGCTGACATCGTGTTTGGCACGATCCAGGATCGCCGAGGCCGTTCGATCCTCTCGGTGCGGGACCAGAACACCGTCCCGGGCCTGCGGCGCAAGCGCCTGATGGCGCTACTGCACCTGTTCCTCATTCACCGATACGAGGCCGCGTCGGTCCACTATCTGACGCCGAGCGACGACAACCGGCGCCAGTGCGAGAGCATGCTGAAGCTCGGGATCTTCGAGGCCGTCAATGACGAGGTGGGCGAGATCATCGTCGCCGACGTGAACGCCGCTGTCATCAGGGAGCTGGTCGCGCCCACCAGCAACGAACGGGAGCGGCTGATCACCAAGGCCTGAGGCCAACTTCGGGTGCTGCGGTCAGCGGGACCGATCCCGGTGGGTCACTCGTTTGGGTGATCCCTGTCACACAGCTCGGGGCAGCGACACTCCGACAGCTCCGCGACCGTGAGGACCTGGGCCTGCTCGTGCGGGGAATCGGGACGCCAGCCCAGCCACATGAGCCGGATATCGGCCGCGCTCGGCGTGTCGCGGCGAGTTTGCTGCGGGTCCGCGAAGCGGAGATCGATCGGGGGCATGCACCCAGCCTGCGTGGTGAGGTAGCATAAGTCAAGAAGATTCTAATGATGACATCCATAGACTCGCCTGATGCCAACCCCACGGCCACGATCGGCCTCAGCCAGGTCGAGGCGGTCGTCCATGTCGCCCGCCTCGGGTCGATCAGCCGCGCCGCCGAGGCGCTGTTCATCACCCAGCCGGCGCTCACCGCACGCATCCAGGCCCTGGAGCGCGCGCTCGGCACGCAGCTGCTCCACCGTGGCCGGACCGGCTCCCGGCTGACGGAGGCCGGCCGCGCGTTCCTGCCCCACGCCGGCCGCAGCCTCGCAGCGCTCGAGCGCGGACGGATGGCCGTGGCCGACGTGGTGAGCGGCAGCGGCGGGCGGCTCACGATCGGCGCCGCGCCCGCGGTGAGCACCTATGTCCTGCCCGCCATGCTCCACCGCTTCCGTGACACGTACCCGGCGGTGCAGCTGTCGGTGCGCAGCGGCCACTCCGAGGAGGTGCTCGACATGGTGCTGCGCGAGGAGGTCGAGATCGGCCTCATGCGCCCGATCCAGCATGCGGAGATCACGGCCTCGCTGCTGTACGAGGACGAGCTGGTGCTGGTAGTGCATCGCGGCCATCCGTTCGCCGCCAGCGGACAGATCAGGATGGCCGAGATCGCCACCGAGCATCTGATTCTTTTCGACCGCACCAGCTCATACCACGAGCTCACCAGCGCGATCTTTCGCCAGGCGGGGATCGACCCGCGAGGCTACCTCGAGGTCGACAACATCGACGCCGCCAAGCGCATGGTCGAGCAGCGGCTCGGCATCGCGCTGCTGCCGCGCACGTCCGTCCAGGCGGAGATCGGCAGTGCCCGCCTGTTCCCGGTCGAGGTGGTCGACATGTCGCCGGTGCGGCGCCAGATCGTGGTCGCCCGACGGCGCGACACAGGCGATCCATCGCCAGTGGTGGCCGCCTTCCTGCGCACCCTGGACGAGCTACGGAGCGGACAGAGCGCCACGAGCCCGCCGGCGAGGCGTGAGCGCGGGTCCGCGCAGTCAAAGGAGTGAGACGCGCCGATCCACGCCCGTCCAGGGCCCGCTAGCAGACGGGGACGCCAGCGCAGATCTCGTCCACCCGAGCCTCGAGGCGCCGCAGGGTGGCGAGGATCTCGTCGACCCGCGGATCAGCGGCCGGGCTGCTCAAGGGGCTGCCGGCGCCGGTCGCCTGCAGCCACTCCTTGATCCGGTTCTCCAGGTCGCCCAGCGCCAGGGCGAGGTCGCCTGAGCCGATCCCGCTCTCCGCGGCCGCCACTTCCCGATGGAGCTGGTCCAGCTCCGTGCGCGTGGCGATCGACTGGATCACCAAGACGGCGAGCAGGACGAGCGTCAGGACGTTCAGCGCCACGAGGAGCGGGACGATGGGTGAGCGCATGCCTGCCGAGTCAGCAAGTCATGCGCCGCGGGTCGAGGAACGGTGCCGGCGGCAAGGACGCCGCCGGCACGCTTCGGTCAGGCGGGGGTGAGAGTCCCCGGCTCGGGGATGGGTGATTCGTGCTCGCCGCCGACCTCATCCCAGATCCGGTTGCGGAAGGTCTCGCGGATGAAGAAGGTGCCGACCACGACGGTGATCAGCGCGACGATGATCGGGTAGGCCAGGCCGGCGTAGATATTGCCGGTCGCCGCAACGATCGCGGTGGCGATCAGCGGCACGAAGCCGCCGAACCAGCCGTTCCCGAGGTGATAGGGGACCGAGAGCGAGGTGTAGCGGATCTTGGCCGGGAAGAACTCGACCAGGAATGCCGCGATCGGCCCGTACACCGCCGTCACGTACACGATCTGGATGAACACCAGCCCGATGAGCGGCAGCAGCTCCGGGCTCGCGCCGCCGACGACGACCTTGCCGTCGGCACCCACGACACGGTGCGAGAACGTGTTCATCAAGTTGAAGATCGGGAGGTACGTGATGGCCGCCACGAGGCAGCCGCCCAGGATGATCGGCTTGCGACCAATCCGGTCTGAGAGCCAGCCGAAGAAGACGAAGAACGGGGTGCCAAGCACGATCGCCGTGCCGACGATGATGTACGAGTCGACGAACTTCACGCCCTGCACGGTCTGGAGGAAGAAGAGCGCGTAGAACTGGCCCGTGTACCACACCACTGCCTGCCCTGCGGTCATGCCAATGAGCACGAGCAGGATCAGCCGCCAGGCCTTGCCACTGCCCAGGCTGTCGCGCAGCGGCTGGCTCGACGACTTGCCACTGTCCTTGAGGCGGGTGAAGAGCGGCGTCTCGCGCAGCTTGAGCCGAATGTAGAGCGCGATCGCGACCAGCACCGCTGACAGCAGGAATGGGATGCGCCAGCCCCAGTCGGCAAAGGTGTCTTCACCGAGCGTCAGGCGCGTGACCCCGATCACGGCCAGGGCCAGCAGCAGCCCCAGGGTAGCGGTCGTCTGGATCCACGAGGTATAGAAGCCGCGCTTGTCGTCGGGCGAGTGCTCGGCAACGTAGATCGCGGCGCCCCCGTACTCGCCGCCCAGCGCCAGCCCCTGCAGGAGGCGAATCAGCACCAGGAGGATCGGGGCAAGCAGCCCGATCGCGCTGTACGTCGGCAGCAGGCCGACGAGCGCGGTGGCGCCGCCCATGATCGAGATGGTCAGCACGAACGTGAACTTGCGTCCGACCAGGTCGCCGATGCGTCCGAAGAAGACGGCGCCAAATGGTCGAACGGCGAAGCCCGCCCCGAACGTGGCGAGCGCGGCGAGCAGCGCCGCGACGTCATTCCCCGGGGGAAGAAGTGTTCGCTGAAGAAGACTGCCAGCACGCCGTACAGGTAGAAGTCGTACCACTCGATCGTGGTGCCTGCCGCGGAGGCACCGATCACGAAGGGAAGACTGAATCTGTAGCGCTCCCGATCGGCGGCTGGTTGGGCGATGCTCGCCATGGGTGAGACTCCTTCTGCTCGGGGTCCCGTGCGCCGGACTCCCCCGGTTGCGGCGCGTCACCTGATTCGCAGCAAGATGGCTACCGGTCAGTCACGGCCCTCCCGTTCTGCTCGGAGATCGTTCCCAGGGACACTGATTATTGCCCGGCCCGCAAGTGCCCCCACGGGTCGGCCGCCAGGTGGCGGCCTAGAATCTGCTCAACGTTCGAGAAAGGGAGGCGTGACGCGGATGGCGACACAAGAGCGCACCACCGAAGCGGCGACCATCGAGAACCTGCTGCGCGAGGACCGCACCTTTCCACCGCCCGGCGACTTCGTGGCGAACGCCCTGCTGAGCGACCCCGGCCTCTACGAGCGCGCCAGCGAGGAAGCGGGGTTCCGCGAGTTCTGGACCGAGGAGTCGAAGCGCCTCGACTGGATCGAGCCCTGGACCGAGCTCTACACCTGGGACCCGCCATACGCCAAGTGGTTCGTTGGCGGCAAGCTCAATATCAGCGTCAACTGCCTCGACCGCCACGTGGCCAACGGGCTCGGGGATCGGGTCGCCTATCACTGGGAGGGCGAGCCGGGGGATACGCGGACTACCACCTACGCGCAGCTCCTCGAGGAGACCTGCCGCCTCGCCAACGCGCTCCGCTCGCTCGGGGTCAAGAAGGGCGACCGGGTGGCGATCTACATGCCGATGATCCCCGAGCTTCCGGTCGCGATGCTCGCCTGCGCGCGCATCGGCGCCGCGCACTCGGTCGTCTTCGGCGGCTTCAGCGCCGATGCGCTCGCCGACCGGATCGAGGATGCCGAGTGCGTCGCCGTCATCACCGCCGACGGCGGCTACCGCAAGGGCGCCACCGTCGCCCTCAAGCGCAGCGCGGACGAGGCGATCGAGCGCACCTCATCGGTCAAGCATTGCGTGGTCGTGCGCCGCACCGGCGAGGAGGTTGCCTGGACGGAAGGTCGCGACCGCTGGTACCACGAGCTGGTCGCCGATCAGCCGACCAGCGCGGACCCGGAGCCGATGGACTCCGAGGACCTCCTCTACCTGCTCTACACCAGTGGGACGACCGCCAAGCCCAAGGGGATCATGCACACCACCGGCGGCTACCTCGCCGGGGTGGCGACCACGCATCGGTACATCTTCGATATTCACCCCGAGACCGACGTCTACTGGTGCATGGCCGACATCGGCTGGGTGACCGGCCATTCGTACATCGTGTACGGGCCGCTCGCCAACGGCACGACCGGGATCATGTACGAGGGCGCAATCGACTTCCCCGACAAGGACCGATGGGCCCAGATCGCGTCGCGCTACAGGGCCACCATCCTGTACACCGCGCCGACCGCCATCCGCGCGCTGATGAAGTACGGGCACGAGGCGTTCGCGAAGGACGACCTGTCGGCGCTGCGCCTGCTGGGCTCGGTGGGCGAGCCGATCAACCCGGAGGCCTGGGCCTGGTACTGGAAGCACATCGGTGGCGAGCGCTGCCCGGTGGTCGACACCTGGTGGCAGACCGAGACGGGCATGATCATGATCACGCCGCTGCCGGGGATCACCACCCTGAAGCCCGGCTCCGCCACCTTCCCCTTCCCCGGCGTCAAGGCCGATGTCGTCGACCAGGGCGGCACCTCCGTCCCGCTGGGCGGCGGCGGCTACCTCGTGCTCGAGCGCCCCTGGCCGGCGATGCTGCGCGGGATCTACGGTGACCCGCAGCGCTACGAGGAGACGTACTGGTCGAAATACCCGGGACGCTACTTCGCCGGCGACGGCTGCAAGCGCGACGACGAGGGCTACTTCTGGCTGCTCGGCCGCGTCGACGACGTGATGAACATCTCCGGCCACCGCATCTCCACGACCGAGGTCGAGTCCGCCCTGGTCGACGACCCGCGGGTCGCCGAGGCGGCCGTGGTGGGACGGACCGATCCGGTGACCGGGCAGGCGATCTTCGCCTACGTGATCCTGACCTCCAGCACCGAGGCCTCCGACGAGCTCGGAGCGGAGCTGCGGGAGCATGTGGCGGAGCTGATCGGCAAGTTCGCGCGGCCGAAGCAGATCCTCTTCACGCCGGACCTGCCCAAGACCCGCTCCGGGAAGATCATGCGGCGCCTGCTCCGTGATATCGCCGAGCAGCGTGACCTGGGCGACGTGACCACCCTGGCCGACTCGAACATCGTTTCGACCATCCGCGAGCAGTCGGGCACCGGCGAGGAGTAGCTTCGCCCTTCGGGTCGAGCTGCCGTGCACGCTCAGCGTGCACAACTACGAACTTCGCCGCGGATTCGGCGTGGCGGGGGCGCTCCGTGCACGCCCAGCGTAAGTATCGGCCTCCAACAGGCTCGGTTGGGCGATCCGACCCGCACCGGAGCTGCCTGCTTGGTACTTACGCACGCTGAGCGTAACCCGCCGCGGACTTGCCGGCGCCGGCGAGTATCGGCCACCCAGTGGCCGAATTTGCTGGCGTCAGCATGCGACGGCCAAGCTGACCTCCGCTGCCTGGCCGATGCCTGCCAGCGCTGGCAAAGCCAGCCATCGGATGGCCGACACATGCTCGGGCTGGCAAACCTGGCCTTTCCGCGTCGCCGCGACGTGACCTCTTTTCGGGACTATCCTGCCGATGTGGGCCGCACCGAAGCGCGGAGCGTCGCAGGCGATCCGAAGCTGGGGCTCCTGCGTCGCGTCCCGCTCCTCCACGGCCTGGATGCCGCGCATCTCGAGCGCGTGGCCGAGCTCGCCAGGGAGCTTCACGCCAGGGACGGCGAGCTGATCACCGCCCAGGGGGAGAGCGGCGACGACTTCTTCATCGTCGTCAGCGGCAAGGTGGCCATCGAGCGCGACGGGCAGCCGATGGGGCGGCTGGGGCCGGGCGACTTCTTCGGAGAGATCGCCCTGATCGACGGGCGCGCGCGAACGGCATCGGCGGTCGCGGATGGGGACACCGAGCTCCTGGTCCTCGACCATCGGGGCTTCGACGCCCTTCTCGACGAATTCCCAGGGATCGGCCGCCAGGTCGCGAAGACGCTGGTGGAGCGTATCCGGCGCACCGTAACCGTGCCGCAGTTCGGGATCTTCGCCCAGGGCACCATCGCCCATGCCTTCATGGAGTGGGATCTTCGTCCGGACATCGACCTTCGGGAGGCGGCATCGGTCCTGGCCAGGCTCCGCAGCCCAACCGTCTCCGCGGGCGGCGTCAACCTCGTGATCGCCTTCGGCAACGAGCTGTGGCGGGCCCTCGCGCCGAGTGATGTGCCCGCCGGGCTCAGCCCCTTCCTGCCAGTTGGCAGGCTCGGCGGCCATCACGCGCCCGCGACCCAGCACGACGTCTGGCTCTGGATCAACGGCAGCTCGCAGGACGTCGTGTTCGAGCACACGCGTGCGGCGTCGCGCGCCATCGAGACGGTAGCGCAGCTCGCCAGCGAGCAGGTCGCCTTCGTGCACCGTGACAGCCAGGACCTCACCGGCTTCCTAGACGGGACGGCCAACCCGACCATGGTCGAGGCGCCTGGGGCGGCGCTCGTCCCCGACGGGCAGCCGGGCGCCGGAGGAAGCCACGTCATCGCCATGCGCTGGGTCCACAATCTCGACGCCTTCGAGGCCCTGCCCGTGCCAGAGCAGGAGCGTGTGTTCGGCCGCACGAAGCTGGGCAGCGTCGAGCTGGGGGAAGACGCCAAGCCGCCAACCGCGCACATCGCGCGGGTCGAGATCGAGGACGCCGCGGGCAACGAGCTGCCGATCTATCGTCGCAGCGTCCCGTACGGGACGGTCGCGGAGCACGGCCTCTACTTCGTCGCCTTCTCGGCGGACCGCTCCCGGTTCGACACGATGCTGGGGCGCATGTTCGGGACCGATGGCGACCAGCTGCACGACCGTCTCACGGAGTTCTCTCGCCCGGTGAGCGGCGCTTACTACTACGCCCCTCCGCTCAACCTGCTCGTCGACCTTGCCATGCCCGCAGCGGTCGAGGGCGAAGCGACGCATCCCGTCTGAACGACGCGCCGTTATTACCTGGTCTGATGAGTTCGAGCCAAATCGAGGGCTGATGCGCCTTGAAAGGCTCAGCTCCATTACCCCCGGTGATGATTTGAAGCCGATTTCGCTGGTTTGAGCGAGAAACACCCCGAACGTATGACCCGGAGTAATAACCACGCTTGGGTGCGGTTCCGAGCTCGCCCTTAGAATCGTTCCGATGACCAGCGAGACGACCGATAGCCCGCCCGCGCGGATCCTTCCGTCGGGAACGGTCACGTTCCTGTTCACCGACATCGAGGGCTCGACGGCGCTGCTGCAGCGACTGGGCGACGAGTACGCCACGCTGCTGGCCGATCACCACCGGCTCCTGCGCCACGCGTTCGCGGAGCGGGGTGGGGTGGAGGTCGATGCCGCAGGAGATGGCCTCTACTTCGCGTTCCCCAGCGCCCGGTCCGCGGTCACCGCCGGGATCGAGGCGCAGCGCGCGGTTGCCGGCCACGAGTGGACCTCGGGTGCGACACCGGCCGTGCGGATGGGGATGCACACCGGAGAGGCACGCAGCGGGGAGGATGGCTACGTCGGGATCGACGTCCATCGGGCGGCACGGATCTGCGCGGCCGGACACGGAGGGCAGCTCCTCGTGTCGCAGACGACCCATGACCTGGTCGCCGGGGAGCTGCCGGCCGGGGTGACGCTCCGCGACCTCGGGGAGCATCGGCTCCGCGACCTGGCCGGGCAGCAGCGGCTCTTCCAGGCGGTCGTCGCGGACCTGCCGTCCGAGTTCCCGCCGCTGCGGACGGTGGATTCGCATCCCAACAACCTGCCGCGCCAGCTGACGAGCTTCGTCGGTCGCGAGCCGCAGCTCGCCGAAGCGAAGCGCCTGCTGGCATCGTCGCCGCTGCTCACCCTCACCGGGCCGGGCGGCGTCGGCAAGACGCGCATCGCCCTGCAGCTGGCAGAGGAGCTCCTGGGCGAGCTGCAGGATGGCACCTGGCTCGTCGACCTGGGAGTGCTCACCGACCCGGACTATCTCGCACCGGCGGTCGCCTCCGCGCTCGGCCTCGCCGAGCAGCCGGGACGTCCCCTTCTCACCACGATCCTGGACCACCTCCGCGGCCGCGAGCTGCTCCTCGTGCTCGACAACTGCGAGCACGTGGTGGCGGAGTCGGCCGAGCTCGCCGACAGCCTCCTGCGCAGCTCCGCCTCCCTCCGGATCGTGGCCACCAGCCGCGAGGCGCTGGGGATCGCCGGGGAGGCGCTCTTTCCGGTGCCCTCGCTCGCGCTGCCGGAGCACGATCTCCCGCTCTCCGTGGATCAGCTGAGCGGGTTCGAGGCGGTCCGCCTGTTCGCGGATCGGGCGTCCGCGGTGCTGCCGAGCTTCGAGCTGACGGCCTCGAGCGCAGGCGGCGGTCGCGCAGATCTGCCGCCGGCTGGATGGGATCCCGCTCGCGCTCGAGCTGGCCGCGGCCCGCGTGCGGACGCTATCGGTGGAGCAGATCGCCGCGCGGCTCGACGACCGCTTCCGGCTGCTGGCGGGCGGAAGCCGCGCCGCCGTCCCACGCCACCAGGCGCTGCGAGCGACGGTCGACTGGAGCTTCGACCTGCTCTCGGAGCCCGAGCGCGCCGCGTGGCGCCGCCTGTCGGTCTTCGCCGGCGGCTTCACCCTCGAGGCTGCGGAGGCGATCTGCGCAGGGGAGGAGATCGACGAGTCCGAGGTCCTCGATCTCCTCTCGCGGCTCGTCGAGAAGTCGCTGGTCGTCTCGGAGGCGATGGCGGGCGAGTCTCGCTTCCGCCTGCTCGAGACGATCCGCCAGTACGCGCGCGAGAAGCTGATGGACTCCGAGGAGGCGGCCGAGGCGCTGCGACGCCACCGCGACTGGTACCTCGCCCTGGTGACCCGCCTCGAGCCCCGGTTCTTCGGAGGGGCCCGTTCGGGCAATGAGATCGACGAGCTCGATCGGGAGCATGACAACCTGCGGGCCGCCCTCGAATGGTCGGCCGACGAGCCGGGGCAGGCTGCCGCGGGCCTGCGGCTGGCCGCCGCGCTATGGCGGTTCTGGGAGATCCGCGGCCATGCCGTCGAGGGGCGGGCCTGGCTCGAGCGCATGCTGGAGGCATCGGGCGAAGGGGAGTCGCTCGCCTCACGCTCCAGCGCGCTGACCGGTGCGGGCGTGCTCGCTTATCTGCAGGGCGACTACGACGGCGCGTTCGCCTTTCACGAGGAGAGCCTGATCCTGCATCGGCAGGTCGGGAATCCGCAGAGCGTCGCGTACGCGGCAAACAACCTCGCCAATGCCGCAGTGCAGCAGGGAGACTACGCCCGCGCCCGGAGCCTCTACGAGGAGGCGCTCGGCCTCCAACGGGGCTCCGGCGATATCCGCGGGAGCGCCATGTCGCTCATCAACCTGGCCGATGTCGTGGCGAGGCAGGGCGACCTCGAGATGGCCCGCTCGCTCTTCGAGGAGAGCATCGCCACCTTCCGCGAGCACGGCGACGACTGGGGAAAGGCATTCGCGCTCGACAGCTTCGGCGTCGTTGCTCTGCGCCACGGCGATCAGCCCTCGGCGCGCGCCCTGCAGGAGGAAGCGATGGAGATCTCGCGCGGCCTGGGCGACGAGCGGGGAGTGGCTCGGGCGCTCGCCCACCTGGCCGAGGTGGCGGCCGCGGAGGGCGACTCTGCCGAGGCGCGCCGGCTCCATCGAGAGGGCCTCGGCATTCGTCAACGCCTGGGCGACATGCCCGGCATCGCCACGGGCCTCGAGAAGCTGGCTGCGGTGGTGAGCGCCGAGGCACCGGCCACCGCCGGGCAGCTCCTTGGCAGGGCCGAGGCGCTGCGCCAGTCGATCCGCGCACCGACTCCCCTCGCGGCGCGCGCTGACAACGACCGCTGCTTTGCCCAGCTCACCGAGGTCCTCGGTGCGGAGCGCCTGGAGGCTGCCCGCAACGAGGGCCGGACGATGGGAACCGAGGAGCTGCTGGCTAGCCTCCCTCGGTGACCTGCACGATCTCGTCGGCGAGCAGGCCGTGCGCCTCCTTGTGAACTACCGCGCATAGCTCGGGGTCCGGGGCCTCGGCAAGGCAGTAGACCTTGCCGGTCGTCTCGTCGAACCAATACTTGAGGTACTTGACGCCGTATTTCGTCCCGACCTCGACATCCCGCGCGTGGGCCTGCGCCAGGCCATCCGCGGTCAGGCCGGGAATGAACTTATGGGTATCCAGGTAGGTGGGCATCTGTGCCTCTCTGTCGGTGAAGCTGTGGGCGGGGCCCTACTCTACAGGCCCCGGCTAGAATCGGTCCATGGCGGGCCAGAACGAGACGACCGATGCCGCCGCGGACTACCTGATGACCGTGCGCTATATGCACGCGGAGGGGCAACCCGTGATCGCCGCTCGCCTCGCCGAGCGGCTTCGGGTGAGCCCCGCCACGGTGAGCGAGATGGTGACCCGGCTGGTTCGCGAGGGCCTCGTCACCGTCGACGACCAGACCCGCGCCCTGCGCCTGACCGATACCGGCCGGGGCGCGGCGGAGCGCACGTTCCGGCGCCATGCACTCGCCGAGTGGCTCCTCACCGAGGTGGTCGGCCTCGGCTGGGCGGAGGCCGACGAGGAGGCCCATCACCTGCAGCACGCCCTGAGCGAGCGGGTGACCGATCGCATCGACGAGCTGATCGGGTTTCCGCCGACCTGCCCGCACGGCAACCCGATCCCACGTGACGGAACGACGCCGGACCGTCCCGCCGGCATGCCCCTGAGCGAGGCCGCGGCGGGCACCGAGATCACGATCCTGCGCGTGACGGAGGAGGCGGAGGAGGACGCGCGCCTGCTCACCTTCCTGCAGGAGAACGAGGTACGGCCCGGGGCGCGGTTCTCGGTGCGAGAGGTGGCCGCCCACATCGGCACCATGACGCTCGTCCGAGACGGGCGCGAGGTCACCCTCGGGCTCGTCGCCGCAGCCAAGATCCGGGTCCTGCCCGGCGCCGCCGATGCCGGCCTCTTCCACCGCGTCCCTGCTCGGCTGCACCCGGTCGCGGTCGCCTGAGCGGCGATGCTAGGATGCTGACGGCACACCCCAGACGCACCCGTATCTGACGGAGCGCATCGGCATGGTCACCAATCGCGGAAGACGCGGCGTCATCGCCGCGGTCGCCACCGTCCTGTGGCTCGCCTACATGGCGGTCGGCCTGGCCCTCATCCAGCACTTCGTCCCCAACGTGAACGGGAATGGCCCGGAGGGGCTCGCCGCGTTCGTCGGCCTGGTGACCGGCGTGATCTGGGCCGGAATCGTGATGTGGGCCGTCTCCGACTGAGGAGCGGCTACTCCACGTCCCCGGAGTAGAGGCTGCCGCTGGGCGGATGCTGGCGGTCGAGGCCGGGACGCAGCAGGCGGTCGTAGAGCCCGGCCGTCGGTCGGCGATCGTGTCCCACTCGTGCTCCCCCGGACGCGCACGCACGTGTGTTGCGCGGGCGGCATCCACGTCGATCTCGCCCACCAGGAGCTCCTCCTCCGTATCGCTGGCGACGGCCATGCGGAACCCGTCGAAGTCGACCAGCAGCGAGCGACCCAGGAAGGTGGTCCCGCGCTTCGTGCCGACGCGGTCCGCGGCCAGCACGTAGCAGTGGTTCTCGGCCGCGCGCGCCGGAGCGAAGAGGCCCGGATGGAACTCGACACCGACCGGCCAGTTCGTGGGCAGCGCGATGAGATCGGCGCCATCGAGCCCGCAGATCCGCGCCGCCTCGGGGAAGCGGAGGTCGTAGCAGATCAGCACCCCAACCCGCACCCCGTCGATATCGATCACCGACGGCGCGTCGCCGCCGGGCGTCGTGAATCGGTCGACGCCCAGGAACGGCAGGTGCGTCTTGCGATAGTGGAAGCGCCGCCCGTCAGGGGTGGCGAGGTGGGCGACGTTGTAGACGGCATCGCCCTCCGATTCCAGGGAGCCGCAGATGACGGTCATTCGATGGCGGGTGGCAAGCTCCGCGAGACGGTCGGCGGCGACGGCCGATGCGCGACGGGCGACCGGCATCGCCTCGTCCAGCGACGCCGAAGGCGTAGCCGGTCACCGCGCACTCGGGGAGGACGGCCAGCCCAACGGCGGCGGCCGCCGCATCGGCCACGGCACGCTCGATGCGCTCCAGGTTGCGGTCGACCTCCCCGAGCTGGGGATCGATCTGGCAGGCCGCCACCCTCAATGTCGTCATCGGTGCTCCTCTGTTACCCTCCGCCGATGGCCGAGCCGCCCCGCGCCCGCAGCATGCCGCGCTGGCTGACGCCCGGGACCTTCATCTTACTCGGGCTCATCTGGGGCTCATCGTTCCTGTGGATCAAGATCGCGGTGGACGAGATCCCACCCGCCACGCTGGTCGCGTACCGGATGACCCTCGGTGCGCTGGGGCTCCTGGGGTTCCTGGCGGTCAGGGGCCAGCTCGCCATCCCGCGCGGACGCGAGCTCGTCCCACTGGCGATCCTGGGCGCCATCAACACGGCGCTCCCGATCTTCCTGATCAGCTGGGGCGAGCAGTTCGTCGACTCCGGGACGGCCGCCGTGCTGAACTCGCTGGTGCCGATCTTCTCGCTCATCATCGCCGGCATGTTCCTCCGCACGGAGCCGGTCACCTGGCTGCGCACGCTGGGCCTGCTCATCGGCTTCGGTGGCGCGACGCTGCTCGCCAGCCGCGAGCTCGCGCTGCGCGGTGATCTCGCAGGCCTCATCGGCTCCCTGGCGGTGGTGGTTGCCGCCATCTCGTACGCGCTGGGTGCCTCATTCGCGAAGTACCGCATTCGTGGCACGCCGCGCTACGCGGTCGCCGCCTGGTCGCTCGTGTTTGCGGCGCTCTACATGTGGGCGCTGGCGCTCGTGGCCGACGGCGGATTCATCGTGCCGGCCCAGGCCGATACGATCCTGGCGGTCGTCTGGCTCGGGGTGCTCGGCTCGTTCATCGCCTACCTGTGCTACTTCTTCCTGCTCGAGGAGCTCGGCGCCACCCTCACCACGATGGTCACCTACGTCTTCCCGGTCGTGGGCGTCACGCTTGGCGTCGTGGCGCTCGGCGAGGTGCTCGACTGGCGCCTCGCGCTCGGAACGATCCTGGTCACGCTGGGGATCGGGGTGGTGAGCCTTCGGTATGATGCGGTCGTGAGCCGCGTAGCCAGCCGGGGGCGCGGATGAGCGACCCCTGGGATTCGGAGCCACGCCGCCCGCCCCCCGACGCGGACGCCGACTGGCCCGAGCGTGACCTGTGGCAGTCGTGGGATCGTCCCGCGGAGCCCGAACCGGAGCCTGCGGCCGAGCTGCCATGGGCCGAAGCGGAGGGCGACGAGCTGTGGTCCGACTCCATCGGATCCCGCCCGATCTCCAGCACCCCGTGGACCGGTCCGACCTGGGATGACCAGCCGTGGGCCGAGCCGGCGCCCGGCGAGCCGCGGCCGGACCTGTCGGCGTTCACCGGGCCGGTCGAAGTGGCCGAGCCGACGGGCGAGCTCGAGCCGCGTGACGGGAATGGCGCATGGCCCGAGGTCTCCGTCCCCGGAGCGAGGCCGAGGCCGAACCGGCTGCCCAGCTCGAGCCTGAGCCCGAGCAGGCTGCCCAGCTCGAGCCTGCTGAGCCCGAGGCGAGCCGGTCGTGGGAGGCAACGGGCACGTTCGAGCCTGCCGAGGAGCGTGCCGAGGAGCCGGCCGAGGAGCCGGCGCTGGACGGCAGCCGAGCCGAGCATCGATCAGTCGTGGGCCGCGCCGGAGCCGATTGCCGAGCCGGAGTGGCGGGAGCCGGACCTTGCCGCCAGCCGTTGGGCGGCTCCGCCGATGCGCTGCCTGCGTGGGGCGAGCCTGAGCCCGCGGAAGAGTCTCCAGAGCCGGAGTCCTTCCAGGCCGAACCGGCGTCCTTCGAGGCCGAGCCGGAGCCCGAGCTGATCCCGGCGCCAGCCGAAGCCGCGGCAGCTGAAGCGCGCTGCAGCTGAATCCGTTGCAGCCGGAGCAGATTCCTGCCGAAGCGGTACAGCGCCGAATCGGTCGCCGCCGAGCGGAAGTCGAGCTATCGAGCCAGCGTCGAAGCGACGAGCCTGCCGAGCAGGCCTTCGCCGCCTTTGCCCCGCAGCGTGAGCCGGAAGCGCCGCCCGAACCGGTGCGGCTGGCGTTCGCGCGACCCCGGTTCGAGCCCGAGCCCGAGATCGGAACCGGAAGCACCGGAGGAACGACCCGCGCCATACCCGCCGCTCGAGGTGATCGACGGGGGCTCCTTTCCGACATCCGACGAAGCAACGGCGGGCGAGATCGAGACCAGCCTCGGTGCCGAGGAGGATTGGGACGGCCGCAGCGAGCGGCGCCAGCCGACCACCGCGGAAACGGTGGTTCCGTGGCTGATCGGGCTCATCCTGTTGCTCAGCGGGATGGTCATCGTGCTGCTGGCGTTGATCTTCACGAGCGACAACGGGCTCCTTGCCGGTCTCGCCTCACCCTCGGCCAGCGCGACCGCGAACATCGCCATCATCCCCTCTGCCGATCCCGCCGCCACCCCCAGCCGAAGCCCTGCAGCGGGCTCGACCACTCCCAGGCCGAGCGCGACACCGAAGCCACCGCCTACCTACGGCGCGCTCGAGATGGTCTACCTCGGCCGATCGGCGCCGCTTGCGCACATCTACCTGCTGCGCCACGACTTCACCGCAGACGAGAAGCCGATCGTGCTGGCCCAGGATCCGGCGCAGGACGTTGACCGACTGGCCTGGTCGTCCGACGGGACGCACGGCGCCGCCATCATCGCCGGGCGCCTGGTCTCGATCGAGGGGAGCAAGCCCAAGCGCGCGCTGGCTGACGGGATCGTGGCGTCGACCTTCTCGCCCGACGGGGCGATCCTCTATGCGCTTCGCATCGTGCTGGGCAACGGAACCGATCGAGCCGAGGTGCTGCAGATCACCTACGCCAGCGGGGCGGTCAAGAAGCTGACCGAGTGGACCTATCCTGCGGCCGGTGATCGGGGCTGAATCGCCGGTCAAGGAAGCGCAGTTTGCGGACGAGGGCGGGTCGCAGCGCCTGTACTTCATGAGCGACAAGACCCTCCGCATCTGGATGCTGGGCGCCCCGACCTATGGCGTGACAACCACGGGCAGGACCACGAAGCTGGCCGACGTGACGCTCCCCACACTTTGGGCAGGCGATGGCACGAAGCGCGTCGAGCTGACGGAGGGTGGTGAGAAGACGACCCTCATCCTGCGCGACCCCCGCGGCAGCGCGCTCGCCACGACGACCGCCAGGGGGATCGTCAGCCACCTGCGCTGGGCTCCGGATGACTCAGAGGTGACCTTCACGGTGGGGCGCAGCGTCGGCGGCGGGGTGCAGCAGGACCTCTTCCTGTGGGACCTCGCGAACAACAAGGCGCCGATGCAGCTCACGAACACGGGCGCCGCCTTCGGTGCCGAGTGGCTGGGAGCCTCAGAATCGTGGCGACCGTGAGCAGCCGACCGCAGATCGTGAATCCCATCGGCGTCGAGCTCGATGAGACGACCCGCCGGATGCGCATCCGCTGGGACGACGGCCACCTTGGGGAGTGGGGCTGGCTGACGCTTCGGCGTGCCTGCCCGTGCGCGCTGTGCGCCGGCGAGGGGAGCCTCCCGGGGGTGGTGACGCTCGAGACGTACTTCAACGAGCAGCAGACCACGGTCGAGAAGATCCGCTGGATCGGCCGATACGCCCTGGCTCCCATCTGGGCCGACGGCCACGACACCGGGCTCTTCACCTACACCCGGCTGCGTGAGCTCTGCGAGTGCGCAGAGCACGCCGGGACCGTGTCCTAGGCCGATGCTCTCCGAGACCGGGGGCCTGATGCTGGTCCACGCCCACCCCGACGACGAGGTGTTCTCGACGGGTGGCGTGATCGCCCGGTCGATCGACGAGGGCCGCCGCGTCGACCTCGTGACCTGTACCGGCGGGGAGGAGGGGGAGATCCACGACCCGGACCTCGACCCCGAGGAGGCCAAGCCGCGCCTGGCGGCGATTCGCCGCGCGGAGCTCGACTGCTCGGTCGCGGCCCTGGGTGGCGGCGCGCTGCGGCTCCATCTGCTGGGGTACCGAGACTCCGGGATGATGGGCGAGCCTTCGAACGAGATGCCGGAAGCCTTCTGGCAGTCCGATACCGCTGAGGCGACCGGCCACCTGGTCCGGCTGGTGCGCGAGGCGCGGCCCGCCGTGATGGTGACCTACGACAGCAACGGCAACTACGGCCATCCCGACCACATCAACGCGCACCGCATCGCGGTAGCCGCCTTCGCCGCCGCCGGAGATCCCTCGCAGTATCCCGACGCGGGCGCGCCGCACGAGGTCACGAAGCTGTACGAGATCGCCTTCGCCCGCGAACCGTGGATGGCGCTCATGGCCGACATGCGCGAACGCGGGATCAGCCTGCCCTGGGACATGGACGCGCAATCCGAGCGGCCGGCCGAGGAGCTGAACCCGTCGAACGCGGAGGCGGCTCGCCAGGTCAGCGAGGAGGTGGCCGAGGGCGAGACCCCCGACGACTTCGGCACGCCGGAGGCGCTCGTCACCGCGCGCGTCGACGTGGCCGCGTACGGCGACCAGAAGCGAGCCGCCATGGCGTGCCACCGCACCCAGCGCCAGGACATGGGCTGGCTCCTCGACCTGCCCGAGGATCTGGCCCGGCGGGCGATCGCCACTGAGCACTTCGTCCTGCGGGAGTGGCGCGGCCGCTCCCCGGACGGCCTCCACGAGACTTCGCTCTTCGACGGGCTCTGAGCGCGCTGGGATCGCTACGATATTCGGCATGTCCACGCGAAATCTGACCCTCACCGATGAGCTGAACGAGTACATCGTTCGCCTGGGAACCCGCGAGCCGGAGATCCTGAAGCGCCTCCGCGAGGAGACGGCGTCGCTGCCCCAGTCCAACATGCAGATCGGTCCCGACCAGGGCGCGTTCATGGCCACGCTGGTGCGGCTCCTCGACGCGCATCGATGCCTGGAGATCGGCACCTTCACCGGCTACTCGTCGACCGTGGTCGGCATGGCGCTGCCCCCGCACGGGCGCATGGTGTGCTGCGACGTGAGCAGGGAATGGACCGATATCGCCCGCCGCTACTGGGAGGAAGCGGGCCTGGCCGACCGGATCGAGCTGCGCCTGGCGCCCGCCGCGCGAGACGCTCGACGCGCTGATCGCGGAGGGAGCCGAATTCGACTTCGCCTTCATCGACGCCGATAAGGCCGGCTACGACACCTACTACGAGGGCTGCCTCCGCCTCGTCCGGAGCGGAGGGCTGATCACGATCGACAACGTGCTGTGGAGCGGGCGGGTCGCGGACGCATCGGTCAATGACGAGGACACGACCGCGATCAGGGCGCTGAACGAGAAGATCGCCGCGGACGAGCGTGTCGACGCGGTGATCCTGCCGATCGGAGATGGCCTGACCCTGGCGCGGGTGCGCTGACCGATGTCGGTGGAGATCCCGGTGCCGGGCGAGCCGGATCCCGCCGAGCTCGCATCGCCGGGGGCTGCCGCGCCGGGCCGTCCGTCGCTGTGGCGACACCCGGACTTCATGAAGCTGTGGAGCGCGCAGACGATCAGCCTGCTCGGCGACGAGATGACCGGGCTGGCAGTGCCGCTCATCGCGATCCTGCTGCTCCACGCCAACGCCTTCGAGATGGGGGTGCTGGGTACGCTCCTGTTCCTGCCCTTCATCCTCCTCACCCTGCCGGCGGGCGCCTGGGTCGATCGGCTGCGCCGCCGCCCGATCCTCATCAGCGCCGACCTCGGTCGCGCCGCGATCCTCCTCTCGATCCCGGCCGCCTTCGCGCTCGGCGTCCTCACCCTGCTGCAGCTCTACGTCGCCGCCTTCCTGGTCGGCTGCCTGCAGGTCTTCTTCGACGTCGCCTACCAGTCGTACCTGCCGGTCGTCGTCGAGCGTGACCAGCTGGTCGAGGGCAACGCCAAGCTCGAGATCAGCCGATCCGCCGCAGCGCTTCCCGGTCCCGGCGTCGCCGGGCTGCTGATCTCCGTGGTCAGCGCGCCGTTCGCGATCATCGTCGATGCCATCAGCTTCATCGGGTCGGCGACCCTGCTCAGCCTGATTCGCCGCCCCGAGTCCAAGCCGGAGCGCGCCGTCGACGCGGCCACCGGCAAGCACGACTCGATGCGCACCGAGATCACCGACGGGCTGCGCTACGTGCTCGGCCACCCCTACCTGCGGAACATCGCCGCCTGCACCGGCACCCTGAACCTGTTCGGCAACATCGCCGGCGTGATCCTGCTGCTCTACGCGGTGCGGGAGCTCCACATGACCCCGGCGGTGATCGGCCTCATCTTCGCCATCGGCAACGTCGGCACCCTGATCGCGGCGGTGTCGACCGAGCGGGTCACCCGCTGGCTCCGCCTCGGGCCCACCATCGTCATCAGCGCGCTGCTCTCCGGCCCCGCCGCCCTGCTGGTGGCGATCGCGCCCAAGGACAACGCGTTCCCCTTCCTGCTCGCCTCGTTCATCGTGATCAGCCTGACGAACGTGATGTACAACGTGAACCAGGTCAGCCTGCGGCAGGCGATCACCCCCGAGCGGATGCAGGGCCGCATGAACGCCACCATGCGGTTCATCGTCTGGGGCACGATCCCGGTCGGCTCGATCATCGGCGGGATCCTGGGCGACCGGATCGGCCTCCAGCCCACGCTGTGGGTCGGCGCGATCGGCTCCTTCCTTGGCTTCCTGCCGATCCTCTTCTCGCCCGTCCGCTCCCTCGAGCGGATCCCCGAGCCCGACGCGGCGGCCGCCTAGCCGCACGACCGCGTCGCACGCCGGAGCGTGCACGCTCAGCGTGTATAACTGCGAAGTTCGACCTGCCATCGGCGTCAACCTGGGCGATCTGCACGCCCAGCGTGCACCGCGGCCAACGATGCGGGCCAAATCGCCGCCGATCCCGCCGCTGCTTGGCAGTTACGCACGCCCAGCGTACGCGGCGCCGCGCCCGCATCGGCTTGTAATGACGAACACTTGACGCCTCGCCGGCATCTGTACGGTTATGGGGAGGGGAGGCGGTTGTGGACGAGTCCAGGGAAGGGCCGGCGCCGACGACGCTCGTATCGGCAGCCGCGGGAGGCGATTCCGATGCTTTCGAGCGGATCATGTCCGCGTATGACGGCGACATGACCCGCTTGGCGATGGTCATCTGTGGCGACGCCGACACGGCTCAGGAGGCGGTCCAGGCGGCCTGGCCGATCGCCTGGCGACGCATGGGAACACTGCGCGACTCGGCTCGCCTTCGTCCTTGGCTGATGTCGATCGCCGCCAATGAGGCGCGCCAGCTCCTCCGCGGCTCGCGACGTCGAGAGCGACACGAACGGCGTGCCGGGTCAGCGGCGGCACCTCCCTCACCCCAGGAGCATGCGGACTCCCTCGATCTCGCCTCCGCGCTGGCCCGCCTCGACCCCGATGACCGACGCCTCATCGGTATGCGCTACCTGGCCGGTCTCAATTCGGTCGAGATCGCCACAGAGCTCGGCAGCACGCCGTCGTCAGTTCGCGGAAGGCTCGCGCGGCTGATGGATCGTCTCCAGCGAGAGCTTGACCATGAGTGAGCCGATGAATGACTTCGAGCAAAGGCTCGCCGATGACCTCCGCCGCATGACCGAGGCAGCCCCTCGCCGCGTCGATTTCGCCGAAGAAGCACGCCTGATCGCGGGCAGGCCGAAGGAGTCGCGACAGCGCTGGCGGCGCATCGTGCCACTCGCAGTCGCCACGGCGGCTCTGGCAGCCGTGGCCACGTTGGTTGTCCTCGACCTCGCGCCATTCAACCGTCCGCCGGCGGGGATTGCCTCCCCAGCCGCAAGGCCAACCCCGGGCGCGAGCGCATCGACCTCGCCGGATGCGTCCGCGTCCAGCGTGCCGGCCGCGGATATCGACCTCTCCGAGCTGGCCTGGTACGACCTCACCGACACCTCCTTCGGTCAGCTCACCGGCCCCCAGCCGGAAGCGACTCCGCTGCCGTCGCCATATGGCGAGCTCCGAGTCGGCACCCTTGACGGTCACCTCGCGGCCGAGGTCCACCTCGAGCAGGTGTCGTTTGCCAACGGCCCGTATCCGGCCGGCGTGCTGGCAGGCCAGGACAACGGCAGCTCGTTCGGAGATCCTGCTTGTCTCGCCACACACTGGCGAAGTCCGCAGCCTCTTCCAGACCGATTCCCTTGTCCCGACCGCGGCCCTCAGCCCGGACGGTGCATGGATCTATTACCCCAAGATCGACCGGACAAGCGGGCGCGACGTCGGGCTCTGGCGTCGGCCAACGGGTGGCTGGCCCCGAGGAACGGATGGTCGACGCCGGAATCAATCCGACGCCGTATGAGTTTGCGTTGCCGGCTGCATCTGCCTGGTACATGCGCTGGACGCCGGATGGGTCGACCCTGGCAGTCCAGTCGTGCGACCGCCGCCGATGCGACGCGATCGCCTACCGCCCCGCAGGGGGCGAGGTCAGTCGGCTGGCGGATGTGACCGGCGAGCTGATTGACATCACAGATACCCAGCTCGTCGCCCACCGCTCTCGGGCCTCCGGTGTCGTAACGGTCGATCTGGGTTCGGGAAGCGTTCGGACGATCGATCCAGCTGCAAATGGAGGCGCCATTGCCAGAGGCGCGTCCGGGTGGTTCCTCGCCTACGAGCCGGACGTTGGACCCGTCCGGGCCTACCGGCTGGAGGCTCTCTCCCTTGACGGCGGGCGCGCCCGCGTCCTGGTCGGTCTCGGCGCCGACGACCTCGACCCCCGCGTCTGTGTTCGCCCCAGGTGACCGTCGCGCGGTCCTGCCCCAAGGATGGGTCCTGCGCTGGCCTATTCGTGGCGGGCTGTACAGCGACCTCAGAGTCGACCCGGCCAGCTGGTTTGCCGGCCAGCTGGTGAATGTGGAGAGCGGCGAGACGGTCCGGGTTCCGCCCGTGGACGACGCGCTGCCGCGGCCTGACTGCGCGCCGATCCCGCCCCGCGAGCTCCCGTCCGGCGCAGCACCGGGCGCCACGAGGATCACCGACGCCAGCGGCTATCGGTTTGCGAGCTGGGGCGAGGGCACCGATCTGATTACGCAGGTCGTCGGCGCGACGGTGTTCGCGGCTGACGCCGGGCCGGCGACGACGCCGGTCGACATCCGTGGGACCACCGGCAACCTGAGTCCCTCGGTGAGCCCGGACGGCCCCTTTTTCTTGACGTGGCAGGAGAACGGCTGCGCCTACGAGCTCTGGCTGCCGACCAAGCTGTCGCGCGCTGGCTCCATCGAGTACGCCGCGCGGTTCTGACCCCGGTCAGGGCGACTGCACGAAAGCCCCTGACGGCGCCCAACCACCCCCGGCTACCCTGCCAGCAATGGACAGCGACATCCTGGCCGAAGCCGCAACACGCTGGGGTACGCCCCTCTACCTGACCGATCTCGACGCCGCGGCGGCCAACCTCGCGACGTATCAGCGCAACTTCCCCGGCGCGCTGATCGCCTACGCCGTGAAAGCCAATTCCGACCCGCAGCTCCTGCGCCGGCTGGTGGCCGATGGCGCCGGGGCAGAGGTCGTCAACGAGGTCGAGCTGGCGCTGGCGGTCCGCGCGGGCTGCCCACCCGAGCGCATCGTCATGAACGGCGTCGGCAAGACCGATTCGGACCTCCGCGCGGCCCTGGCGGCCGGGATCCTGGTCAACGCGGAGTCGCTCGACGAGCTCGACGCGCTCGTGGCTCTCGGTGCCAGGCGCATCGGTCTGCGGATGAACCCCGGCCTGGATGCGCAGACGCACCCGCACCTGGCCACCGGATCGGCCGATGCGAAGTTCGGAATCGCCTGGGCGGACCTCGCGGAGGCTCGCCGCCGTGCCGGTGATGCGCTGGAGTCGATCGGAGCGCACATCGGCTCCAACGTGGAGTCGGTCGAACCGTTCGAGCAGCTCGCCGCGCTGCTGGCGACGGCGGGTGCGGAGCGCGTGGATATCGGCGGGGGAGTCGCGAGCATGGCACTGGTGCCGGCGGTCGCGAAGGCGATCCGCGGGCATCTCCCCGGGGAGCTGATCTGCGAGCCGGGGCGCGCCATCGTGGCCGATGCCGGCTGGCTCCTCACCCACGTCACCCGCCGGCAGCGCGAGTACCTCGTGGCGGATGCCGGCATGACCGAGCTCATTCGACCGATCCTCTACGGCGCGGATCACCCGGTCCAGCTGGTGGCGCCGGGCGCACCGGCGGACGGCGTCCGGCACCTGGCTGGTCCGATCTGCGAGGCGGGCGACATCCTCGTCCGCGACCTCGGCCGCTATCTCACGCCCGAACGAGCTGGCCGTCGCGGGCGAGGGCGCGCTGCTGGCGATCGGAAACGCTGGAGCGTACGGGGCGGCGATGGCGTCGAACTACAACGGGCGGCTGCGTCCCGCGGAGGCCGTGCTCGAGGGCGGCGAGCTGCGGCTCAGCCGGCGCCGCGAGACGCTGGAGGATCTGCTTGCGCGCGACGCCAAAGAGCCCGGGAAAGGAGACCGACGATGAAGGACTTCGAGCCGCTGATCGGCGAATGGCACGGCGAAGGCGAGGTCCCGACCGAGCCTCCGATGCGGATCTCCGTGCGAGGCGAAGATCGAGCGCATGGGCGAGTTCGTCGTCCTCAGCTCGGTCGGCGAGCCCGCGGAGATGCCCGACAGCCTCTCGATCATCGGCGGCGCGCCCGACGGCGAGCCGCAGCCGATGCACTACTTCGACGATCGCGGGGTCAAGCGGCTGTTCATGATGGCGCTCGAAGGCTCCACCTGGAGGATCTGGCGAGCCCCCGGCGAGGATTGGAACGGCCCCGACGGCCCCGGCTTCAACCAGCGCTTCATCGGCGAGATCTCGGCTGACGGCAGGACGATCGCGGCCCGCTGGGAGCGCGGCACCGGAGACGCCGGCGACGAGTGGGAGATCGACTTCCCGATCACCTACGTCCGCAAGTAGCGGAGCACGCTGCTAGGCGGTGGCATCGGCGACTGCAAAGCCGTAGCCGCCCATGACGTGCCAGGCGCGGCCGTCGTGCTGGAGCCAGTAGACCGCCGGGTAGGGCATCGCCTCCCAGAACGCGTAGCCGACCGCCGGCTCGAGGGAGCGCAGGATCAGGGTGATGAGCGCGCTGTGGCTGGCGACCAGGATCCGCCCGCCGTTGGCGTGGCGCAGGCGAAGCAGGTCGAGCATCCCCATCCCGCGCCGCTGCGCGTCGCGCGAGGTCTCGCCCCCGTCGAGCGCGTAGTCGTCGTCGGCGAAGCCCCGCTCGAGGTGGCTGCGCCAGTCGGGAAGTGGCCCCGGGGAGAGGAGGCGCTCCCGCATGTCGTCGAGCTGCTGGATGGTGAGGCCGCGGCGTCGCGCGATCGGCTCCACGGTCTGGACCGCACGGGGGTATGGGCTCGAGTAGATGCCGTGCAGCTGGTACGGCTCCAGCTCATCGGCGAGCTCCTCGGCCTGGCGGCGGCCCTCGTCGGAGAGTGGCCGCATGTTCTCCTCGTAGTCCGGCGTGCCGCTGGGGATGGGATCCGCGTGGCGCACGAGGACCAGGTCGAGCACGGGAAGCCGCTGCATCGGCGCAGTGTACTGAGGCGACAGGGCTCGTGAGGCTGCGCCCCGGAACTTTGCGCGGTGGGACGGCCTTGGGATCCGGCAAGCGGGAAACGACGAGCTCCGTATGCGCATGACGAGCCGCGAGAGATGGGGATCCATCGTCGTTCGAGTCGGCCAACCGCGCGTCGGAGCCAGATCGGTGGTCCCATCACGCCCGAACCTGTCGTGGTGTCATCGTCGTCCGTCGACCACCCCGGACGCCTGGGGCTGTCATGGCCCATTGGTTCAGCGGGTCAGCGGTGAACCGCCCGGCGTCGCCGGTGATCGATGGCGAACCGCCGCCAGCGCCGCCGCGGCGCCTTGGCCGGCACATCACCGGTCCCGAACAGGCGGACCAGACCGCGCAGGCCGTCCTCCTCGAACCACGCACGCTCGGCTGCCTGAAGGCGGAGCTGCGCCCGTCGCTTCACGATCTCCGCGCACTCGATGGTCGCGCCGATCAATCCCGCGACGGTGACCAGCTGAACAAGCAGCGCATTGGTGGCGGCGTGCATCCCCCTCAGCCTACGCACCCCCATGGGGTTGGGAATGGACCGATGGCGCCGTTCCCACGCAGTACATCTGACCTAGCGGTCAGAGGCCGAAGCGCATCAGGATCATGCAGGTGAAGACGATGAGGAAGCCGGCCAGCTCCAGCACGACGACCAGCTTCACGCGGTCCGTGGCCGCGACCAGCTCGGGAGTGGCCTTGCCGTCGGCGCCCAGCGGGACCTGATTCATGGCGTCCAGCGCGCCACCGATCACGAACTTGCCCCACAGGAAGGTCCCCGTCGCCGCGAGCAGGCCCACCAGCCAGGTCAAGCCGTAGCCGGACCCGAGCACGTCGCTCCGCGGAGTGCAGCTGCCCAGCAACGTGCCGCGGATGAAGCCGAGCACGATGACCGCAGGGCCAACGAAGTCAATTACGGACTCACCGCGCTCCCCGAGGTACTTGCCAATCTCCCGCTGCCTCGAGACGGCCAGGCGGTTGATCGCCGGGATCATGATCACCGCTAGGCTGAGCGAGTAGCCGAACCACAGGATGCCGAGGGCACGTGCAGCCACTGCACGCCGAACGCCAGCCAGTCCATCGGTCCCTCCGGTCCTCCTCACCAACGCCGGTACGGCTGCATCGTAGAGGCACGCCGCACCCTTGCGCGCCGCCGGACAATCCGGCCCCTCTTCTGTATGTCACCCCGCGAATACCGCCCGATCAGCTCGCCCGCAGCCAGGACGTTGCCACTTATCGCGTCGCGCAGCGCCGCCGCGTCGAAGCCGTTCTGGACGGGTGGCGCCTGGGACAGCGCATACAGCGTGAAGACATACCGATGCCCCGGACGGCGGCACGGCGCTCCCCACCGGTCTTCCCGAAGCTGTCCCGGCCCTCGACCAGCCCATCGGAGCCCGATGCGCCCTCGTCGAGCCGTTCGCTCTCGCCCGGGATGCCGGCCACCACCCAGTGCACGAAGCCGCCGGCATCGGGGTCCTCGACGATCAGGGCGAAGGAGCGCGTCCCATCGGGCGCGCCCGACCAGGAGAGCGGCGGCGAGACCTCCGTTCCGTCGCAGCTGAACTTCCGGCACATCAGCTCCCGGTCGCCAAAGGCGAGGCTGCTCAGAGTGAGGGTGGCTGTCGCGGTGCCGGTCGGTCGCATCGGTACCTCCTGCGCTCCATTGGCGCAGCCCGTCAGCCCGATCAGCATCCCTGCCGCCAGGGCGAGGATCGGACTGGATCGGCGCATCAGCCCATCATGGCGGCAATGGCCAGACCCGCATCGCTTGTGCCAGTGCGCTACGATTCCGGGCCCTGTAGTCAAATGGGAGTCCCGTGATCGCCAGAGTCTTGCCCCGCTCGCCACCCTGTTCGCGCTGCTGGTGGCTGCCAGCCCTGCGGCCGCGATCACCTACGGCACATTCGACGGCACCGCCCATCCCGAGGTGGGCGCGCTGGTCGGGACGTTCGGCCCCGATACATACCCGTACTGCTCCGGCACGCTGATCTCGTCGACCGTCTTCCTGACCGCCGCGCACTGCAACATCGGCCTGGCGCAGGTCAGGGTCACCTTCGCCCCAAGCTACAGCGCATCCGCCACGCTCCATACCGGGACGTTTCACGCCAACCCCGCCTTCAGCAAGAGCCAGGGTGATCCCGGCGACCTCGCAGTGGTGGTCTTTGCCACGCCCATCTCCGGTGTTGCCCCCGCCCACCTGCCCGGACTCAACGTCCTCAGCGCCATGAAGGCCGCGGGGGCGCTCAACCAGTCGACGCGGTTCACGTCGGTGGGCTACGGCGGCCAGGAGCCGATCCACGTCAAGGGCAGCGGCAACGTGACCGTGTATCTCGACCAGCGTGAGCATTCGGTCGGCAGCTTCAATGCGCTCGGCAAGGGGTATCTGCGCCTCTCGCAGAACCACGCGCACGGCGACGGCGGGACCTGCGGAGGCGATTCCGGCGGTCCGAACTTCTTTGGCGCCGGCGTCTCCGAGACGAACATGATCGCCGCCACCACCGTCACCGGCGACCCGTGGTGCAAGTCGACGAACGTCGACCAGCGAGTCGACACCGCCGCCTCACGCGCGTTCCTGGGCCAGTACGTCACGCTTCCCTAGGGTCTCCGCCCGCCCGCACCCCCGCGCGATGACTTTCGCGCCGTCGCGCCGTCTATTCACCAGATGACCATGGTTGACCCGCAGATCCTGTTGAGGGGCCTCGCGTTCCCCGAGTCGCCTCGCTGGCACGACGGCCGCGTCTGGGTCTCCGACTGGGGCGCGGCACGAGATCATCGCCCTCGATCTCGAGGGCCGCAGCGAGGTCGTCGCCCGCGTGCCGTCCTTCCCGATGTGCATCGACTTCCTGCCCGATGGTCGCCTGCTGATCGTATCGGCCGCGGATGGGCGGCTCCTGCGGCATGGAGCCCGACGGCTCGCTGGTGACCCATGCCGACCTGTCCGGCCTCGCGGACCACCCGTGGAACGACATCGTCGTGGACGGTCGGGGCAATGCCTACGTCAACAACATCGGCTTCGACTTCCCCGGCGGCGAGGTTCGCCCGGGCATCGATCGCGCTGGTGACGCCCGACGGTTCGGCGCGGCAGGTCGCGGACGGGGTCGCGTTCCCCAACGGCATGGTCGTCACGCCCGACAACTCGACCCTGATCGTGGCCGAGTCCTACGGCAAGAAGCTCACCGCCTTCGACATCGCCGCCGACGGCAGCCTGTCGAATGGCCGCCTGTGGGCCGATCTCGGCGAGGGCACCCCCGACGGCATCTGCCTCGATGCGGATGGCGCGGTCTGGTACGCCGATGTCCCCAACAAGCGTTGCGTCCGCGTCCGCGAGGGCGGGGAGGTGCTCCAGACGGTCGACCTCGACCGCGGCGGCTTCGCCTGCATGCTCGGCGGTCCCGATCGGCGGACGCTGTTCATCGCCGCGAACGAATGGCGCGGGCCCGACAGCATGGCCGGCGCGCGAGATGGCCAGCTGCTGAGCGTCGAGGCGCCCGCATCGGGCGTGGGCTGGCCCTGAGGCGTGACCCGCTACGAGCGGCCTGCGGCGTTTGCGCTGCAGCTGGCACGTAACCGGCCAACCGATGGCTGGTCCGGCGCCTCCTCAGGCGCGTATCCCAGGCCGGCAGATCTTGCGCCTGGCGCGCACCACGCCAGCAGGTGGCCACACCGGGCCATCCAGTGGCCGAAACTTCGCCGTAGGTGCGCTCAGCGCAAGCGGGCGGTAAGCCGCCGGATAACAGACGCGGCGCAAACATCGCGGCATGGCCAATCGAGTCCGCGCGATCGAAGAGGCGACACAATCGCCGGCCGTCGACTCCAGGGCCGAGCTTGGGGCAGAGCTCCGCGAGGCTCGGCTGGCGCGCGGCCTGCGCCAGATCGACGTCGCGCGCGCCATCGACACGTCTCGGCGTCGCGTATCAGCCGGGTAGAGACCGGGCTGCTGCGGGACCTCGCCGTCGCCAGACGTTGCGCGGCACGGCGCCGCTGTGGGTTTGCGCCTCCATGCCCGCTTCTACCCGAGCCGGCGCGGCCTCCGCGATGCCGCCCAGCTCGACCTGCTTCGCGCGGTTCCGAGCGCGCATCGGGGAGGCTTGGAGCTGGCCAGCTCGAGGCGCCGCTCGACATTCGCCGGCGACATGCGCGCGTTCGACCTGCTCCTGACCGGAGCCGGCACGCCCATCGCGGTGGAGGCGATCACCAGGCTTCGCGACCCCAGGCTCAGCTCCGCGAGGCGACCCGCAAGCAGCGCGACGGTCACGTCTCCCGGCTCGTGATTCTCGTCAGCGCCACACCCCACAACCGGGACGCCCTTGCCTCGGCCGGCGACGTCCTGGCGACGACCTTCCCGCTGACAACCCGCGCCACGCTGGCGGCGCTGGCGAAGGGCGAAGACCCTGGCCAGAACGGTATCGTCCTCCTCTAAAGACCGATGCCTCCACACCCCGTCCACAGCGCCGCGCGACTACTCCACAGCGTCACACGAGATTTCCACAGATCCCCATCATGTAGGGGTCGCGGCGCGAGCGAACCACAACATGTTGTGGTTTTCGCATTGACTGGCCCGGACGCGCGTCGTACAATTGTCGTCTGACAGCGCGGCATAACGCAGGCCGCGCGCGCGACGAACGGCGGGCCCGCGAGACCAACCCAGAGCCCCCGCAACGCGCCAGAGGTGGAGGCCGGGAAACACACTCCCGGAGGATGAGGAAACGCACAGCATGGCCCGGACCGCGAACCCCCAGGACCCCAGCGCCCCGACCGCCAACGGCAACGGCCACAGCAATGGAGGCGGCGGAAACGGCAACGGCGGCAACGGGGCAACGGGCACGGAACCGGGACGAAGAAGGGGAGCGGCTACCGCCAGCTGCGGCCCGGGGAGAAGCCCAGCTGGAAGGGGCTGACCATCGAGCGCCGATACACGCGGCCGGGCGTCGACCCGTACGACACGGTCGAGTGGGACCTGCGCGACTCGGCGATCACCAACGAGCACGGCGAGGTGGTCTTCGAGCAGAAGGGCCTCGAGTTCCCCAAGAGCTGGAGCGCGCTCGCCACCAACGTGGTCGCCTCCAAGTACTTCCGCGGCACGCTCGGAACGCCGGAGCGGGAGACGAGCGTCCAAGCAGATGATCGGGCGGGTGGCCGACACCATCAGCGGCTGGGGCCACAAGGACGGCTACTTCGCGACCGATGAGGACGAGGCCGCCTTCCACGACGAGCTGACCGACATCCTCCTCAAGCAGCGCGCCGCCTTCAACAGCCCGGTCTGGTTCAACGTGGGGATCGACGAGCAGCCCGCAGTGCTCCGCCTGCTTCATCAACTCCGTCGACGACACCATGGAAAGCATCCTGGGCCTCGCCAAGACCGAGGGGATGCTCTTCAAGTTCGGCTCCGGCACCGGCTCCAACCTGAGCCCCATCCGCAGCAAGTCCGAAGGCCTGCGCGGCGGCGGCACGGCCATCGGCCCGGTCTGCTTCATGAAGGGCTTCGACGCGTTCGCCGGCGTGATCAAGTCCGGCGGCAAGACGCGACGCGCCGCGAAGATGGTGATCCTCAACGCCGACCACCCGGATATCGAGGAGTTCATCGACTGCAAGCTGGTCGAGGAGAAGAAGGCCTGGGCCCTCATCGACGCCGGCTATGACGGGAACTTCAACGGTGGGGCCGCGTACGAATCGGTCTTCTTCCAGAACAGCAACAACTCCGTGCGGGTCACGGACGAGTTCATGACCGCGGTCGAGAAGAACGACGACTGGACCACCCACGCGGTGATCGACGGGCACCCGGTGCAGACCGTCAAGGCCCGATACCTCCTCCACAAGATGGCGGAGGCGGCCTGGGTCTGCGGCGATCCGGGGATCCAGTACCACGACAACATCAACCGCTGGCACACGTCGCGCCAACACCGCGCCGATCAATGCCAGCAACCCGTGCAGCGAGTACATGTACCTCGACGACTCGGCCTGCAACCTGGCGAGCCTGAACCTCATGAAGTTCCTGCGCGACGACGGCGAGTTCGACATCGAGAGCTTCAAGCACGCGGTGCGGATCGTGCTGACCGCGCAGGAGATCCTGGTCGACAACGCGAGCTACCCGACGCCGAAGATCGGCGAGAACAGCCGCGACTTCCGGCCGCTGGGGCTGGGCTACGCCAACCTGGGCGCGCTGCTCATGAACCGCGGCCTGGCCTACGACTCCGACGAGGGTCGGACCTACTCGGCGGCCATCACGGCGATCATGCAGGGCGAGGCGGAGCTCCAGTCAGCGCGGATCAGCCGCGACCAGGGCGGACCGTTCGCCGGCTACGCGGTGAACCGCGAGCCGTACCTCAAGGTCATGAGCATGCACCGCGACGCGGCCTACCGGATCGACCGGCAGGCGCTGCCCACCGACATGCTCGACGCGGCGCTGACCACCTGGGACGAGGTGATCGCGCTGGGCGAGAAGGCGGGCTTCCGCAACGGGCAGGTATCGGTCCTGGCGCCAACGGGCACCATCGCCTTCCTGATGGACTGCGACACGACCGGCGTGGAGCCGGATATCGCGCTCATCAAGTACAAGAGGCTGGTCGGCGGCGGCTACCTGAAGATCGTCAACCAGACGGTGCCGCAACGCGCTGCGACGGCTGGGCTACGACGCCAAGCAGACGGAGGAGATCGTCGCCTACATCGACGAGCACGAGACGATCGAGGGCGCGCCGTACCTGACCGATGCCCACCTGGCGGTCTTCGACTGCGCCTTCAAGCCGGCCAACGGCACGCGCTCGATCCACTACAACGGCCACCTCAAGATGATGGCCGCGGTGCAGCCCTTCCTGTCCGGGCGCGATCAGCAAGACGGTGAACATGCCGGAGGCGATCGCACGCCGGCGGAGATCGCGCAGGTCTACATCGACGGCTGGAAGCTGGGCCTCAAGGCGATCGCGGTCTACCGCGACAACTCCAAGCGCTCCCAGCCGCTCAACACCAGCAAGGCAAGTCACGCGATGACGAAGCGGCCGATGCGGCAGCGGCGGCATCGGCCCTGGCGGCGCCGAAGGCCTACCGGCGACGGCTGCCGGACGAGCGGGCCGCGTTCACCCACAAGTTCAACGTGGGCGGGCACGAGGGCTACCTGACGGTCGGCCTGTACGAGGACGGCACCCCGGGCGAGATCTTCCTGAAGATGGCCAAGGAGGGGTCGACCATCAGCGGGCTGATGGACGCGTTCGCCACCGCGGTGAGCGTCGCGCTGCAGTACGGCGTGCCGCTGAAGGACCTGGTCAACAAGTTCAGCCACCTGCGCTTCGAGCCGGCCGGGTTCACGACCAATCGCGAGATCCCGATGGCCAAGTCGCTGGTCGACTACATCTTCCGGTACCTCGCCACCAAGTTCATGTCCCGGGACGACCAGGATCACCTGGGGGTCATCAATCGACAGCTGACCTTGTCGGATGCGCCTGCTGTGGCAGTGGGGAGGCGGCCGCCGGACACCCCGGTCGCGCCTCGCAACGCGTCGCGCCACGGCGTCCGCCAGCCGCCTCAACCGCAGATCAGAGGCGGCTCCGGCACGTGACGCTGAAGGGGAGGCCCAGTGGAGGCGGACGCGGCGGTTCCTCGAGGAAGCGGTCGAGGAAGCGGCTTCGATCCTGGATGGGTTGAAGATCGTGGCCAAGAACGGCGAGGCGAAGCGGTCAGAGCGCCTCGAGGCGGGTCAGCCGACGGTGATCTTCGATACCGCGGACTCGCCGGCCTGCACGGACTGTGGCTCGATCATGGTCCGCAACGGCAGCTGCTACAAGTGCATCAACTGCGGCTCAACGAGCGGCTGCAGCTGACAATACCTCGCGGACCGTCTAGATCTGCTCAGTGAAACACCCTGGTCCTTGCCCGCCGTCGGTGAGGTTTAAGGGCCGACGCGGCCCGCCTCAGCAGCCTCGGGCACGGAGTACGCATTGAGGTCGGTGAACGGATCGATCTCCGCGTGGTCGCGCGTTAGGCCTGCCGGGTTGTTCCACAAGCTGGAGGACATCCACTTCCCGCCAGTCTTGGAAGTGCCAGAAATACCTGTTGTCTGCGGATAGAGACGCCCTTCGGGATCTACCAACGACGGTCCGACGCGCCCGGCCGGCGGCCGTGGATAGGGATTCGAACCGTTCCCGCCAAAATGAGACTTGGCCGTCTCTTTCGATGCGCCCGGAGAGGACATGGCCTCCGGGATGCTCTGCGGAGCTCGATGGGAGGCTTCAGAAGGCCATCCGCGAAGAGGTCCGTCATCGTGATATTTCTCCACGGTGTTCCCGCTTTCTTCTCCAGCTCTTCGCACCGGTTTGGGTGATGCAACGGACGAGGGACCACCGATGTCGCACCCGGCGGGGATGGGAAGTCAAAGTGGACTTCCATCCGTGCCACGCCATCGCGCAATTCCGGGTGGGTAACTGTTCTAGATTCGGCGCATGCTTGCGAATTAGACGTATGAGGCCTGACGCAGGCTCAGGCTGCATCAGCTTCTGGATGGCAGTCCGCACCTGCTGGTCGACAAGTGGGCCTTCCACATCGAGCCGATCAAGCCCTGCTCCATGCGCTCCTTCGACAGGAGTTGCAGCGTCTCAGCCACATCGCTGCTGTCGGAGACTCGTGCCTTCCTGAAGAAGCTTTTGCTCAACCGGAACCGGTGCGTGGGAGTTGTAGATGCGATATTCGTTCCCATCGGTCAGAGCAACCCACTGATGCGCCACGGTTGCGTAGGCCATGATCTGGCCAGCCGATTTCGGGTCGTTGAGATTGCCGTCCAAGGGTTTCGCCTCGATAAATAGGCGCGGTGTCCTTTGGAGCATCAGCGCGTAGTCGACCGGGTTGTCCATTGACTTCCGCTTGTAATCGAGCACCACCTCGTCAGGTCCTCCATGTTCCAGCCAAGAGCACGGAGGAGAAGGTTGATGAGGACGGCCTTTGTGTTCTGTTCGCCGATGGCCTTGCCTTGATACTGATCAATCCGCGCGCGAACATCGTCAAGAGCCTGATGCAGATCTGCCATCAGTCCTCGCCTTCGACTACATCTGCAGCGATTGTGAGCGTACGTTCGCCCGTCCGCTTGCCTGATTGGTCTCGCGGGCGAACAATTCCTTCTGGCCCTGCTCGGCGTTCTTGTCCGGGATCCGCTCCGTATGCGCCGACATGTCGGGCTGAAAAGGTGTTGGCTGACTCGATGTAGAGGGCAAGGCCCACCAGGAACCAGGCCACCTGCCAGACCGCCTCGGCGAGCTCGCTCGGAGACTGGTTGGCCTAGGCGCTTGTGACGCGGGGATCGCTGGATCTCGGTTAGTCGGCACCCGCGTCGCGAGCCGCGCGGGCGCGGCGCTTGCCCTCGTGCATCGCCTGCACTCGCGCGACCGGGATGGCGTGGCCCTCCTCGATGAGGTCGGCGCGGCAGTCGCTGCGGGTCGGGCATGTGCTCGGCCCACGGATCGCGGTCGCCGAGCTGTCGGAGCGCGGTGTGCACGGTGAAGTCGGCCGGCGCGATGTCGTCGAGGTCGTCCCAGGCGACCGGGAACGAGACCGGCACGCCCGGACGGACGCGCGGGCTGTACGCCGCGATCACGGTGGCGCCGCCGACCCGGGTCGAGTCGACGAACACCTTGCCGCCACGGTCGTCCTTGATGAACGCGGTCGTGGCGATCTCGGGATCGAGCCGCTCGGCCCGCGCCGCGATGGCGCGGGTCGCGGCGGCCGAGTCCTCGAGCGACGCCTCGGTCGTCGATCGGGACGAACACGTGCACACCCTTGGCGCCGCTGGTCTTGACCGCGCCCTGAGGCCGACATCGGCCAGCGCCTGGCGCACCAGCTGCGCGGCTCGAACCGCCATCGCGAACGCATCGGCTTCGGGCGGGTCGAGGTCGAGCACGAGGTGGGTGATCGCGGTCGGGCCGGTCGACGCGCACCAGGGCGGGGTGGTACTCGATCGCGCGCTGGTTGGCGAACCACAGCAGCGTGCGGCGGTCGTTGCACAGCGCGTACGACACGTCCCGCTTCGACGCCTCCGCCCACAGCTGCACCGTGCGCACCCACGCCGGCGTGTACTTCGGGACGTTCTTCTGCATGAAGGCTTCCTGCCCGCGATGGACGCGGATCACCGACAGCGGCCGGTCCTCGAGCACGGGGATGATCCGGTCGCGCACCCCGTCGAGGTACTCGACCAGGTCCCGCTTCGTCGCGTCGGCGCCGTCGAACAGCGGCTGGTCGAGGTTGGTCAGCGGGACCCCGTCGCGTGACTCGTCCTCGGTCGTCTTGCTCATCGCGAGCCAGACGCTATCACGCGCCGAAGCTCAGGCAGGCTGGCGAAGAGCCGTGGAGATGCTGAGCAGCTGCGGGTCGGCCATCAGCACGGCTGCCGCGCGCTGGCCCAGCGTGGCGAGGGCGGCTGCCAGGGCTGCACGCGCGGTTGGCCCGATGCCCACCTCTGGTTGACCTTCGAAGTCCGCGACGGCGAGCCAGCGGCCGTTGAGCTGGCGGATGCGGATCTCGACCTCCAGGCCAAGGTCTCTGCACACGAAGCGAGTGTTGGCGCTGACGAGGTGCGGTTGCTGAGCCATGCATCCACTGTTGCGACCGATTGCGACATCTCATCGGTCGCGATGAGTCGGCCTGTAACGCGCCGCGCAGTCAGGTCCTCCACTGAAGATTGCCGGCCCTCTGGTACGCTCGGTTCTCCAAGCAGGAACGAAAGCATCGATGGGACATGCCCTCGGTTTCCGATTCCCGCGTCTCACCATCGCCGGGTCGGTCTGCGTGGTACTCGTAGCGGCCGGCTGCGCGTCCGCGGTTCCCGCCCATCGTCGACCGCGGTCCCCAGTCCATCGTCGACCAAGCCCCAGCCGAGAAGTTCGTGTCCGATCGCTACGGCTTCTCCATCACGCCTCCCACCGGCTCGCCGACAGGACACGCCACGGTGGACTGGGATGGGTCGTGCCTTTGCGGGCTGGACAACCCGGCGTGGGATCACGCCTCGGTGGGCGGCCGCACGCTCGTGGTGGGCGCAACGGCGGTCGATTCGACGATGGATCTTGCGCGGTGGCGGGCCAAGATCGTCGAGCTCGCCCCGGGGGTCTGTCATGACTCTGAGGCTGCGACCGAGGTGACGATCGGCGGCGAGGACGCACTGGAGTGGACCGCCTCGTGTTCCGATGGCTACAACACCATCAAGCTTGCGGCACTCCACGGCGGCCGGGGATATGTCGTCCTGTTCGCCGTCGGATAGCAGCGACAGCCTGGCGGACAACCAGGCCGCGTTCGACTCGCTGATGAGCTCGTTCGAGTATGTCGGGTCCTAGGCCACGGCTGGATCGGTATCTCGCTCCCCGGCAGAGTCCGGGGCCTTGTCATAGCGTCGCCGGTGACGGCGGGTTAGGCATCGGGCTCGGTGGCCTGGCCGCTCAGGACCCAGAACTCGCGGAACGGCGCCGTGATGTGCCACGTCGTCTCCGTGCCCGCCGGCAGAGAGGCAACGCCACCCACCTCAAGGTCCAGCGTTGCTCCGCCGGCGATCTCGATCCGAGCGGCGCCCTCGAGGATCATGAAGGTCTCGCGCTGGGGAGGCGTCCAGCGCACGGGTG
Source organism: uncultured Chloroflexia bacterium (assembly GCA_963799675.1). Classification (GTDB taxonomy): domain Bacteria; phylum Chloroflexota; class Limnocylindria; order QHBO01; family QHBO01; genus JALYSK01. The sequence continues at coordinate 207,462 of CAWCXQ010000019.1, forward strand.
CGGGGACCGTGTCGTACCGGGTGAAGCCAGCCTGCAGCCCAGGCAGGTCGCACAGGACGTGCATCAGGCCTCCGACATCCGGATCGGGCTCCCAGGCATCGGTCGACAGGCTCGAAACGAACACTCCGGGCTGGGGCTCCATCAACGGCCTCCTCACTGCGAGACTAGGTCAGGTACTTCAACCCCATACCGGTGTTGAAGAGGACGACTCGTTCGTCGCCGCGCAGGAAGCCGCTGTCCAGCAGGTGGGGAAGGGCCGCATAGGTTGCCGCTCCCTCGGGGGCCGCGAAGATGCCGGCCTCGCGAGCGAGCGTCTCCTGGGCGGCGATGATCTCCTCATCGGTCACGGCAAGTGCGGTTCCGCCGCTGTCACGGACGGCGCGCAGAACGAGGTAGTCGCCGATCGCTGACGGCACGCGGATGCCTGCGGCGATGGTATGCGCTCCGATCCACGGTTCTGCGTGGTCTGCACCGTGATCGAAGGCTTGTACAAGCGGTGCACAGCCAGTCGCCTGGACCACCACCAGCCGGGGACGCCGATCGCCGATCCAGCCCAGCTGCGAGAGCTCGGCGAATGCTTTCCACATCCCGACGATTCCGGTGCCGCCACCGGTCGGGAAGACCACGACGTCCGGGCACCAGCCGTCTCCCCAGCCGCCCGCCTCGGCCAGCTCGAAGCCCATCGTCTTCTTGCCCTCGACGCGGTATGGCTCGCGCAGTGTCGACAAGTCGAACCAGCCATCCGCCTGAGCGCGCTCGCGAATCAGACGCCCGGCCTCGTCGATGAGCCCCTCGACGACGATCAGCTCCGCGCCGTACGGCGCTGACCTCCGCCACGTTCACTGACGGCGCGTCGGCAGGCATGGCCACGTGGCATGCCAGCCCGGCCGCTGCTACGTACGCCGCCGCCGCCGATGCAGCGTTGCCCGCAGAGGGAACCGCGACGTCGGTGATGCCGAGCTCCGCCGCGCGCGCAACCGCCACCGCCATGCCGCGCGCCTTGAAGGATCCGGTGGGGTTGCGCCCTTCGTCCTTGACCCACAGCTCGCCTCCTGTCATGCCGCCGTCGATCCGGAGTCGGAGGAGGGAAGTCGCGCCCTCGCCGAGGCTCCGTGCATAGGCCGAGTCGCGGATGGGCAGCAGTTCCCGGTATCGCCAGAGGTCCCAGCCGCGGCCGTCTAAGGCGGGCTTGGGCATCGCCGATTTCAGCGAGGCGAGGTCGTAGGTCGCGAACAGGACCTTGCCGCACGCGGGGCAGACCCCCTGAGGGAGGTCGGCATCGGCCTCATTACTGCACGCGGTGCAAGTCAGGGCCGTGAGGTAGGAGTGCCAGGGTTGGGTGGCGCTCGTGGTGCCGGTCACGTGGACGAAGCAGCCGTGGCGAGCACGCTACGGCGTCAGCTGGTAGAAGCGGAGCATGTCGAGCTCCGGCTGGTCCAGTCGAGCGGTGCTGGCGAACCCGGCCTCGGCCGCGTATCTGCGCATCGTTTCCTCGCGGATGACGGTCCCCGTGGCGGCAGTCGGACGCTCGGTCATGGCCGCCGGAAGACAGGTGAAGAGGCTGAATCCGTAGTAAAGCCGCTCGGCGTCGCTGGCCGGGGCGGTGAATGTGTCCTCGGTCTTCTCGTCGGCGACCAGGGCGATACCGCCGGGACGCAGCATGCGACGCATGGCCGCCAGCACCTCGACCGGCCGGGAAAGGTCATGTACGGCCTCGATGATGACCGCCAGGTCGTATTGGCCGACGGCCGCGGGGTCGGCCGCATCTCGCCGTTCGAACGTCACTCGGTCACTGACCCCGCCCCACGCGCGTTCTCGCGGGCCAACGTGATCGACGACTCGTCGAGGTCGAAACCATCGACCGTTACCTCCGGGTAGGCCTTCGCGATGGCGATTCCTGCCCAGCCCACGCCGCACGCCACATCGGCAACGCGTGCGGGCGGGTTTGCCGTCAGCCGCTCGTGAACGGCGGGAATGGCCGGCAGGATCTCCGACCCGAATGAGTTGACCAGCCAGGGCCGGTTGAAGTCGCCCTGCGACTCGATCATGTCCGCGCCGTAGTCGGACCCACTCAACGCCGCCACCGGTCCGATACGCCTCCAGCAGCTGGGAATGACCTTGGCGGATGCGACGAGCGACCGCGCCAGCGGAGCGATCGAGTACGGGCTGTCCGGGTTCAAGAAGCGGGTCGGCGTACGCCTCGGGGAGCGCGTGGCGGCGCTCATCGGGCCCGGCCGCGACGTCATCGACCTGGAGGATCCCGCTCGCCGACTGCTGCTCGAGCCACTCACGTGCGTACCGCGCGTCGATCCCTGCCCGGGACGCCAGCTCAGGGGCCGTCGCCGGTCCGCCGTCTCGAAGGGCAGCGTAGAGCCCCAGCCGATCTCCGAGGTAGACAGCCATGACCTCGAACATGCCGAGGCTTGCCTCGAAGATGCGGGTGACGAGGTCATCGGGCGTTGCCTGCGGTGGGGTGCTCATTCGATCTCCTCGCCAGGCGATTGTCACGGGAGGCTACCGCCTCGCGCACGGCGATCACAGGGTTGCCGTCGCGCATTCACAGTTTGCGCGCAATTGGTCGTCACCCTCAGATCAGCCGCTCGATGGGCGGGTCGCACGAATCGAGGAGATTGACCGATGCACGCAACATTCAGGCAGAACGGGCCGGCCGAGTCCGGCGGGCCGATCCGCGGCACCTTCTACCCAGGCGAGGGGTCGGGTGGCGGCAAGTCCATCATCACGGTTCTCCCGAAGCTGCTCTCCATCCTTGTTGCCATGGCGGTGGTGCGGAAGGTCGTCGGATCGCACCACGGTGGCTCGTCCATGCGGAGCCGGCGCCGGCAGGCCATCGCGCAGTTCCATCGTGAGCTCCACGCCGAGGATGACGCCCCGTCTGCTGGCTCGACGGATTCCGCGGCCAAGGGCGTGAAGGCATGAACGGAATGGCTCGAAAAGTAAAGAGTCGGGGCCGGCGACTCAAACATCGGCGACCTCCTTCGATGTCTGTCGATGACTGTCAGAACGACATTGCCGGTCTTCTGGCCGGTCTCGACGTACTTCGTCGCCTCGATGACGTCCTCGAGCGGGTAGGTGCGATCGATGACAGCGCGGTACTTCCCGGCCTCGATGAGCTCCTTGAGGAAGAGGACGTCCGTCCTTCGAGTAGCGGGTGATCCCGAGCTTCACCTTCTTGCTTCCGATCCACTTCGTGCAGGAGCAGCAGGAGGGGAACGTGGAAGCCATAGCCGAGATCGGTCTCGAGGAAGGTTCCGCCCGGCTTCAGTGAGCGCCGGCACCGCCTGAACGAGTGCTTGCCGACGGCGTCGAAGATGACGTCGTAGGTCTTCCCGTTCTTGGTGAAGTCTTCCTTCGTGTAGTCGATGACCTCGTCGGCGCCGAGCGATCGCACGAGCTCGGCGTGCTTGGTGCTGGTCACCGCGGTGACGCGGGCGCCGAAGTGCTTTGCCAGCTGGACGGCTGCTGTTCCGACCGATCCCGAGGCGCCGTAGATCGAGGATGCTGCGCCCTTCGGCTGACATCGGCCTGGCGGAGGCATGCGAGGGCGAGGGCTGCGCCGTCCGGGACCGCGGCCGCCTCTTCGAAGCTCATGTTGGCCGGCTTGTGCGCGATTGGTCCGGCCTCGCGGACGCAGACGAACTCGGCATGAGCGCCGGAGCCCTTGACCCCGAAGACCTCGTCGCCGACCTTGAACTCGGTGACTGCCGTTGCCGACCTTCTCGACCTCGCCGGCGAACTCCATGCCGAGGATCCTGTTCTTCGGCTTGCGCAGGCCGGTGACGAAGCGCGTGATCGGCAGGTCGGCGCTGCGAAGACCGCAGTCCGTGCGGTTGACCGTCGTGGCGTGGACCCTGACCAGGACCTGGCGGTCGAAGGGCTCGGGCCGCTCGACCTCCTCGAGCCGAAGAACCTCCGGAGGGCCGTATCGGTCGTGAACGACGGCTCTCATTGGCTCAGGCTGGGGGCGGGGTCTCGAAGACGCGGCCGTCGTCGAAGCCGTAGGCCCAGACGTCGATCTCCGGCGGCTCGATGCCGAGCGCCGTAAGCGCGGTGCAGATCTGGCTGCGGTGATCGGTCCCGTGGTGGATCGCCTGCGCCAGGCGGACGCCCAGCGGCGCGTGGCCGGACGAGCCGTCGTCGCGCTGCACCACGACCATCCGGCTCATGTCCTGGTTCTGCGCGAGGAGGTCGTTCCAGATCGGTCCGTTGTCGACCATCGCCGCTCGCAGGGCCGAGACGTCCATGGACTCCTCGTCGATCCGCGACCGGCGTCCATCAGTCAAGACCCACAGGTACCTCGTGTCGGCGCCGACGGTGTGGCGGAGCGTGTCCAGGATGGATCCGTAGGTGCCGGGGACGTTGGTCTCGAGCTGTTCGGGGCTCAGCGGTTCGCACGCGTCGAGGATGCGGAGGGTGGCCCAGGCATGGTGGTCGAAGGCGTCTTGGAGTGGGGATGTCGTCATCGGTGAATTATGGCGCCCACCGTCGGGCGGATGGAGGCCCTGGCGCGATCGTGCGATGACGTTGACCAACTGGGCGCCGTCTTGGAAGGCGTTAGGCTCGATGTGCGAGAGTCCCTCTGTTATGCGTTCCCGAACGCGTTGGCGGGTGCGACTGTCCATACGCTCGAAGGTCAAAGGAAGATCATCTTCTTCCAACCGACGGACGTAGTTATCGGGGTCGGTTCGCCACGTGAGCGTCACGGCGCGTGCCGCGACGCGTTCAAAACCAGCTCCGCGCAGCTCCGCTGCGGCAGCTCTGGGCGATGGCGGATGACGAGCTCGGTGGGCTGCCATTGTCGGCCGACTCGATTCCCTCGTCCTTCAGGACTTCCCCGACAATGTCGTCAGGCGCGAACCTTCCACCACCGCCTGCCTGCCAGGTGACGAAGGCGAAGATTCCGCTGGCTCGGAGCACTCGACGCACCTCGGCGAGCATCGCCCGGCGATCAACGAGGAACTGGTAGAGGAACGCCGAAACGACGGCATCGAAGGAGTCCGCATCGAAAGGGAGCTCTTCGGCGCTTGCCTCAACCCACTCCAGACGCCCGCGGTCGACTTGATCAAGCATGAGGGCCGCGGAACGTGCATGGTTGAGCATCGCGGGGGAGAGGTCGACGCCGATACAGCGGACGTTTGGCCAGCGGCGTACCGCGTCGATCGCGACCACACCGCTGCCCGTGCCGAGATCGAGGAGGTTTCGCATCTCCGTGGTACCCGGCGCCTCCGACGCGAGCCGATCGAGGAGCGCCCTGCCCGCGACTGCGGCGACTGGAGCCCAGTGCTGCGCATAGCTTCCGGCCCGCCTATCCCAGTACTGCGATTCCGTCATTGCTTACTCCGATCCGCGGCCATGGTAGTCCGGCCGTGACTCGGGCCGGACAGGAGTGGCAGCTGCCCAATTGACACGACCTCTAGTCTTTACTTATGTCCAACGCAGTAAAGAACTCCGGTCGCCGCGCAACGACCATCAGCTCCAAGCACCAGGTCACGATTCCGAAGCAGGCAATGACCGCCGCCGGACTGCGGACTGGCGATCGTCTGCGGGCGGAGCCGCGCGGACGCGGGCGCGTGTTGCTCATCCGCGAAGATGACCCGGTGGCACGCCATGCCGGCAAGCTGACGGGTGTCTATCGCCCCGCCGAGCTCGATGAGCTGCGCGACGAATGGCGCTGACGGTCCTCGATGCCGGGGTCGTGATCGGCGTCCTCGACGGAAACGACCCGCATCACGAGACGTCGCGCGCTGCAGTGGCGGCTGCGTTGACTCGCGGAGATGCGATCGCGGTTCCGGCGTCGGCCTATGCGGAGTGCCTGGTGGGACCTGCGCGGCGGGGACGGGACGCAATGGGTGCCGTCGATGCGTTCCTGTCTGATTTGCCCGCCGACGTCGAGCCGATCACCCGATACGTTGCCTTCCGCGCCGCGCAGCTGCGCGCGCGCCACGGTCAGCCGTTGCGGCTGCCCGATGCCCTCGTGCTGGCAACCGCTCGGTCATCTCGGCGCCGCCGAGTCGTGACCACCGATGCGGGCTGGCCCCGGTTCGAGTCACGGTCGACTGCTGCGCAAGTGATCCGTGGCGTCATGCTGCGCCTGCTGAGCATCGCGGACGACCCGGCCGACGATGACGATCTCCGCCTCCGGAAACGGATCGGGGTGGCGGCGGGCGATCCTGACGGTCTTCGCGCCGCTCTCGCTTCCGATCCAGGCGCGCGGCCACCCGGCGAGCTTCGTGCTGGCCGCGGCGCTCGCCGTGTTCAGTATTGCCAACCTCGCCGTGCTGGCGAGGACCCGGCGGTTCGATCCGTACGTGGTTGCGCTGATCGCGTTCGGCACCGTCTGGGTGCCGCTCGCGCATGCGGTCGGTGGCGGCATCACCGGGACGAGCCCGGGGCTCGTCTGGGCGTTCCTGGTGCCGGCCTACGCCATCCTGGCGCTTGGTCCGCGGCGAGCGGTTCCCTGGTTCTTCGCGTTCCTCGTCAGCCTGGGCGCGATGGCAGCGCACGGACAGCTGGGCGCGGGACGCCTTCGGGTCGGGGCCGTACCCCTTGCGGGTCATCGGCTGGGTCATGAACGTGGCGCTGCCGCTGAGCTTTGTCTTCCTGCTGCTGCGGTTCTCGGACATCAGGCGCCGGGCGGCGGAGGCGAGGGCGGATGAGCTGTTGACGAACGCGATTCCTGCCCTGATCGCCACGCGGCTCAGGCACGGAGAGCAGCGAATCGCCGAGGCGTATGCGGAGACGACCGTCCTGTTCGCCGACATCGTCGGGTTCACACCCTGGGCGAACCATACCGATCCCGGCTGAGGTGGTCGGCTTGCTCGACGACCTCTTCACCCGCTTCGATGCCGTGGCGGCAGAGCATGGTGTCGAGAAGCTGAAAACGGTCGGTGACGAATACATGGCCGTGGCGGGAGCACCGATCTGCGCGCGCGAACCACGCTGAGGTGGCCGTCCGCGCCGCCCGCGACATGCTCCAGGCGACGGATGCAGTGGCGGCAGGCGCACGACCTGTCGTTGCCGATCCGGATCGGCCTCGCCAGCGGTCCGGTGGTCGGCGGCGTCATCGGCCAGCAGCGCATCCTGTTCGACCTCTGGGGCGACACCGTGAACACCGCTGCTCGGATGCAGTCGACCGGCGTTCCCGGTCGTATCCAGGTCTCGGAACGCACCATGGAGCTGGCCTCCGCGCAGTTCGAGTTCGAGGCCCGGGTCGTGGAGGTGAAGGGTCTGGGGTCGCTGACCACGTACCTGCTCGTCGACTAGGCCACCGGGCTCCAGGTCGCGGTCCTCCATCTCCCAGGCGTGATCCATGACGTGGTAGGCGGTGCGGCGGATGAGGAACTGGATCGGCCAGGTTCGCGCCGGCTTGCCTTCGGCGTTGTAGGCGCGGATGGCGTCGAGATATGCCTGCCGATGCGTCGCGAGGCCGTTCGGGGTGAGGACGACCTCGAGCGGGGTCCGCACCTCGACCTTGCGCGAGAACTGGTCCGGTTCGGTGCCGTACACGTGGCGGATGATCTGGTCGCGGCTGCGGCCGGCGCTGCGCGGACCGGGGCGGAGCTCCTCGAGACCGAGCGGCGACATCGTCGAAGTACGCCCAGCAGGCCCGCAGGAGCTCGAGCCGCCGCTCCAGATCGGCCGGCGGAGCACCTCGCGCTCGATCTGCGACGGCACGTGGGCGATGCCCCAGAAGTCGGTCGAGCTCGACCGGGGACACGCTCGACCACCTCGACGTCGCGCGCCCGCTCGAACGCGCTTGCCAAGCCGGCCCGCTCGGCGACGGCGGCGTATCGCGGGAATAGGACGTCAACTTGCAGCGCGTCGTCCTCCGAGGTCCCCCCGCGATCGAGGCCCGGCCAGTCCATGGCGCCCGCCACGACCTTGCGCTTCTTGCCGATCTCGAGGATCACTCGGAGCTGTCGGTCATCTGATAAGCCTAGCCAGAGGCCGGTCGTCAGTAGCCAGACCACCGAGGCTGCGCATCGTCGCTCCGTGGCGTCGTGCTCGGCAGGCGTTCCTTGACCATGGCGACGAAGGGGGCCATCTCGCTCGCGAGCAGGTGCTATCGTCGTCCGGCGTGGCCTGGCCCTCGTAGGCACGGTCGGCGGCACCCAGGACGGATGCCAGCGCGCCGGGAGGTGCTCGAGCGCCCATTTGCCGGCCAATCGCTTGGAGATTGCAACGTCGCCGGTCTCAACCGCGCGGACGATTCGGCTGCCGATTCAGGAACGCGTAGGTGGCTTCGTACGGATCGGTATCGCCCTCGACAACGTGGCGCTCGAGATGCTCCAGCTCTCGCTGAAGGTCGACCTCGAGCTCGGCCAGGTCGGTGAGCGGGACGATCTCGGCCGGCTCTCGGCCGAGAGGTGCGCGTATCGGCCGGCAAGCCAGTGCGCTCGATTGATCGCCCAGGGGTGTCGCGCGATCCGGGAGATAGGCATGCTGAGGCGACTTGGGGCCGCGCGCGTCTTCCTCGAAGGACGTACCAGGCGTCCCAACTCCACCCCGATCTCAGCCGGCAATCGCGGCGTGCAGGTCTTCGATCGCCTGGGTTTGTCGCGGGTCGGGGGAGCGACGGAGGATGACGTAGGTGTCGAGGTCGGCGGATCGTGGCGGCCCGTCGATCGCGGTCGTGTCGCCGTATGCCCAGATGGCGACCAGGTCGTCGCCCAGGATCGCGACCAGCTCGTCGCGCAGCCGCGTCCACGCACCTCTGGCGACCTCGGGAAGCTGCTCGAGTGGAACGCTCACTCGTCGAGTGTGGCACTCGCCAAGGCGGTGACTAGGCTGGACCGGGACGCAGTTATGTCCGCGGGCCAGGCCGAGGTGGGGGCGCTGTCAGGCTGTATCGGGCGATCACATCGGGCAGCCAGTCGGGATCGGCGTAGGGGAGGCCGTACTCCCTGGCGAGATTCGCGACCGCCGCAAGGTCGATGGGGCCGGCATCGTTCAAGTCCGCAAATCCCCGGAAGAAGCCCTCGAATCCGGCGGGCGAGATGATCTCGATCATGCGGGCCGGCGTCGAGCCGGCGTTCCACATCGCGTGCACCTGGTTGCGTGGCTTGACGATGTAGCCTCCGCGCCCCAGGACGACCTCCGTCTTCCGACCGGAAGCCGATCTCGCCTTCGACGATCGAGATCTCGTCCTCACGGGTATGGGCGTGTCGGCGCACAAGTGCTCCGACGTCGAACGGGTGCTCGACGATGGAGAGGGCACCGCCCGTATCGGCCCCGTCGATCTTGAAGTGGACGCCGACGCCCGGGCCGAGCCGTCCGGCGCGCCCTCGCCAAGTTGAACGACCGTCACGGCCGGAGCAGAGACTGATTGCTGGACCGCCATGAGCCTTGCGCCTCGCATATCTGGTGAACCAGGTCCTCTATTGATTGTAGGACCAGGGAGTTGTCAAGGTGAAAGCAGCGATCCCCTCACCCAAGTCGCGAACCTACCGAATGCGGAGGCGAGCCGAGACTGTCGACCTGACTCGGCAGCGCATCACCGAGGCTGCGGCCCGGCTGCACACCACGGTCGGTCCGTCGGCGACTTCGATGAGCGCCGTGGCCGAGGCGGCGGGAGTCACGCGCCTCACGCTCTATCGCCACTTTCCTTCGAAGGACGCGCTTTTCGGGGCGTGCATGGGCCATTGGCGATCGCTGCACCCCCCACCCGACCCGGACGCGTGGCGCGACATCTCGTCGTTCCGGGCGCGGGCCGTGACTGCGATCGATGAGCTCTACGGGTGGTACGCGCAGAATGGCGACGAGCTCTACCCCATCTACCGCGACGCGGCCTTCACGCCGCAATCCAACCAGCACGCGCGCCGCGCAACGAACGACCGGATCGTCGCGGCCATGCTCGGGGATTCCTCCCCGCCCAGGGGGCCCAGCTGGGCGTCGCCTGAGGGCGGCACTTGGGCACGTCGTGAGCTTCTGGACCTGGCGATCGCTAACCGTCGAGCAGTCGCTCAGCACCGAGGGAGCCGCTCGGATGGCGCTCCAGTTCGTCCTTGCCGTCGCCGAGGTTGACGGTTAGCGCGGTCTGCGCGGCGGCTCCCGGTTCGTTCGCTTGCGCTCAGGGGGCGTAACTGCCAAGTTTGGCAGGCGTATTCGCGAGCGACGGGTCTACCGACCCTCGCCGCGCTCGCCCGGCGCACATCGGCGCCACGCAAGGGCGGAATGACGGCTGGGCCGCGCGCCGTGGTGGCCTTCCTTCGTAGTTACGCCCGCTGGGCGCACACCGAAGCGCATCGGTCTCGCCAGAGGCTTCGTGCCGCATGCCGGAAATCCGCGGCAGCCATTGAGCGCTGGGCCACCTGCTAGCCTCGGGACAATGCCAGTGACGCCGACCGATGCGCTGCGCGACCTGAGCTCCGCTCTCGGGCGCCGGGTCTCCAGCGCACCCGGGCCCAATCGCGCTGCCCGCGCGGAGCGCCTGCGGCGGCACGTCGACGACTACCTCCGCCCGCGCGCTCGGGATGCCGGTGCGCCACTGGTGGTGGTCGTGCTGGGCTCGACGGGGAGCGGGAAGTCGTCCCTCTTCAACGCCCTCGCCGGGCGGGACGTCAGCCCTTCCGGAATCCTGCGTCCCACGACCCGCCGACCGGTGGCGCTGGCGCACCCGGACGACGCCGACGCCGAGCTGCTGCCTGGCCTGGCTGAGCGCGATGCCCTCGAGCTCGTCGTGGATCCGGCGATCGGTCGCGGCCTCGTCCTGGTAGACGCCCCCGACTTCGACAGCGTGGAGCTCGCCAACCGGGCGCTCGCCGTGGAGCTCCTGGAGGCGGCAGACCTCGTGATCTTCGTCACGACCGCCACCCGCTATGCCGATGAGGTGCCCTGGACCATCCTCGAGCGGGCGCGCCAGCGCGGCGTTCCGCTCCTTGCCGTGCTCAACCGCCTCCCCGCCGATGCCGAGGACGCCGATGCCATCGTGGCCGACCACGCCGAAGATGCTGCAGCGCGGGCAGCTCGCCGACTCCGGCGCCTTCGGGGCCCTGGAGGTCGTGCCCGTCGCCGAGGGCGCCCTGGAGCCGGGCCGGGATGCCCTGGCCGCCGATGCGGTCGCGCCCATTCGCGACGCCCTGGCGCGGCTGACCGCGGACGAGACCGCCCGCCGCGAGCTGGCGCGCCGCAGCCTTGCCGCCGCGCTTGCCGGCCTCCCCGTCGCGGTCGAAGAGGTGGCGCGCGAGGTCGACGAGGAGCGAGCGGCCGCCGCGGCGCTGCTCGAGATCGCGGAACGTGCCTACGGCGAGCGACGTCGGGCGCTGGGCGAGGAGCTGGGCCGCGGCACCTTCATGCGGGCCGAGGTGCTGCGCCAGTGGCAGGATTTCGTGGGAGCGGGGCAGGTCGCCCGCATCCTGGCCCAGGGGATCGGCCGCGTCGTGGCCAGCATCCGCTCGCTCTTCCAACCCGGCCCGCCGGCCCCCGCCATCGAGGTGCGCGAGGCGGCCTTCGCGGACCTCGTCGCGCTCGCGATTCAGCACGCGGACGCAGCAGCGCGTCGAACGGCCACCAGCTGGACCGAGGATCGTTACGGCGCCGCCGCGCTGGCGGAGCAGGCGGGGCTGTGGGGCGCATCGGCGAAGCTGGGTGATCGGCTCACGAGCGACCTGGAGGCCTGGGCAGCGGGGGTCGGTGAGGAGATCCGGGCCATGGGCGAGCAGCGCAAGGGTTGGGCGCAGGTGGCCAGCATCGGCGTCAATGCGGTCGGCACGAGCGTCATCCTCGCCGTGTTCGTTCACACCGGCGGCCTGACCGGCGCCGAGGTTGGGATCGCCGCCGCGACCGCGGTCGTGAACCAGAAGCTCCTCGAGGCGATCTTCGGTGAGGCCGACGTCACCGCCTTCGTGGCCGGGGCGCGCGAAAAGCTGAGCTCGATCCTGGACGCGGCCTTCGCCGAGGAGCGAGACCGCTACCCCGCCGCCCTTGGCGGGCTGCCATCGGGCGAGGACCTCGGCGCCGTGCTGCGTGACGCTGCCGCGCGTGCATCCGCCGGCGAGCCGGCATGACGCTCGCCGAGGAGCTGGACCGCCTTCACGACGCAGCCGCCGCGGCGCGGGAGATCGGGCTCGTGGAGGAGGCGGACCGTGCCGAGGCTGTTCTCGGGCGAGCCCGTCGAGCGAGAAGGCTTCAGCGGCGCCGCCTACGTGCTTGCGCTTGCCGGCGGCACCGGTGTCGGAAAGTCCGCGCTCCTCAATGCCCTGGCGGGCCACACGATCAGCGCCGTGCGTGCCGTGCGACCGACCACCGAGCAGCCGATCGCCTGGGTCGCCGACGCCGCCGCGACGAGCTTGCCCCGCTCCTCGCCTGGCTCGACATTCGACGGGTGGCGACGCATGCCGACGAGAAGCTGTCGGGCGTCGCGATCCTGGACCTGCCCGACGTCGACAGCGTCCGCACGGAGCACCGCGCGACCGTCGACGCGCTCCTGCCGCGGATCGATGCGGTGGCCTGGGTCCTCGACCCGGAGAAGTACGACGACGCGCGGCTGCACGGCTATCTGCGGGGCATGGCGCCGCACGCAGCGCGGCTGCGGTTCATCCTGAACAAGGCGGACCGCATCACCGACGCGCAGCGCGTGGACCTCGTCGAGGACCTGCGGCGGCGGCTCTCGGAGTCGGGAATCCCCGACGCGCGGATCGACGTGGTGTCGGCGGTGAGCGGTGTGGGGATCGAAGCCCTCCGGGACGACCTCGCGCGCGCGGCGGATGCGAAGGCGATCGTCGCGGCAAAGCTGATGACCGATGCGGTGGGCGCGCGGCATCGGCTCATGCGGTCGGTCGGCCTCGAGCCCGATGCCGCGTATCGGCCGCTGCTGGATGAAGCGCGACGTGCCGACGCGGTGCGCAGCGCGGTCCAGGGGGCGCTCGGGCTCATCGATCCGCCGGGCGTCGCGCGCCAGGTGCAGCTCGCCGTCCTGGGGCGGGCGCGACGATCCGGCGGCTCGCTGCTCGGCCGAGTGGTGGGGCTCCTGGGATTGCTCACCGGCCAGAGCCGCAGGACGGCCGACCCGGCCGCGTACCTGCGCGACTGGCGCCGTCGAGGCTCCATCGGTCGCGTGATGAACCCGGTGCACGCCGCGCTCGTCCAGGCATCCACGTCGGTCCCGGCCGGCTCGCGGCGGGCCGTGCTGGCGGCTCTGCGAACCGACAGGCTGGAGCCGGCCCTGAGCGGTGCGCTCGAGTCTGCGGCGCGCGACGCGACCGGCGACCTGCGGATCCCGGGATCCATCCTGTGGCCGGTGGTCGGCGCGGTTCAGCTCGCCATCGGCGCGGTCTTCGCCTTCGCCGTCGTCTGGTACGTCACGCTCTTCCTCGCGCAGGGCCAGGTGCCGGTGTCGACCGTCGACCTCCCGGTGATCGGACCGCTGCCGTTGCCGCTCATCCTGCTGGCCGGCTCGATCGTGATCAGCGCGCTGCTCGGCCTCCTGCTCTCGGTGCACGCCGGGCTGGATCGGGCGGAGAGCTGGTGCACGCATCGCGGAGCGCGTTCGAGCCGCGGTTGGACTCGTCCGTGACCGAGACGGGCTTCGGCGGACTCGACGAGGTCGAGGAGGCTCGCCGCAGGATGGGCGGAATGACGTAGGCGACTCGTGACACTTGCTTGATCCGCTCTTGACAAGGCGGGCGTAGCGTTGCGTCCGGACACCACTAGAGAGCGTGCCAATGTTTCGTCGCGAACCGAGCCGCGCGACCACCGTATCCGACTGGGAGCTCGGCGTTGCCGCCGTTCTGCTCCTCGTCGCCATCGTCCTGACGGCCCTGATCGTCCCCGCCATCTGACGGCCGCGCGGAGCAGGCACCCTGGCCGCCGCTAGAATGCGCGGCGTCCACCGCCTGCTCTCGAGGTCGCTCGAAGGTGCCCATCGCCGCCGATATCCGTGACGAGGCTGAGCGCCTGACCGCAGAGGCCGAGGCTGCGAAGCTCGGGCTGCGGCTGATGGGCGGTCTGGCGGTCTGGATGGTCGCCCCGTCGGTCCGGCAGTCCCCATTCGCGCGGGAGTACGCCGACCTCGACTTCGCCGTCCGCAAGCGGGACGGTCGCGCCGTCGTGCCCTTCTCCACGCTCAGGGGTACGTCCCGGAGCGCCTCTTCAACTCGATCCACGGCGCCCAGCGGCTGAACTTCAGCCATCCTGACGGTGCCTGGACGATCGACGTCGTGATCGACGCGTTGCGCATGTCGCACGTCATCGACCTGAGCGGACGGCTCGAGCCGGGGAGGCCAACGATCGACCTCGCGGATCTGCTGCTCACCAAGCTCCAGGTCTGGGAGATCAACGCCAAGGACATCGGCGACATCACCTGCCTGCTCGCCGATCGCCAGCTCTCCGGCTCTGGCCCCGAAAATGGCGAGGCGATCGACGTGGCGCGCATCACCGCGTTGACCGGTGACGACTGGGGAATGTGCCATACCCTCGAGCGGAACCTGCGCCAGGTGGCTGCTGCGGCTCGCGACCATCGACCGGCCGATGCCCCCTTCGATCCCTCCGCCCAGGCGGAGGCGCTTACTGGCGGCGATCGCCGCCGGCCGAAAGTCGCTGGGTTGGCGCATGCGCGGACGCATCGGCGAGCGGGTGCGCTGGTACGAGACCCCCGAGGAGGTCCGGCACTAGTCGACCAGGACGCCGCGGCGGGAGAGCGCCTCGCGCCAGTACTCGACCGACGCCACCAGGTCACTGAGCACTGCGTCGTCGTCCTGCTCAAACGGGGGAATCACCTCGAGCACGAGCGCGCTTTCCTCCACCCCGCCCTCGCCCAGCGCATCGATCACCGCGTCGGCGGAGATGCGGCCCTCGGCGTTGCGGGCCTTCGTGAAGGGCCAATGGTGGTCGCCCTCGGCGTCGGACTGCTGCAGCTGGATCACCGGCGCGGAGCCTGCCGAGCTCACGGAGCCAGGCGTACGGATCGCGGTCCGGCCCGCTCGTGCCGGGCACGCACATGTGTCCGACGTCGAGGCAGAGACGGATGGGGGAGCGGCCCTCGCCGCCCTCGTCGAGGAGCTCACGGATCATCGCCATGGTCGAAGGCTCGCGCGCGACCGCCAGGTTCTCGACGAGCAGATATTCCAGTCCGGCGGCTCCGGCCTCGGACGCGAGCGCCGACAGGGATTCGCGAGAGCGGTCCAGAGCTCGGCGCGCCGCGCCGGGTCGCGCCAGTCGGCCACCGAGAAGCATCCGACGTGGCCGCCGGTGGCGCGCCCGCCCACCTGGGCGGTGAAGCCGATGGCGCTCCGGTACCACGCCATAGCCGCTTCGCGATCCGATGCATCGGGCGCCAGGAGGAGGTTCGCCGAATAAGCGGCCAGCCCGGTGAAGGTCGAGTGCAGCTCGAGGCCATGATCGGCGGATGCGGTTCGCAGCGCGAGCGCCTGCGCGTCGCGCCGTTCGCTACCGGTGAGGTCCACGAGGTCGAGGCTGTGCTGCACCAGCCGCAGTCCCAGGCGATCGCGGACGACCGGGGCCCAGTCTTCCGGGCGTGGCCAGCGCTTGACGGCGAAGCAGGGTTGATCCCGAGCCGAAGGCGCATCGGTCAGGCCGCCTGCGGACGACAGTCGCAGCGGCAAGCTCCCGCCACGCCGCGAATCGCTCGTCGTACTGCGCGTGTGCGGGTGGTTGGCTCGATCGCTTCGGGGAGGCGGACGCAGCGCGCGATCGCGTCGTCCGCGTCGCGGTAGATCCCGGCGCCCAGCCCGGCGAGCATGGCGACGCCCGGCCACCGCCGCGTCACCCGGGACGGCGACGACCGGCACGCCCAGCACGTCCGCCTTGATCTGGTTCCAGGTGGCGAGTCGGGTATCGCCGCCCGAGACGCGAAGCTCGGTCACCCTGGCGCCGCCGTCCGCGAGGAGGTCGAGCTGATCGCGGATCGCGAAGGCGACGCCCTCGAGCATCGCGCGAGCCAGGACGGCACGGCCATGTCGCAGGGAGAGGCCGGTGAACACGGCGCGCAGGTCCGGATCGGTCCGTTCGCCGTCCGCCAGGGTGGGCAGCGCGAGGACGCCATCCGCGCCGCCGGGAACATCGGCCGCCTCGCGGTCGAGCCTGGCGTAGTCCGCTCCGCGTGCTCTTCGGCCGCGGGCCGCGTAGAGGAGGTCCGCCACCCAGGTCACTGCGGCGCCCGCCGTGTTGATCCCCGTCTCGGTGGTGAACGGCCCGGGACAACGTGCGGATAGTGCGTGACCTCCAGGACCGGCAGCGGCTCCGGCACGGCGGCGTTCAGGCAGGTCGAGGAGCCCGCCATCTCGCTCACCGGTCCGGGTGCGACGACGCCGGCTCCCAGCGCGCAGGCCTGCGAGTCGGCGCCGCCCAGGATGACCGGCAGTCCTGCCGGCAGGCCAACGCGCCGCGCGATGGCCGGGGCGAGGCCGGCCAGTGGCTCGGCTGAGGCGTGCAGCCGGGGGAAGAGCTGCCGGGGAAGTCCCAGCGCATCCTGCAGATCCTCGGCCCACGCCCGCCGGCGGAGATCGAAGACAGAGCGTGGCCGCGGCGTGCGTCCCGTCGGTCGCCATCTCACCGGTCAGCGCATGGGCGACCAGGTCGCGTGGCTGCAGCGCGCTGGCGGCGCGCGCGAAGAGTGCGGGCTCGTGCGCCTTCAGCCACATGAGCTTGGGACCGATGTGGAATGCCGCGGGCAGGTGGCCGGTGCGAGCGTGGATTGCCGCGTCGCCGAAGCGCTCGCGGATCGCGGCCGCTTCCGCGGTCGCGCGGTTGTCGCGGTAGATCAGGCCGGGGCCGAGCGGCCTGCCATCGGCGTCCACCAGGCAGACCGAGGGGCACTGGCCGGTCAGCCCGATCGCGAGGACCCGTCGCCGGGATCCCAGCTGGCGAACCAGGCCGGCAAGGGCTGCCAGCGCAGCCGTGCGCCACGCCCGTGGGTCCTGTTCCGCCCAGCCGGGGGCGGGCGACGTCGTCGGGTAGGCCTTGCGGACCTCGAGGTATCGATCGCCCTCGAGGCCGATCGCGACTGCTCGCGCCCCGGAGGTGCCGACGTCGATCGCGACCAGGACCTCGCCGCGTGCCACCCCCGCTCAGCCGCGAACGAGCTGGTGGGCGGTGACCCGGCCGTCCTTCAGCGTGACCAGCGCGCCGTGCAGGGCGCCGGTCGCGTAGTCGCTCCCCGGGTTGATCGCGATCGTGCGGCCCAGGCGCCGGATCCCGGCGGACTCGTGGATGTGGCCGTGCAGGCCGAGCAGCGGCTGTCGCTCGAGCAGGAAGTCGCGAACGGCCGTGCTCCCGACCGGGGCGAACTTCACCTGTCCCATGACCTGCACCACGCGGAGGTCCGCGTCGAGGACGGGGGCATCGTCGAGCTGGGTCCCGAACGGCGGCACGTGGACGTTGACGACGGCGCTGGCCGGGTCCGCCAGCTTGCCGCCCATCTCGCCAAGGGCGGCCGCGAGCTGTTCCTCGGTCTGCTCTCGGTGGCTGTGCCAGGGCGTGATGTTCGAGTATCCCCAGCTCATCATCTCGTGGCGGTCGTCGAGCATGACGACCCGACCCTCCGCGTGCGTTCCCCATGGTGCTGCGTCAAGCAACGGTCGCAACGATATCGGATCGTCGTTGCCGAGCATCAGGAAGAGCGGCACCCCCGTCGGGCGCAGCCGCTCGTCGGCGAGCGACAGCCAGGCCGTCAGCCGCTCGTGCATCAGCCCGGCGAACAGCGACTCCACGCCGCCCTGCGCTTCGAGCGCCTCCACCTCGCCGGGCTCTGCGCGGTAGGGGTAGTAGCCGTGATCCTCGATCAGCCGCTCGAGCGCGTCGAGATCAGGTCCCTCGTCGACCACGTGCTCGACGCCGATGAAGCGGCAGCGCCATCGGCTCCCGGCCTGGCGGACGATCGTCTGGATCGCCTTGCCCGCCACGTCGCCGCCAAGGACCAGCACGTCGGCGCGGTAGATGGGTGCGGCGTTGATGAACTTGCGGAAGCATTTCGACGAGCCGTGCACGTCGGTCGCGAACAGGACGCGAGTCGCCCGGGCCACCGTCGGTCAGGCGCCCGAGGAGTGGGAGGCACGCGCGGAGCGGGCGGCCTCCATGAGCCGATGCGCCCGATCAGGGTCGACCGGGTTCCAGGTCTGGCCGTCCACCTTCAGGCTGGTGCCGACGATCACCCCGTCGGCGACGCCGAAGATCTCGTCGATGCGATCGGCGCGGACGCCGGTGTTGGCGATGACCGGGGTATCGGGGACCGCCTCCTTCGCCAGCTCGCAGGTCGCTCATCTCGAACGGGACCCCGGCGGCCGGCCCGGAGATGAGGATGGCGTCGGCGCGCAGGAAGGCCGCGCCCCGAGCCCGCTCTGCGATCCCCGCGCGTCCCGACCGCTGACGCGAACTCGGGCGCGATGTTGTCGAAGAGCGCGATCTCGTCGCCGCCGATCGCCGTCCGGTAGGCCGCGATCTCGCCGATCGCGGGCTCGATCATCCCGAGGTCGCTCTCGTAGACGCCGGTCATGACCTCGCGGATGAAGCTCGCGCCCACCGCGCGCGCGACCGCGAGGGAGGCGATCGGGTCCCACAGCAGGTTGACCCCGAACGGCACCCGCAGCTGGCCGCGAAGCTGGCCCACGACCGATGCCATCGCGGCGCTGATCTCGTGGCCCACCCGCAGCTGGTAGGGGAGATCGGCCTCGTTGCAGAAGAGGAGCCCGTCCACGCCGGCCGCCTGGAGCGCCTCGAGGTCGCGCGCCGACCGCCTCGACCGCGGCGTCGACTCCCGCCGGCGCGGTCGTGCAGCGGCCGCCCGGGCAGCGCCGGCAGGTGGAGCATGGCGATCACCGGCTTGGGAACGCGGAAGATCCGGGTCAGCGCATCCATCGGTCCTGCCTCAGCGACTCGAGCGCCGGTTCGAGCCGGCCGGGCGCCGCTCGCTCCGCAACGAGGACCTCGATCCCGAGGCCGCGGAGCTCGTCGAGCTCGCGCGGCGGGCGCGGAGGGATCGGTGACGAGGGTGGTGACCTGGCGCGCGGGGCCAACCACGATCGGCGTCACCGCCCCGACCTTGGAGCCATCGGCGATGAGGATCACGCGGTCGGTCCGCTCGAGCGCGGCGCGCTGGACGGCCGCCTCCTCCTCCGTGAGCTCGGTGATCCCCCAGCGCGCCGAGATGCCCGCCGCGCCGATGACGGCCGCGTCGAATCGGTAGTGGGCGAGCGTCGCCGTCGCAATCGGCCCGACACAGGTCAGCTCGTCGCGCAGGACGGCACCGCCGAGCGCCACCACGCCGACGGGACGCGTTCCGAGCAGGCTGGCGATGGGCAGGCTGGGGGTCACGATCAGCAGATCGTTGCGCGCGGGGAGGTAGCGAGCGAACTGCTCGGTCGGTGCTGCCGATGCCGACGAACAGGAGTCGCGTCCCTTCAATCAGCCCAGCGGCACGCATCCCGATGAGCCGCTTCTCGCGGCGCGGCGAGCAATCCGCGGGCGTTGAAGCTGATGTCGAAGGAGCGGGTGATGTGCGCGGTCGCGCCGCCGTACGTCTGGCGGATGAAGCCGTCGCGCTCCAGGCGGCGAATGTCGCGCCTGATGGTCATCTCCGAGCAGCCGAGCTCACGGGCGAGCGCGCCGACACGGATCGTCTGCTCCTCCGCGACCCGGGCCAGGATCGCGTGGCGGCGATCCGCGGCCTGCACGGGGCGCGACCTCGACCGCCGCCTCACGGAAGGCGTCACTCGACCTCACCTGATCTCACAGAAAATGTTGACGAATGATGTTTGTTTGTGTTCGACTATCGCCGCGTCAGATGGCGCGTGTCAAGTGGCGGCGGGTAGGAGGTTTGGCGTGGCAGCAACCCCGGAATCCGGAGGCGGCCGGCTCTTCGTTCGGCGCAGCACCGGCCTCGTTCGTGAGGCGTCCGCACTCGACGCGGCAATCTTCAACGCCGTCTTCTCCGCGCCCGTGGGCGCGACCCTGGCGATCGGCGTGCTGTGGGCCCTATCGGCCTTTCCCGGCGCCGATCCGGTGTGGGCGACCATCATCGCCGTCGTGCTCAACGTCCCCGTCCTGATCATGATGGCGCTCCTCGCGTCGAGCATGCCGAGGACCGGTGGCGACTACGTCTGGGTGAGCAGGATCCTGTCGCCGCCACTGGCGATGATCTCGAACTTCGCCGCGGCACTGTCGGCCATGATCGGCGCGACCTTCTGGGCGCGCTTCTTCCCGGTCTTCGCGCTCGGCCCGATCCTCGTTGGCCTGGGCGTCTTCTTCCACAACACGACCCTGGTGGAGTGGGGCACCAACTTCCAGACGAAGAACGAATGGGTCTTCGTCGGCGGCCTGGCGATGATCGTCTCGATCACGCTCATCCTGGTCTCCGGGGTGCGGACCACGTTCCGCTGGCAGAACGCCTTCTGGATCATCGCCACCCTCGGCACCTTCGTCGCCTTTGCAGCATTCCTCTTCGGCGACGCGTCCGGGTTTACCCAGAACCTCGACTCACTGAACAAGGACTTCGGCGGAGGAACTGCCCAGGACATCATCGCCAAGGCCGGGACCGCGGGCGTGAAGCCTGACCTCGGGAACCTCGACGCGACCCTGCCCACTGTCTTCGCGATCATGGTCTTCATGATGTGGAACTGGTGGTCGGTCTATCTCTCGGGCGAGCTGAAGAGCGCGGCGGACCGCGGCCGTCAGCTGACTGTCATGTTCGGCGGCCTGGTGTGGGACGGGGTCTTCATCGTCATCGGGCTGCTGCTCTTCTTCAAGGTCGTGCCATACGACCTCGCCGCCGCGCTGAACACCGGCGGCAACACGGCCTACGCGATCCCGAGCGGGCCGTGGTACCAGTTCCTTGCGGCCCTGGTGCAGAACATCCCCATTCTGGCAGTCGTGATCCTTGGCTCGTTCCTGTTCTGGAGCCTGCCGGCCATGGTCGGCAACACGTTCATGCCGATCCGATCGGTCTTCGCCTGGGCATTCGATCGGCTCCTGCCGGAGAAGCTCGCCGAGGTGAACGAGCGAACGCACTCGCCGGTGCCCGCCATCCTGCTGGTGATGGGTCTCGTCACCGCCATGCTCGCCTGGAGCGTGCTCTCGACCGACTTCTTCACCTGGCTGGCGCTCGGCGTCGAGGCAGGGGTGGTGTGCGTCGTGATCGTCGGGATCGCGGCGGTCATGTTCCCCAGCCGCCGGCCCGACCTCTACCAGGCGTCGCCCGCCAATGTGCGATTCGCCGGCATCCCGGTCCTCTACATCGTGGGACCGCTCTCGATCCTGGTGATGCTGTTCCTGGTCTACCTGACGGTGAACTACCCGGCGCTGGCGCTCGCAGGAAAGACGGAGAACCTGTGGCAGATCCCGGCCTTCATGGGCGGCATCGTGGTGGTGGGCCTGGTCCTCTACTACGGCGCGAAGATGGTGCGCCGCGGCCAGGGCGTGGACGTCGACCTCGTCTACCGCGAGCTGCCGCCGGAGTAATTGGCTGGCGGCTTACGCTGAGCGTGCGTAGCTGCGAAGTTTGGGAATGAGGGCCGGCAGGCGGCGTCCGTGCTCATCTCGTGCGGTGGAGCGCGCCGAACGCGCCGAAATGGTCGCCTTCTTCGCAGTTGTGCACGCTCAGCGTAAATCGGCTTAGGTGTATCGGTAGCCGCAGTGCCGGCACACCCGAGCCGCCGCGGGAATCCTGGTCTGGCAGTCGGGACAGACCTTCGTCGAACCAATGCCCGCGACTGCGCCGATCCCCCGGCCGACCAGGCCGAGCACTCCCAGCACCAGCCCGACGACGATCATCAAGATCCCCGGAATGAATCCGAGGATCGGGTTCGACAGGATCAGGATGAAGCCGACCAGGACGAGCAGCACGGCCACCAGCAGCATCGGTCAGCCTAGCCTTCGGTGATCGCGAAGCCGACGTTGCGGCCGTGACGCGCCGCCAGGGCGAGCCAGATCTTGACCATCCCCTCGAGCGGCTTGGCGTTCGCGAGTGGCCCGACGTCTTCCGGCACGAAGCCGAGGTCGGCTGCCAGCTCCGCCGCGACGCGCTTGGCCTCGTCATCGTCGCCGCAGATGAACATTGCGGCTTTCTCGCGGCGCTGCTTCGCCGTCGTGAAGTTCTCGAAGCCGATCGTGTTGAAGGCCTTCACCACGCGGGCGCCGGTCAGCATGGCTGCGAGATCCTCGGCCGTGCTGCGCGCAGGGTCGCCATCGAATCGGTTCATTGCGTCGATGACCACCCTGCCCTCGAGGGTTGGCAGCTGCCCGGCGGTGTCCGCGGCGGCGTCCCAGCGCAGGGCGAAGATGACGACGTCGACGTCCCCACCGCATCCGCGGGCGATGCTGCGCCCGCGCCGCCGGAGGCCGCCAATGCCGCCCGCGTCTTCTCGCTGTCGGGATCGCGGACCCCGTAGGTCACGTCGTGCCCCGCGGCGGCGAGAGCGGCGCCAAGCCCGCCCCCCACGTTCCCCGCGCCCATGATCGCGATCTTCACGGGGCGTGCATTCAGAAGGGCTTGAGCATCATCAGGGCGAGGATGACAGTGAAGCCGCCGACGCCCAGGATCGTGACCGGCCACGGGTTCCACGCGTCGAGCAGCCGCTGCAGCTGAGCCGGGTCCGCGATGGGCGCATCGGCCTTCTTCGTGAACCCGAACGGCGGCTGGCTCGGGATTCCGAACGCCGATCGCATCTCGCCGAGCTTGATAGCACCCATCGGCGTCATCAGCCCGCCGACGGCCAGGAAGGTCGCCAGGCGCGAGCCAGATCCAGAGATGGCCCCACCAGCCTCCGGCGAAACCGGCGGCGATCCCTGCCACGAGGCCCACTGCCAGTGCGATGCCGGCCGGCGGCCCCAGGCTCCATCGCGACAGCTCGAGGAGGGCCTGCACGCGCGCCGGATCACGCTCGGTGCGGAGGCGAAGCCCCACGAACGCCGATGCGCCATGCGCGATGAAGAAGAGCAGCACGCCGGTGACGTGGATCAGCACGAGCCAGGGGTAGAGATCCATCGCTCGCTAGCGTAGCAATCGCGGCCAGTCGAGTTCGAGGCGATCCGCGAGCTGACCGTGGAGCGCCGACGTGACCTATGGCCTGCCCTTTGGGGGCCGTGCCCGGGCCATTTGGGTCCGTTCGTCACGTGCGCCCGGCAGCGCGCGAGCCCCAGCCTGTACTCAACGGACTATTACATCTGCACTTTCTGGAGGTTCCCATGATCACTCGGTTGAAGAGGCTCGGAATCGTCCTTGCCGTCATCGGCATCGCCTTCGTGGCCGCCGGTGGGTTTGCCTTTCTCAAGACCCAGGAGGGATACCGCTCCCTCAACGCGTTCAGCGCAGCGCAGGACGTGAAGCTCAGCTACAACGACCAGGGGCAGCTCGTCGACCGAGGCGAGACGGCCGGTGCGCAGGCGATCATGTCGCTGCTCAAGAACGACTGGGGATACCCGGTCGTGGCCTCTGACCTCAATCCCAACGACCCGATCGTCAACACCGCTACCGAATACATGTTCCAGATGGCGACCGTCGCCCACCACACGCTGACCGGCACCCAGACCGTCGTCCTGACCAAGGACGCCGAGTACAAGGGCAAGGTCTTCGCAGCGGGCGAGTACAAGGTCCCCGTTGATGGGCGCTACTTCAGCCAATTCGATCGACTGAGCCCGCTCGATGGCCCGGCACGCGACCAGGCGTGGAGCGGCACCGCGCAGGCGATCATCGGCGAGCTTGGCGTCGGCACTGCCACCGCCTCTGCACTGCAGCTGGCCCTGGCGATGTCCGCCCTGATCGCTGGCCTCGGCCTCACCTTCCTGCTCGCAGGAGCGGGCCTGGTGTGGGCGACTCGACCGGAGACCGTTCGGGTCCCCGTCCTCCGCCCAGCGACTGTCATGGGGTAACCCCCTCGGGCCACCCTCTCGAGGAGCCTGCTCCGTTCCGAACAGCGATCCACGTGGACGCACCGGACGGGCAGGCTCCTTCTTCGTGCTCTGTCTCCCGGCCCCGTCCGCTTACGCTCAGCGTGCGTAACTGCGAAGTTGCCGCTGGCATCGGCCGACCAGAGGCTCCTGCATGGCTCCGGTGCTCGCCGAGCGTGCATGGCGCCCCGGGACGCCGAATTGGGGATGCGCTCGCAGCCGAACGCCTACTTGGCAGTTACGCACGCTGGGCGTACACCAGGCCACCGGCGCGGCCGCCGAGCTAGCCGATCGGGAAGGCGACGTCGCAGAAGGGCTCGTCCGCCTTGGGCTCGTCATCGGTGAAGTAGACCTCGCGTGGTGGCGCGCTGAGCTGCAGCCCCTTGTCCCGGACCCATGCGTCGACGGCGCCGTAGGCGTCAAGGATCTGTGGAAAGACGGTCTGCTCGGTCGTCAGCGTGGTGTACGCCTCGCGGTGGGCGGGCTCGTGGCGGAGCACCGCCTCGCCCTGCGGGCGCGACCGAGCCGGTGTACGGGAGGCAGACCTCGACGGGGCCGTCGGAGTCCTCGTTCACTTCTCCGTGGTAGACGACGAACCACGGCATCGTCGGGGTCGCACCGGCGCGCTCGATCTGGGTCGAGAGCTCCCCGTTGCTCTCCATGATGAAGGTCACCAGGTCAGCCACCGTCAGGCTGCGGGTGATGCTGATGACGTCCTGCTCCGGGACGTCGCGTGTCTGCACGTCGTACATCGGTTCTCCTCTGCCCTCGAGTTGGCGCTCGAGATACGCGACGAGCCGTCGCTTCACCATGGCCGATGCCTCCGCCTCCTCCCAGAAGGCGCGGACCTCCCGGGACGCCGCGACGCCTTCGAGCTCGAGCACACGGCCGATGCGCGCCAGCGGCATCTCGAGCCGGCGCAGCAGCCCGATCAGCCGTGCCCGCTCGACCTGCTCGGCCTCGTAATAGCGGTAGCCGGTCTCGGGGTCGACCTGCGCCGGCGGCAGCAGGCCCAGCTCCGCGTACAGGCGCAGGGCCTTCAGGCTGAGACGCGACCGCCGCGCGAAGGCGCCGATGGGGAGGAGGTCGGGCCGTCCATTGAGGCTCATCGGATCCGATCCTGCGGGCTGCCCCAGGGGCAGAGTCAAGCGCTCAGCCGCTGACCTTGTCGAGCCGCTGCAGCAGGTCGTGCGCCGCCAGCTCGACCTCTTTGTGACGCCACTCGGCGGCCCGATACTGGCACGCGATCAAGCCGGTCCGATGCACACGTCGCAGGTCCCCATACACGAACGCATAGCGGGCCTTGGTTTCGTCGGTGGCCCCATCGGTCAGCCCGAGATGCCATTCGGCGAACTCCTTCCAGGAGTGCGACTCGAGGTAGCTGTTCTCGTCGTCTGCGTTCGGCGCGGCCTCGCCCCAGTCGCTGTTGAGGACGTACTGCCGGGCGTCGATCAGCTTCCTGGCATGCGCGACGGCGCGCTTGTTCACGGTGTACGAAGCCATCAGGCGGTCACCCCTTCATCGGCTCGCGGTAGGGCTCGCGCCAGTCGGGTGGGTCGAATGCGGGCGCGAACAGGATCGTGGCGCCCTCGATCATCTCGCCGCGCAGCTCGTAGACCGCCGTCAGCCACCAGATCGAGCCGTCCGCGTACCGCACCCGGAATATCACCGTCGCGGACTCGCCGCTGCCCTCCAGTCGCACGACCGTGAACATGGGGGTGACGCCCCACTGCGCGCTCCCCGGCAGCCGAGCGGTCGACGTGTCGACGGAGTCTGCGGCAAACCCGCCCGGGTAGTTCCGGCGCACGGCGATCGCATTGGCAAGTCCGCGGATCACCTCGCCGGACTGCGGATATTCCTCGACATAGTCTTCGGTGAAGACGGTCCCGAACTCGTCCCACGCCTGCCGATTGATGACATCGGCCACCCGCTCGAAGATCGCCCGATGTTCCTCGCTCATGCGGCCGTCAGCGCTCCGGGCTTCCTGCGGCGGAGAAGGCGGTCCGACGGAGCGTCTCGCAGCGCCGCGTCATGCGCGGCCAGAATGCCCTCGAGCGCACGGGATCGGACCTCGGCCGGCAGCGGATCGGCACCCGCGGACAGCTGTTGGTAGCCCGCGTGCGCCATGTAGGCCGAGACGATCGACTTCAGCTCGGGCGCGGAGAGGAGCATGGCGAGCTCGGGCAGGAGCCGCTCGAACGACGTGCGATCGAGCGCGGCGAACGAGCCAAAGTCGCGCGCCACGGTCAGTGCGACCCGGTTCACGTCGAGCTCGAAGTAGACGGCGCGTGCGGCCATCCGCGCCTGGCGCAGGAACTGGCGGCGCTGGATGTAGATCCCCACGAAAAGCCAGCCGATGACGCCCGACGAAGGCACCGATGATCCCCGGGATGATCGTCTCGAGGTGCATTTCGCGCCCGAGTCTGCAGGCTCGCCGCGAGGATGCGCAATGCACCGGGAAGGTAGGATCGGCCGATGGCGACGATCGCGGACGGGCGGATCGTGGCGGGCGGCCTTCGCCGCGTACGTCGTCGCGGGCGCCGCCGTTGTGGGGCTGGTCACGATCGCGCTCTTCTTCTGGATCGGTCAGCCCTGGGGAACGATCAACGATCTCGCGCTGCTGGTCATGACCCTGGCGCTGCGCCCCGCTGATGCTCGCCTTCTACGAGCTCGGCGGCTGGACGCCGACCCCGCTGGCGCGCCTCGCCCAGGCGAGCGGCTGGATTGCGGTGCTGGCCTGGTCCGTCAGCCAGGTGCTGATGGTCACGGGCGTGGTCGCATTCGACTACCGCCACGCCGCCACGGGCGTATTCGCGATCCAGTGCGTGGCGCTCGTCGTCATCGGTCTCTGGGTGGCGGGAGCGAACCTGCTGGCCGGACCGTGGCTCAGCTGGGTTCGCTGGCTGGGCGTGCTGAGCGGGCTCGGATGTGTCGGGCTCGCGATCGGGTTGCTGCTCGGAGGGATGGACCACCCGCTGACCTACCTGGGTGGCATCGGCTACGGGTCGTCCTTCCGATCTGGGCCTTCCTCATGGCGCGCCTGCTGGTGGGATCTCCGAAGCCATCGTAACTTTCACGGTTACAGATGGGCTAGGTCACTTGTCGGGCACCCGAATCTTCCAGTAGGAATCCTTGCGGCTGACCAGCCCGTCGCGGAAGGTCCACAGGTCGCAGCCGCGAACCTCCAGCCGCTCGCCATCGGTGAGGTGCCGGTCAGGGTCCATTCCGATGCGCCGCGGTCGCCCGCCACGAAGTGGTCATCGCCGTAGTGGACGTCGGGGATCCCGGTGAAACGCGCCGCCAGGCCCTCGCGGACGGCGTCATGGCCTTCGAAGCGCCTCCCCCACGCGTCAGGCCCGCGCGGGGACTCGAAGACCGCGTCGTCGGTGAAGTGGGACATGATCGCGTCGAGGTCGTGCCGGTTGAACGCCTCGGCGATCTCGCGCAGCGTCTCGACGTCGGTTCTCGCGCCACGGTCTCCTTCTCGGTGGGTGCTCGGGGAACGCTAGCATCGTGTAGCGTCAGCCCATGACTCCGTTCCCGCTTCCCGGCACGGGCCAGGTGTCGGTCGCGGTTCCCGCGCCTGGGACCGGACGCGGCTGGTGGGCCGGGTCGTCGAGCGCGGCGCTGGACGACGATGGCACCTTCGTCATCGCGTACCGGGTCCGCACCGGAGAGCGCGGCCGGGGATCGACCGTGGTCTGCCCGCTCCGTGGACGGTGAGCAGTACACGACGCGTGGCGCGCATTGACCAGGGACGCTTCGGCGCACAGTCCATGGAGCGTCCCGCATTGGTCCGGACCGATGCCGGCCGCTGGCGCCTGTACGTCTGCTGCGCGTCGCCGGCCCCGAGCAAGCACTGGTGGATCGAGCTTCTTGAGGCCGATGATCCCGCCGACCTCGCCACCGCCGACTCGCGCACGATCTTCCCCGGCGACGCGCTGGTGGGCGTCAAGGATCCGCTCGTGCAGCGGACCGCCGACGGCGGCTGGCAGGCCTGGATCTGCTGCCACCCGCTCGACGAGCCGGACGAGGAGGACCGAATGACCACCGCCTACGCCACCAGCGCCGACGGGCTCGACTGGGCAGTGGCACGGCATCGTGCTGGTCCCGCGCCCGGGACGTGGGACGCCCGAGGGACGCGCCTCACCGCCGTGCTGGCGGACGGCCGCGCCGCCTACGACGGCCGCGCCACGAAGGAGGAGAACTGGTTCGAGCGCACCGGCCTGGCGCACCTCACGGGCGTCGACCCGGCGAGCTCGAGCAGGCGGGCGAGGAGCCGTCGCCGACGTCCGCTACCTCGACGTCCTGCCGCTGCCCGACGGTGGCTACCGGATCTGGTACGAGGCCCGCCTGCCCGATGAGAGCCACGAGCTGCGGACGGAGCTCATCGGCTCATGAGAACGGCTTGATGACCATGTCGAAGACGAAGGCCAGGATGACGATCACTTCGACCATCACGATGGTGTCGACCCGTGGGTCGGCCAGCGCGGCGGTCAGCTCGGCCGACGGCGCGTCATCAGGCTCTCGGCGGCGAGGGCCGCCACGCGAGCAATGTGCGGAGCGATCGCCCGCGCGCCAAGGAGGGTCGCCACCACGAAGAGGCCATAGGCGATCAGGAGCCATGGTGCCAGGAAGTTCATCCCTCCCGCCCAGGCGGTCAGCAAGCCGAAGATCAGACCGGTGAAGAAGAGCGGAGGGATCGCCAGACCGATGCGATGGGCGATCGAGTAGCCGGTTCGAATGGCGCGCACGTCACCGGAGCGCCCGATGCCGCGCAGCAGGAGCTCCGGTCCCAGCGAAACCCCCACCGCCGCGAACATCACGGCGATGTGCAGAAACTTGAGGATGAACATCTGACCTCCGAGATCGTATCAGCCTACCCTGCGTCGGCTGCGTGCTCGGCCGCTCTGATGCGATCCTCGGTGACGACCAGGCGCCCGGCCACCGAAACGATCACCACCGCTGCGCCGACGGCGAACGCGGCCCGCAGTCCAAAGGCATCGGCGATCAGCCCCGCCGCCAGCGCACCAACCACCTGGGCCAGGTTCGCCAGCGTCCGATGCGTGGCATGCACCCGGCCCATCAGGCGAGAGGGGAGCAGCGACTGCCGAAGCGACACGTTCGTGATGTTCCATGCCATGACCGAGATGCCGCCGACGAAGAAGCCCGCACCAACCAGGATCGGGCTCGCGGTGAAGACCGGGATCGCGAGCGCGATTCCGAAGAGGAGCTGCGCAAGGGCGAGCACCTGGGCCCGGCCGATCAGGCGGACGAGCTGCGCCGCGATCACCGAGCCGATCAGGCTGCCGACGCCGAAGCCGACCAGCAGCAGGCCGTAGCCCGGCTGGCTCAGCCCCATCGGGCCAGGGGCAACCGCGTACAGCGCCAGGAGCGCGAAGAAGCCGGCCGACCCGAGCCTGCCCATCGCGACCATCGTGGTCAGGGTGCGGAGCAGCGGGTGGCGAGCGAGGTAGGCGATCCCCTCGCCAATATCGACGTGGAGGCGGCGGGTCGGCCCGGAGCGTTCCGCCCGAAACGTCCCGCTGATGAGGAGCAGCCCGACCGCCGCGGTGGCGAATCCAACGGCGCCGGCCGTCAGCGCGAGCGGCACCGAGATCGCGATCAGGAGCCCGCCGACCGGCGGACCGACGAACGAGTTCATCAGCATCTCGGCCGCGTACAGGCGCCCGTTCGCGGTCACCAGCCGTTCGCGGCCGACGAGGGCGGGGATGATCGCCTGCGCGTTCGTGTCGAAGAAGGCTTCCCCCGTCCCGATCAGGAAGGCGGCGACGTAGAGGATCGGGATGCTCAGCACGCCGACGAGCGCGAGCAGCGCGACCGCGCCGATGACGACGAAGCGAAGGAGCTGGACGGCGAGCATGGTCCAGCGCCGATCCAGCCGATCGGCGAGGCCGCCGGCGAGGAGCCCCACCGCCACGGCCGGGATGCCGGCGGCAACCGAGACGCCGGCGACCTCCGCCGGCGACCTCGTCAGCTGAATGGCGATCAGCGGAACGGAGACCATGACGATCCCGTCAGCCAGGTTCGCAGCGGCCGACGAGGTCCACAGGCGCCAGAAGTTCGCCGGCAGCCCACCTGCGAAGGCGCGTCCGAGCCTGCGCGCGGTGAGGCCGGTCAATCCTCCCGCCACGGGCCGACCCCGGATACGCGTTCGATCGCGATCCGGGTCACGTATCCCGGTGGCGGGCCTGGCATCGCCGGGAAGACGGCATCGGGACCGATGTACGTGTGCGCCAGCCGCTGGAGCAGCTCCGGCGCGCCACCCTCGGTCACGCGCCCGACTCCCTCGACGACGAGGTATTCGCGCAGGCCCCACTGGTTGATGCGTGCGGACTGCACGGTGACCGCGATCCGTGGGTCGCGCCGCAGGTTCCTGAGCTTGCGCTGATCGTTCAGCGTGCCGATCACGATCTCGCCGTCCTCCAGGCCGACCCACGCCGAGCTCATCTGTGGCGCGCCATCCGGTCCCAGGGTGGCGACGACGGCCACCGCATCGGACTCGAGGAGCTCGCGCGCGGCGTCGTTCAGGGCGTCGGTCATGGGTGGGTAGTCTAATCTGTAACTGATTTGGTTACGAATAGCCGAGACCACGCCTTCGCCATGGCGGTGCGAGCTCTCGTGCTGCTCGTTCGGGACCCGCGCGGCATGGCGAGCTCCGCGGAGCTGGCTGGCGCGCTGGGTACCCACGCGGTCGTCATCCGTAGGCTGCTGGGCTCGCTGCGATCGAGTGGAATCGTCGAGTCGAGATCGGGCCGGGGCGGGGGATGGGCGATCGCTCGCGACCCGGCGCGAGTGCGTCTGTCCGATATCCACGGGGCATTCGCGAACGCGCGTTCGCAGGCACAGTCTGCTCTCGGCAAGGCGCTCGCCTCAGCCGATGCCGCCTACCTCGCACGACTCTCGGAGTTCAGCCTTGCTGACATCAGCAGGGATACCTAGCGAGCTATTCGTAACTGCCGCGGTTACAGATAGCGAGCGAGCCATCCTTGCTATCGTGAAGGCGATGTCCTACGACGGCGACGGCGGTGAGGTCAGCGCGCTCTATCGGCCGATGGCCGAAGTGGAACCGCTCGTGCGACCCACCAGCTCGGTGCGCTTCGTCGCCCCCGGGTCGCTGACCGGTGGCCGATACGGGCTCTTTCGGTGGGAGATGAAGCCGCATGCCGGCGGACCCGACCCGCATTTTCACCGCACCTTCTCGGAGGCGTTCTATGTCCTCGACGGTACGGTCGCGCTGTACGGCGGCGAGGGCTGGGTGGAGGCGACGGCGGGCGACTTCCTCTACGTGCCGGAGGGTGGAGTGCACGCCTTCAGCAACAGGTCCGACGAGCCGGCAGCCATGCTGATCCTCTACTCGCCCGGCACCCCGCGCGAGGAGTACTTCAAGGCGACGGCTGCGATTGCGGAGTCCGGTCGCAAGCTGAGCGCCGAAGAGTGGACGGAGCTGTACGCCAAGCACGACCAGTACATGGTCGAGCCGCCCGGAGGCAAGCCGTGAGAATTGCCCGGGGATCCGACGCCCCCGACATACCGATGGACGCCGACCACTTCAGTGGCCCGGCGAGCCGCCGCGAGCTCGGCTCGATTGATGCGCAGCACGGATCCGCGGTGCTCGTGCGGTTCGAGAAAGGGACGCGCAACAGCTGGCATCGGCACAGCGGTGGTCAGGTGCTCTACGTGCTCGACGGCCTTGGGCGGGTGGCCACGCGCACCAGTGAGCCCGTCGATCTCAAGCCGGGCGACCTGGTCTACGCGCCGCCCGGCGAGGAGCACTGGCACGGCGCCACCGACCACGAGCCGATGACCCACCTCGCGCTCGGCTTCGGAGAGACGGAGTTCCTGGAGCCGGTCACCGACGACTGACGGCTAGTCGATCGGGCGCTCCATCGCTGCGCAGGCAATGGCCGTGCCGTCCGGCATCCGCACCTCGACGCGCTCCGTGACGACGAAGCCAAAGCGTTCGTAGAGCGGAAGGCCGGGCAGCGTCGCGACCAGCGCGAGCACCCCGAAGCCCTCCGCCTTCGCGGCCGCCTGGCACGCCTCCAGGATCCGGGTCCCCAGGCCGCGGCGCGTCCAGTCCGGGTGCACGAACATGGCGCGCACGCGCGCAGGCTCCGCCGCCGGGTCGAGGAGGCGAGCATCGCTGGCACCTTCGCCAGAGCCGGTGTAGAGCTTGTCGCGGCGGCTCCAGCCGCCGCATGCCACGAGGTCGCCGTCCGCCTCGATCACGAAGTAGGTGCCGTCCTCGATGAGCGTTCGGTCGACGCTGGCGATGTACCGGACCGATGCGGCCGTCTGCTTCGCGTCGTAGAAAAGCGGGAAGAGGTCAGCGGTCGAGGCTTTCATCAGGGCGTCGATGGCATCGGCCTCGTCGAGGCGGGCGAGTCGGAGCGGCGAGGTCTCCATCGTTGCATCATGGACAAGAGCCGATTGGGCGCGCAAGCCACACCACGGGATGGGCCGCCGATCGTCAGCTCAAGGGAGGACCCACATCACCGGCTTCCCATGGCCATCTTCCGTGACCCCCGAGCCGAGAAAGACGAGTCCGTTGGTTCCCTTCAAGACGCTCTCGACGGAGGTGCCAGCAGCGCCTTCCGGCAGGGCCAATGAGATGGATTGCCATGTCTTGCCACCGTCGGTGGAGCGCCACGCGACGGCGATGGGGTAGGTGCCGGTCGGGACGAGCTGCCCGTCCACCATCACGGCGTCGCTGAGCTGGCCGTCAATCACCAGGTCCTCGCCAAGTACCCTGATTCGCCCCGGCCCTGATGACGAGCCGACGGGAAAGTCCAGCACTGCGCTCCATGTTTCGCCGTCGGGTGACGTATACAGGCTGCTACTGCCCACCCCCGGCCCGCCGGCAGCCGGATCGCGGCCAGACGCCAGGAAGCCGTGGTGCGTTGCGACGATGTCGCCCAGCTCGACGTCGAGGATCGGCCCGTGCGTCCAGGTCAGGCCGTCGTCGGAGCGCCACAGACGGGTGACGCAGGCCTCGCCGCTGGCGTTGGCCGCTCCGGGCAGCTCGCAGCCGATGGCGAGGAAGCCGCCGCCGTCCAGCGCCGTCAGGTCGCCGATGTGGCCGGAGCCGGTATCCGGCAGATCGACCGTCGACCACGTCGCGCCGTCTGCGCTGGTGAAGATGACCGGCCGGGTGGTCTGTGGGACGGGATCCTTCCCCCCGCTGAAGATCACGCCGCTCGCCACCCATCCTGGTCCGCCGGCAAGGACGGTCCCAACGTTGGCATCCTGCGGGAACTTGCCGCCGGGCTGCCAGGTGACGCCGTCGGTCGAGCTCCAGCTCTCCGGCCGCTCGGCCAGGTAGGTCCCATCCGCCGCGGGCGGGTTCACCCGATAGCCGATGGCGAGGAACGTCGAGCCGTCCCAGGCGACCGTTGAGAAGTTGAGGCCGGTGAAGCCGTCAGGACCGTCGACCGGCTCCCAGCGCTCGCCATCGGATGAGGTCCAAACGGCGCCTCGGTACTGGTCCGGGCTTGGATTGACCATGCCGGCGACCGAGCCGCCCACCGCTACGAAGCGTCCGTCGCCGAAGGCCGTCGCCGCCAGGTTAGTGCTTCCGCCCTCCGGGGCGGCGTTCGGCAGCGCGACCGGCACCAGGGCAGACGGACCGAAGGAGGGCCGCGGCGCCGTCGGTTGCGGTGGTGGCTGTTGATTGCCTGGGTCGACGGACTCGTCGATGAACGTTTCGGGAGCCTTGAACTCGTCGGCGGAGGGCGTGGTCCAGTTGATCTCGAAGGTAGTGCTGCTCTGACCCTTCGCCGCCGGTGCCTGGTCAGATGGCCCAAGGTACGTTGCGGTCGGCCGATTGGAGCCGATCTCCACCCGCAGGGCGAGGATCCGCTGCTGCGCGTCGCCGGGGAGGAGCGCGGCCGTCGTGCAACCACCCGTTCCCGGCAGCTCGACCGGCACCAGGGTCGCCCCGAACGACATGGTCGACACGGTCGGGAAGATGCTCCAACCGATCGAGAGGTAGCCATACACCATGTTGGCGGTCGGCCAATTCTTGACCCTGAACCAGCTCTGCTTGCCGTCGACGGAGCGCAGCTGGAACGTCTCGCCTCCGATCTGGACCTGCTCGTCTCGCCCTCGGTCAACGGTCGGGAGATGGGACCCGACCACTTCATGTACCCGGTCGGGCGCAAGGTACGCGCCCTCGGAGACCAACGCTTCCTCCCAGACGTACTGCGGGTTGCTGAGCGAGATCGGCACGGCGGGATCGTATTCGCGGATCTGGTCGCGGCTGGTGAAGCGATACCCGGCCGCATCGCGCAGGTGGTCGATCGCCTGTTGCGTCTGTCTGTTGTTGCAGGTTCCCCCGTCGGTGCCGGCCGGGCCGTCGAACAGGCCGAAGAACATGGTGCCGATCAGCAGGCCGGCCACTCCCACGGCAGCCGCCGCCGGAAGCGCGGTCCACGACCCGAAACGCAGCCAGCCGCGCGCCGTCGGCTGGGCGGGGATGTCGGCGATCCGGCGGTGCAGCGTCCCGGGGACGCCGAACGCGCGGGCATCGGCCTCTAGCCAGCCCTGCAGTCGTCGCTCGAGGTCGGCGTCGATCATCGGTCCATCCCGTGGTTGGCCGATTCCAATGCGCGCCGCAGCTCCTTGAGGCCGTAGTGGAGCCGCGAGCGCACGGTGCCTACCGGCGCCCCAACCGTTCGAGCAACCTGCTCCACGGGGAGGTCGCGGTAATACCGAAGGACCACGGCGATCCGCTGGTCGGCATTGAGCGTGCGGAACGCGCGCTCGAGGGCGTCTCGGTCATCGACCTGGCGATTGGGGTCAGATGCGGCAGTCGCGCCAGCTGCCGCAGCCAGATCGTCGTGACGTCGGTGGCTTCCCTTTCGGAGCCGATCACGACAGGCGTTGACGAGGATGCGGCCGAACCAGGCGTCGAACCGCTCGGGATCGCGGAGCCGGCCATGATCCCGCCAAGCTCTGACAAACGCGTCGTGTGTTGCATCTTCCGCCTCCTGGGCGTCTCGCAGAATGAGGCGGGCGAGCCGGTACGTGGCATCCAGGCGATCCTCCACGAGGCGCTCGAAGGCGACGGCGCGCGCCGCCTCGGCGTCCGCGGCGATGACCCTTTCGCCGTCGCTCAGCCTGCCCTCCTTTGCTCTTATCGACGTCTCAGCGTCGCGAAACATTCAGAAGGTGGTCTGGGTCTCGTGCGACTGGCCGTCGGAGATGGAGGCATAGGCCTGGAGGATCACGTCCAGGACATGACGCGCGTGCTCGGCGGTGAGAAGCGGAGCTTCAGCGCCGCGGAGGACGGCGACGAAATGGACGACACCGGTCTCGACGACGCCGAGCGACGCGTCCGGCGGCGGAGGCTGGACGCCGTGCAGCCAACCCTCGAGGCCAAGCGGGCCATCGTCGTCGACGTAGATGCTCGCCCCCGGCTCTCGATCCCACGAAGCGCCGGGGAAGCTGATCGTGCCCCGCGTGAAATGGAGCTCCAGCCATGGGGCCTGGGTCGCCGCCGTGCCGAAGCTCGCCAGCAGCTGGCCGAGAGCGCCGGCCGCGAACTCCAGGTTGATCAGGACATGATCCGGGGTCGTGACCTCGATCGTGCGCCCCGCGAGCGGACCTCCGCGCACGACTCGTTGCGGCGAGCCGATCGATCCCATCGCCTGCGCCCGACGGACGGGTCCCATCAGCGCCGTGAGCTCGTGGAGCCGATAGATTCCATGGTCGAAGACCGGGCCGACTCCTTCGCGGTAGAAGACGCTCGGATCGCCGGTGTACTCGCGCCAGGCGGCCGGGCCGGGATCTGCGTGGTGCGCCACGGCGAGCGTCAGGGGGCCGAACCGCTTGGAGTCGACGATCTCCCGCAGCCAGCGCAGCCGTCGGGTCGCGGCCGAGGCGGGTGCGCAGAGGAGGAGCAGGCCGGCGCCCTCCGCGGTCGCGATCAGCCGATCGGCCTCGGCGACCGTGGACGCGATCGGCTTCTCCGAGTAGACGTGGGCCCCTGCCTCGAGCGCCGCCTGGTTGACCATGGCGTGCGCGGGGGCGGGGGTCAGGTTGAAGATTGCGTCCGGGGCGGCATCCGCCATCAGTCGGTCGGTCTCGGTGTAGGCCCGTGCGCCTGACCAGCCCTCGACCGATGCCGCCGCCCTGGCGGCCTCCTGGCCACTCGGGTCGCAGGTGCCGACGACTTCCACCTGGTCCGCGAGGTCGGCCAATGCCGGCAGATAGCGCCGGTGCGCGACGTCGCCGCAGCCCACGATCCCGACGCGCAGCCGACGGCTTGGTGGCCGCTCGAGGGGCCAGCGCCGCGCCGCCGTGAGCGTGGTGATGGGATCAGTCATGGCTGCGCCGGGAGACCAGCGTGATAGGCGTCAAGCTCGGCGAGTACGCCCTTGACTTCAGCAGACGGGTTCGGCGCGTTGAGGTCAGCCTTCTCGAACGGGTCTGCAACAAGGTCATAGAGTGCCTTTCTCCCGTCCGCGAGGCTGATGACCTTGTAGCGCCTGTCGCGCGCGGCCCACACCGACCCTTCTGTCGGGTCCCTGAACTCGGTGTAGGCGTGCGTCCTTCCTGCGAAGCCGGGATCGGTCAGAGCATCGGCGAAGCTGACGCTGTCGTTGATCTGGGCTCGCTCGTCGCCGGCCAGCTGGGCGACCGTCGCGAAGAGGTCCGTGCCGTTGATCAACGCATCCTCCCGCTCGCCCTTGCGTGTAACGCCGCGGCCGGCAACGACAAGGGGCACGCTGATTCCGCCCTGGTAGACGGTGGCCTTTGCGCGGCTCATCTCGAACGGAGCCTGGATCACGTCGGGCGGCGTGCCGTTGTCTCCCACGAAGATGACGACCGTGTTGCTCCGGACGTCCGCGGCGATCGAGTCGAGGAGACGCCCCATCTCGGTGTCCATCGCCTCCGCCATTGCGAAGTAGTAGCCGCGCGGGTGCGCGGCGATGTCCTCTGGCGTCCCCGGCAGTCCGTGGGTGGAAATGAGGTAGTCCGGCGGCAGGTGATACGGCGCATGGGGCGCGTTGTACGCGAGCCACAGGAACCACGGCTGCCGCTGAGCCTTGATCCAGGCGACCGCCATATCGGTAAAGGCCGTCGTGGCGTACGCGGAATAGTCGCGCGGCTTGCCGTCCTCGGTGATCGACCAGTGGTAGTAGTCGTCGAGCTCGGCGTGCTCAAGGAAGGCCGCGTAATGCTGGATCCCGAATGTCGCCGGATCGCCCCCGAGGTGCCACTTTCCGATGAGGGCGTTCGCGTAGCCGGCCCCATCATCGGCCATCACCTGCTGGACGGAATGCGCTGGCGGAAGGCGCGTGCCGGCGGTCAGGACACCTGTACGGAATCCGTAGCGGCCGGTGAGGAACGTTGCCCGGGTGGGCGAGCACTGCGGATTTACCCACACGTTGTCGAAGACGAGCCCACCGCTGCAGAGTGCCTGGAGGTTTGGCATCTGCGGCTTTTCGGCGCCGACCGGGTAGCACGGGCTCGCGTCGACGCCGAAGTCGTCGGCGATGATGAAGAGGATGTTCGGGTGCGCTTCTGCGGCGTTGGAGGCGGATCCAATCGGAGTCGCGATCGGCGGAGTGCCGGAGCACCCCGCGAGGAGAGCCGCAACCAGTAAGACAGCGCACGATCGCCGGCGACCAGGCGTGAGCACTCTCACGCTCCAGAGAGTACCCCGACAGTCGCATGACCTCCACCGCCGATATGCCCTCCGTGGCACCGATGCTATGCTCGGCCTCCGTCGCATGGCCGCTGGCCGGTGATGCACCCGCGGCCCTCAGCCGTTCCACATGTGAGCGGCAGGCCGCGCGACGAGGAGATGCGTGGTGGGGACCGAGCGGCACGACCGGGACGCAATCCTGGCCTACCGCATCCGCTCCGGCGACCGCGAGGCGGTCGGCGAGCTGTATGACCGGTACGCGGGCATCGCGATGGCCGTCGCGATCAGAGTGCTGCGCGACCGAGGGGCTGCGGAGGATGTAGTGCATGACGCGTTCGTGGCGGTCTGGCAGAAAATCGACCGATTCGACGTTGCGCAAGGGAGCTTGCGGAGCTGGCTCCTGACGATCGTGCGGAACCGGGCCATCGACCGCCTGCGCCGCGCGCGTCCCGCAGGGGGAGTCGATGACCTTGATGGCCGCTCCCTCATGCGCTCCACGCCAAATCCGACCTGGGATGCTGCGATCGCGTCCCTTGACCGCAGCGCGCTCGTCGCCGCCGTGGCCACGCTCCCGGCCGAGCAGCGGGAGGCGGTTGAGCTCGCCTATTTCGAGGGGCTCACCTACCGCGAGGTGGCGGTGCGGGTCGGGATCCCGCCGGGCACCGCGTCAGGTCGCCTCCGCCTGGCGCTCGTGAAGCTGCGCCAGGCCCTGGCGCCCGAGCGCGCTGCGGTCGGCGCAACCGCCACTCCAAACATCGCCGAGCCAGAGGGGCCCTGATGCAGCGCCAGGAGGTGGTAGTGCTCGCGTGCGATGCCGTCGACGCGCTCGCCGGGGCGTGGGCGCTTGGAGCGTTGCCCGCCGACGAGGAGCGGGCCGTCGCGCACCACCTCGCTACCTGCGACCGCCCGCACGCAGAGCTGCGCGGGGCCGTCGGGGCCGCGGATGTGCTCGCCCTCTCCCTGCCCGAGGAAGACCCGCCACCAGCGCTTCGCGCGCGAATCATGCACTCGATCGACACCTTCGCGGGGGCCGATCCGGGCGTCCAGCCAATGCCGCTGCTGCTTAAGCGTCGCGGCTGGCTCATGCCGAGTCTTGCCGGGCTGGCCGCTGCCGCCCTTCTGGCGATGGCCGTCTGGAACGTGCAGCTGCGCTCGGAGGCCGACGGCCAGCAGGCGATGCTCGCGCGCCTCGCTGACGCCGTGGCCGCGGGGAGCGCCGCGTATCGCGCGAGCGGCACGATCGGGAGCGGCTACCTGATCGACGGCAAGAACCCCGTCCTGGTCGCTTCCCTGCCGGCGGCGCCAGCAGGCCGGCTCTACGAAATGTGGTTGCTTGATGCCTCGGGCGCGCCAGTCGCGGTAGGCACCTTCGAACCCGGCACGCACGGCGGGCTGACAATCGTCAACCTGGAACGGCAACTCTCCGGCTTCGCGACGTTCGCCATCACGGTCGAGTCGCGCCGAGTCGATGCTCCGAGTGGCAAGCCGGTCCTTGCCGCCTCGCTCGCTGGCTGAGGTTCGGCGTCGGTCTGACGAGCTGAGGTCAACTCCACCGCACCACGCAGTGATGCACAAGACCGCCTGGTTCGTACCTCCCCAGCAAGCCCCCGTAGGCCCGGATTGAGCGGCCGGTCAAGCGGGCTCGCCACGCAAAGGAGCGCCGAATCCGGTGACCGATTGATCTCGGACCCTCGTATCTCGAACGTTACCTCTGATCCTTCGAGGAGACCTAATTGCGAACTTCCGCTGCCTCGGTGCGGAGGCTGCTCGTCGGGCTGACCACCATCAGCCTGCTCGTCTTTCCGACGTCAGTGCTCGGATCCAGCCATCGCGAGGCACCCCTGATCAGCAACGACCCCACCGCTGACAACACGGACGTCTACGCCTTTGTCAGTCCGGACAAGCCGGATACCGTCACGATCGTGGCCGATTACATCCCGGTCGAGGAGCCGACGGGTGGGCCGAACTTCTTCGCATTTGACGACAACGCGCTGTACGAAATTCACGTCGACAACAACGGCGACGCCAAGGACGACGTCACCTACCAGTTCCGCTTCAAGACGACGACCCGCAACCCGAAGACGTTTCTGTACAACACCGGACCGATCACCAGCGAAGGCGACCTCGACTGGAATAGGACGCAGACCTACAACGTCACGCGGGTGATGGGCGGCACGGTGACGCAGCTCGATCACAACGATCTCACTACGCCGGTGAAGGTCGGACCGCGCTCGACCCCCAACTACGCCGCCCTGGAGACGGCGAACATCAACAAGCTGAGCAACGGCGGGCTCGCCTTCGTTGGCCAGCGCGACGATCCGTTCTTCGTGGACATCGGCTCGATCTTCGATCTGGGGGGTCTGCGTCCGTTCAATGCGGCGCACCTGATTCCCCTGCCAACGGCGGCCGGCGTTGATTCAGTGGGCGGCTTCAACGTTCACTCGATCATCATCCAGGTGCCGATCACCGAGCTCACCTCGAACCACAAGAAGAATGCAGCGACGGCTCGTGCCGCCACGATTGGTGTGTACGCCAGTGCCAGTCGCCAGCAGACCCGGGTCCTCCAGGCCAACGGCACCCAGCAGGGGAGCGGCCCATGGCAGCAGGTCTCTCGCCTGGGCAATCCGCTCATCAACGAGGTTGTCATCCCGCTTGGCGCCAAGGACTACTGGAACTCCCAGAAGCCATCCAACGACAGCCAGTTCGCCAAGTACTACAGCTCGCCGGAGCTGGCGGGGCTGGTCAACGCGCTGTATCCATCGCTGCCCGATGTCGCGACCACGAACCGGGCGGATCTCGTGCAGATCCTTCTGACCGGGGTTCCGGGACTGAACTACACGGGCACGACCCAGTCAGACGTCCTGCGGCTCAACACGGGTATTCCTCCGTGCACCGCGGATAGTCCGACCGACATCCTCGGCAAGTGCTCTCGGCTCGGGGTCCTGTCTGGCGACCTTGCCGGATTCCCGAACGGACGCCGGCTGACAGATGACGTGACGGATATCGAGCTCAGGGCGGTGGCACAGGGCTATGGCAGCTTCCTCGCCACCAACTTCGGTCTTCCCAACAAGACCCCCAACAACCAGCTGGGCGATGGCGTGAACGCCAATGACATGCCGTTCAGCGCCCATTTCCCGTACGTGGCCACGCCCAACAGCGGCTACAGCCACACGCATCACAAGGTCGGATCTACGAATCCCGGCCCACTGTGACCAACCTCGCCTGACACGTGCTGTCGGCGGTCCTCCGGGGCCGCCGACAGGCCTCCGCCACCACAAGCCTAGCCGAGCAGATCACCATGTCGTCTCCGAACATCATTCCGCGTCCTGACGCCACGCTGGCGCTCGTTTGCATCCTCGTGCTCGGCGCCTGCGGCTCCATCCGCGCGCCCCAGGCGCGATCGACGTCTCTCGCTCCGTCGCCTGTTCAAGCCGCGCCGTCGCCCGAAGCCGTGGCTGACATACCAACCCCGGCGGCGAAGCTCGTCGACAAGCTCGAGGCCGCCCTCCGAACCGATCCGACACAGGTCGGCGCCTACGCTGCGTTGGGCGAGGCATTCCTGCAGCGGGCGCGAGAGACCGTTGACCCCACGTACTACACCAAGGCTCAACAGGTCATCGGAGAGGCGCTGAAACGCGACCCCAATAACCTAGAGGCACTGATCGGGCGCGGGACACTGCTACTGGCGCAGCACCGCTTCCGCGATGCGCTTGCGGTCGGCCAGCGGGCACGAGGGCTGAACGCCACGATTCCACGCATTCTCGGCATCATTGCCGACGCCCAGGTCGAGCTGGGCATGTATCCGGACTCGATTGAGACCATCCAGATGATGGTTGATCTGCGACCAGACCTGAGCTCCTACAGCCGAGTCTCCTATGCCCGTGAGCTCAATGGGGACCTCCCCGGCGCAATCGAGGCCATGCAAGCAGCCATCGAGGGAGGCAGCCCGGCGGCCGAAAACACCGAGTACCTGCGTGTTCAGCTCGGCACGCTCTACTTTGCTGAGGGAGATCTCCCGGACGCCGAAGCCGCCTATGGTGACGCCCTCGTTCATCTCCCTGGCTATCCATATGCGTTGGCAGGCATGGCCCGCGTGCACGCCGCACGAGGCGAAACCGATGCAGCCGTCGAACTCTACGACCGCGCCATCGCAACGGTCCCACTGCCCGAGTTCATCATCGGCCTTGGGGAGCTTCAACAGGCCACGGGTCACATCGACGATGCCAAGAAGCAATTCGACCTGGTCCGAGCGATTGAGCAGCTGTTCCAGGCGAACGGGGTGAAGGTCGATCTCGAGCTGGCGGTCTTCGAGGCGGACCACGGCGGTGATCCCGCTGCCGCAGTCGCGACCGCGCGGCACGGCTACGGCGACCGTCCCGGTATCAAGGGCGATGATGCCCTCGCCTGGGCGCTCTATCGGAACGGTCAGCTGTCCGAAGCGGCGAGGTATGCGGATCGAGCGGTTCGGCTCCAGACCAAAGACCCCACGATCCTGTTCCATGCCGGCATGATCGCCAAAGCGAACGGGCAGACCTCAGTGGCGCGGGACCGCCTGGTCGCCGCGCTCGACCTGAACCCGGCCTTCTCCCCGCTCTACGCGCCGGAGGCGAAGGACGCGCTCGACGCGCTCAGAGCCCCATGAGACCGGCAGCCTGGGGACGCGCGGCGACTCTCGGGCTCGCGCTCGCAGCGTTTCCCGTGGCGGTCGTGGCGCATCCGCTTGGGAATTTCACGATCAACCACTTCGCAGAGATCCGGGTCGCCGCCGACGCCGTGAGCCTTGATGTCGTGATCGACATGGCCGAGATCCCAACCTTTCAGGAGCGACAGCGAATCGATGCGGATGGCGACGGAACGGTGTCCGAGGCGGAAGCTTCCGCCGAGCGCGTCACAGCCTGTGCCCGACTCGGTCCTGACCTCCACCTCGTGATCGGCGTTGCCCCGCTTCACCTGCAGGTGGCCGCGGCCGGGCTCAGCTTTCCGGCGGGCTCAGGGGGGCTGGCGACCATGCGCCTCGTCTGCGAATACACCGCGCCGATTGTCGGCGGACTGCACGGCGCACAGAGGCTCCACTTCGACGACGCGTCCTACGCCGAGCGCATTGGTTGGCGTGAGATTGTCGTTGACGGTGACGACGTGGCCGTGAAGGGAGAGCATCTCGCTGGCTCCATCTCCCGGCGGCTGACGAGCTACCCAAAGGAGCTGCTTGCCACCCCGCGCAATGACCGCTCGATCGATCTGCAGCTGACAGTCGGGGGCGAGCCATTGGCGGCGGCCGCGATCCCGGATGCGCAGCCGATCGATCGGTCAGTCGCCGCCCGGTCATCGTCGCTCGCTGCCAGCGTTCCCGGCGGCGAGCAGCTCACCGCCCTGCTTGGCAGCAGTGATCTGTCGCCGGTCGCGGTCCTCGTCTCCATGCTCCTGGCGGCCGGACTGGGCGCCCTCCACGCCCTCTCTCCTGGCCACGGCAAGACGGTCATGGCTGCCTATCTTGTCGGTAGCCAGGGCACCGCTCGGCACGCGGTCGCCCTGGCGTTGATCGTTACCGCAGCGCACACCGTGGGTGTCATGGGCCTGGCATTGGTAACGCTGCTCGCGTCAGACGTACTCCCACCGGAGCGCCTGTACCCGGTGCTCGGTCTCTCCTCGGGAGCGATCGTCATCGTCATCGGCCTCTACCTGCTGGCGGCCCGGTGGCGTGCGGTGAGTGCGGCACGTCGTCACCGGCTCGATGATCGTCGCAGCCACGATCACGGACATGAACATCAACATGCTCATGGACACGGACACGCCCATGTCCGGGTGGGGACACGGCTGAGCTGGCGCGCGCTATTCTCCCTGGGCCTGGCCGGCGGGCTGGTCCCTTCCGCGTCCGCCTTACTGCTTCTGCTCGGCGCGGTCGCTGTCGGGCAACCGGCGTATGGCCTCGCCTTGGCCATCGCCTTCGGTCTCGGCATGGCCGTGGTGCTCGGCGGCATCGGCATCCTGATGGTCCGTGCCAGTCGGTTTGTTCAGCGCGCGCCCCAGCTTGAACGCCTTTGGCGTTTCACTCCGGCGGTGCCCTGGGTGACCGCCATCGTTGTCCTCGGCGCCGGCATATACCTCACCAGCCAAGCGCTCACGCAATCGCTGTAGCCGGGTCGTTTGTCGCGGGTCACTAGACTGAGCGGGTGAAGACTCGAGCCGAGGAGCCTGCCCTTCGGGAGCTCGCCGAGGAGTGGCATCGCCTGCACACGGTGATGAATCGGCTTACGCCCGAGATTGCGTCTGTGCCCGGCTATTACGTCGAGGGCTGGACCGCAAAGGATGCGGTCGCACATCTCGGCACCTGGATGGCGGAGGGCGCCCAGGTGCTGCGACAGCTGGCGGCAGGGACGTACCACGAGGGGGAGCTGGACGTGGACGCCGCGAACGCACGATTCCTGGAAGCCATGCGTGACGTTCCGCTCGAGATGGTCCACCTCCAGGCTGCCGCCGCGCACACCGAGCTCCTGCGGGCGTGGACCGAGCTGCCGGAGGTCAGTGCCGCCTCCCAATTCTGGGTGCGCAAGGCAGGTCCCGAGCACCTCGAGGAGCACCTTCCGCAGCTCGAAGCCTGGGTCGAGAAGCTGACTGAGTCGCCTGGCAGATAGTGTCCATGGCGGCGATTTGCGATCATGGCGGGACCAGCCCATGACCCAGCTCGACACGAAGAAGCGCGCCCGCCTGCCCGACAGTGCCTTTGCCTACGTGGATTCTCGGGGCCGGCGGCGTCTTCCCATCAACGACGAGGCGCATGTCCGCAATGCGCTGGCCCGCTTCAGCCAGACGCCGTTCGAGGACGATGCGGCTCGGGGGCGAGCGCGGACTCGGCTCCTGAAAGCAGCGAAGAAGTACGGGATCGTGCCCGTTGGCTTCATCACCGGGCAGCTGCGCACCCAGAGCACCCAGGCGGCCGCAGGCCAGGCGGTCATCGAGCTCGGCGGGATGGGAGCCCCCGGGGAGCTGGAGGAGCGGCTCCGGACAGCCCTGGGCGACAGGACCCTGTCACTTCTTCATTGGTCCGACTCCGCAGGGGGCTACGTCGACGGCTCCGGTAGGGCAGCCGCGCTGCCGGCGGACGGGGAAGGACGAGCGGTGACGCTGCTCGAACGCCATGGCCGACCGATGACCGCTCTCGTCCACGATGCGGCGGTCCT
The DNA here is from genome assembly GCA_963799675.1 of uncultured Chloroflexia bacterium. Lineage (GTDB taxonomy): Bacteria > Chloroflexota > Limnocylindria > QHBO01 > QHBO01 > JALYSK01. Next base: position 252,168 of record CAWCXQ010000019.1, read on the forward strand.
CCGCGACCCGAACCTGGCGAGCACGGTGACCGCCGCGGTCCGGCTCGCCATCGAGAACGAGCGGCTGCAGGGCGAGGTCGAGGCGCGCGCCAGCGAGGTGCGATCCCTGCCGGCCGGGTTCGTCACCTTCCTGCTGGCCGATATCGAGGACTCGACCGGGCTGGTCCGCAGCCTCGGCGACCGATACGGTCCCCTCTTGTCTGAAGTCCGGCGTCTGCTGAGGACCGCCATCCGAGCAGCCGGCGGCCGCGAGGTCGACGCGCGGGGCGACGAGCTGTTTGCGGTCTTCGAGCTTGCCCCGCCAGCGCTCGAGGCGAGCCTCGCGATCCAGAAGAAGCTACGCGACCGCGCCTGGCCGGATGGGCGCGAGGTGCGCGTGCGGATCGGCCTTCACAGCGGCCACCCGACGCTCACCGAGACCGGCTACGTCGGCCTCCCGGTCCACGCCGCGGCACGCATCTCCTTCGCGGCGCACGGCCGCCAGATCCTCCTCTCACGTGCTGCCAGGCAAGCGGTCGGAAGGTCATTGCCGGAGGGGATCGGCTTTCGGGACCTTGGCACCCATCAGCTGCAGGGCCTGCCTGAGCCGGAGGCGCTCTTCCAGGTTGACGGCCCCGACCTTCCCACCGATTTCCCGCCGCCGCGGATCTTCGGCGCCACGCCTGCCTAAGTCCGAGCGCGATCCTCGATCTCCCAGGCGTGATCGAGGGCATGCCACGCCGCGCGGCGAACGTAGAAGCGGGGCAGCCAGCGTTTCTTCGCGCCACTGGGGTTGTCCAGCGGCTCGTCGCGGGCGCGAGCGGACAACGCCGCCACTACCGCTTTTTGCAGGGCGCGTCGGTCCGCATCGGTCCCGTCCGAGGTAGCCTCGGGCGGACGCGCGCCCAGCGCACGGAGATATCCCTGCTCGGCGCCGAACACGTGGGACGCCATACGCTGCTGGTCGCGCCCGCCCCCGCGGGGACCCTTCCGGAGCTCGACCCCGGCATGCCGCTTCAGCGCGGCATCGAAGGCCCGCCAGGCGGCTCGCAGAAGCGTGGTCGCGCGCCTCAGCTCGACCTCGCCGAGTGGTTGACGGTCGCCCGGCGGCGCGACCTGCGGTGCGCCGAACTCCGTTGTCGGGCCGCCCTTCAGACGGTGGGTGACCTTCAATTCCGCGACACTGGCGGGTGGGGCGAAGCGTGCCCTCTTGCCGACCACCTTCGCGTACCTGGGGGCGTATGCCACAAGCGCTTCGAGCGCCTCCTCTGAGGTGCGGCCGCTGCGGCACCAGCCTGGCCAGTCGACAGCACCGGCGAACGTACGCTTGGCTGTGATCTCGAGGTAGACGGGGATGGGCTTCCGGGCTGCCATGGACACCAGTCTTGCATGCGGCCATCGGCGCCGAATGTGGATAACTCCCTCGACTTCAGAGGCCCAGTGGGTCGACACTGGTGGGCCAATACGCGTCGTGCCGCGGCGGCACCTCTCACCGACCCCACGATCGCACCAGCGGAGGATCCTTTGATGGACGACAACCAGATGGTCGCGCGGATTCGCGAGCTGTACGAGTTCGGCGACATGGAGGCCTACGGCAAGGCGTTCCAGGACATGGCGGCAGACGACATCGTGCAGGAGTGGCCGCAGTCCGGCGAGCGGCTCCGCGGCAAAGACAACATCGTGAAGATGAACGAGGGCTATTCGGCGAACACCGGCACCGCCCCGAAGGCAACGCTGCGGCGCATCGTCGAGCCCGGCAAGGCGTGGATCATCGAGAGCACGATCGACTACGGCGATGGGACGCCGGTCTCATCGGTCGCGATCATCGAGCTCGGCCCGGATGGCAAGATCGCCAAGGAGACTGATTACTTCGCCAACCCATTCGAGGCCCCCGAATGGCGCAAGCCGTTCGTGGAGCAGATGGAGCCCGTCGGCTCGCGCTGAGCTCCGGGTCAAGGCCTTGTGGGCCGCCCGCCGAAGGGCGGCCCACCCTCTTGCTAGCTGCCCTCGATGAAGTCCCACGAGCTCGGAATGAGGGCCGGGGGCTTGCCGATCACGATCGCCACCTCGGCGTGAGACGTCAGCTTGATATCGGCCGGGTTGCCGTCATGCTTCTTGCCGTCGACGTAGACATCCACGGTCGTATCCGCCTTGCAGTACTCGCCGATGCAGGAGTCGTTCATGCGGACTCCCCATTCGATGAAGAACTGCCCGAGCGTGTGCGGGCTCGCATTGGCTTGGGCCGATTCGGTGTGGAGGATCGCATCCGGAGCATGGGTATGCAGCTCCGAGAGGCAGGGCCCGTCGCAGACGCTCACCTGGTAGTCCATCCCCGTTCCGTCCGGCGTCTTCGTCGCCTGGATGCCCTTAGACGCTGTCGTATCAATGCCGATTCCCGCAGGCACCTGGACGTGCTGACCGTCGACGAAGACGTCGAGGTGAGCGTGGGTGTGCGTGGTCAGGAACTCCCGGTCAGTTGGCACGAAACCGGCGTCCCGGCTGAGCTTCATCGGGTCCGACGGAGCCGGCCACGTTGGTTGCGCGAGCGGTTTCGCGCTGCATCCCAGCAGAGCGAGGCCCAAGCCGGCGACCAACCACCCTCGGCAAGCGACGGCAGACATCCCGGACCTCCGTATGGCTGCGACCCAACGTTCGCGCGAGTGTACCGCGCGCCGCGCGCGCGATCGGCGATCATGCTCGGGCGTCCATCCTTGTAATCGAGGTTTCAGCCTTGGACCTGCTTCATGTCCTCCTGCGTCTGGTACACATCGGGGCCGGCATCCTGTGGGTCGGCGGCGCCGTGGTCTTCTTCAGCTTCGTCGAACCGACGGCCGCCGAGCTTGGGGCTGATGCCGAGAAGTTCATGGACCGGGTGATCGTCAGGCGCAAACTGCCCATCTACTTCCTCGTTCTTTCTTTGCTGACCGTGCTCGGCGGGCTGAGCCTGTACTGGATCGACTCGAACGGGCTGTCGGCCACGTGGATCGGTACCCCGTTCGGGCTGGCGCTGACGATCGGCGGGATCGCCGGGCTGATTGCGTTCGTGGGCGGCAACCTGTTGATCAAAACGAATGTCGAGAAGCTTGCCGAGGTCGGGGCCGCCATCAAGGCGGCCGGCGGGCCACCTTCTGAGGCGCTGCTGCGTGAGATGCACGACGTCCAGGCGAGGCTGCACTCCGTCGGCGTGTGGGACACCGTCCTCCTCGCGGTGGCCGTCATCGCCATGGCCAGCGCCCGTTACCTGTAGCGAGTGCCCGCGCCCTGCCGCGTGATCCTGGTCGGCATGATGGGAAGCGGGAAGACGACCGTCGGCCACCTCCTCTCGGAACGAACCGGCTGGCCATACCACGACAACGACGAGCTGCTTGACCAGCTCTTCGGGGCGACGCCGCGGAAGGTGCTCGCGGCGAGCGGTGAGGAGCGCCTGCGCGAGAGCGAGTCGAGCGCCTTGGCCCTTGGTCTCCGATCACCGGTGCCGTGCATCGTCGGCACCGCGGCAGGCACGATCCTCGACGCGCGCAACCGACGGCTCCTGACCCGGAGCGGGACCGTCGTCTGGCTGCGGGCATCGCCTGGCCTGCTGGCCCAGCGGGCACTCGGTGCCGAGCATCGGCCCTGGCTCGACACCGGTGGCGAGGCCTGGATCCATTCCAGCGCCGTCGAGCGCGATCCGCTCTACGCGTCGGTCGCGGATCTCGTGGTCGACACCGATGGTCGGATGCCCCGAGAGATCGCAGAGGAGATCCTCGGGGGCATCGGTGAGCACTGTCCGGATCCGGACAGCTCCTAGAGCTGGCTTCGCCGTGCACGCCCAGCGTGCCCAACGACGAAGTTCGGGGCGAAGCGCGCGTCGGTCGTGCAGCTGCTTCGCAGTCCTGCACGCTGGGCGTGCATGAGGCGCGGATCGGGCCCAGAACCGGGCGGTCCGGGGAACCTGCTTCCTAGTTGCGCACGCTGGGCGTATACGAAGCTGGTCAGCTGCTAGCGGGAGGCGGCCTTCGCCATATCGCGGCGTACCATCGCCCCGTGACCGAGCACGATCAGTTTCGGCTGGATCCGACGCACGGCCAGCGGGCCGGGGGTCCCCCGGGCGAGCGGCTCGTGGTCGGGCTGGCGGCCCTTGCGCTGTTTGCGGGCGTGCTGATCGCCCTCGGCAACCTCATCGGCCATCGAGCGGAGTTGAGCAGCGCCAGCCCGTCGCCACCGCGTCCGACGCCCTCGGCGAGCCCGAGCCCAACTGCCCTCCCCTCAGCGCGCCTGCTGCGAGAGATGACCGTCGAGCCGACCGCACCTGCGCCCTCAACCGAAGAGCCCAACCTCTTCAATGGTTGGGTTCGCGCCAATGCCGACACGGTCATTCGCGCGCATGCGGAGCCCGATGCCCTCCAGTACGGCGTTCTGGCGCGCGGCGCGGTGGCGTACGCCGAAGAGCTTCCGGAGCAGCCGCCCGGGGAGTTGGGGTGGCTTCATCTTGCGGCGCCAGACCAGGGATGGGTCGCGTCGACCGAGGGCGGCGCCCAGCTGGTCGAGCGGCTCGCGTACTCAGCGGTCCCGGTCAGTGGTGACATCTGGGGCCTCGCCGCCGGAGATCGGGGGTTCATTGCTGTCGGCCAGGGAGCCGGCATGTCGGACGAGAGCAGCCATGCGCTCATCGCCTCGTCAGCTGACGGGCGCACGTGGGAGGTGACGAAACCGCCCGCGGTACCGAACGACGGATTCGTCGTCAGCTGGGGGCCGGCCGGGTGGATCGCGCTCACCGTTGACGGGCATCGCTCCGGATCGACGGGCTGGGTCTGGCGGTCGAAGGATGGTCTCAGCTGGACCGCACTCGGAACGCTGGCGAGCGAGTCGGACATATATCCATCGGCAATCGTCAGCTCGGACGCGGGCTACCTGCTCGCGATGTCCGAGGGGAATCGGCCGCAGTCCAGCTTCTGGTTCTCCGAGGACGGGACCACCTGGCGCGAGACGGCTGACTCGGGAATGTCCGACATCCCTTGGCTGCGACTCGCCGGAGGAGCCGGGGGCTTCTATGCCTGGAACGGGCAGGGGAATGGAGCCGGCGAGCCTTCGCACTCCGCCTTTTCGGCCAACTCGAGAACGTGGTCCGCCTCGACGGACGGTCCCGAAGGTCCGTATGCCCAGGTCGCCGCTGTCGGTGACGGGTGGGTCGGCACCGATATCGAGATCGGCACCGGCGTCCGGCGTCTCTGGGCGGGCGAGGTGATTGGGAACCGGCTCGTGTGGCGGCGCGAAGCCGGCGAGGCGGCCTTCAGCGGAGGGGTGGTCACCACGCTGGTCAGTGACGGACGCCGTGCGGTGGCATTCGGGTGGGATCGCGCCACCGAGCGACCGCTGGCGTGGATTCGGTACGGGGCGAGCTGGACCCGCTCGCCGCTGCCCGACGGGTTCGGCGGGATCCCCCGGATCGCGGCAGCCGGAGCGACCGGGGTCGTCGTGGTTGGGTATCGACCCACCTCGCGTGGCCAGAACCCGATCCTCTGGCACCTGGAAGGGTCCAGCTCGTGGGCTCCAGAGCCCACTCCGCTGCTGGCCGAGGTCGAGGATCCACCGAGGGACCAGTGCGGCCCTCCTCCCTCGACGGCGGTCGATTTCGTCCTGCTCGATCACGCGGTCGCGGCCGCATGCCTGGGCGATGCGCCGGTCACCTTCCGAGCGTATTCAGTGCGGTGCCCCGACTGCTTCGGCCCGGCCTACGGCAACGGCACGCCGGCCTGGCTTGCGACGCCGGGCGCCAACCAGCTCGGGCTTTCGCCGATCCAGTCCTCCGAGGGCTACTGGTCCTCGGTCGTCCTCGACCCCGCGCTGCAGCACGACCCGGCGTGGGACGGTGCCTGGCTCGAAGTGACCGGGCATTTCGACGACCCCCGCGCACAGGCCTGTCGGTTGACGCTGAGCACGGACGACGAGCTCTACTACGCGGGCCGCCAGTCCATCGTGGATGGCTGCCGCCAGCAGTTCGTGGTGACCGCGGTGACCCCGGTCGATGGCCCCTGACGCGTATTGATCGGCGCCGGTTCGCTGGCTATGCTGCGTACTCGATTTCCCGAGCCCCGCGAGCGTCAGCGGAGGAGCCGATGAGCGAGCCTGTCTACCTCGCTCGCGTGCTGGAGGCGGCGCGCGTGAGAGTCGCGCTGGTCGGGGCGGGCCGCATCGGGCAGCTGCACGGGCGGCTCCTGGCAGCGACAGGCCGAGGTTGATCAGGTCGTCGTCGCCGACGCCGATCCGGGCCGGGCGCGGGCATCGGCCGATGCGATTGGCGGAGAGCTCGCGGGGTCGGTGGAGGAAGCTCTCGATGCGTGACGACGCGGTGGTGATCGCGGCGTCGACAAATGCGCACGCCGCGCTGGTGGGCATGGCCATCGATCGTGGGCTGCCCACCTTCGTCGAGAAGCCGCTCGCGTTCGACCTCGACGAGACGGAGACGTTGGTGGAGAGGATCGAGCAAGCCCACGTGAGCGTCCAGGTCGGGTTCCAGCGGCGCTTCGATCCCGCCTACGTCGAAGCTCGGCGCCTGGTCGAGACAGGCGAGCTTGGGAGCGTGTACCTGGTTCGCCTGGCCGCGCACGACCACGAGCCTCCGCCCGACGAGTACATCCCGACCTCCGGCGGACTCTTTCGCGATTCGTCGATCCACGATTTCGATGCGCTCCGGTGGGTCACCGGCCAGGAGGTCGATGAGGTCTACGCGACGGGATCGGTCCGCGGCTTCCCGATCTTCGCCGAGCACGGCGACGTGGACACCGGCGCGGTCATCCTCCAGCTCGGGGACGGAACGCTTGCCGTGCTGGGCCAAACCCGGCACGACCCGCGGGGGTATGACATACGGATGGAGATCATCGGCTCGAAGGACGCGATCAGCGTTGGCCTGACGGGACGAACGCCGCTGCGCTCACTCGACGCCGACGGGCTCGCGATGCCCGGCCCGGCCTGGACGAGCTTCCTCACGCGCTTCGAGGAGGCATATCGGGCGGAGCTGCTCGCCTTCCTGCGGGTTGCACGAGGCGAGATCGAGAGTCCGTGCAGCGCTCGCGATGCGTTGGAGGCGATGCGGATCAGCATTGCAGCGACCTGCTCCCGGTCGGAGCGAAAACCAGTGCGACTGCGCGACATTGGCTCGCGGCCGAGGTCGCCTGAATCGAAAGAGCGGCCTCGGAAGGAGGTGAGCCCGCAAGCCTGAGCACGCCGAAGTCCGATGCGCGCCGCGCATCGCATCCGTAGGGAGGTTCTGAGGAGGACCATATGGGATCCTGGAAACGGGCGAGCGTCCTGCTGATCGGAGCGTTGCTGAGCGCCTGTGCGAACAACGCCCCTGGCGCATCGGGCGGCGGCGGATCGAACGTCACGCTCACCATCGCCGCGGTGCAGGGTGTGGAGGACACTGGCCTCAAGGCGCTCGCGCCGATGTATACGCCAGAAGACCGGCGTGAAGATCGACATCGTCGAGGCGCCGTACGACAGCCTCTACTCGAAGCTGGTCAACACCTTCAAGTCGAGTGACTCGACCTACGACCTGGTGATGATGGACGACCCCTGGATGCCGAAGTTCGGCACCGACTCGTCCCTCTCCGACCTCGGTGCGTTGGGCATCCAAAAGGACAGCGACGTCGCTGACGTGGTCTGGGATGTCGGCACCTGGCCGCCGCCGCGCGGACCGGTGCCACCCAGCGAGAAGGACAAGAAGGCGCAGCTGCTCGGCGTGACGATCGTCGGCAACGTCGAGATGTTCATGTTCCGCAAGGACCTGACCGATCCGCCGGCCTCGTACGACGACGTGCTCGCCAATGCGAAGGCGCAGAACAAGTCTGATCTCGCCGGCTACCTGATTCGGGGCAAGGCGACCAACCCGGTCGTGGCCGACTTCCTCCCCATCCTGTGGTCGTTCGGCGGCGACGTCTTCGACGACAACTGGAACGTCGTCTTCGACAACGACAAGTCCCTGGCCGCCGTGAAGTTCCTGGTCGACGACCTCAAGGCAGTTGCCCAGGCAGATCCGGCCAGCACCGATGCCGCTGACCGCGACCGGCTGATGGCGATCGGGCAGGGGTATCGAGTCCTCGACCTGGCCGGGCGAGATCGACACCGCGGTCCTCGGCGAGGGCTCCACGGTGGTTGGCAAGGTCGGCTTCATTCCGATCCCGAAGGGCCCGAGCGGCAAGGGGGTCGGCATGATGGGCAACTGGATGCTCGGCGTCCCGAAGGCGTCGAAGAACCAGCAGGCCGCGGCCGATTTCATCAAGTACATGCTCCAGGCGGACACCCAGAAGACCTACGCTCAGAACGACGGCATCCCGTCACGGACGAGCGTCCTCAAGGACTCGCTCGCTGACCGAGAAGAACCCGTACTTCCCGGTGCTCGCCGATGCGCTCACGGCGCCGCCGAACTGGCGCCCGCGCACGGACCAGTGGAACGCCGTGGAGACGATCATCGGCAACCGACCTGAACGCAGCGCTCGGCGGGCCAGGAGACGGCCCAGGACGCGGTCGCCAAGGCATCCGAAGCAGATCCGGACCCTGATGCAGGGCGCCGGATACCCGACGCGCAGTAGAGGCGCGTGGTCGAGCGGCGATACGATCTCCGTCCTGATGTCCGCGAGCGATGACCGTCCTCGCCCGCAGGCGGACCAACTGGTCCGCCCGAGCCGGCAGGAGCGCCTCGGCCTGAGGCTGCTCCTGCCGGTCTTCGTCACCGTGGTCGTCATCGCGACGATCCCGTTCATCCTGGCCGTGATCCGGGCTCTGACCGCGGATGACGGCCACTTCATCGGTCTCGGCAACTTCACGTCCGCGCTCGGGCAACATCCAGCTCTACGAGTCGATCAAGCAGACCGCGATCTACGCGGCGCTCGTGCTGCCCACCGAGATCCTGCTGGGGCTGGGCCTCGCGCTGCTGGTCCATCGGACCGTGAAGTCGATCGCGTTGCGGGCCTTCATCTATGTCGCCGCCATGATCCCGATCGTCATTCCGCAGATCGCGGTCGGCGTCGTCTTCCGCCTGGTGTACGCGCCCGACTACGGGATCCTCAACGCCCTGCTCGGCGACACCAGGGCCACGACCAGATCCTGTGGCTCTCGCTCGCCGCCCCTGGCGATGCTGTCGGTCGCGAGCGTCGACATCTGGCAGTGGACGCCGTTCGTGTACCTGATCATGTTCGCCGGGCTCCAGACCGTGCCGGTCGAGTCGATCGAGGCGGCGCAGCTCGACGGCGCGACGTCCTGGACGCAGTTCCGCCACATCGAGCTCCACTACCTGCGGCCGCTTCTGCTGCTGGTCGTCTTCTTCCGCATCGCGGACGTGCTGCGCGTCTTCGACACGTGTACGTGCTGACCGGCGGGGGTCCGGGGACCACGACCGAGTTCCTGAGCCTCTACCTCTACCGCGTCGCGTTCCGGTTCTCGGACCTGGGCCAGGCGTCCGCGCTGGCGGTGGTGGTGATGGCGGCGATGACCGCCTTCTACACCTTCATCAGCCGATTCCTGCCGGCGGAGAAGGGCTGATGTGCTTCGCATGGCGAGGCGAATCGCGACCGGGTTGATCCTGGTCGCCACGGTGGTCAATCTTCGTCTTCCCGCTCTACTACCTGGTCGTCACCTCACTGAAGACCAAGGCCGAGCTCTTCGCCGCCGTCCCGACGCTGATGCCGCAACATCCGACATTTGCGCCGTACTTCAGCGTGCTCGTGACGCGGGCCATGTCCGGCCTGCTGCTGAACAGCGTCATCGCCGGGGTGAGCGCGACCGCGCTCGCGCTCGTGGTCGCGTTTGCCATCTGCTATCCGATCACCCGTCTGCCGGTCTCGCGCGGCCTGCGAACCGTTCGTCCTGAACTGGGCGCTCTCGCTCCGCTTCCTGACCCCGATCGCGGTGGTCATTCCGTACTTCACGATCGTGCGCGCCATCGGGCTCTACAACCAGCTCCCTGCTCTGATCTTCGTCTACGCCCTGTTCAACCTGCCGCTCGCGATCTGGATGCTGAAGGGATTCCTGGAGGAGATCCCGCTCGAGATCGAGGAGGCCGCCCTCGTCGACGGCGCGAGCCGCTTCCACGCCTTCCGGACGGTGCTCCTGCCGCTGGCCAGCACCGGGCTGCTTGCCGCTGGCATCATCGTCTTCGCCTTCGACTGGGCCGAGTTCCTGTTCGCCTTCATCCTCACCGCGACGCCGAAGGCGATGACCTTCCCGGTCGGCGTGCAGGGCCTCGTCACCCAGTTCGAGATCATCTGGAACGACATGGCTGCCGGCGGCGTGATCGCCATCGTGCTGCCGCTCGCTGCTCATGCTCTTCGCCCGCCGCTACGTCATGACCGGCCTGACCTTCGGGGTGATCCGAGAGAAGTGATAGCGCCGCACGCCCTGTTACCTGAACGGCGCCACGATCATGACCACGCCAACGGATCCGGCAGATCGAGATCGCGAGGGCGACCGGCTTCGACGGGGTCGAGGTGCGCGCCGAGCGGCTGCTGGACGCGAGCGAGGAGCTGCGCGCCGCCGCCGGCGTCGTGCGGCCCGGCGAGGTGTGGAGCCTGAACGGCCTGCAGCTCCAGCTTGCCCGCGATGGTGCGCTCGACCACACGCGGCTCGAGGCGGAGCTCCCCCGCGGCTCGAGATCTGCCGGAGGCTCGGCGCTGCCTACCTGCTCGTCGTGCCGCCGCGATCGCCGCAGGCCGACCGGTCGAGAGCGGTCGGCGGCCATGCGCGAGGGCGCTCGCGGCTGTGCGCGAGGCCTGCTGCGGCAGACCGGCATCGGCGTGGCGTTCGAGTTCCTGGGCTTCGCGGATTGCCCGATCGACTACGCCCGCGCTGGCGCGGAGAGGTCGTCGCGGGCGTGCCCGGGGGTCGATCTCGTCCTCGACTCGTGCCACTGGCACGCCAGCGGGTCGGGCGCGCTGGACGCCTTCCCGATCGATCGGCTGGCGATGGTGCACCTCAACGACGCCCCGGCGCAAGCCGCCACGCGAGATCGAGGACGCGGATCGGCTGCTGCCCGGGGAGGGCGTGATCGCGCTGCCGGTCCTCGCCGAGGCCCTCCGGGCGCGCGGCTATAGCGGTCCGTGGAGCCTCGAGACGTTCAACCCGACCTACTGGGCGGCGGATCCTGGAGCAGGTCGCGAGCACCGGCCAACGGCTGCTCGGGAACCTTCTTGGGAGCACGCGCGGCTGATCTCGCCCGCGAGCCCCGGGCGCCGTTGCCCGCCGCCGCCGACGCCCGGACCGCGCGCGAGAAGCGAGAAGCGGAAGCTTCAGCCCTCGGGCCAGCGCTCCCCGAAGACGACCTGCTCGCGCGGGAGGCGTCCCCGCCCCGGCGCGGATTTCGGGCGGCGAGCCGCATCGGTCGGGTGGCCGACTGCCATCACTGTCCGCACCAACCAGTCCGGCGGGAGGTGCAGGATCTCGCGCACCGCCTCGCGAACGTCGGTGCGGATCCAGGCGATCCCCGCGCCGAGCCCGAGCATCGACGCCGCGATCAGCATCCGTTCCGCGGCCCGGCCATCGTCATAGGCGAGCGAGGTGGCCGCCTGGGGATCGTCGGGGAGCGCGATCGCGATGGCAGCCTGAGCCGTGGGCAGAGACCTCGTCTGTGGCAAGCCTGCGAGGGCGATGCGCGAGATCGTCTCGGGCTCGGTGATCACGATGAAGCGCCATGGCTGCGAGTTGCGACTGCTCCCGGACCAGCGCGCGACATCGGTGATGGCCTCCAGATCCCCGGGCCCGAGGCCCTCCGTGGTGAACTCTCGGAACTGGCGCACTCGGACGAGGGGTCGGACGCGGTCCAAGGCGGGCGTGGGCGGCGTATCGGCCATGCAGATTCAGGCTAGCACGCCGACTCCGACTCGCCCGGCGCTGCGCTGGACGGAACGGGTACCGTTGCACGACCCGACTTCTGACCGATGCACGGAGGGCAGACGGTGGCCACCGATCCTGCGGGCGCGTACCCGCGCTATGACCTGACCGGCCAGACGGCGCTGGTGACCGGCGCCTCGCGTGGGCTGGGCCGCGCGATCTCGCTGGCCCTGGCGAACGCCGGAGCCGATGTCGCGCTCGGCCTGCGGGAGGTCGACTCCGCGCCCGACCTGGTCGAGGCCATCGCCGCCATGGGGCGGCGTGCGCTGCCGCTCCAGATGGATGTCCGCAGGCACGAGCAGATCGAGGCAGCCATCGCAGAGGTGGTCGATCAGTGGGGCCGGCTCGACATCGTGGTGAACAACGCCGGGCTTGGCCCCAGCGCGCCAGCCGAGGAGGTCACCGAGGAGAACTTCGATCTCACCATCGACGTGAACGTCAAGGGGCTCTTCTTCGTCAGCCAGGCTGCCGGGCGGGTCATGATCCGCCAGGGGTATGGCCGGATCATCAGCCTCAGCTCGCAGGCCGGCTTCGTGGCGCTGCCCACCGAATCGGTCTACTGCATGAGCAAGGCGGCGGTCGCGCACCTCACGAAATGCCTGGCCGTGGAGTGGGGGAGGCACGGGATCACCGTCAACGCCGTCGCTCCCACCTTCATCCGCACGCCGGGAACGGAGGCCGATCTCGCCGACCCGAGCTTCGAGGCCGAGGTCCGGGAGCGGATCGCGGGGCTGCACCGCATCGGCGACCCGATGGATGTTGCCGGGGGCGTGGTCTTCCTCGCCTCGCCCGCCGCCTCGCTCATCACCGGCGTGACCCTCCTGATCGACGGAGGCTGGACGGCTCGCTAGAGAAACGCGGGGAAAGGTCTTCACACCGGTAGGGCATTGCGCTATCGTCCTCGCGGATGGCTTTCTATCAGAAAGAAAGACCCTCACCGGTCCGCCACGCGACCATGCTCGAGGTCAACGAGTTCCTCGTGCTCGACTACGTCAGGGACCACGATCCCACCTCCCAGACCGACGTCGCCAGGGCCCTCGGCCTGTCGGCAGCATCGGTCAGCCGCATGGTCGCGCGGCTTCGAGCCGACGGCCTGGTGGTCGACGCCGGCACGCAGCCGTCCGGCGGAGGCCGGCCGCGGGCCCTCGTTTCCTTCCGTCGGGACGCGGGTGCGGTCGTGGCCGTCGACCTGGGAGGTACGCGCTGCCATGCCGCGCTCGCAGACCTCGCCGGGACGATCCTCGCGGAGGAGGTGCGCCCGACGCACTCGGGGGGCGATGCGTTCCGGACGCTCGTCGGGGGCATTGACGCGATGCGCACGGAAGCGCAGAAGCGTGGCGTGCCGGTCGTGGCACTGGCGGTCGGCGTGCCCGGCATCCTCGACCCGGAATCGGGCCGCGCCCGCGACGCGCCATATGTGGGCTGGGACGACTTTCCCGTGGTCGAGCGCCTGGCGCGCGCGGTCGAAATGCCGTTCGTCGTCGACAACGACGTCAATCTCGCTGCGCTGGCCCATGCCTGGCGCGGGGACGGCCGAAGGGTGGACAGCTTCGTGACTCTTTCGGTGGGGACCGGCACGGGGGCCGCGATCGTGTCGGGTGGCCGGCTCCTGCAGGGCCACCACAACGCGGCGGGCGAGGTTGGCTACCTGGTCGTGCGCCGCGAGCTGCTCGGCCAGCCGATCACCGGAGGTCTCGGGGCCTTCGAGTCGCGCGCGTCAGGCCCTGGCCTCGAGGCGCGCGCCCGGGAGCTCATCGCCTCTGGAGCGACGTCGAGCCTGGCACTGGACGAGATCACGCCTGAAGCGGTCCTGAGCGCAGCCGCCGATGGCGATGCCCTGGCGCGCTCGGTGCTCGATGAGCTGGTCGACGACCTCGCGATGGCGATCATCGCGCTCATTTCGACGGTCGATCCTGAGCTCGTGATCCTCGACGGTGGCGTCGGCCGCTCGCTCGGGCCATCCCTCGAATCACTCGTGGCGCGGATCACGCCGAGCGTCCCGTCGGTTCCCCGGATCGCGATCTCCAGCCTGGACCGTGACGCAACGGTCATCGGAGCGGTCGCCGCCGCGCTCGAGCTCGCCCGCCGTCGGGCGGCGCCGGCGTCGGTCCTTGGCGCATTCAGCCTGAGCGGGGTGGCCAGCCATGCCGACTGACACCCTCGCGATCGACGTCGGCGGCACCCGGTCCCGGATCGCGATCGTGCGCGACGGTCGCATCGGCAGACGCTGGGAGGGTTCCACCGCGGAGCTGGCCGCACCCGGACGCGGTGTGGCCGACGGCCTGGTCCGAGCCGCAGTCGCCCTTGCCGAGAAGGACGGCCAGACGCCGATCGGCGCCGTCGGGGTCGGCCTGGCGGCCGCGGTCGACGAGAGTGGCAACGTGCTGCAGCCGCGCGACTTCGGCATTCCGGCCGGTCCGCTGCTCCGTGACGCGATCGCGGGTGGGTTGGGTCTCCCCGTCGTTATCGACAACGATGCCAACCTCGCAGCCGTGGCCGAGCATCGCCTCGGTGCCGCACGCGACTGCGCGAACGTGGCGGTCATGACCCTGGGGACCAACATCGGCGTCGGCCTCATCCTGGACGGGCGCCTGCATCGCGGTGCACACGGAGCAGCCGGGGAGGCTGGCCTGCTGCTGATTCCGGTTGACGCGACCGACGCGCGCTCGGGCACGCGCCCGATCGTCGATGCCGGTCCGCTCGGACGGGGCTCGACGGGCGCACCGGCCGGCTATGCCTGGATCGAGGACCTGGTCGGGGGTGGGGCGCTCGCGGCCGCCGCCGTGGCGGCCGGTGCATCGGGTCCGGAGGGGTCGCGGCCTCGGGTCTTCGGCGCAGCCGAGAGTGCCGATCCGCTCATCCAGGGGCTGGTGAGCCGGGCACTCGAGGGCTGGGCCCTCATCGTGGCGGACCTCACTGTCGTGCTCGACCTCGATGCGGTCGTGCTCACCGGTGGGGTGGCGCAGGATGCGGCCCGCCTGCTCGGTGCTCTTCAACGGCGAGTTGCCGAGCTCGTCGCCATCGCTCCCGAGATCCGGCTGGGCAGCCTCGGCCCGGACGCGGAGCTGCTCGGGGCCGACCTTTTGGCCCATGCCGCCATCGACTCGTCGGCGGCCAACCATGCCCGAGCCGGGCTTTCGGCTCAGTGAAGCAGGAGGAACTTCAGATGAGGCACACGCAACGGGGGGCGAGCGCGATGCGCTCCGTGGCGGCCCTGATGGCCGGGCTGGTAGTCGTCCTCGCCGCGTGCGGCGGCGCGAGCAGCACCAGCTCCAGCGGCACGTCCGGCGGCACGGTCACCCTCAACACGATCTTCATGAAGCAGGCCGCCTACAGCGAGGATGACGTGAAGGCAATGACCGATGCCTTCATGGCCGAGAACCCGAATATCAAGGTCAATCTCGAGTTCGTGGCCTACGAGGCGCTGCACGACAAGATCGTGACCGACCAGGCCGGCGGCGCGGGCCAGTACGACACTGTCCTTGTCGACACGCCGTGGCCGGCCGAGTTCGCCGACGCGAAGATCATCCAGGACATCACGGACAAGATCCCCGCCGAGTTCAAGAGCGGAGTCTTCGACACCGCCTGGACGTCGGCCGGATACAAGGGCAAGTACTGGGGGGTGCCGTGGATCAACGACACGAAGTTCTTCTTCTACAACAAGAAGATGCTGGCCGACGCAGGTATCACGAGCGTGCCCAAGACCTGGGACGAGGTGATCACTGCGGCCAAGGCGATCAAGCAGAAGGGCATCGTCGAGTTCCCGCTGGTGTGGAGCTGGACGCAGGCCGAGGCCGTGATCTGCGATTGGGCCGAGCTTGCCGGGTCGATGGGCGGCGCCGACTTCGTCGATGACTCGGGCAACGCGAAGTTCAACACGGGCGGCGGCCTTGCCGCGCTCGAGTTCATGAAGAAGTCGATCGATGACGGGCTCACGAACCCGGCATCGCTCGGCTTCATCGAGGATGACGTCAACAAGACGGTGGGCGCCGGTCAGGCAGCCATGGCCCTGAACTGGACCTACGGCCTCTCGGTTCTGAACGATCCCGCCAAATCGACGGTGGCCGGCCAGATCGCGGTCGCTGCCGCCCCGGGCACGGCCGAAACGGCGACCGCCGGTGTGAACGGCGGCATGAGCATCGCGCTGACCACCAGCACGAAGCACCCCGACGAGGCCCTGAAGTTCGCCCTCTGGATGGCGAGCCAGAAGATGCAGGAGAAGTACGACGCCAATACCCTTCCGGAGTGGAAGGCCTCCTTCGACGATCCCGCGGTGACGAAGGCGGCGCCGGAGCTCTTCGCGGCGGCAAAGGAGCAGTTCGCGGCCCTGGTCACGCGGCCGGTGGTCCCGTACTACACCAAGCTGTCGAGCGCGCTGCAGGTTGCCATCCAGGAGGCCCTGAAGGGGACCAAGACGCCAAAGGAGGCGCTCGATGAAGTGGCAGCCAAGCTGCCCGACCTGCAGAAGTAATGGCGGAGCGGATGCCGCTTTGACCGTGTGCGATGGCCGTTCTCGCCCGCGCGCGTAGCGCGCGATCGGAGCGGCCGTGGCCTGAGACGTGGGTGGCGGCGGCCTTCGTGGCCCCCGCCGCCCTCGTCATTCTGCTGATCGTGGTGGTGCCACTCGGGCGCGCCCTCTGGATGAGCCTCTTCGACATCCAGCTCACGCGCCCCGGCGTGGAGCCCTTCGTCGGGCTTGGGAACTACATCGACCAGCTGACCAGCGGCGAGTTCTGGGGATCGACCGGCCGGGCGCTCTGGTTCACGGTCGTCTCGACCGCGCTCGAGCTGGCCCTCGGGCTGGGCCTCGCGCTCCTCATGGACCAGCCGCTGCGCATGCGCTGGCTGCTGCGCTCAATCGTCATCCTGCCCTGGGCCTTGCCGACCATCGTCAATGCCCTGATGTGGCGCTGGATCGACAACGCCGAATACGGTGCGCTCAACGCGGTGCTCTCCCAGACCGGAGTCCTGCACCGCTATCAGCCATGGCTCTCTGACAGCGACCTCGCGATGTGGATGGTGATCGGGGCCGATGTCTGGAAGATCACGCCCCTGGTCGCGATCCTCCTCCTGGCCGGGCTGCAGACCATCGATCGCGAGGTGGTGGAGGTTGCACGCGTGGATGGGGCCGGCCCGATGGCCCTCTTCCGCCACATCATCTTGCCGCTGCTGACGCCGGTGATCCTGATCGTGCTGGTGCTGCGCACGATGGAGGCGTTCAAGGTCTTCGACATCATCTGGATCATGACCCACGGAGGCCCTGCCAACTCGACCCAGACGATCGCGATCTATGCCTACCAGACCGCCTACCAGGGCTTCGACTTCGGCCGTGGCGCAGCGCTCGGCTACATGATCGCGCTTGTCATCATGGTCCTGGCGGCCGTCTACCTGCGGCTCCTGGGCCGGACTGGTCGGACCTGACCAATGAGCGCTCTCCAGCAACCACGCGGTCGTCCGACCGCTCGGCGGCTTCTTCGACGGGTGTTCCTGTATCTCGGCATGGCGCTCGCGCTGCTTGTGGTCCTGGCGCCGTTTGCCTGGCTCCTCATCTCGAGCGTGGCGGAGCCAGTGGACCTGCTCCGTCGTCCGCTGCGCTGGATTCCAGAGCACATCGCGTTCGACCGGTTCGCCGCGCTCACGTTCGGAAGCTCGGCCGACTCGACCGCGCTCGGTTTCCGGGCGGCGCTGCTGAACAGCACGATCATCGCCACGACCGTGACGGTCGTGTCGCTGGTGGTGGGCACGCTGGCCGCGTACGCCTTCGCGCGCCTGCGCTTTCCCGGACGCAGCTGGCTGATCCTCGCCTTCATGGCGACCTACATGCTGCCGCCGATTGCGCTGATCCTGCCGCTCTACCAGATCATGAGCGCGTTGCACCTGCGCGACACGCCGCTCGCCCTGATCATCATCTACGCGTCGTTCGTGACGCCCTTCGTGATCTGGATCATGCGCGGCTACATAGCCTCGATCTC
This sequence comes from uncultured Chloroflexia bacterium, assembly GCA_963799675.1. GTDB lineage: Bacteria > Chloroflexota > Limnocylindria > QHBO01 > QHBO01 > JALYSK01. The sequence continues at coordinate 269,981 of CAWCXQ010000019.1, forward strand.
GTCCGAGCTCGACGACGCCGCTCGTATCGACGGCTGCTCCGACTCGCCCTCCTCTGGCGGGTGATCGTTCCGGTCGCCCTGCCCGGCCTCGTCTCGACCGGCCTGCTCGCCTTCCTGATGGCGTGGGATGAGTTCCTGTACGCGTTGATCATGACCCAGACGAACGCCTCGAAGACGCTGCCGGTTGCCCTGAACGACTTCATCGGCCGCTTCGGTCTCGACTTCGGTCTGCTCGCCAGCGGCGGCGTCATCGCCGCGCTGCCGCCGGTCATCATCGCGTTCGTCTTCCAGCGCTACATCGTCGCCGGGCTCGCGTCGGGGGGCGTCAAGGGATGATCCTCGATGCCACGCCCGACGAGATGGCTCGCGAGCTGGGGCAGGGGCCGGAGGCCGTCGAGTCGACCCTTCGCGAGGCGCGCCGCCAGCGCGCGGAGCTCGACGCGCTGATCGCCCGGGCGGGGCGCATCGTGCTCGTCGGCACCGGTGCGTCCCTCGCCATGGCCCGGGCGGCGGCGCCGCTCTGGCGCGCCGGATCGGGCGCGATGTGCTCGTGCGTGAGTCGTCGGAGATGGCGCTGGGCGAGCTCGACGGAGACCGAACGAGGGTCTCCGACCTCCTGATCGCGCTCTCCCAATCGGGCACCAGCCCCGAGACACTGGCCGCGGTTCGCCTGGCGACCGACGTCGGCGCGCCTGTCCTTGCAATCACTGCCCACCGCGATGCGCCACTCGCGGCTCGGGCCGTAATGACGGTGGCCGTGCAGAGCGGCGACGAGCACGGCGCTGCGACCAAATCCGCGCTTGCCACGCTGGCCGCCCTGTTCGCCATCGGCGGCGTGCTGGCCTTGGATCCCGGAGAAGGCAGCGCGCCTTGCGCGCCGGCTTCGCACCGTCGTCGTCTCCGGAGAGGACCGTGCAGCCGCGGCAAGCCCGCTCGTCCGCGCCCGCCGGACCTGGTTCGCGGGATTCGGGGTCGGACTCGGCCTGGCCCAGGCGGGCGTGCTCCTCTGGCACGAGAAGGTGATTCGCCAGGCGATGGCGACCACGCCGAGTGAGCTACGACACGGCCCCATCGAGGCGGTAGGGCCAGGTGACGCGGTGGTGCTGATCGACGTCGATCAGGCTGAATCGGGCCAGCAGGCCTACCTGGATCTTCTCCGCGCGGAGCTCGCCGAGCTCGGGGCGGCGGTGGTCGAGCTGCCGATCGCGTTCGACGGTGAACCGGCGAGCAGGGCCCTGGCCGCACTGCTCCAGGTCCAGCAGCTGGCTCATGCGACGGCGGTCGGCGCCGGGACCTATCGCGATGGCTTCGCCGTGCTCCGTCACGTCGTCACAGCGGCCGATCGCGCTCTTCGCGCGCTAGGCGACGCGGAACTCGTCGACGCGCTTCAGGTTGACGATGAGCGTCTCGAACGCCGACGGCGACTCGCCGCCCTCCTTCACGAGCGTCGCGTCCGTGAGCGGCAGGAATTGGCGGGTCGAGCGCAGGTAGGGGTCGTACTCCTCGCCCGGCATGAGGTGCGCCGTTCCGGACACGACCCACCCGCCAATCCTGATCATGACCTCGTGCCGCTGGCGCTGAAGGCGCCGCTCGGGTGGACTGACGTGCGCCGGCGGGACGACGAGGAGGAGCTCGGCGGGGTCGATCGAGACCCACTGAGCGGCCGTCGCGCCGGCCGGCAGGAACGGCAGCGGCTTCCCGCGCTGCAGCAGGTCGCTCACGCGCTCATCGCCGGGCTCCACCCAGCCCTTGACGACCCGATCGGCCAGGATGAGGGCGATCGGCTTGCGGTCCTCAGTGGGGGGCTGGGGCTCGGAAGGCTCGATACTCCGCGGGAACAGTGAGGACAGCTTCACTGAGGATCTCCGGTGGCAACTGCCGCCAGCCTAGCCGCGAGGGCGGTCCCGGTGTCAATGGGACTCCCGTTGTCAGTGCCAGGCGGAGACCAGCACCGCCACGATGAGCAGGCCAAGGAGATGGTAGGCGCCGGTGATCGCGAACCAGGTCCATGGCCTTTGAGTCTGCGCCTAGTCGAGCCGCGTGTTCGGACTACCCTGCGCATGGATCAGCATTGGGGCATCCGTCAGACCGATGGACAGAGGCATCGCGACCCCGCACCGGTGGCGGCAACCGCTTGCTGGCCGTCGTCGCGATCACCCTCGGCCTGGCGATCGCGTGGGTCGACTCTCGGCCGGGCTGGGACGACACGGGCATCACCGCGGTGAGCCTGGTCGTGGTCGGTGCTGTCATCGCCGCCCTGTCCGGCCACCGCCCGCTGCTGTGGGCCGTGCTGATCGGCGTCTGGACCCCGCTCCTCGAGATCCCCGCCTCGGGCGACCCGGCTCCCCTGATCGCGCTCGGGTTTGCATTCGCCGGGTCACTGCTCGGCTACGGGCTCGCCCGGCTCAGCTCTCGTTCAGGAGCACAGCCACCAGCTGGTCCGCGATGAGCCGGTGGAGCGCGTCGCGTCCCGGGAGCTCGCGGATCAGCGGCCGGCAAGCCGCTCCATCACCGGCCTCAGCGGCTCGAGGTGCTCCGGCCGCATCGCCACGTAGCTGATCCCCCAGCGCTCGCGCCGAGCGACGAGCTGTTCGGTCATCTCGTCGGGGTCTCCGGTCAGGTAGTGCGGGCTCCGCGGCAGATCTTCCTCCGTGATCCGGTGGCTGCGCGCGGGCGGCGGCCCGCGGCGGCGCCGGAACTCCGGATCGACCCCGAAGAGCACGACGTTGATCTCGAGTCGCGCCCATCGCTCACCTGCCGCCTCGCGAACCCAACCGAGCTTGCGGTCGACATCCGACTCGCGAATGTCCGCCGTGTCCAGGCCACCAGCCGGCTTCGAGCGCGGGTTCAGCGCGACGATGTCGGCCTCGCGTGCCGCGAAGCCGAGCAGGCGGGGACCGCCGCCGCCCACCAGCAGAGGCGGATGCGGGCGTTGGACGGAGCGGGGCAGCGGCTCGAGCCGCATCTCCGGGTACGCGGCCGAGGCCGGGATCTCAATCCGGCCGTCGCGCATCGCCTGCCTCAGGACTTCGACCGTCTGCTCCATGCGCGCCAGGCGAATCCCGGGCGGATCGAACCCGATGCCTGCCGCCTCGTACTCGGGGCGCGCCCAGCCGGCCCCGAGTCCGATCTCGAGGCGGCCGTCGGTGACGAGGTCGATCGTGGCGAGCTCCTGGGCGAGCACGACGGGGTTTCGCAGGTCGTTGTTGAGGACGAAGGTGCCGATCCGCAGGTCGGTGGCCGCGGCGGCCGCCTGCAGCAGGGGGAGCGATGCCCATCGGCCGAGGTGATCGGTGCCCAGCAGGATCGAGATGCCGCTGGCCGCGGCATCCTGCGCAAGCGTGAGCAGCGCCTGGCGGGTGGTCTGACGCGTGTCGATCATCAGCCCGAACCGGAAGGGCCGCTGCTCGGGCGTCATGACCTCAGGGTAGTGGGAGGAGCCTCAGCCTGCCCGTGGCGCGATCGCGCCCTTTCCGTTTCCGTTGCCCGTCGGCTGGGCCGGAACCATCGACTCCGGCGAGAGGGGCGCGACGCTGCTGCCGTGCATCTCGAGCCGGATGAGGTGCATCACGGCGTTGATCAGCGCCAGATGGGTGAACGCCTGCGGGAAGTTGCCCATGTGCCGGCCGGAGGCGGTATCGATCTCCTCGCCGTACAGGCCGAGCGGGCTCGCATGCGAGAGGAGCTTTTCGCAGAGCCGCCGCGCACGGGCCGCGCTCGCCGATCTCGACCAGCGCCGAGACGAGCCAGAAGGAGCAGATCGTGAACGTCCCCTCGTTGCCGCTCAGGCCGTCGTCGGTCTCTTCCGGGCGGTAGCGGAGGACCAGGCCGTCGACCGTCAGCTCGTCCGCGATCGCGAGCACGGTGCGGCGGATCCGCTCGTCGTCGGGCGGCAGGAAGCGCATGAGCGGCATGAGCAGGACCGAGGCATCCAGCGCATCGGTGTCGTAGTGCTGCGTGAAGACGCCGCGCTCGTCGACCGCGTTGGCGAGGATGTCGGCATGGATCTCGTCGGCTCCCGCCTGCCACCGCTTCGCCAGTCCGTCGTCCTCGCGGAGGCGGGCGAGTCGCGCGCCACGGTCGGCGGCGACCCAGCACATCATCTTCGATGAGGTGAAGTGCCGGGGCTCCCCGCGCACCTCCCACAGGCCGCGGTCCGGCTCACGCCAATGGGTGAGAGCGGCCTCGACCTGTCGGACCAGCATCGGCCAGATGCGCTCGTCGAGGTGGTCCCGGGACTTGGTATGCAGATACACCGAGTCGAGAACGGCCCCCCACACGTCGTGCTGCTTCTGGTTGTAGGCGCCGTTGCCGACCCGTACCGGGCGAGCTCCCTCGTAGCCATCGAGGTGATCCAGGATTCGCTCGGTGAGCACCCGCTCGCCGTCGATCCCGTACATCACCTGCAGATCCTCCTCGCCGCTGGCGGCATCGGCCACGAAGTACAGGAAGTCGTTCGCCTCCCAGTCGAAGCCGAGCGTGTAGAGGCCCCAGAGGGCGAACGTCGAGTCGCGAATCCACGAGTACCGATAATCCCAGTTCCGCTCGCCGCCGGGCGTCTCGGGCAGGGAGGTCGTTGGCGCCGCGATCACGGCACCACTCGGCTCGTAGGTGAGACCGCGCAGCGTCAGCGCGGAGCGCTCCAGATAGGAACGCCACGGATGGTCGGGGAATCGGCCGCGGGCAAGCCAGTGCTGCCAGTGGTGGGCTGTCCAGACCAACCGCTTGTAGGCGTCGTCGAATGCTCGCGGTGGCTCGCGCTGTCCCCAGGAGAGGGCGCAGAAGCGCGACTCGCCTTCCTTGACGCAGCGTTCGCGCGATCGCCCGCGGGCCTTCGAAGCCGATGTTCATGTCACTCGTCAGGGTGAGCGCGATCTCTCCATCCGCGCGGCAGATTCCCTGGTGGTAGCCGGACTCGCGTGTACTCCCACTGGCCGATCTTCAAGCCGTAGTCGAAGACCGGCTCGCAATCGACCGAGAGCTGCACCTCGCCGTTCACGCAGCGAACGGTGCGGAGCAGGATGTGCTCGGCGTCGTAATCGGTCGGAGCGCGGCGGTGCGTGCGCGAGCGTTCCTTCTCATGCGCCCAGGGGCCGATCAGCAGCACGTCGCGAACGATCACCCAGCCGGTGGCGGTCGTCCAGCTCGTCTCGAGGACCATGGTGCCGGGCAGGTAGCGGCGGGCGGCGGGCACGCTGACGTCAGCAGGGCCGAACCGGAAGCCGCCAGCGTCGCGATCCAGGATTGCGCCGAACACGCTCGGCGAGTCCATGCGCGGGAGGCACAGCCATTCGACATTGCCGCTCGGCGCGACGAGCGCGGTCGCCTCGCAGTCGGAGAGGAAGGCGTAGTCGGCAATGGGGGGAAACGGCGAGGCGCCATGGCGAGCCGCTCGCGAATGCCCGAGCTCCCCCATCAGACCGTCCGTGTGCATCGCCGCCTCCGGCAAAGGGGCGTCAGTCTGCCACCCCCCGAGGCGTTACGCCAGTCCTGCCGCCACGAGGACCTCAAGCGCGATTAAGCCGTGCGCTAGAGTACGGCCGTGCGCAGTACCCGACGGGTCGTCGTCGTCGACAACAGCGCCCTCGCCCGCCGGATCGGTGACCGGATCCGCCGAGCGCGGCTGCGAGCCCAGCTGACCCAGGCGCAGCTGGCAACGGGTCGGTATACGAGCGCCTATATCAGCGCGCTCGAGCGGGGGTTGGCCAAGCCCTCCATGGCGGCGCTCTCCTTCATCTCGGAGCGCCTGGGCCTGCCGGTCACCGAGTTTCTGGCGCAGGATCAGCCCGGGCCGAGCCGCCTCGAGGCTGACATTCAGCTCGCCTCCGGGAACTGGCAGGAGGCCCTCGACCGCTACGAGGCGCTCCTCGAGGTGGCCACTGACCGGCCCGCACGCGCGGAGGTGCTGCGCGGCATGGCTGAGGCGCTCTACCGCCTCGATCGCGGCCAGGAGGCGATCGCACCCGCATCCGAGTCGGCCGAGCTGTTCGGCGCCCTCGGTCAGCCAGCCGACGCGGCCTGGTCCAAGTACTGGCTCTCGTCGGCCCATTACGCGACCGAGACGCCGGCCGAGGCGCGTAGCCTCCTGCAGGAGCTTCTCGAGCAGCTGCGGGGCGGTTTGCAGGTGGCACCCGACTTTCGGTTCCGGGTCCTGACCGCGCTGGCGCACGTCGAGGCATCAGACGGCCGCACCGAGCGTGCGTTGAACTACATGGAGGAAGCGAAGGCGCTGACAGAGGGCGTGGACCTGCGTCAGCGGGCCGCCTTCATGTCGGGGCTCGCCGCGCACTACCGCGAGAGTGGAGATCTCGAACGCTCTCTCCGGGCCGGCATGGAGAGCCTCGGCCTGTATCGGGCGATGGAAGCCGGCCTCGAGCAGGCGGCGCTGGAGAACAACCTGGCGCTCACCTACCTTGGGCTTGGCAATCTCGCCCGTGCGATCGAGCACGCGCAGGACGCGCGCGACGAGGCGGAGCGCCACGGCGACAGATCGATGCTCGCGCATATCACCGAGACGGAGGCCCAGATTGCGTGGGCAGGCGGCGACGTGGACCGCGCCGAGGAGTACGTCACCCTCGCGCTGGCCGCCGCGGAGGCTGGCGGCTTCCATGCGGTCAGGAGCAGTGCATTCCTCACACGCGCCCGGATCGCACACGAGCGAAATGACGTGGATGCCGCTCGATTGGCGTATGAGTCTGCGCTCCAGGTGCTGCGCGCGCGAGGGCCGGGACCGCGGCTCCGGGAAGTCCTGGCCGAGTACGCGGCGATGCTCAGCGACCGTGGAGATCTGGTGGCGGCAAACCGGCTCTACGCCGAGGCCGTGAGGGCCAGGTCTCCGGAGCTGACTTCGCCGGGTGAGGGTTCGGCGGACGGCGAGCACATAGCCGAAACCTACGTAGGTCGCCGGAGGATCAGCGTGGGTACGGCGGCAGCGTGCCGTCGGCCAACGCTGTGGCGATGTTGATCAGCAGCAGAGTTGCAGCGAGCGCCAGCGAGACGATTGTTGAGCGGAGTCGAGTCATCGGGGTTGCTCCCTTCCGCTCGCCGGAGCCACCGGTTCCCCACCCGACGGGGGCCGATAGTACTAGTCATGGAGGGCCACGACAACTATTATCAAGGTGCAAATGGTCGGCGGAAGCCGGGGGGTCTGCCGACCGGCGGGGTCAGGGGCGGGTCATCGGCTCTTGCGTGGTGGCTTTGGCGGCAGCGACCGCCCGTAGGCAGCCGCTCGCTCGACCCACGACCGTACGGCCTCCGGATCCGCGGCGACCGCTGCAGGAAGGGCGAGGTATTCGCGCATTGGCCTGCCCGGCATCGGTGAGAAGGTCTGCCAGCCCTGTTCCGCGAGGGACAATCGCTCGTCTGCGCCGAGGCGCACGATCCAGCTGTCCTGGTGAAGGCCGGTCACCATAGTTGCCGCGCATGAACGCGGCGGGGTAGCCGAACATCTGTCGCTGCTCCAGGCCCTCGACGCCGGCCACCGCCGCGGCAAACCGGTCGATCAGCTCTGGCGGGGCCTTGCGCCAGGCCCCCGGCTTCTCCGTCATGGTGGGGATCTCCTCTCGATCTGTCGCATCGCCTCGCGCTTGCTGAGGCCGCTCAGGGCGGCCTCATTCTCGGACACGTAGCGCCGAACAGCCCCCGGATCGGTCTTGGCGTACTCCCGCAGCGCCCAACCGATTGCCTTGCGCAGGAAGAATTCGCTGGAGGCCATCGACGGGCCGATGCAGTCGAACAGGAGCTGCCAATCGGTGCGGTCCTTGAATCGTAGCTGGCTGATGATGCTCGCTCTTCGCTTCCAGAGATCGTCGGACCGGCTCCAGGACCGCATAGCCGGGGCAAGCTCGGCGGGATGCGCGAGGAGGATCGGCCCGATCCGGCGGCTGGCGACCTCGTCGACGTAGTCCCACCATGCGCCCGTGACGATCAGCTCCTCGTAGAGCGGCAGCTGGTCCGGAGTCTGAAACGCCCGCGCCCGGCGATCGCCGGCGAGGATCAGCGCCGCATACCGCTCTTCGCGGAAGCCCGCGCCGCGCCAGAGCTCCAGCGACGTGGCGGCGCCAGGCGGCAACGGTGGGCAGGTGCAGATCGCGGAAGATGGCGCGCGCCACGACTGTGAGCGCCGGGCTCGGCACGCCGTGATACGGCATCGCCGACTTCATGTACGCCCGCATCCGAGCCGCCTTCTCGGCGTCGGCAACTCGCATCAGCTCCACTCGGAGGAGCCGCAGGAGAGGCGTCGCCGGCGTTCTCGTCATCCTCCGAGTATCGTTCAGGGCCGGAGGATCGCTTGGCACAGGACGATCGATACGCCCGCCTCGCCCACGGCATGGCAACGATGGCTGATCAGCGGTGGACGCGGCGTCGCTTCCTCCGCGTCACCGGCCTCGGGGTCGTCACTTTCCTGGCGGCGTGCGCGGCCCGGTCAGTGACAAGGACGTCGAGCGCCGTGCCGAGCGCCTCACCAACCCCCGTCGCGTCTGCGACGCCCAGCTCGGCGCCAACGGCAACCCCCTCACCTGCGCCGACGCCCACGGCCACCCCCAAGCCCGACCTGCGGACCAGGATCGGGCAGATGCTGCTGGTCGGCTTCCGTGGCCTCACCGTCGACGACCGATCCCCGATCGTGCAGGACATCCGCGACCGGGGACTCGGTGGCGTGGTCCTCTTCGACTTCGACACCCCTACCAACACTCCCGTTCGGAACGTCGAGTCGCCCGCGCAGGTCAAGGCGCTCGTCGCGGCGCTCAAGGCGGCCGCCGGAGCGGATTCGCTGCTCGTCAGCATCGACGAGGAGGGCGGCCTCGTCGCCAGGCTGGACCAGCGCCATGGCTTTCCCGCCACCCAATCAGCCGCCTCACTCGGTGCTCGCGACGATGCCGCGTATACGCAGCAGCGCTCGGCGGCGATGGGCGCAACCCTCGCGTCGGTCGGGGTGAACCTCAACCTCGCGCCGGTCGTCGACCTCAACGTGAATCCATCGAACCCGATCATCGGCGCACTCGATCGCAGCTTCTCCAGCGGATCCCAGCCTGGTAACAAGGCAGGCGCTCGCGTTCATCGCAGGCCAGCACCAGGCCGGGATCCAGACGACGCTGAAGCACTTCCCCGGACATGGGAGCTCGACGGGCGATACCCACCTGGGTGTCGTCGACGTCACCTCCACCTGGACGGATGCCGAGCTCGAGCCATTCGCCTCGATCGTGGCCCAGGGTGCCGCAGACGCGATCCTGACCGCCCACGTCTTCAACGCGAACCTGGACCCGAGCTACCCGGCCACGCTGTCGAAGGCAACCGTGACCGGCATCCTCCGCGAGCGGCTCGGCTACGACGGCGTCGTGATCAGCGACGACCTGCAGATGGGTGCCATTCGCCAGGCCTTCGGCTACCCCGAAGCGGTGGCCCTGGCGATCGATGCCGGGGTCGATATCCTCACGATCGCGAACCAGCAGGTGTTCGAGGACGGCATCGTCGCCGCCACGATCGAGATCATCGTCGGCCACGTCGCCTCCGGGCGTCTGACGGAAAGCCGCATCGATGAGTCGTGGCGCCGAATCTCCCTGCTGAAGGCCCGGATGCGCTAAAGGTGGGTCCTCTGCGGTCCGGGAGGGTGCGGTGGGGTATGGTCGAGTACGGTTCGGTGCGGTTGCGTAATCGGCCGAATAGGGTTCTCATTGGAACGTGGACCGACGCGACAGTGCCTCGCGCCCGCCCGACGACGTGCCCGATCTCAGTGGAGCTTTCTCCGTCGCCGTGCACCGCGTTCGGCAGGGCGAGGACGTGCTGACCCTGATCGACCCGGCCGCGGTGCGCCGTGATCCCGCGCATTTCAGCGCCTGGCTCAGCGCACGCCTGAGCGTGGGCGAGCTGCAGCGGTTGATGCTGCCGCCATGCGATGAGCGCTGTCGATCGATACGCCATCGTGCGGACGCATATGTCGTCCTCGCCGACCTGGCCCTGGATCCCGCGCAGCCCCGCAGGACCTCGCGCTGGGAAGGCTGGAACGCTACCCTCGATCGGCAGCATCAGTCAGGCCGCCTCCTGTTCGCGGGAACGCCGGCCAACGCGGCGACCCGGCCGGACCGACGGCTGAAGCGCGGGACGCTCCTCACGCGCATCACGTCGACGGATCCGTTCTGGGTGCACTACGACGCCGTCCCGCGCGAAACCCTGTTTCGGATCGCGAGTGGCAGGCACGAGGGCGATACGCTGATCGCGGTGACCTTCGGCTCCTCGCCGCTGCTGCCCGGGCTCGCCGGAGCGCTGATCGTTCCGGACCACCCTCCGGTTCACGACGCGATGGTCGCCAATCGCTTTCTGGCGGCCGGCTGGGCCGCTGTCGAGCGTGGCCTGCCCCACGAGGAGTAGGACTAGAGCTTCGCTCCGGATCGATCCTTCGGAGGTCGGCGCGCCGGCGGCTCAGGCGGAAGATCGACTCGCATCCCATCGAGCGTCAGCTGGGTGCGCTGCGAATGCTGCTCCAGGGTCTCCTGGATGGGCGTTCGGTGCAGGATCTTCTGCTCCAGCCCGACCAGGAAGGCGCCGACCGATTTGATGTTTGGGAGCGGCGTGCGCGAGGTGGCCATGGCCCCACTCTCGCCGCGCGAGCCCGGGCTGTCAATCGGGGCCACGTAGGGCCTCCGCACGGCGTTCACAGTCTGCACACAACCGGTCGCCAGGCTGATGGTCATCGATCGTTGAATCACAAGGAGACCATCCCATGTCCGGAAGTGCTCTCGTTCGAGCCCTCGTCGCGCTGGCGCTCATCGGCGTTGTCGTCCTCATCGGCGTCAACGTGTATGACGCCGGGGTTGCGCAGGGGATCGCCGATGCCGGCCGCACCGCGGTCAGCTCGGGCCAGCCTGTACCGGTCGTCTACTATCCAGGCCCGCATTGGGGCTACGGCGGCTTCGGCTTCTTCTGGCCGATCCTGTGGATCTTCGGCATCTTCCTGCTCTTCGGCCTGCTTCGCGGTGGCCGGGGCCGATGGGGCGGCCACCACGACCGCCTCGAGGACTGGCACCGTCGCGCTCACAACGAGACGCCGGAGCGACCCGCCTGAGGCTTCTGGCCGGGTGGCGACCGCGCCGCCCGGCCCCGCTACGATCGGCGCGACCACATGAACCAAATTCTCATCGTCGACGACGAGCCGAAGATCACGCGGCTCGTCCGCGACTACCTCGAAAACGCGGGCTTCGCGGTGACCGTCGCGCGAGACGGGCGCGAGGCCCTGATGCGCGCCCGCACCGAGCGTCCCGATCTGATCGTGCTCGACCTCGGGCTGCCGGGAATCGACGGACTCGACGTGACTCGCGCGCCTGCGCCGTGATGCCGGGGTGCCAATCATCATGCTGACCGCCCGCGCGGCGGAGACCGACAGGGTGGTCGGCCTCGAGCTCGGCGCCGATGACTACGTGACCAAGCCGTTCAGCCCGCGTGAGCTGGTGGCGCGGGTCCGCGCCGTCCTGCGGCGCCACGAGGGCGATGCGGGCGCGGAGCTCCTGCGCGCGGCGGACCTCAGCCTCGACGTCGCGCGAATGCGGGTCGAGGTGGCTGGCCGGCGCGTCGACCTCACCCCCACCGAGTTCGCCCTCGTGGCGGCCCTGGCGCGCCAGCCCGGCCGCGTCTTCACACGCTCGCAGCTGCTCGATGCCATCCACGGCCTGGCGTTCGAATCCTACGAGCGCGCAATCGACGCGCACGTGAAGAACATCCGACGCAAGCTGGAGCCCGATCCCCGCCAGCCCCGATATCCTCCTCACCGTCTACGGCGTTGGCTACCGGCTGGCCGATGCCTGAGCGTCGAGGCCGCTGGCACGGCCGACGACATGGGCCTCCCTGGTGGCCCGAGGGAGAGGCCTGGCCTCCGCGCGGGACCGCCGGAGCCGAGGGCTGGCGGCGAATGCGCAGCCGGATGTTCTGGCGGATCGGCTTCGCCCTTGCCTTTCTGCTGATCTTCGGCGTGGGGGTCGGCACGCTGCTGGTCTGGGCCCTCTCTCAGTCGTGGATCGGCGCGCGTGGTCGCGGTGGTCGTCCTGGTCGGTGTGTTCGTGGTGGTTGGCTCGCTGCGCCGCGCGGCGGCTCCGGCCGCCGACCTGGTTGCGGCCGCGGCACGCGTCGAGGCGGGCGACTACTCGGGACGCCTCGCCGAGCTTGGGCCACGAGAGATCCGCGCCGTGACGCGCGCATTCAATGCGATGAATGCCCGCCTTGAAGAGTCAGACGAGCAGCGCCGTCGGCTCCTGGCCGACCTGTCGCATGAGCTGCGCACACCGTTGAGCGTGATCCAGGGCAATCTCGAGGGACTGATGGATGGCGTCTACCCCGCGGATGCCGCTCACCTCGCGCCGATCCTCGAGGAGACCCACGTCCTCGAGCGGCTGATCGAGGATCTTCGGACCCTGGCCCTGGCTGAGGCCGGCCAGCTCCGACTGCGGCGCGAGCCGACCGACCTCGGATCGCTGCTCCATGACATCGCGGCCGCGTTCGCGGCGCCTGCGCGGGCCGCCGGCGTAGAGCTCGCGGTCGACGTCTCCGGTGACCTGGGCTCGATGGAGCTCGATCCTGCGCGCATCCGCGAGGTGACGGCCAACCTCTTGACGAACGCCCTGCGCCACACTCCGCGGGGCGGTCGGATCGAGATCGTGGCGCAGGGTGCCGCGGGTGGCGCATCGGTCTCTGTCACCGATACCGGAAGCGGGATCGCACCCGACGTGCTGCCGCACGTCTTCGACCGCTTCTACCGGGCCGGCGCCGCCGCAGGCAGCGGCCTCGGACTCCCGATCGCGCGCAGCCTCGTTGCAGCGCACGGCGGGGTGATGAGCGCCTCGAGCGGTCCAGCCGGCGGGGCGAGCGTCGTTTTCACCGTTCCGCGTGGATTGGCTGTGGACGAAGGGCCGAAGGCTCCGGAAACTCGGGGATAAAGGGCCTTGTGGGCCGCGAGCGCTGCCCCGTACCCTGTGGTCGTCCCGGAGGGGCAGCGAATACCGGTTCAGGAGATTGCATCAAGCGTTCCGGTACCGATACGGTGGCTTCGGTCATCGCGTCGGACGCCGTTCCTTCGGGACACTGCTGCGTCCCGTCACGGAAGCAGCGCGAGCTGGATCGGCTCCGGCTCCGGGGTGAGGCGGATGCGGCGACGGTCGCGGATCCCGGAGCCCCCACGCAAGGCCGTCAGCCTCCGCTCGAGCGGGCCTGCATCGGCCGGTCGCAGGTAGCCGGCGCCGGCGTACAGGGTCTCGTACCTTGCCAGCTGCTCCGGCCATTCTCGGGCAAGCGCCGCGGTGAAGTATTCCCGCGTTCCTGGCCGCAGGTTGAGCAGGTTCCACCACAGGTGGGTCGCACCCGCCTCGCGAGCGGCGCGCATCACCGCGGCAAGCTGGGCGGGCGCATCGGTCAGGCCCGGCAGGACCGGCGCCAGCGCGACACCGGCGTGGATCCCCGCGTCGGTCAGCAGGCGCACGGCGCGGAGCCGCTGCCGCGGTGGGGCGACACCGGGCTCCAGCCTGGCCGCGAGCGCCGCGTCGACCGTCGCGACCGACACGCTGACACGCACTTCCGCGCGGCGGGAAGCGTGACTCAGGACGTCGCGATCGCGGACCACCAACGGCCCGCGAGTGATGATCGAGAACGGTGTGCGCGCAGCAGCGAAGGCCTCGATGCACCCCCGGGTCAGTCGGTAGCGCCCTTCGGCCGGCTGATAGGGATCCGTGGCCGCGCCGACTGCCACTACTTCCCGGCGCCAGCCGCGTGCCGCGAGCTCGCGGCGGAGCGTCTCGACCACGTTCACCTTGACCCGGATCGAGGTCCCGTATCGCTCATCCCACGGCCGATCCGCGCGGCGTTCGAATCCGCGGACGTAACAGAAAGTGCACCGATGCGCGCAGCCCATGTACGGGTTGAGGCTCCATTTGAAACTCATGCCGGCGACCCGGTTGAGGGCGCGCGCGCATGGCTCCTCACGGTATTCGGTGCGCATCTCGGCGCTAGTATAGAACAGACGTTCTAAAGAGCAACACTCGGGCTCCGCGAGAGCTCAGCGCCAGGGGATGATGCTCGGCAAGGTCCCCGGGCCACTCCGGCCGCCGCGCGCAATGTTGAATGCGAACGCAACGATCGCTCCGATGGCGATCAGCCAGAGGCCGACGCTCACGCTCGCGGTGGCGTAGCCGAACGCCTGTCGGTCGAATGCGCTGGCGGCGGCGCCAACCCGCCCAAGATTGATCCAGAAGACGAGCAGCGCGACGAGGCTCAGCAGGCCGACCGCCACACGATTGAACTCACTGGCGCCTTCCCGACCGATGACCGCCAGCGCACCGATGCCGAGGCCGAGCACGAGCGTGATCCAACCGTCGCCCCCGCCCTGGACCCCGCTGAAGGCCTGCCAGCTGCCATCGACCGAGCTGACGGTGAGCCACGGCAGGAGCGACCCGAGCACGATCAGCGCGGCGCCGCCGACCACCGACCTCACCGCACGGGGAACGGATCGATACCACGCAAATGACTCCGTCGTGCCCGATGGCGTCGAGGGTGCCGCGGCCGCGACCGCTTCGCGTCCGGCGGCCGCGCCCCAGAAATCGTGGGCGCACGCCGCACAGAACCGGATGGGCCCGTCCTTTGCGGCACCGCAGCTGGGGCAGTAGGCGATAGGTGGTACGCGAGCGGCCATGACGTGAGGCTACGCTTCGTCGCCCACCTGGCGAGTGGCCCGATGGGACTATCTCGCCCGGGCCAGAAGCCGCACCTGGCCGCCGGTGTTGACTGCACGCGTCTACGATGCGAGGCAGCGTGACCCGGCATCGTCCTGGCACCGAAGCTGGCTTCTTCCGGCTGGGGGTGAACTACTGGCCGGCTCGCACCGCCATGTACTGGTGGGACGATGTCAGACCTGCAGAGACCGATCGCGACATGGCCCGCATCGCGGACCTTGGGCTGGAGGAGGTCCGTATCTTCTTACTCTGGGAAGCCTTCCAGCCGCGGCCGGACCGCGTGTCGGACGAGGCGCTCCTCTCGCTCGAGACGGTCCTAGGGTCAGCGGAGCGGCATGGCGTCGTCCTCGTCCTGAGCCTCTTTTGCGGCCACATGAGCGGGGCCAACTGGCTTCCTGCTTGGGTCATCGACCCGACGGCATCGTCGATCTTTCGCACCTTGAGCCGTGGCCGCGTGGTGCCTGGTGCCGCGCGTGACATCTACGCGGATGCAGAGCTCCTCGATGCCCAGCTCTTCTTCGCCGAGCGGCTCGCGTCGAGGTTCGCCGGGCACCCGGCGCTCGCGGGCTGGGACCTTGGCAACGAGTTCTCGAATCTGCGCTGGCCCGCCGATTCCGACCAGATCGCCCGATGGAGCACGCTTCTGACGGCGGCGCTGGCGCCGGCCGGGGTCCCGGTCACTGGCGGCCTCCACTCCCAGGACCTCGAGGAGGATCGGCGCATCCGACTCAGCTCGATTGCCGGCCCGTGGCACGAGGTGGCGATGCACGGGTACCCGCTCTACAGCTCGGCCGCCACTGCGGCGGACGACCCCGACTGGGTGCCCTTCCTCACTGCTACGGCCGCCCGCATGGCCGGCAAGCGGGTGGAGGCCCAGGAGTTCGGTCTTCCTGATCACGAGCTCGGGGAGGACCGCGTGGCTCGCTACGCGGACCGCGTTCTGCGGAGGCTGTGGCGCACTGGCGCGACAGGGGCAGCATGGTGGTGCTTCAGCGACTACGAACCTGCATTGGCAAGGTTGCCGCCCGTTCGACCGTGCGGCGCACGAGCTGCACTTTGGCCTCGTCCGGGCCGATGGCAGGCCCAAGCCGGTTGCCGATGTGTGGCGTCGCTTCGGTCGGCGAGCCGCGATCATTTCGCCCGGCTTCGACGGCCCTGACGAGCCGACGTGGTACCAAGGGCTTCCTCGGACGCTCCACGAGGCGTACGCCACCTGGCGGGCGACCGCGGACGACCGATTGCTGGCTTGACGAGAGGGGGATCATGTAGCCCCGAGCCACACTTCAAACCGCGGTGGAATGGAACACCGCGGAGATGGAGGCCCCTGTGGCCATCGATGCCGGCCTGGCGCTCCCGCCCGAGAACCGCCGCCGTGCCCCGCGAGGGCACGGGTGCCAGCCGTGGGCGCAATGACAGCGGTCAAACCGGGAAGAGGTAAGCAGATGTCTCGTACGTGGCTCCGACTTGGCAATCTGGCAGTCGCCCTGATCCTGGTGCTCGCTGCCTGCACCTCCGGAGGCAGCAGCGGAGCCCCGGCCGGCAGCGCAGCCGCGGCCAAGGGCCCGATCAAGATCTGGTACTCGAACAACGCGGAGGAGGTCGCCTGGGGCAAGGCGATGGTCGCGGCCTGGAACGCGGCCCACGCCGACGAGAAGGTCACCGGCGCAGGAGATCCCGGCCGGCAAGAGCTCCGAGGAGGTCATCGGCGCGGCGATCACCGCCGGCAACGCGCCGTGCCTGGTCTTCAACACCGCGCCGGCCGCGGTGCCGCAGTTCCAGAAGCAGGGCGGCCTGGTCGCGCTCGACGACTTCGCCGACGGCGGCGAGCTACATCAAGGACGCGCACCGGCGACCGCGCCGACCAGTACAAGTCGCCGGACGGCAAGTTCTACCAGATGCCGTGGAAGTCGAACCCGGTGATGATCTTCTACAACAAGGACCTGTTCACGAAGGCCGGCCTCGACCCGGACAACCCGCCGCTGGCGACCTACGACGAGTTCCTCGCGACCGCGCAAGAAGCTCGTCGCCAAGGGCGGCGCGCAGGCGGCCATCTGGCCCGCGCCGACGCAGCGAGTTCTTCCAGTCCTGGTTCGACTTCTACCCGCTCTACGCCGCGCAGACCGGCGGCAAGCAGCTGGTCGAGGACGGCAAGGCCACGTTCAACGACCCGAGGCCGGCAGGCGGTCGGCGAACTTCTGGAAGCAGCATGTACGACGACGAAGCTGGCACCGCAAGGAGGCGTACCAGCGGTGACTCGTTCGCCGACAGGAAGGCGGCCATGGCGATCGTCGGCCCGTGGGCCATCGCGGTCTACAAGGGCAAGGTCGAACTGGGGCGCCGTCCCGGTGCCGACCAAGGACGGCATGGACCGCGAGCAGACGTCCACACCTTCACCGACGCGAAGAACGATCGGCATGTACTCGCGCCTGCAAGAACCAGGGGACCGCCTGGGACGTCCTGAAGTTCGCCACCAGCAAGGAGCAGGACGGCACAGCTGCTCGACGCTGACCGGCCAGATGCCGATGCGCACGGACCTGCCGACCGACCTACCCGGACTACTTCACAGAAGAACCCGGAGTACCAGCTGTTCGCCGACCAGGCCGCGCCGCACCGTCGAGGTGCCGAACGTGCCCGAACTCGGTCGAGATCTGGCAGACCTTCCGCGACCGCGTACACGCGAGTCGGTGATCTTCGGCAAGACGCCGATCGACGACGGCCTTCAAGGACGCGCCGACAAGATCAACGACGCTCGTCAGCGGGAGCTGATCGATGGCCGGTCGCTGCCGCCGGACGCGCGGCGGCGCGGATGCGCAGGCCTGATCGGGCGCGCAGCCGCTCGGCTACTGCTTCGTCGCCGCCCGTACGTCGTCTTCCTCGCGGCGTCTTCGCCTACCCGCTGCGGCTGCGCGGTCTAGATCTCGCTTCCACGACTACTTCTTCGCCGCGCCGGGCGCGATGGTGGACCGGCCGTTCGTCGGGCTGCGACAACTACACAGCCGTCCTCGACCGACCCGGCCGTCCAGCGGTCGTTCCTCAACGTCGGCGACTTCCTGGTCATCAACGTGCCGCTGACCGTGGTGCTCTCGCTGGTGCTGGCCACCGCGCTGAACGCCGCGCTCCCGTTCCGGACGTTCTTCCGGGTCGCCTACTACGTGCCCGTACGTGACGGCGAGCGTCGCCGTGGTCGGCGTCTGGCTGTTCCTGTTCAGCGCGACGGGCTGGTCAACAGCGTGCTCGGCCCGCTCGCGCCGAACCCGTCCTGGCTGGTCAACAGCATCTGGCGATGCCGATCATCGCGCTGTTCGTGACCTGGAAGCAGCTCGGCTTCTTCATCCTGCTCTACCTCGCCGCGCTGCAGAACATGCCGAAGGAGCTCTACGAGTCGGCGGCGGTCGACGGCGCCGGGCGTCGTGCAGTCGCTTCCTGGACGTCACCGTGCCGGGGGTGCGGCCGGCGACCACGCTGGTCGTGATCCTGGCCACCATCACCGGCGCCAACCTGTTCACCGAGCCCTACCTGCTGACCGGCGGCGGCGGCCCGAACGGCGCGTCGACGTCGCCGGTGCTGCTGATGTACCAGCAGGGCATCGAGCAGGGCACGCCGGCTATCGCCTCCGCGATCGGCGTGATGCTGGTGATCGGGGTGCATGGTCATCTCGCTGGTCAACCGCTTCGTGCTGGAGAGGGAGTAACCATGGCCACGTCCGTCGCCAAGGAACGAGCGTCGGCCGGGATCAGCCGACGCGACCCGCGCCGATCGCTTCTCGTGGGGCCGGCTGGCGGGCCTCGCCGTGCTGGTGCTCGGCGCGCTCGTCTTCCTGTTCCCCTTCTACTACATGGTGGTCGGCTCGCTGCAGCGCGAACCCGACACCGACGTCACGGGCGCGTTCCCGAACCCGGCCAACCTGACGCTCGCACAACTACGGCGACATCAACGCCGCAGGTCGACCTGGTGCGCATCGCTGCTCAACTCGGGCATCTTCACCGGCGGCGTCCTGCTGGCACGGTGGTCTTCGGCGTGCTGGCCGGCTACGCGCTGGCGCGGCTGCACTTCCGCGGCCGCGGCACCTGTTCGCCGCGATGCTGCTGGTCCTGGTCGTGCCGTTCCAGCTGCTGATGATCCCGCTCTACGTGCTGATCGTGCGCACTACGGGCTGGCCGACACCTACCTCGGGATGATCCTGCCGTTCGCGATCAACTCCACCGCGGTCTTCATCTTCCGGCAGTTCTTCCTGCAGCTGCCGCGACGAGCTGTTCGAGGCCGCCCGCATCGACGGCGCCGGCGAGCTGCGCGATCCTGTGGTCGGATCGCCCTGCCGCTGGTCGCGGCCGGCGCTGCTCACCGCCGTGCTGCTGACCTTCATCGGGCCGTGGAACGAGTTCCTGTGGCCGTTCCTGGTCACCAAGCAGCACGATCTGCAGCCGCTCGCGGTGGCGCTGGCCAACTACATCTCCACCGTCGCCGTCCGGGCGGCCAACCCGTTCGGCGCGATCCTGGCCGGCGCCGTCGTGCTGGCCATCCCGGCCGTCGTCCTCTTCGTCGTCTTCCAGCGGCAGTTCATCGAGTCGAACCTCGGCTCCGGGGTGAAGGGGTAAGGCGGCGGCGGGCTGCCCGCGACGCAGATGACCGCGATCGACCGAGGAGATGCCCGGGCGGTCGCCGCACCCCCGTTCGTCCTGGAGCGGCTCGGGATCGTCATGTCGCCGCTCGCCGACGAGCCGAGCGAGGCCGGCGGTGTGCTCAATCCCGCATCGGCGCATCGAGATGGCGAGGCCTACCTCTTCCCCCGCCTGGTGGCCGAGGGCAACTACTCGCGGATCGGGCGGGCGCGGATCGTCTTCGACCAGGCGGGGACGCCGGTCGACGTCGAGCGCCTGGGAGTCGTGCTCGAGCCGGACGAGCCTTGGGAGCTGCACGCCGGAGGCGGAGGGGTAGAGGACCCGCGGATCACGTACCTGCCTCGGCTTGAGCGGTGGGTGATGACGTACACCGCCTTCGGGCCGCTCGGGCCGCGCATCTGCCTCGCAGCGTCGGCCGATCTCGAGCGCTGGGATCGGCTCGGGCCTGCCTCCTTTGGCTACGAGCCGGAGCTGGCGACCGACCTGAACCTGTATCCCAACAAGGACGCGATCCTCTTCCCGGAGCCTGTGACCGACCCGAGCGGGGACCGCGCCTACGCGATGCTCCATCGTCCCATGTGGGATCTCGCGTTGGCCCGACCCGGCGAGGGCGAGCCACTCCCGGCCGGCCTCGCCGATCCGCGCCCGGGAATCTGGGTCAGCTTCGTCGACGCGCGCCGCGTGGAGGCGGACGCGCGGTCGCTGACGCGGCTCGAACGGCACCGTCTCGTCGCACTCCCTGAGCAGCCCTGGGAGAGCCTAAAGATCGGTGCCGGCGCTCCGCCGGTGCGCGTCGCAGAGGGCTGGCTGCTCGTCTATCACGGTGTCTCGGGCACGCCCAGCCGAGACTTGGTCGCGCAGCCGGACGTCCGCTACAGCGCGGGCGCGCTGATCCTGGACGCCGACGACGTCACAAGGGTCGTGGCTCGATCGTCGGAGCCGATCCTCGAGCCCGGTCTCGCCGAAGAGCTGACGGGCATCGTGCCGAACGTCGTCTTTCCGACCGCCATCGAGCCTGCACGGTCGGGAGGGGACGATCACGACGTCTACTACGGCATGGCCGATGCGCGCATCGGCGTGGCCCGCCTGCGGCGGACCGGGCCGGCGCAATGACCGGGTCCACGCCCGCCCCGCTCGGGCTGGGACTCGTCGGTTGCGGACGCTTCGGCAGCTTCTGCCTCGCGGCGGCGGCCGATCTTCCCGGCACAGCGGTCATTGCGGTCACCGACGTCGATCCAGAGCGCGCCGCGAGCGTCGCTGCCGCGCACGAGGCTCGCGCAGTCGCCGACGTCGCGGCCCTGCTGGCCGAGGCCGGGATCGATCTCGTCATCATCGCCACGCCCCCGGTGGCGCATGGCCCGATCGCCCGCGCCGCCGCCGAAGCCGGCAAGCACGTGTTCTGCGAGAAGCCGCTGGCCACCGATCTGGCCGCCGCGAGGGAAGTGCTCGAGGCCACCGAGCGCGGAGGAGTGCTGCTCTCGGTGGACTACGTCATGCGCTGGAACCCGCTGTACTGGCTGGTTCATCGGCTCCAGGGGCTGCGACGGAGGGCTGGTGGCGCGCTGTTCGGGCCGTTGCAGCGGTTCGCGCTGGAGAACCTTGCCGGCGACGAGCAGGTGCCGGCCGGCCACTGGTTCTGGGATCGCAGCCTGAGCGGAGGGATCTTCGTCGAGCACGGCGTCCATTTCTTTGACGCCGCGGCATGGCTGTTCGGCAGCCACCCCCGCCTCGTCCAGGCGCTGCAGCTGGATGACGCGGACAACCCGACCGACACGGTGATTGCCAATGCTGTGCATCCCGGCGGCGGAACCGCCAGCTACTACCACGCCTTCACCCATCCAGACGCGGCCGAGTTCCAGACGACGCTCCTCGACTGGGGCTTTGCGCACGGGGTGCTGCGCGGCTGGATCCCGGTCGAGCTCGCGCTCGAGGCCTGGACCGATGCCGAAGGCGTCGCGCTCCTCGAGACGTGCCTCGCAGACTCCGCGGCCGCCCTTGCGGTCCCGCACGTGCGCCCGTCCGGGCGCGAATCAATCGAGGTGCGCGTGACCGAGGTCGCCCAGGCTGGGACGTGGCGCGCCCGCGACGGGGCGCGCGAGGTGACGCACCGCGTGGAGGTGGGTGCCACGCTGGGCGGACCCGCCGCGAAGATAGCGATCTACCGCGAGAGCGTGCGCGCCGGCGTGGCGGACCTGGTCGAAGCGGTGCGCACCGGGGCGGCGCCGGCAATCGGCTTCGCAGACATCTACGGGAGCCTTGCCGCGGCCCTCGCGGCCCAGCAGGCCGCCGACGCGGGCAGCGCTCGTGAGCCCGAGCAACTTGAGGAGAGGACCTTCGCATGACCACCCGATCTGTCGATCACCGCGCGCTGGCGGCGCTCGCCACGTTCTCACTGCTGCTGGGTCTCGTCTCGGTGGGGCCCGTGCGGGCCGTACCGACACCACTCACGAACCTCGCCCACCTCGATTTCCTGGGCGACGCGGTCACGCCGCCATCCCAGGCCGACCACACGACCTACCGCCTCGCCGAGGAGCCGAGCCTCCGCGTCCTGTGGACGTATGCCGAGCCGGACTCGACGGCTGTTGGCGGCTATCGCCGCCTCGGCGGCGGGACCTACGACCCCGACACGAACACCTATGGCCAGGGCGCCTTCAACACCGACGACCTCACGAGGGCATCGGTGGTCTACCTCCGCCACTGGCGCCTCTTCGATGACGCCCACAGCCGCGACGCCGCTTATGGCCTGCTCCGCGCGGTGACCTACATGCAGACCATCAGTGCCGACGCGCGGAACGGAAACTTCGTCCTCTGGATGCAGCCGGACGGCACCCTCAACCGCAGCGCGATCCCCGAGGAGAACCCCCACCCATCGGACTCGGGACCGTCGTACTGGCTGGCGCGGGGCATCTGGGCGCTGGGTGAGGGCTACGAGGCGTTTCGTGACGCGCCCGGCTTCGCCGACTTCGCCGCCTTCCTGCACGACCGCCTGGACCTCGCGCTTGACGCCCTGGATCGCCAGGTGCTCGTGAACTATGGATCGCACCGGCTGCTCGACGGCGCGCAGATGCCGGCCTGGTTGGTCGTCGACGGCGCAGATGCGAGCTCCGAGGCGGTCTACGGCCTGTCCGCCCTGGTTCGTGCCACGCCGACCGATGCGCGCGCTCGCCTCGACCTCGCGCACCTGGCCGAAGGGCTGGCCCAGATGCGCCTCTCCGACGATGCGTCGAACTGGCCGTTTGGGGCGATCCTGCCCTGGGCCGGGTCGCGATCGGACTGGCACGCCTGGGGAGACCAGATGGCCGGCGCACTTGCGACCGCCGGTGCTGCGCTCGAGGATCAGAGCTTCGTCCAGACGGCCGTGGCCGAGGTAGCGAGCTTCACGCCGCACCTCATCGCGCAGGGTGGCGCGGAGCAGGGCTGGCTGCCGGCGCCGGCGGAGCGGGCGCAGATTGCCTACGGTGCCGATGCCACTCTCCAGAACCTGCTGCGCACCGCCGATGCCAGCGGGCTCGACGGCTTCCGCCAGCTGGCGGCCGTGCAGGCCGCGTGGTACTTCGGCAACAACCGCTCGGGCGTGTCGATGTATGACCCCGCGACCGGGGCGACGTTCGATGGCCTCGAGGCGGATGGACGGATCAACCACAACAGCGGCGCGGAGAGCACGATCCACGGGCTCCTCTCGATGCTGGCCCTGGATGCGCGCCCGGACGTGGCCATGGCCGCGACCGCGCGCAACGAACGGGTCGAGCAGCTGAGCTGGACGCTGCTCGAGGCGGAGGCCGGCGCCCTTCGTGGTGCCGCGCGGGTCGTCACCCCGGCGAGCGCATGGACCGGCGAGAGCCTGTGGAGCAACGGCAACTACGTGGAGCTGCTGCCCGGTGGCCGCGTCACGAATTCGGCGACAGTGGCGGAGGCTGGCCGCTATCGGCTCCTGCCGGTCTTCGATCACCAGGAGGCCGCGACCCGGTCCATCGGCACCCGCCATCGCTTCGGCAACGTGCCGCTCGGGATCCTCTGGCACGGCGGCGCGGGCGCCCCGGGCGCATCGCCGACCAGCGGCTACCTCGACATCGGCAATGTTGGCTCGGATCGCATCCTTGCCGCGGGGCCTGTGGCCATCGAATCGGCATACGTTGGCGAGGGCCCCCCGGTACGGCTCGATGCGCTCCTGCTGCAACCCGAGATCGAGCGGCTGATGCTCGCCGGGGGCGGTGGCAGCCAGGGTCTGCTGCGGAGCTGGGCGACGCAGCGGCGGCTGGCGACGGTGGCTGCCGGCGTGGGCATGACGGCCTATGCGTACGACGCTGGTGGCCACCTCGTCGAGACCGTCACTGGTTCCGGCAGCCTTGCAGTGCCGGTCGAGCCCTACGGCTTCACCTATCTCTCGGGTTCCTGAGACGATCCCGAACGCGAGATGCACCCCCGGGACGGGCTCAGCCCTGGCGCTTGAGCTTTCGCCACCCACCGGCTCGGTTGTTGGCGATGATCTCCCGGAACATCTGCGTCAGCGCCGGCGCGTTGATCGGCTCGCCCTGTCGAAACGCGATCATTCGGGCTGTCTTGTTGTCGTGCCCGGCGGTGATGATGCCGTCGGGATCCGGAACCATGGCACCGTCGTACAGGAACACGTTGACATGGTCCTTGGCTGCCAGCAGCGCGCAGATGTTGCCGTCGAGGACGAAATAGGGCTGGGTCGTGCGTTTGATCGTCTCGGCAACCTCGGGGTCCGCGGCATGCACGAGGTCTCGTACCCGGCGGCAGATCTCCTGCTGCCACTCCGGAAGCGCAGTGATATAGGCGTCGACTCGCGGATCGGCCCGGTAGGGAGGCGGCATGGTGCGGACGGCGCGGAGCGGCCTAGACCTGCTGCATCGGCGTCACGCCCGCCGCTACCCCGAGCCCAATCGGGCAGGCGACGCCGGTCGAGTGGTCCGGGCAGTAGCCGCGCGGGTTCTTGGCGAGGTACTGCTGGTGGTAATCCTCGGCGAAGTAGAAGTCGGGGGCGGGCCGAATCTCGGTCGTGATCTCCCCGTACCCCGCCTTCGTGAGCTCGGCCTGGTAGGCGGCGCGGGACGCCTCGGCGGCCGCCTGCTGCGCATCGGTATGCGTATAGATCGCGGATCGGTATTGCGTCCCCATGTCATTTCCCTGCCGCATTCCCTGGGTCGGGTCGTGGCTCTCCCAGAAGATGCGGAGCAGCTGCTCGTACGAGATGAGCCGCGGGTCGAAGACGACGCGGACCGCTTCAGCGTGGCCCGTCTTGCCTGAGCAGACCTCCTCGTAGGTCGGGTTCGGCGTGAGGCCTCCCTCGTAGCCCGCCGCGGAGACGATCACGCCGGGCGTCTGCCAGAAGGTCTTCTCGGCGCCCCAGAAGCAGCCCAGGGCGAAATCCGCGATCTCGGCGCCCTCCGGATACGGGCCGCTGAGCGGGGTGCCGTTCACGAAGTGACGCTCAGCTGTGGGGATCGGGTCGGGGCGGCCGGCGAGTGCGGACGCGGAGTCGGGGAGCTTCGTCTTGGTCGAATTGAAGGGCCACATGCATGAAGTCTAGCGCGATCTCATCACGACGGCGGCATCGGGTGTTGGTGGTGCCGGCGGTCAACGGTTCCTTTCTCGAGGCGGCCTGATCGCGTTTGACGCGTCCGACGCCACGGCGCAGAATGGCAGTTGCCGCTCCAGCCAAATGTACTGGGTCGGTACCAATACGTGCCCGCACCGCCTTTATCTGTACTCATTGGTGTCCTCGTTGCCCAGTGCCCGGGCTGTAGCCGTGCCTCACGGTCGGTCGTTATCTGCGCCGCGTCCATCCTTCACCGCCGCGACCCTGCTCGTGTCCGCCGGAGTCGTCATGGCCTCGCTGGCCACGCCGCTACCTGTAAGCGCGGCCACGCTCACCTTTGCGCCGATGCAGGACGCGTACGTCTCGGCAGCCGCGAAGACCACGAACTTCGGGACCGCGACGACGCTGCAGGTGGGCAACACATCGGCCGCCCAGAAGCGCACCTACCTGATGTTCGACGTCCAAGGGCTGACCGGTGCCCCGACGAGCGCCACGCTCCAGCTGTGGGGGGTGAGCACGAGCGGAGCCGCATCGACACGGACGCTCGCCGACCCCCGGACAGCCTGGGGGGAGACGTCCATCACCAATTCCAATGCGCCCACCCTCGTCGGAGCGAATGTCACCACAGTCAACCCAGTCGTGGCTGGCGCGTACAACACTTGGAACGTGTTGAGCTTCGTGGCCGGGAACGGGAGCTTCACGCTCGCGATCACGACCGCGGACCTGACCGGCTCCACCTTCTCGAGCCGCGAGGACGCGGCCCATCCACCCCTGCTCACGGTCGTCGGGCCCGCCGGGTCGACGGTTCCGGGTGCTCCCACGGGGGCGAGCGCCGTCGCCGGCAACACGCAGGCCACTGTCAGCTGGACGATTCCGGCGAGCGATGGCGGTAGCGCCATCACGGGCTACACGGTGACGTCCTCGCCCGGCGGCTTTACGGGTACGGCGTCTGGTCCGACCGCCACCTCCGCCACGGTCTCCGGCCTGACGAATAGCACCAGCTATACGTTCACTGTCCACGCCACCAACGGGGTTGGTCCGGGCCCCGAATCGGCTGCGTCGAACGCAGTCACACCAAGCGCGCCGACAGTGCCCGGCGCACCCACCAACGCCAGCGCCGTGGCCGGCAATATGCAGGCGACCGTCAATTGGACCATCCCCGCCAGCAACGGCGGTAGCGCGATCACTGGCTACACGGTCACCTCCATACCGGAAGGGCACACCGGCACCGCCTCGGGCCCCACCGCCACCTCCGCAATCGTCGCCGGCATGACCAATGGCACCAGCTACACGTTTACCGTGCATGCAACCAACGGGATTGGTTCGGGTCCCGAGTCGCCCCCCTCGAACGCGGTGGTGCCCAGCACTATCACGGTTCCCGGTGCACCGACCAATGTTGGCGCGGCGCCGGGCAACGCACAGGCAACCGTCAACTGGACGATCCCTGCCAGCGATGGCGGTAGCGCGATCACCAGCTATACCGCAACCTCCACGCCCGGGGCAAAAACGGGCATCGTGTCCGGCGCCGCTGCCACTTCCGTGACCGTCGCCGGCCTGACCAATGGCACCAGCTACACGTTCACCGTGCACGCGACGAACGGGATCGGCAGCAGCGTGGAATCGGCTGCCTCGAGTGCGGTCACCCCCAGCACGACATTGCCCGTGATCCGACGATACCCATATCTGACCGATACGACCACGACGTCGACCTTGGTGAATTTCGCGACGTCCGCGTCCTCGCCATTGCCGACCGTGCGCTGGGGCCTCGCCTCGGGGGACTGCGTCAGTCCACCCAACACAGCGACCGCGAGCCTCGTGGCAACCCTGACCGGGATGCCCGCCGGCACCGACACCCAATTCAAGACCAGCGTCGTCGGATTGACTGCCGCCACGGCGTACTGCTACCGCGTCTACCAATCGGGGGCGGACCTCACCGGTGTTGCGACAACCTTCCGCACCGCCCTCGCGGCCGGCAGCAACACGCCGTTCAAGTTCGCGGTCATCGGCGACTGGGGCCAGGGGACGACGGACCAGGCGAACGTTGCCGCCCAGATCGGAGCTGCCCACCCGGACCTCCTGATCAGCACCGGCGACAACGACTATCCCAATGGAAGCCAGGCGGAGTACGGCGATCTGACCGGCGGCACGGTCTTCCCAGCCCAGTATCTGCCCGCGATGGGCAGGGGCCTCCCGATGTTCATGGTCCAGGGAAACCACGGCTTCACGACAAACACGCCCTACATCCAGAACTTTCCCCAGGACGTCGTCACGGCAGCGTCGGGCGGCAAGTTCGTGGCCGAGGCGTACTCCAATATCCCCGGATCATCCAATGCGACGTACGCCAGCGCGTGGTTCGCGTTCACGTGGGGGCGGGCGCGGTTCTACGTGCTCGAGGCCGCATGGGCGGATGCCAATGGCGCATACAGCGGGGACTATCAGGCGCACTGGAACACGGGCAACATGGGCTGCACGCCCGCCTGTGGGGCCGAGATGACGTGGCTGCAGAACGACCTCGCGGCCAACGCGTCGGTCCCGCTGAAGTTCGCCTTCTTCCATTACCCTCTGCACGTCGATAGTCCGAGCGAGGTCTCCGACACCAACCTGAGCGGGCCATCGCCCAAGCTCGAGGGCGTGCTCGCGGCGGCCAAAGTGGCAATCGTCTTCAACGGTCACGCCCACCAGTACCAGCGGAACTTCGCGCAGATCGCCGGGTCCCCTATGGTCAGCTACGTCACGGGCGGGGGCGGAGCGTCCCTCGGCTCTATCGGTACGTGCACCGTGGTAGTAGACGCCTATGGGATCGCTCCCGGCAAGGCCTGCGGCACCGCGTCCGTGCCGCCGAACAACACCTATGTCTTCCATTACCTGCTCGTATCGGTGAATGGGAACCAGGTAACGGTGACTCCCACCGATGAGATGGGACGCACGTTCGACGTGCAGACCTACACCATCGGACCGCTGGCACCCACCGGGCTGAGCGCCACCGCCGGCGACAACTCGGTCGCGCTGAGCTGGACCGCGTCGGCGGGTGCCACCAGCTACAACGTCAAGCGCGCCACCCTCAGTGGTGGCCCATACACCACCATCAGCACTCCGGGCGCGGTGACCGGCACCACCTATACCGATAGCACCGCCACCAACGGGACGACCTACTACTACGTGGTCAGCGCGGTCGGCGACGGAGGTGAGGGCGCCGACTCGACCCAGGTCTCCGCGACGCCTCAGCCGCCGGCACCTGGCGCCCCGACCAACCTCACCCCAACCGCCGGCGACAACTCGGTCGCGCTGAGCTGGACCGCGTCGGCGGGTGCCACCAGCTACAACGTCAAGCGCGCCACCCTCAGTGGTGGCCCATACACCACCATCAGCACTCCGGGCGCGGTGACCGGCACCACCTATACCGATAGCACCGCCACCAACGGGACGACCTACTACTACGTGGTCAGCGCGGTCGGCGACGGAGGTGAGGGCGCCGACTCGACCCAGGTCTCCGCGACGCCTCAGCCGCCGGCACCTGGCGCCCCGACCAACCTCACCCCAACCGCCGGCGACAACTCGGTCGCGCTGAGCTGGACCGCGTCGGCGGGTGCCACCAGCTACAACGTCAAGCGCGCCACCCTCAGTGGTGGCCCATACACCACCATCAGCACTCCGGGCGCGGTGACCGGCACCACCTATACCGATAGCACCGCCACCAACGGGACGACCTACTACTACGTGGTCAGCGCGGTCGGCGACGGAGGTGAGGGCGCCGACTCGACCCAGGTCTCCGCGACGCCTCAGCCGCCGGCACCTGGCGCCCCGACCAACCTCACCCCAACCGCCGGCGACAACTCGGTCGCGCTGAGCTGGACCGCGTCGGCGGGTGCCACCAGCTACAACGTCAAGCGCGCCACCCTCAGTGGTGGCCCATACACCACCATCAGCACTCCGGGCGCGGTGACCGGCACCACCTATACCGATAGCACCGCCACCAACGGGACGACCTACTACTACGTGGTCAGCGCGGTCGGCGACGGAGGTGAGGGCGCCGACTCGACCCAGGTCTCCGCGACGCCTCAGCCGCCGGCACCTGGCGCCCCGACCAACCTCACCCCAACCGCCGGCGACAACTCGGTCGCGCTGAGCTGGACCGCGTCGGCGGGTGCCACCAGCTACAACGTCAAGCGCGCCACCCTCAGTGGTGGCCCATACACCACCATCAGCACTCCGGGCGCGGTGACCGGCACCACCTATACCGATAGCACCGCCACCAACGGGACGACCTACTACTACGTGGTCAGCGCGGTCGGCGACGGAGGTGAGGGCGCCGACTCGACCCAGGTCTCCGCGACGCCTCAGCCGCCGGCACCTGGCGCCCCGACCAACCTCACCCCAACCGCCGGCGACAACTCGGTCGCGCTGAGCTGGACCGCGTCGGCGGGTGCCACCAGCTACAACGTCAAGCGCGCCACCCTCAGTGGTGGCCCATACACCACCATCAGCACTCCGGGCGCGGTGACCGGCACCACCTATACCGATAGCACCGCCACCAACGGGACGACCTACTACTACGTGGTCAGCGCGGTCGGCGACGGAGGTGAGGGCGCCGACTCGACCCAGGTCTCCGCGACGCCGCTGTCCGCCGCCGCCCCGGTCTCCTATCCGGCGGTCATCCGCAACTCGGTCTGGTACCTGCGCGACAGCAACACCAGCGCGCCGGGCACGATCACCAGCTTCGCCTACGGCAACCCGACCGACACCCCGATCTTCGGCGACTGGAATAACGACGGCGTGGCGACGCCGGGTGTGGTGCGGGTGACCGGCGGCTCGCTGACCTGGTACCTGCGCAACACCAATAGCGCCGGCGCACCCGACACCATCTTCGCCTGGGGCGCGGCCACCGACAAGCCGCTGGTCGGCGACTGGGACGGCAACGGCACTGACACGCCGGGCCTGCTGCGCGCCAGCAACCACTGGATCCTGTCCAACTCGGGCGACGGCACGAGCGGGATCGTCGACTTCTTCTGGGGCAGCGGCGCCGCCAACGAGAAGCCGATCGTGGGCGACTGGGACGGGAACGGCAGCGACACCCCCGGCTTGGTGCGGGCCGGCAACTGGTGGATCCTCAAAACCAGCAACGACGCGAGCAGCACCGTCACCGACTTCTTCTGGGGCACCACCAGCGAGACCGCCTGGGTGGTGGGCGACTGGAACGGCGACGGCAGCGACAACCCCGGCATCCTGCGTGGCAACTGGTGGCTGCTGCGCGACTCCAACACCGGCGGCGGGGCCACCGACCGCGACTTCTTCTTCGGCCTCAACAGCGACACCTTCCGCGTGTGGGCCAAGTGAGCGTGCAGGTCGATCTCGGGACTCGCGGACGAGGCAACCTTGTGATTCCGAGCGAGCCACGCGGCGACGCACGGAGCGGGTGCGGGTTATCGCCCTGCCCCCCGGGGTGCCGCACCGTTGCTCTAATGCAACGGTATGGTGAAATAGACTCTAGTGCTTTTGGCATGAGTCTGATATGGTTCGGTGCTCAAAAGTGCGCGGAGCGTGGTGGCGCGCAGTGCCCAGTGGCCACCGCGACGGCCGGGACTGGATGCCTGATGACGGTCTCCTCTCGACCTCGTGTTCAGGAGTCCGGGATGTGCCCAGCCGGTCGCCATTCATTGCTACGCGTCGCCCTGCTCGCTGACACTCGAAGTGTCTTAGCAATTCGGCCACGGTCTTGGCCGGGCCCTGCGCCTCTCGCGCGGGGCGAGGGCACGAACTTCCACATGCCGTCCCAACGAGACTGATTGCGAGCCAGGGCTGGTCGAGTCGGTCTCTTTTTTCTGTCCTCAACCATCCGAGGCTAAAGAAATGATCTCCCGCCAACTGGGTGCCGCGCAGAGAGCGGGGACCTTCGTCGCGATAGGCGCACTTCTCGCAACAACGGCGGCCGCCGTTGCCCCTGGGCGGGTGCTTGCAGCAGCCCCAAATCCTCCCACGGTCAATGCGCCAACTAATGGAGCGACTGGCCAAAGCACTTCCCCGACCCTCAGCGTGCACGTCTCGGACCCAGACAACAATTCGATGACGGTCACATTTTCGGCCGCCCATACCTCAGCGGCGTGTTCGTCCAGATCGCCCAAAAAACGAGCGTCGCGTCGAATTCGAATACGACGGCCACATGGTCCACCTTGGGCGCTGGTCAACTGCACCAGTGGTACGTCACCGTCTCCGACGGCACGTCCACAATCACAGGGCCGACGTGGACATTCCGCACAACGGCGAGCGCCGATCCGGTATTTGTCGGAGTCGGCGACATCGCAGCGTGCACCAACACGAATGACACGGACACAGGCAACGTCATCAGCGGCGTCGACGGCAATATCTTTACTGTCGGCGATAACGTCTACCCGGACGGAACGGCGGCTGACTTCACGAACTGCTACGCGCCGACCCCATGGGGTAGCAGTGCCATCAAGTCGCGGACCCGCCCGATTCCCGGCAACCACGATTGGAACACCGGCAATCTGAACGGGTACACCGGATATTTCGGCGCCAATGCGACCGATGCGAATGGCAAGAGTTACTACAGCTACAACATCGCTGGCAGCAACTGGCACGTCGTTAATCTTGATAGCGAATGCGCACTCGTCCCAGGTGGGTGTGCGGCCGGTTCCCCACAGGAGATCTGGCTCAAGGCAGACCTGCAGGCGAATCTGTCCAAGAACGTAATCGCTTTGTTCCACAAGCCTCGGTTCAGCAGCGCTGGCACCAACCTCACCGACCTTCAGGCGTTCGTGGACGACATGTATACGGCGCGCGTGGACATCGCGATGGACGGTCATGACCACGTGTATGAACGGATTGCGCAGCTAAATGCCACCGGAACCCCGGATCCGGGCCGTGGGATCCGCTACTTCACAGTTGGAATGGGTGGCGACAGCCACCAGGGATTCGGGACACCGATCGCCGGCAGCGAGGTTCGCGACGCAAGTTCCTACGGGATT
Source organism: uncultured Chloroflexia bacterium (assembly GCA_963799675.1). GTDB lineage: Bacteria > Chloroflexota > Limnocylindria > QHBO01 > QHBO01 > JALYSK01. The sequence continues at coordinate 301,851 of CAWCXQ010000019.1, forward strand.
CTGAAGCTGACACTTCACGCCACAACGTATGATTGGAAGTACCTACCGGTCGCCGGCAGCACATTTACCGACTCAGGTACCGCATCCGTCGTCGCCGCCGGCGTCAACCAGGCGCCGGTCGCGGTCGCCGACAGCTACAGCACGCCGCTCAACACGGCCAAGGTCGTGGCGGCGCCCGGCGTCCTCGCCAACGACACCGATGCCGACGGCAATCCGCTGACCGCGATCCTTAACGCCAACGTGACCCACGGCAGCCTGAGCCTGGCCGCCAATGGTGGTTTCACCTATACCCCGACATCCGGCTACACCGGGCCGGACTCGTTTACCTACCACGCCAACGACGGCACCCTCAACTCGAACACCGTGACGGTCAGCCTGACGGTCGGCGGAGCGGTCACCAATCAGGCCCTCCAGCTCAACGGCTCGAGCCAGTACGCGACCCTGGGTTCCACCAGCCAGCTGCGCAGCGCGACCTTCACCGTCGAACTGTGGTTCAAGCGGACCGGGGCCGGGGTCGGCACCAACACCGGCACCGGCGGCATCCCCGATGCCATCCCGCTCATCACCAAGGGCCGAGCGGAGGGCGAGACCCCGGCTGCCGATATCAACTACTTCCTGGGCATCGACGCCAGCAGCGGCCAGCTGGTGGCCGACTTCGAGGAGGGCGCGGGCGGCGCGAGCCCCAGCCTCAACCACCCGATCACGGCGGCCACCGTGGTGACCCTGAACGTGTGGCACCACGCCGCGGCGACCTATGACGGCTCGACCTGGAACCTCTATCTCGACGGGGTGCTCGACGGCACCCTGGCCGTCGGGGTCACCCATCCGGCCAACGCCGCGACGGCCGTCCTGACCACGGTCGGCACCGCCGATAACACGGCCGGCGTGGTCGACGGCTTCTTCGCCGGCGTGGTCGACGAGGCCCGCATCTGGAGCGTGGCCCGGACGGCAACCCAGATCAACGCCACCCGGAACGTTCAGGTCACCACCGCCCAGACCAACCTGCTGGGCGTCTGGAACATGAACGAGGGCAGCGGCACGACCCTCGCCGACAACTCGGGCAACGGCATCACCGGCACGGCCGTCGGGGCGCCGACCTGGGTGGCCGGCTTCCCGCTGTCCGGCAACCAGGCGCCGGTCGCGGTCGCCGACAGCTACAGCACGCCGCTCAACACGGCCAAGGTCGTGGCGGCGCCCGGCGTCCTCGCCAACGACACCGATGCCGACGGCAATCCGCTGACCGCGATCCTTAACGCCAACGTGACCCACGGCAGCCTGAGCCTGGCCGCCAATGGTGGTTTCACCTATACCCCGACATCCGGCTACACCGGGCCGGACTCGTTTACCTACCACGCCAACGACGGCACCCTCAACTCGAACACCGTGACGGTCAGCCTGACGGTCGGCGGAGCGGTCACCAATCAGGCCCTCCAGCTCAACGGCTCGAGCCAGTACGCGACCCTGGGTTCCACCAGCCAGCTGCGCAGCGCGACCTTCACCGTCGAACTGTGGTTCAAGCGGACCGGGGCCGGGGTCGGCACCAACACCGGCACCGGCGGCATCCCCGATGCCATCCCGCTCATCACCAAGGGCCGAGCGGAGGGCGAGACCCCGGCTGCCGATATCAACTACTTCCTGGGCATCGACGCCAGCAGCGGCCAGCTGGTGGCCGACTTCGAGGAGGGCGCGGGCGGCGCGAGCCCCAGCCTCAACCACCCGATCACGGCGGCCACCGTGGTGACCCTGAACGTGTGGCACCACGCCGCGGCGACCTATGACGGCTCGACCTGGAACCTCTATCTCGACGGGGTGCTCGACGGCACCCTGGCCGTCGGGGTCACCCATCCGGCCAACGCCGCGACGGCCGTCCTGACCACGGTCGGCACCGCCGATAACACGGCCGGCGTGGTCGACGGCTTCTTCGCCGGCGTGGTCGACGAGGCCCGCATCTGGAGCGTGGCCCGGACGGCAACCCAGATCAACGCCACCCGGAACGTTCAGGTCACCACCGCCCAGACCAACCTGCTGGGCGTCTGGAACATGAACGAGGGCAGCGGCACGACCCTCGCCGACAACTCGGGCAACGGCATCACCGGCACGGCCGTCGGGGCGCCGACCTGGGTGGCCGGCTTCCCGCTGTCCGCCGCCGCCCCGGTCTCCTATCCGGCGGTCATCCGCAACTCGGTCTGGTACCTGCGCGACAGCAACACCAGCGCGCCGGGCACGATCACCAGCTTCGCCTACGGCAACCCGACCGACACCCCGATCTTCGGCGACTGGAATAACGACGGCGTGGCGACGCCGGGTGTGGTGCGGGTGACCGGCGGCTCGCTGACCTGGTACCTGCGCAACACCAATAGCGCCGGCGCACCCGACACCATCTTCGCCTGGGGCGCGGCCACCGACAAGCCGCTGGTCGGCGACTGGGACGGCAACGGCACTGACACGCCGGGCCTGCTGCGCGCCAGCAACCACTGGATCCTGTCCAACTCGGGCGACGGCACGAGCGGGATCGTCGACTTCTTCTGGGGCAGCGGCGCCGCCAACGAGAAGCCGATCGTGGGCGACTGGGACGGGAACGGCAGCGACACCCCCGGCTTGGTGCGGGCCGGCAACTGGTGGATCCTCAAAACCAGCAACGACGCGAGCAGCACCGTCACCGACTTCTTCTGGGGCACCACCAGCGAGACCGCCTGGGTGGTGGGCGACTGGAACGGCGACGGCAGCGACAACCCCGGCATCCTGCGTGGCAACTGGTGGCTGCTGCGCGACTCCAACACCGGCGGCGGGGCCACCGACCGCGACTTCTTCTTCGGCCTCAACAGCGACACCTTCCGCGTGTGGGCGCAGTGAGCAATAACAATCAAGAGGGAGGCACTGTGATGTTCGTCGGCAGTCGTTCTCGCCGCACGGACGCGGCGATGCGGGGGAGCACGCTTGCCGTGACCCTCGCGTTGTTGGCCACTCTGCTTGCGGTTGTCGCGCCAACCGCCGTCTCGGCCGCCGGCCAGCAGGCCCTCCAGCTCAACGGCTCGAGCCAGTACGCGACCCTGGGTTCCACCAGCCAGCTGCGCAGCGCGACCTTCACCGTCGAACTGTGGTTCAAGCGGACCGGGGCCGGGGTCGGCACCAACACCGGCACCGGCGGCATCCCCGATGCCATCCCGCTCATCACCAAGGGCCGAGCGGAGGGCGAGACCCCGGCTGCCGATATCAACTACTTCCTGGGCATCGACGCCAGCAGCGGCCAGCTGGTGGCCGACTTCGAGGAGGGCGCGGGCGGCGCGAGCCCCAGCCTCAACCACCCGATCACGGCGGCCACCGTGGTGACCCTGAACGTGTGGCACCACGCCGCGGCGACCTATGACGGCTCGACCTGGAACCTCTATCTCGACGGGGTGCTCGACGGCACCCTGGCCGTCGGGGTCACCCATCCGGCCAACGCCGCGACGGCCGTCCTGACCACGGTCGGCACCGCCGATAACACGGCCGGCGTGGTCGACGGCTTCTTCGCCGGCGTGGTCGACGAGGCCCGCATCTGGAGCGTGGCCCGGACGGCAACCCAGATCAACGCCACCCGGAACGTTCAGGTCACCACCGCCCAGACCAACCTGCTGGGCGTCTGGAACATGAACGAGGGCAGCGGCACGACCCTCGCCGACAACTCGGGCAACGGCATCACCGGCACGGCCGTCGGGGCGCCGACCTGGGTGGCCGGCTTCCCGCTGTCCGGCAACCAGGCGCCGGTCGCGGTCGCCGACAGCTACAGCACGCCGCTCAACACGGCCAAGGTCGTGGCGGCGCCCGGCGTCCTCGCCAACGACACCGATGCCGACGGCAATCCGCTGACCGCGATCCTTAACGCCAACGTGACCCACGGCAGCCTGAGCCTGGCCGCCAATGGTGGTTTCACCTATACCCCGACATCCGGCTACACCGGGCCGGACTCGTTTACCTACCACGCCAACGACGGCACCCTCAACTCGAACACCGTGACGGTCAGCCTGACGGTCGGCGGAGCGGTCACCAATCAGGCCCTCCAGCTCAACGGCTCGAGCCAGTACGCGACCCTGGGTTCCACCAGCCAGCTGCGCAGCGCGACCTTCACCGTCGAACTGTGGTTCAAGCGGACCGGGGCCGGGGTCGGCACCAACACCGGCACCGGCGGCATCCCCGATGCCATCCCGCTCATCACCAAGGGCCGAGCGGAGGGCGAGACCCCGGCTGCCGATATCAACTACTTCCTGGGCATCGACGCCAGCAGCGGCCAGCTGGTGGCCGACTTCGAGGAGGGCGCGGGCGGCGCGAGCCCCAGCCTCAACCACCCGATCACGGCGGCCACCGTGGTGACCCTGAACGTGTGGCACCACGCCGCGGCGACCTATGACGGCTCGACCTGGAACCTCTATCTCGACGGGGTGCTCGACGGCACCCTGGCCGTCGGGGTCACCCATCCGGCCAACGCCGCGACGGCCGTCCTGACCACGGTCGGCACCGCCGATAACACGGCCGGCGTGGTCGACGGCTTCTTCGCCGGCGTGGTCGACGAGGCCCGCATCTGGAGCGTGGCCCGGACGGCAACCCAGATCAACGCCACCCGGAACGTTCAGGTCACCACCGCCCAGACCAACCTGCTGGGCGTCTGGAACATGAACGAGGGCAGCGGCACGACCCTCGCCGACAACTCGGGCAACGGCATCACCGGCACGGCCGTCGGGGCGCCGACCTGGGTGGCCGGCTTCCCGCTGTCCGCCGCCGCCCCGGTCTCCTATCCGGCGGTCATCCGCAACTCGGTCTGGTACCTGCGCGACAGCAACACCAGCGCGCCGGGCACGATCACCAGCTTCGCCTACGGCAACCCGACCGACACCCCGATCTTCGGCGACTGGAATAACGACGGCGTGGCGACGCCGGGTGTGGTGCGGGTGACCGGCGGCTCGCTGACCTGGTACCTGCGCAACACCAATAGCGCCGGCGCACCCGACACCATCTTCGCCTGGGGCGCGGCCACCGACAAGCCGCTGGTCGGCGACTGGGACGGCAACGGCACTGACACGCCGGGCCTGCTGCGCGCCAGCAACCACTGGATCCTGTCCAACTCGGGCGACGGCACGAGCGGGATCGTCGACTTCTTCTGGGGCAGCGGCGCCGCCAACGAGAAGCCGATCGTGGGCGACTGGGACGGGAACGGCAGCGACACCCCCGGCTTGGTGCGGGCCGGCAACTGGTGGATCCTCAAAACCAGCAACGACGCGAGCAGCACCGTCACCGACTTCTTCTGGGGCACCACCAGCGAGACCGCCTGGGTGGTGGGCGACTGGAACGGCGACGGCAGCGACAACCCCGGCATCCTGCGTGGCAACTGGTGGCTGCTGCGCGACTCCAACACCGGCGGCGGGGCCACCGACCGCGACTTCTTCTTCGGCCTCAACAGCGACACCTTCCGCGTGTGGGCCAAGTGAGAGACCGGAGAGATGGGCGGCGGGGCGGCGCTGCTCGCCGCCGTCCTCGGGCGGCTCGGGGCGGCGGTCGGACCAGCACCCGCGGAAGCAGTGGACCGAGCGGCAATATCGCGCTCTCGCTGCCGCCGGTTGTAAGGCGGGTGTCGTTTCTGTGATCGGAAACGGGACTCGTTTCGTCCGTCGATCGCTTGGAATCCCGCGACGTCGCCGCATATCGGGAAGGAGACTCTGATGTTCCTCCGCAGTCGTTGTCGCCGCGCGGGCGCGGCGATGCGGGGGGCCACGCTTGCCGTGAGCTTCGCGCTTGTGGCCACGTTGTTCTCCGGGGTCGCGGGCCGCCCGCTATTGGCCGCCGGCCAGCAGGCGCTCCAGCTGAACGGCTCGAGCCAGTACGCGACCCTCGGCAACACCAGTCAGCTGCGCAGCGCGACGTTCACGGTCGAGTTGTGGTTCAAGCGGACCGGGGCCGGGCTCGGGACGAGCACCGGTAGCGGCGGCATCGCGAGCGCGATCCCCTTGATCACGAAGGGTCGGGCAGACGGTGAGTCTCCGGCAGCCGATATCAACTACTTCCTGGGCATCGACGCGACGAGCGGAAAGCTCGTGGGGGACTTCGAGGAGGGCGCCAGCGGGGCCACACCCAGCGCGAACCACCCCATCACCGGTACGGCCGTCATCGCCGTCGGTGCGACATGGCACCACGCGGCCGCGACCTATGATGGTTCGACCTGGAGCCTCTATCTCGATGGCGTCCTTGACGGCACCCTGGCCGTTGGCAGGCCAGCCAACGCAGCGACAGCAACGCTCACGTCTCTGGGGAGTGCGCTCACCAATGCAGGTGTCGCGGCCGGCTTCTTCGCGGGCGCTGTCGACGAGGTCCGGATCTGGAGCGTCGCGCGCACCCTGGCCCAGATCAATGCGACCCGGAACACCGAGATCACGACTCCCCAGACCAACCTGCTGGGCGTTTGGAACCTCAACGAGGGCAGTGGCACGAGCCTTGCCGACAACTCGGGCAACGCCATCACCGGCACCGCGGTCGGTGTGCCGACCCCGCCGACCTGGACGCCGGGCTTCGATGCCAACCAGCCTCCGGTCGCCGTGGCCGACAGCTACACGACCGCACAGGACACGGCCAAAGTCGTGGCCGCGCCGGGCGTCCTTGCCAACGACACCGATGCGGAATCCAACCCGCTGACCGCCTTGCTGGTCGCAAACGTCACCCACGGGACCCTCAGTCTCGCCTCCAACGGCGGCTTCACGTACACGCCGACGACGACCTACAACGGGCCGGACTCGTTTACCTACAAGGCAAACGACGGCACCAGCGATTCGAATACGGTCACTGTCTCACTTGGCGTTGGGAACCTCGGCATGCAGCTGAACGGAACCAGCCAGTACGCCACCTTGGGGACGACAGCTCAACTGCGCAGTGCGACGTTCACCGTCGAGCTGTGGTTCAAGCGAACCGGTGCCGGGGTCGGCACGGGTACCGGGACCGGCGGAATCACTAGCGCGATTCCTTTGATCACGAAGGGACGAATGGAGGCCGAGACCGCCGCCGCAGACGTGAACTATTTCCTGGGCATCGACGCCAGCAGCGGCAAGCTCGTGGCCGACTTCGAGGAAGGCCAGACCGGGGCCACCCCGAGCGCGAACCATCCGATCACCGCCACCACCGTGGTGACGCAGAACGTCTGGCACCATGCCGCGGCGACGTATGACGGGACCACCTGGAACCTCTACCTTGACGGCATCCTCGACGGCACCCTCGCCGTCGGCGCCACCCATCCAGCCAATGCCGCGACCGCGGTGCTGACCACGGTCGGCAGCTCGCTCGACACCACCGGCACGCCCGCCGGCTTCTTCGCCGGCGCCGCCGACGAGGTCCGGATCTGGAGCGTCGCCCGCACGCTCAGCCAGATCAACGCCACCCGGACCGTCGAGGTCACCAGCGCCCAGGCCAACCTCCTCGGCGTCTGGAACCTCAACGAGGGCGGCGGCACCAGCCTGGCCGATAAGTCGGGCAACGGGATCACCGGGACCGCGGTCGGCTCGCCGATCCGGGTCGCAGGCTTCGTCGTGCCGGACAGCACGCCACCCGCGGCGCCCACTGGTCTGGTCGCGACGCCCACTCTCACCGGGATCGACCTGTCCTGGAACGCGAACTCCGAGTCCGATCTGGCGGGCTATAACATCTATCGCGGCACAACACCTGGCGTCGGGACGGGTGGCACACCCATAAATGGCGCTCTTCTCACCAGTCCCACGTACACCGACGGCTCCCTGGCTTCGAGCAGCCTGACCTCGGGCCAGACCTACTACTACGTCGTGACCGCGGTCGACACGTCCGCCAACAAGTCGGCTGCGTCCAACGAAGACTCCGCTGTCGCACCAGCGGTCAACCGTGGCCTTCAACTCAACGGCACAAGCCAATACGTGACGTTCGGCGCAGCGCCCGGCCTCGACGCTTCGAGCTTCACGATCGAGCTTTGGTTTTACCAGACTGGCGCCGGCACCCCTACCAGCACTGGCAGTACCGGTCTCAACGCCGTCCCGCTGGTGACAAAGGGGCGCGCTGAGGCCGAAGCCTCGAACGTCGACATGAACTGGTTCCTGGGGTCGATGCCGCGACGAACAAGCTCGCCGCGGACTTCGAGGAGGGCGCATCGGGGACCACGCCGGGCGCGAACCACCCGATCATCGGCAGCACGATCGTAACGATGAACGCGTGGCACCACGCTGCTGCAACGTATAACGGCACGGCCTGGAGGCTCTACCTCGATGGTGCTGCCGACGGGACCCTGACCGTCGGGGAGCCTGCCCGTTCTGACAGCATCCAGCACGCGGCGCTCGGCACGGCCATGACCTCCGCCGGCGCCGCCGCGGGCTTCTTCGCGGGGGTCGTCGATGAGGCGCGGGTCTGGAGCGTTGCCCGAACGCGCGCGCAGATCCAGGCGACCAAGAACACCGAGCTGACCGGCGCGCAGACGACCTGAGGGCCGCTGGGGCCTCAACGAGGGCAGCGGCACGATCGCGGCCGATACGTCCACGAACGGTCGAAACGGAACGGTGGTTGCCGCGCCAACGCGCGTCGCGGGCTTCGTGCCGCCTCCTGCCGTCAACCAGGCGCCGGTCTGCTCGACGGTGGCCCTCAGCACGCCCGTCAACACCGCCGGTGATGCGGCACCCTCGTGCACCGACGCCGAGAACGACACGCTCACCTACGCCATCGTCGCCCAGCCGACCCACGGACGGCCTCGGTCGTGGCCGGCCAGCTGCACTACGTGCCGGCCAGCGGCTACGAGGGTTCCGACAGCTTCACCTACAAGGCCAACGACGGCAGCCTCGACTCCAACACCGCCACCGTCAACGTGACGGTGACCCACGTCAACCAGGCGCCGGTCTGCTCGACGGTGGCCCTCAGCACGCCCGTCAACACCGCCGGTGATGCGGCACCCTCGTGCACCGACGCCGAGAACGACACGCTCACCTACGCCATCGTCGCCCAGCCGACCCACGGCACGGCCTCGGTCGTGGCCGGCCAGCTGCACTACGTGCCGGCCAGCGGCTACGAGGGTTCCGACAGCTTCACCTACAAGGCCAACGACGGCAGCCTCGACTCCAACACCGCCACCGTCAACGTGACGGTGACCCACGTCAACCAGGCGCCGGTCTGCTCGACGGTGGCCCTCAGCACGCCCGTCAACACCGCCGGTGATGCGGCACCCTCGTGCACCGACGCCGAGAACGACACGCTCACCTACGCCATCGTCGCCCAGCCGACCACGGCACGGCCTCGGTCGTGGCCGGCCAGCTGCACGACGTGCCGGCCAGCGGCTACGAGGGTTCCGACAGCTTCACCTACAAGGCCAACGACGGCAGCCTCGACTCCAACACCGCCACCGTCAACGTGACGGTGACCCACGTCAACCAGGCGCCGGTCTGCTCGACGGTGGCCCTCAGCACGCCCGTCAACACCGCCGGTGATGCGGCACCCCGTGCACCGACGCCGAGAACGACACGCTCACCTACGCCATCGTCGCCCAGCCGACCCACGGCACGGCCTCGGTCGTGGCCGGCCAGCTGCACTACGTGCCGGCCAGCGGCTACGAGGGTTCCGACAGCTTCACCTACAAGGCCAACGACGGCAGCCTCGACTCCAACACCGCCACCGTCAACGTGACGGTGACCCACGTCAACCAGGCGCCGGTCTGCTCGACGGTGGCCCTCAGCACGCCCGTCAACACCGCCGGTGATGCGGCACCCTCGTGCACCGACGCCGAGAACGACACGCTCACCTACGCCATCGTCGCCCAGCCGACCCACGGCACGGCCTCGGTCGTGGCCGGCCAGCTGCACTACGTGCCGGCCAGCGGCTACGAGGGTTCCGACAGCTTCACCTACAAGGCCAACGACGGCAGCCTCGACTCCAACACCGCCACCGTCAACGTGACGGTGACCCACGTCAACCAGGCGCCGGTCTGCTCGACGGGGCCCTCAGCACGCCCGTCAACACCGCCGGTGATGCGGCACCCTCGTGCACCGACGCCGAGAACGACACGCTCACCTACGCCATCGTCGCCCAGCCGACCCACGGCACGGCCTCGGTCGTGGCCGGCCAGCTGCACTACGTGCCGGCCAGCGGCTACAAGGGTTCCGACAGCTTCACCTACAAGGCCAACGACGGCAGCCTCGACTCCAACACCGCCACCGTCAACGTGACGGTGACCCACGTCAACCAGGCGCCGGTCTGCTCGACGGTGGCCCTCAGCACGCCCGTCAACACCGCCGGTGATGCGGCACCCTCGTGCACCGACGCCGAGAACGACACGCTCACCTACGCCATCGTCGCCCAGCCGACCCACGGCACGGCCTCGGTCGTGGCCGGCCAGCTGCACTACGTGCCGGCCAGCGGCTACGAGGGTTCCGACAGCTTCACCTACAAGGCCAACGACGGCAGCCTCGACTCCAACACCGCCACCGTCAACGTGACGGTGACAGCGCCCACCGAGCCCGTGAGCCTGCCGGCCGTGATCCGCGACGGGGCCTGGTACCTGCGCGACAGCAACACCAGCGCGCCGGGCACGATCACCAGCTTCGCCTACGGCAACCCGACCGACACCCCGATCTTCGGCGACTGGAATAACGACGGCGTGGCGACGCCGGGTGTGGTGCGGGTGACCGGCGGCTCGCTGACCTGGTACCTGCGCAACACCAATAGCGCCGGCGCACCCGACACCATCTTCGCCTGGGGCGCGGCCACCGACAAGCCGCTGGTCGGCGACTGGGACGGCAACGGCACTGACACGCCGGGCCTGCTGCGCGCCAGCAACCACTGGATCCTGTCCAACTCGGGCGACGGCACGAGCGGGATCGTCGACTTCTTCTGGGGCAGCGGCGCCGCCAACGAGAAGCCGATCGTGGGCGACTGGGACGGGAACGGCAGCGACACCCCCGGCTTGGTGCGGGCCGGCAACTGGTGGATCCTCAAAACCAGCAACGACGCGAGCAGCACCGTCACCGACTTCTTCTGGGGCACCACCAGCGAGACCGCCTGGGTGGTGGGCGACTGGAACGGCGACGGCAGCGACAACCCCGGCATCCTGCGTGGCAACTGGTGGCTGCTGCGCGACTCCAACACCGGCGGCGGGGCCACCGACCGCGACTTCTTCTTCGGCCTCAACAGCGACACCTTCCGCGTGTGGGCGCAGTGAGCGCGGTCGGCTGGAACTAACGAGACTCGGGAAGACTAGGTGAACTGGACGCCGCGTCTCCGCGCGCTGCGCCCCGCAAGTCGCGGGGCGACGCTGGTGTTGCTCGCCACCATGAGCGCCTCCATGCTCCTCAGCGTGCGACTTGGGGTGGCGCGGGCCGTAGAGACCGTCGCTCCACTTGCGCCACTGGCAGCGTCAACGACGACCGAGGATAAGCCGCAGTCGAAGCTGTGGACGTATGCCGGCAGCTGGTGGCTGGTCGCGCCGACGACGACGGCGGCCACGCCAGCCGGCACCTGGATCTGGCGACTTGGTACCGACAAGGCGTGGCTTGCGGTGCTGCGGATCTCGACGCGAACGGACACGCACGCGGACGTGAAAGCCATCGGCAATGTCGCTCACATCCTGTTGTACGGACCCGTGCCCGAGCTCTACTCCGCGCAGTACAACGCGGCGAGCGGCAGCTATGAGCCATGGAGCACCCGGCCCACGGCCACCGCCATCACGCTGACCGACAGCGAGACGGCCAGTATCGACGTGGACTCCACTGGGCGCATGTGGTTGGCCACCGAGTCCGGTACGAACCTGAACGTCTTCCACAGCGCGTCCCCGTACACGACCTTCGCTGGCCCGATCACACTCGCCAACAACATCGCCTCGGACGACATTGGTGTCGTCAGCGCGCTGCCAAACAACACTATCGGTGTCCTCTGGTCGAACCAATCGACCCAGCGCTTTGGCTTCAAGACCCACGTCGATGGCGCGAACGTCGCAACTTGGACTGCGGACGAGGTGCCCGCCTCCCAATCCGCTCTGAACGTTGGTCTCGGGATGGCCGACGATCACCTGAATCTTGCCGTTGCATCGGACGGGACGCTGTACGCGGCGGTCAAGACGAGCTACGACACCGCCGGTTACCCGAAGATCGCGCTGCTCGTGCGGCGGCCAACGGGCACCTGGGACAACCTCTACGAAGTGGACACAGCCGGGACACGGCCGCTCGTCGTCCTGAACGAACTGACCGGGAGCCTCCGTGTGGTCTACACCTCCTCGGAGGGCTTCAATCCGATCATTTACAAGGAATCGGCACTCGCGCCTATCAGCTTCGGCCCCCGGCAGACCTTGCTGGGCGCGGCCTTCAACGATGCGTCGAGTACGAAGCAGAACTGGACCGATAGCCTCGCCATCGTGGCGAGCAATGCATCCAACAGTATTGGTGGCGCCATCTTCGAGACACCGCCGCCCGCCGCCGCCCCGGTCTCCTATCCGGCGGTCATCCGCAACTCGGTCTGGTACCTGCGCGACAGCAACACCAGCGCGCCGGGCACGATCACCAGCTTCGCCTACGGCAACCCGACCGACACCCCGATCTTCGGCGACTGGAATAACGACGGCGTGGCGACGCCGGGTGTGGTGCGGGTGACCGGCGGCTCGCTGACCTGGTACCTGCGCAACACCAATAGCGCCGGCGCACCCGACACCATCTTCGCCTGGGGCGCGGCCACCGACAAGCCGCTGGTCGGCGACTGGGACGGCAACGGCACTGACACGCCGGGCCTGCTGCGCGCCAGCAACCACTGGATCCTGTCCAACTCGGGCGACGGCACGAGCGGGATCGTCGACTTCTTCTGGGGCAGCGGCGCCGCCAACGAGAAGCCGATCGTGGGCGACTGGGACGGGAACGGCAGCGACACCCCCGGCTTGGTGCGGGCCGGCAACTGGTGGATCCTCAAAACCAGCAACGACGCGAGCAGCACCGTCACCGACTTCTTCTGGGGCACCACCAGCGAGACCGCCTGGGTGGTGGGCGACTGGAACGGCGACGGCAGCGACAACCCCGGCATCCTGCGTGGCAACTGGTGGCTGCTGCGCGACTCCAACACCGGCGGCGGGGCCACCGACCGCGACTTCTTCTTCGGCCTCAACAGCGACACCTTCCGCGTGTGGGCGCAGTGAGCGTGCAGGTCGATCTCGGGACTCGCGGACGAGGCAACCTTGTGATTCAGGGCGAGCCACGCAGCAGTTCCGGGTGGTCTTTCTGGGTGAGACCGAAGCAGCGAGCCTGGCCATGGACGTATCGCCGGACCAAGCGAGGCGCTGATATCGCCTTGAGCGTGATTGCGATCGTGCTTCTCATGCCGCTCTTCATCGTCATCGCGCTTGCCGTCTGGCTTGACTCTGGCCTTCCGATTATCTATGGCTGCCAGCGTCTCGGCCTGGGTGGTCAGCCGATTAGGGTGCTGAAGTTCCGCACCATGACCAATGGCAGCCATCACCAGCTTGCCGCGCTGCTAACCGCGAACGAGGAGCAACGCATTGAATATGCGGCGCGGCGCAAGCTACGCCGAGACCCGCGTCGCACGCGAGTCGGCCGCTTACTTCGTCGTGCATCTGTCGACGAGCTACCGCAGCTTCTGAACGTCTTGGCTGGAGACATGAGTCTCGTGGGGCCGCGGCCGTATCTTGTCGAGGAGCTCCAGCACCGGCCCGAGGCCAGCGAGCTACTTTCGGTTCGTCCAGGGATGTCCGGGCTCTGGCAGGTGAACGGTCGATCCGAGCGAACGTTCGAAGAGCGCATCGCACTAGATCTTCACTATGTGCGCTATCAAGGCTTCATTCTCGACGCTGCGATTGCCGGGCGGACGATGGGCGCCGTGCTCAGCGGCCGTGGAGCGTACTGAGCGGCAATCTGCCGGCCACCGGCCGGCGACCCGCGACTCCGATCGGCCGCACCCTCCCTCGAGGCTGCGAGCCCCGAGTTGTCTGAGGGCCGGGTTACTTCTTCTTCTCTTTCTCTCTCTCGTGACGGACCGGTCACTCGCGCCTAGCGCTGTTGAACTGTCCGCAGCACTAATCGTCAACGGCTAGAGTACGTCGACTCATCAAGTGCCCAGGAGGTGGACGGCAGCGCACGTGTCGACCACCAAGCAGCCACATAGAGTCGAATCGCGCCCGTTGTCGGTCCTGGCCGCTTGGAACGCCGGCAGTTGGTTGGCGTTGGCCCTCTACAACTTTGCTCTCACGGCGGCGGTCTACCGAGCGGTCGGTGCCGGTGAATACGGGGTTTGGGCGACGATCGTCGCCATACGCACCATCCTTCTGCTCGTCGACGGCGGCCTCACCCTTGGAGTTGTTCGCGATGCCGCACGCTCGAGCCGCAGCCGTCTGGCGGCCGACCGCGTCTTCGCGGCGCGCCGCCTCTTCCTGCTGCTTGGGGTCTGTGTGGCTGCAGTGGGCATCACTGGTGCCGGAGTACCGGCGTGGTTCCTGGAACTGAATGGATCGGCCGCCGCGTCCGCGACATTGGCGACTGCTTTGCTTGGACTCGAGGCTGCCGTCACATTGTGGGGCAGCCCCTATGCTGGCGAGTTACGCGGCCATCAGCGCTACGACCTTGTAGTGCTCGGGTCGTCCACACTGTTGCTCGTGGGACTTCCCATGGCAATCATTGCCGCGCCCGCGTATGGCATCGTCGGGGTGGGAGTGGCGGCGCTGATTGGGCGGGTCTCCGCGTCCATCGTCGTGCGCCATGCAGCGCTACGAGGAGAACCCGCCCGGTCGCCCGCCGGGCAACCCTCAGGGCCGCTCGCACATGTATTCCGGTTCGCGGCGCCGATGTGGATTGTCGCCGCGGCGGGACAGCTCAGTTATGGCACAGATGTGCCCCTGGTGGGTGCGCTCTTTGGCGCACCGCAGGCAGGTGCCTACTCGTTAGGTGCGGTCCTGCCAGCCGCCGCTGTCGGCCTGCTCTACGTCCTTCTGGACGCGGGGTTTCCGCGCCTGGCGGCGGCGGGTGCCGGGCGCCAGGCGCTCGGGACGCGTCTCGCGTTCGTTGGATGTATGCTCGCCGCGCTCGGCTTCCTAACCCTGATCGCCCATGCGAGCGCCCTACTCGTCTTCTGGGTCGGCGATGCGCCGCAGCTCGCGTTGACGGTCATGGCGATCTATGCGCTGGCGTGGTCACTCAACGTACCAACTCACGTCCTGATCCTGATGGCACTGGCTCGTGGACAGCATGGGGTTCTCGCCCGAATCGCCATTGGAGAGGCGACGGCGAGCCTGATCATCGGTGTCGCGCTCGCGCTCCTCGTTGGCCCGGTCGGCCTCGCCATCGGAACGCTGGTGGCGTTGGCTGTATCCAATCTGGTTGTGACGCCTGCAGTCGTCCTGCCTCGCCTCGGCCTGGGCGGGAGGCGGCTGGCGAGGGCGGCCGGCACCGGATACTTGGCGGGAGCCGCCGCCGCCCTTCCCGCGGCGATCGTAACGAGGGCGGTTGAGATGTCGCCGACCGCAGAAGTCATCGCCGCAGCCGTTGGGCTGTTCGTGACGATTGCCCTCGGCCTATACGTCTCGCCGCTGTGGATGCGTGACGCCCTGGCGCTACCCGTGCAGCAGGACTAGCTACGTCGTAGCACCACAACGGTGATCCGCCCGCGAGGCTTGAGGCAGTCGCCAAAAACTCGTGATCTGTATGAGGTTGATGGTTCATTGTCACCTGAACGCGGTCTCCCGCCGACTGGGCCGAGGCGGACGACCTCATCGGGGTGGAGGCCGCCTTGGTGGAGCCGGCCTGCCTGATCCTCCAACATCAGCGGGCGCTGCTACCGCAACGTGCGGTCCGCGCGCCGCGAGGGTTTCGGGGCGCAGGATGTGCGGGTCGAACTCTCCAGACCGACGACGCAGCGCCTACCGCTGCCGGACATCTCCCGGGTCGTGCGATGGCGGGCATGCTCGCAGCCGGCCCTATCGCGCACAGACGACTCGAGGTCTTGGCCAGCCCGCGGAGCCGCGACGGCTTGCGTGGATCGATGCCGTTACAATGACCGTCGCCCTCAAGTGCCCTCCAGGGAAGGACGCCGCCGACCCTCAGCCGGCGCTGAGCGCGTTGTAATGTCACCAATCTCGTGGGAGACATAACGAGCGGATGCGGCTGTTCCAGCTCCTGAGCCAATGGAGGCTGATCCTCGCGGCCGACTGCGCGCTGCTGATCGTCGTCCTTGGGTGGCAACGCGTCATGCACCAGCCGCAGATCTTGCAGCTCGGAGCGGGAGTTCTGCTTCTTGGGGCATTCGGCTGGCTGGCCGTTGCGTGGTTCCGCGCAGCGGTAGCGATCGCGCTTCTCGAGCTGACGGTGGGCGGAGCCAGCGGGCATTGGGCGGTCTTTCCAGGCGGCCTAACTGGGAGGATGTTGGTCGACGGGATTGTCGTCGGCGGCGCCATTGGCGCGCTTGTCGGCGCACACCGACGCACGGGGCAGTGGCACCTGGGTCGCTACGGCCTACACGCCATTTTGATAGCCCTGGTGCTCCCAAGCGTCTGGATGACGCTCGGGCTGCTGAACGGAAATCGTCCGGCCAACGTGATTGGCGATGGGAATGGACAGTTCGCCTTCCTCTTGACCCTGCCCCTTCTGGTGATGATCCGCGACGGCCAGGCGGACTGGATACGCCGCTGGCTCCTGATCGCATGTGCCGTCAACGCCATCGTCACCGCAGTGTTGATTGCCGTCAGCGTCCCGGGGTTCGTTAGCGCGTGGCCCACCCTCAATCGCGTCCTGCTCGAGGAACTCGGCATGGGTGGCGCGGTTGGCTACATGGCAAATGGCGCGTATCGGCTATACCTCGGAAGCGGGCTCTATCTGCAAGTCGGGCTGGCCCTAGTGACCTGGCACCTCATGGAGCGCCGTTCGTCGACCGTCTGGCTCTGGCTGCTTTATGCGCTCATCTGGGCTGACATCATTGCCACTTACACGCGAGGCTTCTGGCTTGGCGCTACCTTTGCTGTAGTGGCTGTGGTTGCGCTGGCCGCGACCAACCTCCGCCGACCCGCCCAACTCCTGGGTGCGAGCGGAGGCCTGTTTGTTATCGGCTCCGCCGTTGGGGCGGCGGTCGGGTTCTCCTTGCCGGGCTATGTCTTTGGGCGCTTGAGTGGCTCTTTGAACCTGCCGAACTTTGGCCCCGGCGGCCCGCCAATTGACATCCCTCCGCCAACTGCGCCCCTGCCACAGCCGTTCAACCTCGCGCTCAGTCCCGAGGCGGCCATCGTCGTCGCGTGGCTGGTGGTCGCGATCGTCGTCGCTCGCGCCCTGTTGCATGAGGCGGGCAGCGGCGGTGGACGGCGGATCGCAACCTGGATTGGCTCCAGTGCTCTCGCTCTCGCGATGATCGTGCTCCCGGTCGCGCTCCCGAACCGGGCGGCGGCAAGTGACCCAACCGTCACGCCAGCACCGACGGCTGACGGAACCCAGCCGAAGGACGACGTCGCCGACCAGATCCGCGCCGTCCAGTTGCGGGTCCTGCTCCGCCAATTTATTGCGAAGCCGATCGTCGGCCACGGGTTCGGCGCCGTGGCACCGGACTACCCGTACAGCGATTCGTACTCATACGAGCTGGGCTTCCTCGATATCGGGTACAAGACGGGCGCTGTTGGCCTCCTGCTGTTCCTGTCCTATCCGCTCCGATTAGTGTTCGACGCAGTACGCGTTCGGTACTTTTCGAAACCGCCTCCCCGGGGTCTCGCACTACGCGGCACCGCCCCGGTGATCGCCGTGACGCTCGCAACGTTGCTCACGGGAGCCACGGATCCCTATGTCCTGGCCGCATTTGGACTCATGCCGATCCTGATCGGTATCGCCTGGCTGGAGCCCGAGCGGACTCCGGTTCTGGCGGTCGCCTCGCACCGACACCCGAATGATCCCGGAGCCGGCGAACGTCGTCCGTGCTGATCACCATATCTCTCGTCACATTCAACGGCATGCGCTGGCTGCCCGCCTGCCTCGAGGCCATTGCGGCTCAGACACATCGCGATGTTGAGGTGATTGTCCTTGACAATGCCTCGTCAGACGGATCGGTGACCATGCTCAGATCCCAAGCCGATGCCGGCCGGATCAAGCTTATCGAGTCAGACCGGAATCTGGGGTACGCCGCGGGACACAATCTCGTCATTCTGCAGTCCGCTGGCGAGCTAGTGTGTTTGCTGAATCAGGACGTCATCCTGGACCCGCGATTCCTCGCCGAGGCAGCCGTGGCATTCGAGACTTCGCCTCGCACCGGGGGGGTGCAAGGCCTCGTCTACCGCCTGGGCCCTGACGTGCGGCCCATGGCGATCGTCGACACGACGGGACTGCAGATCTTCCGCAACAGGCGGGTTGTGAGCCGCAGCCAGGGGACGCTCGACGGCGGCCCGAGGGAGGCCGGGCCAGTCTTTGGCGCCGACGGGCCGTGCCCGGTCTATCTGCGTACCGCCCTCGAGGATGCCGCCATCGCGGGTCTGCGCCAGGAAACCGAATACCTCGACGCGGACTTCTTCGCATACAAGGAGGACGTCGACCTTGCGTGGCGGCTTCAGCTGGCTGGTTGGCAAACGACCTATCTTCCGAGCGCGGTCGCGTGGCACGCCCGGTCCGCAGCAGAACCGGCGCGCGCTACCTTGCGGGGCTGGATCGCCCACCGACGTGCGACCCCGGGCTGGATTCGGCGCATTTCGTGGCGAAATCATCGCCTCATGCAGGTCAAGAACGAGGTCCCCTCGCTCTACCTTCGCGACATCGGCCCGATCGCGATCCGCGAACTTGCGTCGATGCTCATGCTGGCGCTGGTGGACGTTCGTGACCTCGTGGCGGTGGTCGACATGATCCGCCTCCTGCCGACTGCGCTTCGCAAACGCCGGATGCGGGCCAAGCACCCGGCCGATCGCGCCCGGCTGGCGCGTTGGCTGACGTGATAAGCACAGCGAACGCGACCCGCACTCGTAGGGACTATGCTTTACCACTCTTGACGGGCTCCTCTGTGATCGCTGGCGCAAGCCCGAGATCCAGCCAGACGTTCTCAAGAGCGACTCAGGAAAGTCGCGCCGCTCACTGGTCGACCTTGCCTGCCCAGATCGAGCGGTGCTCGAATCGCCACGAAGCGCTACCGCGGCGACAGGGGCCAGCTTGGAGCCACATCCCCGTCCCAACCTTACAAGGCAATCCGTACTCTCACCGAGCGCAAAGGGGCTGCCTCCTAGACACAAATCGGAGGCGCGGCTAAGGTCCGCCTCTCGACCGCCACCTGGACGGCGACGTGGACAGCACCAGCCAATGAACTCAAAAGCCGGGCGCGCGGAGTGGAAAATTGGTAACTGGAGTCGCTCCCGACAGCGGGAATTCGGGACCCAGAGATCCGGCTCGATCGGGAGCGGCGCCGGACGTGAGCGTCGTTGTGGTCCACTATCAGACACCGCAGCTTCTCGAACGTTGTCTTCGCTCACTCTGGGCCTCCGACGGTGTGACACTTGAGGTCTTCGTCGTCGACAATGCCTCTCAGGAGTTCAGCGCAACCGAGTGCCGCAACGCATACCCCGGCGCAACGGTCATCGAAAACCGTACTAACGTCGGTTTCGCCGCCGCGTCGAATCAGGCGCTTAGACTAGCGCGAGGGCGTCACAATCTTTTGCTGAATCCAGACGCTTGGGTTGAGCCGCGATCTCTGCGACTCATGGCTGAGTATCTGGACGAGCATCCCGATGTCGGATCGGTTACGTGCCGGGTTCAACTCGAAAACGGTCGCCTTGACGTAGCTTGCCGCCGGCTATTTCCGACGCCGGCGAGGTCGCTCTACCGCCTCACATTTTTATCGAGGATCTTTCCGCGGAGCGAACGGTTCGCGCAGTACAACCTCACCTATCTCGACGAATGGCAACCAACCGAGATCGACCAACCTTGCGGCGCATTCATGATGGTTCGGTCCGAAGTTGTTGCGCAGATTGGCCTCCTTGATGAGCGGTACTTCCTCTATTTCGAGGACACCGACTGGGCGTACCGAATCAAACAAGCGGGGTGGAGAATCATGTATGTGCCGACGACTTCGATCGTGCACGTGAAACGGGCGAGCAGTCGTCAGGACCGCCGCGCCGCGATTCACCACTTCTATCACTCGATGCGAATTTTTTATAGCGAGTACTACCAGCCGATCTATCCTTGGCCTTTCAACCTGACCATCTTTGCGATGATCGCCGTCAGGAAGCGCATCGAACTAGGGGCTAACCTGGTCGGGGATTACTCGAAGCAAATGCGACGAGTCGCTGGTCGATTAGCCAATGCGCGCTCCAACCTGCCGACGGACCGTGATGCTTCTTCTTCCTGATCGTTGACGCCGTGCAACACCTCTGATCTACGAGTACTTGCTCCTCCCTGACTTTATGCCTATGATGCGTTCCTGGTCGGCACTCGCGGACCGGGGAAGGAACACGTTGAAGCATCGAAGTCGCTGGCTCGGCGGAATCGCCGCGGTTGCGTTCGCCCTGATGGGGGTCGCCACGGCGGCCGGCTACGCCGGAAGCGTGCCGGGTTCGGTCGAGATCACCGTCGGCAGCGTCAACTGCAACCAGCCGGTCGTGGTCACGGCCACCGTTCTCGATACCGCCGGACAGGCGATCCCCGGTCAGATGGTGGAATGGACGCTAACCTCCACGCCGTCCAGCGCCGATGCCATCAGCCCGAGCTCGTCGACCACCGACGCGAGCGGCGTCGCGACCACGAGCCTCACGCTGTCATGCATCCCGGGGAACCGTCAGCTCCGCGCAACCGCGGATCAGGTCAGCGGCACGGCGGTCATCGCCCTCCCGCAGGGAGGCACTCTGGGCAGTACCGGCGGCCCCGGACAGGGAGGCAATGGCCTTCCCAACACGACGACCGCTCCCGCAGATGCGGCGCCGGGACCCGGCCTCTTCCTGGTCCTGCTTGCGATACTCGCAGTGCTGGTTGGCGCCGGCGTCACCGTGAGAAGGCTCGCCGCAGCTCGCCGCTGAGGGAGCGGCCAACCGAGGAGGCGCAGCCCGCGCGCCATCCGGGTAGGCTCAAGCCGTGACCGAGCCATCCCATAGCGGCCGTCGCCCCCGCCGTCGTCGTCGCGCTGCGTCATCCCGAGGCATGTTCGGCGGCACGCGCCTCCTCACCGCGCTGATCGGCATCGCCGGCGGGGATCGTGGCCATCGCATCGCGAGCGCAGGCCGCAGGCGTTGGCATGGATCGGCCGCGGCCGGGTCGACCTGCGAGCCGAAGCCGACGACGATCCAGATCCGGCGCGGCTCTCGGGCCTGAATTGGTTCGGCTGACCGCTACGAATCCCGATCCAGGACTGGACCCACCAGCAGCGACGGCGTGATACGGCACCCCCCGCGTCGCTCGGCGCGGTGGTGGTGCAGGCTTGAACCAACGCAGCAGTCTCTACCGATCCGCGCTTGTCATCTCCCGGCAGTGTATGGCGGAGGCGGCCGAGACCCTTGCAGCGAACGTTGACGCGCTGCAACGCGGATGGGCCATACGTACTAGTAGTTGCCGGACGTTCGGGCTATGCTGCGTCTCATTGCTCAGTGTCCTGAGTTCATGAGGTTCTGTTGTCCGCCGACCCGGCCGATCTGCATTCATCCATCCATACCCTCCCAGTTCATCTGACCCGGAATCAAGCGAACACCCTGGAGCCGGTTAGCAGCGTCGCCACAGGGGACGGCCAGCTGCTCCACCTCCCGCTTGACCGAGCCATACCGATGCTTCCGAGGAACGGTGGGGACGTGGGACGCTTCCCAGTGCCCCGATTCGTGCCCGAGTGGCGGCGCGATCTCGAGCTTGTAGTGAAGCGGCTGGTCGACATCATCGGCGCGCTGGTTGGTCTCGTTCTGCTCAGCCCGCTCCTCATCGCGATCGCACTGCTGGTGAGCGTGTTCGACGGATCGCCCGTTCTCTTCCGGCAGACCCGCGTTGGTCTACACGGGCGTCATTTCACCCTGTACAAGTTCCGCACCATGGTCTCGGACGCCGAGCAGCGGCTCGAGGCGGTCAAGCATCTCAATGAGCGGAATCGCGTTGCGTTCAAGGCTGCGAACGACCCCCGCATCACGCCTCTTGGCCGTTGGCTTCGGAAAACCTCGCTCGACGAGCTGCCGCAGCTCTGGAATGTTCTGGTCGGCTCGATGAGCCTCGTCGGGCCGCGGCCTCCCCTCACCCGAGAGGTCGTCGAGTACGAAACCTGGCACAGGCGCCGGCTCGTGATGAAGCCCGGCATCACCGGGCTCTGGCAGGTCGAGGCGCGTGCCGATCCGGACTTCGACCGATGGATCGCGCGCGACCTCGTGTACATCGATGGATGGTCGATCTGGCTCGACGTGAAGATCCTGGCCAGGACGATCCCAGCTGTCATCAAGTGCGAAGGGCGTTGACCAATGGACAATTGCGCTGCCCGGTACCATGGCAGTTCACGCACAAGCCTCGCGGACCGGGGAAGGAACACGTTGAAGCATCGAAGTCGCTGGCTCGGCGGAATCGCCGCGGTTGCGTTCGCCCTGATGGGGGTCGCCACGGCGGCCGGCTACGCCGGAAGCGTGCCGGGTTCGGTCGAGATCACCGTCGGCAGCGTCAACTGCAACCAGCCGGTCGTGGTCACGGCCACCGTTCTCGATACCGCCGGACAGGCGATCCCCGGTCAGATGGTGGAATGGACGCTCACCTCCACGCCGTCCAGCGCCGATGCCATCAGCCCGAGCTCGTCGACCACCGACGCGAGCGGCGTCGCGACCACGAGCCTCACGCTGTCATGCATCCCGGGGAACCGTCAGCTCCGCGCAACCGCGGATCAGGTCAGCGGCACGGCGGTCATCGCCCTCCCGCAGGGAGGCACGCTGGGCAGTACCGGCGGCCCCGGACAGGGAGGCAATGGCCTTCCCAACACGACGACCGCTCCCGCAGATGCGGCGCCGGGACCCGGCCTCTTCCTGGTCCTGCTTGCGATACTCGCAGTGCTGGTTGGCGCCGGCGTCACCGTGAGAAGGCTCGCCGCAGCTCGCCGCTGAGGGAGCGGCGAACCGAGGAGGCGCGGCCCGCGCGCCGTCCGGGTAGGCTCAAGCCGTGACCGAGCCATCCCATAGCGGCCGTCGCCCCCGCCGTCGTCGTCGCGCTGCGTCATCTCGAGGCATGTTCGGCGGCACGCGCCTCCTCACCGCGCTGATCGGCATCGCGGCGATCGTCGTGCTCGCCGCGGGCATCGCGGTCCTGGCGGGCGGAGGTCTGGGTGGATCGGGAGCGGCGCTTGCCTCGCGAACTCCGAGTGCAACTGCCGGCGCCAGCCTGCCGCCACCCGCAACGGGCTCGGCATCAGTGGCACCACCTCCAAGCGCTGGGAGCCGCGCTCGGGATCAAGGCCACGCAGATCCAGATCGCCCGCCTCGGAATCGATATGCCGATCGTGGAGGGCGACGGGATCGACGCCCCGCTGGGCAAGGCGGCCCATTTTCCCGGAACTGCATGGCCGGACGGCGCTTCGAACATCTACCTCTATGCGCACGCGCGGGACGAGATGTTCATCGGCCTGTGGCAGGCGAAGCCCGGGGACGAGGTGGTCCTTCAGCTTGTCGACGATACGCAGCGGACCTACGTCGTTAGCCAGATCCTTCCCAAGGTCGCATGGAATGCGATCCAGTACTTGGATCCGACGCCGACCGAGCAGCTGACCCTCCAGACCTGCACCTCGGATCAGCCGACATCGCCGCGCTTCATCGTCATCGCCGTGCCCAAGGGATGAGTAACGATGCCGGGGGCGGCCATGGCAAGCGCGTCACGCGTCGCCGCACATCTCGCCGAAGTCGATGGGCGGTCGGCGGGCTGGCGCTCGGCCTGTTGCTTCTGCTGGGCGTCGGGCTGGCCATGTTGCGTTACCTCCCTGCCCTTGACGAGGCCCGGTCGCTTCGGGCGGAGATCACGGCAATCGCATCGCGGGCGCAGGCCGCAGGCCTTGCCATCGATGGGCCACGGATAGATGCCCTCGATCGAGACCTGGCGACGGCGCGTGGACACCTCGCGCGGCTGACCGACTTCGTCGCCCACGACCCGCTGATCGCGCTGGCGCGAGCCTTTCCGCCGACCGCCGCCAACGCCCGGGATGCCGATGCGGTGGTCGCCGCCGCAGGTGACATTCTCACAGCGAGTGGCAATGGCCTCGCAATTGCCCGGCGCTTCGTCGATATCAAGCAGCGGCATGCTGCCGATTCGAAGAGCGGCTCGTCTCTCGCCGGTCTGGTGGAGCTCATGGCCACTTCTCGGCCCATGGCCGTCAAGGCGGCGGATGCGCTCGCTCGCGCCCGCGAGGCTCTCTCCTCCGTCCCACCCGGTCGGACCGCGCTGATCGAGGGCGCGCGGTCGACGATGGCGAGCCGTATCGCCACATACGGCCCAATGCTGGATGCATATGCCGCGGCCAGCGCCCGGCTGCCGACGATCCTCGGCTGGGACAAGCCGCGGCGCTATCTCGTGCTCACCCAGGACCCCGCCGAGCTGCGTCCGACCGGCGGGTTCACCGGAAGCTATGGAATCGTGGCTTTCGACCGGGGCAGGGTCACCGAGCGGACCTTCCGGGACACCTTCCTGCTGGATCTACCGTGGGACTACCCTTTCATCCGACCCCCGCAGGAGCTGGCCGATTACCTGCTGGGTTCCAAGCAGCCGTGGCAGCTGGCCGATGCGAACTGGTCGCCCGACTTCCCGACGAGCGCGCAGCAGGCGGTCCGGCTGTATGCCAACGAGTCGGGTGATACGGCCATCGACGGCGTTCTGGGGATCACGACGTACACCATCGACGAGCTCCTCAAGGCGACCGGTCCGGTGACGGTCCCGGAGTACGGCGTCACGATCGCACCGGGCGAGACCACGCTGAAGGTGCTGCAGCTGACGCGCGGTGCGCAACGCCCGGGCGAGAATCGCAAGGCGTTTCTTTCGGCGCTCGCCGATCAGCTCCTGGGCACCGTCTTTGCGCTCCCGCCGGCCCAGTGGGGCAAGCTGCTCGGCCGAGCCGGAGCGTTCCAGGAGCAGAGGCTGCTGCTGGCCTGGTTCCGAGATCCGCTCGATCAGGCGCTGGCCGCTCGCGACGGCTTCGATGGCGCGGTGCGGCGAGACGTCGGCGACTACGTCTACCCGGTGGACTCGAACGTCGCTCCGCCATCCAAGCTCAACGCGATGACGACCCGCTCGCTGCAGCTCGACGTCGAGATCGACGCGTACGGAAACGCGCGCAACGCCCTAGAGGTGACCTGGGAGAACCGCATTCTGAGCGCGGATGGTGACCAATATCGGGCCCTGCCGGAGGTTGGGGGCTTGCGCATGCTGGGGATGTACTTCCGACTTCTCGTTCCGAATCTGAGCCGCCTCGGGGCCGTATCGGGCGGCAGCTTGGTGAAAGTGACCACGCCCGCAGTAGTGGAGCCGGAGGCCGGCAGAACGGCGATCGGCACCTACCTCAAGGTGCCTCCCGGAAAGGCAAGCCTCGCGTACTCGTGGGTCAGCCCATACGCCGCAGCCACCAACGAAAATGGTGGCACGTATCGTCTGACGATTCAGAAGCAGCCAGGGCTCCTGCTTGGGCCGCTCGCCCTTACGATTCGGGTGCCGGACGGCTTTGTCATCACGAGTGCGAGTGAGGGTGTCGTGTCCGGAGGGACCGTTACGCTCGACACGATCCTTGCCCGGGACATCGTTCTGCGGCTGCAATACGAGCGGTGAGGGATCAGCTCGCGGCGGGTGGAGGTTCGACCCGACGCACTGCCTCCAACAGGTCCCCGATCCCGAAGGGCTTGGACAGGAAGCCATCCGCGCCGATCTCGCTTGCCCAGCTGGCGCCGTCGCGCGCTGCGGTCATGACCAGGATCGGGACCCGGACGCCGCGCTCGGCGAGCATGCGCGCCACGCCCCAGCCGTCGAGGATGGGCATCCGCATGTCGAGCAGCACGAGTGCGGGCCGCGAGCGATCGATCATCTCTAGCGCGGCCATCCCGTTTGCGGCGGTCTCGACCTCGTAGCCCTCGAGCCGCAGGAGCTCGGCGACCGCGTCCAGGATGCCCGGATCGTCATCCACGACCAGGATCGGGCGCTCAGGCACTTGCCCCGGACCCCGCGGCTTCAGGTCCGATCTGCTCGATTGGAGCGGCCTCGAGCCCGACGGCGGGCGTCGGATCCTCGAAGTTGATCGCGCCCACCGGCAGCGCAGGCAGCACGACATGGAAGGTGCTCCCCTGGCCGAGCTCGCTCTCCGCCGAGATCTCGCCGCCATGCTCCTGCGCGATGGCGCGGCAGATGTAGAGGCCCAGGCCGAGGCCCTGGAAACGCCGATCGTCGACGTTGCTGCCTCGATGGAATCGATCGAAGAGATGGGGGAGATCTGCGGCGGGGATGCCGATCCCCCAATCGGTCACGGTGGTGTGCGCGACTTCCCCGTCCTGCCAGGCGCGGAGGAGCACTTCGGTCTCGGCGGCGCTGTACTTCAGCGCATTCTCGACCAGGTTGTCGATGAGCTGCCGCAATCGGTCGGGGTCATAGTTGCCGATGATCGGCCCGGAGACCTCCGAGCGGCAGTTGCGGCCATTGCCCGCGACCCGCGCGCAGGTCTCGGCGACGAGCGTCGCAAGATCTACGCTCTCGCGTCGGCCGAGCATCTGCCCGCGCTCGGCTCGCGACGCATCCAGGAAGCTGGTGACGAGCTCCTGGAGCCGATGCGCCTCGCCCACGATGCTCGCGACGCGGTCCAGCTCGAGGGGCGCGCCGGGGTCCTGCTGAGCGCGTCGCTGCAGGAGCTCCGCGTGCAGCAGGAGGGTGGTGAGCGGAGTGCGCAGGTCGTGGGCGGCAGCTGACAGGAAGTCGTCCTTCAGGCGAGTCGCCTCTTCACGCGCCTGGACCGTCGCCGCTTCCTCGATGAGCGCCCGGCTCTCGAGGACGACGGCGGCCTGATCCGCGAGCAGCTGCACGAGGCTGAGGTCATCCTCCGCGAAGATCGGCGCGCGGCGGGCATAGACGAGCAGGACTCCGAGAGGCCGTCCATCGGACGCGATCGGGGCGCCCACGACCGCCGTGGCGTTGCGCTGGTTGTACAGCTGCGCGTTGGCTGGGTCGGTGCGTCGGGCATCGGCGGTGAAGAAGGGCCGGCCTTCCGTGAAGATCTTGCCGCCGATGAGGGCGTCGGGCTCGGTCTCGAAGATGGCGCCGCTGCGCTCGTGGTACTGCAGCTTGTTCCGGTGGCGATCGAAGAGGCCAACCGTGGCGGATGGTGCTCCCGTTGACTCCGCGGCGCCGCGCTCCAGCTCGGCGACGATGGCCGCGGTGCTCGGCAGGCGCGGCAGGCTCGCGGCGCGGCTCAGGAACCGACGCAGCTCGGGCTCCTGCCATGCGCGGCGAAGCGCGACCGGGGTCGAGAACCCGATGAAATAGGCGGTTCCGCCCGCGAGGGCGAGCAGGCGAGTCCCGATCATCAGGTCGCTCGCGTGGGCGGGCGCGAGGACCCCGGCCATGGCGAGCACGAACGCGAACGCGACCAGGCCCGAGCCGGCGGCGACCGCCTGCATGCGGCGCTGGGTCACGCCCCGCGTGCGCGTCGTAAGGCGGGCAAACGCGAGGCTGGCGTAGCCGCCAGAGCCGCGAACCACGCCACGCTCAGGCCGGCGAACCAGCTCGGAGCCGGATGTGGCAACGCGAAGGCGGCGACGATCAGCACCAGTGTCCCGGCGGCCGTGGCGCCCATGATCCAGCTGCGCTG
This sequence comes from uncultured Chloroflexia bacterium, assembly GCA_963799675.1. Taxonomy (GTDB): domain Bacteria; phylum Chloroflexota; class Limnocylindria; order QHBO01; family QHBO01; genus JALYSK01. The sequence goes on from CAWCXQ010000019.1 coordinate 329,577, forward strand.
CGGAGCGAAGTCGTCCACGATCCGCACCAGGACATAGCCCAGCAGGCTCACCATGCCGAGCAGGCTGGATTCCACGATCAGGTGGCTGGGTACCGGTCAGCTGACCAAAATCCGCGAGGCCGATGATGCCGGCGATGACGCCGAAGAAGAGGGCGATGTCGAGCCGCGCGCGATCTCGGCCCTCGATCGCGCGGACGGCGACGTCGGCGAAGACGATCAGAAAAACCGCCTGCGTCACGAGCGACAGGAAGTCGTCGGCGCTCAAACCCAGCCCTCAGAGACGTTGCGTGGCGGGGATTGTAAGACGAGGCCCACGCCACTCACCGACCGACTACAGGAGCTCCGGTCGTGCGAACTCCTTTCCGAGGACGTGCTCATCGAGAAAGGCGAGCACGGTCGCGTACCAGATGCGCGCGTTCTGCGGCTTCAGGACCCAGTGGTTCTCGTCGGGGAAGTACAGAAACTTCGACTCGACGCCGTGACGCTGGAGGTCGGTCCAGAGGCGGAGACGCCTCGCTGATCGGCACCCGGTGGTCGAGCTCGCCATGGACGACCAGCATCGGCGTGCGGATGCTTGCCAGCCTGCGGCTCGGTGAGTGCTCTTCGTAGCGCGACGGGATCCGCGTATGGATCGCCGAACTCGCGCTCCCATTCCGGTCCCAGGTCGGTCGTGCCGTGGAAGCCTCGCAGCTCCCACAGCGCTGGCGTGGGTGACGATGGCCCGGAACCGGTCCGTCTGTCCGGCCACCCAGTTCGCCATGTAGCCGCCGAACGAGCCGCCCATGAGCGCGGTGTGGCTCGCGATCGAGGTCCGGTCGCGCTGAAGCGCCCCATCGACCGCCGCCATGACGTCCGTGTAGGGCTCGGCGCCCCACCGGCCCCATCCCCGTCGAATGAAGTCCTGGCCGTAGCCGGTCGAGAGAGCGGGGTCGGGGAGGAGCACGGCATACCCGCGCGCCGCCAGGAGCTGCGGGTTCCAGCGCCAGCTCCAACCCTGCCACGAGCTCAGCGGGCCCCCGTGGACGAAGACGACGAGAGGCGCCGGCCCCGTGCGGTCCGTGGGGAGCACGAGCCACGACTCGATCGTCGCACCGTCGCCGGCCGTGGCCGAGACTCGCTCCGCGGTGGCCGGCAGATCCAGCTTGTCGAGCTCCGGGAGGGAAGCGGACGGCTTGCGGTGCTTGCCCGGCGGCGTGGGCGTCCAGGGCGACGATCGACGGTGGGCGCATGGGCCCCGCGGCCATGGCATACACGGTCTCCCCGTCGGGGGACGGCGAGAGACTGTCGAAGCTCTCGGCCGACGAGATGAGCGTCAGCGCGCCGGTCGACAGCTCGAAGCGGTAGGCCGCCGATACGCCGTGCGTGTCGGCGATGAAGAAGATCGCGGCTCCGTCCGGCGACCAGACCGGGGCGTGGGGCCACAGGTCGAGATCCGGCGTCAGGTCTCGCCCCTCGCCGCTGGCGAGGTCGATGAGCCAGAGCGTGGTATCGGTTGGCTCCTCGGGGCTGCCCAGAGCGCTTCGGGTGCAGGCCAGCTGGCTGCCGTCCGGCGAGAACGCGACTCCGTCGTACCAGGCGTCGGGCGCCGTCAGCACGCGGTGCGCGCCGCTCGCCCGATCGATGGCGACGAGGTCGGTGCGCAGGCTGCTCAGGTCGTCGGTGCGCTCCCAGCCGATGGCGATGGTGGCGCCATCGGGCGCGACGTCGAACGTCGTCTCCAGCAGCCCGTGCCGGGCTTCTGGGGTCAGGTCCTTTGGGCCATCGATGCGGGCTTCGGAAGCCGGGCAGCTCGGCGGCGAACAGATGCCGCTCGCGTGGCCCGAGGTAGTGGTCCCAGCGACGGATCGGGAAGGACTCGAAGAGCTGCGCCTGCACCCCTGCCTCCTTCCGCGCCTTCTCGCGCTCCCCGTCGGCAGCGAAGTCGTCGCTCCCGGGGTGCACCGCCGCGGTGAATGCGATCACATCCGCGGAGCGGGCGGCTTTCACGGCATCTACGCCGCCCGGCGGCGCGACGAGCAGGCGCGCCTCTCCGCCGTCGGCGGGAAGCAGCCAGAGCGAGCTGACGCGTCGTCCTCCTTCTCGTCCCCCGTGCGCTCGGGATCGGGGCGGCTGGAGGTGAAGAGGAGCGAGCCGTCCCGCATGAAGCTCCCGGCGCTCTCGCCGGGGGCGGAGCGAGTCAGCCGCCGCGCAGGTCGGCGGCCGGACGGGTCAACCTCCCAGAGGGCGCTTGCCATCTTCTTTCCGTCTGGCGCGGGTCGCGCGACGGACACGACCAGCCGCTTTCCGTCTGGCGAGAGGGTCAGCCCGGAGAGGCGAGGAATCGCGAGGTAAGCGTCGAAGTCGAAGTCAGTCATGCGTCCAGTATCCCCGAGCCCGGCCGATCGAGCCCAACATGGGGGAGCGGCCACGAGACCCGCAGCTCTTCGGGCACCAGGAGCGAGATGGTTCTGCACCGCTGGCAGACCGCACGGGCCGGCAGCTCGGGAAGCTGAGGCGGGCGATCCTTCAGGACCGCGCGAACCAGCCCGATCTGCGAGCGCGCCACGCGCCGCCACCACGTGTCGATCGCGTGGTACTGGGTCTGGGGCTGGTCCGGCGGTCGTTCCTCATGGAGATCCCACACGCCGTCGGGGCGCTGCAGCCAGCCCGGCGGGAAGGCGAACAGGCGCAGCGCCACGGCCGGATCGCGAGAGTAGGTCGGCTCCGGCGCCAGTGTCAGCTGCTGCCTCCCGCTCGCTACCCTCGGCGGCACGTCCAGCTCTTCGATCGGCCCGAACTCGCGGTTGCACAGGTAGGTGCCGTCGCGCTGGCTGCCGCACAGCACGTGATGCCCAGTAGGGTCGAGCCGAGCGACTCGACGAGGCTCCTCGACCGGCATCGAACGGTGCTCCCTAGTCGGGCTCCTGCATGAAAAGCTCAGTGAAGTCGGTGCAGCGGCCCTCGTCGTTGAGGCGCACGATCAGGATGTTGTGGTAGCGGCGCTGGGGGGTGTCGCCGGCGGCACGGTAGGTGGTGACGCAGCGAGCGACGCCAAGCTCTCCGTTCACGGCCAGCGGCTCGCAGAGCATCGTCCAGCTCTCCGGGTTGTCGGGCTCCTTCAGCCAGGCATCGACGATCTCCTCGCGGTCGCGCGCGCCTTCCGTCACTGACTCCCAGGGGTGCCACCGGTACACGGCATCGTGCGTGAACAGGTCACGGATCGTGTCGGCGTCGTTGCTGCGCCAGGCGACGATATAGCGGTCCAACCAGTTGCCGAGGGCGGCAAGCTCGGTCATCGGTACCTCGATCTCAACGCGTGTGGGTTGGCTGTGGACGAAGGTTCCGCGGTCGTGAAAACTCGGGGATAAGTGGGATTGCGTCAGTCATTCCTGTCAGCCTATCCTCTGGTTGTCCCGAAGGGGCAGCGAATACCGGATCAGGTGATTGCATCAAGCGTTCCGGTACCGTTTCGGTGGCTTCGGCCGCCGCTGCGGACGCCGTTCCTTCGGGGCATTTTCATACCTTCAGAGGATCTTCACCGTCGCGCCGTCGACGGCGTCGGCCGAGCGCAGGAGATCGATCCGGGCAAAGCCCTCGGCTGCCAGCATCGGCATCGACTCGACGAGCCAGCGATGCTGCCGCCTGATGGCTGCCGCGGGCAGCCGATTCACCAAGCGCAGCTCATTGCGCTCCAGGCAGGTGGCGAGCGGCAGGTCCAGGACAATCGCAATTGCCGGCCGGCCGTGGCGGCGGGCCGCATCCAGGAGGAGCCGGCGAGCCCAACGCTGGACGTTCGTGGCATCCACAACGCTGAGCCGGCCGCGCGCCAGGCGCATCCGAAGAGCGATCCGAAGCAGCTCGAACGCATCCTGCGTGGCGGATTGATCCGACTGGTCCCCGGCGATGAGGCCGCGCAGGGCATCCGACGACAGGACGTCGTTGGGGCCGAAGTGGCGGGTGGCGAAGGTCGATTTTCCGGAGCCCGAAACGCCCATCAGCACCACGAGCGCGTCCGCCGGAATAGAAAGCGGCGGGGGTGGCGGCTGCATTGCCGTCAACCGGGGATGAGCCGGGTCAGCCCTCGTTGGCGATGCACTCCGCGCAGAGCTCGGAGTCGGGGATCGGCGGCACAGGGGACCCCGTGGCACGTGGCAGGGTGCGGCCACAGACCGTCAGCTCAGGATCACGCATCAAGTGGACCTTGGAGAAGTGGCGATCCGGCAGACGCCAGGTGACGTAGCGGCGGGTGGGCATCGTCTTCATGTCAGCCGGTGAAGTATGCCGTAAATCGACCTCCAGCACAACCCGGCGATCCTGAATCTGGCAGCATGACGCGCGGCATGGCAAGCGCGAGGCGGATCGGCGTTCTCACCGGCGGCGGTGACGTGCCGGGCCTCAACTCGGTGATCAAGAGCGTCGTGTACCGGTCCACCGAGCTTGGCTACGAGGTGCTGGGCATCCGGCGCGGATGGCGGGGGCTGACCCACCTTCCGCCGGGCGAAGAGCCCGACGGAGGTTTCATCTGGCCGCTCGATCGGCGCAACACGCGCGCCATCGATCGCACCGGTGGGACAGTCCTGCACACCTCGCGCACGAACCCCGCGCGCATGCCGCGAGCGGCTGTGCCTGACGCCATAGCGCAAGACCGCCTTGCCAGCCTGCAGACCGATGACGACGTCTACGACCTCACCCCGGTCGTGCTCGAGAACATCGAGCGGCTGCGGATCGAGTCGCTGGTTGCCATCGGCGGCGACGACACGCTCGGCTACGCACAGCGCCTCGGCAGCGAGGGGGTCCCGCTGGTCGCGATCCCGAAGACGATGGACAACGACGTGCAGGGGACCGAGTACTGCATCGGCTTTTCGACCGCCGTCACACGGGCCAAGGAGCTGATCAACCGGCAGCGAACGACGCTGGGCTCGCATGAGCGGATCGGCGTCTTTCGGATCTTCGGCCGGAACTCCGGCTACACCGCCTGGTATTCGGCATACGTCACCAGCGCGCGGTGCGTGATCCCGGAGGTACCGTTCGACCTCGAGTCGCTCGCCGGTCTCCTCGCCGACGACCGGCGGCTGAATCCGTCTGGCTACGCGTTCGTGATCGCAAGCGAGGGCGCGATCTGGACCGGTGGGCGCCTCGACGAAGTGGGTGAGCCGGACGCCTACGGCCACCGCCACAAGGCCGATGTCGGCTACGCGCTCGCCCTCGAGCTGCGCGGCAGGACGGGCATCGAGACGGTCCACAGCGACCTCACCTACGACCTGCGCTCCGGTGAGCCCGACGCGCTCGACCAGATGGTCGCGATCACCTTCGCGAATGTCGCGATGGATCTCCTGGCCTCGGGCGTCACCGGACGGATGGCCGCGATCCGCGAGGGGAAGTACGCCCACTCGCCCCTCCCGGATGCCTCGCTCGGGCCGCGACAGCTCGACGTGGCGACGATGTACAACGCCGAGCGGTTCCGGCCGCGTTACGAGGCGCGCCTCGGCTCCCCGCTGCTCCTGGGCCGCTCGGTGGGAGAGTGACGGACCGCTCGGTTCCGGGCGATCGGTCCGTCTGGGCCCCATCCCAGCGCCTGCTGACGGTCGGCCTCGTCGGGCTCGTCACGGCGGTCGCGTTCGAGGGGATGGCGGTTCCGACCATCCTGCCCGCGATGGTCGCCGAGCTCGGGCAGCTCGAGCTGTACGGGTGGGCGTTCAGCGCGTTCTGGCTGACGAACATCATCGGCATCACGCTCGGCGGGGGTGACGCGGATCGGCACGGACCGGGGCGCGCCTTCGCGGTCGGCGTGGCGCTGTTCGCCGGGGGCCTCCTGATCTCCGGCATGGCCGGCAGCATGTCCATGGTGATCCTGGGGCGCGCGGTGCAGGGCTTCGGCTCGGGCGCTCTCGGCGCCGTGGTGTACGTGGTGATCGCGCGCGGCTATGGGCCGGCCGCCATGCCCCGCATGATCGCCTTCCTCTCGAGCGCCTGGGTCGTGCCCGGCCTCGTCGGTCCGGCTCTTGCCGGCGTCGTGGCTGAGCAATTCTCCTGGCGCTGGGTCTTTGCCGGGCTCGTGCCCGTGGTGCTGCTCATGGGCCTGGGCGTGCTGCGACCGATCACGGCCCTGGGGCGCTCCCGGGGGGCCGCGGCGGCCGGCCCCGAGCCCTCAGGTCCGGAAGAGTCCGGTCGAGGACGGCGCGCCATCGAGGCCGTCCGATTGGCGCTCGGCAGCACTGCAATGCTCGCCGGCCTCGGCGCGCGCGAGCCCTTCGTGGCCGCCCCGCTGCTGCTCGTCGGCGGTTGGCTCTCGATCTGGTCGCTGCGCGGGCTGCTTCCGCTCGGCAGCCTCGTGGCCCGTCCGGGCCGGCCGGCAGTCGTGGCGCTGATGTTCCTGGTCGCCTTCGCCTTCTTCGGCACCGAGGCGTTCGTGCCGCTCGCCGTGACCACGGTACGGGGTGCCTCGACAGTGGTCGGTGGGCTGGCCCTGAGCGCTGCCGCCGTGACCTGGGGGCTCGGCTCGTGGCTGCCTGCCCACCTCGGTCGTCGCAGCGTTCGGCGGCAGCTTGTGGGTGGTGGCGCGGGCCTGGTGGCGGCCGGCATCTCCCTGACCGCCCTGGTGCTGCTTCCGGAACTGCCGATCGCTATGGCGGCCATTGGCTGGGCAGTCGCGGGGCTGGGGATGGGTCTCGCCTACTCCACCCTGTCGATCCTCGTGCTGGAGACCGCCGCGCCAGGCCAAGAGGGCGCCTCGTCGTCCGCGCTTCAGCTGATGTTCACGCTCGGTACGGCGCTCGGAGCCGGGAGCGGCGGCGCGCTCGTGGCGCTCTCGGAGGCCGGAGTCGTCTCACTGTCGACCGCCATCGCCCTGGCCGATGGGCTGATGGTTGCCGCAGCCGTGCTGGTCGTCGCGCTCGCCCATCGCGTGCCCGCGCAGGCCCCGCGACCTGCCGCCGCGCGTCGGGACGGCCATGTCGCCTCGCCTGCCGGGGCGGTCGGCCTCGCGGAGGAGTCCTAGCGCGACGCAGGGTTGTCATGAGCGGTCGCTAGCATTGCCGCATGACGGGTCCGGCCAGGCGCACGCGCCTCCTCTCTATCGACGGCGGCGGCGTGCGCGGCATCATTCCGGCGGCGGCAATCGCCGCGCTCGAGCGCAACACGGGCCGGCCCGCGCGCGAGCTGTTCGACTTCATGGCCGGCACCTCCACCGGGGCTGTCATCGTCGCCGCGCTGGCCGCCGGGATCCCGGCGGAGCGGATCGTGACGCTCTACAGCGAGCGCTCCGCGACCGTGCTGCGGCGGCGGCCGTGGAACCTGGCGGCGAGGATCCTCACCGGCTCGATGTACGCCATCGGCGAGCTTCATCGGCTCATCCGCGAGGAGCTGGGTACCGAGGCCGGGGACTGGACCCTGAACGACGCACCGCTCGACCTGCTCATCACCGCCAAGCGGCTCTCGGACGGCATGCCCTGGTACTTTGTCCGCGACAACCCGGCCAACTCGTGCCGCGCCGGCGGGTACCGGGTGGCGGATGCCGTAACGGCCTCTGCGGCGGCGCCCACCTACTTCCAGCCATGGCTGGTGAACGGCATCGGTCTGCTGGTGGATGGGGGGACGGGCGTCGCAGGAAATCCGGTCTACCAGGCCTGCGTGGAAGCATTTCGCTACAGCGACGCGTACGACCCGGCTACCAGCCTGGTCGTCTCGCTCGGCACCGGACGGTTTCTCCGACGCGCACGTCCGACGTGGATCTGGCCATGGCTCGAGTGGCTGCTCAACGAGCTGCTCCGGTCGCCCGCGGAGCAGCAGACCGAGCTCGTGCACCGGCACTACCCGGAGGCGGCCTTCTACCGCCTCGATGTGCAGCTGGCGACGGATATCGGGCTCGACGCGGTGGATCGCGTCGACGAGCTGCGAGCGATGGGCACCGCGTTTGCCGGGACGATCGACTGGCCCGCCATCCTTGCGGGCACTGACCACGACTTCCTGGTCACCGATGCCTCGACCTTGAGCCGCGAGTACTGCCGCGTCGTGCCGGTCCGATAGGCTGGCGCCGTGCCGAAACGGATGATCCGGTACTCCGAGCAGCTCCCGGCGCACGCGGACGTGGTGGTGGTCGGCGGCGGAATCGTGGGCTGCGCCACGGCCTTCTTCGCGGCGCGCGCCGGGCTCGACGTGGTCGTGCTGGAGCGCCGTCCGGCGCTGGCGACGCTGACCACGCCGGTCAGCACGGGAGCCTTCCGGCTGCAATTCGACAACCCCGAGGAGATCGCGCTGGTTCGGGAGGGGATCGACCTCTTCGACCACTTCTCCGAGCGCACCGGTCTCGACGACTGGGAGATCGGGCTGCGGCACGGCGGCTACCTCTTCTGCTCGCTGACCGATGCCACGCTCGACCGCTCGCGGCGCCTGGTCGGGCGCCAGCGCGAATGGGGCCTCACCGACGTGGAGCTGCTCTCCGGCGACGAGGCGCGCCACCGCTGGCCGTGGCTCTCGCCGGCGGTGCTCGGCGCGCGATTCCGGGCGGGCGACGGCTGGTTGGACCCCAAGCGGCTGGCGATCGGGTACGCGCGCGCCGCGAACGCTACGATCTGCACCGGGACGGAGGTCATCGGCTTCCGCCTGACCGATGACGGCTCGCGCATCCAGGGTGTGGAGACTCCGCGCGGCGCGATCTCGGCCGGCGCGGTGGTGGTCGCCGCAGGGCCATTCAGCGCGCAGCTCGCTGCGCACGCGGGCCTGCGGCTCGAGATGAGCGCAACTCCGCGACAGAAGATGGTCATCCCCGACCTGCCGGCCATCCCGGAGGACGCACCGATGACCATCGAGGAGGAGACCGCCGCCCATTGGCGCCCGGCGTTGCGGGGCTGCCTGGCGCTCTGGACCGATGCCGCGACGCCTCCGGCCGAGCCGTCCGATGCGCCATCCATCGATCCCGGCTGGGCCTTCCGGCTGCTCGACCCTTCATCCGGCCACTGCTCTGGCTCGGGTGGCTCCCTTCTGGGCTGACGTGTGGCGGGAGGGATCGGTCTCGTGGTACCTGCAGGCCGGGCAGTACGAGATGACCCCGGACCGGCGCCCCTACCTCGGACCCGGCGGACCGGACGGGCTCTTTATCAACGGTGGCTATTCGGGCCACGGGATCATGGCGTCAGCGGCGGGCAGCAGGCTGGTCGTCGACCTGCTCACCGGCCGTGCGGACCCCGGCGCCAACCCGTTTCGGCCCGATCGAGCGATGACCGCGCGAGAGCACGACATCCTGTAGCCCTATCGGTAGACCCCGTTGTGGCCAAGGCTGATGCGGCCGGGCTGCGGGAAGTAGGTCAGCCCGTGGGGTCCGTTGCCCACCCCGATCTGTGCGATCACGCCCCCGTTGGCGGTGTCGATGACGGAGACGGTGGCGCCGGATCGGTTCGACGTCCAGAGCTGCTTGCCGTCCGGCGAGACCTGCAGCATGTCCGGGCTGCCGCCGACGCGCCATGTCTTGACGACCTTGCGTGAGGCGAAGTCGATCACCGAGATCGTCCCGTCGAGCCGGTTGCTGACGTACAGCGAACGGGTATCGCGGCTGATCGCCATTCCGTGGGCTCCCTGGCCGGTCGGCAGAAAGCCGACCTCGGTCATGGTCACCGGATCGATGATCGATACGCCGGCGCGCCCCTGGTTGGCGACGTAGAAGACCATGCCGTCGGGAGCGAGCTTGACGTCGATCGGCTGGCCGCCGACATCGAGGTCCGCGACCAGCTCCATGCTCACCACGTCGACCTTGATGACGTGGCCTCCATACTCGCAGCTGGCCAGCATGTAGCGGCCGCCGGCCGAGAAGTCCGCGTGGTCGATGCCCGTCACGGGGACGGCGACGCTGCGCAGCAGCGTCCATGTCGCTGCGTCATAGAAGTCGATCCTGTCCAGTGGCTCGGCCATGACGACGGCCTTGGTACCGTCCGGCGTGAAGTAGAGGTTGTACGGCCTCGGCACCCCGATGCGGCCCGAGACAGTGCTCGACGCGGGATCGATCACGCTCAACAGGTCCGAGTCCATGTTGTCGACGTACAGCGTGGACATGTCGTGCGCTGGAGTGATGTGCTGCGGGAGCTGGCCGACCGGCGAGGTTGGCCAGCACGCCGAAGGTCGTCGGGTCGATGACCGTGACGCTCGCCGAGCCTTCGTTCGGCACGTAGACTCGCGGCGCCAGCTTGCTCAGCGCCGGCGCGATCCGACCCGGTCGTCGCATTCCAGACGTTGAACGCGAGCGAGGCCTTGCTCTTCGCCGTCGATGAGCTGGGGCGCGTCCGGCGGTCCCTCGATCGCCCAGCCGTCGAGCGTACCGACCGTGACGTGCCACCAGGTCTGCCCGTCGCGCTGCGCGGGTGCGTCCACGACCGAGAGGAGCTCGCCGTTCATGGCATTGCCCACCACCCGCGATCTGGGATCTGCCTCCGCGTGCAGGTCGACCCGATCGGCAGCCACGCGCATCAGGGTCACGTTGGTAGGGGCGGGCGTCGGAGCCGCGGTCGGCGTCGGGGAGCCGCTCGGCGCCGCCACCGCGGCCGGCGACGAGGTCGTCGGGGTCGCTGTCGAGGATGCGTTCGGCGACACTCCGCAACCGATCAGGAGCAGCCCCAGCAGGACCGCCGCAAGTCGTCTGATCGGCATATTGGCCCGCATTGTCACCGACCCACGCCGGGCCGCGCGCGGATTCCTTTCGGAGTGAGTGACCGTGTCCCCGCAGGCGGCGGATACTGTGCCTTCTGTTACCGCGAGGATGCCCCGGTGAAATTCGGCCTGCAGATCAACAGTTTCACGTGGCCTGGCGGAGCCGGCAAGATCGGTCCAACCTTGGCGAGGGTTGCTCGAACGGCCGATGAGGCTGGGTTCGAGTCGATCTGGGTGATGGACCACTTCTGGCAGATCCGCGGCCTGGGCCCTCCCGAGGCGCCGATGCTCGAGGGTCAGACGGCGCTCGGCTTCATCGCGGCGAACACCGAGCGGGCACGGCTTGGCCTGCTCGTCGGCGGGGTCCATTACCGGCTGCCCGGGCTCTGGGTCAAGGCCACCACGGCGCTCGACGTGCTCTCCGGCGGCAGGGCGTGGCTGGGCCTCGGCGCGGCTTGGAACGAGCACGAGTCGCGCGGGCTCGGCTTTCCGTTCCCGCCCTTGCGAGAGCGCTTCGAGATGCTCGAAGAGACGCTGCAGATCGCGCATGCCATGTGGTCGGGCGGGACCGGCACCGGGGAGGCATTTGAAGGGAAGCAGTTCAACGCCGAGCGACTCCTCAATTCGCCCCAGGCGATCACCCGTCCGCGGGTGCCGATCATGATCGGCGGCGGCGGCGAGCGAAAGACGCTCCGCCTCGTGGCCAAATACGCGGATGCCTGCAACATATTCGGGCGTCCGGGGCTGCTGGAGCAGAAGCTGCCGATCCTGCGCGAGCACTGCGAGGCCGTCGGCCGGCCATACGACGAGATCGAGAAAAGCACGCTCACTTCGATCGACCTCGATGCCGAGACCCCGACTCAGATCGTGGAGCGCTTCGGCACGCTCGTGGAGGCGGGTGCTCAGCACGTGATCTTCAGCGTGCGCGGCGTGAGCGACACGAGCCGGCTGGAGCGGATCGCTGCCGAGGTGTTTCCCCAGCTTCAGTAGCGACCGCTACCATGGCGGCTCGCATTGGCGCACTCCCGGAAGAGGAGCTCTCTTGTCGCAGCAACGCTTCGTCACGAGCATCGCCAGCCAGGCGGAGGACTTTCCCGGGCTGGTACAACGACGTGGTCCGCAAGGCCGAGCTGGCGGACTACTCCCCGGTGCGCGGCTGCATGATCATCCGGCCCTACGGCTACGCCATCTGGGAGTCGATGCGCGACGAGCTCGACCGGCACATCAAGCGCACCGGCCACAGCAACGTCTACTTCCCGCTGTTCGTGCCCCGCTCGCTCCTCGAGAAGGAAGCCCAGCACGTCGAGGGCTTCAACCCCCAGGTCGCGTGGGTCACGCACGCCGGCGGCGAGGACCTGGCCGAGTGGCTCGCCATCCGTCCCACCAGCGAGGCGCTCATCGCCGAGGTCGTCAAGGACTGGATCCAGTCCTATCGCGACCTGCCCCTGCTCATGAACCTCTGGAACAACGTGGTTCGCTGGGAGCTGCGGACGCGGCTCTTCCTGCGAACCACCGAGTTCCTGTGGCAGGAGGCGCACACCTTCCACGCCACCGAGGAGGAGGCGGCCGAGGAGGTCGCCACGGGCCTGGAGGCTACCGCACCGTCGCCGAGGAGTGGCTGGCGATCCCCGTCATCAAGGGGCGCAAGAGCGAGAACGAGAAGTTTCCCGGCGCCGTCTACAGCCACTCGATCGAGGCGATGATGCGCGACGGCAAGGCCTTGCAGGCCGGCACGAGCCACATGCTCGGCCAGAACTTCGCGCGTTCTGCGGGGATCGAGTTCCTCGATCGCGACGAACCAGCTCCAGGCGCCCTACGGCACGTCGTGGGGCTTCTCGACCCGCATGGTCGGAGCCGTGATCATGGCCCACGGCGACGAGTCAGGCCTGGTGCTGCCTCCAGCGGCTCGCCCCCGTGCAGGTGGTGGTGGTCCCGATCTTCCGCAGCGACGAGGATCGGGCCGCCGTGGTGGCGGCTGTCGATCGCCTGACCGCTGAGCTCGCGGCGACCGAGGCCGGGCGTGCCGCTGCGGGTCAAGGTCGACTGGCGCGAGGAGTCGCCCGGTTTCAAGTACAGCCACTGGGAGCTGCGCGGCGTGCCCTTCCGGCTCGAGATCGGACCGCGTGACGTGGCGGCCGGGCAGGCCGTGCTCGTGCGGCGGGTGGACCGGGCCAAGGAGGTCCTGCCGATCTCGACCATCGCCGAAGAGCTGCCGTCGCGCCTCGCCGCGTACCAGGATCACCTCTTCCAGCGCGCGCTCGACTTCCGCGCGGCCAACAGCCACGAGGTCGACAGCTACGAGGAGTTCAAGGCCGTCCTGGAGGAGCAGGGCGGCTTCCTGTGGCGCCACTGGTGCGGCGACGACGACTGCGAGAAGCAGGTCGCCGCCGAGACCGGAGCCACGCTGCGGGTCATCCCGTTCGATGGAGCGGCGGATTCGGGGAGCTGCCTGATCGATGGCCGCCCTTCGGAGCGCCGCGTCGTCTTCGCGCGCGCCTACTGAGCGCCGGCGTTCTCTGCCGGTTGGCTGCCCGGCGGGGGCAGGGGCTCCGGCCTCACCCCGACCAGGTGCTCGTTGGTGCGGAGCGCGCGAACGGGCAGGAGGGCGACGAGCAGCATCGCGACGCCCGCTACGAGGAGGCCGTCGATCCCGGCCCATTGCGCCGCTCCGCCCCCGATCAGGCTGCCGCTGATCTGGCCGAGCGCCAGGAAGACGGAGTAGAGGCCCATGATCGCGCCGCGGTCGGCGGGGTGGCTCTCGCTCATGTCGGCAAGCAGGCCGAGCGCCGCCGGCGTGGCGCCGGCAAGGACGAAGAGCCCCGCGGCAGCGACCAGCGCCAGCCCAGCCTGCGCGGCCAACCCCCAGCTGGCCGAATGGTTCAACCCGTAGAGCGCCGCCTGCTGGATCAGCCCGCCGCCGATCCCGATCACGATGATGGTGGTGCGCCGGAAGGCTTTGAATCGGTTGCCCCAGTAGAGGAGCCCGGCGAAGAAGACGACCAACCAGACCGCCAGGCCGATGCTCACCTGGATCGGTGCGAAGCCGCCCATCAGGAGCTGCGCCTCGAACCCGGGACGCGGCTTCTGGACGAGCTGGAAAATCGACTGGCTGGTCCAGACCCCGACGAATGCATTCACCGCGATCCACGTCGGAGCCAGCAGCCAGACTCCCGGCGTGCGCAGGATCCGCGCGTAGCGACCGAGGTCGAAGGGCTCATGGGCCAGCACCGCGATACCGCCGACCGGCAGCTCATCCGTTGTGGTCGGTCTCCGCCGGGCTGTCGGGCTTGCGTACCCCATATCGGTAGATGAGGAACGATACGAGGTAGATCCCCGCGTTGACGAAGAACGCATTGCGGCCGATCAGGGCAAAGAGGCCTCCCGCGGCGACCACGCCGCCCCCGAGGCCCGCGAGCGTCGCCGCCTCGAAGCGAGCCACAGTCTTCCCTCGCAGCCCTTCGTCGTGCGAGGTCGCGACGGCGATGTAGCCGAGGATCGAGGGAATGCTGGCCGCCGCTGCCGCGCCTTCGATCCAGCGGGTGACGCCAAGCAGAAAGAGGTCGGTGGTGAGCGCCGTCATGACCACCGCGACCGCGCCGAAGATGGGTCCCAGCTGCATGATCGGATGGGTGCCGACGCGATCCGAGAGGACCCCGAAAGCGGGTGACAGGACGAGCTCGGCAACGAAGTAGAGGGCGGTGAGGAGGCCGACCTCGAACGCGCCGACCGGCCGTCCGCCGGGCAGATCGCCCAGGGATGCCAGGTAGTAGAGCAGCAGCCCGCCGGTGAGGCCGGTGCTGAACCGAAGCGTGAAGGTTCCGCCGACGACGGCGAGCAGCGAGCGTTTCACGAGGTGCACAGCCTAGCGGTCGTGCTGCCTCGGCCACCAAATAAGTGCGCCCGCTTTGCCGGCAAGCGGGCGCGTCAGGGGCGAGTCGGCTATGCGCTTTCGGCGAGCGCCTGCAGCTCGAACGCCTGCTCGAGCGCCTCGAGCGGCCGGAACCCGACCGCGGCGCGCGGTGGCTGGCCGGGCTTGAAGTACGCGACCGTGGGAATGCTCATGATCCCGTACTTCATGGCGGTTTCGGGGTTGGCGTCGACGTCGACCTTCACGACATCGACGGAGCCGGCGTACTTGGCCGCGAGCTTGTCGATCTCCGGGGCGACCAGGCGGCAGGGACCGCACCAGGTGGCCCAGAAGTCGACGACGGTCGGCTTGTCGTTCTGGAGCACCAGCTGGTCAAAGGTGGCGTCGGTCACTTCGGTAACGTTCGACATCGGTGTGAGTCCTTCCTAGAGGTTGAAGCTAGCCGGCGACCTGCCGCAGGAGCCGATAGATCTCGAGGACCTGCTGATCGGCCAATCGGTAGAAGATCGTGTTGCCGTCGCGTCGCGAAACGACGATGCCGGCGGTACGCAGCACGCTGAGGTGCTGGCTCATGTTCGGAACCTGGCAGCCCACCTCACGCGAGAGGTCGCTCACCGAGCGCTCACCGTCCGCCAGCCGCTCGAGCACGCAGAGTCGCTTGGGGTCAGCCAGCGCTCGCGCGATGGCCGCCGTGCGCTCACGGCCCGCTTCACTCGGTGGTTGCTGTCGCACCCGTCTGCATGCCGCTATTCTCTCATCGTTTGCGCAATAACGCAAATAGTGCGAGCGTCAGGCGTGCACGAATTGCGACACAAGAGTTGTCGCGAGCCGTGCCGAGACTCGCGGCATGAATGTTCTGCTCACCTGCCCCTGGTGCGACGACGAGGTCGCATTCCTGGTCGACGAGGCCGACGACGAGATCGTGTGCACCGCGTGCAACACTCGGACCGCGTTCGCCCCCGACCCGATCACGACCTTCGACCTGCTCTACGCCGCCGCTTGATCTGAAGCCTGGCAGCCCGAGCGAAGCCCGGACTGCCAGGACGAACCGCAGGTCGGCTAGGGACGCTGCAGCGCGCGCGAGGCGAAGGTTCGCATTCCGCGCCGCAGCACGAAGAGCGTGCCCAGGACCAGCCCCGCGGCAGCGACGAGGAGGATCGGCAACGTCGCCCCTCCGACGGGAGGAATCGGCGATGCCCCGGCCACCTGGAGCGGCGCGAGATGGGTCTGAACCTCGAGCTGCTCGGGGATCGTGACGGCCCAGTTCCAGGTCCCCGCGGAGGGGAGGGTCATGTCGACCACCCAGTGTCCGGCCTTACCCTGGGGTCGCGCGGGGAACGCGTAGACCTGCCCATCGGGACCGGTGGCCTGCACGATGACGTTGCCCTGGCCGACAGGAGTCTTGCCGTGCTGAAGGACCGTGAACCCGACCGTCACGGGCTCGCCCGCAGTCGGCTCGTTCGTTCCCGGGTCCAGGGTGACGGTCGCCCATCCCCCGGCCAGCGCCGCGCCGGCGCTGAGCATCAGAGCGGCTGATGCGATACATGAGGCGAGAGAGAGTCGCTGGCGCATTGGTGGCCTCCGCGCATGTCTGGGGTTCAATCTAGGTTCATCGGTCAGGGCCGCTCGAGGGCGCGCGATGCGACCGTCCGCATGCCCCCGCGCATCACCAGGAGAAGGACCAGCGCCAGGAGCGCCGCCGCGGCCAGGACGATCGGCAGCGGAGAGCCGCCGGTCGCCGGAGGAGGCGTAGGAGCAGTCACTCGCAATGACGTGAGGTGTGTCAGGACGGGCAGCTCATCTGGCATGGCGACCGCCCAGTCCCAGGCGCCGGCAGTCGGAAGCGTCATCTCCACGACCCAGTGGCCGGCCGTGCCCTGCGCGCGGGCGGGGAACGAAAGCTGCTGACCGTCGGGACCGGTCGCATTCACGACCACCTCGCCCTGGCTGATTGGTGCCTCGCCTCGTTGCAGCAGGGTGAAGCCGATGGTGACCGCCTTGCCGGCGGTGGGCGCGGACGCCCCGGGGTCCAGCCGGACGGTCGCCCAGCCGCCGGCACCCACCGGTGGCTCCTTGGCGAGGGCAGCACCGGCGCCAAGGGCGATGGCTGCCGATGCGATGATGGCGGCGAGGGAGAGTCGCTGGCGCATGATGTGATGCCTCTGCGGATGTTCCGGCGTCCTATCTACACCGGCCGTGAGCACCTGGTTCCGGTCGCTTCCCGACCTCCGCGCCACCAGGTTGCGGGAACCAGGGCTATGCCCGCGGTGTATGGGGTTGAGCTGCTGGAGGGCGTCACTGACTGATACGGAGCTGATCGAGCAGGCGCGCAGGGGCGACGTGCCGGCCTATGAGGAGCTGGTGCGTCGTTACGAGTCGCTCGCCTTCCGCACGGCATACCTGATCGTCGCGGATGCCGACGAGGCACGCGACGCGGCCCAGGACGGATTCCTCCGGGCCTACGGAGCGCTGCGCGGCTTTCGAGCGGGCTCGGAGTTCCGACCGTGGCTGCTGCGGATCGTCGCCAATGCGGCGCGCAATCGCAGACGCAGCAGCAACCGGCGCGTCAGCCTCGCCCTGCGCGCGGCGGTGGAGGCGCCGGCGGACGGACGGGTTCCGTCGCCGGAAGCAACTGTGCTCGCCGCCGAGCGGCGAGCGCTGCTCCTCGGCGCCATCGAGCGGCTCAGCCTGGAGGATCGAGACGTGATAGTGATGCGCTGGTTCGGGGAGCTGACGGAGGCCGAGATGGCGGCTGCTCTCGACTGCCCGCGCGGAACCGTCAAGTCCCGCCTCTCGCGCGCAATGGCGCGCCTGCGTGTTGGGCTGCCGGAGCCCGAACGGGAGGCCCTGCGTGACTGAAGTGTTCGATGGCGGCCTCGACCGCGAGCTCACGCTGCTGGGGGCGCAGATCGCCATCCCCGCGACGCCGCCCATCGCCCCAGCCGTGGCGGTGGCCCTCCGAGAGCGGCGGGCGCCGTCGCGCCTGGGACTCCGACTCTCGCGTGGCCTGGTCCTCGCCATCATCGCCACGCTGCTCATGGTCGGGATCGCCGCAGCGCTCGGCATCGCGTTGGGCGGCATCCGGTTCGTCATTGGCTCGGGCACCCCGGCGCCGCTGCCGCCGGGCGTGGCTGCTGACCGCGGGCTGGGCAGGCTCGTGAGCCTCGAGGAGGCGCGTTCGGCGGTGAGCTTCCAGATCCGTTTCCCGGCCGATACGGCGCTCGGCGAGCCGGACCATGTCTACGTCTCGACCCTCGTGCCAACCGGTGGCAGGGTCGCGCTGGTCTATGGAGATCGGCCCGGCTTTCCTGCGGACCCGAAGAGCGACGTCGGCGTGCTGATCACCGAGTTCCGCGCCGACATCGGTCCCGACAGCTTCGAGAAGCTCATCCAGCAGGGGGTTCGTGTCGAGGAGGTCACGGTGAACGGGACGACCGGATACTGGGTCGCCGGCGGGCAGCACTTCTACTACTACCGCAATGCGGACGGGGCAGTGGTAGACGACACGATGCGCCTGGTTGGCGACACGCTGGTCTGGGAAGAGGCAGGCCTGACCCTGCGGATCGAAGGGGCGCCCTCGCTGGCGGCCGCTCAGGAGCTGGCAGCCGCGCTCCGTTGAGGCGTCAGGTCACGGAGACGTCGACCCCGAGGTTGCGGCACAGAAACTCGAGCGTTCGGCGCTCCACCAGCGTCAGCGCCGCTCGCGCGCGGGGACCATGCCGTTCCGCGGCGAGCAGCAGCAGGTCGACGCTCGCTCCCACGTCGGCGAGCTTCGCCAGCAGGCGTGCGGTATGCCGGAAGTGGACGTTCTCGTCGAGCAGGCCGTGGACGATCAGGACATTCCCGCGGAGGTCGCCGGCTCGCGGCAGGATGGAGCCGGCTCGATAGCCGTCGGGATTCGCTTCGGGGGTGCCCAGGTAGCGCTCCGTGTAGGCGGTGTCGTAGCCGTCCCAGTCCACGACCGGTGCCCCCGCGACGCCGGCCTTGAAGAGTCCTGGCTCGCGTGCCATGCACAGGAGGGTCATGTATCCGCCGTAGGACCAGCCAAAGAGCGCGATCCGCTCGGGATCCGCATCCCCGCGCCGCACCAGCTCGCGGACCGCGCCCACCTGGTCGTCCACTTCGACGCCCCCGAATCGATTGGCAAGCGCTGCCTCGAAGTCGAGCCCGCGTCCATATGTGCCGCGGTTGTCGATGATCAACACCCCGATCCCGCGCTGCCGCAGCCACTGGGACCGGAGCTCGACCGTCAGCGACCACGCGTTTCTGACGCGCTGGGAGTGGGGGCCGCCGTAGACGGAGACGACCAGCGGAGGCGGGCCCCAGGTGGGATCGGGTCGATAGAAGGCGCCGTGCAGCGGCGTGATTCCATCCGCCGCGGCCAATTCCAAGAGCTCCGGCGGTGCGAGGCCAGTCCGGTTGGGATCCGCACTCGGCTCGTGGATCGCGATCGGGCTCCCGCCATCTCGATCCCGCACGCTGACCCGGGGGGCATGGTCGAGGGTGGAGTGGGTATCGGCCCAGCGACGCCCGTCGTCACGGGCGGCCACCTCGTGCCAGCCGGGCTCCGCGGTGAGGCGGGCTGGCTCTCCACCGTCGAGCGAGACCGAGTAGAGGTGCTGCTCCCGCACGCCGTCGCGCGAGCCCACGAACAGCACCTCGTTCGCCGTGGTGTCGACCTGGACGACTGCGGCAACCTGCCATTCGCCCTCGGTCAGCCTCCGCATCTGTCCGCCATCGCTGCTCCGCAGCTCCAGGTGTCGGAAGCGCGTCGCCTCTGTCGTGCGCAAGATGCGTCCGTCCGCGAGGACCCGCGTGTCGGCGTCCAGGTTGAGCCACGGTTCGCCGATCTCGACCCAGAGCTCATCGGCCGCGCCATCGGGCGACACCCCGCTCCAACGCAGCGACCGCTGGTCGCGCGAGAGGACGGCGACAAGCCAGCCGCCCGTCGGGCGTGCGACGACGCGCGCGAGGTAGCCGTCGATCTCGATCCCGGCCAGAGCTGGCGTCCCGCCGGCCGCAGGCACAACATGCAGGCTGACCTGGGCGTTCTCCTGGCCGGCGAACGGATAGCGATGCGCCTCGGATTCCGCGGGGTCCGCCCCCCAGTGAGGGATGACAAACGGTGGCACGTCGCGCTCGTCGACGCGCGCGTAGGCCAGGAACGATCCATCCTCGCTCCACCACAGCCCGTCAGGGCGGTCCAGCTCCTCCGCGGCGACGAACTCCGGGAGCCCGCTGAACACGCCCTCCTGCGCGTCCTGGGTGACCTGCGTCGGCGAGCCACATTCGAGCGGAACCACCCACACGTCGCCGGCAACGACATGGGCGATGCGTCGCCCGTCGGGCGACAGCTTCGCGGCCTGGACCCCGTTGAGGCCGGCGAGCTCGCGCACCGGCTCGTCCCCTGAGGCGACGAAGACGCGGCCGGCCAGCGGCACGAGGAGCGTCGGCCGCTCGGCGCGCGACGCCCATTGGTAGTCCGTGACCCCGAGCTCGACGGTCCGCTGGCGCTGGCGCCGCAGCTCCTCGTCCAGCGAGAGCGTCTCCTCCTGCCGGGCTTCGGCAACCGGACCCGCGAGCAGGCGTCGCTCCCCGGTTGCAAGATCGTGGCGCCAGAGCGACCGGATGAGCGAGTCATCCGCCGATTGGAGATAGCTGATCGCGTCCTGGCCGGGAATGAACTGGATGCGACCCGGCGCTTCCATGCCGGGGAGCGGCCGGCGCACGAGGTCGTCGAGGGTCAGCTGATTGGACATCGGCGCACGCGGTCGATGGTGGCCGTCAGGAGGCGGGCGCGCCTTCCTCGATCTCGATCGTGTCGATTCGGTCGCCGGGAGCCCGGTCGCGCCCCGGATCGCGCTCGCGGATCGAGCGCAGGACATCCATGCCCGCGGTCACGCGCCCAAAGACGGTGTGCTTTCCGTCGAGATGCGGCGTCGGACCATAGGTCAGGAAGAACTGGGAGCCGTTCGTCGCCGGGCCGGCATTCGCCATCGAGAGGGTTCCGGCCGAATCGTGGCGCAGGTCCGGGCTGAACTCGTCGCCGAACTGGTAGCCCGGCCCGCCGCTGCCGGTGCCGGTTGGATCCCCGCCCTGGGCCATGAAGCCCCCGATCACGCGATGAAAGGTGGTCCCGTCGTAGAAGCCGGAGCGGGCCAGGTTGACGAAATTCTCGACGGTGAGCGGCGCCTGGTTCGGGTACAGCTCGCAGACGATCTCGCCCTTCTCCGTCTTGAAGCGGGCGGCGTAGGACTTCGAGGTGTCGAGCGCGCCGGAGGGCGGCATCGGCCGATCAGACATCAGCTTCTCCTGTGGGGTGACGGACCGATGCTACCCGAGCCGTCGCTCCTTGGTACGCTCGCGCCATGACGCGGACGCTGTTTGCCGGAGGCCTGATCTTCGACGGAAGCGGTGCCGATCCCGCCGTCGCGGATCTCACCGTGGAGGATGGGCGGATCGTCGAGATCGGGCGCGGCCTGGACGGCGATCAGCAGGTCGACCTTGGCGGCAAGGCGGTCCTGCCGGGGCTCTTCGATTGTCACGTCCACGTCGTGGTCAGCTCGATCGACGAGATGCGCAACCTGCATACGCCGTTCAG
This sequence comes from uncultured Chloroflexia bacterium, assembly GCA_963799675.1. Lineage (GTDB taxonomy): Bacteria > Chloroflexota > Limnocylindria > QHBO01 > QHBO01 > JALYSK01. The sequence continues at coordinate 350,660 of CAWCXQ010000019.1, forward strand.
CTACCGCTTCTACCAGGCGGAGCAGAACCTGAAGGCCACGCTGGCTGTCGGGATCACCAGCGTGCGCGACGCGGGAGGCGCCGACCTGGGGATCAAGCAGGCGGTCGCCGATGGGCTGGTGGCCGGGCCGAGGATGCAGATCAGCCTGCGGATGATCAGCCAGACCGGCGGGCACGGCGATCCCTGGACCGTCTCGGGTTCCGATGTCGATGCCTTTCCCAGCCATCCGGGGATCCCCGACACGACGGTCGATGGGCCGGAGCAGATGCGGCGCGTGGTCCGAACGCTCATCCGCCAGGGCGCCGACGTCATCAAGGTCGCCACGTCCGGCGGTGTGCTCTCCCCGCGCGATAACCCGCGCCACGCACACTTCCGGCCCGAGGAGCTCGAGATGCTCGTCCACGAGGCCAGTGCAGCCGGAATCTGGGTGATGGCTCACGCGCAGGCGACCGACGGGATCAAGAACGGCATCCGGGCGGGCATTCGCTCGATCGAGCACGGCATCTTCCTCGATGACGAGGCGATCGACATGATGCTGCAGCGCGGAACGTGGCTCGTCCCAACCCTGGTCGCGCCGCAGGGCGTCATTCGCGCCGCGAAGGAGGGTGCGGCGATTCCCGACGCCGCGCTCGCGAAAGCCCGCGAGGTGGTCTCCATCCATCGCGAAGCATTCCGGCGCGCGGTCGCCGCGGGGGTGAGGGTCGCGATGGGCACCGACTCGGGCGTCACGCCGCACGGACGCAACCTCGAGGAGCTGCAGCTGATGGTCGATGGCGGGATGACATCCGCGCAGGCACTCGTGGCCACCACCCGCAGTGCTGCCGAGCTGCTGGGCGTGGATGACGATCTCGGGACGCTCGAGCGTGGCAAGCGAGCCGATCTTGTGATCGTCGACGGAGATCCGCTGGAGGTCGGGACCCTTGCGGAGCGGGTCTCGGCCGTCTACCAGGACGGACGCCAGGTCATCTAGCGGCCCACGTCGATCACCAGCCGATCCGGCGCGGTCAGCGTCGAGACGCGGAGGCAGGCGGAGTGCGAGAGGCCGGCATACCAGCTGCTGACCGCCTCGAAATCGCCGGCTTCCACCAGGTTGACCAGGGTCGGGAAGGTGACGTGGAAGTTGCGCGGGCCGCTGTAGCTCGATGCGCCGGTCTCGGTCTGGCGCGGTACCGCCGCGCAGCACGATGCGCAGGAATGCGCTCCCGTCGACCGCGAGTGGGAGGCCGCTGGGGTCGGCCATGAAGGGTGGTGCAGCCGCCTCGACGGCGTACTCCGGGATGCCGCCCCGGAACTGGAACACGATCCGGTCGTACCCGTCGTGGGTGCCGACCCGCACGTCCGTGATGTTCGCGCGAGCGGCGGTACCCTTCCCCTCCACCGGAAGATCGCAGGCAAAGCCGCTCTCGCCGCTCGGCTCGACGGTGGGCAGTGGCGTCCCCGCGGCGGATGGCTGGAGCGAGGGCTGCGACGCCGATGCGCTCGATGCTGGACTCTTGCTGGCCGCTACAGATGAGCCGGCGCTGGAGAGCGCGGTCTGGCTGCCACAGGCAGCCAGCAACAGCGTCATCGCCAGCCACGCTCGGCCCGAAACCGTGTGATGCACGTGACTCCTCGTCGGCAAGTCGTAATTGGTCCCTCTGACGGGCGGCGAGCCGTCCGCGTTACGGCCTAGACTCCCGTCGATGACCGAACGGCCGTACTCGCCGGGCTGGAGGGTGTCATCGCCGGCGAGACTTCGCTCGCGCTGGTCGATGGCGCCAATGGTCGTCTCCTGTATCGCGGCTACCCGATCGGCGAGCTGGCGGAGCGCGGCAGCTTCGCCCAGGTCAGCGAGCTGCTCTGGACCGGCGAGTGGCCCGTTTCTGCAAGCCTGCCTGCGGGTCGCCTCCCCGACGAGGTCACCGCCGTCCTTCGACTCCTGCCGCCAACACCAACGCCATGGACGCGCTGCGCACGGCGATCTCGACCTGGGGGGCGCTGCAGCAGCTCGGATGGCCGCCAACCGTCGAGCAGGCGCGCGCGCTCACGGCGTTTGCCCCTTCGGCGCTCTCGGCGTTCGCTCGCCTGCGGGAAGGGCTGGAGCCCATCGACCCGAGGCCTGACCTTTCGCCGGCCGCGGCGTTCCTGTACCAGCTCCGCGGAGAGCTGCCCGATGAGCCGGCCGCTCGGGCGCTCGACGCGTACTTCGTGGTCGCCGCGGAGCACGGCTTCAATGCGTCGACCTTCACCGCGCGGGTGATCACCGCGACACGCTCCGACCTTGCAAGCGCCGTGGTGGGCGCCATCGGCGCTCTGAAGGGACCCCTGCACGGTGGTGCGCCATCGGAAGTCGTGAACCAGCTCCACGAGATGGGGTCCGTGGAGGGAGCAGAAGCCTGGATGCGCGCGGCGCTCGCTCGCGGTGAGCGCCTGATGGGGTTCGGCCATCGTGTCTATCGCGCCTACGACCCGCGAGCGGCTGCGCTGCGCACCGTCGCCGAGGGCCTCACCGATGTCGCAGGCTGGCTCGAGATGGCGGTTCGCGTCGAGGAGGTCGCCCTGCGGGTCCTGGCGGAGCTGAAGCCGGGCCGCGTGATCAAGACCAATGTCGAGTACTACGCCGCCGCCGTCCTGCAGGGCGTCGGGCTACCCCCGAACCTGTTCCCGGCCACCTTCGCGCTGGCGCGCCACGCCGGATGGACCGCGCATTGCCTCGAGCAGGCTGCCGCCAATCGCCTGATTCGACCCGACGTGCGCTACGTCGGGCCGCCGGAGCGCTCGCTGCCGGCCTGACGCCGGGTTTAACGCCGGTCAGCGGGCCCGGCGACCTCCTCGAGCCGCTCAGCCAGGAGCCGGCGCTCGGCAGGGTTCTCGGTGAGGGCCAGCGCGCGGCGGTCTGCGCGGCGCGACTCCTCCACTCGCCCGAGGCGGCGCAGGAGCTCACCGCGGGCAGCGTGAAAGAGGTGATACCCGTCCAGGCGTGAGGCAAGTGGCTCGATCGCGGCCAGCGCCGGTCCGGGACCGTCGCGCTCAGCCAGGGCAAGGCCCCGGTTGAGGGCGATCACCGGCGACGGCAAGCAGCGCCAGCAGCTGGTCGTAGAGCGCGACGATCGCGGCCCAGTCCGTCGCCGCGTACGCAGGGCGCGAGCGCATGGATTCCCACGATCGCGGCCTGGAGCTGGTACGGGCCGTCGCGACCCATGCGTCGCGCCCGCGCGACGAGATCGAGCGCCTCGTCGATGGCCTGCCGCTCCCACAGGGACCGATCCTGGTCCGGCAGCAGAACGAGCGATCCATCGCTCCGGAAGCGGGCTGCGGCGCGCGCGAGGTGGAGCCGCATCAGCGCCAGCAGCCCGAGCGCCTCGGGCTCGTCGGGCATCAGCCGCACGAGGAGCGAAGCGAGCCACTCGGCATCAGCGGCGAGCTCGCGGCGTTCGGGCGCTTGACCTGCCGACGCGAGGTAGCCCTCGTTGAAGATGAGGTAGAGGACGCTCAGGACCTCGGTCAGGCGCCCCGGGAGCTCTGAGGCGTCCGGGACGCGATACGGGATCGCCGGCGTCGCGGATCTTCCGCTTGGCGCGAACCAGGCGCTGAGCGATCGTGGCCTCGGGCACCAGGAAGGCACGTGCCACCGCCGGGCGTCTCGAGACCGCCGATCGTGCGCAGGGTGAGCGCCACCTGGGCCTCGCGCGAGAGCGCCGGGTGGCAGCAGGTGAAGATCAGCCCCAGGCGATCGTCGGCCGCCATCGGTCCACCGGTCGCGATCGGTCGTTCCATGGCGGTCGCCTCAAGCCCGAGCTGCGCGAGCCGGTCGCGGTAGCGGACGTTCCGCCGCAGGCGGTCGACTGCCCGACGCCGGGCGGTGGTCATCAGCCACGCGCCGGGATTGCGCGGGATCCCCTCCGCGGGCCAGTGCTCGATGGCCGCGACGAGGGCGTCCTGGACCAGCTCCTCGGCCAGGTCCCAATCGCCGAGGATGCGGACCAGCGCGCCGGTGAGCCTGCCGCGCTCCTCGCGAACGACCTGGTCGAGCCGCGGGTCGACCCTCGCGCGCGTCACCGGCTCATTGGCTCGCTCCTCACCTTGCTCATCCCTTGCCATGACGACGAACGCGCTGCCTCCGAATGGACACCAGCCTCGAATTGTGCACGATGCACCGAGCCTCACGGCCGCAGGCAGGCAGCCGTTTCAGCAGGTGATGGAGAAGCCCGGCAAAATGGGCGCGTGACCGCTTCGCCGCAGCGACGCCGACCTTCGACGCCGGTGGTCGTGATCGCCCTGCTGATCCTGTACGTGGTCTGGGGCTCGACCTACCTGGGCATCGCCCTGATGATCGAGACTCTCCCGCCCCTGCTCGCGGCCGGCGCCCGCTACCTCAGTGCCGGGCTCCTGCTGGCCGGAGGGGTCTATCTGTGGGCGCGCCTTCGCAGGACCGATGCGCCCGCGCGGCCGACCCGCAGGCAGTGGCGATCCGCGCTCATCATCGGCACCCTGCTGCTCATGGGCGGCAATGGATTCGTGGTCCTCGCCGAGCAGTTCATTCCGTCCGGCGTCGCGGCGGTGGTCATCGCAACCGTGCCGATCTGGCTGGCCGTCTTCGACGCGGTGCTGACGCGGCGGCGCCCGGGTCGTCTGGTGATTGGCGGCCTGGCGGCAGGTCTGGTCGGGGTTGGCATCCTCCTGGCCCCGGTCGAGGGGCTGGACCGAATCAACCCTCTCGGCGTTGGACTCGTCTGCGTCGCCGCCATCTCGTGGGCTGCCGGCTCGCTCTACGCCCGCGGCGCGGAGATGCCGCGCTCAGGCCTGCTCGGATCCGGGATGGAGATGTTTGCCGGCGGCCTCGTGCTGGCCATCGTCGGCACCCTGCTCGGCGAGGTCGGACAGCTGGATCTCGCCGCTGTCTCCCTACGCTCGCTCGGCGCCCTGGCGTACCTGGTCGTCTTCGGCTCGGTGGTCGCCTTCAGCGCCTACGTCTGGCTGCTCAACAACGTGCCGGTCTCGACGGTCGGAACGTACGCCTACGTGAACCCGATCGTTGCCGTCGCGCTGGGCGCGATGGTGCTCTCCGAGCCGATCACGCTCCGGACGGCGGTCGCCGCGGTGGTGATCATCGCGGCCGTGATCGCGATGGTGAGCGGCCGTCCGCGCCAGGCGGCCGAGCCGGCCGCGACAGAAACGCCGCTCCGCCGCTAGGCGTCATCGCGCGGAGCCCGAGGCGCCGTCAGTCGCGCGAGCGCTGGACTGACCGTGGCCGCGATCGAGGAGCCCCCGATCACGGTCGCCTGCCAGGCCGAGCCCGATGGTTGGCGCTGCGACGTCAGGGTCGGCGAAGACGAGGCCGCCACAGAGCACGTCGTCTCGCTCGATCACGATGCGCTGCGCGGCCTGGCGCCGGTCGGCGCATCGCCGGAGGAGCTGGTCCTCGAGTCATTCCGGTTCCTGCTCGAGCGCGAGCCGCGAGACGCGATCCTGCGGAGCTTCGAGCTGCCGGTCATCACGCGCTTCTACGCCGACTACGCGGAGGCCATCGGGCGCCGCCTCGGCTGATCCGGGTATCGGTCAGTACGAGACGTCCGACGCGTCGAAGACGCGCTGCAGGACGTAGTGGCCGTCGGTCTCCGGATCGGTGAGGGAGGACTGCGCCTGGTTCAGCATGATGTAGGGGTGCAGCCGCACCTGGACCAGCTGCGTGCCGCGGAAGGTGAGCTCCGGCAGCATCCCCTCCTGCGTCTGCTGGCTCCACGACTGGCCGAACAGGAAGTTGCCGTGGCCGAGGACCGTGAAGTGGACTCCCGTGTCGCTCCGGGTGAAGTCGATCTCCGCCGCCTCGTGCGGGCCGGAGCCGAGGATCTGGTCGCAGCCGGCATCCAGGAAGAGCTTCTGCATGTCGAGCTCTGCCGGGATGAACTGGGTCCGGTACTCGGGATAGCCCCACTGCGGCATGCAGATCACCACGTCGGCGACTCGTCGGGCTCGCGCGATCGACTCGCGCACGTTCGACTCGTTGATCCACGCCACGCCTGGCTGGTTCGGTCCCGCCTCCAGCACGCCGGCAACGATGTTCCAGCCCACCATCGCGAATCGCAGACCGTGCACGTCCACGACTGCGGGCTCGAGCGCCTGGTCGAGGTTCGCCCCCGCGCCGGTGTGCTTGATCCCGGCCTCGTCGAAATGACGGATCGTCTCGAGCAGGCCATCGGCCCCCTGGTCGGTGAGGTGGTTCGCGGCGAGCGTCACGACATCCGTCCCACCCTTCTTCATGAACGAGAGCACGCGGGGATCGATCCCGAAGACCACGCCGTCGTTGACCTTCCAGCTGTTGACCACGGGGCACTCGAAGTCCTGGACGGTGAGGTCGGCGCCACCGATCAGCCTCCAGACCGCCCCATCGTTGCCGGTCGGCACGGCGTCGACGATGTTGAATCCGTCGCCCACCCGGCCCGGCCCGACCGGGTTCGGATAGACGCGCTGGTAGGCCGCCGTACCGCCGCCGAACACGTAGTCCCAGCCCTTTCCGAGCGTGATGGCCTGGTACGCCACGCCACGGTCGGGACAGCTCTCACCGACCGACATCAGGGTGCGCACCTCGGCCGGGTCGTAGGCCGTCCACGCCGCCCACTCCTCTGCCTGGTCCGGGGCGGTCACGTGAAACGTGAGCGGGTACGGCTTCGTGCGCGCTTCCGCGCTGCCGAACAGGTCGGCCCCGTCCACCGGCAGCACCTTGACCTTCGGCTCGACCAGGCCCGCCGGGAGCAGCGCCAGGCTCGCGGGTGCCGCCACGACCGCACCCACGATCTTGTCCGCGGGCAGGCACGGCGGCCCGTCGGTGACCGCCGCCCACTCGTCGAGGCCGCAGGGAACGGTGATCTTGTTGGCGCCGAGGGCTGCCTCGTACTCCGCCATCGTGATCTGGGCTTTCAGGTTGGTGAAGCCGGTCACGACCGCCAGCGGAAAGGCGAGCTTCGCGGGCGGCGTCGGGGCGGTGGTGGGGGTTGCCTCCGGACTCGCTGACTCCGCAGGAGCCGATGCGGCGGCCGCGGGAGATGGGGAGGGAGGCGGAGGCCGGCTGGTGCACGCGGCCACCACGCAGGCGCCCGCCACGAGGAGCGCGACGGGACGGCGTGGCAGCATCTCGCCGATGGTAGCCGACCCGCCCGGAGGGTCGCCGCCGGGGCAGGTACGGGAAGTGCGGCGTATCATCGGCTGCCCATGGCCACCAACGACCGCGCTGCCCTCGCCTTCGGCACGGGCATCTCTGACGACCACGACGATGGTGTTCGCTGGGTCGACTACGCGAACATCAGCTGGAACCCCGTCTTCTGCAAGCGCTGCGACATCTGTGTCGACATCTGTCCCAAGCAGACGCTCGTCCTGCGCAACGACGCGATCATCGAGGAGGAGAACTGCATCCTGTGCGGCCTCTGCGAGCGCTACTGCCCCGACCTGGCGATCGAGATGATCCCGTCCGCCGTGCAGGCGCATGCCGCCCGGACCAAGGGCGCGACCGACTAGCCACATGCGCAAGCTGAGCCAGGGGAACGAGGCAGTCTTTCGCGGCGCGCTGGCCGCCGGGCGCCAGCTACTACGCCGGCTATCCGATCAGCCCCTCGACCGAGATCCTCAATATCGCCTCCGGCTGGGCGGCCGAGCATCCGGAGTTCCGCTTCCTGCAGGCGGAGGACGAGATCGCATCCGCGAACGCGGTGATCGGCGCCAGCCTCGCCGGCGCGAAGGCATTCACGGCCACGAGCGGACCGGGATTCAGCCTCATGCAGGAGGCGATCGGCTACGCGCAGAAGGTGGGCGTGCCCTCGGTCTTCGTCAACGTGCAGCGCGTGGGGCCGGCGACCGGCATGCCCACCATGCCGGGCCAGGGCGACGTGATGCAGGTCCGCTACGGGAGCACCGGCGACTACACGCCGATCGCCTTCTACCCGAACGGCGTGGCGGAGTCGTTCAGGGTCGCCGTGGAGGCGTTCAACGTCGCGGAGGAGTCGCTCTCGCCGGTGGTGCTCCTGTCGGACACCTTCGTCGCGCATCTCAACGAGGTGGTCGACCTCGACGAGCTGGCGGCATCGCTGCCGGTGGTGGGGCGCGAGCTCGCCCCCCTCGGGCGTCACGCGGCCGGAGAGCCCCGCTTCTTCGCGGGCGTCCTGATGTACGAGCACGGGCCGAATGCCGGTGAGCCTGCCACTGCCGATGCGGACGAGTACCTGCGCCAGTACTACGAGGCGAAGCACCGCCACATCGAAGTGGCGGCTCGCCACGCGCTGTTCGAGCACGGCTGGAAGGTCGATGCCCCGGTCCTGATCGTGTGCTACGGGATCGTCTCGCGGGTTGCCGCCCCGCTCAGCGATGAGTACGCCCTCTTCCGGCCGATCCGCATCCACCCGATCCTCGGCGACGAGCTGCGGGCCATCGCGGATCGCTACGAGCAGATCGTGGTGATCGAGGCGAATGACGGGCAGTACGCCGACATGGTCGAGCTGGCGGTCCATCGCGAAGTGAAACGGGTCCCGCTGCTGGGTGGTCGGATCTCGCTCGAGGCGGTGCGGGACGGCCTCGACCGCGTGCTTGCCGGTGGGCCGTCCGAGCCGCCGGTGCCGCCTGCGCCAACCGAGCGTGCGCCCTCCTCCCCGCTGGGAGTCGGCTGATGCCTGAAGCGCCGATGGCCGAGCTCGGCTTCAAGAAGCACCTCAAGACCGATCTCTTCCCCACGATCTGGTGTCCGGGCTGCGGGATCGGCACGATCATGATCATGCTCGCCATGGTCCTCGACGATATGGGCCTGGACGAGACGAACACGATCATCGTGACCGGCATCGGCTGCACGGGTCGGATGGGCAGCTACCTGAAGTACGAGAGCGTCTATACCCTTCACGGCCGGACCCTCCCGGTCGCGGAGGCGATCAAGACGGTGCGCCCGGAGATGCACGTCATCGTGGTCGCCGGCGACGGGGACACGGCCAGCATCGGCGGGAACCACCTGATCCATTCGATCCGCCGCAATGCGCGCGTGACCGTGCTCTGCAACAACAACGAGATCTACGGCCTGACCGGCGGGCAGACCGGGCCAACGACGCCGACCGGCACGAAGACGCTGTCGAGCCCGGGCGGCAACCCGAACACGCCGATCAACCTGCAGGCGATCGTCCGCTCCTCGCCGCATGCGATCTACGCCAAGACGACGGTCTATCACCAGCTCCACATGCGCAACGTGATCCGCGAGGCGATCGAGCACGACGGCTTCAGCCTGGTCGACATCACCAGCCAGTGCATCGAGAACAACGGGCGGCGGATCGGGTTCGCATCGGCCAACGAGATGCTCAGCTTCTACCGCAAGACCTACAAGCGGGCGGGCAAGGGCGCCGAGAGCCTGAACCCATTCGAGATCGGGATCCTATATCCAACGACCGATGGCGCCGCCTCCAACGGCCACGGAACGACCAAGCACCCCCGAGCGCCCGACCGAGCTACCGGAGCAGCCCGCAGGACCGATGACCTCCGCCACCGCCTCGCCCGGCGCCGCCGCAACGAGCGACGAGGGCCGCGCTCGCCGTCGCGCCGAGTCGCAGGAACGCGCCGCGCTGATGGCCCGCCTCGACGGCGCCGTGCAAGCTGCGCGTCGCGAAAGGCGAGCTCACGCTGGTCGAAGCCCTGACGCAGGCTGGGCTCGAGGTGCCGGAGTCGCTCCGAACGGGAGCCAGCGCCCCGGCAGGGGCACCCGTCCCGCCGAGCGAGGTGGAGATCAGCGCGACCGGAGCGGATCCGCTGACCGAGCAGAAGGTGAGCGACCTCGATGCCCAGAAGGGCGAGGCGCTGGCCGAGGGGCTCGGTTCGGTCCAGCCGGCCGAACCCGCGAACCGCCGCCGACAGCGCTCCGGCGGTCGTGTCCACCGACGCCCGGGAGATCCGCCGCGCGGAGGCGCAGCGCAAGCTGGCGCTCATGCAGCGGCTGCCGTCGGAGCTGAAGCTGCGCGTTGCGCAGCGCGAGATCAGCCTCGAGGAGGCGTTGGCCGAGGCTGGGATTGCACCGGAGGACTCGGCCTGATGGTGACCAGGATTGCCCTCGATGGCGTTGGCGGCCAGGGCGTCCGACTGATCGCCGGCGTGATGGGCGCCCTGCTGGCCCGGATGGGGAAGGAGGTGACCATCCTGTTCGACTACGACTCGAGCGTACGAGGCTCGATGTCGGACGCATTCGTCATCTTCGACGACAAGCCCATCGAGAACCCGGTGGTCGAGGAGGCGGACATCATGCTGAAGCTCGCCGACAAGGGGCACCTCCGCATCCACGGCCGCATGGTGGTCACGGACCTCGGCCTCGGGCTTCCGGGGCAGGAGCAGATCCCGTTTGCCAGCCTTGGCAGCCAGCATTTCGGCAAGGAGCTGTTCGGCAACATGATCGCGCTGGGTCGCCTGCTGCGGCTGGCCGGGGTCGACTTCGACGAGACCGCCATTCGCGAGTCACTGCCGCAGCGCTTCGCGGAGGAGAATCTGGCGGCGATCCGCTACGGCTACCAGCTCACCCCCGACGAGATCGAGCGCCTGGCCGCAGCGGCTCCGCCATCGCGCTTCGAGATGAACGACGCCGCGGTCATCGGCCCGCGCGAGCGCGCGGGCTCGGGCAGCGGGCCGGCAGCGAGCAGCTAGCGGAGTGTCGCGCCTCCAGGCGCTGATCGGCGTCGTAGCGCATGCCGTCGACCGCGCGGTCGGGGCTCTGCTCTGGTTCGTGCCGTTCCGGGTTCCCGGCGCGCTGCTCGTGGCGGTGCTTCTGGGGTTCCTGGCCTGGCAGCAGGCGAACGGCGCCAACCGGGCCCTTGCCACCTATCCGACGCCACGCCCCACGACCATCGCCGCGATCCTCGGCGGCGATCTTGACGGCTGGCTCCGGATCGACGGGCTCATCTCCGGGCCGTACCTCGACAGCCGGTCCTATACGCCCGCCGGCCAGAACGGGGTCGTGCGCTACTACTACGTCGTGCGCGACCCGGGCCGCCCGCAGGCGCTCGTCGTGCGCTCGCCCCGCCAGGCGGCGGAGATCGGATCCGCGCGGACGGTCCTCGCGCGCATCGAGTCGCGGCCCGACGCGGTCGCCTCGGCGGCTGCCGAGCTCGCGACAGGCGCAGGCGTCTCGGTCGACCCGGACCGCTACCTGCTCGAGCTCCCCGCCGATCAGTCACCCGCGGCAGCCTCTCCCACCCCGCGCGCCATCGGTCCCGCGGACCTGCGCGGCGAGCAGGGCGGGACGGCGCTGTTCACCGGCTCGTTCGGACCGGCGCGCAGGGTGAGCTGCCCGGCCGGCGAGCCCGCGTGCCGTGACGGCACCGCCTACGAATACCTGGTGAGCGAGGACGGCCACGGCGTGATCCTGCGCTCGCCGTATCCGCCGGACGGGCTGCCGGTGACGCTTACCGGGGTCGTGACCCTCGATGCGTTCCGCATGAAGACGGCGCTCGAGAATGCCGGTCTGCGCCAAGCCCTCGACGGGGCCAAGACGCTCGACGAGCAGCTCTTCAGCGACGGCGTGACGCCACCGCTGCCGGAGGTGACATTCGCCCCTGCCATCGTGCTGACCGCCATCGCCGTCTTCCTGCTGATCAGCAAGCTGGTGGGCTACCCGATCTTCCAGCGGCGCGGCATCCCGGTCGCGGCAGGCACGCCACTGGCGCCGGGCGAGGAGCTGCGGCTCGAGGTGAGCGGCCGGGTTCGCGGTGCGCACGGCACCGTCTCCGTCGATCGCGAGCCCGGCACGCTCGGCCGCCTGACCGCGGCCCAGATCGCGCGCCGGGAGTGGCAGTTCGGCGGTCGGCCACTCGGCGAGGCCTCTGCCCGTCCCGACGTCCCGGATCGCGGAGGCGACCCAGACCGTCCTGACGTCGGGGGGCGGCTCGCTGCTGCTCCCGCTCGACTCGCTGGGTGCGACGCTGCGCATGAGCGCGGGTCGACTCGTCACCGTCGCGGCGTCGTATCCGTCGCTTCGGCTCCGGGCTCCGGGCATCGATGCCGTCCTCGGCTTCGTCGACGAGGCGACGCGCGCTCGGGCACTCGCCGAAGTCGATCCCTCGCGGCCCCGTGATTCCGTTGTGCTGCCGCCGAGCATCGATGCGCGAAGCACGCCAGGAGCGTCGCGGGGCGGCGGCCAGCGACCAACGGCCGTGGCAGCTCGCGATCGCCGCAGCCTTTTACGCCGTCACCGGGGTCGGGTTGGTTGCCTCCGGCGTCCTCGGGCTGCTGCCGAGCGACGAGCCGCGGCATCCGATCGCCATCGTCCTGCCGGCGTTGATCCAGTCGGCGATCGGCGCGCGGCCTTGCCTTCATCGCGACCGGGCTCTGGCGCCGCCTCGAATGGGCTCGGGAGATGGGCTGAACCTCGGAATCGCGGGTGTCGTCGCGTCAGCCATCCTGGCCCTCGGCGAGACAACCTGCCTGCGACCGCTCGGCCCGACTCTCGCCCCATGTCAGGCGGGCGACCTCGTCGGCGGCCTCCTTGCCGTCGCTGCGGTCGTCGGCTTCGGGTTCAGCGTCTGGGCGATCGTGTCGCTGCGTGCCCAGTTCCGCTAGGCGGTTGCGAACAGCGAACGCACGATGCCCTCTGACGCGCTCTTCCTCAGCCTCGCTGAGCTGCCGGAGCGGCGGACGGACGTCGGGCCGGATGGGGACGCCGCGCTCGCCGAGCGCGACCTTGATCGCGCTCACGAAGGGCTGCTCCTCGAGGGCGCTCCGCAGCTCGGCCAGCCGCTCCTCCCCGTGGCGCGTGGGCTCGTCGACAACCGCGCGCACGACGTCGGGAAACGCGGCCGCGATGCCCGAGACGGCACCGGCGGCGCCCGCCGCCAGCGCGCGCGGGATGAGGGGCTCGGAGCCAACGTAGACGGGAAGTCCGAGCTCGAGGTAGGGCCGAACGTTGTCGAACGCGCTCTCCGAGACCTTCAGGCCGCCGATGTTGTCGACCCGGCGCGTGACCGCGCGCACGACATCGACCGGCAGCGGGTAGCCGCTGCGGCGCGGTGAAGGCGTAGAGGTAGAGCGGCAGCGGGGCGCAGGCCGCCGCGGCCGAGACGAAATGCTCCGTCAGCGCGTCGGGGTCGAGCGCGGTAGTAGGGCGGCGGGATGACGCCAACCGCATCGGCACCGGCCTCGCGGGCGTGCGCGGCGAGCTCCACCGTGTCCGCGGTCGTCTGCGCGCCGCAATGCACGATCAGCCGGCCACGGTGCGCGGAGCGGAAGGCGACCGCTGCGCGGCGCCGCTCCTCGAGCGAGAGGAGGACCCCCTCGCCGGTCGTTCCGCACACGAAGAGGCCGTCTGCGCCATGCCCTTCGAGGAAGGCGACCATCGGCGGGATCGCCTCCTCGTCGAGCCGCGCGCCGGCGTCGGCCAGGGGGGTGACGGCGGCAACGATCATCTCGTGCGACATGCCGCCACAGTACCTGCATCGGGCCGGGGCCGGCTGAGCGCATCGGTGTAGACTCGTCGCTGCCCCACGACCGGTGAAGCGAGGGATCTGGACGCGAATGACCTACGTCATCGTTGAGCCGTGCATCGGCGTAAAGGACGCGTCGTGCGTCGACGTATGCCCGGTCGACTGCATCCACGCCACCGACGCCGACGCCGATGTTCTTCATCGACCCTGATGAGTGCATCGACTGCGGCGCGTGCGAGCCGGAGTGCCCGGTGACCGCGATCTTCGCCGAGGACGCGGTGCCGGACGACCAGCAGAAGTACATCCAGATCAACGCCGACTACTTCGCCAACAAGTAGCCGATGGTCCGATTGATCGTCCTCTACAACCAGCCCGACGATCCCGAGGCCTTCGACGCGCATTACCGCGACGTCCATACCCCGATCGTCGAGCGCTACCCGAAGCTGCGGTCGCTGCGCCTGACGAAGGCTGGCGGGAGTCGCCGGCCGGCCGGCACCGTTCTACCTGATGGCGGAGATGCTGTTCGACAGCGACCAGGACCTGACCGATGCCGTCGGCTCCGCCCCCAGCGCCGAGAGCGCTCGCGATCTGCGGAACTTCGCGCAGGCGGGGGTCACCATCTTCGTGGCACCCGATGCGGCCGATGCCCCAGCCTGACGCGCCGCTGCCGGTCGATCCTGGCGAGCTGGCCTTCGAGCGGATTCGGTACGCCAAGGATCCCGCGACGGCGGTGGCCACCGTCACGATCGCGCGACCCGAGGTCCTCAACTGCTTCGACTTCCGTACGCTGCGCGAGCTCGGACGCGCGTTCGAGGACGCGGGCTGGGACGACTCCGTGGCGGTGGTCGTCGTCACCGGCCAGGGAGATCGGGCCTTCTGCACCGGCGCCGACCTCGACGAGCAGGCCGCGATGGGTGCGACGAGCGGCCAGTACTGGCGCTGGATGGGAGCCTTCATCGAGATGCACGACAGGCTGCGGTCGATCGGGAAGCCGACCATCGCCCGGATCAACGGCATCTGCGTGGGCGGCGGACAGGAGCTGCAGCTGGCCTGCGACCTCTCCGTGATGGTCGACGACGCCTACATCCGGCACGTGGGGCCGGAGCACGGATCCGTGCCTGCGGGCGGCGCCACCCAGTGGCTTCCCCTCGTCGTCGGTGATCGCCGCGCCCGCGAGATCGTCATGCTCTGCGAGCGGATCGCCCCCGCCCAGGCCCTGGAATGGGGGCTCGTCTCGCGCGTCGTGCCGCGCGCCGCACTCGACCAGACCGTCGCGGGCCTGGCGGAGCAGCTCCGCCACAAGCTGCCGGAGACGATGCGCTACACCAAGGCACAGCTGAACTGGTGGCGCGACCTCGTCTGGTCGTCGACGATCAGCCACGCGCGCGACTGGCTGGCGGTGCACTCGACCTCCGACGAGACCCGCGAGGCGGTGGCTGCGTTCGGGGAGAAGCGTTCACCGCGATTCGAGGAGCTGCGCTCGATGCAGGCGGCCGGAGGGCGCTCCTGCGGCCGCTGCGGGGCGGTTGGCCTGCCCGCGGCCCACGGCTTCTGCGGCGTCTGCGGGTCCCCGCTCGAATCCGCCTGGGAGTCGGGCGCGAAGGCGAGTAGTGCTGATGAATGACGATGCGCTGGTGCTGGTCGAGCGTCAGCCCGAGGCCCGGACCGCCCTCGTCCGGCTCAACCGGCCGAAGCAGCTCAACGCGCTCAACGGCGCGGTCATGGACGCGCTGTGCGACGCGCTCGAGGCACTCGATCGCGACGACGGTGTCCGGGCGATCGTGGTCACCGGCAACGAGCGAGCATTCGCCGCGGGCGCGGACATCGGTGAGATGGCGGGAGCCAGCGCGGTCGAGATGCTGCGCAGCAATCGCATCGGCCAATGGGATCGGGTCCGGCGCATCAGCAAGCCCGTGATCGCCGCGGTGAGCGGCTGGTGCCTGGGTGGCGGCTGCGAGCTCGCCATGACGCTCGACCTGATCGTGGCCGGCGAGGGCGCCAGGTTCGGCCAGCCCGAGATCAAGATCGGGGTCATCCCCGGGGCAGGCGGGACGCAGCGCCTGACCCGTGCGATCGGGAAGTCGAAGGCGATGGAGATGATCCTCACCGGCGAGCCGATCTCCGCGGCGAGAGGCCGAGCGCGCCGGGCTGGTGGCCCGCGTCGTGCCCGACGAGCTCGTCGTCGAGGACGCCCTGGCGCTTGCGGCGACCATCGCAACGCAGAGCCCGCTCGCGCTTCGCCTCGCCAAGGAGGCGGTCAACGCCGCCTACGAGATGAGCCTGAGCGACGCGCTCACCCACGAGCGGCGCCTCTTCTACCTGCTCTTCGCCAGCGACGACCAGAAGGAAGGGATGGCGGCCTTCCTGGAGAAGCGGACCCCCGACTTCACGGGCCGATGACGCTCGGCAATCCCGAGCGCGCGATCGGCGGCCTCGCGGTCGCCCGGCCTGCCGGCGTCGAGCTTCGGCCTCTCGGTCGCGACGACTTCGACCTTGCGCTGGCCCTGGTGCGGGAGCTGTACGACCTGCCACGCACAGTCTGCGCAGGTCCACCGGGACCGGTTCGACGCGCTCATCGGAGACGTCGACGCGTCGCCCTTCCTGGCGCTCGCCGACGGCGAGGCTGCGGGCCTCATCGATCTTCCGCTTCCGCCGTCGCATCGGCCTGGCCACCTACGAGGGCTGGGTCAGCGATCTCTACGTCCGCGCCGCGTTTCGGCGACGGGGGATCGCCCGCGCCATGCTGGCCGCGGCGATCGCCGAGTGGCGGCTGCGCGGCGGCCATCAGCTCGTCCTGGAGACGGCTCACACCAATCTCGGCGCCCGGGCGCTCTACGAGTCGATGGGGTTCCGCGAAGCCGGGACGCACTTCCAGGAACGACCGATGACCCTTCGGGCACCTGAGGCGGGGGTCGAGATGCGGCCCATCGGGCCCGAGGACTCCCGAGTCGTGGGGGATCTGCTTGATCTGCCAGCACCAACCGCGGAACGACTGCGAGCAGTGGAGCAGGTGCTTCGCCGCGTACGTCCACCGGTCCGATCTCGTCGGACGGCTGGCGATCGTGGCCGGGACGCCCATCGGCGTCGTCGCAGTCGAGCTGCGCGAGCCGTTCTTTGCGACCGCACCACAGGCCTGGATCGCAGCGCTGGCCGTTGCGGAGGGATCGCGGCGCCGCGGGAGTCGGCCGGGCATTGCTGCGCTCCGCGCTGGCGGAGGCGGCGGCCCGCGGCGCCAACGCTGCGGTGCTCGAGTGCGACGCTCCTCGCCGATGCGCGCGGCCTGCTCGCGCACGAAGGCTTCCAGGACGTGGGGAGCAGCTACCGGCTCGAGCGGTAGGCGCGGCCCACCCAACCCGTTCGGGCGAGACGGCGTCGCTAGAATCGGCGCTGATGGAGCAGCCTGCAGTCTTCGAGACGATCCGCTACGAGGTGGCGGCTGGGATTGCCACGATCACGCTGGATCGGCCCGACAGCCTGAACGCGCTCAACGCCCAGATGCGCCGTGAGCTGCTGCAGGCGGTCAAGGCGGTGCGAAATGATGAATCGGTTCGGGCAGTGATCCTCACCGGCGCCGGACGAGGCTTTTGCGCGGGGGCGGACCTGCGGGGTGGGAGCGGGGAGCGCGAGTTCCGTCACGTCCTGGTCGCCGAATACAACCCGCTGATCAGCGCCCTTCGCGAGCTGCCGAAGCCGGTCGTGGCCGCGGTGAACGGCCCCGCGGCAGGCGCCGGCGTCGCGCTCGCCCTGGCAGCCGACCTCATCGTGGCCGCCACTGAGGCGCGCTTCATCCTCGCCTTCGGGCGCATCGGCCTGGTGCCTGACTCGGGCGCCACGCGCACGCTGGTCCGCGCGTTTGGACGGCACCGTGCGGCGTTGCTGATCCTCGGCGGGGATCCGCTCAGCGCGTCGGATGCGGCGGCGGCCGGGCTCGTCGCCACGGTCGTGCCGGCGGAACAGCTCGCCGGCACGGCGCATGAGCTGGCCACCCGCCTTGCGCTCGGCCCCACCCGCGCGATCGGCTATGCCAAGCGCCTCATGAACGCGCGGAGGACGCGACCCTGGCCGAGAGCCTCGCACTCGAGGCGGCGCTGCAGGAGCTGGCCGGACGCAGCGAGGACCACGCAGAGGGAGTGGCCGCGTTCGGCGAGAAGCGCGAGCCGCGCTTCGTCGGACGCTGACCGGTGACCGAGCTCTGCGACGATCGGCGTGCTCGGGGCCGGGACGATGGGGGCAGGGATCGCCCAGGTCGCGGCGAGGCCGGGTTCGATGTGCCGTCGACGAGGCGGCGGAAGGCGGCTTCGAGCGTGCGCGGGAACGCATCGGCGGCTTCCTGCAGCGCAAGGCGGAGAAGGACGAGCTCACCGCGGACGAGGCAACCGCCGCGCTGGGCCGGATCAGCGGCGTCGATGCGGTCGAGAAGCTCGGCGAGGCGGACCTCGTCGTCGAGGCGATCCCCGAGGACCTCGAGCTGAAGCGCGACGCCTTCCGTCGACTGGACGCGCGTCGCCGGCAAGGACACGATCCTGGCCACGAACACGAGCTCCCTCTCGGTGGCCCGTATCGCTGCGGCGACGGCCCGCCCTGAGCGCGTGGTGGGGATGCATTTCTTCAACCCGGTGCCCCTCATGGCCCTGGTCGAGGTGATCGCCGGGCCGATGACGGAGGCGGCCTGCCTGGAGGCGACGGTCCGGGCTGCGACCCGCCTGGGAAAGACCCCGGTGATCGCCGCCGATACCCCGGGATTCATCGTCAACCGTGTCGCGCGGCCGTATTACCTCGAGGCCCTGCGCATCGTCGGGGACGGGGCCGCCACGGTCGAGGCGGTCGATGCAGCGATGCGGGGGATCGGCTTTCGGATGGGCCCGTTCGAGCTGATCGACGCGATCGGCGCCGACGTCAACCTCGCGGTCAGTCAGGCCGTGTTCGAGCAGTTCTTCTTCGACCCGCGCTACCGTCCGCATCCCCTCCAGCGCACGCTGGTCGAGGCGGGACGGCTGGGCCGCAAGTCGGGAGGAGGCTTCTACGACTACCTGGCCGATGGCTCTCGCACCGGCGTCTGGGACGGTGTCGCGCGGCACGTCTCCGGCCCGGCGCTCGATTCGCTCGACGAGGGTGCGACGGTCGCTCGCATCCTCGCCACGATCGTCAACGAGGCGGCCTCGGCGGTTGCGGAGGGGGTCGCCACCCCCGAGGCGATCGACACCGCCATGCGGCTCGGAACGAACTATCCCTCGGGTCCGCTCGAATGGGGCGAGCGTATCGGGCTCACGCCCGTGGTTGGCACGCTGGACGCGCTTCACGCCGCCGTGCCGGACGGCCGCTACCGGGTCACGCCTCTCCTCCGCTCGCTTGCCGAGCGGGACGGATCGTTCTTCGAGTCGCGAGACTGAATCCGGTGCCCCCGATTGGCCGATTTCGGGCTCGTCGTCTTCGACATGGACGGGCTGCTGCTCGACACCGAGGTGCTCTGGCAGCAGGCCGAGGCAGAGCTCTTCCGCCGCCACGGCGACCGATTCACGCAGGCCGACAAGCTGGCGGTGATGGGCACCAGCTTCGCGATGACCGCCCGCTACTTCGCGGAGCGCCTGGGCGAGCCACTGGAGCGTGGCCCGAAGCTGGTCGAGGAGCTGCAGCAGGTGATGCACGCGCTCCTGCAGGAGCAGGTCTCGAGCCGGCCGGGCGCGCTGGAGCTGATCGCCCGCCTGCGCAGGGATGGCGTGCGCCTCGCCCTCGCCTCCAACTCATCCCGCTTCCTGGTCGACACCGCCCTGGCCACCGCGGGTGTGACCGATGCCTTCGAGGCGATCGTCACCTCGGACGATGTCGAGCATGCCAAGCCCGCGCCTGACATCTATCTGCTCGCCTGCGCCCGCCTGGGTGTCGACCCTGCCGATGCCCTTGCGCTCGAAGACTCCGCCCCCGGGATCGAGGCCGCCAAGGCGGCGGGCCTGGCATGCATCGCGGTGCCCCAGTTCGCGGAGACCGATGTCTCTGCCGCCGATCGCGTGATTGATTCGCTCGAAGAGCTTCTCGTCTGATCGGCGCTACCATATCGGCATGTGCCGAAGCATCAAGACGCTCCGAGTCGGAGCCACCCCAGCCAGCGACGACGAGATCAGTGCCGCCGCCCTCCAGTACGTCCGCAAGGTGAGCGGCTACCGCAAGCCTTCGACCGCGAACGAGGACGCCTTCAGCGAGGCGGTCGCCGACGTGGCCGCCGCGTCGAAGCGCCTCCTCGAGGCGGTGGCGGCGACTCATCCGGCTCACCGGGCCGCGTAGCGGACCTCGGGTCGACGCCTGAGCTCAGGGGCCCAGGCGGTAGCCGAGCAGCCGGGGCAGCGCGGCAAGGAAGCGGACGAGGATGCCCGGCTTTCGGCCGGCATCGGTCGCCTCGTCGTGGCGAATCAGCGCCTCGCGGATCAGGCGCGCGCCGATGTAGCGCATCGGCTCTGGCGGGAAGGCCTTCGCCCGTCGGTTGACAATCGGCAGCCGGGCGAGGCGGTCATCTCCTCCATCGATGCGCGCCGCCAGGATGCGGCCCGCCAGGAAGGCCGGTCCCACGCCATTGCCCGAGTAGCCGTGCGCGAAATGCAGGCGACCACCAGCGCGCGAGCCGATCGCCGGCAGCCGGTCCGAGGAGATGTCGATCGGTCCACCCCAGGCGTCGACGAAGCGAACGTCGGCGAGCATCGGGAAGAGGCGCGCGGAAGCCTGCGCGCGCCCGCTCGGAGGCGCGCTCGTCGTGGTCGAACCGGTGCCGATCCGGCCGCCGAAGCCGGCCGCGCCGACGCCCGCGCCGAACGCGATCCGGCCGTCCGCGGTGGTCCGGAAGTAATGAATCGTAAAGCGCGAGTCGCTGATCCCCTCGCCGCCGATCCAGCCCAGCGCCGCGAGCCGGTCCGGGATCGGCTCGGTCAGGACGATGTGGCTTCCCCATGCCAGGAGCGACGTGCGGAAGCACGGCCAGCCGGCCGCCCAGGCGTTCAGCCCCAGAACCACCTGGGGCGCCGCGACCTGCCGCCGCGCGTGAGCACCCGCATCGGCGATCCTGCGACGACGCGCCGTCACGCGCGTCCCCTCGTGAATCCGCACTCCGCGTTCGAGCAGGACGCGGCGCAGGCCACGGGCCAGCCGCGCGGGCTGACACGGTCGCGGCGTTCGGCATGAAGGCGGCACCGCGGAAGACGGGGGAGTCGCAGCGCCGCCGCGCCTCCTCGCCGCTGAGCTCGTGGTACTGCTCGGCGACTCCCAGGCGCTCGCGCATGTCGCGACGGTCTCGTCCCATCGCCCATCCTGGGCCGCCGACGCGCTCATCTGCAGGTAGCCGGCCCGGCGGAACCAGGCGTCGACAGCGTGCCGCGTGCAGAAGTCGGCGATTCCGGCGACCGACTCATCGGCCGCCCAGGCGAGCTCGCAGCGCCTGCTCCGACCCGTAGAGGTCGACAAGGAGCGGCGAGCTGGTCCCACCAGCCGTGCACGAAGCCGCCGTTGCGTCCGCTCGGCCCGCCGCCGCAGATGTCCTGCTCGAGGAGCACGATCCGGATCCCGGGGGCGCGCTCGGTGAGTGCGTAGGCCGTCCACATGCCGGTATACCCGCCGCCCACGATCGCGACGTCGCAGTCGGCGGCCCCGACCAGCGGCGGGGCAGGCGCCTCCGCATCGGCAAGCGCTTCGCGCAGCCAGTAGCTGCGCCGGTCGTGTCATGGGGCAAGTATCGCCTCGCCGCGCGCGTCGGCCGCCTCGCCGCGCGGTGCTAGCATCGGCCTCGATGCCTGACGGACCGATCCCGCCCACACGCCGGTCATCGTCGACGGGTTGCGCACCCCTTCGGCCGCTATGGCGGCGCGCTGAAGGAGATCCGGCCCGACGACCTGGCCGCGCACGTCGTGCGCGCCGTCGTGGACAGGACCGGGATCGACCCGGCGCTGATCGACGACGTGATCATGGGCGCCGCCAACCAGGCCGGCGAGGACAATCGCAACGTCGGCCGCATGGCCGCCCTGCTCGCCGGGCTTCCCATCAGCGTCGCCGGGCAGACGGTCAACCGTCTCTGCGGCTCGGGGCTGCAGGCGGTGGTGAGCGCGGCCCACGCGATCGCCTACGGGGATGGATCGGTCTTCGTGGCCGGTGGCGTGGAGTCGATGACCCGCGCCCCGTTCGTCACCGCCAAGCCGTCGAGCCGCGTTCCCGCGCGGCGAGCAGACGATGTACGACACGACGCATCGGCTGGCGCTTCACGAACCCTCGCCTCTCCGATGCCTACTACCCCTACTCGATGGGTGAGACCGCGGAGAACGTGGCCGAGCGCTGCAAGGTCGCGCGCGAGGACCAGGACGCGTTCGCGCTGCAATCGCAGCAGCGCTGGGCAGCGGCCCAGGCCGCCGGCCGCTTCGCGGACGAGCTCGTTCCGGTCGACGTTCCGGCTGGCAAGGGCCAGACAGGACAGTCGAGACGGACGAGCACCGCGGCCGGAGGACCACCCTCGAGCAGCTCGCCGGCCTCAAGCCGGCGTTCAGCACGGGTCCGGATGCGTCGGTCACCGCGGGCAATGCGTCGGGGATCAACGACGGCGCCGCGGCGTTGCTGGTGACATCGGCGCAGCGCGCCGCGAGCTCGGGCTTCGACCCTGGCGCGTGTCCTCGCATCCGCCGTCGCGGGCGTCGATCCGGCGACGATGGGGCTGGGCCCGATTCCGGCCACGCGCAAGGCGCTCGAGCGCGCCGGCCTCAGCCGTGGATCAGCTCGATCTGGTGGAGCT
The DNA here is from genome assembly GCA_963799675.1 of uncultured Chloroflexia bacterium. Classification (GTDB taxonomy): domain Bacteria; phylum Chloroflexota; class Limnocylindria; order QHBO01; family QHBO01; genus JALYSK01. The sequence continues at coordinate 372,821 of CAWCXQ010000019.1, forward strand.
CAACGAGGCGTTTGCCTCCCAGGCGCTGGTCTGCATCCGCGAGCTCGGGCTCGACCCGGACGAAGGTGAACGTGAACGGCGGGGCAATCGCGCATCGGCCATCCACTGGGCGCTTCAGGCGCGCGCCTGACCGCGACCCTCCTGCACGAGATGCGGCGTCGCGGCGCCCGGTACGGCGTCGCGACGATGTGCATCGGCGTTGGGCAGGGGATCGCCGCGGTCTTCGAGGCAGCGGAATAGAGCCCGGATCGCACGATGACCGGTTTTCACCCGATCCCGCGCCCTTGAGCCTCTTCGCCTGGCGGCGGGCGGGGAGCCCGGGCGGCCACAGCCTGGTTCAGCTCGAGCGCCGCGGCCGAAGCTTCCATGCCGACGGCTGGGAGGTGGTCGGCGACCGCGGCGAGGCATGGGTCGCCCATTTCCGCCTGCGCGTTGACGCGGCGTGGCGCACTCGCTCGCTCACCATCGAAGCGACCGATCCCAGCGGGTCGCGCCGAACCCGTCTGACGGCCGACGGGGGCGGATCGTGGCTGCTCGATGGCCAGCATCGGCCAGAGCTCGACGGCTGCCTCGATGTCGACCTCGCGGCGGCGCCATTCACGAATACCCTTCCGATCCGACGTCTCGGCCTCGCCGAGGGCGAGCACGCCGAGATTCGCGCGGCATGGATCGACGTGCCGAGCCTTGCTCCGCACGCCATGGAACAGCGCTACACGCGGCTCGAGACCGGCGGGGCGCTGGATCGCTACGAGTATCGGTCGCTGCCCTCCGGCCGGCGCTACCTGCTCAGCGTCGACGAGGAGGGGATCGTGGTCGAGTATGAGGGCCTGGCGAGCCGAGTCTTTCCCTGAGGCGGCGCGCTACGAGCTGAGCGCCCACGAGCTCCAGCGCTCGATCTGGATGACCATCGCCGCGCCGATCGGCGTCGACCACTCGCGGTACTGCCGATACTTGTCGAACAGCAGGCGGATCGCCCGGTCGCGGTCCGGGCCGCTCTCGACGACCGCGGCGATGCCGTCGACCCGCACCCACCAGAGCGCCCGCCAATCCTCGTCGTAATGGTCGACGAGCAGCGAGACGCGCGGCTCGCCGTCGATATTCCGCAGCCGCAGCATCTGCGGGCTGCGCTTCGGCTTGGCGTCCACGATGGAGAAGACGCGGTCGCCTTCGATCGCGAAGACGATCGGCGCGACGTGCGGCCGACCGTCAGCTCGCACCGTCGCCAGATGGGCGACGCGAGCCTGCTCGAAGCGAGCGGGGGCGTCGGCGACAGGGCATCGGTCAGGAGAGCTGGAGCTTCGGGATCACGCGATCGCCATAGACCTTGATGAACTCGGCCTGGTTGCGACCCACGTTGTGCACGTGGATCTCGTCGAAGCCCATCTCGATGTATTTGGCGATGTTGGCCGCATGCTCGTCGAGGTCCGCGCTGATCAGGACGCGGTTCGTGAAGTGCTCGGGCCGCACCATCTTCGCCATGTTGGCGAAGTCCTCCGGGTTGCGGATGTCCTGCTTCGGAAAGGGCATTCCGCCGTTCGGCCATTCGCGGACCGCGTTGTCGATCGCCTCTTCCTGCGTCGGCGCCCAGGAGACATGGATCTGCAGCAGCTTCGAGGCGGATGCGGGATCCTTGCCGGCCTCGCGGCACCCCTCGGCGAACTTGGCGAAGAGCATGTCGATCTTCTCGTCAGGCGCGCCGACGGTGATCATTCCGTGGGCATGCTTGCCGCAGCGCTTGGCGTTCATCGGTCCGGCGGTGGCGACCAGGATCGGGACCGGCTGCTCCGGCCGCGTGTAGAGCTTCGCCGACTCCAGCGTGAAGTATTCGCCATCGTGCTTGACGACCTTGCCGGTGAAGAGCTTGTCGATCACCTCGATCGCCTCGAAGAGCATCGAGCTCCGGATCCCGACCTCGGGCCACTCGCCTCCGATCACGTGCTCGTTGAGGGCCTCCCCGGCGCCCAGCCCCAGCCAGAAGCGGCCCGGATACATGGCGCCCAGCGTGGCCGCGGCATGCGCGATCACCGCGGGGTGGTAGCGGAAGCCCGGACAGGTGACCGCGGTTCCGAAGGGCAGCGTGGTGCGCTGGCCGAGCGCGCCCATGAACGCCCAGGCAAACGCGGCATTGCCCTGCTGCGGGGTCCACGGATGGAAATGCTCGCTCACCATGAAGCCGGCATCGAAGCCGGCCGTCTCAGCCTGGGCGCACAGCTCGAGCAGCTCGGTTGGAGGGAATTGCTCGAGCATGGCCGCGTAGCCGATCTTCGTCATCATCTGTTGCCTCGCCTTCGTAGGCTTACAGCCTAGCCACTCCACGGTTCGACCGATGCAGCTGCACCGAATCGACGACGTCGGCGTCTTCCTTGACCGCGCAGGCGCCGTTCCTCGCCGCGCGCGAGGCCGAGCACTGCCTGATCTTCGGCATCTGCTCGAACGTGCAGGCCCAGCCGACGCTCTTTGCCGACCAGCCACCGAGCTTCGCCGTCGTGAGCGAACGATGGCGGCGCGGTCGTCGCCGCCACGCTGCGGACGCCCCCCGTTCCCCCAGGTCCTCTCGATGATCGACGACCTCGCGGCGGTCGACCTGCTGGTCGAGGGCCTGGAGGCGCCGCTCCCCGCCGTGCTGGGACCGAGCGCAGCGGCGGATCGCTTCGCCTCCGGCTGGACGCAGCGCACCGGCGAACCCGCGCGGCTCAGCGTGGCGGAGCGCATCTTCCGCCTCACCCGCGTCATCCCGCCGCGGGCGACCGACGGCTCGTGGCGGCTCGCGGAGGCGCGCGACCGGGAGCTGCTGATGGCGTGGATCGATGCCTTTCGGCTCGAGGCGGTGCCCGAGGATCCGCCGCCAGCGGACCTCGGCGCAGTGGCCGACCGCTGGATCGCGCGAATCGGCCGCACCACGTACCTGTGGGAGGACGAGGCGGGTCGCGTCGTCTCGCTGGTCGGCGCCAGTGGCCAGACCCCGCACGGGATCCGGATCGCGCCCGTGTACACGCCGCCGGAGCGGCGTGGCCGCGGCTACGCGAGCAACCTGACCGCCGCTGCGTCACAGGACCAGCTCGACAACGGCCGAGAGCTCTGCTTTCTCTTCACCGACCTCGCCAACCCGACCTCGAACAAGATCTACCGCCAGATCGGCTACGAGCCGGTCTGCGACGTGAACCTGTACCGCTTCGGCTGAGCCGGCGTGCGCCGTTCAGGCGGGCGTGTCACGCTGTAGCGGTGTCGGCTCTCGCTCGCCCCCTCCCCCTGACCGATGCGCCGCTCGCGGACGGCTTCGGCCGGGCGCTGCGATCTCTGCGGGTGAGCGTGACCGATGCCTGCCAGTTCCGCTGCCTCTACTGCATGCCGTCGGAGGAGATGACCTTCCTCCCCGCGCGGGAGCTGCTCGGCGTCGACGAGATCGAGCGCCTCGTTCGCCTCTTCGTGGGGCTCGGGGTGCGCAACGTGCGGCTGACCGGGGGTGAGCCGCTCGTGCGGCGCGAGCTGCCGGAGATCGTCCGTCGGCTTGCGGCGCTGCGCGACGACGGGCTCGACGACCTCTCGATCACGACCAATGGGTTTCTCCTCGAGCGCAAGGTCGACGCGCTGGCCGCCGCCGGCCTGCGGCGTCTGAACGTCAGCCTCGATTCGCTCGTGCGCGAGGAGTTCGCGCGCATCACCCGGCGCGACGCGCTGGCGCAGGTGCTGGCAGGGCTCCGCGCGGCTGAGGCGCACCCGCGCCTCAGGCCGATCAAGGTCAACGCGGTCGCGCTGCGCGGCACGAGCGACAGCGAGATTCGCTCCTTCGCAGAGCTGGCCCGCGAGCGCGGCTACGTGATCCGGTTCATCGAGTTCATGCCACTCGACGGTGGCGATGCCTGGTCACCGGACGCGGTGCTCGACCGGTGCGGAGCTCAAGGCGGCGCTCGAGGCATCGGTGCCGCGGGCGTGGCTTCCGCTGGTGCCGGTCGCCGCCGAGGATCCGGCGCAGACCAGCAGGGTCTATCGCTTTGCGGACGGGGTCGGGGAGATCGGCTTCATCAACCCGGTCTCGGAGCCCTTCTGCGACGCGTGCGACCGGCTGCGCCTGACCGCGGAGGGCACCCTGCGGACCTGCCTCTTCAGCCAGACCGAGACGGACCTGCGTGGACCGATGCGCGCCGGCGCGTCCGACGAGGACCTCGTCGAGACTGGTGCGCGACGCAGCCTGGAGCAAGGAGCTGAAGCACCGCATCGGCGATGCCGGGTTCCAGCCGCCGCCGCGCAACATGAGCCAGATCGGCGGCTGAGAGCCCTGTGGTTCTCTCAGGGGCGTTCGTGCTGCACGAGCGTCGTGCTGCACGACTAGGCGAAAGCCCCTGACGGCGTGCGGGGCCGCCGCGCGTCCGGAGCGGCCTCAAGACATCCGTGGCTCAGCCACCCCCGCCGTGGCGCGGGCCGCTGTGCTGGCCCTTCGGGAAGCTGCCGCTCGAGAGGGCGTCGCTGAGGCGCGAGAGCATCTGGTCCGGCGCGGTCCTGGGTCAGGTTGCCGGCGGCAACCGCCTTGTCGAAGTCGGCTTTCGCGGCGTCGAGCACCGCCTTGCTGACCGTCGCGTAGTCGACGCTGTGCGCCGCGGCGACCTCCTTGAGGGTCTTCCCGGAGCGCAGCTCGGTCCTCAGCGCCTCTTCGACAGCTTCAGCGCACCGGCGGCGGCGTCGAGCAGGTCACCGCCGAGGACATGGCGGCCGACCTTGCGCGCGAAGTGGCCGAAGCGCGCGCCCAGGAGGGCACAGCCGTCCCCGTCTGCCGCCGCGATGCGCGTCTTCATCGCCGTCCCCACGTCGGCCGTCAGGTCGCCGGCCTTCACCGCGGCGTCAACCGCAGCAGTCGCAGCGGCCTTCGCGGCCGGCAGGAGTACGTCGCTGGAGACTCCGAGCTTCGAGGCGAAGGTATCGAGGAAGGTCTGGCAGTACGCCGCATTCTTGGCGGTGACGGTGGTCGGGCTGGGTGAGCTCTGCGCGAGGGCGGACCCGATCAGGGTCCCGCCGACGAGCGCGGCGGCGATGAGGGCGCCGGCGGCGCCGAGCAGCTTCGCAGTTCGCATCGATCTACTGAAAACCTCGTTCTGTCGGGCGGGCTGGACCATCTTCGCCCGGCGCGCGTCAAGATGGCGTCAAGATCGGGCGCATCGGTCTTGACATCTCCTTGATTTTGCGGCGGCTAGGATGCCCGGCATGAGCCCCGAGGCCCGAATCCTGATCGTCGAGGACGAGCCGCAGCTTCGTGCGCTCCTGCGACTCTACCTCGAACGGGAAGGCTACCGGGTGACCGATGCGGGCGACGGAGCCGCCGCCGTGGCCGCCTTCGACGAGCATGGCGCGGACCTGGTCATCCTCGACCTGATGCTTCCCACCATGCAGGGCGAGGCGGTGCTGGCGGAGCTGCGGGAGCGCGGAAGCGTCCCGATCCTCATCACGTCGGCGAAGCGAGCCGACGCGGATCGCATCGCGGGCCTGCGCGCCGGGGCGGACGACTACCTCGCCAAGCCGTTCAATCCCCACGAGCTCACGGCGCGGGTGGCCGCGATCCTGCGTCGCGCCTCGCCGGGCGGCACGGACCCGGTCCTGTCGCTGGCCGGGGGTCGTGTCACCCTGGACGTCGGGTCGCGCCGCTACAGCCTCGGCGCGGGGGGTGGAGGCCGGCTGACCCGCAGCGAAGCGGCCCTTCTCATGGCGCTCGCCCGGCGGCCGGGGAGCGTCCAGACGCGCGAGCAGCTCCTCGAGGCCGTGGCGCGGCGACCCGACGAGGTCTTCGACCGGGTGGTCGACATGCATGTCGCGAACCTGCGCCGCAAGCTCGGCGACGACGCCGGCGAGCCGTGGCTGATCGAGACCGTCCCCGGCACCGGGTATCGCCTCGTCGCGGAGCGAGACTCGACGTGACCCGCACCGCGGGCCGTGGCCAACCGCTTGCGCTCCGTCTAGCGCTCCTCCTCTCGGTCGGCGTGGTGGTGGTGCTGCTGGTCGCCGGACTGCTCGTGAACCGCGTCGTGAGCCGCAGCTTCGAGCAGACGCTGACCGATCAGCAACGCGACCGGCTCTCGGTTGCCGCAGCCGCGCTGGTCGATCTCCAGGCCCGCGACGCGCCGCGGGCGAAGCAGGCGCGGCAGCAGCTTCTCCGGCGCTTGGCGGATCTCTCCGGCGGCAGCGTGACGCTGCGGGACGCAGCGGGAGCGGTCGTCGCGCGTGCCGGACGGCTGCCCGACGCCTCAGAGGCGATGGAAAGAATCGAGCAGCCGCTGGTGAGCGAGGGGGCGACCGTCGGCCGCCTGGTGATCGAGGTCCCGTCACGGGGCGTGGAGGCTGGCTTTCTGCGCCTGTTCAACCTCACCCTGCTGATCGCGGGCGTGATCTGTCTCCTCGTGCTCGTCGGCCTGGCGACACTGACCGCAGATCGGTTGACACGTCCCCTTCGCGGCGTCGCCGCCGCGGCCCGTCGCCTGGGTGCCGGCGACCTGGGGGCGCGAGCTGCGGCCGGGCCGGACCGCGAATCGGCGGAGCTCGCGGCAGCCTTCAACACCATGGCCGAGCGGCTCCAGCACTCGGAGGCGCTGCGTCGTCGAGCCGCGAGCGACATCGCGCACGACCTTGCGACCCCGGCCACCGTCCTGGAGTCGCAGCTGCAGGCGATGGTCGACGGCGTGCTGCCCGCCGACCGCGAGCAGCTCGTCAAGGCGCAGGCCTCCGCCTCGGCGCTGTCGGGTGTCATCGTGCAGCTCGGCGAGCTGACGCAGGCCGAATCGGCGTCGCTCGGCCGGAAACCGGAGGCCTTCGATGCCGGAGACCTGCTGCGGCGAGCTCGCGAGCACGCTCGAGGGCCTCTTCCGTGAGGGCGGCTTGACCCTCGAGCCCGTCTTCAGAGAGCCGTTGCGCGTCAACGTCGACCGCGGACAGCTGGGCCGGGCAATGCGCAACCTCCTCGTGAATGCCGTCCAGCACACGCCGTCGGGCGGGACCGTCCGGCTCGGGGCGCAGCGCACGGCTGCCGGAGTCGAGATTCGGGTCACCGATGAGGGTCCTGGAATCGCGACCGATGACCTGCCGCACATCTTCGAGCGGTTCTACCGCGCGGATCGCTCGCGGGGCGCCGCGGAGGGCGGGCCGGCCGGGAGCGGGATCGGTCTGACCATCGCACGGGAGCTCCTCGCCGCAAACGGGGCGACGATCCGGGTCGAGGAGACGGGTGACCAGGGCACCACCTTCCTGGTCGTGATTCCCGCCGGTGCCTGAGTCCGCGCGCTTAGCCCGTGGCCGGCGCCGGTCCGAGCCGCTCGGCAGCCGCTGGCTCCGTCGCGAGCGCCCGTGCGTCTTGCCGCTCCTCCCACCAGAGGCGTGGCACCGCGACGAGCGGCGCAAGTCGCGCGAGCCACAGGGTCGGAACCGCGATCGTTGCCGCGACGTACGCAAGCCATCCCCAGCGGCGTCGAATCGCGAGCACCGTCATGCCCGCGGCAAGCGCGAGGCGGAGCGCGAAGTCGCCCGTGGTGGATGGCACCAGGTGGAGCAGCTGCCCGCCGACGGTCGGTCCGGCGTTGCTGCTGGACGCCTGCTGGAGGAGGGATCCGAGGTAGGCGCGCCAGGCAGCGGGATCGACGAGGACGTGGCCGAGCATGAGCGCCACGACCACGCCCGCACCAACGAGCAGTGGCCGCCGAGACGATGGACGCACGGCCCACAGGAAGGGAGCCAGGAGCGCCGATCCGTACTTCAGCGCCGCCGCTCCTGGAAGCCAGGCGGCGCCCCGCTCGGTCCGCAGCGCCAACCGGCCGGCGGCGGCGACGGGCAGCGTCACGTTCAGGGCGGCGAGCTCGATCCAGACCGGCGGAAAGAGGAGGCTCCAGCCGACCGCCCGCCATGACCCGACGAGGTAGCGCAGGCAGAGCAGGCAGGCGAGTCGGTAGATCCAGATCGCCGCGAGCTCTGGGACGAGCGTGGTCGGAGCCAGCAGCAGCGCGAACGTCGGGGGATATCGGTACGCGCCGGCGCCGTTGATCGGCACCGGGACATAGAGCGGCTCGCCGGAGACGAGGTGCCGCGCGGCGAGCAGGTAGGCGTGTGCGTCATAGGCCTGCCCGCCGTCGACCTGCACCTGCGACCAGAGGAACCAGCCGAAGGTCGCGAAGCCGACCAGGCTGACCACCCAGCCGATCGGACCGAACCACGGACGAAGGTCGCGCATGGCCCAATCATCGGCCAAGCCGCCTCCGGTTGCGCACCCTCTCGGGCGCGCGTACCGTGGCCGGCGATGGCCGGCTCGTGGTACGCGCGTTTTCCGGAGGGCTGGTGGGGCTACCACTGGTCCCTTCCACGGCCGATGTCCGCGGTCGAGATCGTCGGCAGCGGCGGCCATTGACGGCCGCCTGATGGCCACACTGTGGGCGGTCGTTGCGCGACGGCGCAGCGTGATGCTCTCCTCCGAGGCGCCGATGGCCGGCAAGACGACCACCCTCTCCGCGCTCGTCGACTTCCTCCCCGACCAGACGGTCGGCGTCTTTCTGCGGGGCTGGTCGGAGGACTTCGGCTGGCTCGACGAGATCGGCGCGGATCGCGGCTACCTGCTCGTGAACGAGATGAGCGACCACCTGCCGATCTACGTCTGGGGCCGCAACGCCCGCGGAGCGCTGATCCTTGCCGGTCGCGGCTATGGCCTCGGCGCCACGATGCACGCCGATTCGCTCGACGAGGCGCTGGCCCAGATGCGCGATGAGCTTGGAGCCACTGATACCGACCTTGCCGGCCTGACGATCTACCTGCAGTACAGCGCCTACCGGACGCCGGCAGGCATGTATCGGCGCGTCGAGGAGGCCTGGCATCTGCGGCTCGACGACGATGGGTCGCTCGCCCCGTTGCGGCTCGCCGCGATCGAGGGCGGCCGATCCCCGCGCCTGACGGGGGCCCAGCGCTTTCCCGCCCCGCCCATGCTGCGCACCGACGGCGGCCGCGCCCTGCGGCCGCTGGTCCACGACCCGGCCGCCTACGCGGTCCTGGCGGCCAGCCTCGGCCTGGAGCCCGATGCCCTCGAGACCGAGATCGGCGAGCGGGCCGCATTCCTGTCGATGCTCGCCGAGCGCGGCATCTGCGACCCGCCGGAGGTCGCCCGCGCCGTTGCCGACTACCCCCAAGCGCCAGACGCTGAGGAGCTGCCCGCATGACCTCGTCACGCCCGACTGACACGACCCTCGGCGAGCTCCGGGCGTCGGGGTATCGGCCGCGCTCGGTCAAGGAGGAGATGCGCGGCAACCTGCTCGACAAGATCCGGAGCGGAGATCCGCTCCTGCCCGGCATCCTCGGCTACGAGGAGACCGTTCTCCCGCAGATCGAGAACGCGATCCTTGCCGGGCAGGACATGATCCTGCTCGGTGAGCGCGGCCAGGCGAAGAGCCGCATCGCGCGCAGCCTCGTCGGCCTGCTCGATGACTGGGTTCCGGTCCTCGCCGGCGTGGAGCTCCACGACGACCCGCTGGACCCGGTCTCTCCGCAGCGCGCGCTCGCTCGTCGAAGAGCTGGGCGACGCCACGCCGGTCAGCTGGCTGGCGCGGCAAGATCGGTACAGCGAGAAGCTGGCCACCCCCGACATCACGATCGCCGACCTGATCGGCGAAGTGGACCCGGTCAAGGTCGCGGAGGGCCGCTACCTGTCCGACGAGCTGACGATCCACTACGGGCTCCTGCCGCGGACGCACCGGGGCATCTTCGTGCTCAACGAGCTGCCCGACCTCGCGGAGCGGATCCAGGTCGGCCTGCTCAACGTGATGGAGGAGCGCGACGTCCAGATCCGTGGCTACCGGATCCGCCTCGACCTCGACCTGTTCGTGGTCGCATCGGCCAATCCCGAGGACTACACCTCGCGGGGTCGGATCATCACCCCACTCAAGGACAGATTCGGTGCCCAGATCAGGACCCACTACCCCGAGGAGGCGAGCACCGAGATCGCGATCATGGAGGCGGAGGGCAGGGTCTTCGACGACGAGGCGGCGACCGCCGTCGTCGTGCAGATGCCGGGGTTCATGAAGGAGATCCTCGCCGAGCTGTCGCAGCTGGCCCGGCGCAGCAGCGAGGTGAGCCAGCGCTCAGGGGTCAGCGTGCGGGTCACGATTGCGAACCGGGAGACGCTCGCGGCCGCCGCCCTGAAGCGGGCGGTGCGGCTCGGACGAGCCGGCCGCGGCACCGAGGATCAGCGACCTCGGGGCGGTGATCGCCTCCACGGCGGGCAAGATCGAGCTCGAGACGCTCGGCGACGAGACGCGCGAGGATCGGGTGATCGAAAAGCTCGTGGCGCGTGCGGTCGTCAACGTCTTCAACCGCCATTTCGCCATCTCGGAGCTGCTCCCCTTGATCGAGCGTTTCGAGACCGGGGTCGAGGCCGAGGTCGGCGAGCTGGCATCCAGCGGCTCCCACGAACGGCTCCTCTCCGAGCTTCCCGAGCTGCAGCGCGCGATTGGTCGCCTCGATGTCGGCGAGTCGCCGGCAGGCCTGGCCTCGGGCGTCGAGTTCGTGCTCGAGGGCCTGCATCTGAACCGGCGTCTGAACAAGGAGCGACGCGGCGGCGGAGTGCGCTATGCGCGCTAGACCGCGGCCGACGGAGGCCGCGGGGTTGCCGGGGGACGCTCTCGGCGAGGCCTTTGTGCTGCCCAGTCACGCACTGAGGCCAAGACCCGGCGAGAGTGAGCCTTCTGCGCCGGCGAGTCACGTTCGGCCTCCATCCCCCATCGATCTGCCGGCGAGTGTGACTGGCCGGCGCATTCGCCGCCCATCGCAGCCCCTGCAGCCCCGGCAGGCCCAGATGTTCGGCAGATGAGCGTCTACCGCTATTCGAGATGGGATGGCAGCCAGCAGCTGCCGCCATTCGACGCGGACGACGTTCTGGATGCGCTCGTCCGACGACATCCTGGCCGAGGGCGATCTCCGGCGAGCCCTCCAGCGACTGATGCAGCGCGGGCTGCACGGCACGCGTGGCGGCGACGTCCCCGGCCTGCGACGGATCCTCGAGCGGCTGCGGGAGCGCCGGGCGGACGAGCTCGAGCGCTCCAACCTCGAGGGCGTGCTCGACGAGGTCGGCGAGCGGCTGGATCGGATCCTCGACCAGGAGCGTCGCGGCATCGAGCGGCGGGTCCACGACGCCGAGCAGCGCAGCCTCGACGCGCCGCCCGGCGACGACCAGGAGCAGGCGAGGATGGGTGAGCAGGTGCTGCGCCGTACCGCGCAGCAGCGACGCGACCGGCTCGACGCGCTGCCGCCCGACATCGCTGGGCGGCTGCACGGGCTGCGTGACTACGAGTTCATGGACCCCGACGCGCGTGACGCGTTCAATGCGCTCTCCGACGAGCTCCGCCAGCAGATGCTGCAGACGTACTTCCAGGGGCTCAAGCAAGGGGTCCAGGGGGTCACACCCGAGGACCTCAGCGGCGTCCGCGAGATGGTCCGCGACCTCAACGAGCTGCTCGAGAAGCGCGCCTCCGGCACCGATACGCCCGACGACTTCAACCGCTTCATGGCCCAGCACGGCGCGCTCTTCCCGCCGGGCATCAACGACCTCGACGAGCTGATCGATCACCTGCACCGGCAGGCCTCGCAGATGGCCTCTCTCCTCAACTCGATGAGCCCGGAGATGCGCGAGGAGCTGCGAGGCCTGATGGACGACCTGCTGCGAGACGACCGCCTGCGCTGGGACATGGCTCGGCTCGCCGGCAACCTGCAGGCGCTGCGGCCCGACCAGGCGTTCGGCGAGCCCTACCCCTTCTCCGGCGACGAGCCGATGGGCCTCCCGGAGGCGCTGGCGGCGATCGACCGGCAGCAGCAGTTCTCTTCGCTGGAGGAGGAGCTGCTGGGCGCGCGCGACCCCGACGCCCTCGATCGGATCGATGCCGACCTGCTGCGTGACCTCGGTGGCGACGACTCGGCCGAGGATCTCGAGCAGCTGCGGGAGCTGACGCGCGCGCTGGAAGAGGCTGGCTACCTGGAGCGCGACGGCGGACGCCTGGAGCTCACCCCGCGCGCCGCCCGCAAGCTGGGGATGCGGGCATTGACCGAGATCTTCAGCCGCCTGCGACGCGAGTCACTGGGCGGTCATCCGCTGCCGCGGGCCGGCCTCGGCGGGGAGCAGACCGACGAGACGAAGGCGTTCGAGTTCGGCGACCCATTCGCGGTCGACCTGAACCGCACGCTCTTCAATGCCATGGCCCGGGAAGGCCCCGGCACCCCGCTCCGCATCGCCCCGGGCGACTTCGAGGTGCATCGCTCCGAGGAGGCGACCGTCAGCTCGACCGTGCTGCTGCTCGACATGAGCCGCTCGATGCTGCTGCGCGGCTGCTCATCGGCCGCCAAGCGGGTGGCGATGGCGCTGCACACGCTGATCCATACCAAGTACCCGCGAGATCGGCTCTATGTCGTCGGCTTCGCCTACTACGCGCGCCAGATCAAGCCGGAGGCGATCGCGACCCTGTCGCCGTATGAGTTCGAGTACGGAACCAACCTGCAGCACGCCCTGATCATCGCTCGCCAGCTGCTCGGTCGGCGGCATGGCGGCAACAAGGAGATCGTGGTCATCACCGACGGCGAGCCGACCGCGCATATCGCCAACGGCCAGGTCGAGTTCGCCTACCCGCCGACCATCCGCACCATGCAGTCGACGCTTCGCGAGGTGGGCCGATGCACCCGCGAGGGGATCGTCATCAACACGTTCATGCTGGAGCGATCCCGCTACCTCTCGGAGTTCGTCGACCTCATGAGCCGCATCAACCGAGGGCGCGCCTTCTACGTCGAGCCCGAGCACCTCGGCGAGTTCGTCCTGGTCGACTACGTGAACAACAAGACGAAGCGGGTCGCCTAGCCACTCGACGGACGCTCGATGGCGTACCACACCACGTCATGGTCATGCCAGCGCGCGGTTCCGCGCCGGGTGAGGCCGAGCTTCTCCATGACGCGCTGGGAGCGGCCGTTCTCGGGGTCGGTGATGCTGATGATGCGCGGCACGTCGACCACTCCCCAGATCCAGTCGAGCACGGCCCGTCCGCCCTCCGTCGCATAGCCACGGCCCCAGCGGTCGCGCTGCACGGTCCAGCCGATCTCGTGGCGGTCGGGCCCGCCGGTCCAGTCGTCGTGGACCATGATCCCGACCCGGCCCACGATCTCGTCCGTTTCGCGCTCGACGATCGCGAACATGCCATAGCCGCGGGCGGTGAAGTGGCCGGCCATGCGCCCCACCGCGAACGCTGTCTCCTCGATCGGGAGCGGGTCGCTGACCGCGTGCCAGCGCATCACGTCGGGGTCGCCGTAGGCGCGGTGGAGGCCGGCCCAGTCTCCGACGTCGAACGGGCGGAGAGCCAGCCGATCGGTCTCGAGGCGCGGCAGATCGGTCACGGCGGGGGAGTGTACGCCACAATCGGTCAGGGACTGCGACGCATGCGAGGTGATCGACGAATGAGCAGGCCGCTGAAGGTGGGGGTCCAGCTCCCCGAGGTCGAGCGCGTGGTTCGCTGGCCGGAGCTGCGCGCGATGGCGCAGACGGCCGAGGAGATCGGCCTGGACTCGATCTGGGTGGGCGATCACCTGCTCTACCGCTACCCCGAGCGGCCGCCTGACGGGCCGTGGGAGGCGTGGGGCACGATGGCCGCCCTGGCCGCTGCCACGGAGCGCGTCGAGATTGGTCCGCTGGTCGCCTGCGTCGCGTTCCACAACCCCGCCGTCCTGGCGAAGCAGGCGGCCACGCTCGACGAGATCAGCGGCGGGCGTCTCATCCTCGGGCTGGGAGCCGGCTGGAACGAGACCGAATTCGGGGCCTTCGGCATCCCGTTCGACCACCGGGTCGGCCGGTTCGAAGAGGCGTTCACGATCATCCGAGAGCTGCTGCGCACCGGGCGCACCGACTTCCGTGGTCGCTTCCACGAGGCGCCCGACTGCGAGCTGCTTCCGCCTGCGTCGCGACCGGGCGGGCCGCCGCTGATGATCGGCAGCCTCGGTGCGCGGATGCTGCGCTTAACGCTGCCGCACGTCGACGCATGGAACGCGTGGTACGCCTGGTTCGGCAACTCGGTGGACGGCTACCGGCTGCTGCGTGACCAGGTCGACGCCGCGTGCCGTGAGGTCGGCCGCGACCCCGCGGAGGTGGAGCGCACCGTCGCGCTCCTGGTCTCGTTTCCCGGCGCCGGTGGCCGGCTCATGGGCGACGCCGGGCAGGAGCAGGTGGAGCCGATCCGGTCGCAGCCTGCGGAGCTGGCCGCGGCGCTTCGCGCCTTCGCGGCCGAGGGGATCGCGCATGTCCAGCTCGTCCTCGATCCGATCACCGTCGAGAGCATCGCGGCCCTGGCGCCGGCGCTCGAGCTGCTCGAGGACTGAGCGCTGCTATCGTTGCCGGCATGGAGCTCGAGCCGCTGCCAATCGGGACCAGCGGGCGCCTGCAGGCGGTCGCGCTCGCCAACGCCTCCGGAAGCCACGCGGTGCTCGTGCGGGAGGCGGGCGAGCCCCGGGCGCTGCTCATCGGGGAGCCACCCGCCGCGGGCAGGGAGCGGCTGGTGGTCACGCCGCTCGACGAAGACGTCGAGATTCGGGTCGACGGCGACGCACTCGCCGTGTGGGTGGGCGCGGGGTCGCTTCTGCCGCAGCGCGTCGAATCGGTGCCCTCCTGGGCGAGCGCCCTCGGCCTCGTCATCCTCCTGCTGATGCTCGGGCTCGCGCTCCTCGGCAGCCTCACCTTCTTCGGCTGGCTCGCATCGGTCATCGGCTGATGACCGATGAGCCGGAGGCACGCGGCGAGCTGCGACCGCCGACCAGCGGAGTCATCGCGATGCGCATCGGCCAGGAGTTCGGGCCGCCCGACGAGTTCACCCGCTCGCTCGACCGGGCCCTGGCGCGCGGCGGGGAGCGTGGAGCGACGGTGGTGGCGCAGCTGGACAGCGGCGACCTTGCGATCCATATCCCTCGCGAGGACGGGCCGTCCTGGAACACGGTGCCGCTCGTGCACCTGCATCGCGGTGACGAGCCGGGGCCGGAGGCGTGGGCGACGGCGAACGCGATACTCGAGAAGCTGGAGCGCTATCGCTGATGCGCGTCTACCTGAGCGTCGACATGGAGGGCCTGGCCGGCGTCTCGCACCCCGCCCAGACCTACTTCGGGCGCGACGGGATCGACCGCGTCGACTACGACCGCAGCCGGGCCCTGATGGCTGGCGAGACGAACGCCGCGATCCAGGGAGCGCTGTCGGCCGGCGCGACCGAGGTGGTCGTGAACGACAGCCACTGGCAGATGCGGAACCTGCGCGCGGAGGACCTCGACCCGGCGGCGCGGCTGATCATCGGCGACAAGCCGTACAGCATGACGGAGGGGATCGGTCCGTTCGATGCCGCGGCATTCATCGGCTACCACGCCGGCGCCGGCCATCCGGCGGGCATCATCGGTCACACCTACTCGTCGGTGGCGATCATGGAGGTTCGCGTCGATGGCATCGCCCATAACGAGGCAGGCCTCAATGCGCTGCGGCTCGCGGAGCACGGTGTGCCGGTCGTGCTGGTCGCCGGCGACGACGCGCTGGCGGGCGAGATCGAGCAGCTGCTGCCGTGGGCCGAGCGAGTGGTGGTGAAGCGGGCGCTGGGCGCGCATGTCGCCGAATCCCTCTCGCCGCAGCACGCCCAGGCCGCGATTCGAGACGGGATCGGCCGCGCGCTGGCGCGCCTCGGCGAGATGCAGCTCTATCGCCGTCCCGCCCCGATCCGCTGCGAGGTGGACCTGCGCCAGCCCGTGATGGCCGACTACGTATCGGTGCTGCCGGTCATCGAGCGTGTCGGGCCCCGAACCGTGGCCTTCGAGGCGGACGACGGCGAGACCCTTTTCCGCTGGTTCGTGTCAGTCTTTCGACTGGCGAACGTTCCAACCGCCTGAGCATGGCCGCCTGAGCATGGCCGACGAGGAGGAGCAGGCTCGCCTGCGGGGCATGATGGCCCGCTTCTCGACGGGCGTCACGGTGGTGGCCGCGCGCCACGGTCCGCTCCTGGCCGGGATGACGGCCAACGCGATTGCGACGATCAGCGTCGACCCGCCGCTCCTGATGGCGAGCATCAGCCGCAAGAGCGAGACGCACGTGGCCATCGTCGGCTCGCACTCCTTTGCGGTCAGCGTCCTCGCGGTCGAGCAGCGGGCGCTGGCGGACTGCTTCGCGCAGCCGACGACCGCGGTCAAGCTGCAGCGCTTCTGCGACGCGGCATGGCACGAGGCGGAGACCGGCTCTCCGATCCTCGAGGGCGCGCTCGCCTACTTCGACTGCCGGCTCACCGCACGGCACGACGGCGGAGACCACACGATCTTCGTGGGCGAGATCGCAGCTGCCGGCTACCGCGAGGACGCGGAGCCGCTGATCTGGTTCGGCTCGCGCTATCGGCTTCTCGCTCCGGCGGAATCCGCGTGAGCGTCCCGGTCTGGGAGCGTGTTCGTGCGACAGACCGCCGGCGGCTGACGATCGGGCCGCTGCAGCGGGTCGAGGTCGAGCTGCTGCGCGTGGTCGACGGTGACCTCCCCGACCTCGACGGAGCGACGGTCTTCGACGCATGGAAGGACTCCTCCGGGTACTCGGTTCGGGCTGTCCGCCTGACCGATACGCGTGCCGATCCCTACCTCGTGCACGCGGTGCGCCTGGAGATCGTGGCCTCCGACGGGCGCCTCGAGGCGCTCCTCGGCGAGGGGTCGGTGGTTGCGGCGCCCGGCGAGCTGGAGCGGCTGGCGTGCGCCTGCCGCGGGGTCAGCGCCGATGCCGTCTACCGAGCGATCGCCGCCGGCTGGAGCACGATGGAGCAGCTCAAGCGCTCGAGCCGAATCGCGTTCGGCGAGTGCCAGGGACGGCGTTGCGTGCCGTGGCTCGCCGAGCGGCTGGAGCTGGCAGCCGATGACCCCCGCGCCCAGGTACGGCCCAGGCCGCCGCTCGTGCCGGTGCCCGTGTCGGTCCTCGCCGCGTTCGCCGAGGACTGAGGAGACGATCTAGGCTCCCACCTCGCTGAGCGTCTCGCCGATCACCTGCACTGCCAGGTCGATCTCGTCATCGGTGGTCACGAGGGGCGGGATGACGCGCACCACCTGCCCGCGCGTCCCGCAGCTGAGCAGCAGCAGCCGGCGGTCGAGGGCGCCTTTCAGGATGCCTTTGACGAGGTCGGCGCGGGGCCGAAGGGTCTCCGGCTCCGCGAGCTCGAGGCCGACCATCAGCCCCCGGCCTCGCACCTCGGCCACGCAGGAGTGGCCGGCCGCGGCGGCCCGCAGCCCCGACAGCAGCCGCTCGCCCTGGCGTATCGCGTTGGCGACGAGGCCCTCGTCCTCGATCACGTCGAGCGTGGCGAGCGCGGCGGCGCAGGCCACCGCGTTGCCGCCATAGGTGCCGCCATGGCTCCCCGGCGCGAACGAGTCGAGCAGCGGCCGTCGGGCCAGGATGCCCGACAGCGGGAGCCCCGAGGCGATCCCCTTCGCCATGATCACGACGTCGGGCGCGGCGTCGGTCCATTCCGTCGCGAAGAATCGGCCGGTCCGGCCGAACCCGGTCTGCACCTCGTCGACGACGAGCAGGATTCCGTGGCGATCGGCCAGCTCCCGGAGCGCGGGCAGGAAGCCGTCCGGCGGCACGACGTAGCCGCCCTCGCCGAGCACCGGCTCGACCACGAACGCGGCCACGTCGTCGGGATAGACGAGCGTCGCAAAGAGCTCGTCGAGCGCGTCGAGCGTCACCCGCAGCGCGTCGGGGCCCAGGCGCAGCGGGTACGGGTAGGGGACGAAGTGAACGCCGCCGAGGAGCGGCTCGAAATGGCCGCGGTATTTGACCCCGGAGCTGGTCAGCGCCATGGTGCCGTGCGTGCGCCCGTGGAAGCCGCCGCGGAACGCGACCACGGTCGGGCGCCGGGTGGCGGCCTTGGCCAGCTTGACCGCAGCCTCCACCGCCTCCGCGCCGGAGTTCGAGAGAAAGAGCCCCGCCTCCGCGCCTCCGGGGAAGTACCGCGGCAGCCGCTCGTGAAGGGCCAGGCCGGGCTGGTGGTAGACGATGTTCTGCTGGGCGTGGATGACCCGCGCCGCCTGGTCGGCGATCGCGGCCGCCACCCGCGGGTGGGCGTGCCCCGTGTTCGTGACGCCGATCCCGGACGTGTAGTCGAGGTAGCGCTCGCCGTCGATCGTCTCGAGCCACGAGCCCGAGCCGCGCTCGACCACCAGGTCGGTGTAGCGCGCCCAGACCGCGGGGACGCCGTCGCGCCGCGCAAGCCAGCGGTCGGTGTCGGTCAGAACGTTGGTGGCGTGTTGATCCATAGCAGTCGCGTCTCCCCGCTGGCTTCGTTGCGCCAGCGATGCGGAAGGGTCGATGGGAAGCTGAGGGCGTCTCCCTCGCTCAGCTGGTAGCGCTCGGAGTCGCCGATCCAGACGGTGAGCAGTCCGGACAGCAGGAAGAGGAACTCCTCTCCGGCATGCGCATACGCGCCGTCGCTGGTGGCTCCGGCCTTGAGCACGAAGAGCTGCGGCTCGAGCTGCCCGGTGCCGACCGCGAGCTGCTCGATGCGCACGCCGGATCCGGCGACTTCGAGGACTGCGCGCTGCTGCGGCCTGACCAGCCGGCCGCGCGGCTCGCGGCCGCGCGAAGAGCTCGAGCATGCGTCGTCGCCGTAGGCAGCGGTGAGGCCGCTGCAGGGCCGAGACGCTCGTTCCGACTGGCCGCCCGCTCGATGCCGCTGATCATGCTCGCGGAGAGGCCGGATCGCCGGCTCGCCTGGGCCGAGGCGAGAGGCCGCGCTCGCGACGGAGCGCGCGGAGCTGCCGGCCGTCGACCGCCTGGTCGCCGACCGGCACGGCCGCCAGGATGTGCCGGATCCCCGGCGCGTTGACCCGCTCCTCCTGCCGCATCCGGCGAACGTGGCGCAGCCGCACGAGGTCCGCGTCGCTGTAGAGCCGATAGCGTCCCGAGCTGCGGGCGGGGCGGACGAGGCCCTGCTGCTCCCAGAGGCGGAGCGCGGAGGCCGAGACCCCAACTCGCCGCGCGACCTCACCGATGCGGTACGCGCCGCGGCGCCAGCGGCTGCGCCCTCGACCCGCGCCGCGGCGTGCGGATGGGCGGGCGGAAGCGTCATCGGCCGACCACCGGCCGCAGCTTGGCCAGGTCACGCCGCTGCGCCCAGACCTGGAGCACGATGAACACGAGCGCGGTGACGAAGATCAGGGTCCCGATGACGTTCACCTCGGGCGGCACGCCGAGGCGGCTCACCCCGTAGACCCACAGCGGGAAGGTGATCGTGCTGGCCCGACACGAACGACGTGATGACGTAGTCGTCGATCGACAGTGCGAAGGCCAGCAGGGCGGCGGCCAGGATGCCGGGAAAGATGAGCGGGAAGGTGACCTTGCGGAAGGTCGTCCACTCGTCGGCGCCGAGGTCCATGGCGGCCTCCTCCAGCGTCCGATTGAAGCCCGTCAGCCGGGCGCGGACGGTCACCACCACGTAGCTGATGTTGAACGCGACGTGGGCGATCACGATCGTCGCCATGTCCGCGGTCCTGGCCGACCGAGACACACAGAGGGAGAGCAGGGACGCGCCCATGATGACCTCGGGCGTCGCCATCGGGAGGAAGATCAGCAGGTTCAGGGTGCCGCGCCCGCGCGAACTGGTAGCGCGTCAGCGCAAGGCGCGATCAGCGTGCCGAGCATGGTTGCGACCATCGTCGATACGAGCGCGACGGTCAGGCTGGTGACCATCGGCCCGGTGATGTCCGGACGGCTCCAGACGTCGAGATAGTTTCCGAAGGTGAAGCCCTGCCAGGTGATGTTCTGCCGGCCGCGCGGGTCGTTGAAGCAGAAGGCGATCATCACCGCGATCGGCAGGAAGAGGTACGCGACGGCCAGCGCCGGTGTAGACCGGCAGGATCGAGCCGCCGGACGCGCACGCCGACCGGCGGTGCTGCGCTGCGGCAGGAGCGTGCGGGCCTGCGCGGCGGATGGCGGCAGGGCCGGTGCGCTCATCCCTGCGGTCAGCTCCTCTCGCGCCGACCACGCGCGCATACACGATCACCATGGCGAGGATCGCGGCCATCAGCACGAAGCCGAGCGCCGCGCGCCTGCGGATAGTCGTTGGTGTTCAGGAACAGGCGCTGGATGACGTTGCCGATCATGGTCGGTGTCGCGGCTGCCGAGGATCGCCGCGTTGATGAAGTCACCGACCGCCGGAATGAAGGTCGAGCAGCGAGCCGGCGAAGACGCCCGGCATGGAGAGCGGGCAGCGTCACGCGCAGGAACGCCTGCAGCCGGCTGGCGTAGAGGTCGGTCGCCGCCTCGACCAGGCGCGGGTCGATCTTCTCGAGCGCGACGTAGAGCGGCAGGACCATGAACGGCAGGAAGTTGTAGGTGAGGCCGGAGATGACCGCGATCGGGGTCGCGAGGAGGCGGAACGAATCCGCCAGCAGGCCGACGTCCTTGAGCGTGCCGAGCACGATGCCGTTGTCGGCGAGGATCAGCTTCCAGCTCAGGGTCCGGATCAGGAAGCTGCGTGAAGAACGGCAGGATGACGAGCAGCAGGAGCACGTTCTTGAGCCTGCCGCCACGGAACGCGATGGTGTAGGCCATCGGGTAGCCGATCGCCAGCGTGAGGACGGTCACGATCAGCGCGTAGACGATCGATCGCACGAACTGCGGCGCCCAATGGACGATCGCCTCGGGGTAGATGCCGAAGTTCCAGGTCAGCTGCGTAGCCGGTGCCGAGGGAGCCCTGCTGAAGGCTGACCGATGCCATGACCAGCATCGGCACGACGAAGAAGGCGAGCAGCCAGAGCCCGCCCGGCACCAGGAAGAGGTAGGGAGCAGAGCCCCCGATAGCGGCGCAGCATTGGCGTGGCGCCGGCTAGCCGGTCACCACCTCATTGAACGCCTCGTTCCACTTCTTCTCTTCGTCGCCCTTGAGGATCTTGTAGTTGTAGACGTTCTTCAGCGACTCCGCGGTCGGATAGGAGGTCGCGGCGACGACCTTGAGGGCGTCGGCGGTCTCCTTGTCCCCTGTGGCGACCGCGGCGTCCGCATCCTTCGTGATCTGTTCGGCGACACCCTTGACCGGCGAGAAGTAGCCGACGTACTCCTCGAGCACCGCTGCGTTGGCCGGGTCGTACCAGAAGTTCATCAGCAGGTGGGCGTCCAGCGGGTGCTCTGCTGCCTTGGGGATGCACATGTTGTCGACAAACAGCATGCCGCCAGCGTCGGGAATGACGAACTCCACATCATGGTTGTCGTAGAGCTTCATCTGCGACACGTCGCCCGACCACGCGATCGTCAGCGCGAGGTTGCCATTGGCCAGCTCGTCGTAGTACTCGTTGCCGTAGAAGTTGCGGAACTGGCCGGCCTTGGCCGGGCCGAGCAGCTTGTTCTTTGCCTTCTCTACGTCGGCGAGGGTGGCGTCCTCGGGCTTCACACCCAGGCTCAGCAGGCAGAGGCTCATCGTGTCCCGCATGTCGCTGAACATCCCGACCTTGCCCTTGAACTTCGGATCGAGCAGATCGTCGAAGCTCGTGATCTTCCGACCGGTCAGCTTGGGGTTGTAGCCGATGCCGGTGATCCCGGACTGCCAGGCCACGCTGTACTTGTTGCCCTTGTCGTACCACGGGTCGTTGAAGAGGGGCTGCACGTTGGCGTCGAAATTCGGGATCTTCGACTTGTCGAGCGGCTGGAGGTAATCGAGCCTGATCAGCCGCTCGATCATCCAGTCGGTCATGGTGATGATGTCGTACCCGGTCGGGTTCCCGTTCGCCACGTCGGGTTGGATCTTGCCGAAGAATTCCTCGTTGTCGTTGATCGCCTCGGTGTAGGTGACCTTGATCCCGGTCTCCTTGGTGAATTTCTCGATGGTCGGGTACTTGCCGTTGTCGTCGATGTCGATGTAGGCCGGCCAGTTGGCCCAGTCGACCTGTCCCGCGGGGCTGGAGGGAAGCGGCACGATCGTGTTCGACGGGCCGGCGCTGCTGCCTGTGCCGGGCTTGATCCCGCACGCCGCCAGGATGGCTGGCAGGGAGAGCGCTGAACCGGCGATGAGCGCCGCCTCGACCTGCACCGCGCAGGAACCCGCGGCGCGAGTAGCGTCCCTGGCTGAAGGCACGCTCGATCGCGCGCTCGATCCTGCTCTGCGTCCTCAGACATCCGTTGCTCCTTCTGCGTGTCGTTCCGCGTCTCGTTCCGCGTCTCGCTCCGCACGCCCGATCACGAACGTGTGCTGCGGCTTCCACGTGATGCGCACCGCCTGACCGTCGGCGAGCGCCTCATGTGCGCCGGTGGTCTCGAGGTTCTGTGCGTAGATCGTGAGCTTCCTGCCGTCCTGTCGTCTCCACCAGGTACTGCGTGCTGACCCCGATGTAGCTCGCGTCGAGCACGACGCCATCGAGGCAGTTGAGGTCTGCCCCCGCGGGTTCCGCATCGTCCGGCAGATGGACCACCCGGAGCTTCTCGGGCCGCACGCCGACCCGAACCGAGGTGGCGCCGTTGATCGCCGACGACGGCGCGCGAACGAACGCTCCGTCATGGAGCCGAATGGTGCGCGAGCTCTCCATCGCGCGCCGGCGACCTCGCCGTCGAGCAGGTTGCTGACGCCCAGGAAGCCCGCGACGAACTCGGTAGCGGGCCGCTCGTAGAGCTCCTCCGGCGGCCCGAGCTGTTCGATCCGGCCCGCGCGCATGACGGCGATCCGGTTCGACATCGTCATCGCCTCTTCCTGGTCGTGCGTGACGTAGATGAACGTGATCCCGACCTCGGTCTGGATCCGCTTCAGCTCGATCTGCATCTGCTTGCGGAGCTTGAGATCGAGCGCGCCCAGCGGCTCGTCGAGGAGCAGCACCCGTGGATGGTTGATCAGGGCCCGCGCCAGGGCCACGCGCTGCTGCTGGCCGCCCGAGAGCTGCGATGGCTTGCGTTGCTCGTAGCCGGGCAGCTCGACCAGGGCGAGGAGCGCGGCGACCTGCTGTCGCACCTCGCCGTCGGGACACCCTCCGCCTGCGCAGCCCGAATGCGACGTTCTCGTAGACGGTGAGGTGCGGGAAGAGGGCGTAGCTCTGGAAGACGGTGTTGACGTCGCGCTTGAACGGTGGGAGCGTCGGTGACGTCGGCGTCGCCCAGGTAGATCGTGCCGGCGGTTGTCTCCTCGAACCCGCCGACCATCCGCAGCGTCGTCGTCTTGCCACAGCCGGAAGGGCCCAGGAGCGAGAAGAACTCGCCGCGATCCACGGTCAGCGACAGGTCGTCGACCGCGATCACATCGCCGAAGCGCTTGGTGACGCGGTCGAGTCGGATGTCGGTCTCGGGCACCTGCGGCCACCTCCGCGCGAAGCGGAACCTTGTCGAGTTGCAGGAGGGTCGGGCGAGTATAGGCGTCCCTCGTCGCGGCTTGTCAACGCTTCCCGCCGCGCGGCCCCGCTGACGGCACGCTGGTTGCAACCTCTGCCCCCGCTCGCGCGTCTGTTCGGCAAAGCTGCGGAGGAATTGGGGGAGATGGCAAAGCTGAACCACCAGAAGCGGCAGCGCCCGCGGCCGCTGCCCGCACGCCGGCATCGAATCGAGGCGTCTCGATCCGCCGAGCGCCGGGTTCGGCGTGAGCTGGAGCGCTGGCGCCGGAGCTGAGCGTCCGGACGGATCCGGGGCGGCTGGCTGCTAGACTCGGGCCGATGGACTTCGCCCTCTCGTCGCAGCACGAGGAGATTCGCCGCACCGTCCGAGACTTCGCCGAACGGCGAATTGCACCCGTCGCGGACGAGATGGAGCGCAAAGGCGAGTTCCCGCACGCGCTGATTCGCGAGGCGGCAGAGCTCGGGCTGCTCGGCGTGCCGTATCCCGAGGAGGTCGGTGGGACCGGCCTCGACTCACTGGCGTATGCCATCACCGTCGAGGAGCTCAGCCGGGTCAGCGGCAGCATCGGGATCATCGTCTCCGCGCACACCAGTCTCGGCTGCAATCCGCTCTACCTCGCCGGCACGCCGGAGCAGAAGGACCGATTCCTGCGCCCGCTGGCGAGCGGAGCGAAGCTCGGCGCGTATGGCCTGACCGAGGAGGGCGCCGGCTCCGATTCGCGCGGAACCCGTACGCGTGCGACCGCGCGACGGCGAGTGCTGGGTGCTGAACGGCTCGAAGCGCTTCATCACCAACGCCGGCGTGGCGGATACCTACATCGTCACCGCGGTCACAGACCGCTCCGCCGATGCGGGCAAGATCAGCGCATTCATCCTGGAGAAGGAGACGCCGGGCTTCAGCATCGGGCGGATGGAGGAGAAGATGGGCCTCCACGCCAGCAACACCGGGGAGCTGCTCTTCGACGACTGTCGCATCCCGCTCGCCAACCTCCTCGGGGAAGAGGGGGAGGGCGACAAGCTCTTCCTCAAGACCCTCGACGGCGGTCGGATCGGGATCGGCGCCATGGCCCTCGGCCTGGCGCAGGCGGCCTACGAGGCCGCATCGGCCTATGCGAAGGAGCGCAAGCAGTTCGGCCGCGCCATCGCCAGCTTCCAGGGCGTCGCCTTCAAGATCGCAGACATGGCGACCGAGATCGATGCCGCCCGCCTGCTCGTCTATCGCTCCGCCTGGCTGAAGGACCAGGGGCGGCCCTACTCGACTGAATCGGCGATGGCCAAGCTCTTCGCCTCCGAGGTGGCGCAGCGCGCCACCAACGCCGCGATCCAGGTGCACGGCGGCTACGGCTACATCACGGAGTACCGCGTCGAGCGTTACCTCCGGGACGCCAAGCTGACCGAGATCGGCGAGGGCACGAGCGAGATCCAGCGCATGGTGATCGCCCGCAACCTGCTCGGCGTGCGCGCGATGTAACGGGCCATGGCGTGCGCTACGCTTTGCACCTCGCTCGGCGAGTGACCGAGCGGCGCACGAGGGCCCGCGACCATGAGCAGCCGCATCGCCGAGCTGGACGCAATCGTTCGGCAGTTCGACCTCAACCAGCATCCCTTCTATACCGACTGGCGCGCGGGCACGCTGCCCATCGAGCGCCTGGCCGAATACGCCGACGAGTGGGCGCCCTTCATCGCCGCGGTGGACCGCGGCTGGGACCGGATCGGGTACCCGGAGTACGCCGCCGAGGAGCGAGAGCACGACGAGCTGTGGGGGCGCTTCCGCGCGGCGCTGGGCGCCGCCGGCGAGATGTCTCGACCCCAGAGCAAGACGCTGCTGGCCGTGGGGGAGCAGGCGTTTGCCTCGGTCCCGGAGTCGCTCGGTGCCCTCTACAGCTTCGAGGTCCAGCAGCCGGCAACCGCGTCGAGCAAGCTCGCCGGCCTGCGCGAGCACTACGCCGGCACGGTCGACGCCGATGCGCAGCAATACTTCGTCGAGCACGCCATCGAGACCGATGAACCGGCAATGCTCGCAGCGCGGATCGAGCGCCTCTCCGACGGCGAGTTTGCCCGGGCCAGGACCGCCTGCGCCGTCTTCAGCGCCGCGGCCTGGGGAGCCCTCGACGGGGTGTATTACACCGACTAGCCGCGTCGGTTGCTGAGCTCGACCGACCAGCGCCAGGCCGATCCGTCCTCGGCGTTCCACCAGGCGGTGAGGACCCCCACCTCGCCGCCGGGCAGGATCACGAGCGCGCCCAGGTCCGCGTCGGTCGGCCAGCGATCCTCGCGTGTCACCGCGTCTCCCTGGATGGTGAGGCGCGTCATCGGGTAGGACCTGCCCGTGCGCTCCAGCGGCTCACCCCGCGCCACGACGCGGTCGTCGCCCGTGCGGACGGTCACTGCCAGGCGATCCGGCGCGGCATGCACCCACAGCACGGTCGTCGGGTCGATTCGCCCGCGGGCGAACTCGAGGCCGGTGGCGGCGGCCGCCGGATACCAGAGCTCCCACGTCTGCAGGTCGTCCAGGGTCATTGCTCCTCCTCCTGCCCTCCGGCGGCGAGGGCCACGAACGCGTCTATCGCCTCGGGGTTCGCCAGCGAGCCGCGAGAGGCGGCGATCTCCGGCGGCGTGCCGGTCAGGATGCGCTTGATGGGTACCTCGAGCTTCTTGCCTGACAGGGTGCGTGGAACCGCGGGAACGACCCGGATCTCGTCGGGCACGTGACGGGGTGAGAGGGCAGAGCGCAGCTCGGCCTTGATGCGGTGGCGCAGCGCGTCGTCCAGGGACGCGCCCTCGCGGAGCGCGACGAAGAGGAGGAGCCGGTCGGGCTCCTCGAGGTGCACCACCAGCCGAGTCAGCGACCTCCGGCAGCGCCTCGACCACCGAGTAGAACTCCGCAGTGCCGATGCGGATGCCGCCCCGGTTCAGGGTCGCGTCCGAGCGGCCGCTGATCACGCAGGAGCCACGCTCCGTGATCGTGATCCAGTCGCCGTGGCGCCAGACGCCGGGATAGTCGGAGAAATAGGCCGCCCGGTACCGCTCGCCCGAGGGATCGTTCCAGAAGGCGACCGGCATCGACGGCATCGGCGCGGTGAGCACGAGCTCACCCTGCTCCCCGATGACCGGCTTGCCGGACGCGTCGAACGCCTCGACGCGGCATCCCAGGTGGCGACAGCTGATCTCCCCGGTCCAGACCGGAACGAGCGGGGAGGCGCCGACGAAGGCGGTGCACACGTCGGTCCCGCCGGAGACGCTCTGCAGCTGGAGATCGGGTCCCAGCGCGTCGTAGACCCAGCGGAAACCCTCCGCGGGCAGCGGAGCGCCGGTCGATCCGACGGCGCGCAGCGGCGCCAGGTCGAATTCCTCGCCCGGCCGGAGCGCCGCCTTGCGGCACGCCATCAGGAACGGCGCGCTGGTTCCGAAGACGGTGACCGCCGCCTCATCGGCCAGGCGCCAGAGGGTCGTCAGGTCCGGGTGGCCGGGCGACCCGTCGTAGAGCACGATCGTGGATCCCACCAGGAGCCCGGAGACGAGGTAGTTCCACATCATCCAGCCGGTGGTCGTGAACCACAGGAAGCGGTCCGCCGGGCCAAGGTCATGGTGGAGGGCGTGGATCTTGAAATGCTCGAGCAGGATCCCGCCGTGGCCGTGCACGATCGGCTTCGGGAGGCCGGTGGTCCCCGACGAGTACAGGATGTAGAGCGGATGGTCGAACGGGACGGGCTCGAAGGCGAGCTCGCCCGGATTCCGCCACGAGCTCCGACCACGGCAGCGCATCAGCGATGGCGCCGGTGCCGAGGTAGGGGACGACGACGGTTGCGGCGAGGGTGGGGAGCGCGGCGCGGATGGCGGCCACCTCGTCGGTCCGGTCGACCGTGCCCGCGCCATAGCGATAGCCGTCGATCGTGAGCAGCAGCTTTGGCTCGATCTGGCTCAGCCGATCCACGACGCTCCGAGTCTCCGAACTCGGGCGCGCAGGACGACCAGATCGCGCCGAGGCTGGCCGTCGCCAGGAAGGCGACCACCGCCTCGGGCACGTTCGGGAGGTAGGCCGCGACCCGGTCGCCCCGGCCGACCCCGAGCCGTTGCAGGCCGGCGCGCGCCCGCGAGACGCGGTCGCGAAGCTCTGCCACGCTCAGGGTCATGGGTGGGCGGGTCTGCGAGTGCGCAATCACCACGACGTCCGCCTCCGAGCGCTCGGTGAGCCGGAGCGCGTGCTGCGCATAGTTCAGCCTTGCACCGGGGAACCAGCTGGCGCCGGGCATCTGCTGATTGCCGATCACCCGCTCGTATCCACTCGCGGACTGAATGGCGAAATGTTCCCAGACCGATCCCCAGAATCCCGGCAGGTCATCCACGGACCAGCGCCACAGCTCGTCGTACGAGGCGAAGCGCCGGCCATGGGTCGCGTCCAGCCACGCCAGGTAGTGACCGATCCGCGAGCGCACCAGGACGTCGGCACGCGGCCGCCAGAGGACCTCCGGATCAGTCATCGCGCCCGATCATGGCAGAGCTACCGATGCGCCATCATGACGAGGTGAATCGCCCGCGGCGGACCGTCGCCTGGGCCACCGCTCTCTGCCTCGCGCTGCTCTCCCTCCCCGCGGCAGCGGCAGCTTCTGACGCCGTGCCACCCGAGCCGGGCGCAATCGTTCTGCCCCCAGTCCCCACGCTGCAGGCGCTGGCGGGGGACGTTGACGGTGACGGCGGGCGCGAGCTCCTGCGCCTGGTGCAGACCGACGCCGAGGCGACTGTGCTCGAAGTGTGGCGCGAGGCAAACGGCCGCTGGTCGCAGGCCGGCGCGCCGATTCAGGTTCTCAGCGGGCAGGCCCCAGGTGCGGGCAGAAACAAGGTCTACGCCGGCGCGCCGGCCCGCCTCCTCGCCTGGCGTGACGGCGTCGCCGAACGCGTGCTCCTCGTCACGCAGCCACGATTCGAGCTGCTCGACGTCGGCCCTGCGTGCTGCCTCCTGATCCAGCAGGTCGTACTCGACAGCCGCGGCCCGCGGTTGAGGTCGTTGGGCGGCCAGAGCAACTCGGTCGACGCAGTCCTGGCGCTCGACCTCGACGGCGACGGGACCGATGAGCTCCTGACCACCCGATCACTGCCCCCTGTCGGCGGGATCGAGTACCCGATCGAGGCGCGGGTCTACCGCTTCGACGGCACTCAGTTCGGCAGGCCCACCCGGGTCGAGCTGCCGTACGGCTCGGGGGACTCCCCGTTCCTGTTGGGCGACACCGATGGCCGTCCGGGCCTGGAGGCAGGCTTGATCGGGACGCTCGGTCCGCCCGGCCTGTTCAGAATTCGGGTGGACGCCTCCGGAGAGCTCGTCATGGATCGCTCTGGGCTGGGGAGCGTCATCGCCGCGGTCGCGTTCGCCGCCCATGACGGCCACGCGATCGCGGTCAGCACGACCGGCGGGGTCCAGATCATCGGCTGGCCTGCCGGACGCCAGCC
Source organism: uncultured Chloroflexia bacterium (assembly GCA_963799675.1). Lineage (GTDB taxonomy): Bacteria > Chloroflexota > Limnocylindria > QHBO01 > QHBO01 > JALYSK01. Next base: position 401,603 of record CAWCXQ010000019.1, read on the forward strand.
ACGGATCGTCGACGACGACCTGCCGGTCTCGGGCGTGCTGGGCACCGCCGCCACTTCGAGCGGGCCGCTCCTCCTCGTCGACTCCGCGCAGGCGACGCTTCGCTCGATCGGGGCCGACCTCCGCTTCGGGCCGACAGTCGACGCCGCCCCGGACGCCGCGCTGCTGGGCCTTCGCTCGCTCCGGGTGTACTCAGGCACGCTGCCCGGCGGCGGGTACCGGGGCGCTCCTGCGGCAATCTTCCGCGGCCGCCTTGTCGGCTCCCTCACGGCCGGAGATAGGTCGCAGGTCGACCAGGCCATTGCGCCGCTGGTCGACGCGGTGCCGATCGGCCTGGTTGGAGGTGGGAACGGCGCCATGGCGATCCTGCATGCCGATCTCTTCCCCGGACGGCTCAGCGCGAGGGAGGGGTGCTCGAGGAGCTCACGCCCACGCCGGGGAGTTGGATCAGCGTCGCGCCAGTCGCCGACGTGCTGCGGCCGGGGACTCAACCCGACGGCCTGGAGCCCTCGATCGAGGGCGCCGTGCGCGAGGGATCGACCTCGTCGGGCCTGGTGACCTCGGCGGCCGGTTTCCACGCGCGGCTGATCGCCCCTCCTGGATCTCGGGTGGCGGTGTACGGGATGGGCGCAGCGACCCAGAGCACGGTGCCGCCGTCGGGCGTGGTCACGGTCGCGGTCGAGCCGCCAAGATCCGATGCGCCGGAACAACAGCTCGATGCAGGTCTGATCGTCCTCACTCCCGCCGGGCAGGCGTACGTGGTCGACTGGACGGTCCACGTGCTGAACTCGTCCGCCAGGTCTGACGGCGGCGGCGAGACACCGTTTCTCTCATCGCAGGTGCGCGTGAGCGGCCGGGTGCCCCTCGGAACCAGCGTGGCGATGAATGGCAGGTCGATCGTCACCGATAGCAAGGGGCGGTTCGCGGGCGAGATCTCGGCTCCGCCGTGGCCCAGCGACGTGCGAATCGAGGCGACCGACGCAGTGGGCAACCGGTCGACGCGCGTGCTCAGTATCGTTGGCCTGATCGATTACCGGCAGCTGCCATGGATTCCGATCGCGGTGCTGGTGACCCTGGCCGCGGCGCTGGCGCTCTTCCTGCGCGGTCCGGGCGCACGACAGCTGCCGGCCGCCGACGGCGATTCTCGGCTCGAGGAGATCGAGGAGGCCTAGCCGCCGCGGCGCCGGCGCGCCAGCCGTTCGGCGAGGGTCTCGCCCTCGATCACCCGCTCGGCGGCTGCCGGCGCGCCAGCTGGCGCGCCTGGGGGACGACGCCCTCGGCGGCGGGGGGCGGGGCGGCCGCAGTGGCGGACGGAGGGGTCACCGGCGTGGCGACACGCTCAGACCGGCGCTCGCTCCGCTGCCTGGCCGCGCGCAGCTCCGAGAGGCCGGCGACCGGTTCGGGCTGAACCCCACCGAGGCCCACCCGGCGCGCGAGCCAGCTGCGCGCCCTGCCTGCATCCGCCCGGGTCAGCGCCACTCGGCGGACGCCGACATCGATCGGCACCAGCACCATCGCCAGCAGGAGCAGCCAGGGCCAGACCGGCGTCGGGAACGCATCGGCGGGGATGTCGTGGGTCCAGACCGGCTCGACCTGTTCGGGGTCCGGCACGAGCTTCGCGGCCGTTGCCGGCCTGCGCGTAGTCGGCCAGCGCATCGCCGTCGACGCCGAGCCGGCGAAACTCTTCCGCGGCGGGGCTCACGATTCCCAGCGTGCGGCTGGCGGGCTCAGCCCCGTCACGCTGCTGCGCCACGCGCACCAGGTAGGCGCCCGGCTCGTCGGCCCGGACCGTCCCCGCATATCGGCCGGGGCCGACCTGCTCGAGCGTCGGTCTGGCTCGGGTCGAGGTTGGGTCCCACGAGCCGCAGCATGGTCCGGTAGAAGTTCCGGGGCGCGCCGTCGTCGTCGAGGGAGGTGACCTCGACGTGCAGCTCGCCGTTGCCGGCTGGGGAGAAGCGGACGTCGATCCCCTGCGAGTCCTGTGGGGGAAGCGTCCAGGTCACGAGCTGGGCGGCCAGGGTCCCGAAGGCATCGGTCCCGATCCAGTCGGTGGCCCATTGCTGGCGGGTGTCCGAGGTCCAGGCCACGGCTCGGCCGAGGCCGTACTGCCACTGCGCGAGGAGTGGGTCGTCGCGCGCCGGTGAGCAGGCTGACGGTGGCGGTCCCCTTCGGCGTCGTCGCGTTGTAGCCGAACAGCTGGGGCAGGCGGGCGGGGTCGAGGCCGCGAAGGATGTCGGAGGGCTGCGAGGGGACCGGCCGGAATGCCTCCTCCACGATCTGCTCACCCGCGATGTTCACCGTCTCCTTGAGGAAGATGTCGGGGATGGTGGTGGCGTCCGGCGCGTTGTAGTAGCGCCCGCCCGACTCCTCGGCCAGGCGTTGGAGCACGGTCGCGGATCCGCCGCCGGTGCCGATCGTCGACAGCGTGATGCCGGCAGCCTTCATGTCCACGAGCAGCTGGTCGTAGGCGCCGGAGCGGCGACCAGCCGTCGGTGATGAGGATGATGTGACGCAGCTTGGCGGGGTTCTTGACCAGATCGTCGTAGGCCGCCTTCAGCCCGGCGTAGATATTCGTCTGCCCGTCGGCCGGAAAGCCCAGGCTGTTCTGCAGGGCGTCGAAGTTGATCGGCGCGGTATGGACCGCCCAGTGCGCGTTCTCGTCGAAAGCCACCACCCCGAGCTGATCGGTCGGCGAGAGTGCCTCCGCCGCGCGGATGATCGCCTCCTTCGCGATGTCCACCTTCTGGAAGCCGCGCGACGAGCTCGTGGCGGTCCCGCGGTTGTCGCCGGTGCAATGGCAGTCGGCCATGCTGCCGCGACTTGTCGATCACGGCGACCATGGCGACGTCGGGCGTCCGTTTGCGATCCCGCACCGTCATGTAGACGGGCAGGGTCTCCTCGAGCGGCGTGTTCATGTAGCCGCCCGCACCGTAGCTGTCCCTGCCGCCGATCATCACCAACCCCCTGCCGAGGTCGCGCACGAACACCTGCAGCGCGGCCATGGCACCGGATCCGAGGGCATCCGCCGAAACCCCGTCGAGCACCACAGCGTCGTACCCGGCCAGCGTCGCCAGCGAGGAGGGCACGCCGCCGGGCGGCACGACGGTCACCTGCTGCTTGGCCTTGGTGAGCGCGGCGACCAGGTCGGCGGCCCGGTCGGCGTCATTCGTTGCAACCAGGACCTGTGGCGCGCCGGTAACGAGCACGTACGCGTCGCCCACGTTGTTCTGTGTGAAATGGTCCGCCACCGGATCGAGGACGGCCCGAAAGACGTGGAAGCCCGCCTCATCTGCGCTCACGTTGAAGCGCGCGGTGACTGTGCCCGGCTCGAGCGCCAGCTGGCGTGTCGCGACGGTCGCGCCGTCCGCCAGCAGCCGGAGCGTCGCCCGGGTCGTGATCGTCGAGCGCACCCGCACGGCGATCTCGACCGTCTCTCCGATGTGAGCGCCGGCCGGAGCGTCGACACCGTCGACGAGCACCTCGGGGTAGCTCGTGTCATCGGGGAGGGCGACGTCCAGGCGGATCCCGCGGCTGGCGGCCGACAGGATCGCCTGGCGCGCCTGTCCCGATGTGTCGTTCCCATCTGAGAGGAGGATGAGGCGTTGCTGCGTTCCCGCGGGAAAGATCGCACTGGCCAGTCGCACGGCCGCCGCGATGTCGGTCGCCCCGACCACCGGGACCGATGCCGGCGCCTGCAGCTCGGTCAGCTGCGAGGGCAGCCGATCGACCAGCGCATTCGCCCCAAAGACCACCACCCCGGCGGTGTCGCCCTCGGGCATCTTCTCGACCGCCGCCCGGGCGAAGCCGAGCAGATCCTCCGACGTCGCATCGACCATTGAGGCCGACGCGTCGACCAGGAAGACCACGCTGAGCCGATCCGATGCAAGGGCCAGGCGCGCCCCGGCCAGCGCCCCGACGACGCAGCCGACGATCAGCAGGCGGATGCACAAGGGACGTGATCCTGCGCCCGCGCGGCAGCACGCGCGCCGCGGCCAGCCACCCGACAGCGACGAGCCCCACGGCGGGCAGTGCCAGCCAGAGCCAGGCCGGGTCGCTGAAGGCGAGCGGGATCATCGCGCAGCCGCCGCGCCGCGGCGCAGGACTCGGTTCAGCCGGCTCCGGGTGGGGCGGTGGAAGAGGAGCCACTCCACGCAGAGCAGGGCCAGGCCGAGCAGCGCGAGCGGCCACCACCACTCTGCGCGCGATGGCTGCTGCGCCACCGTATCGGTCGGGCTCGACGCGGCCCATCTCCACCAGGCGCCTCGGGTCGCCCGGCGCGATATTCGACTCCGCGGGATCGAACAGGTTCGCCGCCACGCGGCCGAGCGTCGCGCCGGCCGGATCGCGCAGCTCTCGGATGCCGACCCGGTCGGCTCCCGGCAGCGTCCCGTGGCCGCCGGTGAGCGGGATCGCGGTCGTCGCGCCGCTCTCGACCAGGGTCGCCGAGGGGAGCGAGGGGTCGAGCGCCAGGTCAATCGGCACGCCCAGCGCCACGGAGGGCGGCAGGACTCCGTCGACCGCCGGCAGCAGGAAGTCGGTCAGGTTGCTCACGAGGAGCGGGAATGCGACCTGCAGCGGAAGGTCGCTCTCCCCGAGCGCGAAGGTGAGTACCGCGAGCGGCTGGCCGTCGACTCGACCCGCGGCCAGCAGCGGCGTGCCGGCCGTGCTCTCGACGACGGGGCGCATCGGCTCCGTCAGGTCACCATCCGCGCCCGGCCGATGTGCAACGCTGTGAGGTCGACGAAGCGAAGGAGCGGATCGTCCGGATCGGTGCGGCCGACGAGCGGCCCCTCGACCGCCTTGCCGAGCGTGCCGAACGGACCGTTGCTCGTCGGCGCCACGTACAGGGTCGGTATCCCGAGGCGGCTTCGGCGGGACATAGCGGTCGAAGATCAGGAGGCCGTAGGGAGTGCCGGCCTTGTCGGCCGCGGCCAGGGCATCGGCCATTCCATCGGGGGCGATGGCGTACAGCTCGAGGCGGGGGAGCAGCGCGAGTGCGCTCTCGAGGTAGCTGTTCCCTTCGCTGACGAGAAGCGCGCGCACGGCGCCCGTCTGCGGCACGAGCGCGAACGCACGGTCGTCGACCGTCAGCTGGTCGCTCCCGGCCAGGCGCGCCTCGATCACCCCGGCCGCAGAGGGGACCGTGCTGACCAGCGCCTCGCTGCGCTGCCCCGCCGGCACGCTCATGTCGCGAGCGTCCACCAGCGCCCCGTCGGCGTAGATCTCCAGGCGTCGCGTGGCATCCGCGGAAGAGGCGTTCGAGACGGCCACGAACAGGTCGAGCTGGGCGCCCCCGGCCCGGCGCATGACCGAGAGAGCCGCGATCGCCTGGTTGCGATTGCCGCTGCCGACCCGCTCGACGTGGATCGGTGCGCCGATCCCGAGCGATGGCAGCCGATCCGCCGTCGCATCGGTCACGACCACGACCGACGAGTCCGCGTCGCGGGCAGCCAGTGCCGATGCGAGCGCGAAGGCATCGGTCAGGTCGCCCGGGAGCTGGGTCGCAGCGATGCCGTCGATGGCGGCCAGCGCTGCCGCTCGATCGTCCGTCTCCGAAACGAGGACGTGGGCCGACTGGTCGGCCGCGACCACCGTCACCCGCCCCCCGACAGGGAGCTGGCCGATCACCTTGCGCGCGGCGGCCCGGGCGGCCGCGATGCGCTCGCCTTCGGGATCGACGGCTCCCATCGAAGCCGACGTGTCGACGATGAGCACGACGTTCGCCGCCAGCTCGGATTGCACCGACAGGAAGGGCCGGGCAGCAGCCAGGACCAGGAGCGCGGCGATCAGCAGCTGCACCACGAGGAGCCAGCTGAAGCGCAGCCGCTGCCAGGGGGCGTTCGCCTCGACGTCGCGTACGAGCTGCTGCCACAGGAAGGTCGAGCCGACCGGCACGTCCCGCCGGCGGAGGCGGAGCATGTAGAAGGCGATGATGATCGGCAGGCTGGCGAGGCCGAGCAGCGCGAGCGGGACGATCACTGGACGACGCGCCGTCGGCGCAGGACGTCGAAGAGCAGATCGGTCAGCTCGACGTCGGAGGGGATCGCTACGTAGGCGCCGCCGCGCCGGGCGCAGAAGGCGCTGATCTCCGCTTGCCAGTCGGCGAGCCGAGACGCGATAGCGCTCGACGAGGTCGTCATCGCCGGTCACCTCGATCCCCTGGCCGGTCTCGTTGTCGACCAGTCGGGCGTCGGGCGGCACCTCCGGATCGAGCTCCTCCGGTGCGAGCACGTGCAGCACGGAGAGCTGGCAGCGCGTGCCCGCGAGGTCTCGCAGGGCGTCGAGGTAGCCCGGATCCATCAGGTCGCTGAGCAGGATGAGCGGGCCACGGTGCCGCGCAGCCGGCCGGCGTAGTCGCGGGCGGCGGCCGCCAGGCCGGTGAGCCGGGCTCGCGCGCGGCTCGGACAGGAAGCGGAAGACCTCGAAGACGCGTGCCTTGCCGCGCAGCGGCCGCAGCGCCGCTGCGCCCGGCCGTCGGCCAGGAAGGCGACGCTCACGCGGTCGAGATGCGCGAGGCCCAGGTAGGCGAGCGCCGCGGCGGCGCGGCGCGCGAAGTCGAGCTTGTTCGGCTCACCGAAGTCCATGCTCGCGGCGGCGTCGACCAGGACGTGGACCGTGACGTCCTCCTCCTCGACGAAGAGCTTGATGAAGAGCTTCTCGAGCCGCGCATAGACGTTCCAGTCGAGCTGGCGCAGGTCGTCGCCGTGCGTGTAGTTGCGGTAGTCGGCGAACTCGACGCTCTGTCCGCGGCGCACCGAGCGCCGCTCGCCCTTCATCCGCCCGGCGGTCAGACGGCGCGATGCGAGCTCGAGCTGCTCGAGGCGGCGCAGGAAGGCCTCGTCGAAGAGACGTCAGTGGCGCTCGGCGAGCGTCGGCCGGCGCCGCGACCGGCCGGTCATCGGCCGCCTACTCGGCCGATTCGGTTGGCGTCTCGGCGATGATGGCGCGGACCACGCTGTCGGTGCTGATCCCCTCGGCCTCGCCCTCGAAGTTGAGGATGATCCGATGCCGCAGCGCCGGGCGGCGCGACGGCCTGCACGTCGCTGAAGGCGACGTTGAAGCGGCCGTCGAGCAGCGCGTGGATCTTGCGCGCCCAGCACCATCGCCTGCGCGCCGCGCGGCGAGCCGCCGTAGCGCACGTACTTGCGCACGAGCTCGGGAGGCGCCCTCGGTGTCCGGGATGCGTGGCCGCGCAGGATCCGCACGGCGTAGGCCATCACGTGGCTCGGCGATCGGGACGCTCGCGCGCGAGCTGCCTGCATCGGCGATCACGTCGGCACCGGTGGCCGCCTTGCCGACCGTGATCCGGGCGGTGCCCGGTGGTGCGCTCCATGATCGTCGATCAGGTCCGCCTCGGTGGGGAACGGCACGTCGATCTTGAAGAAGAAGCGGTCGAGCTGCGCCTCCGGCAGCGGATAGGTGCCCTCCATCTCGAGCGGGTTCTGCGTGGCGAGCACGAAGAACGGCTCGGCAAGCGTGTACTGCGTGCTTCGCCACCGTGACGCGATGCTCCTGCATCGCCTCGAGCAGCGCGCGACTGCGTCTTGGGCGTGGCGCGGTTGATCTCATCGGCCAGCACGAGGTTCGCGAAGATCGGCCCGGGCTGGAAGCGGAAGCTGCCGCTCGCCGCCCTCCTCCACGATGATGTTGGTGCCGACGATGTCCGCCGGCATCAGGTCGGGCGTGAACTGGATGCGCGAGAAGCCCAGCTCGAGCGCCTCGGCCATGGTGCGGACCAGCATCGTCTTGCCGAGCCCCGGCACGCCTTCGAGCAGCGCGTGGCCGCCCGCCAGCAGGCTGATCAGCGTCTGGCGCACGAGCTGCTGCTGGCCGACGATGAAGCGGCCGACCTCCGCCTCGATCGTGTCCCGCCAGCTCGCGAATCGCTCCGGCGCGATCGGTCGGCGGCTGCGCAAGTGGTCGCTCGGTCATGGTTCTACTCCGTGGTCGGTTCCAGGCGCGAGAAGTAGTCGCGCACGAGGTCCTTCAGCGTGATCGGCACCTGCTGGCGGTCCAGCTGGTAGTTGGCGAAGTCGCGGAACAGGCTCGAGACGGATCGATACGGGACGGCCGGGTTGTTCTGGAGCCCGACCCCGCTTCCCTGGCCGGTCTGGTCGTTCCCGCCCTCGCCTCCCTGTCCGGCGATGAAGCTGGGGTCGCCCGGCTTGCCGATCCGGTTGATCGGCGCGAAAACGTCATCCAGCCCGGTCACGTCGAACCGCTTGTTGCCCTGGGTCGGCCCGTTGAAGCCGCCGGTGCGCAGCCCGCCGCCGGGGATGCGGCGGGCGGTCGACCCACCTCCGCTTCCCGGCTGGCTTCCCGATCCGGGTTGGCTGCCCGGCTGGCTGCCCGATCCCGGCTGGCTGCCACTTCCGGGCTGGCTTCCCGATCCCGGCTGCCCCGAGGCGCCGGGCTGGCCGGAGCCCGCTGGCTGGCCTGAGCCGCCGGGTCGCCCCGAGGCTCCCGGCTGTCCTGAGCCGGCGGGCTGGCCGCTGCCGCCGGGTTGCCCCGATGCCCCCGGCTGTCCAGAGCCGCCGGGTTGTCCCGATGCGGCGGGCTGTCCTGACCCGCCCGGCTGGCCGCTTCCGCCCGGCTGGCCTCCGCCCGGCTGGCCGCTGCCGCCCGGCTGACCCGACGCACCCGGCTGTCCGCTGGCCCCCGGCTGCTGCTGTTGTCCGGAGCGTGCCACCTGTCGAGACCCCTCCTGGAGCGCCGATTGGGCGCTGGCGACCTCGCGCTGCAGCTGGCGCTCGTTGTCGGCCTTTCGAAACGCATCGGCCGCTCGGTTGAGGGCGCCCTTTGCGGCCGCCCGGTCCTGCTCTGTTGGCGTCTGCGCAGCCCGCTGCAGGGCATCGGCCGCTTCGGCGAGCCGCTCGGCGATCTCCGGATGGCTGGCGGCGCCTGCCTGCGCTGCTCTGCGCAGCGCCGCCGCTCGCTCGCCGGACTGCTCCCTGGAGAGGTCCGCGAGCTTCTCGCCGAGCTGCTCGAGATCGGTCGCCGCCTGCTCCGCCTTGCCGTCCGGGTTCGCCTCGGGCTGGCCGCTCGCAGCTCGCGACGTGGAGCGCGCGAGGTTGTTCAGCGCCGCGTCGTTCTCAGTCGCCTGTGGGTCCGCGAGTCGGGAGAGCTCTTCCTGCACCGACCCGATCCGGGCCAGGGTCGCCTGGCGGTCGTCGCCCTTCTCGCGGAGCTGCCGAGCGAGGAGGCGGAGCTCCTGGGCGAGCTTGTCGCGGCGCGGATCCTTCGCCGTTGCGTTCTTGTCCTCCGCTTCCTTGGCGACCTTCTCGACTCGTTCGGCGACCTGCCGGCTCGCCTCGCGCGCCGCAGCCCGGTCTCGGAGCACGGAATCCTGGGCGTTGGGCCAGACGGCGAGGACCACAAGCAGGGCGAGTGCGATGGCGGCGGCGGTTGCCGGGCGGCGAGCGAGCTGTGGCCGGAACGCGGCTTCCAGCTCGGTCGCGGCAAGCCGTGCTCGCGCATCGATCAGCTGGCGGGCAGCCAGCTGCGGTTCGCCGTCCGACGGCGAGGCCACGAGCTCGAGCGCGGTGCCGAGCCGCTCGCGCAGGCCCAGCTCGGCGTCGGCGCGGCGCGCAGTCTCGGTCAGCGACGGACGTCGCCGCCAGGAGTCGATTGCCCAGCCGAGGAGGGCAAGGCCCGCCACGGCGGCCATCGCAAGCGGTGCGAGCTCGAGCGGCGTGCTGCGAGCGAACAGCTGGACGAACGCCGCTCCGATCAGGGCCCCCGCGAGCGCGAAGGTCGCGCTGCGCATGGAGCGTCGCAGCCAGAGTCGGCGGCGGAGCCCGTGCAGGCGTTTCAGCGCGTCCGCCCCGAGGCGCTCACGGAGTGCGGTGGCGAGCGAGCGATCAGTCATCGGCCGGAGCTGTGATCTCGTCGATGCTCGTCGCGGCGGCAGTTGGCGGCTCCGGCAGCGGAGGGAGCTCGCTGCGACGGCGGCGGAACGCGAAGCGCATCGGTGCCGGGATGACGAGGCGCATGGAGGCGAGGGTGAGGAGGAACGCCAGGGCCGCGAACGTGATGACGAAGCGCGGCCAGAAATAGCCCCCCATCGCCTGCTGGGCCACCGGGACCGGGTTGACGATCGGGTTCCCATTCTGGTCGACGGCGAAGCAGACGTTGCCCTGGCAGACCTGGCCGCCACCGCCCAGGTTCGGATCGACGGCAGGATCGCTGCGCAGTTGGTTCAGCGCGGACGCGATGCCGCCACCACCGCCCGGCTCCGTGTTGGCAACCACGTCGAGCATGCCGACCATTGGGTTCAGGTAGACGATCTGCTCGGGTGCACGCTTCGCCGGACCGAACTGGCCGAAGTCGGCGGGATCACGATTGGCGACCACGGTCCAGAAGATGAACAGCATCACGGTGCCCAACCCGAGCGCGAGGACCGCGCAGTACGTCAGCACGGTGGCCGCCTGTGTGCGCTTCAGTAGCGCCGAGAAGAAGAGGCCGACCGCTCCGAAGCCGAGCGCCGTCGCGAGCAGCACGATCTGCTGCCGGACGATATCGTCGATCGAGGCCCCGCCGTACATGAGCACGATCGCCGAGATCGGTATCGCCGCGACGATCATCAGCCCCACGAACGCCAGGGCGGCGAGCAGCTTGCCGACCACGATCGCTCCGGGCCGCAGCGGCGTGCTGATCAGCAGGTCGAGCGTCTGCTTCTCGCGCTCCGTGCTGATCTGGCCGGACGTGAACCCGGGCGCGATGAAGGAGACGAGGATCAGCTGGAAGATCGAGATGATCGAGAAGATCGTCTGCCCGATGATGGCCGATGCATTCGCGAAGGTCGGCCCGCCGAACCCGAATGCCTGGTCTGCGGGCGCTGGGCGCGATGATCGCGTAGGAGCCGTAGGCGATAAGGGCGAGGAGACCCAGGTACACGGTGAGGACGACGAAGGCGCGCCGTCCGCGCAACCGGGAGCGCAGCTCCTTGACCATGATCGTGCTGATCGAGGCAATGAACTCCCGCGGCGCCGCGAGCCGACGCTGTCGCGCGGCGAACCCGTTGCCGTCATGCCGCGGCCTCCTCGTCGTGCCCGGTGACTTTCAGGAAGATCTCCTCCAGGTCGCTGGTCGCCTGGCTGAAGCCGCTCACCGCGTGGCCGGCCTGGATCATCTCCGCCAGCAGCGCCGCCTGCGCCTCCGCTCGGCCGTCGAATGGGACCTCGAGCCGCGTCAGGCGCCCTCGCTGCTCGGCCGGAACTGACATCGCCAACCCGCGGATCGGTTCCAAGCCAGTGCGATGGCCGCAGCGCGCTGTCGCGAGAGGACGTCGATGCGGAGCAGGGCGGTCGCGCGCAGGGATCGCTCGATCTCGCCGATCGTGCCCGACCGCAGCAGACGGCCCCGATCGATGATCCCGACCCGGTGCACATCTCGCGCCAGCTCGGGCAGGATGTGGCTGCTGACCAGGATCGTCTTGCCCATGCTCCGCAGCTCGCGCAGGATCTCCCGCATCTCGACCCGCGCCCGCGGATCGAGCCCCGGATGCGGGCTCGTCGAGGATCAGCAGCTGCGGATCGTGGACCAGCGTGTGGGCCAGGCAGAGCCGCTGCCGCATGCCGCGCGAAAGCGACTCGACGTATGCCTCCCGCTTGTCGGCGAGGCCCGACGATCTCGAGCAGCTCGCCGATCATGCCTGCGCGGCGCGCGGCAGGCACGCGGTAGCAGCGCGCGAAGAAGTCGAGGTACTCCCAGACGCGCAGGTCGTCATAGACGCCGTAGAAGTCAGGCATGTAGCCGATCCGGCGACGGACCTCGATCGGATCCTCCGTGACGTCGATGCCGCAGACGAAGGCCTCGCCCGCCGTCGGGGCCAGAAGCGTGGCGAGGATCTTCATGGTCGTCGTCTTGCCGGCGCCGTTTGGGCCAACCAGCCCATAGATCTCGCCTGGCCCGATGACCAGGTCGATGCCAGCAACCGCCAGCTGGCTGTCGTAGCGCTTCACGAGGCCGCGGGTCTCGATCACCGCGTGTCATTCGGAGATCACCCCCTCGACCCGGGCGCCAACGAAGATCTGGGTCTGCCCGAAGGACTGGTCGATGCCGGAGCCGCTGACGCGCACCTCGATCGTGCCGCCGGAATCGAGTACCGCTGCGGGGTCGTCGAGCACGTACTGGCTCGCCCGGGCGAGGTCGCCGAGCTCGAGCCACTCACCGGTGCCCGGCTTCCGAACGCTCAGCTTGAACCCCGGCGGCAGGAAGACGCCTGGGTCCCCCTGGTTTCCCAGGATGATGCTCGGGTCCGGAGCCGTCAGCAGGGTCACCTTGGTTGGCGCCATGCCCGAGGCCTCGAGCGGAAGCCCGAGGTCGAAGACCACTTCTCCATTGCCGAGGCTGACGAAGCCCGGCTGCTGAATGCTCGCCTCGCCGGCGGTCGACACGATTCGGGTGGAGATCTGTGCCGCCTCGATGCGAACTGGACCAGGGCCAAACGTCGGCCGCCCGTTGATCACCTCGACCGTCTGGTCGTAGCGTTGGACCACGCGGCCATCCACGCTGATCTCGACCGGTCCCGGATCAGGCCGCCAGCCGACGACGAAGGGGCCGCTGTCGGGGCCGAGTGACGAGGCCGGGGGCGCCCCCTTTCATTGCAAAGGCGCCGCCCATCCCGACCAACGAGTCGATCACCGCGCGCCGGGCCATGAGCGAGCGGTCGGACTGGGCGCTCGGGTCGAAGTTATTGAAGCCGTAAACCTGGTCGGAGACTGATCCGCCGTTCAGGTTCGCGAGCGAGCCGGTGAAATCCTTCGATTCGCCCGGCTTGAGGGTGCCGATGAGCGTGCCGGTATTCGGTCCGATGACGGCCACGTCCTCGATCTCGACCGACGCTGTGTTCGTGACTCTCCCCTCGATCCCGCGCTCGCGGATGTGCCATTCGACCTGCAGGCCGGGCCGATAGTCGACGACCGCATCGGCCCGAACGGACTGGAACCCGAACACGCTCACGTCCAGTCCGCGCAGGTGGGCAGGATTGCCCTGATCCGTCACGTAGGCGAGCTGGTTGGTCTGCTGGGGCTGCTGGAAGTTCGTAGCGTTCGTCGTGGCGACCAGCGCGTCGGCCTTGACGGTGAGGTCGTAGGTCGCGCGGTTCGGCGAGAAGATGCCCGCATAGGCCTCCACCGATGCGGCGGAGCCGCCGGCGGCCACGCGCACGAGGTTGATCTGGTTCAGGATCACCTCGCTCCCCTTGAGCGAGGAGCCAATCCCGTAGGAGCACGCCGAGAAGACGATGACCAGGAGCGGCGCGGTCAGCCAGGCAAGCTCGCGTCGATCGAAGCGGCGGAGCACGAGATAGCTGATCGGCCCGATCAGGAGGATGTAACCCACGATGACGGCCAGGAGCAGCTCAGCCGGCGGCACGTCGAGCGATGGCAGGCTGGCCAGGGCCTGCGTCATCGAGTTGAGCTGGTCAGGCGGAGCGAAGCCGCCGCCAAACTGCGCCGAGACGAGATCCTCCGGCACGAGGCGTGACCAGAGGAGTGCCGCTCCGTCCCACGCGCGGAACTGATCGGTGGCGAGGTCGACTGCGAAATAGACCACGCGTCCGGCGCCCCGGCTGATCGCCGCCACGAGCGGCTCCCCGCCCTTGCCGTCGAGCCTGGCGAGGACAAGGGCCCCGCTCGCGGCCGTTCCGGAGGCCGCAGTCAGCTTGCCGCCTGGCGTTGACCCTCCGAGCCAGCTCCCAAGGGCGGTCGCCGTAGCGCCGTCGACCGCATGCAGGCTTGCGACCGGGAGGAGGTCAGTGAATGCCTTGCTGCGCGCCTGCCAATCCGGACCGCCGAGCACGATGAGCTGGCCACCGGCCGCGACCCATCGTTCCAGGCTGCGTATCTGCGCCGGGTCCAGGGCCGTGCTGTCGGCCGCCCACACGATCACCTCCATCCCGGCCAGCGGCTCCGCGCGCTCGGGAAGGTCGGTAGGGAGGACGGAGATGGGCTCGGGCAGCCCGGCGCCACGGGAGACCAGCTGAGCGCGCAGGGAGCCACTCCCGTCGCCGACGATCACGACATGTGCGGCGCTGCTGGTGTCGAGAACCTGGAGCTCGGCCTGTGCCTTGGCCAGGACGGTCGAGTCCTGTTCGAACCGGACTTCGATCTTTCGCTGGAAAGCCTGTGGGCGGACGTACAGGGTGACCTGCTTGCGAGCTCCCGCCGGCAGCTCCACCGGCCTGCGCGCGGTCCCATCGCTCGTGCCGGCGAGCAGGTTGCCGGAGACCGGCGGCCCGTCGTTCGTCAGCCGCACGGAGAGGGCGAGCCAGCCGCCGGTCTCGAAGCGCCCACCAAGGAGTGGGCGCACCTCGAGGCTGACCGGGCTGGCGGCGGCGGTCGCGCCAGCCGCGACGAGCATGAGCAGCAGCGCCGACGCGATGGCCGACGGGAGGAGACCGACGTGCAGGCTGCGCTTCTTCATCTGCCTCGCTCGGGTGGCGCCGTCGGACCCCAGACGCGCGAGCGCCGGCGGAGGTTGCAGTCGCCTCGTGGCGATGGAACAGCTCGGGTATTCATGTTGTCCGGATGCTACGGGTGGGAACTGCGGCAGGGCTGCGGTGGCCTCCTGCCGGGCAGGCCGGAAGAGCCGAGGGTCGCTCGGCGTGGCGAGTGTAGGGGCTGCCTGGAGCCGATGCTATAGTGCCAGCCCCAGTCATCTGTACCCGGTGGGGTTGTACCGCCCATGGACCGGAGGGAGGGCCAGGACCTCCCCGACCTCGACCGACACGTCGAACGCCAGCTGCGAGCGCAGGAGCGTCAGCTGGTCGCGATGCGGTTCGCGGTCGCCCTCCCGATCGCGGCTTTCCTGATCGCCTTTCGTGACCGTGTGCCCGGCTTCGGGCTGCTGCTCGGGCTCGTCGCGGCCGTGGTGGTCTACAACCTCGCGATCGGGCTGCTGGTCAGTCGCTTCCCGGCGCGCGAGGTCGGGATCGTCGCTACGGCACTCGACATGGTCGCGGTCACGATCGCGATCTACCTGGTCCCTGCCGCAACCGATGCCTACCTCTTCTACGGCCTCGTCATCCTGACCGTTGCCCTGCGCTTCGGGCTTGGGGCTTCGATCTGGGTCTCCCTGGTGGTGGCCTCCATGTACCTGTCCGTGGTGCTCGCCGCCTCCGACGCATCGGCGTCCACGGTTCGCGCGCTGCTGCCGGTCCGCGCCGCCTACCTGATCGGCATCGGGCTGGCTGCGGGGCTCTTCAGTCGCATCGTCATCGGCCGCACCATGGAGAACGCACGGCTCCAGGAGCGGCTGGCGCAGGACGCGCGCGAGCGGGCGCAGACGCGCGAGCGCGAGCTGCTCTCGCAGCTCGGCCGCGACTTTTCACATTCGCTGGAGCGCGACGCAACGGTCGGCGCGATCGTGAGCGGAGCCTCGCCCCTGCTCGGCGACGCGACCTGGCTCTACACGGTCGACGAGGCCCAGGGTGAGCTGCGGCTCGCGGGGATCGAGGGGCGCGACGAGCCGCTGGTCGAGGCATTGCGCGAGCAGGGCGGAACACGGACGATCCACCTCGGGGAGGGGATCGCCGGGCGCGCAGCGGCGACGGCGACACCCACGGCGGGGAGCGGCGAGGACCCGGCTCTCCCCGAGGAGATGGCCCTTGCGGCGATGCTGGCCGTGCCTGTCGTGAGCAGGGGACAGGTCCGCGGGGTGCTCGTCACCGGCTCGCGCAGCGGGTCGATTGCCGGCGATCAGCGCCGCCTGGCGGAGACGATCGCGGAGCGGGCAGGTCCGGCGCTCGACAACGCCGCGCTGTGGGCCGACCTCCAGGAGCAGGTCTCGCGGGAGCAGCAGGCGCAGCGCATCAAGGACGACTTCCTGTCGATCGTGAGCCACGAGCTCCGCACCCCGCTCACCAGCATCCAGGGCTATGCCCAGCTGCTCGAGGGCCGGCTTCGCGCAGCGGAGGCGGCGAACGGCAAGGAGCTGTCCCAGCTGGGCGTCATCCGCTCCCAGGTGCGCCGGATGCGCCGCCTGGTCGACGATCTGCTCGACGTGAGCCGGATCGACCGTCGGGCGGGAGTGACGATCGAGCCCGAGCCGCTCGACCTCGCCGACGAGCTGCGAGAGGCTGTTGCCCGCGCACAGCGCCAGCATCCGGAGCGGCAGGTGACGCTGACGGCGCCGCCCACGCTGCCGATCGTGGCGGACCGCGATCGGATCGGCCAGGTGATCACCAACCTGCTCGACAATGCCGTGAAGTATTCGCCCGACGGCGGAGCGGTCGAGGTTGCGGGCGAGCTGCGAGGCACAGAGGCGCTGGTGAGCGTGGCCGACGTGGGCATCGGGATCCCCGCCGAGGACCGCGATCTCGTCTTCAGCCGCTTCTACCAGGCCGATGAGGAGGCGAGCCCGCGCCGCTTCGGGGGCCTTGGCCTGGGCCTCTACATCAGCCGAGCCATCATCGACGCCCACGGTGGGCGGATCTCGGTCGAGGCCAATGCGAGGGCTGGCCACGGGAGCATCTTCAGCTTCCAGATTCCGATCCGTCCCGATCCGCGCAAGCGCATGCCGTCGCTGCCCGAGGCCGGGGAGCCGCCTGCCTTCGTCCTGCGGCGACCCGGAGGCGGCTGATGGAGCGCGCGCTCCTGTCCGAGCTCGCGCAGCGGCACGGTCTCAGCCTGCTGGGCGTGGCGCCCGCGGACCCGCTGCCCGAGGCGCGGCAGCATCTCGCGGACGCGGTCGCCGCGGGGCGGATGGGAACGATGGGCTGGATGGGCGGCGAACGGCCCGAGATCGCCAGCGCGCCACGAATGCACCAGCCGGAAGCCCGTTCCGTGATCCTGGTTGCCGCTCCGTACAGCAGCGGGGACCGCGGCGCATGGGACCCGGCCCCTGATCGCCTGCGCTCGGCGCTCGCCGGGGTGCTCGCGGCTGAGCCGGCGGAGCCCGCTGGGCTCATCGCTCGCTACGCGCTGGGCACCGACTACCACGTGGCCCTGCGCGCCAGGCTTGGCGCGCTCGCGGCTGAGCTCCGGGACGCCGGCCTACCGACCGGCACCACCGCCTACGTCGATGATCGGCCGCTCGCGGAGCGGGCGTTCGCCGCGCGCGCCGGACTCGGCTGGATCGGCAAGAACACGAACCTGCTGACGCACCAGGCGGCGGGATCCTGGGTCTTCCTCGGCGCCCTCCTCTCCGACGCGGACCTCGCGCCCGACGAGCCGATCCGCAGCAGCTGTGGCACCTGCCGCCGCTGCCTCGACGGCTGTCCGACCGGGGCGCTGGTGGCCCCGCAGACGATCGACGCCCGACGCTGCATCAGCTACCTGACGATCGAGCATCCCGGCGAGCTGGATGCCTGGTCGGCACGCGCGCTGGGAAGCTGGATATTCGGCTGCGACGTCTGCCAGGAGGTCTGTCCGGTCAACGCCGCGGCGGAAGATGACGGCCCGCTGCGCGTTCCGCTGCTGCCGCTCGGAGAGCTGCTCCTGGGCCTCGGCTCCCGGGCGTTCGCCCGTCGCTTCTCAGCCACCGCGGTGACCCGTGCCGGCCGCCATCGACTTCTTCGCAACGTGATCTGCGCATTGGCCAATGCATCGACCGGCGAGTGGTCCGATGCGGCCCGCGACTTCCTCGAGCGCGCCACGCTCGACTCCCGGCCGGAGGTTCGTGCGCATGCCGCGCGGGCCCTCGCCAGGGCTCTGACCCCGAGCTGAGCGGGCTATTCTTCGCCGGTGCCCCGAGTTGCCCCCTTCCGCGGCCTGGGGTACGGGCTGGATCGCTATGGCGGCGCCGAGGTTCCCGATCGCATCCGGCTCCCCGGGGAGGCGCCCGCGCACCCCGGCCGGATCGCCGATCTCACCGACCTTGTGTGTCCGCCGTACGACGTGATCAGCGAGGAGCGGCGCGCCGAGCTGCTCGCCCGCGACCCGCACAACGCCGTGCGCCTGGAGCTCAACCCCGAGCCTGAGCCGCACGGCGCCGCCGCGCATGCGCTGGCCGCGTGGATGGCGGATGGGACCCTCGCGCGCCGGGACGAGCCATCGGTCTACTACTACGCGCATGCCCGCCCCGACGCCCCGGATGACCTCGCCGTCCAGGGCGTCGTCGTCCGTGTCCTGCTCGAGCCATGGGGCGCCGAGGTGCGGCCGCACGAGCACACCATGCCCGGCCCGAAGGCCGATCGGCTCGCCCTGCTCGAGGCCACGAGGACGCAGCTGAGCCCGATCCTGAGCGTCTACTTCGACCGCTCGGATCGGTACCCGCGTCTCATGGCCCGCGCCTGGACCGACGAGTGGCGGGCCCGCGACGACGACGGTCTGCTCCATCAGCTGGCGGCGGTGGAGCCCGACCAGGGGCTGATCGGCTACCTCTCCCGCCAGCGGCTGTACGTGGCCGATGGGCACCACCGGTACGAGACCGCGCTCTCCTACCAGGCCACGATCCGCTCAGATCCGAGTGTTGCCCAGGCCGAGCTCGGTGCCCTCGCCGCCGACTGGATGATGATGGTGCTCGTCAACGCGGAGCGCGAAGCGCTCCAGATCCTGGCCACCCATCGGCTGGTGCGGGATGCCGATCCGGCTCTCCTGCGTGACCCGGGCCCCCTCTTCGATGCCGTGCCGGTGGCAGCCGATCAGCTCGCCGCGGCGCTCGAGTCACGGGCCGATGACGCGCCGGCCTACGGGCTGGTGCTGGCGGCGGGGGAGAGCTACCTCCTGGTCGGCAGGCCCGAGCCGATCGCCGAACGCATGCGGTCGGAGCGCACGAGCGCGGCAGTCCGCGGCCTGGACCTGGCCGTTCTCCACGCGGCGCTCCTGGAAGATCGGCTCGGGATCGATTCCGCGGCCGTGGCCGGCGGGGATCGGCTCATCTACACTAGGGACGCAGCCGACGCCATCGCCCGCGCGACGAGCGGAGAGGTATCGGCCGCGATCCTCGTCCGGCCAACCCGACTTCGTGCAGCTGGCCGACGTGGCCGGCGCCGGCGGCATGATGCCGCAGAAGTCGACCTACTTTTACCCGAAGCTCCTGACCGGCATGGTCTTCAACCCGCTGGAGGACTGACTCGACCGTGGTCCAGGCGATCAAGCGCGACGAGGTCTACATCGAGCCCGAGGGGATCTACGTCGAGACGCATCAGCCCGAGCGGCGCAGCCGCAAGCCGCCGCTGCTCCTCGTCCACGGCGCCCTCACCGGATCGTGGCTGTGGGCGAGCTTCGCCGCCTACGTCGCCGAGCGTGGCTGGGAGGCGCACGCCATGAACTTCCGCGGCCACTACACCAGCGACGTGGCCGATCTGGAGGAGGTGACGATGGCGGACTACGCCAACGACATCGGCGTCGCCGTGCGCCAGCTCGGCCGCCCGCCGGTCATCATCGGCTGGGGAACCGGGGCGCTCGCCGCTCTCCTGTACGCGCAGCGCCAGCCGGTGCTGGGCCTCGTCCTCCTGGCCCCGTCGCCACCCGCCGGCGCCCTTCCCCGTCGCCCGCTCGAGACCGAGCTCAAGGCGGTGCCACCGGTCTATGACGCGAGCTGGTGGGGTTGGATCGCGCCGATGGAACGGCTGCACGAATGGATGCCCGACATGAGCGACGCGGAGCTGTCGAAGATGCAGGAGCTGTTGGCCGGTGCGCACGAGTCCGGCAGCGCCCGCAGGGAGCGGATGATCGGCGTCGCCGGTCGACCCGGAGCGGATCGACGTGCCCACGCTCGTGATCGGTGCCGGCCTCGACGACGTGATCCATCCCTCAGAGGCGAGTCGGACCGCGGATCTCCTTGGCGCCACCTATGAGCTGTTCCCCGGGGCCAGCCATTTCGGCCTCGTCATGGGCTCGGAGACATGGCCCGAGGTGGCCGGCAGCGTGCTGGGCTGGCTCGAGGAACGGCGCCATGTCATGTCAACCCCTGCGGCCGTCGGCGCTGCCCGCTGAGCTTCGCCGACGTTTGAGGCGCCCCGAGGCGGCGGCTATACTCGGGCCGTCCTGACCCCACGGGACGCGGGCCGCATTCGTCTAGAGGCCTAGGACACCGCCCTCTCAAGGCGGAGATCACCGGTTCGAATCCGGTATGCGGTACCAGCACTCGCCCGTCGGCCAGTTCGTGCTCCGATCGAGCCAAAGCGCGTCTTTCGCGTTCGTCTGAACCTGGTGCGGACCGGGTGGATCCGAACCACGAGGTGATGCGTGTGGCCGAGAGGCCGACCCTTTCGCGAGGCGTGTCGTTCTGGCTCCTCACGGTCTTGTTCGTCCTTCTGCTGTGCGCCGCGAGCGCGCCGTCACCGCTCTATCCCGTGTACCAGGCGATGTGGGGATTCCCGGCCATCACGCTGACCGCGATCTACGCGTCGTACGCCTTCGGTGCCATCGCGGCCCTGCTTGTGATGGGGCGATTGTCGGACCACCTCGGGCGGCGTCCGGTTCTTGTGCTCGCCCTCGTCCTCGAGGTGGCTGGCATGCTCATGTTCATCGTCGCCGACGGAGTCGCGTTGCTGTTCGTCGGTCGGCTGGTGGTCGGCGTCGCGACTGGCATCGCCGTCGGGGCACTGAGCGCCTGGCTGATCGACCTGCAGCCAGCGGATAACCCGAGGCTCGGCAGCCTGATGAGCGGCGTCGCGGTCATCCTTGGCTTGGGCCTCGGGGCCTTCGTTTCGGGCGTGCTGGTGCAGTACGCGCCATATCCGCTCCAGCTCATCTACTGGCTCCTCGCCGGCGCCTATGTGCTGGCGGCCGTCGGGATCGCGGTGGTCGCAGACCCCATGGAGCGCCGGCCGGGCTGGGTTGCATCCCTTCGGCCGGTCGTTGGAGTGCCGCCAGGTGCCCGATCGATGTTCGTCGCTGCCGCGCCGGCGCTCGTCGGGATGTGGGCTCTCGGCGGCCTGTACCTTGCCCTCGGGCCATCACTCGCGATATCGATCCTCGGCTCTGGCAGCCACGTCGCGGGTGGACTGTTGATCTTCGCGCTCACCGGCACTGGTGCAGTCGCATCGGTGCTCCTTCGTCGATCCGACGCGGAGCCGATGCTGGTCAAGGGCTGCGTCGTGCTCATCGGCGGGGTCGCGGTCACCCTTGTCGGCGTCTGGCTCCGGTCCACCGTGGTTCTATTCGCCGGGAGTGTCCTTGCCGGGATCGGGCTGGGACCGGCGTTTTCGGCGTACGTCCGGACCATCGCACCGCTCGCGCCACCCGAGGGTCGCGGTGGACTGCTGGGCGCCATGTATCTCTCAACGTATCTGTCGTTCAGCGTTCCGGCGGTCATCGCAGGAGCGGCGGTGACTCTCTACGGCTTGCGCGACACCACGCTGGTGTACGGGGTGGCGGTGATGCTCCTGGCGACGGCAACGACGGTCGTGGTGGCCCGACGGCTCCACGAGCTCGGTGACCGCACGTCGGTAGGGTAAGTGCGGTAGGACCGACTCCTTACCGATCCGGCCGATATGGCGCAATTGCGTCGATGCCGCCGACGAACTGCGGAAGTCGCGCATGAACTCCGAACGGGTGAACCGTAGCTGGTCGACGAGCGGGTGTGGCATGTCACCATCCTGTGACCGATTTACGGCAGCGGTTGACATAACGCATCCGGCGGCACTGGCACGGACGGAGTGGCTGAAAGGAACCTTGGCGTGACCTCACTACGAAAGACCGCGCTCGTCGCGGGCGTCCTGTACCTGATCACCTTTGTCGCAATCGGGACGCTGGCCTTCTACGGCCCGGTGTTGACGGATGCCTCCTACATCCTGAGCTCCGACGGCGACACTGGCCTGGGCTTGGGCATCCTCCTCGAGGTGATCGTCGCCTTGGCCGGCATCGGCACCGCCGTCACGCTGTTTCCGGTGGTCAAACGGCAGAACGAGGCCTTCGCGCTCGGATTTGTCACCAGTCGCGTCGTTGAAGCCACCATGATCTTCACCGGCGTCGTGAGCCTCCTTTCGCTCATGACCCTGCACCAGGACCTGGGCGCCGCGGCCGAAGCGGATGCGGGCTCGCGCCTGACCGCCGGCGCGTCGCTCGTCGCGACCTACAACGCAGCGTTCCTGCTCGGGCAGACGCTCATGCCGGCAATGAACGCCGTGCTGCTGGGCTACCTGATGTACCGATCCCGCCTCGTGCCGCGTCTCATTCCCACCCTGGGGCTCATCGGAGGTCCTCTGATGATCTCTTCGGTGATCGGACAGATCATCGGCATCAACGACAAGGTCTCCGTCTGGTCGGGGATCGCGCTCGTCCCGATCTTCACCTGGGAGCTGTCGCTCGGCCTCTGGATGGCCATCATGGGCTTCAATCGGTCTGCACCGATCGCTGCGGCGATCGCCGCCGACTCGGGGAACCCAGCCGGAATTGGCTAGACTCGGCCGGACCCAAGGGATTGGTGATGGCCAACAGATCAGTCCGTTCTCTGCGCCCGTTATGCGTCACGTGGCTGTCGATGACCGCCTTCACGGCTTCGCTGCTGACGGCATGCTTGCCGGCGGTCAGCCTGCCCACTCCAGGCGCATCCGCCACCGCACCAGGGCTATCGGCCGCTTCGTCCGGCCTCTGCCAGGCGATTGCCGCCCTTCCGAGCGCGTCGCTCGCAGAGCGCGCGTTTACCAACATGGCCCACGAAGCGCTTCACGTCCTCGCCGCCGACTCGCGGATTGACCGCACGCTGCGGGCGCGCGTCCTCGAGGCAATGGAGAAGGTCGAGGCTGATTTCAGCGCGCCGGCGGACACGTCCGTCCTGGCCGATGACCTGGGCACACTCCAGGGATCGGCTGATGAAGCCCTACGCTCGGTCGACGTTCAGGTCCCGCCGTGCGCGCGATGAGCAGGCATCGGTGGCAGATGCGAGGCCGGACGCCGCTCGTTGCGCTCCTCGTCGCCATCCTTTCGAGCTGTACCTCGCCCGCGGCGCAGGGTCCGTCCGCGAGCCCGTCCGGCAGCGGGAATGCCATCGTCGCCCAGGTCGCCAGCTACCAGCTGGTCGCGAGCGCACCGGGACGCTTGCTCGTCGCGCTCATCTCTGCGGACAATCGATGGCTCAGCTTCGGCAGCGTCGGGCTGAGCTTCAGCTATCTCGGTGATCGCACCGCGACGCCGCCTCCCGGTGTGATGGTTGCTGATGTCACGGCCACGTATCTCCCCATTCCCGGCTCTCCCGAGGCGAAGGGTCGGGGGCCGACCCTGACATTCCCGGCCGACGGGCGCGGTGTCTATGCCGTCGAACCAATCACCTTTCCGAGGGCGGGCTTCTGGCAGCTGGTGGCCGAGGGCGCCCTCGCTGATGGCTCGCAGCTGAGGGCAGAGGCTGCATTCGAGGTCCTCGCTGCGCCGTCGGTCATCGGCGTGGGAGACATGGCACCTCGCACCGCCAACCCGCTGATGGGCGACGCAGGCGTTCCGCCTGCCGCGATCGACTCGCGGGCGGCGGGCGGCGAGCCGATTCCGGACCCCGAGCTCCACTCCACCTCGATTGCGGATGCCATCGCGGCCGGCCACCCGGCGCTCGTCGTCTTCTCGACGCCGGTCTACTGCGTAAGCCAATTCTGCGGTCCGGTGACGGACCTCGTCTCAGAGCTGGCCGCGGAGTACCACGACCGTGCCGACTTCATTCACGTCGAGATCTATCGAGACTTCGAGGCGGGAAAGGTCAACCAGGCAGCGCTGGATTGGCTGCAGACCACGGACGGCGATCTGCGCGAGCCGTGGACCTTCCTGATCGGCGCTGATGGAAGGATTGCCGCGTCGTGGGACACGGTTGTGACACGGCGCGAGATCGAGCCGCTGCTCAAGGCGCTTCCCACCAAGTAAGCCGGTCCCTCGGAGCCGTCACGGCCCGATGATGGTCTTCAGGTGCTCCTCCATCAGCCCGCTGGTCATCTGCCCGAAGTAACGGTCTCTGACCGTGCCGTCCGCGTCCACGAAGTAGTGGGATGGCAGACCCCAGGCGCCGTAGAGATCCTTGACTGCCGCGGTCGGATCGAGGCCGATCGTGTAGTCCAGGTCGTTGCTCCGCACATACTCGCGGACCGCCGCCGCCGGCTCCTGGATGTCGATGGCAAGCACGGCCAGCTGCGCTCCGGCATGCGCGTGATAGGCGGCGCGAATGTGGCTGGCCTCTTGCTGGCAGGGGATGCACCAGGTCGCCCAGAATACGATCCAGAGCGGCCTGCCCGCGAAGTCAGCGAGTCGAATCGGGTTCCCATCCAGGTCGGTCAGCAGCTGATGGTCCGCGTCGGTCGCCACGAAATCGGGGGCCGATTGGCCGATGCCCACGCCCTCGACGGGCGATCCGATCGGGTAGAACGTCGCCGCGGCGGCGCCCAGGCCGGGGGCGGTTGTGCCCAGCGGGCGCGTCGAGAGGTAGGCTGCCCCGCCGATCAGCACGATCGTGCCTACCGTGCCAAGAAACCGGAAGGCGTTCCGGCGGGAGTCGTGCATCGGCCAGATGCTAGCCGCTGCCAGTCGGAGCCGGGGCTCAGCCCTCGTCCTGCACGAGGTCGTGCTCCATGGCGTACCGCGTGAGTGCGACTCGGCCACGCACGCCGACCTTGGATGCCATGTTCGAGAGATGGCGTCTGACGGTGTGGGCGCTGATCCCCAGCGCGTCGCCAGCTTCGACCGCTGTTCGTCCGGCGGTGACGAGTCGCAGCACCTCGATCTCGCGCGGGCTCAGGCGGTCCGCCTGCCGCAGCCAGCGGAGCGAGTCGACGACGACGACCGACGCAACCACCGGGTGAACGTAATGCTGGTTGTTGGCGACCGCTCGAAGCGCCGCCAGCAGGTCTGCGCTGGCCGCGCCTTTGACGACGTATCCCGCAGCACCGGCCAGGAATGCCTGCCGCACGGTCTCTCCGTGCTCGTGCATCGTTACCGCGATCAACCGGATCCGGGGATGCTGCGCGGTGAGGTCCCGCAGCAGGGCGACTCCATCCGAGCCGTCGAGCGTGAGATCCACGAGCATGATGCTCGGCTTGCGAAGCGCCGCCAAGCGTGAACGCACCGGCGGCGTCGCGCGCCTCACCCACGACCTCCATGTCGGGCTGCGTCTCCAGGATCAGGCGGAGACCCTCCCGGACGAGGGCGTGGTCATCGACGATCCCGATCCGGATCGGTGCCATCACCTCGCCGCCGTCGCGGGCAGGGTCGGCACGGATACGGTGACGCGAGTTCCGGCACGCAGTGCCGACTCGATCGAGAGCTGTCCGCCCAGCAGCCGTGATCGCTCCAGCATGCCTGCCAGGCCGATGCCCGACTCCGCGACCTGCTCGCGGTCGAAGCCGTGCCCATCGTCCGCGACGACCACGATGAGTCGCTCGTCCTGGCGCGTGATCGACACCTGGGCCCGCTGGGCGCCGCTGTGCCGCGCCGCGTTGGCCAGCGCCTCCTGCACGATGCGGTACAGCTCGACCGTCGCGGTGGGACCGAGCAGCCGCGGATCGGCGGTCGCCGCATCGGCGACCACGCGAACCGGGAATCCGGACTGACCTGCCAGGTCGCGCACGGCGGCAACCAGCCCGCGCTCTTCGAGTCGACCCGGGCGCATTCGATGCGCCAGATCGCGCGTCTCGGCCAGGGCTGTCTCGGCGAGCCGCCGGGCGAGATTGATGCGGCGCGTCGCGACCTGCGGGCGCGTCGCGGAGCTGGCCGCGTCCAGGGTGAGCGTCAGGGCGGTCATGACCTGCCCCACGCCATCGTGGAGCTCGCCGGCGATGCGCCGACGCTCATCCTCCTGGACAGTGAGGAGCCGCTCGCTGGCGCGCCGGAAGAGTGCCGCGTAGCGCCGCGACGTCGTCTCGCGCCGGTCGGCCATCCATGCGACGAGGACCGCGATGACGAACATGAGCGGCCATTCAGTCAGCTCCAGCGTCGGCTCCTTCAATCCGAACGCCTTCGCGTCCGCGTACAGGAGCAGGGGGATCGATACCAGCCCAATGCGCAGCAGGGTGACGCGAAGCCCGAACAGAAATGCGTGCAGCACGAGCAGCACGAAAACGCAATGGAACAGGAACTCCGCGGACAGGGCGGTCGACACGAACGCGAGGGTGATGAAGCCGACCGCGGCCACGTCGAGGATCAGCTTGATTGCCCCCGGGTTGGCGCGCACACGCGCGAACCATCGCTCGATCGAGCCTCGCCACCAGCGTGGGCCGCCGTCGGGGAGGGCCTCGAGCCGGTCCGCCGCCGCGCCGACGACCTCGGGCAGAGCCGGCGGCGTGTATGCGGGAATGGTCAACACGCACCTCGAGAATGGCTGGTTGCGAGTATAGAAGCCACGGCAATCGACCCGGATGCTACGGGAGCCAGGGCGGCACCCAGCGCGTCCCTGCGTTGTGCTGCCGGTGGCACTCGTCGCGAGGAGGAGAGGATGACCCGAACACTGCGAAGAGGGTTCGCGCTCATTGCGATCGGCGGCCTGCTCGTCTCATGCTCATCGGCCGGAACGCCGGCAAAGGGCCCCGTTTCCGCGACCCTGAAGGAGTGGGAGATCAAGCTCAGCTCCACCGAATCTGGCCTCGGGAGCGATCACGTTCAACATCACCAACAACGGCGACAAGGAGCACGAGTTCGTGATCCGCAAGACCGATCTGAAGTCGGACTCGCTGCTCAAGAACTCGCGACGGAAGAGGTCTCCGAGGACGCCCGCCAGCTGAAGGAGGTCGGCGACCCGAGCGAGGTCGCGGAGATCAAGCCGGGCAG
The DNA here is from genome assembly GCA_963799675.1 of uncultured Chloroflexia bacterium. Taxonomy (GTDB): domain Bacteria; phylum Chloroflexota; class Limnocylindria; order QHBO01; family QHBO01; genus JALYSK01. The sequence continues at coordinate 428,228 of CAWCXQ010000019.1, forward strand.
CTCGGACCGCACGATCACGGTGACGCTCCAGCCGGGCCACTACGTGATCTTCTGCAACCTCCATGTCGAAGACCTCCTCCACTACCAGAAGGGCATGCATACCGACTTCACCGTGAGCTGATCGGGATGCTGCGAGCGCGTCGCCGGGGCCTCGGAGCTGCGCACGGGCGCATGGTGAGTCCTCGGCGCCATCTCCTGACGGCGGCCGCCGTGTGGGTGGTCCTGTCGGTGATCGGCGTGGTCCTGGTGGCCGGGATGCAGATCATTCCGGTCATCGCGTCGCGCGAGGCCGAGATCGAGAATGGGGCCTTCGTGCTGCTGACCGCCGCCTCGGTTCCGGTCCTCATGCTGGTGGTGGTCGGGCTGGCGTACTCCGCACTTCGCTTCCGATCCACGCGACGAGCTGGCGGACGGGCCGCCGGTCCACGGGCACACCGGCTTCCAGGCGGTGTGGGTCGGCATCAGCTTCGCGCTGGTCCTCGGCCTGTTCGCGTACGGTGCCATCGGCCTGGTCGAGATCCGGGGTGCCCAGGCAGCCGACTTCCAGGTGAACATCAGCGCAGAGCAGTGGGCCTGGCATTTCGAGTATCCAGCCTCGGGCGTGAAGTCGAAAGAGCTGCACATCCCGGTCGGTCGCCGGGTGCAGATCAACATCATGTCGATGGACGTCATCCATTCCTTCTGGGTGCCGGCCCTCGGGCGTGAAGCAGGACGCCGTCCCCGGGCGCACGACCCGCATCCATACGACCGCAACCGAGACCGGCACCTACCCGGGGATGTGCGCCGAGCTGTGCGGGCTTGGCCACACGGGCATGACGACGACGGTCGTGATCTCTGACCAGGCAGCCCTCGACACGTGGCTGAGCCAACAGAAGTCGAAGCCGCCGGAGCACCCGAGCGCGTCGCCATGATCGCCACACGTCGGGCCTCGCTCATTCCGGCGCCCGGGCTTCTCCGTGCCGTGGGTGGGGCCGTGGATCGGACTCGCTATCGGTGCCGGCCTGGCTGCCATCGGCCTGCAGGCGGAGCTGGGCCAGATCGTCGGCGCTCGGCTACATCTTCGCGCTGCTCGGCTTCCTGCTGGGCATCGGCGCCTTCCGCTTCTGGCTGACGTGGGCTGCCGGGCGTGAGGTCGACGTCGCTGAGGAGCACGCCGCACACGGTCGCGGCGGGCGAATGGCGGCGCTACTTCCGCTTCACCACCGACCACAAGGTGATCGGCGTCCAGTACTTGGTGAGCGCGTTCGTGCTCTTCTTCATCGCGGGGACCGCGGCGATGCTGATGCGATTCGAGCTGGCGCAGCCCGGCATCGCCACGAGCAAGGACATCTACAACACCGTGATGAGCACGCACGGGGCGATGATGATCACGGTCGCGCTGGTCTCGATCATCGGGGGTCTCGGCAACTACCTGGTCCCGCTGATGGTCGGTGCCCGCGACATGGCCTTCCCGAAGGCGAACGCCCTCAGCTACTGGATGCTGCCGCTCGCGATCGTGCTGGTGGCCATCAACCCGCTGCTCGGTGGCTTCGACAGCGGATGGACTGCCTATCCGCCGCTCAGCCAGCAGGCCAACCTCGGTCAGCAGGCGTACCTGATGGCGTTTGTGACGGTTGGCATCTCATCGATCCTGAGCGCGATCAACTTCCTGGTCACCGTCTTTCGGATGCGCGCGCCGGGCATGTCGTTGATGCGGATGCCGATCTTCGTCTGGGCTCTCACGGTCACTGCCGCGCTTGCGCTGATCGCCACCTCGGTCGTGGCCATGGCGTTCACCATGCTGCTCTTCGACCGCCTGCTGGGAACGTCGTTCTTCCGGGCCAGTCGGGGCGGCGACGTGATCCTGTTCCAGCATCTGTTCTGGTTCTATTCGCACCCGGCGGTCTACATCATGGCGCTGCCGGGCCTGGGCGCCATCCTCGAGATCGTGCCCGTCTTCGCGCGCAAGCCCCTCTTCGCGTACCCGCTGGCCGTCCTCATGTTCGTGAGCATCGGCGTCATGAGCTTCATGGTGTGGGCCCATCACATGTTCGTCAGCGGCATGGCGGAGTTCTTCCACATCCCGATCATGCTCACCACCGAGCTGATCTCGGTGCCGACGGGGATCGTCTTCCTGGCGGCACTCGGGACGATCTGGATGGGCAGGATCCAGTTCAAGGTGCCGATGCTCTGGGTCTTCGGCTTCCTCTGGGCGTTCCTGATCGGTGGGATCACGGGCGTCTTCCTCGCCGACGTCCCGACCGATATCACGCTCAGCGACACGTACTTCGTCGTCGCGCACTTCCACTACACGATCGTCGGGGGAACGATCTTCGGGCTCTTCGCGGGCACCTACTACTGGTTCCCCAAGATCACCGGCAGGATGTACGACGAGGCGCTGGGGCGGCTCCACTTCTGGTGGTTCACCCTGGCCTTCAACGCGACCTTCATCCCGATGTTCTGGCTCGGCATCGAGGGGATGCGCCGGCGCGTGGCGGACTACCCCGCCGGGTTCGGCCTGCTGAACCTGTTCATCAGCTTTGCCGCGTTGAATATCGCGCTCTCGGTGGTCGTGTTTGCGTTCAACATGGTTCGATCCTGGAGGCGGGGTCCCCTGGCCGCGCCCAATCCGTGGCGCGCGCAGACGCTCGAATGGCAGGTCGCCTCACCCCCGCCGATCGAGAACTTCGACCGGATCCCGACCGTCACCGACACGCCGTACCAGTACGGAAGCCCTGGTGCCGTGCCGGGTAGCCTTGGGGCGGCGCCGGCGAGGCGACTTCGACCGTGACGGCGCACGCGGCTTCCACCTCACACGGCGAGGATCCAATCGCCGCGCGCGGCAACATGCTGCTCGGCGTCAAGCTCGGCATCCTGTCCGAGGTCATGCTCTTCGGGGCTCTCTTCGCCGCCTACTTCGTGATCCGCGGGGAGAGCGCGGAGTGGCCGCCGGTGGCGGGCCTCGAGCGGCCCGAGCTGCTGCTGCCGGGGCTCAACACCGCGCTGCTGGTTTCGTCGAGCGTCACGATGCAGATGGCCGTCCGAGCGGCTCGCGGCGGCGATCGGTCTCGCATCCTGCGCTGGCTGGGCGTGACCTTGATCCTCGGCGGCGATCTTCATCCTGGTTCAGGGCTACGAGTTCGCGACCAACGGCTTTGGGCTGGACGCCGGCGTGTTCGGGTCGACCTTCTATATCCTCACCGGCTTCCACGGCGCCCACGTCCTGGCCGGGCTCGGGCTGATGGCGATCGTCACCAATCGGGCACGCCTGGGCCTGGTCTCGGCCGAGCATCACACCGCGGTGGAGGCGACCAGCTACTACTGGCACTTCGTGGACGCTGTCTGGGTCTTCCTCTTCTCGACGCTCTACCTGCTGTAGTCGGCGGGCCGGTATGGCCCCTCGAGCCAGCCGACCTTCACGGAAGCGACCCATGCTCGTCCGCCCGGCTCGAGGCCTCACCTGCCGCCGACCCGAATGTGCGGGTGTCAGACCGATGGCCGCGCCGAGCGTCGGCACGCATCCACGCGGCCAGAACCGCGGTAAACGCGGCGAGGAGCAGGAGATCGCCGGCCCCCCACATCAGGAGGCCGCCGATCTGCTGGTCGATGAACGCGTTCGGCCCCCACGAGCGAAGGTTCGTCGCGTAGTGGGGATAGAGGACCGCGGGGGCGAAATAGATGGCCAGCCCTACCGCGGCGTTCACGGGCATCTGCAGCGCGACATAGGCCAGGCGGCCACCCCATCCCAGCCGACGAGGGTTCGGATCGGCGGCCACGATCGGCCACCAGAAGAGCAGGCCGGCGGCGAGGTAGGCCATGTGCTCGGCGACATGCAGGGTCGGGTCCTCGAGCGCCGCGTTATAGAGCGGGCTGAAGTGGGAGAACCACATCACGATCGTGAAGAGCGGCCATGCAGCGAGTGGAGACGCGATCACGCGCACGACGCGGGAGTGCAGGATTGGCACGATCACACGCTGGCGTGCGCGCGGCCTGGCGAGGCGCAGGAGGAGCGTTACTGGCGCGCCCATGGCGAGAAGCGGCGGCGCCACCATCGCCAGCAACAGGTGCTGGACCATGTGCACGCTCAAGAGGTCGTCCGCGTAGACATCGACGGCCGAGACGAGCGCAACCAGGATCGCGGCGAGCCCCGCGAGCCATGCCGCTGTCCGCCAGCGGGGAACGGGAGTCCGCGGATGCGCTCGGGCGACCTGCCGGACGGCGATCAGATAGCCGATGCCGGCGACGAGGGTGGCAGCGCAGGGAAGCGGATCAAGCGACCAGGTGGTGAGCGCAACGAGCGGCGTCGGCTCGGGGGCTGCGACCCCATGCGCGAGGGCACTCCCGGCCGTCATCGAGAACAGCGTGCCAAGCCCAAGACCCCGGAGGCCGAGGCGAACGATCCAGCGCATGCCGACGCATGGTACGACCGCACGGGGACCGTGCTCGCGAATGGAGCCGGCGAGGTGTAGGGTAGCGGCTCGGCGCTTTGTTTTTCGTAGCGATGGGGCTGGCCAATGGATTCCGCGGATGTCGGCTTGTTGGTCCTGCGGCTGGTCGTCGGCCTGACCTTTGCCGCGCACGGGGCACAGAAGGCGTTCGGCTGGTGGAGCGGGCCGGGCTACGCCGGCTGGACTGGCGCCATCGGGAACATGGGATGGCGTCCCGCCCGGTTGTGGGCGCTCGTGTCGATCGCTGCCGAGCTGGTAGCGGGCCTTCTCCTGGCAATTGGGCTGCTCACGCCGCTGGCGGCCATGGCGCTCATCGGTCAGTCGGTCGTGATCGTCTACGGCGTCCATTGGCCGAAGGGATTCTGGAATGCGAAGGGCGGATTGGAGTTCCCGCTCTCATTGGCCGCGGGGGCGGTCGCGATCGCCCTCACCGGTCCGGGGGCGATCTCGCTGGACGCCGCGCTCGGACTATCGGTTGCGGATCCCGTCCGGCTGGGCCTGGCCGCCCTCGGACTCGTCGGCGGCCTCGGCTCGCTCACGCTCAAGCGACTGATGACGGCGAGGCCGATGGCGGGGTAAGCATTTCCACCGTGGGTCGGGGACCTGTCCACCGACCCCGGCCGATGTGGAAAGGAATGTGGATAACTTGGTGGACATACCCCTTCCAAGTCGTCGGAATCGGCTCCTACCATCACCGCCGTTGCTTATTCTCACCGGACCGATATCCGCACTCATCTGATCTCGTCCCAGTACGGAGGGTCTCTAGCGATGCCCAAGACGCCCGCGGTGGCGCCTGCCCCGCCCAACGTCGCCACCGTCTCGGCCGGCGATGCACCGCCTCCCGATGTTGCGGAATTCATCCGCTTCTGCCATCACCGACGAGGTCTCGGCTGGCCCGAGCTCTACGACGAAATGTGCGCCGTTGCATCTCATCGCGAGTTCAGGGGCTGGGGCCACGAAGAGCTGGCGGTCCGCGGGCTGACGTTCTCGCTCTTCGACATGCAGCGCATGTCGGGCTGGGTCCGAGAGGTCACCGCCAGGTCCAGTGCCACACCTGTGGCAGCCGCGTCCCGCTAGGCCCGACCCCTGAATTCACTCCTCGGCCGGCCGGCCGGCCCACCTTGACGGACCGCGGTGGTCACGAACCGCGACGCAGCTCGTCCGACCTTCGGTTATCCACAGCGGGGTTGTGGATAGGTCCCGTTATCCACATATGGCGCCCCGCCGTGGGTGATCTGCCGCCTCAGTAGGTGTGGCGGCGGGCCATCTCCCGCTCGACGAGCCGCTCCATGACCATGTACTTCTCGATCCGCCGGCGCAGCTCATTCGCTTCGGGCGTGTAGAGGTGCACGTACTGCTGCAGCTCCAGGCTGAGCTTGCGACTGAACATGCGAACGTGGTCGAGGTTGCGCCGCAGCAGGACCTGGTCCATGCGTCGCAGGTGCTCCTCGTTCAGAAGGTCCTCGTCGCGCAGGAGCTCCCGATCGGAGTCGATCTGGGGGCGCTGGAGCTGGACCTTCGTGATGATGCGATCGTCGGCCATGGGTCAGGCCAGTCTAGCGCGTGAGGGCTGGGTATCCTTGTCGCCGCTGTCCCCGTAGCTCAGTGGATAGAGCAGCGGTCTTCTAAACCGCCGGTCGCAGGTTCGAATCCTGCCGGGGACGCCATCGCGGAGCGCGGGGGGTCAGTCGGAGGAGTACTCCGCGGCATGCTCGCCGCGGTCCTTGGCGACGGTTCGCTCGAGGATGTCGAGCGTCTCAGCCACCGATCGGCCGTTCTCGTCCGCCGCCGCCTTGACGTCTTCGTACCTGATATTCGTCTTGCCCATCTCGAGGTGGGCATCCATGCATCCGCAGGTCAAGCACATGCCTACCCGACGTGCAAGTTCCCTGCCGGTTACACCTCGGCGTGCATCGGTCGGCGTCTGAGCAGGACGAACCCGGGGCGAGCGAGCAGCGCGGCAAGGAAGACGATGGTCTCGACGAGCACGATCGTCGCCCCGCTGGCCGAGTTCGTCCAGTAGCTCAGATAGAGCCCGACCACCGGTGCGACCGCGCCGATGAGTGCCGCGACGGCAATCAGACGGCCGAAGCTGCGCGTCACGAGCTGGGCCGTCGCCGCGGGCGTGATGAGCATGGCCACCACCAGGATGATCCCGACCGACTGCAGGCTCACCACGATGGTGATCGCGACCAGCGCCAGGAAGAGGTAGTCGAGCCGCTCAACGGGCAGCCCCGACGCGGCTGCCCCGAGGGGGTCGAAGGTCGAGTAGAGGAGCTCCTTCCAGAGCGCGCCGATCACCGCCAGCACGATGAACGCCAGCGCGACCAGGGCAACCAGGTCCCCGACGCCGATGCCCAGCACCTCGCCGAACAGGAAGCCAAACAGGTCGCCCACGTAGTTCGGGATGAGGCTGAAGAGGAAGATGCCCAGCGCGAACATGCCGGCGAACAGGACCCCGATGACGGTATCGGAGCGCAGGCCGCCGCGGCGTGTCACCCAGCCGATCGCCAGTGCCGTCGCCACGGAAGCTACCGCCGCGCCCAGGTAGAACGGGCCTTTCAGCAGGTAGGCGACCACGACGCCGGGGAACGCGGCGTGGCTGAGCGCATCGGCCATGAAGGCGTAGTCCGCGCAGCACCATGAAGCTGCCGACCACGGCGCACACCACTCCCACCACCGCCGAGGCAAGCAGGGCGCGGAGGAAGAAGTCGTAGGCGAGCGGCTCGCCGATGGGCGCGAGCATCAGCCGCGTCGCCCCTCGTGGAAGTGGCGATCGGGGCCGCTCTCTCGATCGTGATGGTGGGCGTCGTCGATGATCACTGCACGATCCTGGAGCACCAGCAGGTGCCCGCCGTAGGTCTTGCTGAGAACCTCGGGATCGAGGACGAGGCTCGCGGATCCCATGGCGACCAGCCGCCGGTTCAGGGCGATGACCGTGTCGAAGTGGGCGGCCGCCGCAGCCAGGTCGTGCGTGGTGGCGATGACCGTCCGGCCACGCTCGGTCTCGGTATGCAGGACCGTCATCAGGTCCTCCTGGGTTGTGACGTCCACGCCGGTGACTGGCTCGTCGAGCAGGTAGAGCTCGGGATCCGCCGCGATCGCGCGTGCCAGGAATGCACGGCGGCGCTGCCCGCCGGAGAGCTCACCGATCTGGGACTGGGCACGATCGAGCATGCCCACCTGGTCGAGCGCAGCGCGAACGGCCTCCCGGTCGCTGGAACCCGGCCGCCGCCATGGGCCCAGGCGCGGGTAGCGGCCCATCATCGCCACGTCCCAGACGCTGACCGGGAACGACCAGTCGACCAGCTCGGCCTGCGTCACGTAGGCGATCCGCCTGGCCGCCTCTCCCGCGGGCAGTCCGAGCGTCTCGACCGTCCCCGTGGTCGGCGCGAGGAGCCCGGCAATCAGCTTCAGCAGCGTGCTCTTGCCGCCGCCGTTCGGCCCGAAGATGGCGACCAGGGACCCGGTTGGCAGGTCGAGGCTGATGTCTTCCAGCGCGATCCGTTCCCCGTAGCCGGCGCTCACGTCGCGCAGCCGAACGGCCAGGGTGGCCGATGTGGCCGGGGTGCGCGGCTCGAGCGTTGTGTGGCTCACTTGAGCGCGTCGACCAGCTGCTGGGTATCCCAGCGCACGATGCCTTCGTAGGTGGCGAGCGGGGGGTCTCCGACGGAGTCGTCATACAGGTCGGCGACCACTCGCGCATCGGTCTCGGCGGCGAGCTGCTCGACGAGCTTGGCCGGGAACTGGGCCTCGCTGAAGATCGCCTTCACTCCTGCCGCCCTGATGGCCTCCACCAGCGCCGCCGTATCGCCGGCGCTCGGGTCCTGACCGGGCGCCGGCACGGCAACGCCCACGATCGTGATCCCGTATTCGCGGGCATAGTAGGGAAACGCGTCGTGGAAGGTGACGATCTTGCGATCAGGCGGCGGGATCGCGGCAACCTGCGTCTCGCACCCAGCGGTCCAGCGCGTCGAGCCGATTCCGATAAGCGGCGCCCTGGCGCTCGTACTGCTGGCCATGGGCGCCATCGACTCCCCGCAGCGCAGCGACGATCCGATCGACGTAGAGCTCGGCGTACTTCACGTCGAGCCAGAGGTGGGGGTTCTGGCTGCCCGCCGCGTCGCCCGACAGGAGCGCGACGCCGGGGAGATCGACCGCCAGCTTCACCAGCGGCGACCCTTCGCGGCTGGCGTTGGCGATCGTCTTCTCCAGCCAATCGTCGAGCCCCAGCCCGTTCATCACCAAGAGGTCCGCCTGGGCGACGGCGCGAATATCGGCCGGCTTCGGCTCGAAGGTGTGGACGTCCCCGTTCTTCGGGACGAGGCTCGTGACCGACACGAGATCGCCACCGACGCTCTTCACCATGTCGGCGAAGACCGTGGTCGTGGTGACGACTCGAACCCCCGTTGAGGCTTGCGGTCCAGGCTGGCAACCGGCGAGGAGGACGACGGCGATCGGCACCGCGAGCCATCCGAGCGGCGCGCGTCGCATCAGGCCTGGCAGTCCGGGCAGCGCCCATAGACCTCGAGCCGATGCGCATCGATCCGGTAACCGGTCGCGCGCGCTACCTGCTCGAGGCGCTCCGGCAGGCCGCGGTCCTCCATGCCGAAGGTCGCAGCCCTGCCGCATTGCGAGCAGATGACGTGGTGGTGGTGCTCGGGCTCGCAGAGGAGGTAGGCGTGCTCGCCCGACGGGAGGTCGACCCGCTCGACGAGGTTCAGGCGGCCAAGGAGCTCCAGCGAGCGGAAGATCGTGGCTCGGCCGATGCCGAGCCCTCGGCGCTGGGACTCGGCCAGCAGCTCCTCAGCGGTGAACTGTCCCTCGCGCTCTGACAGGAGCTGAGCCACCGCACGCCGCGGACCCGTCATCCGCAGTCCGGCCTGGCTCAGGGCGCGTGACATCGCGCGGGTTTGCACCCGTGCACCCTACCTCAAATGATACCTGGTCGCAATAAGGAGCAGATACGGCCCTTTACAGGCCGGCGATCTGGCGCGTCGGCATGCGCGGACCGTGGCGCGGGGGTGCCATGCCGGAGAGCTCCAGCAGCCGCTGGACCCTGCCGCGCTGGCCGCGATACGGCTCGAGCAGCTCGAGCATCCTGCGATCGTCTGCACGCGCCTCACCGGCCAGCAGCCAGCCGACGAGATGTGGAAGGTGGTAGTCGCCAACGCTGATCGCGTCGGGGTCACCGTCCGCGACGCGGAGCACCTCGGCGCTGGTCCATGGGCCGACTCCCGGGATCGCCCCCAGCAGGCGTCGGGCAGCGTCGGGTGCAGCCGCCTCCAGTCGCGGGGCGACCGCCGCGGCCCGTCGGATCACGTCCGCCCTGCGCCGTTCGAGGCCGAGCGGATGGTAGGCGTGATATGGCAGGGCGGCGAGCGTGGCAGGCTTCGGGGCGAGTCGAAGCGGCGCGGGTCCGGGTGCCGGTTCGCCATAGCGCCGGATCAGCTCGCGGTACGAGCGGCGCGCCTCGACCCCGGTGACCTTCTGCTCGAGGATGGCGGGCAGAAGCGCCTCGAAGCGGCGTCCCGTTCGCGGCAGCCGCACGCCTGCAAACCGGCGGGCGAGATCGCGCAGGACCGGGTGGCCGGAGATCAGCTTTCCAGGGTCGTCCTCGAGCCCGAGCAGGGCCGGCAGCCGCGCCAGCGCCTCGAGCGCACCGTCGCCCCAGGCCTGCGCCGTCACCCGCCCCGTATCGGTGGTGAGGTGCAGCGTCGCGGGTCCGCTGTCAGCGCGCAGCGCCCGCCACGTCCCGTCGGCGGCGAAGCGGATGGTCGGGTCGCCGGTGCCGTGGGCCAGCGGTGCGAGGGTGCGCCTCAGATCGAGGTCGTGCGGGACGTCGAGAACGATCGACGGCATGTCAGCGCGGTCGCATGGACACGACGAGCGGACGGCGACCCGACTGTGCCGCCTCGAATGCCTTGCGGCTGCGGATCCGCCGATACCCCTCGGCAACGATGATCTGGCCGCAGATCGCCCCGAGCCCATTTCCCGGACCGGGCAGCAGGATCAGGTCCGGGGCGTACTCACGCAACGCGACCCGGATGCTCGATTCGAATCGGTAAGGAGCCGTCATCTGCTCGCCGAGCGTGTAGTCCGCCAGCTCCGCCGGATCCGTCGACCACGGCGTCCAGCGCACGCCGCGCCCGTCGATCAGCGTGGTTCCCGGCTCATGCCAGACAAGCTCGCCGAGCATCTCCCGCGCGGCCGAGGCGAGCGGCCCGGCCAGCGGCGTATGCGCAGGGCTTGCCAGCGCGGAGTGAAGCGGATAGACCTGTGCGCCCAACTTGACCTGCGGCAGGGTCTCGAGCAGCTTCCCGATGCCGGTCTCCGTGCCAGCGAGGGTGATGTAGCCCCCGAGCTCGACGGAGGGATGCGCGTCGCCATTCACCCCCGAGAGGGCCATCTCGACTGCCGACCGCAGCGCTGGATCGGGACGCCAGGCGGCGTCGGTCAGGGGGTAGATCACCTGGCCTGCCCGGGCATTGGCCGGCAGTGCCTGCTCGGTCAGGAGGGCGATCCGCTGAACAAGCCGGAACCCATCCTCGAAGGAGAGCGCGCCGGCGACTCCGACGGCGCTCTGCCAGCCGAGCGAGTTTCCTGCCACGGCGACCACGTCGTGGTCCTCGGCGACACGCGCCGCGTCGAGAAGCGTCACGAGATACGTGAGCGGCGCCGCATTGGCCGGCCGCAGGTGCAGGGCGGGATCGAACACGGTCGCGGCGTCAAGCTCGGCGAGCGAGGGAAGGTCGAGGCCGGCACGGAGTTCCTGTGCGGCGTCGATCCAGGGATGATCTCGCGGCAACGACCCGAGCGATGTCGGCCCGTAGGCGCCGCGTCCTGGGCAGGCGAGCACCACCCGCGTCATGCGGTGACCGCCTGTGCGAGGAGCTGGAGGCCGGCCTCCACGATCTGGCTGGTCGCGACCAGGACGGCGGAGGTGGCGGTGCCGAGCGGAACGAAGCTGTCGACGGCCCGGACGCTGGCCATGCGTCCTGCGAACCGATGCTCGGCGAGGTCGGCGACGATGGCGTCCGCGACCCCGCCTCCGGTGCGCCGGCACTCGTCCACCACCAGGACGCTGCCAACCTCCGCGGCCTGGACGCGTAGCTCTTCGAGCGGGAGGGGGTTCAGCCAGCGCAGATCGACCACCCGGCTCGCCGTGCCATGCTCGGCCCGCAGCCGTTGGGCGGCCTGCAGCGAGAGGCGCAGCCCATTGGCGTAGCTCACGATCAGCAGCCGCGGTTCGCCGCCGTCGGTCTCGTAGAGCCCGAGCTCACCGGGCAGCAGAGCCTCGGGCGGCGGCGGATAGGAGGAGAGCCAGCCGGCGTCGCCATCGGCGTCCAGGTCCTTCTCGTGGTAGAGCGCGATCGGCTCCAGGAAGACGACTACCCGGCCGTCCTCGAGCGCCATCGCGATCGCTCCGCGGAGCATGCGTGCGGCGTCATCGCCGCGTGATGGGCAGGCGATGACGAGGCCCGGGATGTCCCGCAGCGCGCCGATCGAGTTGTCGTTGTGGAAATGGCCCCCGAATCCCTTCTGGTAGGCGAGGCCGGGGACGCGCACCACCATCGGGTTGCGGAACTGGTCGCTGCTGAAGAACTGGAGAGTGGCCGCTTCGCCGCGGAGCTGATCGAGCGCGTTATGCAGGTAGGCCAGGTACTGGATCTCCGGGATCGGAAGGAGGCCGAGCTGGGCCGCCCCCTGGGCGATCCCCAGGATCGAGGTTTCGTCGAGGAGCGTGTCGAAGACGCGGGCCGCGCCTAATCGCCGCTGGAGCCCGTTGGTCACGTTGTAGACGCCGCCCTTGAGACCCACATCCTCGCCGAACACGATCAGCTCGGGCCGGCGGGCCATCTCGTCGGTGAGCGCGGCATTGATGCAGCCGGCCAGGGTCCGCGCGTTCGGCGCGCTGCTCTCCTCGGGCAGTGGGCCGCCGAACAGCTCCCGACGAGCCTCGAGCTCGACGGTTGACGCTGCTGCCCGAGCCGCGACTCGGTTGCGATGGTACGGAGCCATGGGCGCGACCACGGCGGCGGTCGTCGACAGCCTGGGGCGTCGCGTCGCCTCCTCAGCCGCCGCCGCGACGCGCTCCCGCGTGTCGTGCACGATGGCGCGCAGCTGTTCGGGCCGCGCGGCGCCGGTCTCGATCAGATCGCGCCGCGTTGGCGAGGAGCGGATCGCCGGCCTCGATCTCCTCGATCTCGGCCAGCGAGCGATAGCGTCTGCTCCGCGTCGCTGCCGGCATGGCCCCACAGCCGAACTGTCGGAAGGTGCAGGAAGACCGGTTGCCGGGTCGCTCGCACCGTGTTGATCGCGCCGGCGACCGCGTCCCAGATCTCGTCGAGAGCGCCGGCGCTGTGGACGTAGCGGAGATGCGCCTGCGAGGCAAACGTTTCCGCGATCCAGCCGCTGGGCGTGGGCACGCTGATCCCGCCCCCGTTGTCCTCGCACAGAAAGAGGATCGGCATGGGCAGGCCAATGCGGACCGCGTAGCGCGCCGTGTTGAACGCCGCGAGGGCCGTGGCGTGGTTTGCGCTCGCGTCGCCGAATGAGCAGAGGACGATCGCATCCGCGGGCAGGCCCGACTCGATGCCGAGGCGACGCGTCCGCGCGAGGCTGAACGCAAGACCGACGGCTTTCGGCAGGTGGCTGGCGATCGTGCTCGTCTGCGGCGGCACCCACAGCGCGCGGCTCCCCCAGACCTTGTGGCGCCCCTGGGCGATCGGGTCCTCCGAGGAGGCGACGATGCCGAGCAGCGTGTCAAACGCGGGCGTGCTCCCCGCCAGCCGCCGAGCGCGCGACATCATGAAGCCGCCGGAACGATAGTGAAGGAACGCCGGGTCGTCGATGCGAAGCTGGGCGCCGACGACCGCGTTCTGCTCGTGGCCGGCCGACCCGATGGTGTAGAAGCTGCGGTTGGTCTTCTTCAGCTCGCGCGCGGCAACATCCAGCTGGCGGGACAGGACCTGGTCCTCGAACAGCTCGATCGCCTTGCGGGCGGTCAGACCACTGCCCGCGCGCAGGGGGTCCGCGCGTCCGATTGAGGCGCCCGGAGCGACGGCATCGTCGAGGTACGCGTCCAGGTTTGCTTCGACGACGGCGACGCGGTCCCAGGTCATGGGCGGCTGAAGAGGCTCCGGAACGATCTCGGGCGGGCGGCAGCATCATAGTCCGCCGGAGAGCCAGCGGCTCGGCCAGGTGCCTCCTCCCGTGCAAGCCGCCGCGACGGCGACCAGAAGGAACTGGATCGCCACGGCAGCCGCGCAGGCGGCAATCGCTCGTAGCGGGCGGAGATGAGTGGACACCGGCACCTCCTGCAGCGCGCCGCATCGGTCCCCGAGTGGGCGACCCTCGGCGAAGCCCAAGAAGACCCGACGTGCCCTTACCGGCCGCTTACCGCTCGCTTACTCGCGGCTGCCGTTGGGCTCGCTTGACATCCGAACGAGGCAAACCGCAGAGTTCCGCCAACCCCGAGTGCGCGTGCCCCCACGGGGTTCCTGGTCGGAGGGCGTCCGGCGGCACCGAGGTGCGCGTGGCAGTCGAATCGATCCCCTCGTCCTCCGCGCGTTCGGGTCGCGTGGGGTCGCCGGCCGTTCAGCTCGATGGGCTGCACAAGCGCTTCGGCGAGGTCGACGCGGTCGCCGGGATCGACCTGGAGATCGCGGACGGCGAGTTCTTCAGCATGCTGGGGCCGTCCGGTTCGGGCAAGACCACGACCCTGCGCATGATCGCCGGATTCGAGCGGCCGACGGCGGGCCGGATCCTGCTGCACGGACAGGACGTCACGGGCGTCCCGCCCTTCGACCGGGACGTCAATACCGTGTTCCAGGATTACGCGCTCTTTCCGCACATGAGCGTTGCCCAGAACGTCGCCTACGGCCTCACTGTCCGCAAGGTGCCTGGCCGCGAGCGCGACCAGCGCGTGGCGGCAGCGCTCCGGATGGTGCGCCTCTCCGCCTTCGAGGATCGGCGGCCGGGGCAGCTGTCCGGAGGACAGCGCCAACGCGTAGCGCTCGCGCGCGCGCTCATCAACCGTCCTCGTGTGCTGCTGCTCGACGAACCGCTCGGCGCCCTCGACCTCAAGCTCCGCGAGGAGATGCAGATCGAGCTCAAGGCGATCCAGCAGCAGGTGGGGATCACCTTCATCTACGTGACCCACGACCAGGAAGAGGCGCTGACCATGAGCGACCGTCTCGCCGTCTTCAACGCCGGCCGCATCGAGCAGGTCGGGTCGCCTGCGGAGGTCTACGAACGTCCCGGCACGCCATTCGTCGCCGGCTTCGTCGGGACCTCGAACCTGCTGAGCGGTGAGGCGGCAGCCGCAATCGCTGGGACGGACGGGACGTACACGGTGCGCCCGGAGAAGATCCGAATGTCGGCCATCGACGAGCAGACGGGAGACGATGAGCTGTCGGCATCGGGTACCGTGCGCGACGTGATCTACCTCGGCGCTGATACGCGGTACATCGTTGCGCTCGATGCCGGCGGCGAGCTAGTTGTCACCGAACAGAACCTCGACGCCTCCTCGGTGGAGGCGCAGGCCGCTCGCGGCCGAGCGGTTCGGCTGATCTGGCGCCGTAAGCACATGCTCCCGCTGGTGCGGGCCTGACGGAGGGGGCGGGGGCTGGACGAACGGAGGATTCTGTGATCAAGCTTCGGATCTCAACACTCGTGGCCACCACCGCCCTGGTCCTGGCCGCCTGCGGGGGCACTGGCACTGCGGCCAGCCCAGCGGCCAGCCTGCCAACCTCAGTGGGCGAGGGGGAAGGTGCGCTGACAGTGCTCGCCTGGCCCGGATACGCCGAGGACGGCACGACCGATCCTGCGGTCGACTGGGTGCAGCCCTTCGAGAAGGCGACCGGATGCCAGGTGGACGTCACCACCTTCGGCACCTCCGACGAGGCATACCAGCTCTTCACATCGGGCTCAGGTGCGGAATTCGACGTGATCTCGGCCTCCGGCGACGCGAGCCTCCGGCTCGTTGCCGGCGGCAACGTCCAGGCGATCAACACCGACCTCGTCCCCAACTACGCGGATATCTTCCCCTCGCTCAAGGACAAGCCGTGGAACACGGTCAAGGGCGTGCATTACGGGATCCCGCATGGCCGTGGGGCGAACCTGCTTCTGTGGCGAACTGACAAGGTCACCACTGCGCCCGACAGCTGGGGCGTCGTCTTCGACGAGAGCTCCCCGTACAAGGGGAAGGTCACCGCCTACGACGCGCCGATCTACATCGCCGACGCGGCGGTCTACCTGATGGCTACCCAGCCCGACCTGAAGATCACCAACCCATACGCCCTCGACCAGGCGCAGTTCGACGCCTCGGTGGCGCTCCTGAAGAAGCAGCGGACGGTGATCGGCGAGTACTGGAGCGACTACACCAAGGAGATCGAGGCGTTCACCAACGGCAACTCGGTGATCGGTACCTCGTGGCAGATCATCGCCAACCTGCTCCAGGGCCAGGATCCGCCGGCCCCGGTCAAGGCGATCAAGCCAAAGGAGGGGGCCACCGGCTGGTCAGACACGTGGATGATCAACTCGAAGACGAAGCACCTCAACTGCGCGTACAAGTGGCTGAACGATATCGTCTCGCCGAAGGTGAATGCGGAAGTTGCCGAGTGGTTCGGCGAGGCCCCCGCCAACCAGAAGTCGTGCGACCTCACGGCCGACAAGAACCACTGCACGATCTTCCAGGCGGCGGAAACTGATTTCTGGAAGGACGTGTATTACTGGACCACGCCGACCAAGACGTGCCTCGATGGGCGCGGCGATATCTGCGTCGGCTTCGACAAGTGGATCCAGGCCTGGACCGAGATCAAGGGCTGACATGGCCAGGCCGGGCGCCCCGGCGATCGCCGTGATTGTCGGGGCGCGGCCTCGCTCGAAGCGAATCGAGGGCGAGTGAGCGCACGCCACCGCCATCTTTCGCGACTCGCTCCTGCGCCGCCTTGCGGCGGCCCTCTACCGGCGTCCGGTCGTGGCTCTCGTCCTGCTGCTCGCCCTGCCACTCGCCTGGCTGCTGGTCGCCTATCTCGGATCCCTTGCGATCCTCTTCGCGAACGCGCTCTTCCGGATCGACCCGTTCACGGCGCGCGTCATCCCGGAGCCCGGCTTCCAGAACTTCGAGCGGCTCGTTTCGAACGACGTGTACCGGACCATCACGCTGCGGACGCTGGGGATCGCCGCGGCAGTGACGGCAACGACCGCCGTCCTCGCCTTTCCCGTCGCCTATTTCATGGCCCGCGTCGCGAGCAACCGCACCCGCGGCCTGATGGTGGTGGCGGTCCTGATGCCGCTCTGGGCGAGCTACCTGGTCAAGGTCTACGCCTGGCGCATCATCCTGGCCCAGGACGGCATCCTCAACTGGGCGTTGGCGCCGCTCGGGATCCGTGGCCCCGGATTCGGCGACGTGGCGACGTGGCTTGTCTTCAGCTACCTGTGGCTGCCATACATGATCCTGCCCATCTACGCCGGGCTGCAGCGCATCCCGCAGTCGCTCCTCGAAGCCTCGAGCGACCTCGGTGCTCGGCCGGGGGCGACGTTTCGGCGGGTGATCCTCCCGCTCGTCCTGCCGGCCGTCGTGGCGGGATCCATCTTCACCTTCAGCCTGACGATGGGCGACTACATCGCCCCACAGCTCGTCTCCAGCACCCAGTTCATCGGCAATGTGATCTTCGCCAACGTCGGCAGCTCGGGTGACCTGCCGTTCGCGGCCGCATTCGCCACTGTCCCCGTGCTGGTGATGGTCGTCTACCTCCTGGTCGCCCGCCGGCTGGGCGCGTTCGAGGCGCTCTGATGGGACGCGCCGGCCTGCGCATCGTGACGAGCGTGATCCTCCTCTTCATCTACTTCCCGCTCGTCCTCGTCATCGTCTACGCCTTCAACCGGAATATCGTTGCCTCCTGGCCGATCCCCGGGCTCACGCTGCAGTGGTGGGCGCGCGCGATCGCCAACCCCGGCGTCCGCGATGCGCTGCTCACCTCGGTCGTGGCAGGCATCGGCGCCACGCTCGTCGCCCTGCTCCTGGGAAGCCTGGCGGCGCTGGCGGTGGATCGGTTCCGCTTCTTCGGGAGAGAGGCGATCTCCTTCGTCGTGATCCTGCCAATCGCGCTGCCCGGGATCGTCACCGGCATCGCGATCAACTCCGCGGTCGGTGCGTTCGGCATTGGCTTCGGGCTGGCCACCGTGATCGTCGGTCACGCGACCTTCTGCGTCGTGCTCGTCTACAACAACGCGCTGGCCCGATTCCGCCGCTCATCGCGATCCATCGAGGAAGCATCCGCGGATCTCGGGGCGGATACCTGGCAGACCTTCCGCTACGTGACCTTCCCCGTGGTCCGCAGCGCGCTGCTCGCCGGCGCGCTGCTCGCCTTCGCCCTGAGCTTCGACGAGATCATCGTGACGACCTTCACCCGCGGCGACGTGAAGACGCTCCCCATCTGGATCTTCGAGAACTACCGGCTCGCCAACCAGGCCCCGATCGTCAACGTGGTGGCGGTGGTCGCCATCATCCTGTCCGTGATCCCCGTCTATCTCGCTTCCCGCCTCACCTCGGACGCAGCCGGCGTGACGCGCTGAGCGGACAGAGCCTCCCGGCGGGCTTTCGTCGGCTGGCGTGGGAAACGTCCGCGGAGCCGAGCACGGGGACGGTCGCTGAGCGCCTGCGCGCGGAGGGCGTGGATCCATACAGCTGGTCGAATGCGCCCGGAGATGGATACGCAGCCCACAGCCATGCCTACACGAAGCTGCTGATGTGCGCGGCCGGGTCGATCACCTTCCTCGTGGGAGAAACCGAAGCGGCGATCGAGCTCGCTCCCGGCCAGGGCTTCGTGCTGCCGGCCGGCACGCGTCACGGCGCGGTGGTCGGCCCCGAGGGATGCACCTGCCTGGAGGGGCATCGCTAGCGGCGATCTGCCGCCTTCCGGGCCTCGACCTCGAAGCGGTTGTCCTGGTACCAGCTCTTGCCGGCCCGTCGCGCGCGCAGGGAGGCGAGCCCGTACACGATCGGGAAGGCGAGCCCGTAGCGGGCCCACTGGGCGACGTGCGCGAGCTCGTGGGCGAGCTCCGCCTCGGTCAGTGGGCGCCACGCGAAGATCTGGCGCCCGACGGTGATCGCCAGCCAGTTCGGGAGCAGGATGCGGCCAAGCAGCCGGAGCGCCGGATGGACGTGCAGCCGATACCGGGTCACGCCTCAGCCCTCTGGACGGAGGAGCAGGTCGCGGCGGTCGCCCCAATGCTTCAGGAAGCGGTAGAAGTTCCGCTTCGAGAGGCGATCGCGCTCCGCCGGAGGGAGCGCCGCGTAGCCGCGATGCTCATGCCGCCGCAGGGGAAGGCCGGCAACGGCGACCGCCCGCCAGCCCGCCGCGCGCGCCTGGAAGCTGAAGTCGAGATCCGCATTGCGGTAGAAGCGGAAGCGATGGTCGAAGAGACCCGCGGTGCGCAGGACCTCCCTGCGGGCCGCCAGGCAATAGCCCTCGATCGCATCCACCTCGCCCGGCGGCGCATCCTCGAAGGAACGGCCGGTGCCGCTGGTCACTCCCCAGGCGCCCGCGATCCCGACGCTCCTATCCTCGAACGCGGCAAGCAGGGGAGTGACAAAGTCACCGATCGGCTCGACCGACGTGTCGACCAGCACGGTCACCTCGCCACGGCTCCGCCGCAGGCCCAGGTTGCGGGCATCGGCCCAGCCAAGTCGCTCGGCGCTGGCCAGCACGGTTGGTTCGACGGGCAGCGCCACACCGTGCAGCAGCTGCGAGATGCCAAACGTGGGCGAGTTGGCGACCACGACGAGCTCCCACTCGACGGTGGGCGGGTGCGCGGCGAGCCCCCGCAGAAAGCGCTCCAGATCCTTGCCATGCTGCTCGGCGAGCACCTGGACGGAGGCCGCGACCGATGCCGGCCCGTCGAGGAGGCTCTCGAGATCCTCGGGCCGCGCATACCCGGCCTCGCCCGCGGCCTCGGGCAGGGAAGGGCGTGCCATCGAGCCGTCGGGCAGGTCGACCACCTCCCAGCCCATCGCCCGAATGCGCTCTCGGATCGTGTCGGCGGTCTCGAAGTCGCGCTCTGCCCGAGCGGCAGCCCGCTCCTCGATCAGCCGCTCGACCTCGGGCGGCGGGCCGTCGCTCACCGCGCCGGCCAGGGGGACCGGCGCCCGATCGGCCGGTCGTGCTCGTCTCGCGGCAGCTTGTGGGGTCCGGTCTCCGGCGGGTCGTAGAGCAGGCGCTCGACCGGTCGGCCGCCGATGACGTGGCGCTGGATGATCTCCTCGGCGTCGTCGGGGGTCACCGCGGCATACCAGGTGCCCTCGGGATAGACGACCACCATCGGTCCGTGGCCGCACTGGGAGAAGCAGCCGGCGTGGTTGACCCGAACCCGATCGGTCAGCGCCGTACGCCTTGGCCAGCTGCTTGAGGCGGGCATGCACCCCGATCCCGTCCCCGTCGATCGACGGGCACCACTCGCCATCGGTGCACACGAAGAGATGGCGCTCATAGACGGGCATCGACGCTCCAACGTACTGCACGTGCGAACCGAAAGTACCGGGTGGTCGGAGGCCACTCCAACCTTACTATCCGATCACGAGCCGCGCTCACCGCACCTATCTTCCGAACGCGGCGCCAGGCAACGGTATCGCTGCTGGTTATGAGGACTCTTCGAACACCGATGATTATGAACGAGGTCGGTAAGCTGCTCACCGCGGCGGAAGTCGCCGAGATGCTGCACCTGCACGTCAACACCGTGAAGCGGCTCGGCGATCGGGGCGAGCTCCCGTTCTTCCGCGTCTGCAAGCGCGGTGACCGCCGTTTCCGTTACGACGATGTGCTGGAGTTCCTTCGCCGGGCGAAGTAGCTGCCGACATTTGATGCCCGTTCCGGCCCACGCCGGAGCGGCTTGTCCCTCCAGGGGCGCTGGACGACCGCCGGGGTGCCAATTCTCGGCGGTCGTTCCTGTCTGCGCTAACCTTCACCGGCCATGACCGATGAAGCCACCATGCGCCTCGCCGAAGGCCGGCGCCTCCTCGACGGCGGAGACCTCGACGGCGCACTCCGGATCCTCGGGCAGCTGACCGGTCATCCCGATCGAAACCTGGCGGGGGAAGCGTGGCTCTTGATCGGCCAGGCCCTGTATCGGACCGATGACGAGGCGGGCGCGATGGCCGCCTGGCAGCGCGCGGCCGACAGCGATGGAGACAGCGCATGGAGCGGCTGGCGCGCGGTCGCCGAGCAGCACGTGCGCCTGGGCGAGCTGGAACCCGCGATCGAGGCCTACCGCGAGGCCCAGCGGCGCGCACCACCCGCGGAGCGCGGCGCCATCGTGAACCGGATCGCCTGGCTCCTCAAGGAGACCGGCCACGACTTTGCGGCGCGCCGCCAGTTCAACCGCGCGCGCGGCGCGTACGCCACTTACACGCCGATCGTCACCTGGGCGCTGGTCGCGATCAACGTGATCGTCTTCCTCGTCGACGGCGCGATGGGCGGCTTGAGCCTCGGCCTCTTCGGCGGCGGCGGCCCTCTCGTCGAGGCCGGCGCGGTCTACGGGCCGCTGGTCGCCCAGGGCGAGTGGTATCGGATCCTGACCAGCGCCTTTCTGCACCTGGGCCTGCTGCACCTCGCCTTCAACATGTACGCGCTGTACCTCTTCGGACCGATCGTCGAGCAGATGTACGGGCACGTCGAGTACCTCGTCATCTACCTGCTCTGCGCTGCGGGCGGCAGCGTGCTGACCATCCTCCTCGCCCCGAACCAGGCGGCCGCCGGCGCGTCCGGCGCGATCTTCGGCCTCTTCGGCCTGGCGTTCGTCGTTGGTCGCCGGCACAAGGTGATGCTTGGCCCCCAGGCGCGCGCCCTTCTCTCCCAGGTCGGGCTGCTGCTGGTCGTGAACCTGGTGATCACCTTTTCGGTGTCGGGCATCTCGTGGACCGGCCACGTGGGGGGGATGATCGTGGGGGCGGTGATCGGCTTCCTCCTGCCTCCCACCCAGGTCGCGACCCTTGGTGGCATGTGGCGCACGCCAAGCGGTGAGCGCCTGGAGCGCCCGATGGCGGGAGCTCTGCGCCTGGGCGTCTACCTGGGCGTGCTCGTGCTCCTCGTGGTCGGCAGCTACATCGCCGTGCGCTTCGTCGGCTAGCTCCGGGCGGCTCCTTGACCGGGCAGCGGCATCGGCCTAGCATGCCGCGACAATCGAAGGAAATCGCGTCGACCGGGACAAGTAGCTCGGAGCGGCGGCCACGGATCAGCGAGCCGGGAGCGTGCAAGCCGGCGTGTGGTGCGCCTCCGCTGCGAATGGATCCGCGAGCTTCGCCCCGAATGGCTGCGCACAGCCGAGTAGGCGGCGACGGAGGGCCACCGTTAGCATGGCCAGCGCATCGGTCGAACGAGACCCGTGCGAGCCAAGTGCGGACCAGCCGGTCCGAAGCAGGGTGGCACCGCGGAAGTACGCCTCCGTCCCTCACAGGATGGAGGCGTTGTCATATCCGGGAGAGGGTGATGGCCGGCAAGAGGGAGACCGCGGCGGAGCATCGGCCGGCGGTCGCGGCTGCGGTCGAGATCGTGGCGAACGGCGCGGTCATGCCGGCGCCCCTTGCCGAGGCCGCCATGGAAGAGCTGATGGACGGCGCTGCCCCGCCGACGCAGGTCGCGGCGCTGCTGGGGATGCTCCGGCTGCGGGGGGAGACGCCGGAGGAGCTGGCGGCGTTCGCCCGCGTCATGCGATCTCGGGCAGTGCGCGTCGACGCGCCTGCCGAGGCGGTCGACCTGTGCGGGACGGGCGCCGACGGGAGTGGCACCTTCAATATCTCGACCCTGGCCGCCTTCGTCGTCGCCGGGGCCGGCGTGCCGGTCGCCAAGCACGGCAACCGCGCCGTCACGTCGCGCTGCGGCTCGGCTGACCTGGTCGAGGCGCTCGGCATTCCGCTCGATCCGGGTCCCGCCGAGGTGGCGCGTTCGATCCGCGACACGTGCTTCGGGTTCATCTTTGCGCCCTCGTACCACCCGGCAATGAAGCACGCCATGCCGATCCGGCGCGAGCTCCCCATTCGCACCGTCTTCAACCTTCTTGGACCGATCAGCTCGCCTGCGGGCGTGCGCCGGCAGCTGCTAGGGGTCGCCGAGGAGCGATTGCTGGCGCTGATGGCCGGCGCCCTCGCGCGCCTGGATGTCGCCCGGGCGCTGGTCGTGCACGCGTCAGACGGGCTCGACGAGCTGTCGCTGGCCGGCGTGAACCATGCACTGCTGGTCGAGGGTCGGAAGGTCAGCGAGATCGAGATCGATCCAGTCGGGCTCGGCCTGACGCGCGCGCCGGCCACGGCGCTGGCCGGCGGCGACGCCCAGCTCAACTCGGCGATCGCCCTCTCGGTCGTCGGCGGCGAGCCGGGGCCGGCGCGCGACGTGGTGCTGCTGAATGCCGGCGCCGCGCTCTTCGTCGCAGGCCGGGTGGCGGACGTGCGAGAGGGCGTAGGCATGGCCGCGGAGTCGATCGATTCCGGGGGCGCGGCCGAGGTCATCGCCGCAGCCGCCGGCCGATGAACATCCTCGACGATCTGCTCGCTGCGTCACGGGTCCGCGCCCGTCGAGACGCGCGGCTGGCCCCCCTGCGCGAGCTGCGGCGCGAGGTGGCGAGGATGCCGCCGGCGCGTCGCTACGAAGCGGCGATCCGCTACGCCGACCGGCTTGCGGTGATCGCGGAGGTGAAGCGCGCGTCTCCGTCGGGAGGGCCGTTCGCGAACGTCGGAGAGGTGCTCAGGGTGGCGCAGGCGTACGTTGCCGGCGGAGCGAGCGCGCTCTCGGTCCTCACCGAGCCGACGCGCTTCGGGGGCTCCGACGACGACCTGCGTCAGATCGCGACGCTCGGGCTGCCCGTGCTGCGCAAGGACTTTGTGGTGGGCGACTACCAGGTCTGGCAGGCGCGCGCGATCGGTGCCGATGCGGTGCTCCTCATCGCCCGGGCACTGCTGGGGGACGATCTTCGTCGCCTGATCGAAGCGGCGGGCGAGGCTGGGCTGGATGCCCTGGTCGAGGTTGACGACGAGGTTGGCCTGGATCGCGCCCTGGCCGCCGACGCGACGCTCGTCGGTGTGAACGCCCGGGATCTCGCCAGCCTGCAGGTGGATCTGACGCGCGGCCTGCAGCTGCTCGAGCGCGCGCGCGCGCGAGGACATTGTGGCCTCACGCAGCATGGACAAGTCCACCGCCGCCTGCGCCGAGCTCGGCATCCCGACCGCATACGGCTCCTACGACGAGCTGCTGGCAGATCCGGATATCGAGGCCGTCTACATCCCGCTCCCCAACCACCTGCACTGCGAGTGGGCGGCGAAGACGATGGAGGCAGGCAAGCACGTGCTCTGCGAGAAGCCGCTGAGCCTCTCAGTGGATGAGATCGCGGTGCTGCAAGAGGCGCGTGATCGCACCGGAAAGCACATCGAAGAGGCATTCGTCTTCCGCAACCATCCACAATGGGCGAAGCTGACGGAATTGCTCGATTCGGGCGCCATCGGTCAGGTCCGCGGCATGCAGGCGACGATGGCGATGCAGTTCCACGACCCGAACGATATTCGCAACAACGTCGAGCTCGGTGGTGGTGCGCTCTACGACATGGGCGGCTATGTGCTCAGCGCCTGCTCCATGATCTTCGGCCGTATGCCGCACCGCGTCCTCGCGACCATCGACCGCGACCCGGCCATGGGCATCGACCGGCTTTCGAGCGCGCTCTTGGACTACGGCGACGCGCACGCGTCGATCACCGTGGGCACGCAGGCCGGTCCCGCCGGGCGGGGGACGCATCAGCTGCTATCGATCCTCGGATCAACAGGCTGGCTGCGTATGGACTATCCGCTCGCCCAAGCGGTCCAGAACGCGTGTCACCTTTTCGTCGGAGACAGTTCCAGCTATGGGGGATTCGAGACATCGACGATCGCTTTCGAGCCGGTCAACCAGTACACGCTGCAGGCCGAGAGGTTCTCCCGCTACCTACTGGGCGACCCGGTTCCCACCTGGCCGATCGAGACGGCCATGACCACGATGAAGATCATTGATCGGCTCTTCGCCTCGGTCCGGTCCAACCGGTGGGAACCCGTCGATTGACGGTGATCCGCCGCCTTGCAGTGCTCTGCATGACGTTCTCGCGAGTGCACCAGGTCCACCACCCCGGCGTGTCCAGAGACTCCCGACATCCCAGGGCGGTCCACCCGTCGCACCCGAGATCGACAAGTGAGTGCCTGACTGAATGACAATCACCCCGCATAACAGCCGATGCGGGTGGACGTCCACGGACGACAGGTAGACCGTGAGCTGCAGAAACCTACTGGTCATGGTGGCGCTCACGTTGCTTCGGGACGAAGTGGTCGTAGGTTCTATCCCGTCGCGACCGCCGTGTGGGGTTCCAGAACGTCGCACAGGCTGCTGAGCAGCGCTGGTCGGCGACGTTCACCGGTCAGGCATGATCGCCGCCGTGTCGCTGCGGCTGTTGTGTCTGGTCTTTCTGCAGGCGCTGAGGCTGGTCGTGCTGCTGGGTCGCCCGTCCTCCACCAGGGACATCGAACTACTCGTGCTGCGGCACGAGGTCGCCGTACTACGCCGCACCAACCCACGACCACGCATGGACTGGCAGACCGGGCCGCCGAACGCGACGCCGCTGATCTCCTGGGAGACCCGCCAAGCGCGCTCGGCCTCGTCGGAGCTGAGCAAGGGGCGGCCGTCTACGGTGGTCCGCCGCTCGGGCGGTGTCATGACGCCCGCGCTGTTGATCAGGATGTGGATCGGGCGGTCTTCGTCGCCCAGGGTCGCACCGATCGCGGCGACGGAGGCCAGGGAGGACAGATCGAGCTCGGCGATCCGGTCGACCCTCGGCGGATCTACAACTACGAGCGCTGGGACTCCTGGGATGCCATCGAGGCGTGGCGCGCCCGGGCGAACGCGCTCGACCCGGGCATCACCCTGCACGACGTCGACGTGACCGCGTACGAGGTCGCCCGGTCCCGGCCGCCTTCTAGCCGTACATGGCCAGCGCCTCATATGGGCAGCGCCTCGGCCGAGCGGGCACGATGACCAGAACCGACCGCTGAGGGAGCGTGCATCGTGACGGACACGTCGACCACCAACGGCCTCGACGCCTACGTCGGCTGGCTCGCCGAACGGGGCCACACCTTCGCCTCCTACGAGGAGCTGTGGCAGTGGTCGATCGACGACCTCGAGGGCTTCTGGGCGTCGGTCTGGGACTACTTCGAGGTCAAGGGCTCCTACGAGCGGGTGCTGGGATCCCGCGACATGCCCGGTGCCGAGTGGTTCCCCGGCGCGCGGCTGAACTACGCCGAGCACATGCTCGGCGGCCCGAGGACCGCGACGAGCCCGCGGTGATCGCGTTCTCGCAGACCCGCGACCGGATCGACCTGACGTTCGGCGAGCTCGCCGACCAGGTCGGCCGGGCGCGGGCCGGGCTCGCCCGGCTCGGCGTGGGGCGCGGCGACCGGGTCGTCGGGTACGTGCCGAACACCCCCGAGGCGCTGGTCGCGTTCCTGGCGTGCGCGTCGCTGGGCGCGATCTGGGCCTCCTGCGCGCCCGAGTTCGGGGCCCGCAGCGTGATCGACCGCTTCTCGCAGGTCGAGCCCTCCGTCCTGATCACGGTCGGCGGCTACACCTACGGCAACAAGCAGATCGACAAGTCCGAAGAGGTCGCGGCGATCCGGAAGGGGCTGCCGACGCTGCGCCACGTCGTCGGCATCACCTACGGCCCCTACGAGGTGAGCGACGCGCTGCCGTGGTCGGAGCTCCTGGCCGAGCCCGCGCCCGTCGCGTTCGACCGCGTGCCCTTCGACCACCCGCTGTACGTGCTCTTCTCATCGGGCACCACCGGGCTGCCGAAGGCCATCGTGCACGGCCACGGCGGGATCCTGCTCGAGCACTTCAAGACCCAGGCCTTCCACCTCGACGTCCGGCCCGGCGACTGCTCGCTGTGGTTCACCACCACCGCGTGGGCGATGTGGAACATCTGGATGTCCGCGCTGCTGCGGCGGGCCGCCATCGTGGTGGTCGACGGCAACCCGCTCTTCCCCGATCTCCTGCAGCAGTGGCGGATCGCGGCCGAGGCCCGGGTCACGCTGCTGGGCACCAGCCCCGCGTACCTGATGTCCTGCCGCGCGGCCGGGATCGAGCCCGCGCGCACCGTCGACCTGTCCCACCTGCGCACGCTGGGCATCACCGGCTCCCCGCTGCCGAGCGAGGGGTTCGAATGGGCCGACGAGCAGTTCGGCGACCAGGTCCGGGTCAACTCGATCAGCGGCGGCACGGACGTCTGCTCCGGCTTCGTGGCGGGCAACCCGTGGCTCCCGGTGTACCGCGGCGAGCTGTCCGGGCCGTGCCTCGGCGTCGACGTCACGGCGTTCGACCCGGAGGGCAATGAGATCGTCGGCGAGGTCGGCGAGCTGGTGATCCGCCAGCCCATGCCGTCGATGCCGGTCGGCTTCTGGAACGACGAGGACGGCGAGCGCTACCGGTCCTCCTACTTCGACGAGTACCCGGGCGTCTGGCGGCACGGCGACTGGGTGACGATGTCGCCCCACCGCAGCTTCGTGATCTCCGGCCGCTCGGACGCGACCCTCAACCGCGGCGGGGTGCGGCTCGGCACCGCCGAGTTCTACGCCGTCGTCGAGGAACTGCCCGAGATCGCCGACTCGCTCGTCGTCCACCTGGAGGACCCGCAGGGCGGCGCGGGCAGGCTGCTGCTGTTCGTCGCCACGACCGACGGCGCCGAGCTCGACGACGGCCTGCGCGACCGCATCCGCGCGGCGCTGCGCCGGGAGCTGTCGCCCCGGCACGTGCCCGACGCGATCGACGAGGTCCCGGCGATCCCGCGCACGATGACCGGCAAGA